>CAWHJT010000011.1:0-60925 GCA_963829735.1 uncultured Actinomycetes bacterium
GCGTCTTCGACGACCTGGTCGATCGTTCCCTTCATGTAGAAGGCCTGCTCGGACAGGTCGTCGTGCTCGCCGTCGAGGATCTCGCGGAAGCCGCGAACCGTCTCGGTCACCGGCACGTACTCGCCGCTTCGCCCGGTGAACGCCTCGGCAACGAAGAACGGCTGCGAAAGGAAGCGCTCGATCTTGCGGGCGCGGTTGACGGTCAGCCGGTCCTCGTCGGAGAGCTCCTCGATCCCGAGGATCGCGATGATGTCCTGCAGCTCCCGGTAGCGCTGCAGCACCTCCTGGACCTCCGTGGCCGTGCGGTAGTGGTCCTCGCCGAGGATCTCCGGCTTGAGGATGGTGGAGGTCGAGTCGAGCGGGTCGACCGCGGGGTAGATCCCCTTCTCGGAGATCTGCCGCGAGAGCGTCGTCGTGGCGTTGAGGTGCGCGAACACCGACGCCGGCGCAGGGTCGGTGAGGTCGTCGGCCGGCACGTAGATCGCCTGGATCGAGGTCACCGAGCCCTGCTGGGTCGAGGTGATCCGCTCCTGGAGCTCGCCCATCTCGGTCTCGAGCGTGGGCTGGTAGCCGACGGCCGACGGCATCCGACCGAGCAGCGCCGACACCTCCGAGCCCGCCTGCACGAACCGGAAGATGTTGTCGATGAAGAGCAGCACGTCCTGACCGCCCTCCTCGCGGAAGTACTCGGCCATCGTCAGGCCCGAGAGCGCGACACGCAGGCGCGCGCCCGGCGGCTCGTTCATCTGGCCGAAGACGAGCATCGTGCGGTCGAGGACCCCGGACTCCTTCATCTCGAGCCACAGGTCGTTGCCCTCGCGCGTCCGCTCGCCGACGCCGCAGAACGCTGACCGGCCCTCGTGCTCCTCCGCGATGTTGCGGATCAGCTCCTGGATCAGGACCGTCTTGCCGACGCCGGCGCCGCCGAACAGGCCCACCTTGCCGCCCTTCGCATAGGGCGCGAGCAGATCCACGACCTTGATGCCGGTCTCGAGGATCTCCTGCGTGGGCGTTAGGTCCTCCACCTCGGGCGCGGCACGGTGGATCGGCCAGCGGGTGTCGCCGGTGACCGGCTCGCCCTCGTCGATCGGGTCTCCGAGAAGGTTGAAGATGCGGCCGAGCGTCTGCTCGCCCACCGGGACCGTGATCGGTCCGCCAGTGTCCGTGACCTTGTCGCCGCGCCGCAGGCCGTCGGTGGCGTCCATGGCGACCGCCTTGACCCGGTCGTCGCCGAGATGCTGCTCGACCTCGAGCACCAGGTCGATCGCGTCGCGACCGTCTCCCTCGGGCACCTCGATCTTGAGCGCGTGGTAAATCTCGGGCAGGTCCTCGTCGGGGAAGGCGACGTCGACGACGACGCCCGTCACCTGCTCGACCGTCCCGACGCGTTGACCGTTTCCGTTGCTCTCAGCCATTTGTCTCCTTATCCGAGGGCTTCGGCGCCCGCTACGACTTCCAAGATTTCCTGAGTGATCTCCGCCTGGCGCACCCGGTTCATCTCCAGTGTGAGGTTGGAGATCATGTCCTGCGCGTTCTCCGCGGCGTTCCGCATCGCGGTCATCCGCGCGCCGTGCTCCGAGGCCGCCGACTCGAGCAGCGCCCGGTAGACGGAGAGGGACGCGTACTCCTCGAACAGCATCGGCAGGAGCTCCTCCGGCTCGGGCTCGTAGAACCACGATCCCTTCATGTGGGCCTCGGCGAGGTCCTCGTCGGCGGGCTGCTCGGGATCTGGCAGTCCCTCGCCGTACACCTCGGCCTCCTCGAGTGGCAGCAGCGTCTGGCGCCGCACGTACTGCGTCAGCGGCGACACGTACCGGTTGTAGACCAGGTCGACCCGGTCGAGCTCGCCGTCGACGTAGCCCTGGATCAGGTCGTGTGAGATCTCGCGCGCGTTGCTGAACGCCGGCCGGTCCGTGAACCCCAGGTAGGAGTGGGCGACGTCCTCGCCGCGGAATTGCATCGTCGAGTTGCCGCGCCGGCCGACGACCGAGAAGGTGACCCGGGATCCCTCGTCGCTGAGCTCGCGCTTGAGGCGCAGGCCCTCGCGAATGATCTGGGTGTTGAAGGCGCCCGCAAGGCCGCGATCGCCCGTCACCAGCAGCAGCCCTACGGTCTCGGTGGTCTCGCGCTCCTCGAGCAGCGGGATCCGCGGCACGGTGCCGACCGCGGCCTCGGAGACCTGACGCGCCATCTTGCGGATCGCCTGCGCGTAGGGGCGCATCGCGGCGATCCGCTGCTCGGCGCGCCGCAGGCGCGCCGCGGCCACCATCTCCATCGCCCGGGTGATCTTGTGGATGTTCTTGACCGAGGAGATGCGGTTCTTGACTTCCTTTTGGGTGGCTATGCCGGAACCTCCTCGCGCTCAGGCTCCTCCTCGGAGTCCTGGACCTCGGTCTTGGCCTCGGCGTCCTCGTCGTCGGGGCGGTGCTCGCGCACCCGGTCGGACTCGCCCTCCTCGAGGGGGTTGCCCTCCTCGTCGAAGTTCGGGCCGAAGTCGTCGATGGCCTCCGCGATCGCCTCGCCCAGCGCCTTATCGTCTGAGTCGGAGAGCTCGCCGGACTCGTTGATCCGCTTCATCAGGTCGCCGTTGTCGGAATGCAGCCCCGACAGCAGCCGGTCGAGGAACTCCTGCACCCGATCAGTCCGGATGCGGTCCAGGTAGCCGCCCGTGCCGGCGTAGATCGACGCGACCTGATCGGCCGCCGACAGCGGCTTGCGCTCCTTCTGGTTCAGCATCTCGACCAGCCGCTCGCCCCGGGCCAGCGACCGCTGCGTCTCGGGGTCGAGCTCGGAGCCGAACTGCGCGAAGGCCTCGAGGTCGCGGTACTGCGAGAGGTCCAGCCGCAGCTTTCCGGCGACCTGCTTCATCGCCTTCGTCTGCGCATCGCCTCCCACCCGCGAGACCGAGATGCCCACGTTGATCGCGGGACGCGTCCCCTTGTAGAAGAGGTCGGCCTCGAGGAAGATCTGGCCGTCGGTGATCGAGATGACGTTGGTCGGGATGTACGCCGACACGTCGTTCGCCTGCGTCTCGATGATCGGCAGCGCCGTCAGCGACCCCCCTCCGAGCTCCTCGTTCAGCCGCACCGCGCGCTCCAAGAGGCGCGAGTGCAGGTAGAACACGTCGCCCGGGTAGGCCTCGCGGCCCGGCGGGCGGCGAAGCAGCAGTGACATCTGCCGGTACGCGTACGCGTGCTTGGTGAGGTCGTCGTAGACGCAGAGCGCGTCCTTCCCGTTGTAAAGGAAGTGCTCGCCCATCGCGCAGCCCGCGTACGGCGCCATGTACTTGATCGGGGCGGCCTCGTCAGCCGCGGCAGCGACGATGATCGTGTTTTCCATCGCGCCGTTCTCCTCCAGCATCTCCATCACCTGGACGACGGTGGACATGCGCTGGCCGATCGCGACGTAGATGCAGACCAGGTCCTTGTCCTTGTTGTTGATGATCGTGTCGATCGCGACCGAGGTCTTCCCAGTCTGGCGGTCGCCGATGATCAGCTCGCGCTGGCCGCGGCCGATCGGGATCATTCCGTCGATGGCCTTGAGCCCGGTCTGGACCGGCGTGTTCACGGGCTGGCGCTGCACCACGCCCGGCGCCTTGAACTCGGCGGGTCGGGTCTCGCTCGACGAGACGTCCCCCTTGTCGTCAAGTGGTCGGCCGAGCGGATCGACCATGCGGCCGAGGAGCCCCTCCCCCACCGGGATCTCGAGCAGGTTGCCGGTTCGCTTCACGGTATCGCCCTCGACGATCTTGTCCCAGTCGCCGAACAGCACGACGCCGACGTTGTCCTCCTCGAGGTTCAGCGCCAGCCCGGTCACGTCATGCGGCAGCTCGAGCATCTCCAGCGACATGCAGTTGTCGAGACCGTGCACGCGCGCGATGCCGTCGGCGACCGACAGCACGGTCCCCACCTCGGCGAGGTCGGCGCCCTCGGTCTCGAGCCCCTCGATTCGCTCCCTGAGGATGCTCGCAATCTCGTCCGGCTTGATCTCCAACGCAGTCAGCTCCTTGGTTTCAATCTCTTGCGGCCGCCTTTGGCGGCCCTATGCCGCCTTGGCGACTTCCTTTCTCAGTCTTTCCAGCCTGTTGCGAACGCTCGCGTCCAGGACCATGTTGCCAACCTGAAGGACGATCCCACCGAGGACGTTCTCGTCCACGTCGGTCTCCAGCTCGATGGTCTGGCCGGTCTGCTCGGAGATCTCGCGTCCGACCTGCTGGACGAGGTCCGATGGCAGGTCGACGGCGCTGGTCAGCCTCACCTTCAGGCGTCGCTCCTCCTTCGCCCACATGTCGTCGAACCGGCGGCGGATGCGGAAGATCGCCGGCATGCGGTGCTTCTCCGCGAGCAGCTCCAGGAAGTTGACGAGCTCCGGCTCAGCGCCTGAGACGACCCTGCTCGTGCCCTCGCGCTTCTCCGCCGACGAGAAGTATGGGCTGAACAAAAACACCTGCAAATCGCGGTTGGCTGCGATCGCGTCAGCGACCTGGCCGAGCTGCTCGTGGATCTCGTCCAGCTTTCCCTTGTCCCGGGCGACCTCGAACATCGCCTCGGCATACACGCGAGCGATCTCTTCCACTACGCGCCGCCTCCTCCGCTTCGCGTCCGGGGGCGGCGCGGTCTGTTGAGGGACGAGGTCACTGCTCCTCCGTACTCCCCGCCGGGGCCAGGGCCGAGAAGTCCACTTCCTTCAGGGCGTCGTCGATCAGGCGCTTGTGGTCGTCGGAGTCGAGTGTCTTGCGAGTCACCTTCTCCGTCGCGAGCACGGTCAGGTCCGCGACCTCCTTGCGAATCCGGTCCAGGGAGCGCTTGGTCTCCAGCTCGATGTCGCGACGTGCGGCGGCGACGAGCTCCTCGCGCTTGGAGCGGCCGGACGCCGTCGCCTCGGCCTCGGCCGCCTCGGCGGCCTTGCGGGCTCGCGCGACGATGTCGTCCGCCTGCTCTCGCGCCTCCTTGAGGCGCTCGCGGTACTCGGCGAGCAGCCGGTCGGCGTCCGCGCGCTGCTTCTCGGCCGCGTCGATGCTGTCCCGGATGGCGTTGGCGCGTTTCTCGAGCGCCTCGCCGATCCGCGGCAGCGCGAGCCGAGAGAGGACGAACAGGGTCAGCCCGAACGCGAGCAGCGTCCAGATCATCAGCCCAAGCGCGGGCGAGACCAGGAAGTTGCCGCTCCCGCTGGCGAGTGGAATCGATGCCGCCATCTGATCGATCGCCCCCAATGCGGCCTAGAGGAAGAAGGCGATCAGGCCGAAGATGAACGTGTAGAAGGCCACGGCCTCGGTGAGCGCGAAGCCGAGCCAGCGGATCGCCTGCAGCTCGTCCTTCATCTCGGGCTGGCGGGCGACGGATTCGATCTCCTTGCCGAAGATGAAGCCGATGCCGATGCCGGCGCCGATGGAGCCAAGCCCGGCTCCGACGCCGAGGGCGATCGCCTTGCCGGCATCGGTGATCCCGCTGTCGGTGACGCCGCTCGACGCGGCTAGTGGGTCAACCATTAGTGAACTCCTTTTGTTTCTTGACGCATCTCAGTGACTCGCGGAGGTCGCGCCTCCGAGATAGATAGCGGTGAGGATGGAGAAGATGAATGCCTGCAGGGTGGCGATCAGGACCACCTCGAAGATGTAGAACGCGAACGCCATGGGGAAGGTCAGGGCGCCCAGGGCGGCGAGCCCGAGCAGCACGGCCAGCCCTCCGGCCATGAACAGGATCAGCAGGTGGCCGGCGAGGACGTTGGCGAAGAGTCGCACGGAGAGCGAGATCAGCCGCACGAAGTGCGAGATCACCTCGATCATGAAGATCGCCGCCTTGCCCATCGGGTTCATGTCCTCGAGGCCGGGGGGCAGCCAGGTCCTGAAGTAGCCGACGAAGCCGTGGGTTCTGACCCCCTCGATGTTGTAGGAGAACCAGACCATGAGCGTGAGCATCAGCGGCACCGAGATGTTGGCGGTGGCCGCGTAGAGGGCGAAGGTCGGCACGTGGAGCCCGAAGATGCTCACCGTCTCCTCGGAGTTGGTGGGCAGCGGGACGTAGCCCAGCATGTTCGCGAACCAGATGAAGAAGAAGAGCGTTGCGCAGAAGGGGAACCACTTCGTCGCGTACTTGCCCTCGAGGTTCTGGCCGGTGATGTTGTCGTGGGTCAGGTCGTACGCGGTCTCCACGGCCATTTGAACCCGGTTCGGCTTCTGCTGCATCCGCCGGGCGATCCAGGTCATGGTGATGATCGTGAGCGCCGTCCCGAGAGCCAGGTACAGGACGGCCCGGTTGATGGACATGTCGATGCCGAAGACCTTGATCGGGACCCACGCCGGCAGCTTGAACTCGTTCTGCGGCTGGAACTCGTCGTTCTTGCCCGCGCTGCCGAAGGCGACCGCGAGCACGATCAGCACGAGGATGTAGACGCCCACCGCGATCAGAACCTTGTTGCGGGTCCTCATCCCTGACCCTCCTCGGGATACAGCAGCCGGTCAAGCACCTTGGCGCCCATGTACACCGTGAACAGAGCGAGGCTGAGAAGCGCGGCCGCCAGCCCGGCCTCGCGCTCGGCGAGGCCCACGAGGAGCACGGCGAGCGCGATCAACCACACCCGCCCGAGCGTTGCCGCGGCCATCGTGCCGAGTGCGGTCCGGCGATCTCCACCGGCCATCGAGCGGGTGGCGCGTCGCCTGGCCGCGTACTCGATTCCGCGCGCCGCGAGCCACGCAGCCGCGGCGACCGCATAGCCCAGGAGGGGCCAGCCGGCGACGATGAAGGCCGGCAGCGCTCCTGCCAGCAGCCCCAGGTCGGCGTACCGAAGCGCCGTCCCCGCGCGACCTCGGCTGGGGACGGTGCTAGAGCCGTCTAAAGCGAGCGTAGACAAGGGCAAACCCCACGACGAGCCCCACGAAGAGGCCGGCGAGTCCGAGGGGGACCGCAAGGCCCACCACCAAGCCGAGCCCGTACCCTGCCGCACCGCAAACCAGCATCGCGGCGATGAGCATGGCTCCGGCCGCCGCGGCATCCGCCCCCCCAGGCGGGGTCTCGGTCATTCGGGGTCTCGAAATCGGGACGAAACAATCGGAACTGCTCCAAAGGAAGAGATAGCCGCGCAGGCCCGGCGGACGCCGGTGCCAGGCGGCGGGGCGAATATATCCAAAACCGACCGCGCCCGATCCTGGGTCCTAGTGCCCTTCGGCACACTCCCTGACCAGGCTCAGCGGTCGCGCTCCACGGCCATGAACTCCCCGGTGTCCGGATCGACGGCCGGGAAGGTGCCCGTCTCCAGCTCCCGGGCGACGCCCGAGTCCACCTCCTCCGGCCGCGACACCGGCACCCCGAGGCCCACCAGCTCCCGGAACCGGGACATGCGCAGCTTCAGGATCTCGAGCGCAAGGAGTAGGTAGATGCTCGCGGCGATCGCGGCGATTCCGAACGCGGCCATGATTGCCGTCCAGAGCGGGTCGAAATGGCCGTGGTTGTCGCTGTACGGGACGAAGCGGAGCGCAAGCGCCAGCCCGGCGAGCACCAGCGCCCAGCCGTACAGGTAGGCAAGCGTGCGGCGCTGCGAGAAGCCGATGTTGGCCATTCGGTGATGGAAATGAGACCGGTCCGCGGCGTAGATCGGCTGCCGGTGCTTGATCCGCTTCGCGATCACGAAGCCGGAGTCCAGGATCGGCACCGCCAGGACGCACAGGGGGAAGAACAGGGCGACGACCGCGTTCGTCTTCAGCGATCCCAGGACAGTCACCGCTGCCAGCAGGTAGCCGAGCAGGTTGGAGCCGGTGTCCCCCATGAAGCTCGACGCGGGCGGGAAGCCGCGCCGAAGAAAGCCCAGGGATGCCCCCGCGGTCAGCGCCGCCAACACGCCGGCGCCCGTGCGGTTGAGGGACAGTGCGATGGCGGCGAAGGTCGCGGAGGCGATCACGCAGACTCCCGCGGCGAGGCCGTCCACGCCATCGATGAAGTTGATGATGTTCATGACGGCCACGAAGCCGACGATCGTCAGCAGGTGCCCCACCTTCACGTTCCCGAGCAGGAAGACGTCGTGGAAGAGGATGTGGTCGAGTCCCACGCGCCCGAGGAACGGGAGCGTGAAGCTGAAGACGGCGACCCCTGCGAACACGGGGAACATTGCGGATACGACCTGCCCGATGAGCTTCGGGACCGCTCCCAGCTCGAACAGGTCGTCCGCGACGCCGACGGCGGCGATCACCCCCGCGCCCGCGATCACGGCCCTCGTCGCCGAGACCCACGGCAGGAAGAGGACCATGGCGACGACGGCTCCGGCGAGGATGGCGAGGCCGCCCAGCTTCGGAGTCGGCACCTGGTGCAGGCTCCGCTCCCGCGGTTGGTCGATGGCGCCGACCCGCCGCGCGAGGCGCTCGGTGAGCGGAACCAGGAGCCACGTGAGGAAGAGGGCGACCCCGAACGCGAACAGGGCGTCGAGGACGCTTGGCCTGCCCTCGATCAGCATCGGACCGTGCTCCCGCCCACTCGGCCGTATCTCTCCATCCACAGGGTCAGGCTCATGAGGCCCCAGATCTGGCGACTGAAATCCTCCCTGCCGCTGACGTGATCGTCCAGGAGGCGCTGGACGGGCTCAGGGCGGAGGAGTCCCTGCCGGCGCAGGTTGTCAGCCTCGAGGATCTCCCGCGCGAATGGCTCGAGCTCGCCGCGAAGCCATGCCGCCAGCGGAATGGAGAACCCCCGCTTCCTTCCTCGGACGATCGCCCGGGGCAGCAGCGGTGCGACCGCCTGGCGCAAGAGCCGCTTCTTCGCGAAACCGCGGACCTTCAGCTTCGTGGGCAACGCGAGCGCAAGCTCCGCGACCACGGGATCGCAGAACGGGACCCGCGCCTCCAGCGAGTGGGCCATGCTCGCGCGGTCCGTCTTCACGAGCAGGTCGTCGACCAGATAGATGCCGAGGTCGAGATCCTGGAGGCGCGCCAGCGGCTCGGCTCCGGCAGTGTCCGCGTAGCGGTCCCTGTACAGGTCGAGCGGGTCCGCGACGCCGTCACGGCGCCGATCGACCAGCTCCGTGCGCCGGTCGGACGAGAAGATCTCCCTCCAAGCGTGATGGCGCTCGACCGGGGGAAGATGCGCGCCGCGCACGAATCGCTTCGCCTTGTAGTCGAAGCTCACCTTCGCCGAGGAGCTCGGCAGCCACTCGATCAGCGGGCGGACCGGGCGCATGGCGGGGCCGAGCCGGGCCGCGAGCTGATCGGCGACGTAGGTGTAGTAGCCGCCGAAGAGCTCGTCTCCACCCTCTCCCGACAGCGCCACCTTCACCGATCCGGCGGCGAGCTCGGAGACCAGATAGGTGGGCAAAGCAGAGGAGTCCGCGAAGGGCTCGTCGAATGCCTCGACCAACCGCGGAAGGAGAGTCGCGGCATCTGGCTTGACGACGAGCTCGTGATGATCGGTTCCGTAGCGCTCCGCGACCAGGCGGGCGCCGTCGAGCTCGTCGAACGACTCCTCCTCGAATCCGATGGAGAACGTGCTCACTGTTCCAGAGGTCTCCTGTGCGGCGAGCGCGGTCAACGCGGCGGAGTCGACGCCACCCGACAGCAGGACGCCCACGGGGACATCCGCGACGAGGTGCGCCCGAACTGAGTCCCGCAGGCGGTCGCGCAGCTCCTCGGCGAGCTCGTCACGGGGCTCTGACCGCAGAGCGCCGGCCGGCTCGGGCCTGGGCCGCGCGTACGGGATGAGGGACACGCGGTCTCCGTCGTGGACGAGCAGATGCCCCGCCGGGAGCTTGCGGACACCCTGGAAGATGGTCATCGGCGCCGGGATCGAGTTGAACGCGAGGTAGCTCTCGACGGCGTCGAGGTCGATGCGCCGGTCGAAATCGGGCTGCTCGAAGAGCGCCTTCAGTTCGGACGCGAACGAGAACGCGTCATCCGCCTGCTGGTAGTACAGCGGCTTGATGCCGAAGCGATCGCGAGCGAGGACGAGGCGGTGGCGGCCGGGGTCCCACACTGCAATCGCGAACATCCCGCGCAGCGAGCGCACGAAGTCGAGCCCTCTCTCCTCGTACAGGTGCACGAGAACCTCGGTGTCGCTTTGGGTCGCGAATCGGTGCCCCGCCCGCTCGAGCTCGCGCCGGAGAGCCCGGTAGTTGTAGATCTCGCCGTTCTGCACGACCCGATGGCGGCCATGCTCGTCGGCGATCGGCTGGTCGCCGTGCTCGAGATCGATGATCGCCAGCCGCCTGGCCGCAAGCCCGGCGGGCCCGTCGACCTCGATGCCCTCGCTGTCGGGGCCCCGGTGCGCGAGTGCCCCGCTCATGCGGCGAAGCACGGTGGGATCCGGGCTCGACCCGTCAAGGGTCATCAGGCCGCAAATACCGCACATATGGGCGCAGTCTAGGGTCGCGGCCCCACGTATCCGGGACCTCCCGCCGGTCGGCTGCTCAGCCGCCGAAGGTGGGCGTGGAGTCCTCCCGGCGCGCGATCCTCGTCAGGACGCGCCAGATGGTCGCCAGGATCACCCGGATGTAGAGCCGGATCGACCGGTCCGCTATGTACTCCATGTCGTGGGCGAGCTTGTCCGCCCACGTCTCCTCCCGCGAGATCCTCGTCTGCGCGAATCCAGTGACTCCCGGCCGGATCACCAGGCGCTGCCAGTACTGGGGGATGCGCTCACACAGCTCCAGGAAGAAGGGGGGGCGAATCGGACGCGGGCCCACGATGCTCATGTCTCCTCTCAGCACGTTCCATAACTGGGGAATCTCGTCGAGGTGGGTCGCTCGCAGCGCCCGCCCCACCGACGTGACCTCCGCCTCGGTTCGAACTGTGAGCTCCGGCCCCAGATAGGGACCCAGCCGCCGCTCGGCATCCGGGGCAAGGGTCCTGAACTTGAACATCTCGAAGACATCGCCGGCGCGACCGACCCGCTCGCCTCGATACAGAACCGGCGTCCCGGAGGCCACCCAGATCACGCCGGCGACGATGGCGAGGATCGGAGAGAGGACCAAGAGCGTGGAGGCCGAGATCATCACGTCCAGCGAGCGCAGCGCCGCGTCGACACGGCGGCCTTCGTACGCATGGGCCATCCCCGCGTACTGCTTGGCCAGCTCCTCGCCCTCGACCGCCTGCGGTGGCGGTGTCGCTCCCCGCGGAGCACCGGGATCCACGGAACGGTTCACCCAACGGTGCCCAGAACGAGATCGACCAGCAGCTGCGGGTCCCGGCGGGTGCGCTGGCCTCCGGCGGCGCGCTTCTCGAATTCCAGCGCTCGTGGATCCGTGAGGGGGCGGAGCCGTCCGGTGCGGATCAACCACTCGTCCACGCCGCCCAGCCGTCCGCCGTACGTCGTGTAGACGGGCGTGCCGAGCGCCACCGCCTCGCGGTTCATCGTGCCGCCGGCGGATACCACCAGGTCCGCGAGCGCGACCAGGCTCTGCGCCTCGACGGCGTGGTCAGGGACGATCACCGAGGGCAGTGCGAGCCCCTGCACGTACTTTCGCTGGGCGTCGGTGCGCGGCAGGACGACTGCGCACACCTCCTCGGCATTCCCGGCACGCGCGAGGACCTGGGGGAACAGGGGATTTGACTTTCGGTGGTACAGGGAGACGTCCGGTGGGGGGCGGACCACGACCACGACGCGGCCGGTGTCCACCCCCAGGCGGTCCAGGACAGTCGCGTCGGGCTCGAAGTCGCTGAGGTAGTACTCCTCCTTCAGGCCCGGATACTGGCGCAGCTTCTCGGGCCCGACGCCGAAGCGACGCAGGTGCTCGGGGGGAACCGCCTCCGGGAATATGACCCGCGTCGCGAGGCGACAACCGATTCGATGCTGCAGCACGGCGAACTCATAGTCGTGCATGTTCGCCTCCGGGATGCCGAGCCGCCGGGCGGCGATCGCGAGATCGTAGGAGCCGTGCGCGAGCGCGAGCTGATAGTCCCGGCGGCGCCCGAAACGGCGCATCCCGATGGAGCGCTGGATCATCCGCATGAGCTTGCGGACGCGCGACGCGCCGGCGTGGCGCCCGACCAGCGTGTACGGGAAGCCGTGCAGGTCGAGTAGCCGAGGGTCTGCCCGTACTCCCGCGCCGTCACGTGGACGTCGTGGCCGGCGTTTCGCAGCCGCTCGATGATCGGCCGCAGGACCAGCGGGTGCGCGGCGCGCCGTGCAGTCGACCCAGACCTTCACCCGCTGATGGCGGGGGCTAACTCAGAGCCGGCGAGCTGTAGGTGTGCCAGTACAGGACCGGGCCCTCACCGAGGGCGCCGCCGGCGTTCAGGTCGAGGAGGGCGGCGACCGTCTTCGCCGTGTAGACCGGGTCGAGCGTCACATCCTCACGCTCGGCGAAGAGCTCGATCGCCGCGCTCGGCCTCGGGGGTCGAGTGGCCGTATCCGCGCCCGATCCAGCGCCGCTCGAGCTTCAGCGTGCCGGCGGTCGTGGCCGCGGCGGCATCGGCGCCGTGCTCGTTCGAGGAGCCGCAAGCGTCCGGCGGGCCAGCCGCGCGACGCCGCGGGCCTCGAGCCGGATCGCGTCGCTCACGACGACGCAGAGGAGGCGCGACCGCAGCCCGCTGAGCCAGAGGCCGGCGAGGAGGCCGGCCGCCGTCCCGCCACTCCCCAGGGCGACGACGATGTGGGATGGCTCCGGCAGCTCGCCCGCGACGACCTGGTCGCGGAGCTCGAGCGCCGCGCGGACGTAGCCGACGCAGCCGAGGGGCGTCGAGCCGCCCGGGGGCACGAGGTACGGCGTTCGCAGCCCGGGGCCGGCCCTCGCTGCGGTCAGCCACGCGGCGAGCGAGAAACGACGTGTAGAAGCCCGGGGCGATGTGGATCTCCGCGCCCGAGGCGCGGAGCCGCGCGAGCTGGGCGCGCACGTGGTCGGTCTCCGGCTGCGGGGCCAGGACGAGCACCGTCCGCATGCCGAGCCGGCCGGCGAAGACCGCCGTCGCCAGGCCGTGGTTCGTTCCCGTCGCACCCCCGGTCAGGATCGTGCTCTTGCCGCGCCGGCGTGCGTCGGCGAGGAGCCATTCGAGCTTGCGCGCCTTGTTGCCTCCGACGCCGCTGTACGCGCCGTCGTCCTTGATCCAGACCGGAGCCTCGCCGCGGCTCGCCCCCAGTCCCGTGAGCTCACGGACCGGAGTCGGCCCGTCCCCGAGGGGCACTCGGTCGAGGTCGGTCTGCAGGGGCATGCCGCCCGCTACGCGCACGTCGGGCTGTCGGCGGTGGAAAGAGGCTTCGCGCCCTGCGGCGTCAGGTCGAAGCCCACCGGGTTCGCCGCCGACGGAACCGGGACCTGCTTGCCGTTCAGCTGGATCCTGGATCTCTCCGTTTCCCAGCGTGAGCTGCATGTCCTTGGCCTTGAACGGCCCGCGGGTGTCGCCCGTGGTCAGGGTCTCGCCGTTGACGAGCGGCTTCCCCGTCTGGTCGACGAGGCAGACCCACACCGTGCCGGTCGGCGTCAGGGAGACCGTCGCCTCCGACGGGGTGGTCGTGGTGGTCGTCGAGGTGGCAGCCGAGCTCTGCTTGCCCCCGCCATGGTGGTGGTGATGCTTCTTCGGGCTCTCGCTTGAGCCCCCGGTGATCCCGAGGACGATGAACAGGGCGGCGAGGGCGGCGGCGACGGCGATCGCGCCCCAGCCGATCCGGCGCATGGTGGGGTTGCCGCCGCCAGCCCGGCGGGGAGGCTCGAAGGGCAGGTCCACCGGCCGCTCCGCCTGGACAGGGGCCTCCCGGCGGTCGTACTCGTCCACGAGCTCCGCCCCGTCGAGGCCGAGGAAGTCGGCGTAGGTGTGGAGGAAGCCGCGGACGTAGGCGTCGCCCGGCAGCACGTCCCACTCCTCGTTCTCGAGCGCGTCGAGGTACCGGATCCGGATCCGGATCGTGCGCTCGGCGTCGTCGAGCTGGATGCCGGCCGCCGTGCGCGCCTCGCGCAGGGTCTCCCCGATCCCGGGCATGGTCATATTGTCGCGTTAAGCGAGCTAGACCGGCGTCGCGGAGAGCTGCGGGTAGAGCGGGTACTGCTCCATCAGCGCGCCGGTGCGCTCCGAAAGCGCGTCCTTCTCAGGCCTCGAAGCGATCCGAGAGGGCGACGGAGATCACGCGGGCGATCTCCCGCAGGTCGTCCTCGGTGAGGCCGCGCGTGGTGAGGGCCGGAGTGCCGATTCGCAGCCCCGAGGGGTTCATCGGCGGGCGCTCGTCGAACGGGATCGCGTTGCGGTTGACCGTGATGCCGACCTCCTCGAGCCGGTTCTCGGCGGTCTTGCCGTCGAGCCCGGTCGGGCCGAGGTCGACGAGCACGAGGTGGACGTCGGTCCCACCCGTGAGCACGTCGATGCCCGCCGGCGATCAGCTCGTCCGCGAACGCCCGGGCGTTGGCCACCGTTTGCCGCTGCCGGGCCTTGAAGGGCTCGGACTGCGCGATCCCGAGAGCCACGGCCTTGCCCAGCGATGATGTGCATCAGGGGGCCGCCCTGGCTGCCGGGGAACACGGACCGGTCGATGTCCTTGGCGAGCTCCTCCTTGCAGAGGATCATGCCGCTCCGCGGGCCGCAGAGGGTCTTGTGGATCGTCGTCGTCGTGACGTCCGCGTGACGGGACCGGGCTCGGGTGGTCGCCGGACGCCACCAGCCCCGCGAAATGGGCCATGTCGACCATGAGCTTGGCGCCGACGGAGTCGGCGATCTCGCGGAACGCGGCGAAGTCGAGGTGGCGCGGGTAGGCGGACCAGCCGGCGACGATGACCTTCGGCTTGTGCTCCTGCGCGAGCCGCTCGACCTCCTCCATGTCGCAGAGGTAGTCCTCGCGCCGCACGTGGTAGGCGACGACGTTGTAGAGCTTGCCCGACAGGTTCAGCTTCATCCCGTGGGTGAGATGCCCGCCGTGGTCGAGGGCCATCCCCATGATCGTGTCGCCGGGCTCCAGCATCGCCATGTAGGCGGCGTTGTTGGCCTGGGCGCCGGCGTGGGGCTGGACGTTCGCGTGCTCGGCCCCGAACAGCTCCAGGGCGCGGTCGATCGCGAGCTGCTCGGCGACGTCGACCTCCTCGCAGCCGCCGTAGTAGCGCCGCCCGGGATAGCCCTCCGCGTACTTGTTGGTGAGCACCGACCCCGCGGCGTCCAGCACCGCCTGGGGGACGAAGTTCTCCGACGCGATCATCTCCAGCGTGTTCTGCTGGCGATGGAGCTCGCGCCTCAGCACCTCCGCGATCGCGGGATCGACCTCGGCGAGGGGCGCGGTCTGGAAGTCGTCGGGGAGGTCGAGCATCGGCTCGAAGATAGCAATGGCACTGGCGGGCAATACTCCGGGGGATGAGCGAGACCAACGCGGATCTGGTGCGCGAGCGGTTCGGGCCGATGCGCGATGGGGACGTGGAGGCGCTGCTACCGCTCATCCATCCGGAGTTCGAGGTCACGACGCCCCCGGGGCTGGCGGCGGAGCCGGACACCTATCGCGGGCCCGAGGGGATCCGCCGGTACTTCGAGTCCTTCTACGAGGTCATGGACCGTGTGAGCTTCGAGCCCGACTGACTTCATCGCCGTCGGGGAGCGCGTCGTGGTGCCGGTGACGCTCAAGGCCAGAGGACGGACCACGGGCATCGAGACGGCCCAGAAGGTGGTCCAGGTCTGGGAGCTCCGGGACGAGAAGGCGTACCGCATCGAGGTCTACGCGACGCTCGACGAGGCGATGGAGGCGGCGCGGTCAGCCGAGGGCGGCGGCTAAGGACGTCAAACGGCCGCACCGAGGGCAGCGCCCGAGCGCCCCGGCAAAGGTTTTGGCAATCCAGGGACGCTATGGCGTACCTGAGTTGACAAAGCTCTCGGAGACGCCTCGCGAGCTCGTCGCGGCCGATGGCGCCCTCCCGCAGCACCTCCACGTGCCCCCGTCGTCCAGGGCGTCAGGTCCACCACCGTCGACGGCGAGCCGACCAGCTCGCCGCCGTCGATCGCCAGGTCCACCTCGGCGACCATGGCGGGGTCGACGTCCTCGAAGCGGCTCGGCGGCGGCTCGACCGCTGCGGTTGGCGCTGGTCTGGAAGAGGGCGCACCGGGCGCCCGCGAGCGGGCCCTCGATGAGCCGCAGGCCGAGGCGCTCAGGATCGGAGCGGCAGGCAAGCGGATAGCGGTGCTCGGGGTTTGCGACGACAGCCGTGACGGGCCCGGGCAGGAGCGCCCCGAGTGCCTCTCGGGTGCGCGGTCCGAGCGTGGAGAGGATCTCCCTCATCGCCAGCGGCGCGAAGAACATCACCGCCGAGGGCTTGCCCGCATCGCGGCCCTTGAGGGCGTGGATGCGCTCGACGGCGTCGGAGCGCAGCGGGTCGCAGGCGAGGCCGTAGAGCGTGTCCGCCGGGAAGATCGCCACGCCGCCGGCCGCGATGCAGCGGTCGAGCGCCTCCCTGGCCGCCTCCGGGCCGTCCCGCGCGACGGAGACGACCATCAGGCGGAGATGCGACCGAGCACGATGCGGGGGATGCCCGCCAGGTCCTGGCGGCCCTCGACCTGCGCGAACCCGAGGTCCACGAGGAGCTCGGCCGCCAGTGCCGGCCTGGCCGGCGCCGACCTCGAGCGCGATTGCCCCCTCTGCGGTGAGGGCGGCCGACGATGCCGCGGCCACGACGGAGATCGCCTCCAGGCCGTCCTCGCCCGCGACCACGGCCTGGCGCGGCTCATACTCGGTGATCTCCGGCTCAAGCGAGGACATCTCGTCCTCGCGAACGTACGGCAGGTTGGCGACGACGAGGTCGAACCGCCTGCCGGGCGGCACCGTCCCGCGCTCGAAGGACACCCGACCGCCGAGCCCGAGCCGCGCCGCGTTCTCCCGGGCAAGCGCGAGGGCGGGCTCGGATGTGTCAGTGGCGGTCACCTCGGCGCCGGGGAGCTCGTCGGCGACGGCAAGCGCGACCGCTCCCGAGCCGGTGCCCACGTCGAGCACCGAGCTCGGCTTCAGCTCGAGCGCGATCTCAACCAGCAGCTCCGTCTCCGGCCTCGGGATCAGCGCTCGCGAATCCACGGCGAGCTCCAGGTGGCGAAAGCCCCTGCGCCCGAGGATGTAGGCGACCGGCTCGCGGCGGACCCGCCGCCTCACCATCGCCCCGAAGCGGCGCGCGGCGCCCGGATCGACGGCGGCATCCGGATCGGCGGCGAGCTCGGCGCGCTCACGGCCGGTGGCCTCCGCCAGCAGGACCTCCGCATCCAGGCGCGGTGAGTCCACGCCCGCGGCGGCGAATGCGTCGCTCGCCGCCTCGATCGCCTCACGCACCTGGCCCGCTGCGGCGCGGGTCATGGCGCCGCCTCGGCCGTCTGGGCCTCCAGGCGCCGCCGCTTCTCCTCGCCCGCGAGCGCGTCCGTGAACTCGCGCAGGTTGCCGGTGAGCACCTCGTCAAGGTTGTTCGCCGTCAGCTTGATGCGGTGGTCGGTGACCCGGTCCTGCGGGAAGTTGTAGGTGCGGATCTTCTCCGAGCGCTCTCCGAACCCCACCTGCGAGCGGCGCTCGGAGGCGATCTCGGCCTGCTGCTCGGCCAGCTTCTGGTCGTAGAGGCGGGCACGGAGGACGCGCATCGCCTTCTCACGGTTCTGGAGCTGGGACTTCTCGTCCTGCATCGAGACGACTATTTGAGTCGGGACGTGGGTTATGCGCACCGCCGAATCGGTCGTGTTCACGGACTGCCCTCCGGGCCCGGACGAGCGGTAGACGTCGATCTGGAGGTCGGCGGGATCGATCTCGACCTCCACGTCCTCGGCCTCGGGCAGTACCGCGACCGTCGCCGTGGACGTGTGGATACGGCCCTGCGACTCGGTCTTCGGCACCCGCTGGACGCGGTGGGTCCCGCCTTCGTACTTGAAGATCGAGTAGGCGCCCTCGCCCTTGATGGCGAACGTGACCTCCTTGAAGCCGCCGACCTCCGCCGGCGAGGAGGAGAGCACCTCCGTCTGAAACCCGCGCAGCTCCGCGTAGCGCGTGAGCATCTTGAACAGGTCGCCCGCGAACAGCGCGGCCTCGTCGCCCCCGGTGCCGGCGCGGATCTCGACCAGGACGTTCTTGTCGTCGTTGGGATCGCGCTCGACCATCGCCAGGCGGATCTCCTCCGCCAGCCGCTCGAGCCGCTCCGGGGCCTCGGAGACCAGCTTTCGCAGCTCGGGATCGTCGCCATCCTCCTCCAGGAGCTCGCGCGCCCCCTCGAGGTCGTCTCGAAGGCGCGTGTATTCCTCGGCCAGCCCGTGCGCACGCTGGAGCTCGCGGTAATCGCGGCCAACCTCCGCGTAGCGCTCGCGGTCTCCGATCACCTCGGGATCGGACATCTGCCGCTCGAGCTCCGCGAAGCGGCCATGGATCTGTTCGACGAGTTCGTCGATCACGGTTTTTCTAGTGTGACGAGAGCCGCTGCAACGCGGCGACCAGGCAGCCGCCGCTAGGCGACGATCTCGATGTCGGTCTCGCGCGCTGCCTGCTCGGGGTTCTCGACCGCCAGCACCGCCTCGAGGGAGGCGATCGCGACGGCGAGCTGGTCGCGGTCGGGCTCCCGAGTGGTGAGGTTCTGGAGCATGAGGCCGGGGTACATGATCGCCCGCACCCAGTGACTTGCGGCGGTTGCGGCCGGCCCACTTGATGACCTCGTAGGAGATCCCCGCGATCAGCGGGATGCCGAGGATCCGCGAAGCCAGCAACCAGTACCAGGCGGGCAGGCCGAGCGGGGCGAAGACGAAGATCGCGACGATCATGACCACGAGCAGGAAGCTGGTGCCGCAGCGCGGGTGAAGGCGCGAGTAGCGCTCGGCGCGCGCGGGGGTGAGTCGGTCGCCGGCCTCGAAGCACGAGATCGTCTTGTGCTCCGCGCCGTGGTACTCGAAGACCCGCCGCAAGTCGTTGAGGCGGCTGATCAGGGCGAGATAGCCGATGAAGATCGCCGTGCGCAGGATGCCCTCGACAAGCCAGAACAGGACCGAGGAGCCCAGCTGGTCCTTGATCAGGCTGGTGGCGCCGACGGGGACAACGAAGAAGAGGCCGACCGCGAGGATCAGCGAGAGCACGATGGTCGCGCCCCAGGTGAAGCCGCCGATCTCCGGGGGCTCCTCCTCGCCCTCCTCCGGCTCGATCTGCGCGTTGGCCGAGATCGCGAGCGCCCGGAAGCCGATCTTCAGCGACTCTGCGAGCGCGACGACACCCCGGATGACCGGCCAGCGGAGCAGCCGGTTGCGCTTCGCCCAGGAGACCAGGGGCTCCGAGCTCACCTGGACCTCGCCATCGGGCTTGCGGACGGCGACGGCCCAGGTGGAGACGCCGCGCATCATCACGCCCTCCAGCACCGCCTGGCCGCCCACGGGGGCGTCGCGGCTGGCGACCGGCATGCCGTCGGGCATGCGAGCCGCGGCAAGCGCTGGGCGGCCGTTCAGCTCCGGCGCGCCATCAGCGGGCGCTTCGAGGTCCCGCACGCCGTCCCCTGCCACGGGCGCGCCTTACCTAGCGACGGCTGCGGGCGGCGCGGCGCTTGAACCGCTCGACCCGGCCGCCGGTGTCCACCAGCTTCTGCTTGCCGGTGTAGAAGGGGTGGCACGCGGAGCAGATCTCCACGTGAAGCTCGGGCTTCGTCGAACGCGTATAGAACTCGTTGCCGCACGAGCAGCGCACATGCGCGAGCGTGTATTCGGGGTGGATCCCAGCCTTCATCTCGATCGATTCTAGCGGCGAACGTCAGCCCGCTCGAAGGCTTTCCAGCGTGCCCCGGAGCACGCGGCCCATCTCGTCCCGTGCCTCATCGGCGTCCTCCGCCCCCGCGACGTAGAGGCCCGCCTCGGTCAGCATCCCGAGCATCGCGTGCGCGAGCGGGTCGATCGGCTGCGGCTCGGCGATGCCCGCGTCGATCAGGTTCTGGAGCCCCGCCTGGATCAGGCCGAGGCTGTAGTGAGATTCGATCTCTCGCCACGTCGTCCAGCCGAGCACGGACGGCGCGTCGAGCAGCGCGATCTGGCGAACCTCCGGTTCGCGGCAGACGTCGAGAAACAACTCGAGCCCGGCGACCAGCGCCTCCCAGGGATCCCGCTTCGAGAGGGCCTCGGCGGCGAAGCGCTCGGAAAGCTCGGCCTCGATCTGCTCGAAAACCGCCTGGAACAGACCCGCCTTGCCGTCGAAGTGGTGGTACAGCGCGCCGCGGGTCACTCCGGCCGCGCGCACGATCTCCTCGGTGCCGACGCCCGAATAGCCGCGCTCGGCGAAGAGGCGCCGGGCCGTCGAGATCAGCGCCGCCTGTGTTGCCTCGGAGCGCTCGGCCTGCGTTCTGCGGGTGGTATCCACTTTCATACAAGCTGTATGCTACTTGCGTACCACCTGTACGTAACCTAGTCTCCGAGGAGGACACCATGGCCGCAGCACCAACCACGCTTGAGACGGTGGATCTCGACGCGGGACGGATCCGCTACCGCGACTCGGGTTCGGGCGCGACGGTCGTGTTCGCCCATGGCCTGCTGGTGGACGGAACGCTGTGGCGGAAGGTCACCCCCCTCTTAGAGGGCAAGTTCCGATGCGTCGTCCCTGACCTTCCGCTCGGCTCCCATCGCGAGGCGATGAGGGCGGACGCCGACCTCAGCCCTCCGGGCGTCGCGAGGATCCTGGCCGACTTCATCGCAGCCCTCGAGCTCGACGACGTCACGCTCGTCGGCAACGACACCGGCGGCGCGATCTCCCAGCTCGTAGCCGCGAACCACCCGGAGCGGCTCGGGCGCCTCGTGCTGACGCCATGCGACGCGTACGAGAACTTCCTGCCGCCGTTCTTCCGTCCCATGCAGTACGCGGCGAAGGTCCCGGGGCTCTTGACCGCGCTCGTCCAGCCGGTTCGCCTCCGCACGGTGCAGAAAGGACCCCTGGCCTACGGGATGCTGATCTCGCGGGAAAACATCGACTCGGACGTCCTCGATTCCTGGGTGCGCCCGTACCTGACGGACGGCGGGGTGCGCCGCGATGCAATCAAGTTCCTCCGGTCCATCTCGAATCGCTACACGATCGAGGCGGCCGAGAAGCTGAAGAGCTTCAACCGCCCGACGCTGATCGCGTGGGCGCCCGAGGACCGCTTCTTCAAGCTCCGCTTCGCGGAGCGGCTCGCGGACGAGATCCCGACCGCGAGGCTCGTCCGGATCGAGAACTCGCGAACCTTCGTTTCAGAGGACCAACCCGAGCGCCTCGCAGAGGAGATCGCTCAGTTCGTTCGGGACTAGCCGGAGCCGGGACGGCCATTGCCGGCGGCCGATCGAGTTACGTGCTTCGACCGGCGCATGCTCCGATCAGCGGCGTCGAGAAGATCTTCCGTCGACATCCCCGGCCGCCATTGCGCCTCGCCGAACGCCGCATCGATCGGCATACCCGCGGCGCCGCAGGCGGCGTCGCGGGCGGCCTGACACAGACGCTCGACGAGGCGGTGGGCATCCCTCTCGCTCGTCTCGGGCAGCAGGACGACGAACTCATCCCCGCGGAATCGCCCGACGAGGTCATATGCGCGGACGCTCTTACGCAGGGCCTCGCCGACGGCGGCGACGACGCGGTCCCCGGCTACGTGGCCATCGCGACTGTTCACGTCTTTGAAGTCATACAGGTCGATGAAGCAACACGACAGTGGATGTCCGCGTCGCTCCGATCGATCGACCTCGCTGTCGATCGCATCGATGAGACCGCCATAGGTCAGGCATCCCGTGAGCGTATCCCGGCGTGAGCCGGCGACCAGCCGGGCAAATCCGCCGGCGTCTTGCAGGTGCAGAGCCGCCACAACGGCGAACTGCTCCGTTGTCCAGAGCATGCTCGGGAGAGTCTTGGTCTGTTCAGCCGCAAACCCCGCGCAGATTGCGGCGCCACGTCCGTTCGGCGTGCTGACTGGCGCGCCCACCGCGAAGCCGATGCGATTGCCGTTGCTGCGGTCCGCGTTGAACGCTGCCGTGGGGCGCTCGCTTTCGAGCAGGCGACGCATGAACCGGCCGCCGAGCCACATCGGCGGCGCGCCGAGCCCGTCCGGATCCCATGCCGAGATGAGGGCGGGCGCGTCGCCATTGCCGTCGACGCCCAGCAGCCAGCCGGCATCCGCGCCCATCGCCTCCACGAAGGTATGCAGGAGCGCGGGGTTGCCGTCCAGTTCGGGCCGACCCATCCGCACAGCCGAACGCAACCCGGGAGAGTTGCCGTTGCGATCCATTCCGTTCGAGCCTCCGCTTCGCCGGTCGGATGAACCGCGGTGATCCGTGGATCCCCGCTGATTCCTGACCTGCGAGCCGAACGCTCTGAGGCCAGTCTCCTGACCCGTGGACCGCGTCTCGCGTCGCTCTGCGACCCGCTCGACCGCCAGTGGCAGCACCTCGAACCGCAGCTTTGAGTGTACCGCTCGCTGCTGGCCCCAGGAACGCGGGTTGGAGATAAATTGAAGGGTCTGCACGGTGGCTTCGGTACGGGAGAGATCGTGACCGACGAAAACAAGCAACCGGCGCCGCTTTCCGGGGGCGAGCTGCTGTCGGCGATCTCCACGCGCATCGTCAAGCTCCTCCGCGAGCACTACGGGCGGGGCCCGATGAAGGCGAAGACCTACGTGCTCGACGACCTCGTCGTCTGCGTGCTCAGGAACGGCTTCATCCCGATCGAGGAGACGATGATGCAGTCCGGCAAGCAGGATCAGGTCCTCGAGATGCGACGGGACTTCCAGAAGATGATGGGGCTGCGCTACAAGGAGATCGTCGAAGAGCTCAGCGGCCGCAAGGTGACCGCGTTCCTGAGCCAGGCCCACATCGAGCCGGACCTCACGCTCGAGATCTTTCTCCTCGACACTCCGCTCGATGGTTTCGGTGCCGTCGAGCTGTCGGAGCCCCATCGAATCGACGGTGACTGAGACCACGCGCTCGGCCGGGGCCGCGGACGCCGAGGTGATCGGCAGGCTCCTACACGACTTCAACACCGAGTTCGAGGAGATCACGCCGGGGCCCGATGCCCTCGCCGACCGGGTGCGCGAGCTCCTGGCCGGCGACGACTTCGTCGCCCTGCTGGTGGGTGGGGAGCCGCAGGGCCTGGCAGTGCTCCGCTTCCGCCCCTCCATCTGGACGCCCGGGCTCGAGTGCTATCTGGCCGAGCTGTACGTACAGCCGCAGCACCGAAGGCAGGGCCTCGGTCTTGCATTGATGGAGGCAGCGCTGGAGGCGGCTCGCGCCCGCGGAGCCGATTACATCGAGGTTGCGACGAGCGAGGACGACACAGGTGCCCGGGCCCTGTACGAGCGGCTCGGGTTCGTAAACCGTGAGCGACCGCCCGACGGCCCGCTGATGCTCGTCTACGAACGCGAGCTCTAGCCGGGCACCCAGGCGATCGGCTCCCCGTACGGGCTCAAGCAAGAATGCGGCCGTGACCGCCAATGGGTGCACCGAGGCGATCGCTCGGCGGCTCACGCTGCCGCCATTGCTGCGAGGGAGCTCCGTGCTCCGCCGGCTGGCCTGGACATCGTTCCTCTCGACCCTGGGATCAGCGTTCCAAGGCATCGCCTTCGGCTACCTGGCATACGCGCGCTGGAGCACGGCGATCGCGCCCGTGCTGGTGATCTCCACCTACAGCGTCGGGTATGCCGCCGTCTCGCTGCCCGCGGGACGGTGGGCGCAGCGGCTCGACCGCCGTCGGCTGGTGATCGCGAGCAACTTCGCGAAGGTGCTTCTGTACTGCGTCGTCCTGGCGCTGAGTATCGGCGGCGAGCTCTCGTTCATCGCGCTGGTCGCGACCAGCGCGGTCGCCGGCCTCACGTCGGCGATCGCGTATCCACCGTGGCAGGGAATCCTCCACGCGCTCGCGCGCGACGAGCGCCTCGATCAGGCCAACGCGCTGTTCACGTCACTGTCATCGGGCGCCAAGATCGTGGGCGCACTGCTGGGTGGAACCGTTTTGGCGGCGCTGGGGCCCGATCCGCTGTTCGGCTTCAACATCCTCAGTTACCTGCCCTATAGCAGGGCCCTGGCGCTCATACCGGCCTCCGCCGCTCGGGCGCAAGGTGCGCCCCCCGCCGCGGTCCCGATTCGCCAGGTGACCCAGATCGTCTGGGCGAGGGTGCTCCTGCGCCGCGCGGTGGTGATCACCTTGATCCTCGAGCTACTCGCCTTCCCACTGGTGTCGGTGCTACCGCGGCTCGCAGCGGACGTGGGAAGCTCCGCCCGCTACTACGGAATCCTCGCCGGCGCCTTCTATGCGGGCGCCGCCGTCGTCGTGGTTCTTCTCCGGCGGCTCAAGCGGCGGCGTACCGCCTACGCACAGATCATCTGGATGGCCACCGTCGCGGCGGGTGCGGCGATCGTCGTCCACGCCGTCGCGGGGGCGACCATCGATCGCACGCCGGTGCTGCTGACGATCCTGGTCGTGTCCATCCTCTGCGTCGGGACCGCGTTGACGATCGCGTCCGCCGTGCTCGCCGCGATCGCGCAGCTGGCGGCACCAGCCGACATCGAGGGAAGGATCCTCGGGTTCTACGCACTCGCCACGCTCACGACCACGACCGTCGGCGGGTTGGTGATCGGCGCGCTTGGCGACGTCGTGTCCATCTGGTGGGTGCTGGCCGTCGCCGGTGGGCTTGTGATGGCGTTCGGGCTGGTCCTGCGGGGCATACACGCATTCGCCGTGTTCAACCGGATCGAGTATCTCGAGGGCGACCAGCCGGCGGTCGACCACGCGCATGACGTACGGACGGCCGTCGCCGCGGCGACGATGCCGTCCACGGCGCGGCCGGCAGTGGCGAGCAGGCTCGCCGACGACGGTGAGCGGAGGTGAGCTACGTCTCCTGGTAGAGCGGGCCGTCCCCGCCCTCCGGCGGTGTCAGGCGGCCGCCTTTGGCCGTGATCGCGCCGCACTGAACGCAGTTCGACGGCACGATGTTCAGGTCGACCTCCTTGGCGCCGTTCTCCGCCTGGTCCTCGGGGATCTCGTAGACCTGCGCCGGGCACATCGAGACCCATGTCTGGGCGACCTCACGAGGGACGCGCCGCTGGACCTTGATGTGGTTGGGCGCGTCGTCACGGGTTGCGTTGCCCGAGGCGAACACCGAGGAGAGCTTGTCGAACGTGTACTTGTTGTCCGGCTTGGGGTAGCGCTTCGACGCCCCGTCCGGCTCCATCGCCTCCTCGGAGTCGGGGTGCTGGTGCCAGCGCCCGGGCGGAAGCGCCCCCTTGGTCGCCAGCGCCATGTTCGCGACCGCGCCGCCGAAGAAGAAGCCCTTCCCGAATGCCTGGCGTACGTTTCGCCACTTGTAGAGGTCCTGGGTGATCGGGCTGTTGCGGATCCGGTCGTCGTAGGCGTCGAAGTTGACCGAATCCTGCTTGAGCGCCGCGACGATCTCCTCCGCCGCGTACATCCCGGCGTGCATTGCGTAGTGGATGCCCTTCAGCTCCGACACGTTGCACATGCCGGCGCCGTCGCCGCACATGACCATGCCCGGCACCGTGAATGTCCGCGGCAGGGCCCAGTAGCCGCCCGACGGAATCGTCTTTGCGCCCCAGCCGACCCGCTTGCCGCCCTCGAGGATCTTCTGCACGAAGGGGTGGGTCTTGAACAGCTGCAGCGTGTCGTGGACGGAGAAGGTGGCGTCCGTGTAGTCGAGCCCGGCGACGAAGCCGAGGCAGACCTTGTCGGAGCCCATCGGGTAGATGAAGCTGCCACCGAACTCGTTCCACTTCGGACCCTTGCGGAGCGGCCAGCCCATCGTGTGAATGACTCGATCCAGGGGCTTTTCGACCTCCCAGATCTCCTTCACACCGAGCTCCCAGCGCTGCGACTGAAGGCCCTGGAGCTCGAAGAAGTCCATTGCGGCGCCGGTCAGGTGACCCTGGGTCCCCTCCGCCAGCACCGTCGCCTTCGCGATCACGTCCGAGCCCGGCTCGAAGTTCGACAGCTCCTCGCCGTCGCGCCCGCGGCCCTTGTCCCCCGAGCGCACACCCTTCACGACGCGCTCGGAGACGAGCAGCTTGTCGGCCGCCGTCTCGGTCAGCAGGTATGCGCCGGCCTCCTCGGCCTTCTCGCCGAGGAACCGGCCCAGCTTTGCCACCGAGGTGACGTAGTTGCCATGGTTGCGGAAGTTGGGCGGCGGCGGCTTGAGCGGGATCGCGTTGCGCTTGGTCAGCAGGTAGACGGCGTCCTTTTCGGCCTCCTGGTAGACAGGCCACTCGGACGGGTCGAGGTCGGGGAAGAGCTCGCGCATCGCCGACGGGCGCATGTTGGCGCCAGACAAGAGGTGCGCACCCGTGACCTTGCCCTTCTCGATGACCGCGACCGGCACCTCGCCGAGCTTGGAGGCGAGCTCCGGCTCGTCTGAGAGCAGCTGCATCGTCTTGATCGCGCAGGCGAGGCCCGCCGGGCCGCCGCCCACGATCGCGACGCCGACCTCGATTCGCTCGTCCTCGGGGTCGGTGGGCTCGGTCACGTAATCCTCCGCCGGGTCAACCGGCGGCGGGAACTCGGCGGGGGCGATTGCCACTAGGACCCCTTCTTCGCCCTCACGGCCTCGGTCAGCTTGGGCACGATCTTGTGGAGATCGCCCACGACCCCGAGGTCGGAGAACTCGAAGATCGGCGCGTTCGGGTCCTTGTTGATGGCCAGGATGCTCTCGGAGTTCTGCATCCCGACCTTGTGCTGGATCGCGCCCGAGATCCCGGCTGCGAGGTAGAGCTTCGGCGCAACCGTCTTGCCGGTCTGGCCGATCTGCGCCGCGTACGGGTACCACCCGGCGTCGACCACCGCGCGCGTCGCGGCGACAGCGCCGCCGAGCGCATCGGCGAGCTCCTCGGCGAGCTTGAAGTTGTCCGCCTCACCGAGCCCACGGCCACCGCCCACGAGGATCTCCGCATCCTCGATGTTGACGTCGGCGCCGCGCTGCTCGCCGCGCGTGACCATGCGCGCCTTCGTGGACCATTCCGAGAGCTCGACGTCGACGTCGACGACCTCCGCCGCGCCGCCGTCGTCCTCGTTGGCGTCGAACGCGTTCAGGCGACCGATGATGATCCCGGGGTCGTCGACGTAGCCGACGTCGACGATCGCGGAGTCCTGGAGCACCGGGCGCTCGGCGACCAGCTTGCCGTCGGCGACCTTGACCGCGGTGACCTCCATCGTCACGCCGGCGTTCAGGCGCGCGGTGAGGCCGGCGCCGATCTCGAAGCCGAGCAGCCCGCCGCCGAACAAGGCGTACGAGAAGCCCTCGTCGGGGATGACCTTGGCCATCACGTCGACGATCGGCTGGGCCAGGCCCTCGGGAGCCTCCTTGGCGCGGAAGACGCGCTTCGCGCCGTGGGCGCCCAGGCCTGCCGCGGCGTCGTCGGAGACCTCGCCCACGACCACGGCCGCCGCTTCGGAGCCGAGCTCAGAGGCCAGCTTCGCGGCCTCGGAGATGGCGCCCAGCGAGTTCTTGTTGAAGTTGCCCTCGTCGTCGTGGAGGGCGTAGACCAGGATGCCTCCCATCTAGATCAGCTTCCTTTCGTCAAGCCAAGCGACGATCTTGTCGACCGTCTCATTCGTATCCTCGTCCTCGATGATCTCGCCGGCCTCCTTTTGCGGAGGCGGGTTGATCTCGAGGACCTGGGTCTTCGAGCCGGCCTCTCCAACCTGGCCGGCCTCGATGCCGACGTCGCCGGTGGCGTGGGTCTGCAGGGGCTTCTTCTTCGCGCCCATGATCGCCTTCAGGCTGGGGTAGCGGGGCTCGTTGATCGCGTCGCCGACCGAGATGACGGCCGGTAGGTCGACCTCGACGGTGTCGTAGCCGTACTCGGCCTGACGCTCACAGGTGAGCTTGCCGTCGCCGACGTCGATCTTGATCACCTGCGTCAGCGAGGGCATCTTCAGGTGGTCGGCCACGACGGCGCCGATCGTGTAGCACTCGCCGTCGTCCGACTGCTGGCCCAGGAGGACCAGGTCGGGCTGCTCGGAGGAGAGCACCTTGGCGAGCGCATAGCCGGTCGCACAGACGTCCGATCCGGCAAGCGCCTCATCGGTGAGGTGGACGGAGCGATCGGCGCCGAGCGCGACCGCCTTGTGGAGCGCGCGGACGGCGGACTCGGGGCCCATGGTGACGGCGACGATCTCGTCGACGTCGGCCTTGCCGCCCTCGCGAATCTGCATCGCAGCCTCGATGCCGTGGGTGTCAAACGGGTTGAGGTTCTTCTCGCCGGAGCGGTCGAGCCGCTTCGTGTTGGAGTCGATGCGCTTCTGCACAGCGGCATCGGGAACCTCTTTGACCAGACAACAGATCTTCAAGTGGTCCCTCCTTCAGGGGGAATGGCGGGCGGCATATTAGCGAGTGCGTCGTGTCTGACTGACCAGTCAATCAGGTGATTCCCCCTTGACTGAGGGCTGAAACACGATGGGTCAGGACGCCTGCGCGGCGAGGGTGCGGCGGCCCTCGATCGCGTCGCGGATGAAGTCGACGATCTCGTCGGTGGAGGCGCCCGGCGTGAACACCTCGGCGATCCCAAGCTTCTTCAGCTCCGGCGCGTCGTCGGCGGGGATGGTCCCCCCCACGGTCACGACGACGTCCTCGACCCCCTGCTCCTTCAGGAGCTCGACGACCCGCGGCACGAGCGTCATGTGGGCGCCGGAGAGGATCGAGAGCCCGACCGCGTCGGCGTCCTCCTGGATCACGGTCGCGGCGATCTGCTCCGGGGTCTGGTGCAGGCCCGTGTAGATGACCTCCATGCCGGCGTCGCGCAGCGCCCGGGCGATGATCTTGGCGCCGCGATCGTGCCCGTCGAGGCCGGGCTTGGCCACGACGACGCGGATCTTCCGTGAACCTTCCATGTGCGGCAGCTTAGTGCCGCGAAGCGGGTTTCGGGCTCCTCAGCCGCCGCCCGGGAGGGTCCAGTGGGCGAGCAGCGACGTGATGACGATGATCGCCACGATCAGCACCAGCAGCCCCAGCAGGGCGATGACGTAGAGCTTCACACCGCGCCCGGTGTCGTCGATGCCGTGGACCTCGCGCTCGTGGACAACGACCTCGCCGTCGCCGCCCTCATCGGCGAGGAAGGCCTTGGCGGCCTCGATGGCGCTCTCCTTGGTCGCCGTGTTGGTGAGCGCCTGGGGATCCTCTTCGCGGATCACGTCCCAGCCGTCGACCTCGTCTCTGACTACCACCAGATTCGACATACCAACCGAATACCCCCGCGGGAGGTCAGAAAACTGGCTGCTCCGCGTAGCGGCCGAAGACCTCCTGGAGGGCGGCGATCATCTCGCCCTCGGAGGCCCGGGCGCGCGCTGCGTCGAGGAAGTGAGGCATCAGGTTCTCGCCGTCGGTCGCCGCCGCGGCCCGCAGGTCGGCTAGTGCGGACTCGACCGCGGTCGAGTCGCGGGCGCGCGCGGGTGCGCTCGAGCCGATCGCCCTGCTTTCCCTCCGCCGCGGGATCGGCGCGATGCATCTCGATTCCCTCCTCCGAGGAGAGCCGGTAGTCGTTCACGCCCACCACGATCCGGCGGCGGGAGTCGACCTCCTGCTGGTAGCGGAAGGAGGCGTCGGCGATCTCGCGTTGCGGGAAGCCGCGCTTGATCGCATCCACCATGCCGCCGAGCTCGTCGATGCGGGCGAAGTACTCGTAGGCGGCGCGCTCCATGTCGTCGGTGAGCGACTCGACGAAGTAGGAGCCCCCGAGCGGGTCGATGGTGTTGGTCACGCCGGTCTCGTGCGCGATCACCTGCTGCGTGCGCAGCGCGATGCGGACGGCCTCCTCGGTGGGGAGCGCGAGCGCCTCGTCGTAGGAGTTCGTGTGCAGCGACTGGGTGCCGCCCAGCACCCCGGCGAGCGCCTCGATCGCGGTGCGGACGATGTTCAGGAGTGGCTGCTGGGCGGTAAGCGAGACGCCGGCGGTCTGCGTGTGGAACCGCATCCGCAGCGACTCGGGGCGCTTGGCGCCGTAGGTCTCGCTCATCTCGCGGGCCCAGATGCGCCGCGCGGCGCGGTACTTGGCGATCTCCTCGAAGAAGTCGATGTGGGCGTTGAAGAAGAACGAGAGGCGCGGCGCGAAGTCGTCGACGTCGAGGCCGCGCGCGACCGCCTCCTCCACGTAGGTGAAGCCGTCCTTGAGCGTGAACGCAAGCTCCTGCTGGGCGGTCGAGCCGGCCTCACGGATGTGGTAGCCGGAGATCGAGATCGGGTGCCAGCGCGGCATCCGCTCGGTGCACCACTCGACCATGTCGGTGACGAGCCGCATCGCCGGCTCGATCGGGAAGCACCACTCCTTCTGGGCGATGTACTCCTTGAGGATGTCGGTCTGGATCGTCCCGCCGAGGGCCTCCGGGGGAATCCCCTGCTCCTCAGCCGCGCACACGTAGAAGGCGAGCAGGATCGCCGCCGGCGCGTTGATCGTCATCGAGGTCGTCACCTTGTCCAGGGGGATCCCGGCGAACAGGTCGATCATGTCGTCGAGGGTGTCGATGGCGACGCCCTCCAGTCCGACCTCGCCGAGGCTGCGCGCGTCGCTGGAGTCGAGGCCCATCAGGGTCGGCATGTCGAACGCGGTCGACAGCCCGGTCTGGCCGTGGTCGAGCAGGTAGCGGAAGCGCTCGTTCGTCTCCTCGGCGGTCCCGAAGCCGGCGAACTGGCGCATGGTCCAAAGGCGCCCGCGATACATCGACGGGTAGACGCCGCGCGTGTAGGGGTATTCGCCTGGGTAGCCGAGCTCGCGATCGGGGTCCCAGCCGGAAAGGCTCTCGGCGTCGTACAGCGGCTCGATCGGCTGCCCGGAAATGGTCTCGAACAGCGCGTCGCGCTCGGGCTGGGCCGAGTAGACCTCCTCCCTCCACTGGTGGGCGCGCCGCTTGGCGTCAGGCTCGATCGCCATGGGTTGAAGTCTAGGTGCGCTGTGGGCGCCTAGCGGCGAAGGGACGGCCGGTAGCCCCTGCGCTCCGGGCGGCGGCGAGCCAGGACCGTGCCGGTGCCGCCGACGGCGGCCGCAACGAGTGTCGCGCCCGCGATCGCCAGCTGGCGCCCCAGGCGCTCGAAGCGCATCACCCGCCAGCCCTCGGCGGCGGCGATCTCCGCAAGCTCCGCGTCCGGGTTGACGGCGACCGGGTGACCGGCCTCGCGCAGCATCGGCAGGTCCGAGATGGAATCGGAGTAGGCCCATGAAGCCGCCAGGTCGATGTCGTGCTCGCTCGGCGAAGTCGCGCATCTTCGCGACCTTGCCTTCGCCATAGACGAACGGCTCGACGATCCTGCCCGTCAGCAGGCCGGAGCCGTCCACCTCGTACTGGGTGCCGATGCCGCCCTCCATGCCGAGGACGCCGGCGAGCACGACGACGAGGTCGTTCCCGGCGGCGCTCACGATGAAGGTCGGCCGGTCGGCGTCCTGGTGGCTGCGGACCTCGTCCAGCATCTGCGGGTAGATGCGCGGCAGAACTCCAGCCAGGAGCCCCGGCGCGAGGCGCTCGATGTCCCGGGCCGGAACGCCGCCCAGGAGCTCCTTCACCTGCGAGAGGAGCTGCGCCGTGCGCTCGTCCGTCGAGCCCCGAAGGCGGAAGTGCACGTGCTCGACGCCCCACCTCATCAGCTGGCGCCGCCGCACCAGCCCGCTCCCGTAGGCGGCGCGAGCGAAGTGCATACCGCTCGAGCCGGCCATCAGTGTGCGATCGAGATCGAAGAACGCCGCGGCGCGTGCCATGCCGCCCTGAGGCTAGCTGGCCGAAGCTGGGGCCGGGCCTATCGGTGCCGGGGGCGAAGGCCCGCTCGACGCGGGATGAACTCCGGCATGCCGCGCTCGCCCGCCGCGACGTCCAGGATCGCCTGGTGCGTCGGGTCGCCGCCGAAGAACGACTGGTTGGCGACGATCAGTCGCGTGCCCTTGAACATGACGCTCGACGGCGTGTCGAAGGGCACCGCGGAGCCGTTGTGGCCCGTCTGCGGCGTCGACGGGAAGCGCCCGCGGTCACGGCCGTCGCGGCCGATCACCGCGATCTGGTTGCTGCCCGCCAGCGCCGCGTAGATCCGACCGGATCGAGCGGGCCAGAAGCCGTCGGGCCCGTCGACCGGCTCGCTCTCCCAGATGCGGCGGAGCGCGCCCGGCTTGTGGTTCGCGCGGATGCGTACGGAGTAGAGCTTGCCGGTCGCCGGATTGCCGTCGGCGCCGCCCGCGGAGCTCTGCTGCATCACCAGCAGGGTGCGATGGTCGGGGGCGAGCACGATCCCCGTGGTGCCGAACTGGTTCCCGTCGAGCTTCGGGTCCGAAAGCCAGACCGTGGGCTTTCCGCCGCCCGGCGGCACCCTCCAGATCACGGCCTGGAGGTAGTCGGTGACGTAGAGGGCGCCGCCGGGACCCCATGCCGCGTAGTTGGGCACCGGCGGGTCGTCGGTGAGCGTCGGCGAGCAATGCTGGCCGGTGGTTCCGGGCAGGCATGGAGCGAGGTCACCGAACCGCGCATAGGTGTGGAACTTATGGCTGCGCCGTCGCGGATTGAGGATCAGCACCCGCGCCGGGTCGCGGTCGAGCAGCACCAGGTGCCCGCGGGCGTCGCTCGTCGCCACCTGGACTCCCTGGCCACCGGAGAGGTTCTGGCCCGGGACGCTCCAGCCGTGGAGCAGCGCGCCGCTGCCGCTGTACTCCCTGACCCGCGACGGCTGGTGGCCGCCGGTGGGGTTCTCGTACGTGCCCTCGTAGATCCGACCGTTCGGTGCGACGTAGGCGCGGGCCGGAAAGCCTGGCTTGCCGACGAGCGCGAGGACCCGGGTGTCCCATCGCGGCCTCTCCGTGGCTGCCCGGGCCGGGAGCGCGGCGAAGGCGACTGCGACCGCCAGCACGCCACACGTCCGCGCCTTCAGCAACCAGCCGCGCCCGCTCCCGGCGTGCGCCGGGGCTGGTTTCCTCAGGCGCTCGCCATCCAGGCTCGCCTCTGTCACAGCTCGTCCAGGATCTCCTTCGCTGCGCGCTCGCCCGAGCGCACCGCGCCGTCCATGTAGCCGTTCCAGTACGTCGACGTCTCGGTGCCCGCCCAGTGGATGCGGCCGACCGGCTTTCGGAGCAGGTGGCCGTAGGCGACCAGGATCCCGGGGCCGGGGACCGCGACCGGGCAGCCGCGGGTCCACTCCTCACGGGTCCAGTTGGCCTCGAGGTACTCGCGAGCGTGCTTGGCCTTCGGGCCGAAGAACTGCGTGAAGTTGCCCAGCGCGGCTGCGCGCCGCTGCGACCTGGTCATCCGCATGAAGTGGCGCGCCTCGTCCCCGCCGATGAACCCGAACACGACCCCGGGCTTGCCGTCGGACGGCGAGTCGTCGAAGGTCGCGTTGACCGGGCCGTTCAGCGACAGCGCCGTCCCGTTGAGGCCGGCATCGCGCCAGAAGGGCTTGTCGTAGACGGCCGCGACCTTCATCAGCGTCCCCTGGGGCAGGCGCTGGGTGAGCTGGTCGCGAGCCGGCGGCATCTGCGGGTGGTAGTGGATGCGGCCCGCGAGAGTCGGGGGGATCGGCGACGATCACGCGCTTCGCCCGCACGTCCCGGCGCTCCGAGTGCACGGTGACGCGCCCGTCGCCCTGGACGATGCGGGTCACCGGTGAGCGCAGCACGACTCGGTCTCCGAGGCTGTCTCGCCATCTTCTGGGCGAGGAGCTCGGTACCGCCGACAAAGCGCCACATCTGCGCGCCGTTGCGGGTGCTGAAGTTCCGCTCGAAGGTCCCGGGGTGCCTCTCGTCGCCTGAGGCGGCGATGTAGAAGAGCGTGAACAGGAAGGAGATCTCGCGGGGCTCGGCGCCGAAGATCGGGCGCGTGGCGACGGCGACCAGGCGCCGGAAGCTCTTGTTCTTGCTGTAGCTGGAGTGTGTCTGCGCCCACGACTCGAGCGTCTGCCCGTCCCACTGCCCGGCACGCGAGGCCTGCCACGGCGCGTCGACGGGGACCTCCGTGGAGAGCTGGTCCATCAGCGTGACGACCGCGGCCGCATCAGCGGCGATCGTCGGGTCGGGAGGAACGATTCCCGCGGGCGTCTTGTCGCTGTAGGTGAGGCGGGTGCCGTCCTTGTAGTAGACGTTGTCCCCGGTGTCGTATGTGGGGAACTTGCCGACCGCAAAACGCTTCGCCAGCCGCAGGATGTGGCCCTGCGTGGGCCCGACGAACGTGGCGCCCGCCTCCGAGATCTCTCCACCGCCGATGTGGTGGTTGTAGGCGCGGCCCCCGACGCGGTCTCGTGCCTCGAGCACGGCCACCGATTTGCCGTGTCGCTTGAGCTCGACCGCCGCCGTCAGCCCGGCGAAGCCGGCACCAACGATCGCGACATCAACCCGATGGTGCCGATGCCGCCGGTGCCGCGAGCCGGCGAGCGCCCCGGGAGCCCCTGCGAGCGCGGCACCGGCTGCGCCTGCTGCGGCGCCGCCGAGGAGCGTGCGTCGACTGAGCTTCGATTCCTGCCCCAAGAGACGCAGAATTCTCCCAACGGCGGGCACCGAGGGCAAACGACAACCGGATCCGCCGGCTCGAATGTGGGATTTGGGGTCGTATGGACCCCAAATCCTTCACTCGACCGTCAGGCGCCGTTCACTTCGATGATGATTGCGTCGCCCTGGCCGCCGCCTGAGCAGATCGCGGCGCACCCGAGCCCCCCGCCGCGGCGGCGCAGCTCGTGCACCAGGGCGCCGACGATCCGGGCGCCCGAGGCGCCGATCGGGTGGCCCAGCGCGATCGCACCGCCGTTCACGTTGACGTTGTCTTCGTCGACGCCGAGCATCCGCATCGAGTTGATCGCCACCGAGGCGAATGCCTCGTTGATCTCCCAGAGGTCTACGTTCCTGCGGCGACTTGCCGATCTTCTCGAGCGCCTGCTGGGCCGCCTTGGCCGGCGTGCGGGCCAGGTACGGGAAGTCGTCGGCGACCGTGCCGTAGGAGAGGACGCGGGCGATCGGGGTGCGGCCCTGCGCGGATGCCCACTCGTCGGAGGCGACCACCACGGCGCCGGCACCGTCGTTGACGCCGGGCGAGTTGCCGGCCGTGTGGGTCGCGTCGTCGCCGCCGACCGCGCGCAGCTTCGCCAGCACCTCGACGGTGGTGTCGGGCCGAATGGCCTCATCGGCCGCGACCTCGACCTCCTCCTTCTTCTTCTTGACGGTCACGCTCACGATCTCCTCGGCCAGCAGGCCCTCGTCGGTGGCCTTGGCCGCGAGCTGGTGGGAGCGCGCGGCGAAGCGGTCCATGTCCGCGCGAGTGATCTCGAGCTCGTTGGAGACGTCGGAGGCCTCGTTGATCATCTGCTTGTCGGTGAACGGGTTGGTGAGCCCGTCGTGCGTCATCGAGTCGATCGCCTGCACGTCACCCATGCGGAACCCGAAGCGGGCGCCGGGAAGGAGGTACGGCGCCTGGCTCATCGACTCCATGCCGCCGGTCACCGCGACGTCGACGTCACCGGCGCGGATGGCCTGGTCGGCGAGGCCGATCGAGCGCATGCCGGAGGCGCAGACCTTGTTGATCGTCTCCGACGGCACCTCGCGCGGGATCCCGGCCTTGATCTGAGCCTGGCGGGACGGGATCTGGCCCTGGCCGGCCTGCAGCACCTGGCCGTAGATGACGGACTGGACCTGCTCGGGATCCACCTCGGAACGCTCGAGCGCAGAGGTGATCGCGGTGCCGCCGAGGTCGGTCGCGTCGAGGGATGAGAGCCCTCCTCCCATCTTTCCGAAGGGAGTGCGGGCGGTACCGAGGATCACCGTCTGGGACATCTGAGCCTTTCGTGGACGGGCGGCCGGCCGCCGGCCGCGAGCTTGACCGTTCGTCGGGGATGCTAGTGATGCTGCGTCACTAGACTCGCCGCCCGTGCGGATCGAGGTCACCGGAGAGCCGCTCGACGCAGTCGGCGCGGACCTGCACGTCACCGGCCTCGTGGAGGGCGAGGAGCTCGACGCCGCGTACCGCGCTGTGCCGGGCGCCGGGGACGTGCGCAGCGGCTTTCGCAAGCACACCCTTCTTCGGCCGGATGGCGACCGGCGCGTCCTCGTCATCGGCCTCGACAAGCGCGACGAGCTCGACGCTGAGCGGCTGCGGATCTGCGCCGCGCTGGCCGTTGCCCAGGCCGGCCTGTATGAGGCGACGACGATCGCCTGGGCGCTGCCCACCTCGGGCGCCGCGCCCGCGACGCTTGCCGCCGGCCTCGTGGAGGGGACGATCCTCGCCTCCTTCCGGTTCGACCGCTTCAAGTCCCGCGACGCGGACGATCCGCCGCCCCCCGCCGTGGAGGGTCTGGTCATCTCCGCGCCGGGCACCCGCGACGATCTGGAGGGTCCAGTCACCCGTGCACGGGTGGCGGCCGAGGCGGCGAACCGCGCCCGCGAGCTGCAGGCGCTGCCGGCCAACGTCGTCACTCCGACCTACCTGGCGGACAGGGCTCGCGAGATCGCCGACACCCACGACTCCGTCGACGTCGAGGTGCTGGGCCGTGACGAGATCTCCAAGCTCGGCATGGGCGGTCTCGTCTCCGTGTCTCAGGGCAGCGCGCAGGAGCCCCAGCTCATCTGCCTGCGCTACGCGGGCGGCGGCTCCGGCGGCGAGACAATCGGGCTCGTGGGCAAGGCGGTGACCTTCGACACCGGCGGGATCTCCATCAAGCCCTCGGCGAAGATGGAAGACATGAAGATGGACATGTCGGGCGGCGCCGCGGTCCTCGAGGCGATCGCGGCGATCGCCGAGCTCGAGGTGCCCACCAGCGTGGTCGCCTGCGTCCCGGCTACCGAAAACATGCCAAGCGGGACGGCCACTCGCCCCGGCGACATCATCAGGCAGCTGAACGGCAAGACGGTAGAGGTGACCAACACCGACGCCGAAGGCCGACTGATCCTCGCGGACGCCCTCACCCACTGCGTTCGCGAGCTCGGTGCCGAGCGCCTCGTTGACATCGCCACCCTGACCGGCGGGGTCGTGATCGCGCTTGGATCGACCTACGCCGGCCTCCTCGCCAACGACGACGAGTGGGCCAAGCGCGTCTCGGAGGCGGGGCAGCGGACGGGCGAGCTCGCCTGGCGCCTGCCCCTCCACCCCGAGTACAAGGACCTCACGCGCGGAAGCGACGCCGACCTGACCAACAGCTCCAACAAGCGCAAGGCATCCACGATCTACGCAGCCGAGTTCCTCGAGGAGTTCACGGACGGCATGCCGTGGGCGCACCTCGACATCGCCGGCACGGCCTGGGACGTCGGCCGCGCCTACGTCGGCAACGGGCCCACCGGGTTCGGCGTCAGGCTGTTCGTGAGCCTGCTGGCCGAGGACTGAGAAAGCACCCGTGGACTTCGACCTGACTGACGAGCAACGCCTGCTGCGCGACACCGTGCGCGAGTTCGCCGCCCAGGAGGTCGCGCCGGTGGCCGAGGAGCTCGACAGGACCAAGTCGTTTCCCTACGAGATCGTCCGCAAGATGGGCGACCTCGGCCTGATGGGCATCCCTTTCGGAGAGGAGTACGGCGGCGGGGGGGCCGGCACGCTGGCGTACGTCGATCGCCGTCGAGGAGCTCGCCCGGGTCGACTCCTCGGTCTGCATCACGATGGCCGCGCACACCTCGCTGGGGACGATGCCGATCCACCTCTGGGGAACCGACGAGCAGAAGTCCGAGTGGCTTCCGGAGCTGACCAGCGGCCGCCGGCTCGCCGCCTTCGGCCTCACCGAGCCCGAGGCGGGCTCCGACGCCGGGGCTACTCGCACCCGCGCCAAGCTCGAGAACGGCGAGTGGGTGATCGACGGCGCGAAGCAGTTCATCACCAATGCCGGGACCGACATCTCGGGCTGCGTGACGATCACCGCGCGGACCTCGGACGACGGCGAGATCTCGAACATCATCGTCCCGAACGGGACGCCCGGCTACGAGCAGGGCGAGCCGTACCGGAAGATGGGCTGGAACGCCTCCGACACGAGGCCGCTCGCCTTCGACGGCTGCCGGGTCCCGGAGGCGAACCTCCTCGGTCGCCGTGGCGAGGGCTTCAAGCAGTTCCTCCACATCCTCGACGGCGGCCGGATCGGCGTCGCCGCGATGGGCGTCGGCCTGGCCCAGGGGGCGCTCGACGAGGCGATCGCATACGCGAAGGAGCGGCGGGCATTCGGGCAGCCAATCGCGAAGTTCCAGGCGATCCAGATGAAGATCGCCGACATCTCCGCCGAGCTCGAGGCCGCGCGCCTCTTGACCTACAAGGCCGCGATCCTCAAGGAGCGGGGCGAGTCGTTCACGCTCGCCGCCGCCCAGGCGAAGCTGAAGACGGGCCGCCTCGCGGTGCGGGCCGCGGAGGAGGCCGTGCAGATCCACGGCGGCTACGGCTACATCGAGGAGTACCCCGTGTGCCGGTTCTACCGGGACGCCAAGATCCTCACCATCGGCGAGGGAACCGACGAGGTGCAGCAGATGGTGATCGCCCGCCAGTTGGGTTGCTGACAGGCCGCCCGTCTGAACTCCCCAAATTGGGGGTTGATTTCGGGCCCCTTGTCACGGACCGCACGATTCCGGCCGAAGGGCAGCGTAGAGTCGCACCCGTCGTCGGAACCTTCGAGCTGGGGGATCCAGTGGACAGAAAAGAGAACGGGCGCAAGCGTCAGCCGTCCCGACTCGCCCTGCAGCTGACCGAGGCCTTCGCGCCCTGCGCGGAGTGGTCTCAGGTACGCGTGCAGCGCGGAGCGGGTGGCCGCCGCACTCGGGTCATCGTCGCCGCGGAAGGCGCCGGTGGAGCGGGCGGCGCGGCGCCATTCGACTGGGCTACCGGAACGCTTTAGGCAACAGGGCTAGGACGCCGGGCTGGCGGTGATCGCCTCGAAGCCCCGAGCGCTGAGCTCGGCGGCGTCGGCCCGGCGTGTCGCCCCGGCCCGAGTGCCTGGGCGCTCCAGCCGCCGGGACAGGCCCGATGCCACGGCTCCGGGCGCGCCCGCCATCGGGACGCCGGTCGGTCGACGGGCCGTCGGGCTCGTCCAGGCATCCGTCGATCGGTCTGCCAAGCAGCTTCTCGCGCGGCGCTCGCGGGATCGGTCTCGCGGCGCGTCACGCTCGCCAGCAGATCCTCCCAGTCCGGGTCGTTCGTCGCGCGCTCCTCGAGCCGGCGCCGGAGCCGAGCGGCGGCGATCCCCAGCACCTCGGCGCGCAGGTTGCGCGCGCGGCGCTCGGCGAGCGAGCCAGTCTCGCTGATGTGCTGCCGGTGGGCGTCGATCTGGCGCAGGAGCTCGTCGATGCCCTCGTCCTTTACCGCCTCGGTCCTCACCACGGGCACCTTCCAGTCGCCCTGCGGGCCGAGGCCGAGGGCGGAGCGCACCTCCCTGATCATCGTGTCGGCCAGCGGGTGGTCGGCCTTGTTGACGACGATCACGTCCGGGATCTCCATGACCCCCGCCTTCAGGGCCTGGATCGAGTCCCCGGAGCCGGGCATGAGGGCGAGCACGATCGTGTCGGCGTGGTCGACGATGTCGATCTCGCCCTGGCCGACGCCGACGGTCTCGAGCAGCACGTCGTCCTTCCCGGCGGCGTCCATCAGCAGAGCCGCCTGGAGGGCCGCCTCGGCGAGACCGCCGAGCGATCCTCGGGTCGCCATCGAGCGGATGAACACCTCGCTGTCGAGGAAGTGGTCGGCCAGCCGGATGCGATCGCCGAGCATCGCTCCCTGGGTGAACGGGCTCGACGGGTCGATCGACAGCACCCCCACGCTCCGATCGGCCGCCCGCAGCTCCTTCGTCAGCGCGCCGATCAGGGTGCTCTTCCCAACCCCGGGCGGGCCGGTGATGCCCACCACGCGGGCCTTGCCGGTGCGCGGGAATACCTCGGCGACGAGCCGGTCGCCCTCCGGATCCCGGTTCTCCACCAGGCTGATCCCGCGGGCCAGGGCCCGCTTGTCGCCTGCAACGAGGCGCTCGGCGAGGGGCGCGTCGGCTGGGCTGGGCGGCCTTGGCCATAGCGGGAGCTGAGTCTAAGTACTCGGACGGAGCGGGACTAGAGTGCGACCGCTGTGCTTCGCCTGCTCAGCTTCCTGGCCCGCAACCACATGCTCACGCCCAAGTACGCGCGCCTCGCGGTGCGCTACGCGTGGCGCCGCCTGCTGACGCCGGCCGGCTGGCGCTGGCAGACGGACGGCCTGCTGTTCTTCGGCCGCCGGCTTGAGATCCAGATCGGGCGCAAGGGGACGATCAGCTTCGGACGCTTCGTGTGGATCGGGGACGGCACGAAGATCCGCTGCCACGAGGGCGAGGTCGTGATCGGCCCGAAGACGGTGCTGGGCCAGGAGTGCACGATCTCGGCCTTCCAGCACGTCCGGATCGGCGAGCAGTGCGTGATCGCCGACCGCGCGATGTTCATCGACTTCGACCACGGCTCGGTCGAGGTCGACCGCCCGATCCGCCGGCAGGGCATCTACAAGCGGGACGTCGACGTGGGCGCGAACGTGTGGATCGGCTACGGCGCCTGCATCCTGCGCGGCGTGCGGGTCGGGGACAACGCGATCATCGGGACCAACACGGTGGTCACCCGCGACGTACCCGCGAACGCGGTCGTCGGTGGAGTGCCGGCTCGGATCCTGCGGATGCGCGAGCCGCCGAAGAAACTCAGGTGGCCCGACCCCGTGGAGCCGGACGTCCCGGAGTGATCGGAGCGGTCAGACGAGTTCCGGCATGAGCTCTGCGTAGAGCGCCTGCGTCCGCTCGGCGACGTCGAGCCAGTCGAAGCGGCGGACGTGCTCGTAGGCCTCGGCGACCAGGCGGCGCCCGAGGTCGTCGTCGGAGAGGACGCGGGCGACCACCTCGACCAGGGCCTCCGGGTCGCGGGCGCGGAAGCGAAGCCCGGCCTCCTCGTGCGGGACCACCTCGCGCAGGCCGCCGGTGTCGGCGACGAGGCATGGGCAGCCCGACGCCATGGCCTCCAGCGCGACGAGGCCGAACGGCTCGTAGATCGACGGCACCACGCATACGTCGGCGATCGGGTAGAGCGAGTGGAGCACGTCGTCGCCGATCCAGCCGAGGAACGTGCCGTGCTCCATCAGCCCCAGCACATCCGCCTGGCGCCGTAGTTCGTCCTCGTGCGTCCCCGACCCGGCGACCAGGAAACGAGTCCGCGGCAGTCGCTCGATCAGCGCCGGCATCGCCTCGAGAGCGAGCTGGAAGCCCTTCTCGTAGACGAGGCGGCCGATCAGCAATACGAGCTTCTCGTCCGGCTCGGCGAACTCGAGGCGCAGGCGCTCGAGCTCGGGGGCCTCCTGCGGCCGCAGGTCGCCCGGGTCGATTCCGTTCGGGATCACCGCGATGCGGTCGTCGTCCACGCCGAAGATGTCGGCGATCTGCTCGCGCATGTAGTACGAGCAGGCGATCACGCGGTCCGAGCGGTTCGTCACCCACTGCTCGACCCCGTGGATGTGCGACTGTGGGTGCTTGTCGACCCAGCCCTGATGGCGACCGTGCTCGGTGGCGTGGATCGTGGTCACCAGGGGAGACGCAAACCTGCGGGCAAGGTGGTCACAAGCCATGGCCACGAGCCAGTCGTGGCCATGCACGAGGTCGAACTCGTAGCGGTCACCGAGCTCGACCCCCGCGGCGAGCATGTCGGAGTTCATGCGCTCGACCCACGCGACGAACTCGCCGAGGTCGGTTGGCCGCCCCGGCTCGCGAACGCGGTGGATCGAGACCCCCGCGACAACCTCCTCCGCGGGCGATTCCTCACCACCGCGCGTGAGCACGTGGACCTCGGTGCCCAGTTCGACCAGCGCCTCGGACAGCTTGCGCACGTGCCGGGCGAGCCCGCCCTCGATCAGCGGCGGGTACTCCCAGGAGAGGATGAGGACGGTGGTCACGGCTCCAGCAGCGGGGCCAGGCTCAGGTCGGGTGCGAGGTTACGCATGGAGGGATCGACGCGGCGGCGGGAGTGTACGGCCTCCAGCAGCGCCCGCGCATGGCTCGTGGAGCGCTGAAACGGGTAATCGCCCGCCTGCTTTCGCCGGTCGAGGAACGCCCAGTCGCTCGCCTGGAGCGCGAGGAGCTCGCGGGCAGAGCGCTCCGCGGCCTCCCTCGTGAGCTCCCCGGCGCCGATCGCCTTGATCAGCCGGAGCTCGAGCCGCCTCAGCTCCCCAGGCCATGTCACCCACCTCCGGTGAGTCCCAGGTGCGAAGGTCCTTGCCCTCACCCCAGGTGGACTCCGTGAGCGCCCTCGCCTCGGGTTCGTGGCGCTCCAGGGCCTGGGGCAGCGTGACGAGGCGCACGCCGTGCGCCCCCGCGCGCGCGAGCACGCCCGCGAACCACCGCGGCCCCTCCGACCACCAGTGCCCCAGGAGCTCGGTGTCGATGGCGAAGGTGACGAGCCCGGTCCGGCCGCGCTCGGAGCGAAAGCCCTCGAGGCGGCGGGCGACGCGGCTGAGGAAATCATCCGCATGGTGCTCCGCGCGCGCGGCCGCGGCCTCGGGGTCGTGGGCCGCGCCGGACACGGCCCACAGCCTCGTCCCCTCGATCGAGAGCCGGTGGAAGTCCGCGTACGCGGGATCCGCGGGATAGCCGCGCTCCGACCAGACCAGCCCCACGGTCTGCCCAGTCGATCGTGAATGCGACCAGGTCGGCCCCGGCGAGCGCGGGGACGAGCGACGCGAGCCCTGGCTCGTGAGCGCTCTGGTCGGTGCAGAAGAAACGCAGGTCGCGCTCGGCGAGCAGGGGCTCGATGCCGCCGCGATAGGCGCACTCGGGAAGCCAGAACCCGCGTGCAGGGCCGAAGCGGCGCGTGTGCGAGCGCAGTGCGGCGTCGATCTGGAGGCGGCAACCGGGCGCGGTTGCGAGCAGCGGCAGGACCGCGTGGCTTGCCGCCGTGGGGATCAGGGCAACGCCTCGCTCGCGAGCCGGCTCGCTGAACGCCGCCAATGCGCTCCCACCGAGATCGTCGAGGCGGTCGAGAGCCCGCCGGTAGCGGGCCGCCTCCGCCACGGCGGCCGGGCGCAGCTCCTCGTAGGCGTCGGCCGCGTCCCGCTCGGCCGCCCCCAGCCGAAATTCCGTGACGAACGCCTCGAGGCGCTCCATCACGCCGGTCGCCTCGAGTTGGTCGGCGAGGACCGGTGACACGATCACCGTGACGTCGCGCGCCTCCGCGAGCACCGGCAGGTAGGAGCGGGCCACGGCGTCGAAGAGCCACTCCTCTCCGAACGGATAGGTGCCGAAGCCCTCCACATACGGCATGTGGGAGTGCAGGACCAGCGCCAGGTCGCCGACCGGCTCGCCGCTATGCACGGCAGACCGCCAGGAAGTCGAGCGCCTTCTCGAGGTCCGCCTCGGAGGTCACGCGGAAGTCGGAGGCCGCGATCGCCGGCAGGAACCGCGAGTAGAAGGGCTTGGTGATCCCGAGCGCCGGATGGACCCGATCCCAGCCGGCGCGCAGCGCCAGCTCGTGCGCACGCAGCTTCCGGGCATGGAAGACGCCCAGGATCCCCACGCGGGAAAAGTGCGGCGCGAGCAGCTCCCGGTACTCGCTCAAGGTGTACTCGCGGAGGTGCCACGGGTTCTCGGACTTCTCCGCGCCCGGCGGGGCGAGGGTGAGGCGGTTCGGCGTGGTGACGTACGCGAGTGGGGCCGCCTTCGCGAAGCCCTCCAGCAGCGCCCCCGGCTCATGGACGTGCTCGATCGTCTGCAGGAAGACGATCGCATCGCAGGGCTCGTCGAACTCCTCGACCAGCCCACGCTCGAAGCGCAGGTTCTCGCGCCGGTAGCGAAGGCGGGCGTGCTCGTGGGCCTCCGGGTTCGCGTCCACGCCGACGACGTCGGCCGCGGCGCGAGCGAGGACCTCGGCGCCGTAGCCCTCCCCGCAGGCGAGATCGGCGACCCGCAGGCCCCGGACCCGGCGGGCGATCCACTCGTAGACGGCGAGGTGCCGCCGGAACCAGTAGTTCTCCTCGGGGACGTCGGGGAGCGTGCGCTCCCCCGTGAGGGCCAGCGGCGGGACGCCAGGGGGCTGGTTCTGCTGCGTGTGGGGGTCGTCGGTCACGTCTTGGCACTGCCCGTCGCCGTTGAGGGCTCGCGCACGGTAGCGGGCATTCCCGCATACCATCTCGCGCCATGCCCGCCAGGTCCGCGGCTCCGGCGCACCACATCAAGGACGTCAACGTCCGCTACCACGACGCCGCGGCCACCGAGTACGACGTCAAGTGGGGGATCGACTTCGGCCCGACCGGGCAGGAGCAGGTGCGTGGCAAGCTCACGAAGGCGCTCGGCTCGTGGCCCGGACGTCCATTCGGCGACGCGCTCGAGATCGGGTCGGGGACCGGCTACTTTTCCCTGAACCTCGCCCAGATGGGGGCGATCGAGCGGCTCACCGCCACCGACATCTCGCCCGGAATGCTGTCCACCCTGGCGGCAACGGCGAGGCGGCTCGGGCTCGCGGTGGAGACTGAGGTCACCGACGCTGAGGTCCTCCCGTTCGACGACGAGAGCTTCGACCTGGTGTTCGGGCACGCGGTCCTGCACCACATCCCCGACCTGGACCAGGCGCTTCGTGAATTCCGGCGCGTACTACGACCCGGCGGAGCGGTCGCCTTCTGCGGTGAGCCCTCGCGCTACGGCGACCTGCTCGCGGCGGTGCCCAAGCGCGGCGCTCAGGTCGCCGCGCCGTTCTGGCGGCTCGCACTCGGTGCCTCCGCCCGCCAGCCCGAGCCTGAGTCCGAGTGCGACGGCCACGAGCTGGAGCCGGAGGTCGACGTGCACGCCTTCGCACCGTCCGGGCTCAACCGGATGGTGAGTGCGGCCGGCTTCGAGGAGGTGAGGATCGTCGGCGAGGAGCTCCTGGCGAACGCGTTCGGCTGGACGATGAGGACGCTCGAGGGGTCCGCCGAGCCCGACGACGTGCCCATACGCTGGCGCGAGTTCGCGTTCCGCGGCTATCTCGCACTCCAGCGCCTGGACACCGCGCTGCTCGAGCCGACGCTGCCACCGTCGCTCTTCTACAACCTGGTGTTGTCCGCTCGCAAGGCGGGCAGCACCTGACGCCACCCATGAGTGGGCGAACCCAGTACTACTGCGCAATGTCGCTCGACGGCTTCATCGCCGAGGCCGACGACTCGCTCGAGTGGCTTACGGGCTACGACGGGGTATACGACGGCCCCGGCGCCGAGCCCATGAAGGGCGGCTATGACCGCTTCTACGAGAACGTCGGCGCGATGGTCGGCGGCTCGACCACCTACGAGTGGGTGCTGAACCACGTCGAGCACTGGCCGTACGCGGACAAGCCGTTCTGGGTGCTCACCACGCGCGAGCTTGCCGTGCCGAAGGAGGACGGCGTCGACGTGAGATTCGCCCAGGGCAGCGTGCGAGAGCTCCATCCGGACGTGATCGGCGCGGCAGGGGAGCGCAACGTCTGGATCGTCGGTGGCGGGGGGGTCGCGTCGCAGTACGCGGACGCCGGCCTCCTCGACGAGGTGATCGCGACCGTGGTCCCCGTCGTGCTCGGAACGGGCAAGCCCCTCTTCGACCGCCGGCTCCACGGCGGCCCGATGCGCCTGGCCGGCACGCGCGCGTTCGACACGGGGATGGTCGAGCTGAGGTACGAGATCACGCGGGCGGACGAGAAGCGTGAGAGGGCTCCGGGCTAGCCGTCCGCACGAGCGGTCTCAAATCCACCTATGAGGTGGAAGATCCGCCGTCGCACCGATCCTCCCAGGCCCACCGGTTAGGTTTGACGCATGGCGATCAATGGACGGGTCCGAGTCGCCCTCACCGCATGGAGGCAGGTCACCATCTCCCTCGCCGCGCTGGCGGCGTCCGGGTCGGTGCTCGCGATCCCTTCGACGGCGGGCGCGGTCAAGCCCGACTACGTGCGGATCGTCGGCAACCAGTCCTCCAGGGACGGCGCCCGGCCGACCCTGATTGTGCTCCACACGACCACGGACCCGGACGGTGGCCGTCCGCGCTTCTGGGACAAGCCCGGCCTCAAGGACCTGAAGCGGCTTGGAGCGTGGTTCGACAATCCCGGCAGCGCGGTCTCCTCGCACGTCGCAAACGACGCGCAGGGCCACGACGCCCGGTATGTGAAGGACGCTCGCAAGGCCTGGACCGAGGTCGCCTTCAACTCCGTGAGCCTGAGCATCGAGCAGATCGGCACGGATGCCTACAGCAGGGGTAAATGGCTCACCCAGCGTGCCGCACAGCTCAAGGACACCGCCAGGTGGATCGCCCACTGGCACCGGCGCTGGGGCATCCCGATCGCCCGCGCGAAGGTGAGCGGGAGCACCGTGGTCCGGCCGGGCGTGGCGACCCATGCCCAGCTCGGCAGCGCGGGCGGCGGGCACGACGACCCTGGGCCGGGGTACCCGCTCGGCCACGTCCTGAAGCTGGCGCGTTCGCTCGCCGCCGGTTAGCGAAGGGCGTCGGCGAAGGTCGACAGGGCCGCGTCGACATCGGCGCGGCTCACGTCGAGATGGGTGACGGCCCGCACGTGGCGTGCGTCGATCGCCTGCAGCTCCACGCGGTCCGCGAGCCCCTCCACCAGGGCGGGCGCGTCCTCGACCTCGAAGATCACGATGTTCGTCTCGACCGACGCTGGATCGAGCCCCACGCCCGCTAGCTCCGCCAGTCCCTCGGCCAGGACGCGGGCGTGTTCGTGGTCCTCCGCCAGCCGGTCCACGTGGTGATCGAGCGCGTACAGGCATCCGGCGGCGACGATCCCGGACTGCCGGAACGCCCCGCCCAGCATCTGCTTCCAGCGCCAGGCCTCGGCGATGAGGTCCTCCGACCCGGCCAGGACCGCGCCGACGGGGGCGCCGAGCCCCTTCGTGAAGTCGATCCACGCGGTATCGAAGCCACCCGCGTAGTCGCTGGCCGGTACGCCTGAAGCGACGACCGCGTTCGTCAGGCGGGCCCCGTCCAGGTGCGCCCGCATGTCGTGGCGCCGCGCGACCTCCAGGACGCCGCGAACGATCTCGAGCGGCCACACGTGGCCGCCCCCGATGTTCGTTGTCTGCTCGACCGACACCAGGCGCGAGCGCGGCGCATAGCGGTTCCCCGGCACCCTTATCGCCGCCTCGAGCTGCTCCGGAGTGAAGATCCCGTCCCTGCCCTCCACGGTCCGGACCATCGCGCCGGAGACCTGGGCCGGGCCGCCCGCCTCGTAGTTCACTGGGTGGGAGGTGCGGTCGCAGATCATCTCGTCGCCGCCCGGGCGAACGTGGAGCCGCAGGGCGATCTCGTTGCACATCGTGCCGCTGGGCAGGAACAGCGCCGCCTCGTGGCCGAGGAGCTCGGCGACCCGTTCCTGCAGGCGGCTCGTCGTGGGATCGAGCCCGCGCTGCTCATCCCCCACCTCCGCCGACGCGATCGCCGCCCGCATGCCCTCCGTGGGCCGCGTCTGGGTGTCGCTGTAGAGGTTGACCGGCTGCACGCCGGGGCGCAGCTTAGATGTCGCCTGCTACCCGAACGTGAACGCGTAGCCCGAGATGCCCTGCTCCGGGCGGAGGGTGAGGACATGGGACTCCGGGTGCGGAAGATCCACTAGCCGGTAGAGACGCTGGTGGGAGATCGTCGCCACCCCGTTGTGCACGTCCTGGCCCGCGACGGAGTTCGGGATCGGCTTGCCGTCGAACAGCACCTGCATCTTCCTCGGCTCGCCGGGCGAGCCGAGGACCAGGAAGACTCGCTTGGCGGTGAAGTTGAGCTCCAGGCCCGCGCCCGCGCCCGCCGTCGCCGAGTCGCGATCGATCCGCCACTGGCCTCCGTAGGCCAGCTGGTCGGAGGAGAGCGAGGACGGCGAGACGGCGTCGAACCGCTGCGTGCCCGGGAGGATCGGCCCGTTGGCGAAGCGTTCCGCCCGAGCGGCTCCGAGGTAGCTCTCAGGCGTCGCATGCGCATCGGGGTGCTCGACGTGTGCCTTCGCGTGGCCGCCCAGCTTGCCGTCGCCCGCCTCGGCGAGCAGGCTGCGGATGGCATCTTCGGTCTCCGTGTAGGAGCCTTCGCCGAAATGGACGAGGCGCACCCGCCCCTTGGCATCGATCAGGTAGTCGGCCGGCCAGTACTGGTTGTGGTAGGCGTTCCAGGTCGCGGAGTCATTGTCCTGGACGACGGGGTAGGTGAGGCCGAAGTCGTCGATCGCGCGCTGCACGTTCGCTGCATCGCGCTCGAACGGGAACTCGGGCGTGTGAACGCCGACCACGGTGAAGCCGTCGCCGTGGTACTTCTGGTACCAGGCCTCGATGTAGGGCAGCGTGCGGATGCAGTTGATGCAGGTGTAGGTCCAAAAATCGACGAGGACGACCTGCCCTCGCAGGTGGTCGAGGCTCAGGGGCTGGTCTCCAGCCGTGTTGAACCAGTCCTGGGTGCCGGTGAAGTTCGGCGCCTGGAAGTAGACGGGCAGGCGCTTGCCCGCCGCCGCCTCGCTGGTGCCGGTCTCGTGCGACGCGGGCCCGCCGCCGCGGAGCGCCTGAAGGTTGCCGGCGACGCTGGAGCTCTGCTCGATCCGGCTCGTCGGGTCGACGAGTGCCGACGGAAGGTGCCCGGCGATGGCGCTCTCGAAGCGGACGTCGAGGTTGGCGATCATCACGACCGCGACGGCGATCATGACGGCGCCCATCGCAACCTGGATCCGAGAGCGCAGCGCGCCGAGACGGCCGGTGATCCGCCGTCCGCCGAGCATCAAGAGGTAGAGGACGATCGCCGACCCCATGGAGTAGGCGAGCGCCACGGCGAGCCTCCCGACGGTGAAGTCCTGGGCCGCGGAGACGGTGATCACCCCGGCGAGGATCGGCCCCGCACACGGCGCGTAAACGAGCCCGAGGCTGGCGCCGAGAAGGATCCCGGAGCCGAAGCCGTCGCCGCCCGCGCGCGCCGGCTTGGGCACGACCCGCGAGATCCACGCCTCGACCCGGTCCGCCAGCGGCTGGACGCAGAGAAGCACGCCGAACACGAGCAGCGTGACTATCGCCAGGACACGGGTCAGGTCGTTCGGCAGCCCGAGCGCCGCAATCACGTACACCAGCGCGATCGTCGCGAAGGTGAACGAGAGCGCAAGGCCCAAAGCGACGCCGAGGGGCCGCTTGCGGCCTCCCGTGACGCCCGCGGACAGGACCGCGGGCAGGACCGGCAGCACGCAGGGTGAGAGCGCCGTGCCGGCGCCCGCGAGGAGTGCGAAGAGGACTAGGAGGACCACTGCCTGAGGCTCAAGGGAAAGTTAGCCACCGGTGAGTCTCGGCAGGCGGCCCTACGTTTCATCCTCCTCGACGCGGACGCGGTGGAGCTTCACCCGGCCGTCGATTCCCTTGAGGCGCCGCTCGCCGGCGAACGACCAGCGATGACCATTCGAGACCACGTCCTTGACCTCCTCGCTCACCAGGACGCTGCCCGGAAAGGCGATCGCGGTGATGCGGCTCGCGAGGTTGACCGGGCGCCCGTACCAGTCGCCCCCGCGGGCGAGGGCGGGTCCCCTCGCCAGACCGGCACGCAGCGGTGGAAACCCCTCCCCCTCACCCTCGGAGCGAGCGACCAGATCGAGCGCCGCGTCCACCAGGGCGTCGTTGTCGGGCGAGACGAGCATGGCTGCGTCACCGATCATCTTCACGAGGCGCACCGGCGGGTCCGCGACGTCGCTGGCCAGCTCGCTCAGCCGCCCGGTGATCGCTCCGAGCTCCTCTGGCGGAAGCTCCTCCCCAAGCTTGGTGAAGCCCACCAGGTCCGCGAAGCAGGCGGTGATCTCCTGGGCGCCCGGGAGGCGCCCGGACGCGATCTCGGCGCGGCCGATCACGTCGCTTCGCACCTGTTCGCGCAGGTGAAGGTTCAGCACGTATTCGAGCACCGGGCCCATCATCGGCCCGAGCCGGCGCGCTCCCTCCGCCAGGCGACGGGCGATCTCCGCCTCCGTGCCGCCCTCGGCCAGCGCCGACCCGGTGACCAGCGCCCGGCTCGCGGCCGCCACCTGGGCGAGGGCCAACCCGATGACGCGGGACACCTCGAGGATCCCCTCGTCCGGAAGGCCGGCACCGCGCAGTGCCGCGAACCTCTGCGCCGCCTCCAGGTCCTCTTCGGTGAAGGCCGGCTCGCCGGGCCCCGGATCCGCAAGGCCGAGCGCGAGCCGGTTGCGACGCAGGACGTCCTCCTCCACACCTGCTCGCTCCGCCACCTCCGCGGCCGTGTACCGGCGCCCCTCACGCTCGAGTACCCGCTCCACCGGGATGAGGGCCAGCCGATCCTCCTCCACGGCCTTGCGCAGGTCCTCGAGCGGGACGCCGTCCGCGGCGAGCTCCTCCAGCAGCTCTCGCCTGGCCTCGCGCGCATTGCCGCGCGTCCCCTTCAACAGCCCCTCGCGTTCGAAGTCGATGGCCATGGCGCGCGATTCTCCCAGGGAGGGAATGGAATGGGGCTCCTAGAATGGGCATATGGCGGACGACGGCGTCGAACTGCCGATCTTCGAGCTCCCGGTGGTGATCCTGCCTGGCGAGCTGCTCCCCCTCCACATCTTCGAGGAGCGGTACGTACGGATGATCGGTCACTGTCTCGAGACCGCCGAGCCGTTCGGGATCGTCTTCCGGGACGACGAAGGAACCGCGCACCGGATCGGCTGCACGGCGCGCGTCACCGAGGTGCTCGAGCGCTTCGACGACGGGCGCATGAACATCGTCGTCACCGGCGAGCAGCCGTTCCGCGTCCTCGAGCGATTCGAGGAGCCGGACTACCCGGCCGGCGAGGTCGAGCCGATCTCGGCCGATGAGGAACCCGCCGAGGAGGACGCCGAGGCCGCCGACATGGCACGGCAGGCGTTCGTCGAGCTGGTCAAGAGGGTCTCGGGAGACCAGCCGGAGGACCTGGACATCGAGACGGAGGACGCCTACGGGATCGCCGCGCGCGTGGAACTGCCGGTGGAGACCAAGCAGGCGCTGCTGGAGCAGCGCGCGGAGTCAGAGCGCATGCGCATGCTGGGCAACGCCCTGCGTGCCCTCGTCGCCGCCGTGGCCCGCTCGGGCGAAATCGCCGAGCGGGCGAAGATGAACGGCAAGGTGATCGTCGGCTAGCCGGAGCCGGCGCCGGCCAGCACCTCATCCGAGCTCGCGACACGGGCGCCCGCGTCGCGCATGTCCTGGAAGGCACGTGCAGAATCGCCCGCCTCGACCTCCACGCCGCGCACGGCGTCCTCCACCACGGTCACGTCGAAGCCCTCCCTGCAGGCGTCGATCGCCGAGGCGCGGACACAGTAGTCGGTGGCGAGGCCGCAGACGTACACCTCGTCCGCCTCGTGCTCGCGCAGGATGCGGGCGAGGTCGGAGTTCTCGAAGCCCGAGTAGCCCTCGTCTTCGCGCCCCTGCCCCACGTCCACGACGGCGTCGAGCTCGATGTCGTTCATCGCGGGGTGGAACGCGGCGCCGCGGGTTCCGCGAACGCAGTGGACCGGCCACGGGCCCCCCTGCTCCTCGAAGGACGCGTGGTCCGGCGGATGCCAGTCGCGCGTTGCGGCGACGACGTCGAAGTGGTCCGCGAGCCGGTTCACCGGCTCCGCGATCTCGTCACCGCCCGGGACCTCGAGTGCTCCTCCCGAGGTGAAGTCGTTTTGGAAGTCGATGATCAGCAGTGCCTTGGTCACGGCGCACCCCTTGAAGCCCTTCCGGACGATGCTACTGCCGCTCAGGCCAGTGCCACGGCACCGCCCCGGCGCGGATCCCCGCCGCCGCTGAGCGCCCCGGTGCCCGGGTCGCGGGCCACCGCGTGCACGCCGCCGAAGAACAGGTTGCGCTCGTCCCAGTGAACGAGGCGATAGCCGCGCTCGGCCAGGACGTCGAGGCCGTGCTCGTCCACCCCGGGCTCGGCCTGCACGGCGCCGGACTCGAAGTGGACACGTGGCGCGGAGACGGCCGCTTGGGCGTCCAGGCCATCCGAGATCACGCGGATGATCGTCTGCAGCACGGCCGAGCGGATGCGGTTGGAGCCGCCACTTCCCAGCCCGATCTCGAGCTCGCCGTCGAAGAGCACGACCGTCGGCGACATCATCGACGGCACCCTGCGCCCCGCCGGTGTCACGTGGAAGCCGAGGGGGTTCAGGTCCTCCTCGCCAAGCATGTTGTTCACGTGAATGCCGGTCTCCGGCACGAACACTCCCGAGCCGGTGCCGTTGGAGCACGTGACCGACGCGCAGCGGCCGTCGCCGTCCACGGCGGTGATGTGGGTCGTCGAGCCCAGTCGATCGCCCCGGCCCGGCGTCGGCGGCCGAGTCCCGTCGCGGACGCGTGCCGCTGCCTCCTTTAGCCACTCGGCAGTCAGGAATCGTGCCGCGAACCCCTCCTCGTACAAGCCGTCGTAGAAGGCCTCGGTTCGGGCGAGCTGGGCCTCCTCCATCGCGGCGACCACGCTCGCGAGGTCGGACGACCTCGCGGCGTCGAGCAGCTCGAGCGCAAACGTGATCAGGATGCCCCCCGAGGACGGCGGCGGATTCGTGAGCACGTCGCGTCCCGAGTACGGAGCGTGAACCGGATCTCGCGTCTGAGGCTCGTAGGCGACAAGGTCGTCGGGACCAAGCGTCCCGCCGCGTTCGACGACCCAGTCGGAAAGGCGACGCGCTATCTCGCCGCGGTAGAACGGGTCCGGCCCCTCGGCTCCGTAGCGCTCGAGGGCGTCTGCCAGCTCGGCGAACCGGAACAGCTCCCCCTCACGAAGGATCCGACCCTCGGGGGCGTAGATCGCCGCGCCCTCGGCCTGGTGCGTGAGGATCGGCTCCAGGATCTCGAAGATGAACGCCTGCTGGGCGTTCACCTCGACGCCCTCGCGAGCCAGACGCGACGGCTCGCGAACAAGCTCGGCCAGGGGCGCCGAGCCGAACCGCTTGAGCGCAACCGCCAGCCCCGCGGCAGTCCCGGGGACGCCGCAGGAGGCGGCGCCCACGTTGAAGACCTGGGGGGCGTCGGGGCTGAAGTACACCGGGATCGGGACGAGCTCCGAGCGGCGCTCGCCAACGGTCCGGCCCGGAACCTCGACGAAGAAGTCCAGAAGGACGGCCTCGCGGCCGGGGTCGTGTACGAGCATGAACCCGCCGGCCCCGAGTCCCGTCAGCGGGCTCTCGGTGACGAACGACGTGAGCACCGCTGCGACGGCAGCATCCACGGCGTTGCCGCCCTCCCTGAGGACGCGCGCGCCGGCCTCCGCAGTCAGCGGATGGCCCGCCGCCACAGCACCGCGCTCGGCCACGGCGCGATTCAGCGGCCGGGTACGAACTCTGGGACGTCGATGGAGAGGTCGCGCGGGCGCGACTCGAAGCTCTTCGCGGTGCCGGCCCGCCGATCGGGAGGCCTCCGGACCGCCGCCTGGGTCGTTCCGGCGACACGCCGCTCGTTTCCGCCGGAGCCGTCCTTGCGGCGACCGCGCCCGTCGAACCGCGTCGCGATGACGGTGACCCAGATCTGGTCGGTCAGCGTGTCGTCGAGGTTTGCTCCGAAGATGATGTTGGCGTCGGGATGCGCCGCCTCCTGCACCACCTGGGCGGCCTCGGAGACCTCCAGCAGGCCCATGTCGGGACCGCCGGTGATCGAGAGCAGGATCGAACGCGCGCCGTCAACGGACGTCTCGAGCAGCGGCGACGAGACGGCCCGCTCCGCGGCGGCCACCGCGCGGGACTCGCCCGTGCCCATCCCGATCCCGAGCAGAGCCTGCCCGGCATCCCGCATCGTCGTGCGAACGTCGGCGAAGTCGAGGTTGATCAAGCCGGGCAGCGTGATCAGCTCAGAGATGCCCTGCACACCCTGGCGCAGGACGTCGTCGGCGACCTGAAAGGCCTCGATCATGGTCGTCTCGCGCGCGAGCACGCTCAGGAGCTTCTCGTTCGGGACCACGATCAACGTGTCGACCTCGGAGCTCAGCGCCTCGATGCCCTGGTCGGCCTGGGTCCCGCGGCGGGTGCCCTCGAACCGGAAGGGCTTGGTGACGATCCCGACCGTGAGCGCGCCGACGTCACGCGCGAGCCGCGCGATCACCGGCCCCGCGCCGGTGCCGGTCCCACCGCCGACGCCGGCGGTGATGAAAACCATGTCCGAGCCCTTCAGCAGGCGCTTGATCTTGTCCTGCTCCTTGAAGGCGGCCTGGTAGCCGAGCTCCGGGTTGGAGCCGGTTCCGAGGCCCCGCGCGACGCCGCTGCCGAGGTGGACGGTGACGTCGGCGGTCGACTGCTGGAGCGATTGAAGGTCGGTATTGATGGCCATGAACTCGACTCCGGGGACCTGGGCCTCGATCATCCGGTTGATCGCGTTGACGCCGGCTCCACCCACGCCGACGACGCGGATGATCGGCAGGTGGGGACGCGGCGGCCCGTGGTAGTCCGAGAGGCCGGGCTCCTCGCGCCCGTAGGCGGGGCCCTCCACGTCGTGGGACTCGTCGGCGAAGATTCGGGTCAGCCGTTCCTTGGGCGCCGGCACGTCGGGCAGGTCGTCGACGCGATAGGCGCGCACTCGCTCCGGGTCCGGAGGCGCGGGATCGGGCTCCGGCTCCGGCTCCCGGCGGGCGGGGGGCGGCTCCGGCTCCCGGACGGCGTCCTCCTCCCGGTCGAAGAAGGTCGTGGGCTCCTCCGATGCGGGCGCCTGAGGCTCGGAGTCCCCGGCTCGCTCGGGAACACGCTGCTGCTCCGTGGGCTTCTCCTCCTCCTCGCCCTCCTGGGGCACGGTGGAGCGGAAGAGATCGGCAAGCGGGCCTTCGCGCATGCTCGCCCGCTTACGACGTGCCATGTGTCAGGACCTCCTCGGCCAGCTCCCGGTAGTACCGGGCGGCGTTTCCCTGCGGATCGTACTTGAGCACGCTGGAGCCCCTGACCGGGGCCTCGGCGAACTTGATCGCCTTGCGGATGCGCGACTTGAAGACGAGCTCTCCGAAGTTCTCCTCGAGGATCTCCACCGCCTCCTTAGCGTGGATCGTGCGCGAGTCGAGCATCGTCGGGAGGATTCCCTCGATGCGGACCCTAGGGTTCAGGTTCTCGCGGATCATCTCGAGCGTGTTCTGCAGCTGGACGAGGCCCCTCATCGAGAGATATTCGCACTGGACGGGGACGATTACCTTGTCCGACGCCGTCAGCGCGTTGACGGTGAGCAATCCGAGGCTCGGCGGCGTGTCGATGCAGACGAAGTCGTAGTCGTCGACGACGGCCGACAGCGCCTTCTCCAGCGAGCGCTCGCGCCCGATCTGCATGCTCATCGCGATCTCGGCGCCCGCGAGGTCGATCGAGGCGACGGCGATGTCGATCTCGCGCTCCTGGATCACGTCGCGGATCGGGATGTGGTCGACGAGCACGTCGTACATCGACCGGTCGACCTTGTCGGGGTCGATCCCCTGGCTCATCGTCAGGTTGCCCTGCGGGTCCAGGTCCACGGCCAGCACGTCATGCCCGGACTCCTTGAACGCCACCGCAAGATTCAGGGTCGTGGTCGTCTTGGCGACGCCGCCCTTCTGGTTGGCGAAGGAGATGATCTTCGCGCGCCGCTCCGACTCGTCGCCGATGTGGGCTCCCGGCGGCCGCCCCATGCCGGGCCGGCGGACCGGCGCGAGCGCCTGCTTGGCGCTCATGCGCCGCTCATCGCCATCCTGCGGCTCGGAGAGGTTCGTGGGCGGCATCGGCTTGGCCTCGACCGGCGCGGACTCCGCGGTCGCGGCGGGCTCGGGATCCGGCTCGGACTCGGGGGCCGGCTCCGGCTCGGGGGCGTTCTGAGGCTCCTCGGCAGCGACGGGGGGCGTGTCGGCGGGCTCCCGCGTCTCCTCTACCTGCGTCTCCTCGACCTCCGGGGTCTCCTCGGCGGCCGTCTCGGGTTCGCGCTCCGGCGCGCGCTCGGCCTCGCTCGGCTGGGGCGTCGCCTCAGGCTTGCGCGGGCCGCCGTTGGTCGACCACTCGTCCCCGGTCAGGGGGACGTCTGACTTGGAACCACGATTGAAGAGACCCATTGATCGCGCTTATTCGCACGCTCTTGTGCGTTTCCTCCTCATGAGAGGCATTGATCGTGGCGCCGGCGGTTGCCCGAGCCGAGGCCTCCCGAACGATCGAGCGTGCACTTGACCGGACTATCTCCGGTCAACCACTCACTCGATCCGGGCTCCGGCTCAAAAGGATTACCCATATATGTGGTCAGCGCATATCCGGTCCCATCAGGCACTCCGCTTCCCCGAAGCAGAACCAGACTCACACCCGACCCACAAATCCACCTATGCGGTGGAAAATCGGCCGCTCCCGCAATGAAAGCAAGGCCGCCCTCTGTCCCTCACGCCCGGACCCCAAAACCCCCCTAAAAACAATTCTTCCCCACAGGGACCCGGCCCCCCCCCCGGTCCCAACACCCAGCCTCAAACACCCCAAACCCCCTAACCCCCGAATTCGCCGGGGCGACCCCCTTGCCCCTGCCTTCTCCGTGTCGCGGTTTGCGATCGGCCCGGGCGTCAATATGTTGCTGGGGTGCCCGAGCTCCTCGACAAGCGCCTGGTGATCGTCACCGGGAAGGGCGGCGTCGGCAAATCGACGGTGGCGCTGGCAATGGGGCTCGCCGCGGCGGCCGAGGGCCGGCGGACGATCGTGTGCGAGGTGTCATCCCAGGAGCACACGTCCCACGTCTTCAACCGTGTCGAGGTGGGATTTCACGAGGTGGAGATGGCCGAAAACCTCTGGGCGATCTCGATCGACCCCGACGAGGCGATGCGGGAGTACCTGCTCATCCAGCTGAAGGTCCGCGCGATGCGCGACCTGCTCTACCGGTCGCGGATCTTCGGCTATCTGGCCGCCGCCACTCCCGGGCTTCGCGAGCTGGTGACGATCGGGAAGATCTGGGAGGTCGCGCTGCCCGACCGCAAGCTGAAGAAGGCCCGCAAGTACGACCTCGTGATCGTCGACGCGCCGGCGACCGGACACGGCGTCGCCTTCCTGCAGACGCCGCGCACGTTCGCCAACGTCGCGCGGGTCGGGCCAATCAAGGCCCAGGCGGAGGCGCTCGAAACCTTCCTCGTCAACCACCGCAAGACCGGGGTCGCCATCGTCGCCCTGCCCGAGGAGATGCCGGTCAACGAGACCGCGTCGCTCGAGCAGACGCTCACCGAGGACGTGGGCGTCTCGGTCGACCGCGTCTACATGAACGCGCTCTACCCCGAGCGGTTCTCGAGGGACGAAGCGGAGCGCCTGGAGGCCACCTCGTCGAACGGGAACGGAGCGCTCCGCGCGGCTTCCCGTGCGGCCCTCAGCGAGACGCGGCGCGCGGCGGCGCAGCGGGAGCAGCTGGCGCGGCTCGCGGAGCTGGTGAGCGCCCCGGTCCGGACGCTGCCGTTCATGTTCGAGCCGGAGCTGGGTGTTGACGAGATCCGCGAGCTGTCGGAGGAGATCGACTGATGGCGGGCATGGCCGAGCTGCTCGACGGCAAGCGCGTCTGCATCTGCGCGGGCTCGGGCGGCGTGGGCAAGACGACGAGCTCGGCGGCGATCGCCGCAGGGATGGCCGCGCGCGGCAAGAAGGTGGCGGTGCTCACGATCGACCCGGCGAAGCGCCTCGCCGACTCGCTCGGGCTGCCCGAGCTGGGCAACGAGGAGCGGCAGGTCGACCCGAAGCTGTTCGCCGACGCGGGCATCGACACCCAAGGCGGTGAGCTGTGGGCGATGATGCTCGACGCCAAGGCGACCTTCGACGAGCTCGTACGCCGGCACGCGCCCGACCCTGAGACCCGCGACCGCATCCTCTCCAACCGGATCTACCAGCAACTCTCGAACGCGCTGGCGGGCTCGCAGGAGTACATGGCGATGGAGAAGCTCTTCGAGCTTCACGCCGAGGACCGGTACGACCTGCTCGTGCTCGACACGCCTCCCAGCCGCAACGCCCTCGACTTCCTGGAGGCTCCGCGGCGCCTGATGCAGTTCATCGAGGGCCGCGCGCTCCAGGTGTTCATGAAGCCGACCGGCCTCGGGATGAAGGTCTTCGGACGCGGCACTTCGATGATGTTCTCCGTCCTGCGCCGCCTCACCGGCGTCGAGGTGCTCGAGGACCTGTCCGAGTTCTTCCAGGCCTTCAGCAGCATGGTCGGAGGCTTCCGCGAGCGCGCCAAGCGGGTGAGCGAGCTGCTCGCGAACCCCGAGACCTGCTTCCTCGTCGTCTGCGCACCGCAGGGGGAGCCGATCACGGAGGCGGTGTACTTCCATCGCAAGCTGGTCGAGGCGAAGCTCCCATTCGGCGGCGTGATCGTCAACAAGGTCCACTACGAGTCAGAGCTCCGTGAATACGGTCACGACACCCTGCGAAGCGAGCTCCTCGCGGCGCTGGACGACGAGGACCTCGCCCGCCGGGTGATCTCCAACTTCGACGACTACCGTGCGCTCGCGGCGCGCGACCTTCAGAACATCAAGCGGCTCACCGCCGAGATGCGCGCCCGGCTGGTGATCCAGGTCCCGTACCTGGACACCGACGTCCACGACCTCGCGGGGCTGATGCGCATCAACGACTACCTGTTCGCGGCGGGCGCGCGCGAGCGGACCGCGATCGCCGCCGAGGCCTAGCCAGGCTCGAGCCCGGCGGGCACAGGGCCCGCCGGGAACTCAAGCCGCTCTTCCTGGGTGATCGGAGGAGAAAGCTCTCGGGTGCTGCGCCTCGTCAGGAGGCGTGGATCTGGGCGCGGCGCCGGCGGTCGTAGCTCAGCTCGCGCACGTTCCACTCGGTCGTCTCCGGCCTTGGGAACAGGTAGGCGACGCGCTCGCGCGTGTCGGGACGCTCCTGCGGCTCCTGCTCGGCGGGCGGCTCCTCCTCGACCAACTCGGCAAGTCTCGTGCGCCGAAGCTGCTCCACCTCGTCGACCGTGGTGGGCTCGGTCTCGCGCGCGCGTGCGTTGCGTTCGAACACTGTCTCCTCCTCCTCAAAGCGGGGGCGTGACTCGACCGTGATTCGCCCTTCGGGCTCCGGCACCTGCACGGATTCCGTCTCCCCCACCGGCTCGACCTCGTGCCACTCGCCCGGCACGTCGATCCAGAGTGTCTCTTGGCCCTTCAGGACGGGCTCGGGGTTCGAGGCCTCCTCGGCGTCGGCCGGGGGTTCCGCTGCGCTCTCGGCCGGCGAGGGCTCGTCCTGTAGAGCCTCCTCGAGCTCGGAGACCGACATCTCGCGGGTCTCGTCGGAACCGTCCTCGGATGCGGTCTCGTCCGAGGCGACATCCCACTCCTCGGAGCCACCCCGCTGCTCGGCGCGACCTTCGCCGACAGCGAGGCCGTCGGCCAGCAGGATCTCGTCCGCCGTCGCCCGCAGGTCGCTGCCGAGGTGCCCGCATGCGGCATCCCTCAAGATCGCGCGCGCCAGGTCCTCGACCAGGGCGGCCGTCTGCGCCGGGGTGGCGGCTCCCTCGCGGACGGGGGCGGGGTCGCCGCTCCACAGCTCGCGCTCCAGGCCCACCGCGCGGTCGATGACAGCCTTGGTCTCGCCGCGCTGCTCAGGCTCGGCGCAGAGCGCCGCGACGCGGATCGGCAGGCCCAGCTGGGCGGCGCCGCCGCCCTCGAGCACGAATCGAAGCGCCAGGAGGTAATCGTTGAGGGCGTCGATGACGACCGCGCGCTCGAGGCCCGCCTCGAAGCGTGCGATCGCACGCGCCAGCGCGCCGGAGAGCCCCGGCTCGCTCTTCACGGGGCGGCCGAACGCGGTCGAGCGGTAGGCGAGCGTCCGCGAGAAGATTGCGAGGTCGGAGAGCTCCGCCTCGGCTAGCCGGTAGCCGCCCGGGCGCGGGCGCCCCGCACCGGTCGCGATCCTGCGCCAGCGATGTTCCCCGGCGCGGGTCCACGCGTAAGGGCCGAGCCCCACGCCTCCACCCTTGTAGAGGCGAAGCGTGGTGATGAGCTGGCGGAACGCCTCGACGGCTCGCGCGCCGGCGTCCAGGCCGTCGGTGGCGTCGGACTCGCTCACTCGCGTCGCGGCGAGGAAGGTCGGTTCCCAACCGGCGGCTCCCGAGCCCTCTGCGGCTTTCGCCTCGGCGGGGACGTCGACGGTGTCAGCGCGCACGATGGTGGCGGTGGCAAGCTCGAGCCGCGTGATCGGCATGTGGAGGCCGCGAAGCGGAACGACCACCTCGATCTCGTCCGCTGCGATCTCTCCTCCGGCCTCGAGCTCTGCGATCGTGGCACCCAGGCGGGAGTCCTCCAGCGAGAAGTCCGTCGAGCCGGCCCACAGCCGGCACAGGAAGACCACTCCGGCGAGCTCGCCGCGCTTGCGCGCCTCGCGGGGCACGCCGATGCCGAAGCTCTCCAGGTAGCGCGCCGAGAGCTCGGCCGACTCAATCGCGGCGCACGCGGCGCCGAACGAGTCCAGCGCGCTGAGGGTCTGCGAGTGATCACGGATGAAGCGCTCGGTGAGCGGCACGTACTGCGGCAGCGGCGATCCGGCCTCGGCTTCCAGTACGTCGTAGGGAAGCTGCTCGCCCTGCGCCACCAGCTCACGGAGGCGCTTCGAGGCGTCGCGGGCCATCACCTTCAACGCCTCACGAACGACCAGATCACGCATGACCGCACGCTTCGCCCACGCACGGGTCCCTCCTGCGGCTGCAACCCGGGTTGCAGTCAGAGATGTCGGCGGGCGGCGCTCAGGCGGCGACGGCGGGCTCGGCGGGCTCGCTCTTCAAGAGCCACCGGCGTCCGTAGGCGCGCATGTCCTCGATCAGCGGAACGAGCGCGCGGCCCTTCTCGGTCAGCGCGTACTCGACCCGCGGCGGGGACCTCGGGGTAGGTGCGACGCTCGACGATGTCGCTGTCCTCGAGCGCCCGCAGGCGGAGGGAAAGGGTGCGCGGGCTGATGCCGTCGAGCGATCGCTCGAGCTCACAGAAGCGCTGGCTTCCCTCCGCCAGGTCGCGGATCAAGAGGAGTGTCCACTTGCCGGAGATGATCTCCGCACAACATCCGACGGGACATGGATTCTCGATCATTTGCGGCTAATTGGCAGGGACGAAGTCGTTGGTCGCGGCTCCCCCACCGCACGGCCGAGTATAGCTAATGCTTTACGAAGTGAAGTGAGTCTTTCGGCGCCGTCGCCGTTGCCCATGACCTTTCGATCCCGCTCGCCCGCAGACCCTGGGCACGCGGCCGGTGCCCACCATCATCTCGCACACCTGAGTCGCGGGCTAAGCGACCTCGCGCAGCTTCTGCGCCTCG
>CAWHJT010000012.1:0-178809 GCA_963829735.1 uncultured Actinomycetes bacterium
CCGCGCGACTTCGGGTCAGCTCGGCGGCATCTCGGCGAACTGCGGCGCGTCGTCGCCGATCTGGTGCCAGCTGGCCTTGTATGCGACCTGCTGGTGGAAGCTTGGCTCGAGGTCGAGGTCGGGCATCAGTCCTGCGGCCACGAAGTACACCTCGCCGAGGTCGTCGAAGATGCTGGATCCGCAGTTGCTGCAGAAGTTGCGGGGCGCGAGCTCGCTCTCGTAGGTCTTGACCAGGTCCTCGCCCTTGGTGAACCTGAAGTTCTCCTTTGCCACGACCACGCCCGCAAGGCTCGAGCCCGTCCACCGCTGGCAGCGACTGCAGTGGCAGTAGCCCAGTGCCTGGGGATCCTCGAAGCTCGTACTCCACGCCCCCGCACAGGCACGTTCCCTTAAGCGTTTCACTCATCGCGACCCCTCTCCGAGTTGGCGTTTGCGATTCGTGGCAAACGCTACCACCGGCAACGCCGATCCTCCTGGTCGGGGCGGCGATCAGTCCAGGTCGAACCGGTCGAGATCCATGACCTTGGCCCACGCGGCGACGAAGTCCTGCACGAACTTCTGCCGCGCGTCGTCGCTCGCGTAGACCTCCGCGAGCGCGCGCAGCTCGGAGTTCGAGCCGAAGACCAGGTCGACGCGGCTGCCGGTCCACTTCACCTCGCCGGTGGCGACGTCGCGGCCCTCGAAGGTCTCCGACTCCTCCGACGTCGGCTTCCACGCCGTGCCCAGGTCGAGCAGATTGACGAAGAAGTCATTGCTCAGGGACTCGGGCTTCGAGGTGAGGACGCCCACCTGAGACCCGTTGGAGTTGGCGCCGAGAACGCGCAGGCCGCCGACGAGAACCGTCATCTCGGGGGCGGTCAGCGTGAGCAGGTTCGCGCGATCGACCAGCAGGAACTCCGCCGGCATCCGGTGGCCGTTCCCGTCGAAGTTGCGGAACCCGTCCGTGGTCGGCTCGAGCACGGCGAACGCCTCCACGTCGGTCTGCTCCTGCGAGGCGTCGGTGCGTCCCGGGGTGAACGGGACCTCGACCTCGTCGCCGGCGTTCCTGGCGGCCTGCTCGACGGCCGCGCAGCCCCCGAGCACGATCAGGTCGGCAAGGGACACCTGCTTGCCGCCCTGCTGAGCGCCGTTGAACTCGCCCTGGATCTCCTCCAGGATGCTGAGCAGATTCGCCAGCTCGTCGGGGTCGTTGACCTCCCAACCCCTCTGGGGCTCGAGGCGGATGCGGGCCCCGTTGGCGCCACCACGCTTGTCGCTGCCGCGGAACGTCGAGGCCGACGCCCAGGCGGCGGAGACCAGCCGTGAGACCGACAGCCCTGAGGCAAGGATCCGTTCCTTGAGCGACGCGACATCCTCGGGCCCGATCAGCTCGTGCGTCACCTCTCCGAGCGGGTCCTGCCACAGAAGCTCCTCGGACGGAACCTCCGGGCCGAGGTAGCGCGCGACGGGCCCCATGTCGCGGTGGGTGAGCTTGAACCACGCCCTGGCGAAGGCGTCCTTGAGCTCCTCCGGATGCTCGAGGAAGCGCCGCGAGATCGGCTCGTAGACCGGGTCGAGGCGCAGCGAGAGGTCGGTCGTCAGCATCGTCGGCGTGTGCTTCACCGAGGCGATCCTGCGCGTCCGGGACGTTGCTCTCGGCGCCCTTCGGCTTGTACTGGTGGGCGCCGGCCGGGCTCTTCGACAGCTCCCACTCGTTGCCGAACAGGATCTCGAGAAAGCTGTTGTCCCAGGAGACCGGGGTGTTCGTCCAGGCGCCCTCGAGGCCGCTCGTGATCGCGTTCGTCCCGTTGCCCGATTCGTAGGCGTTCCGCCAGCCGAGGCCCTGCTCCTCGAGCGGAGCGGCCTCGGGCTCGGGGCCGACGTACTCGTCAGCATCCGCCGCACCATGGGTCTTGCCGAACGTGTGCCCGCCGACGATCAGCGCCACCGTCTCCTCGTCGTTCATCGCCATGCGCCGGAACGTCTCGCGGATGTCGGTGGCCGCGGCGAGCGGGTCCGGGTTGCCGTTGGGGCCCTCCGGGTTGACGTAGATGAGCCCCATCTGGACGGCGGCCAGGGGATTCTCGAGCTGGCGCTCGCCGGTGTAGCGCTCGTCGCCGAGCCAGGTGGTCTCGGAGCCCCAGTAGACGTCCTCGTCCGGCTCCCAGACGTCCTCCCGGCCGCCGCCGAAGCCGAAGGTCTCGAAGCCCATCGACTCGAGCGCCACGTTGCCGGCGAGGACCATCAGATCCGCCCACGAGAGGTTACGGCCGTACTTGCGCTTGACCGGCCACAGCAGCCTGCGGGCCTTGTCGAGGTTCGCGTTGTCCGGCCAGCTGTTGAGGGGTGCGAAGCGTTGCTGCCCTTCCCCGGCGCCGCCGCGACCGTCGCTGATCCGGTAGGTGCCTGCGGCGTGCCACGCCATCCGGATGATCAACGGGCCGTAGTGGCCGTAGTCGGCCGGCCACCAGTCCTGGGATGTCGTCAAGACCTCCTCGATGTCCCGCTTCACAGCGTCGAGATCGAGGCTCTCGAACGCCTCGGCGTAGTCGAATTCCTCTCCCATCGGATTGGCCTCCGCGGGGTTCTTGGCGAGGATCTTCAGGTTGAGCTGGTTCGGCCACCAGTCTCGGTTTCCGCGGCCGTAGGCCGAGGCCGGGGCGTGCGCGACCGGGCAGCCACCGCCGTCCTCCTCGTTCATCTCTCCGACTACGGCGTCAGGACTGGTATCAGACACGGGATTGCCTCCGGGATCGGGGTTGCTTGGGACTCTGTGCGGCCAGGCAGTCGGGGCATGTGCCCCAGTAGACGACCTCGGCCTCATCGATCTCGTAGCCGTGGTCCTGGGACGCGGCCAGGCATGGGGCCTCGCCGACCGCGCAATCCACATCCGCGACCGCGCCGCACGACCGGCACACGATGTGGTGATGGTTGTCGCCGACCCGCGACTCGTAGCGCGCCACCGAGCCCGAGGGCTGGATTCGCCGCACGAGGCCCGCCTCCGTCAATGCCCCCAGCACGTCGTAGATGGCCTGGCGCGACACCTCACCGAGGTCCTCGCGCGCGGCATCGATGATCGAGTACGTGTCGGCGTGCGGATGACCGTGAACCGCGTTGAGCACCGCCACTCGAGGGCGGGTCACGCGGAGGTCTGCGTCACGCAGCAGGCGCTCGGCTTCAACGGTCGTCGGCACGAGCTGGAGTATCGCCTAGATTCTGGACTCAGTCAAGTTAAGAGACCGAAGCCGCGTCAGTCCCGCTTCACTTGGGAGCCGCCGACGATCGCGTCGGTCCCGTCCTCGAACCGGACCCAGGCCTTGTTGCCGCCGTCGTAGTCGGGGGCCCAGAGGATCAGCGTTGCCGGCTCGCGCTCGTCGGCGTCGGCCGGGCCGATCGAGCACGGGCTCGACCCCTCCGGGTCCAGCCCGCGCCAGATCCGGACGAACGGGTTGGTCTCCCACTCGGCGGCGACGGTCGAGGGCTCGCGGTGCCCCGGATGGATTCGCGTCTCCGGTGGCAGCGTCATCAGCTTGTCCATGATCGAGGTCTTCAGGTCCTCGAATCCGGTCGCGCCGGGCGCCCGGGTGCCGCCGACCGTGCCCTTGAAGATGACGTCCGCGGTCAGGCAATCGGTCCCGTTGAACTCGAGCGCGCAGTGGTCGGCGCAGTGCCCGGGGGTGTGGATGACCGTGATCCGTAGGTCGCCGGTCTCGATCACGTCGCCGTCCGCGAAGGTCTCGTCCACCTTGCCCTCGAGCTGCTCGGCGGTCAGCTCGTGGGCGAGCACCGGGACGGAGAATCGCTCGGCGAGCTTCTCGACCTCGAACACGTGATCCCAGTGGTGGTGGGTGAGCAGCACGTGGGTGATCTCGGTGCCCTCGCGCTCGGCGCGCTCGCACAGCGGGTCGGTGACGGTGACGCCGTTGGAGTCCACCAGCACGCCCGTCCCGCCGATCTCATCGACGATCAGATACGCGTTGGAGAGCCACTCGCCCTGTTCGGTCCGCTGGATGACCATGCCCACTCAGCCGAACTCGATCACGGACCGGATGCCGTCCTGGGCCTCCATCAGCTCGAAGGCGCGGTTGACGTCGTCGAGCGCGATTCGATGTGAGATGAACGGATCGACGTCGATCTCCCCGGCCAGGTAGCGCTCGACGAACTCCGGCACGCCGTCACGACCCTTGACGCCGCCGAACGACGAGCCCGCCACCCGCCGGCCGGTGATCAGGAGGCGAGGGACGATGTCGAGGGTCTCGCCCTTTCCCGCGACCCCCGCGACGGTGGCGAGGCCCCAGCCCATCCGAGCGGACTCGACCGCCTGTCGCATGACCGCGACGTTGCCCGTCGCCTCGAAGGTGTAGTCGGCGCCGAAGCCGCCGGTCTCCTCGACGATCCGCTCGACCGTGTCCTCGCCGCCGATCATCGTCTCCGTCGCGCCCTGGCCGCGAGCGAGCTCGAGGCGGTCCTCGGAGAGGTCCACGCAGATGATTCGCTCGGCGCCCTGGAGCCGGCAGCCGGCGACGGCGCCCAGGCCCACCATCCCCGCGCCGAAGACGACGCAGGTCGATCCCTCGCGAACCTTGGCCGTGTTGATCGCGGCGCCGAGCCCGGTCGAGAGGCCGCAGGCGAACAGGCAGGCGCGATCGAGCGGCGCCTCCGGGTTCACCTTCGCCAGCGCGATCTCGGGCATCACGGTGTACTCGGCGAAGGTCGACGTGCCCATGAAGTGGCGGATCTCCTCGCCGTCGCGCCGCAGCCGCGTGGTGCCGTCGGGCAGGTAGCCCTTGTTCTGCTGCTCGCGGATGGCCAGGCAGAGGTTGGTTCGATCGTCCAGGCAATGCACGCACTTGCGGCACTGCGGCGAGAACAGGGTCACGACGTGGTCGCCGACGGCGAGCGACTCGACGCCGGGTCCGACCGCCTCGACGACCCCGCCGCCCTCGTGCCCGAGGACCGTCGGCGCATACCCGGACGGGTCGACGCCCGATGCGGTGTAGAGGTCCGTATGGCAGACACCGCACGCGGCGAGGCGCACGAGCGCCTCACCCTCTTTGGGCTCGGTGAGCTCGAGCTCCTCGATCGCGAGGGGCTCGCCGAACTCCTCCAGGACGGCGGCGCGCATCCTCATCCCCCCAACGCTTATCACTCGCGGCGTTCCGATGTCGCCCCCGTTCCACCCGCACTGTGCAAGAAAACCCTTATCCGGACTTGAATCTCCCGCAAGGTCGCCGGTTGACCATGGGGCTCAGCATGGTCGGCTGCAGCCGCCGACCGCCAGGAGATTGGAGCCTTATGGCCCGGAAGGAGCAGAGAGCATCTACTGTGTGCCCGTCATGAAGGCGGCGCTACGAGTAAGCGGCGCCGGCTCCCCGGGATGCAATCCACGAATGCTGTCGAGGATGGCCGTACCGATCCCGAGTCGCGCCGGACGGTCATGGGTGATCGGCGGGGTGGAGGCCGATCGCATCGAGGGCGGCGACCTCCTGCCGCGCGGCCCTGGGCCGCCGCGGGCGCGGGCGCCCACAGAGTTGAGCGGTAACCCGTTTCAGCTTCCAGTCGATCGAGTCCAGGATGCCTCGGATGGGCGGTCTACGGCGGTTAGGTGCCGGTCGACGGTGAGTAGCGCCGCGGGATGCGGCTGACTCACCGCCGGTCTCGGCGCCGCTCGCCCGGTTGCGGCGCGCCAGGAGCAGCGGCGGCGCGAAGCTACGGCCAGACGCCGGCGGCGACGCGCGGCGGATCTTGGTCGCGGCAGTCCTCGTGCTGCTGTCGCCGGCGGTCTATTCGTATGCGCACTGGATGCTGCGGCCTTCGAGCCTGCCCTTCGGCGTGCGGAGCGTCGAGTGGGTGAGAGCCGATCTCCCTCTCGGCAACCAGCTGGTCGACGAGATCGAGCACATCTACTACGGCTGGAACGCGCCGAATAAGGGCGGCCCGCAGCTGACGAGCCTGCCGGCGACCGGACGGGCCGCGAAGGCGCCTACGCGGGCGGCCGCCTGGCCACCGCGGATCAAGCCGGTCTTCGCGCATCCGCTACCCGGCGAAGGGATCTGGAAGCCGACCGGCCCGCCGGTCGAGGGCGGCTCACCGGTGCTGACGACGACCTTCCGCCCCGAGCGCAACTATCCGAGCACCGTCGCCTACCTGGCCTGGTTCGACCACACGCGCACCGCCCTCGGGTTCTATCCGGGCCGCTACGAGCCGCCGAGCGCTGCCGTACGCGGGCCGATGATGGTCCCCCACGACCAGCGCTCGCGGCTGCTTGCAACCTTCAACAGCGGCTTCATCTACAAGGACGTCAACAACGGCTCGACCGACAACGGCCGCGTAAACGAGCCGCTCGCGGACGGCAACGCCACGCTCATCGGCTATCGCGACGGCCGCGTCGCGATCGTGAAGTGGAACGGCGGCGCGAACGCGGGCACGAACGTCGCGTGGGCCCGCCAGAGCCTGCGGCCGATCATCTGGAACGGACGCCTCAACCCCACGTTGAACGACAGCTCACAGTGGGGCTACACACTCGGCAACGCGGTCCGCGTCTGGCGCACCGGTGTCGGCATCGACCGTCGCGGCAACCTGATCTACGCGGCTGCGGACGGCCAGACCGTGACCACGTTGGCCCGAATCCTGCAGCGCGCGGGCGCGGTTCGGGCGATGGAGTTCGACATCAATCCCGAATGGCACACCCTGATCACCTACACCCACCACCACGGTCTCGTCCCGACGGAGGTCGGGCCGAACCCGATGCAGCCCGCAACCCGCTACCTCACCCCCGACGACCGCGACTTCTTCGCCGTCTACCGTCGCCTGCCTGGTCCCGTCACCGTCCCCTTCAAGTAGGGAGCTCGCCCTTCCCGGCGCTGCGATCGCCGGATAGTGTTTGGCCAGGCGACCAGGAGGGGTTCGATCCGGTCACGGCCGGCACAACGGATTGGCGCGGCGCGACTGTCTTTGGCAGGGGTCGTCGCGGTCGCCGCGCTCGGAGTCCTCGGCCGCGCGTTGGTCGGCATCGGCGGCGCGTCGGGCCGTGGCAAGGGTCCGACGCGCTACACGCTCGCCAACCGCTGCTGGGCGCTTCTGTCGGCCGGCGCGGCCCAGTCGCCACGCGGCGACGGCTATCGCGTCGAAGTCGCACGGATGCGGCCAAGCTGTATCTGAAGCCCACTCGCCTGGGCGCCTATTTCATCTACGACCAGGACGGGCAGCTGATGACGAAGCAGGGCGTGGAGAGGTCGGGCGGGTCGCGCATCCCTCCAAGCGCGCCGTGTGGGCGCCGAAGCGCGCTCGCCATCGGACTTTCAAGATCGTCTCAAGCGAGCACGGGGATCCACTTGGGCTATCTCGTCGTGGCGAACTGCGGCTCGTCCGTCCGGCCGACGCGAGGCGCTTCAAGCTCAAGCGACGGAGGGTTGCAAGCGATACCCGAGGCCAAGGCGGACGCCGCCGGGAAGTCGTTCAAGGGCACGACGACGAACGGCACCGTCAAGGGCTTCGTCGACGCGCATGTCCACATCACCTCCGACATGCGCGCCGGCGGCCGCGTGATCGACGGGCGGGCCTTTGCTCCCTTCGGGGTCACTCGTGCGCTCGGCGGCGACGCGAAGAACCACGGGCCGGACGGCAGCCTCGACGTCACCGGCAACCTGCTTCGCGACGGCACTCCGTTCGGGACCCACGACGTCCATGGTTGGCCGACGTTCGCCGGCTGGCCGGTGCACGACACGATCACCCACCAGCAGACGTACTACATGTGGCTGAAGCGGGCCTGGAAGGCGGGTGAGCGCCTCGTTGTCGCGCAGACCGTCGAGGACGCGCCGCTGTGCAAGCTCGAGCCGCGCCGCGCGCACTCGTGCAACGAGACCGCGACGATCAAGCTCGAGATCAAGCGGCTGAAGAAGCTCGAGCGCTACGTCGACGCCCAGAGCGGCGGGCCGGGCAAGGGCTGGTTCCGGATCGTCCGCAACCCGAGCCAGGCGCAGCGCGTGATCGCCCAGGGGAAGCTCGCGGTCATCATCGGGATCGAGTCGTCCGACCTCTTCAACTGCAGCGAGTTCATGGACAAGCCGAAGTGCACGAAGGCGGACGTCGACCGGGGGATCAAGCAGTACAAGCAGCTCGGCGTCCGCAGCATGTTCATCGCGCACTGGGTGGACAACGCGTTCGCCGGCGCCGCGCTCGAGGGCGGCGCGCGTGGCTCTTTCATCGGGATCCTCGAGGCGCTTCAGACCGGCGAGTACTTCACGACCGGCACCCTGCCCCGAGAAGGGCCAGGGCGAGGAGATCAACACGCTCGGACTGCCGATCCTGAAGTTCCTGTCGCAGTTCTTCCCCGACGCGAAGAAGGTGCTCGGCATCCCGATCCCGGACTATCCCGCGGGCAAGCAATGCAACGCCAAGGGCCTGACCGATCTCGGGCACTACCTGATCCGCCGACATGATGGCCAACCACATGCTGATCGAGGTGGACCACATGAGCGAGCGCGCGCGGCTCGCGGTGATGAAGATGGCCGAGGCGCGCGATTACCCGCTCGTCTCGAGCCACACCGACACCGGTGGCTTTTGGACGAGGTCGGACCTCCAGCGCCTGTATGCCCTCGGCGGGTTCGCGACCGCGCGGCTGGACGACCCGACGAAGCTCGCCGACACGATCTTGAAGTTCCGTCGCGAAAAGAGCCCGGGTCACTACTTCGGCGTCGGGCTCGGCTCCGACACCGGCGGGTTCTCCGAGCTCCCCGGGCCGCCCTCCGACGCCGCTCAGAATCCGCTCCAGTATCCGTTCCACTCCTATATGGGGAACGTCGAGTTCTCGCGCGAGCAGACCGGTGAGCGAACCTACGACCTGAACACCGACGGCGTTGCCCACTACGGCCTGGTCCCGGACCTGCTCGCCGACACGCAGGCGGAGCCGCGCGGCGACAAGGCAATGCGGCTTCTGTTCCGCTCCGCCCAGGCATATCTCGATACCTGGCGAGCCGCCGATCGCACGGCTGAGCCGGTTCGGCCGGTTGCTAACTTCGCCCATGGGTCGGCTGCGACTGATCGAGGGCGCCGTCGACGGGTCGCAGCCCGCCGAGCGGCCGGGCGAGGAGCTGCCGGACGCCGAGGCGCTCGACGCCTATTCGCGGACGGTCACCTCGGTGGCCCAGCGGCTGCGTGAGTCGGTGGCCAACCTGCGGGTTGGCCGGCGGACGCGACGAGGTCGCGCCGAGGGCGGCGGCAGCGCGGTGGTCATCACACCCGACGGCTACATGCTCACCTCGGCCCACGTGGTGGAGGGGACGGACGGCGAGGGCCCAGGCTGCATTCCCGGACGGCCGCTCCTTCGGCGCCGAGGTGATCGGCACCGATCCGCTCTCGGACCTGGCGGTGCTGCGCGCGGAGGCGGGCAACCTGGCAACCGCCCGGCTCGGCGATGCCGACTCCCTGCATGTCGGCCAGCTCGTCGTCGCGATCGGCAGTCCCCTCGGCTTCCATGGCTCGGTGACCGCCGGCGTCGTCTCGGCGCTGGGCCGCGCCCTGCCGACCCGCTCGCGCTCGACCGTTCGGCTGGTCGAGAACGTGATCCAGACCGACGCCGCGCTCAATCCGGGCAACTCCGGGGGCGCGCTCGCCGACGGGCTCGGCCGAGTCATCGGCATCAACACCGCGGTCGCCGGCGTCGGGCTGGGCCTCGCCGTCCCGATCAACGACGCCACGCGGCGCATCGTCGCGGAGCTGATGGGGGAGGGTCGGGTGCGCCGTGCCTTCATCGGGATCGTCGGCGGCGCGCGGCCTCTGCCCCCGCGATTCGCCTCGGAGGAGCGGGGCTCAGCGGTCGAGGTCGTCGAGGTGGTGGAGGGCAGCCCCGCCGACCGGGCCGGCCTGCGGCCGGAGGACCTGATCGTCGAGGTGGACGGACGTTCGATGCCCGACGTCGGTGAGCTCCAACGCCTGATGGTCGCGAAGTCGATCGGCCGTCACATGGAGGCGCGGGTGATCCGCGGCGACCGCACCCTGACTGTCGAACTAGTCCCGGTCGAACTGGACGTCTGACCCATACGCGGATGGGGGCCATCCCCATTCGTGGACATGTGTACCCCCTACCTAAAGATCGGGTGGGGACCGCCGATGAGGGGGGACGTAAAGGCCAGTGCTCCGGCGCATAAAGGCAAACTCGTCGCGAGGCGAGGGCGCAAAGCCACGGGGCTCGAGTTGAGAGTCAGCCGGGTTGCCGTCGGGTCACAAACAGAATCGGACGGCATAGCGGTCTGGGGCTCTGGCGGAATTAGAACCAAGGAGGGTTTCAAGATGATCCTCAAGCTCCGTCAGAGGATGGCCCAGGACGAGTCGGGTTTCACGCTCGTCGAGCTCCTGGTCGTCATGCTCATTCTGGGCCTGCTGGCCGCGATCGCGATTCCGGCGTTCTTCAACCAGCAGAACAAGGCCAAGGACGCGGACGCAAAGTCGTCTGCGCGGACGGCCGAGACGTCGATGGAGACGTACGCCACGGACAACGGTGGTAACTACCACAGCGACACGGTGAGGCGGCCACCGACCTCGCCAACATCGAGCCCACGTTGAACGGCGCGGACAACCTCCAGATCGGCCGGCGATGGGAGCGGTGATACGCCGAGCAACAGCTACGCGTCAGCGTCGATTCGGGCGCCGGGCGAGACGTTCAAGATCACGCGTCATAACGACGGCACCACGCAGCTGACGTGTACTCCGGCCGACACCAACGGCTGTCCGGCACCGTACGGCTAGCAGTGGGCACCGAGGGCGACTGGGGCGGTGGTTGATCCACAGCTCCGATCTGCACTCGTTGCAGACCGATGCGAGGGCGGGCCTTCGGGCCCGCCCTTCGTATGCCGGGTTTGCTAGGCGCCGCGCGGTCGGCCCGATTCATCTTCCCGGGGGAGCGCCGACAAAGAGGACGACCGCAGGAGGCGACGGTCCACACGGGGCGCCATGAAGACACCGAAGCGGATAGCCCGGGTGCTCCAAGACCAGCGTGGACTGACGCTGGTGGAGCTATGGTGGCGACGACCATGACGCTCATGGTCCTGGGGGCCGCCTCCTACATCATGATCATGGCGGCCCACACACAGCCGGCCATCAGCGACCGCAGCTTCGACATCCAGCAGGGCCGAACGTTCGAGGACCGGTTCACGCGGGAGCTCCGCGCGAGCTACAAGATCGAGCCGGTTCCACCCCCGACGGCATCGGTGATCTCGCTCGACACCTACGTGCGCAGCGCGACGTGTGGAGGCGCACCGCAGACGAATCCCGCGGTCCCGGCGATCGCTGCCGGGTCACCTACAGCTGTACTGCGGGTTCCTGCTACCGGGCCGAAGGGCCACCGAGCACAGGCGGCGGCGCGCGATCAAGCAGGTCTCAGGGCTTGAGAGCTCTGCGGGCGTCTTCGGGACCGATCCCACGTCACCGCCGGCCTCACCGGAACCCCTTTCCCCGACAGCCCGGATTTCATAACGATCCATCTGGCATTTCCTGCGAAGGGCGGCGCGGAGCCGGTAACCCTCGATGATGGTGTGGATCTGAGGAACCGGTGATGAGGGAGGACGGGTTCACGGTGGTCGAGGTCCTGGTTGCCCTCCTCATACTGGTAGTCGGAGCCATTGGCGTGCTGACCGCGATCGACGCGGCGACGAGGAACACGTTCCGCGCCGATCAGACGCAGGTCGCGCTGAACCGGGCCCAGCTGGAGCTGGAGAAGATTCGGCAGATGCCCTACGAGGACGTCGCGCTCAACGCCAGGCTCCGGCGCCGCGTCGACCGACAAGCTCGACCCTCGCTACCGGGTCGAACGGGCAGGGCCAGTTCGCCCTCGGCTGGGACGGCACGACGCCGTCCAACTACGCATCGATGGACGTCGACGTGAACAGCGATCCCGCGAACCTGATCAGACCCGGGTCCCACGCCATTCACGAGCGGTGACGTCAGCGGCAAGGTGTACCGATTCGTGGTGTGGCAGGACGACCCCGGCTGCAGTGTCGTCGTATGTCCGGGATCGCAGGACTACAAGCGGGTGGTCGTAGTGGTGGCCCTCGACAGCACAGCCATCACGTCGACCCAGAATTACGTCGAGATGCAGTCGAATGTCTCGGATCCGAATGCGACCACGCTCAGCGGCCGCAGCCCCGATGGCGGCCCCCTGGTGACCACCCAGCAGTTCTTCCTCTCCGACACGCCGTGTTACAACGACTCCGGGCTCGGGTGGAGCGCCCGCGACGCTACTGGTAGTCACCCAGCGCACAACACCCTCGGGAACTGCGGCACGTCTGCGAGCCCCGGTGCGAACCCCCCGGACGGGATGTACGCCAGCGCGCCGTCGGATCCCGATCCCAACGACCCGAACAATCCGACGGAGTACGAGTACGCCTCCGACCTGTCGCCACCGGCCGCGGCGCGAGGCTTGCAGATGCCGCGGCAAACGCCGCGGGCATCAGGCCAGCCGGCCTGCGACAACCTTGACGTCAACGCTCCCACCAACAACCCAGTTCTTCTCACCCATGGCGCCGGGGACCAGTACAAGATCCACCGCTGGGTGAGCCAGCCGATGTCCTCGAACTTCAGCATCGCGGGGACGGGTGGGTCCGCGGCCATCACGTTGAAGCTGTGGACGGCCACCACGGTGTCGTCACCCACCCCGATACCGGCTGGGATCTGCGCGTGGCTCTTCATCCGGACCAACGGCATTGACACCTATCTGCCCAACACGGACCACCCGAACCTCCTCGACTCGCGCGGGCAGCCCTACTTCAACTTGACGGAGAATGACTGGCCCCAGGGGCAGTGGACGGCGGCGCCGGCTTTTCTCATGAACACGGCATCGGGGACTACCGTTCCCGCCGGATCCAAGCTCGGCGTGGCCGTCGCCGTGAACGGCGACGTGACCGCCGCGAGCCAGAACGTGCTCGAGTTCATGTACGACTATCCCGACGAGGCGAGCAGGCTCGAAGTTCAGACCACCACACCGCTGCAATGAATCCATTTGTTCCCCTCTTGTCCTGTGTCGGTGGCCTCGCATTCGGCAGCTTCGCCACCGTTGTCGCACACCGGGTTCCTCGCGGTGAGTCGTTCGTGACTGGCCGCTCTGAGTGCCCCAGCTGCGGCGCGATGATCACCGCCAGGGACAACATCCCGGTGCTCTCGTGGCTCCTGCTTCGCGGGCGCTGTCGCCATTGCGGCGAGCCGATCTCGAGCCGCTACCCGCTTACCGAGCTGGCGATGGCGGTCCTGTTCACGGGCACCGTCCTGATACTGGGCACCGATGACCTGGGCGAGCTCGCCCTGGGCCTCGTGTTCTGCGCGCTGCTCGTCGTGGTCACGCTCACCGACCTGGAGCGCAGGGTGATTCCGAACGTGGTGCTGCTCGGCGGCGCCACGATCGCATTGGGGATCGTCCTCGGCACCGATCCCGCCAGCCTGGGCACGCGCGCGATCGCGGCAGTTGCGGCGGGCGGCTTCCTCTTCTTGGTGGCGCTTGCCTATCCCCGCGGCATGGGCATGGGCGACGTGAAGCTGGCCGCCGTCATGGGCCTGTATCTGGGGCGGTCGGTGGCCCCGGCGCTGTTGATCGGATTCGCCGCCGGGGCCCTGGTCGGGCTCATGCTGATCGCCCGCCGCGGGGCTTCCGCGCGCAAGCAGGCGGTGCCGTTTGGGCCCTTCCTAGCCCTCGGCGGAATAGTTGGGCTGTGGCTCGGAAGCGGCATCGTCGACTGGTACCTCAGCACCTTCCTCCACGCCTGATAGCGAACCGGCCAGATGGCCCGGGACCCGCTTAAGGATTCGGGATTTGCGTCGATTGATTGCCTGAACGTCCACGCACGGGACGACGGCACGGATGCTCTCGACTGGCAAGAAAAAGGAAACGGTTGGACTCGACCTCGAGGCCGGCAGTGTGGCGGCGGTCGAGGTCACCGAGAACGGGCACGCGGCGGTGACCAGGTTCGGCGTCGCGGGACTGCCGTCTGGGGTCTTCAGGGACGGTGAGGTCTCTGACGCCGATGCGCTCGCGCAGACGCTCAAGGAGCTGTTTTCCCGCAACAAGCTGTCGAAGAACGTCCGCCTTGGTCTCGCGAGTCAGCGGGTGGCAGTCCGAATGCTGCAGCTGCCGGCGATCGAGGATCAAAAGGAGCTCGAGACCGCGATCAGGTTCCAGGCGCAGGAGCAGGTCCCGATGCCCATGGACCAGGCCGTCCTCGACTGGCAGGTGGTTGGTCACTCAAGCGGCGAGAGCGGCGAGCGGCGGCTCGACGTCATCGTCGTTGCCGCCCGGCGTGACTCCGTGAGCGGCGCCATTTCGGTCATGACACAGGCCGGCCTGCGCCCGGTCGGTATCGATCTCTCCGCGTTCGGGATGATTCGGGCGTTGTCCAGCAATGGGCACGCAGCGGTCGGGCCCCGGCGCCTATGTCGACGCTCCGGGGCCGAACGAGGGACAGGTCGCAAGCCACCTGGGGGGCGAAAGCGGTGCTCACACGGACGGTGCCGACGGCCCGGTCGGCGCCCGCGTGTACTGCAATCTCGGTGACGTCACGAACCTCGCCGTCGTGCGGGGCTCGACTTGCCTCTTCACCCGGATCTCGCCGTTCGGGGTTGAGGGCATCGCGCAAAAGCTCGCCGAGCGGCGTCAGCTCACACTCGAGCATGCGCGGCAGTGGCTCACGCACGTGGGACTCGAGACGTCGCTCGAGACCATCGAGGGAGACCCCGAGATCGTTGCCGCCGCTCGTGACTCGCTGGCCGAGGGTACCGGCCGTCTCGTGGACGAACTACGCCTTTCCCTCGATTACTACGGTGCGCAGGAGGATGCCGTCCCCGTAGACGGCGTTGTCGCCTGCGGGCCAGGGACGACGATCCCCGGCCTGACGGAGCGTCTGCAGCGCGACCTGGGCCAGCGTTTCGAGGTCGCACGCCCGCAGGCGCTGGCCCACCTGGACGATGCGACCGCCGCGCGACTGACGGTTTCGTTCGGACTGGGACTGGAGGAGTAGCGCGTTGCGCCCCATCAACCTGATCCCACCCGAGCAGAGGCGCGGCGGCAAGGCGCCGCTCCGCACCGGGGTCCTCGGCTACGTGATCGTCGCGGTGCTCGCCGTTGCCCTCCTCGGCGTCACGCTCGTGGTGCTCACCGGCAACAAGATCTCGGACCGCAAGGCCGAGGTGTCCACGCTGCAGGTGCAGGTCGCGCAGGCACAGGCGCGCGCCCAGCAACTCAGCCGCTACCAGCAGTTCGCAAGTCTGCAGCAGGCACGCCAGGACACGGTCTCGAGCCTTGCGAAGAGCCGGTTCGACTGGGAGCGGGTGCTTCGCGAACTCGCCATTGTGATCCCGCCGGACGTCTGGCTGACGAATCTCACCGCAAGCGCTTCGGGCGACTCCTCCTCGGGCTCGTCCGGCTCGAGCTCGTCCTCCGACACGGCGGGCATCCAGGGGCCGTCCCTCGACATGCAGGGCTGCGCCTCGAGCCACGATGCGGTGGCGACCTTCCTCGCCTCGCTGCGAGACATCGACGGCGTCACCCGAGCGACCGTCATGAGCTCCGACGCGCAGGACCCCAACGGAGAGCTCGTCGACCAGCTCGACCAGTAGCGGGGGCTCGAGCGGCGCGGGCGGCGGCACGTGCACGAGCCGCGGCCTCGTCTACAGCTTCGAGGTCGTCGTGGCGTTCGACGACGCGGGCGCTGCCGCCGCGTCGACGCCTCCCAGCTCGTCTTCGGATTCAGCGGGAGCCGCGACCTCCACCTCATCGCAGGTTTCCGACGGGGTGCAGCAGCTGAATCAGCAGGCCGACTCGGCGGCGCAGCAGACGGACAAGGCTTCGAAGGCGGCCAGCAGCACGAGCACGCTCGTTCCGGGCACGGGGAGCACGCCGTGAAGCGCAACGAGCGGATGATCCTGGTCGGTTTCGTCGTCCTGGGGCTCATGGTCGCGTTCTATCTGTTGGTCCTGACCCCGAAGCAACACGAGGCGTCGCAGCTCCAGACCCAAGTTGACGACCTGAAGTCGTCTCTGTCGCAGGCGCAGCAGGAGGCGACTGCGGCCGAGAGCGCGAGACGGTCGTTTGGCATCGACTACCGGCGTCTGGTCGTCCTGGGCAAGGCCGTTCCCGCGGACAGCGACCAGACGAGCCTTCTGGTCCAGCTGCAGCACCTTGCGGATGAGTCCGGTGTCCAGTTCAACGCATTCGATCTGTCGGACGCGAGCACGAGCGCTGCGCCGTCGACCGCGACGTCGACCTCCACGAGCTCGCCGGGCACCTCCACCTCAACCGACTCCTCCTCGACTACCTCGACCACCTCCTCCTCGACGACGACCGCGTCCGCCGTGCCGAGCGAGGCCGCCGTCTCGACGCTGCCCATCGGCGCGTCTGTGGGGCCGGCTGGACTCCCGGTCATGCCTTACACGCTCGGCTTCAAGGGTGGCTTCTCCCAGATCGCCGACTTCATGCAGCGGCTGGACAGCATGGTGGGAATGAAGGGCAACCTCGTCGATGTCAAGGGCAGGCTTCTCACGGTGGACGGGTTCAAGCTCACCGCGGCTCCTCCCGGGAGTCCGGACGCGGGGACCCTCACCGCTGAGCTGGACGTCACCTCGTTCGTGACCCCGGCGGATCAAGGGATCACGGGCGGGGCGAGCCCGACGGGGCCGGCGGCAGCGACGCCAACGCCCGCAAGCAACTCCACGACCACCCCGGGGTCGACTGGAACCTCGACGTCCCACGACGTCCACCGCGAGCCCGACCGCGTCGGCGGTCCCCACCAGCACATCGCCATGAACAACGTGCGCCCACCACAGTTCCTGGCCAACGTCTACCGCGACCTGCGGGACCGGCGCCTGCTGCTCCCGGTCGTGCTCCTCGCGGTCGCGCTCGTGGCGGTCCCCGTGCTGCTGAAGAGCCACGCGAAGACGAGCACGATGCCGGCGACGAGTACAACCGTGAAGGCATCGGACACGGCCGCGGTGCCGGCGGTCGTCACCCAGAAGCTAGGCGTCACCAACTACCGCAAGCGGCTGAACCAGCTCCAGAGCAAGGATCCGTTCCACGCCCCGCCGTCCGCCGATGCCGTGACCAATCGCGTCAAGAACGCCTCGATCACGGATGCCAACATCCCGTCGACGTCGTCCACGGGTTCGAACTCGACTTCCTCCTCGAGCACCTCGACGACCTTGTCGACCCCCTCGACGTCATCTACGACTCCCGCGACTGGTGGGACGTCGGCGACCTCGTCGCCGTCCGTCAGCTCGACACCACCGTCCTCCGGGGGCTCGACCCCGCAGCCGCCCACCAAGCCCACCTTCCACCTGTACACCTACCGTGTCGCCGTCAAGGTCGGCGAGCCGGGCAAGCTGTCCGACCGGCCTGAGGTCTCGAGCCTCGCCCTGCTGCCGAGCAAGTCGCGGCCGATCCTGTCCTTCCTCGAGGCGAACGGAAAGCAGGCGCTCTTCCTGGTCTCCAGCGACGTGGATTCCGTCAAGGGCGATGGGCGCTGTGTGCCCAAGCCCGCGTCGTGCCAGTACATCATCATGAGGGCGGGCGACAAGGCGAGCTTCCACTACGCCCCGGGCAACAAGCGCTTCAACCTTGTGCTCAAGGACATCCACGCGGTGGAGATCGGCCACAAGCCGCCAACCAAGACCTCAAAGGCCTCCGGCGACGTCAACCTGAAGCCCAAGCTTCCGCTCCTCGGACAGGGCTGAGGCTGCCAGAACCCGACCGTCTGAGGCGGCCACAAGCCTCTAGGGTTCGCGGCCGTGGCGACGCTTCGCTTCACAACCGCCGGTGAGTCGCACGGGCCTGGGCTCGTGGCGATCGTCGAGGGGCTGCCCGCCGGGCTCGAGCTCGATCGCGAGCGGATCGACGCCGACATGGCGCGGCGCCAGCTCGGGCATGGCCGCGGCGGGCGGATGAAGATCGAGAGCGACTCGGTCGAGATCCGCTCCGGCGTCCGGCACGGGAAGACGCTCGGCAGCCCGCTGGCGGTGCTGGTCGCAAACCGCGACTACGCCAACTGGGAGGAGCGAATGAACCCGTGGCCGGTGGACGCCGAGGTCGAGGAGGTCCACACGCCTCGGCCCGGGCACGCCGACCTCGCCGGGCTCCTCAAATTCGGCCATGACGACGTCCGCAACGTCCTCGAGCGCGCGAGCGCGCGCGAGACGGCGGCGCGGGTGGCCGCCGGGGCGCTGGCCAAGGAGCTCCTGCGCGCCTTCGGCGTGAGCGTGCACAGCCACGTGGTCCGCATCGGCTCGGTGCAGGCGCCCGAGCGCGACGACCTGACCCCCGAGGACTTCGCGGAGGTGGACGAGTCGCCCGTCCGCTGCCTGGACGCCGACGCGAGCGGCGCGATGGTCGAGGAGATCGACCGGCTGCGCAAGGCCAACGAGAGCCTCGGGGGGATCTTCGAGATCCGCGCCTTCGGGCTCGTGCCCGGGATCGGCTCGCACACGAGCTGGGAGGAGCGCCTCGACGGCCGGCTCGCCCAGGCGCTCGTCTCGATCCAGGCCGTCAAGGGCGTGTCGGTCGGTGAGGCCTGGGAGGTCGCGGGCAGGCCGGGCTCCGAATCGCACGACGAGATCTTCTGGTCGGAGGAGGAGGGCTGGCATCGCGAGACCAACCGCGCGGGCGGCGTGGAGGGCGGAATGACGAACGGCGAGTCGCTGATCGTCCGCGGAGCGCTGAAGCCGATCTCGACCCTGACCAAGCCGCTGCGCTCGGTCGATACCGAGACCAAGGAGCCCGCTCAGGCCCTCCGGGAGCGGACCGACTCGACCGTGGTGCCGGCGGCCGGTGTCGTGGGGGAGGCGATGACCGCTCTCGTCCTCGCCCAGGGCTATCGCGAGAAGTTCGGCGGCGACCACATCGACGACGCGATCGCGGCATTCGACGCCTACCGGGAGCGAATCGGTTGGCGGCGGTAGAGGGTCGCCGCACGCATGGTGGCGGCGCGCCGGGTCGCATCCCGGCGATCGTCTTCGTCGGCTTCATGGGCGCCGGAAAGACCACGGCGGTGGAGGCGGCGCGTGCGGCCGGGATGGAGGCGATAGACGCCGATGACATGCTCGAGGAGGAGATCGGCATGCCCATCGTCACCTTCTTCGGCCGCCGTGGGGAGGACGAGTTTCGAAGCCTCGAGGCGGTTGAGGTGGAGCGGCTGCTGCAGGATGCCGACGGCGGCGTCATCGCGCTCGGCGGGGGTGCCGTCTACTCGGAGCGGGTTCGGAAGGCGCTCGGCCGCCACGTCGTCGTCTGGCTCGAGGTATCGGCCGAGGAGGCATGGCGCAGGATCGAGGGCAGCAGCCGGCCGCTGGCGAAGGACCGTGAGCACTTCGAGGAGCTCCACCGGGAGCGCGAGCCGATCTACGCCCGTCTGGCCGATGCGGTTCTGCCCTCCGCCGACAGGGCGCTGGCGGGCCGGGCGCTGCCGTGGCTCCTCGGCCTTGAGAGAGCTCCCTCCCGGGACGCGCATGGCGTGGGGAATCAGCGCCTCGGGCGAGTACCCGGCCTATGTGGGCCCGGGAATCCTCGACGCCGACTGGTGGCCGCTCACCAGCCGCCGCTTCTGCCTCGCGGACACGACGGTCGCGAGCCTCTACGGGGACGCCGTCCAGCCGTTCGCCGGCCAGGTGACGGTGGAGCCCGGGGAGCGGGCGAAGACCCTGGCCGAGGTCGAGGGCGTCCTGCGCGAGCTGGCACAGCGGGGGATGACCCGCGAGGACCATCTGGTGGCGCTCGGCGGCGGCGTGGTCGGTGACCTCGGCGGATTCTGCGCGGCCACCTACCAGCGCGGTGTCGACGTCGTGCAGGTCCCGACCACGCTCGTGGCGCAGGTGGACTCCGCCTATGGCGGGAAGACCGGCGTCGACCTCCCGGAGGCGAAGAACTACGTGGGCGCCTACCACCTGCCCAGCGCGGTGCTCGCCGACACAGCCACGCTCGGCACGTTGCCGCCCGAGGAGATGGCCGCCGGATTCGCCGAGGTCGTCAAGACGGCGCTGATCGCCGGCGGCGAGCTGTGGAAGCGGGTTCGCGGGCTCGAGGGGCTGGACCCCGCCGACCTCGCCGACATCGTCTTCGAGTGCGCCCGAACGAAGCTGGACGTGGTCGCCGCCGACGAGCGCGACGCGGGGCGCCGGGCGGTGCTCAACCTCGGCCACACCGTCGGCCACGCCATCGAGGCCGCCACCGGATACGAGCGCTACCGCCATGGCGAGGCCGTCGCGCTGGGCCTCCTCGCCGCGCTCCGCCTCTCGGACGCAGGCGAGCTGCGCGACGAGGTGGCCGGGCTGCTCGCGAGCCACGGCCTCCCCACGAGCCTCGACGAGGCAGTGGACGTGGACGCCGTAATCGAGGCCACGGGCCGGGACAAGAAGCGGACCGCGGACGGCGTGGGCTTCGTGCTCCTCTCCGAGCCGGGCGATCCGCGCCCGGGCCAGCGCGTTGAGCCGGACGCTCTGCGGGCCGCGGTGGAGGAGCTTCGATGAGGGACCGTGTGGAGGTCCTCCACGGCGTCAACTTCGACGTCCTCGGGCGGCGCGACCCCGAGCAGTACGGCGGCATGGCGCTGCCGGAGCTCGAGGTGCAGATCAAGCGCTACGCCCACGACCTCGACCTCGGGGTCACGTTCTTCCAGTCCAACTTCGAGGGCGAGTTCGTCGAGTACCTGCACCGCCTGCCCGAGCTCGCCGACGCGGCGATCATCAACGCCGGCGCCTGGACCCATTACAGCTACGCGATCCGCGACGCGCTCGAGATCGCGAAGGTTCCCGTCGGTGGAGGTGCATCTGTCCGACGTCAAGTCCCGCGAGGATTGGCGCAGCCATTCGGTCTTCGAGGGCCTGGTGCTCGGTGTCGTGTCCGGGAAGGGCGCCGAGGGCTACCGCGAGGCGCTGGAGATGCTCAAGAAGGAGCTCGATGAATGAACGGTGAGCCGCGATCCGACCGGCTGGCCCGGCTCGTCGCCGACGAAGGCCTCGACCAGCTCCTGGTCGGCGACCTCGTGCACCCCAGCGAGACCGGCCGCGAGGCGGGCGCCAACCTCCGCTGGCTCACCGGCTTCACGGGCAGCAGTGGCCTGGCTGTGGTCGGCGGCGAGGAGCGCCTGTTCTTCACCGACTTCCGGTACACGGAGCGGGCGGAGCGCGAGGTCGGAAGCGAGTTCGAGCGGGTGACGGTCGAGCGGGGCCTGATCCCCGACGCCGCCAGGCGCCTCCGCGGGCGAGTCGGCTACGACGACGCGCAGACGAGCGTCAAGAACCACGCGAGGCTGACCGAGATCGCCCCGGAAGGCGCCGAGCTCGTCTCCGCGACGGGCCTGGTGGAGAGGCTTCGCCGCCACAAGGACGCCTGGGAGCTCGAGGCGATCGCGAAGGCGGCGCGGATCACCGATCAGGTCTACGAGTGGATCTACGAGCGCGGTGTTGTCGGCAGGACCGAGCGGGAGATCATGCTCGACGCCCACCAGCGCCTACGAGAGCTCGGAGCCGAGGAGCCGTCGTTCCCGGCAATCGTCGCCGCCGGTGAGAACAGCGCCTTGCCCCACCACGATTCCTCCGATCGCCAGGTGAAGAAGGACGAGCTCCTCCTCATCGACATGGGCGCGATCGTCAACGGGTACTGCTCGGACTGCACGCGCACCGTGGCCACCGGGGAGTTGGACGGCGAGGCGCGCAAGGTCTACGAGGTCGTCCGCTCCGCCCAGGCCGCCGCGCTCGACGGGATCCGCGCAGGCACTCCCGGGACCGAGGCAGACGCCGTGGCCCGCGACGCGATCATCGCCGACGGCTACGGCGACGAGTTCGGCCACGGGCTGGGGCACGGCGTGGGAATCGAGGTCCACGAGGCGCCGCGCCTCTCGAAGCGCTCCGAGGAGACGCTCGAGGCCGGCGACGTGGTGACGGTCGAGCCGGGCGTCTACCTGCCGGGCCGCTTCGGGGTCCGCATCGAGGACCTGGTGATGGTCACGGACAACGGCTGCCGCAACCTCAGCGGCGTCGCCAAGGACCTGCGAGTCGTCGGCTAGAGACCCGGTGGCCGAGCTCGCGATCAGGGTCCCGTCGGTCGAGGCCCTCTTCGACGCCTGGAGCGCCGAGCCGCTCGAGCGGCGCCCGCTGAGCGACGAGGCGCGGGAGCGGATCGTGGACGCGTGGACGCAGGCGCGAAAGCATGCGACCGAATCTCCCACCGTCGCGCTCAGCCTCCCTGAGTCCGAGCGCCGCGAGGGCCTCGAGGACACGATCGCGGCCGCCGTCCACCACGACATGGAGACGATGGCGGTCGACGCGCGCCGGCATTGGATCCGACGGAGCCTGCGGCCGCGCGAGAGCAAGATCGGGATCGCCCTCTTCTTCGTCGCCGTGACGATCGCTGCAGTGATCGACTACGGGGACACCGGCGACTCCTTCTTCGGGCAGATCTTCATCGTCCTCTCCTGGGTTGCGCTGTGGGGACCCGCGTACAGGGTCATCACTGCGGCGTCGTTCCGCCTCGCCCGCAAGCACTTCATCGAGCTCGCCGAGGCCGACGTCAGGGTCGACTGGGACTAGCGCGTCAGGTCCAGGTCCGGCCCGAGCGACATCGCGAACGCGGCAAGCAGCTCGATCGTCGCCTCGACGTCCGTCAGGTCCACGAGCTCGACCGGGGAGTGCATGTAGCGGAGCGGAATCGACACCAGTCCGGCCGGGATGCCCGCGCGTGAGATCTGGATCGAATCGGCGTCGGTGTGCGTGGAGCGGCCCGAAGCCTCGATCGTGTACGGGATGTCGTTGCGCTCGGCCGTCTCGGCGAGCAGCTCGAATATCTGCGGCGAGAGGATCGCTCCGCGACCGATCACCGGGCCTGAGCCCAGGGCGTGCGAGCCCTGTTCCTTCTCGTCGATACCCGGGGCGTCGGTTGCGTGGGTGACGTCGACGGCGATCGCCAGATCTGGCTGCAGCGAGAAGGACGTCGTCAGTGCGCCCTTGCCCCCGATCTCCTCCTGCGCTGCGGCGACCGCCGCCATTCCGCCCTTAGCCCGCCGCTGTCGTTGACCTGGCGCAGCGCCTCGAGCGCCACGTAGACCCCGAGCCGGTTGTCGAGCGATCGCGAGACCAGCCGGCGCCCCGCGAGCGGCAGCGGGTCGGCGGCGATCACTGCCGAGTCCCCGATACGGACCCGCTCGTGCGCCTCGTCGCCGTCCGCGGCGCCGATGTCGATGTGCATGTCGCGCAGCTCGGCGACCTTCTTGCGCTGCTCGTCGCGCAGCAGGTGGATCGGCTTCCGCCCGATGACGCCCGCGACCGGGCCGTCCTTGGTCTGCACGCGCACCCGCTGGCCCAGCAGGATCTGCGGATCCCAGCCGCCGATCGGCGCAAAGTAGAGAAAGCCCTTCTCGTCGATGTGCGTGACGACGAGACCGATCTCGTCGATGTGGCCGACGATGGCGAACAGCGGCTTCGCGTCGGCGTCGCCGATCCTCGCAACTGAGGAGCCGAGCGAGTCGCTCGACACCTCGGCGAACGAGGCCGCTTCGCGCCATACCTCGTTGGCTGGCCCCTCGTACCCCGATGGGCCTGGGGCCCCCAGCAGGTCACGCAGCAGTTGTGGTGCGTCGCTCACGCCTTTACAAAACCTATACGGCGGCCGTCTGAATCTCCTCGCGGCCTTAGCGCGGGGAGACGCAGGATGGTGGCATGGCCAATCCTGTCGCAACCGGAGCCGCACCCAGCCTCTCCGGCAGGAGCGCCCGGTCGCGAGAGCCCTCCGGTCTGCTTCTCCGGCCTTCGTACCTGGTCGCGGCGTGGGCGTCTCGACGCGGACATCATCTATGGCCGCCATCGACCCGGCGATTCTCGCCCTCGCTCTGCGGGGGTCGCAGCTCGTCGACGTGCGGCAGCGCCGGCGGCTCGCGGCCCGGCTCGAGGAGGTCGTGGAGGCACCCGAGACGTCCCCGGGAGGGGAGGCACCGCGCCGGTCGACCGCCGCGCGGTGGCGATCGCAACCCCGGTCTATGACGGATCTCGTTCTTTCTCCTGCGCTCCCGTCAAACCGTGGAGGCTCGCGGCATGGCGCTCGGGTGGCGGTTGCTGACCGACCCGGCGAGCCCCCTGTATGAGGCGGAAGGAAAGCGGATCATCTTCGGGCGCCCGGCTGTGGCGGGGAGTCGGCTTTCCATCCTCGAAGGCTGCTGAGGCCGGAATGAGCCCCGCACCGGCCTCGAAAGCCGACAAGCGGGTCTTCAACGAGGCGGCGCACAAGCTCGGCTACTGGGCGCCGCCCGACCGGACGCCGAGGAGATCGAGTCCGAAGCCGACACGCAAGCGCTTCGAGGCGCTTGCCGATTCCGACCGCGACGTGATCGCCCACGCGGGCCGGGCCGTGCTGGTGCTGGGGGCGCTGGGCGTGGTCTACGGCGACATCGGGACGAGCCCGCTCTACACCGAGCAGGTCATCTTCAGCAACCTATCACGGCGACCGCGCAGCTCACGCCGGCGACGCGTCTACGGCGTCGTGTCGCTGATCTTCTGGGCGCTGATCAGTCGTCGTCTCGATCAAGTACGCCGGCTTCATCATGCGCGCCCACAACCGCGGCGACGGCGGGATCATGGCGCTCACCGCGCTGCTGCAACGCAACCGGGTGGCTCACGGCGCGGCGCTCGTGACGCTCGGCATCTTCGGCGCGGCGTTGTTCTTCGGCGACGGCATCATCACGCCCGCGATCTCGGTCCTCGGCTCGCTCCAGGGCGTGAAGGTCGCAGAGCCGGCGCTCTCGCACCTCGTCGTCCCGCTGTCGGTCGGGATCCTGATCGGCCTGTTCGTGCTGCAGCGATACGGGTCCGGCACGATCGGCTGGCTGTTCGGTCCGGTGATCATCGTCTGGTTCCTCGCGATCGGCCTGATCGGCCTCAAGGAGGTGCTCAAGGACCCGGCGGTCCTCCAGGGGCTGTCGCCGACGTGGGGTGTTCGGTTCCTGATCGACCACGGCGCCTCCGGCTATCTGGTGCTCGGCGGCGTCGTGCTGGCGGTAACCGGCGCCGAGGCCCTCTACGCCGACCGGGGGCACTTCGGCGCGGTGCCGATCCGGATCGGCTGGCTCGGGGTCGCGTTTCCGGCTCTGATGCTCAACTACCTCGGGCAGGCCGCGATGATCCTGCACCGCCCGCAGCACGGCCGCGAACCCGTTCTTCCTGATGGCGCCGCACTGGAGCCGCGTACCCGATGCTCGTTCCTCGCCACGGCGGCGACGATCATCGCCTCGCAGGCGGCGATCTCGGGGTCCTTCTCGGTCGCGCGGCAGGCCGTCCAGCTCGGCTTCCTGCCGCGCCTCAAGGTCCTGCACACATCCAAGACCGAGGGCCAGATCTATGTGCCGATCGTCAACTGGGGGCTGTGCGTCGGCGTCGTGATCCTGACGCTGGTGTTCCGATCCGCCGACAAGCTCGGCGACATCTACGGCGTCGCCGTGACGGGCACGTTCATCCTCAACACGCTGCTGTTCGTCGCCGTCGCGCGGCTGCTGTGGGGGACGCCGAAGCGCCGGATCCTGCCCGTGGCTGCGCTGTTCCTTATCGTCGAGATCGACCTTCTTCAGCGCCAACATCGCGAAGGTCGAGCACGGCGCATGGCTGCCCCTGGTCGATCGGGCTGGTGATCTCGTTCGTGATGATCAACTGGCGCCGCGGCCAGGTCGTGGTGACCCGCAACCGGATCGCCAAGGAAGGATCGCTCGACGAGTTCCTCGACGAGCCTCCTGCGATCAGGAGCCTCCGCTCATGCGGCTCCCCGGCGTGGCGATCTTCCTCAACCCGAGCGAGGACACCACGCCGCTTGCCCTCCGCGCACAAGTCGAGCACACCCACACGCTGCACAGGAAGGTTCTCCTGGTGTCGGTCGACACGGTCAGCATCCCGCACGTCGACGCCCACGACGCGGTTTGCGGTCGAGAAGGTCGGCCACGCCGTCTGAAGATCCGTCACGTCACGATCCGCAACGGCTACCACGATCGGCTCGACATCCCCGGCTCACTGCACGAGTGCCGCAAGCAGGGGCTGCTCGAGCGCGATCTCGACCTCGAGCACGCGTCGTACTTCGTCTCTCGCATCACCATCACCCCGACGTCGGCGCGGCCGTTTCGCGCGTGGCGCAAGTCGCTCTTCATCGCGATGGCGCGCAACGCGGCGAGTCCCATCGACCACTTCGGCCTGCCCAACGACCGCACCGTGATGATGGGCTCCCAGGTCGCGCTCTAATCGCGAGCCGGCGCGCTTTCGGATTTTGGCCTTCCTTCATCCGACCGTGCGATCAGGTCGTCGCGCAGGCGGTAGCCGACGCCGGGCTCGGTGATCAGGTACCGGGGCCGTGAGGGCTCGGGCTCGATCTTCGCCGCGGATGTGGGCCACGTGGACCCGCAGGTAGTGGGTCTCGACCTCGAATCCCGGCCCCCAGACCTCGTGCAGGAGCTGGCGATGCGTGACGAGCTTGCCGCGGTGCTGGGCCAGCACCCGAAGCAGGTCGAACTCGATCGGCGTGAGGTGCACCATCCCGCCGTCGCTCGAGACCTGGCGCGCCTCGCAGGTCGATCGCCAGCGTCGCCGATCTCGTATCACGCGGCTCGCTCCGTCGTCGCCGACCCGCCGCAGCACCGCGCGCAGCCGGGCCAGCAGCTCGTCGGTCCCGAACGGCTTGGTGATGTAGTCGTCGGCGCCGGCGTCGAGCGCCCGGACCTTCTCGCGCTCGTCGCCGACCGCCGAGAGGACGATGATCGGCAGGACTGCTCCAGCTTGCGCACCTCCTCGCAGACCTCGACCCCGGAGCCGTCCGGCAGGACCAGGTCGAGCACCATCGCGTCCGGAGGGCGGACCGCCACTGCATCCAGCGCCTCCTGCTTGGACTCGGCCTGCTGTCCGTCGCGTAGCCCGCACCGCGCAGGATCACCTTGAGCGCCCGGACGATCTGCGGCTCGTCGTCGACGACCAGCACGCGCTGGCCGTCGGTGCTCACCGCCGCCTGCCACGGGCTGGGCGACCAGCAGGGAACGTCACCGCGAACGTGCGTTCCCTCGCCGCTGCCGACCCTGGAGGCTGATCTCGCCACCGTTGGCCTCGACCAGACCGCGGCAGATCGCCAGGCCCGAGCCCGGACCCCTGGCTCGACGCCCGAACCGCGGACGAAGGGCTCGAAGACCTCGGCGCGCCGGGCTGCCGGGATGCCCGGTCCGGAGTCGGTCACGCGTACGGTGACCCTGCCGCCGCCGGAGCCGCCGCTGACCCGTACCGGCTCGCCGTCGGGGGAGAACTTGCACCGCGTTCTCGAGCAGGTTCGAGAACACGCGCTCGAGCTGCGCCGACGTCGGCCCGGACAAGTGGCAGGTCTGGAGGCAGCGTCCAGCTCGATCCGATGGCCGCCGAACCGCTGCTCGACCTGCTCGGCAGCTCGGGCGACCAGCGTCGGCGAGGTCGCACCAGTCGGTGCGCGGGTTGACCGCGCCGGCCTCGATCCTGCGACAGGTCGAGGAGGTCATCGACCATCCGGGCCAGGCGGTGCGGATTCCGCCTCGATCGCCTCCACGAGCCCGGCGTGGTCGTCCTGCCGAGAGCCCCTCCTGCGCGCAGCCCGCTGGCGGCCGTCGTGATCGCCGTCAGCGGTGAGCGCAGGTCATGGGAGATGGCGTGCAGCAGCGCCGTCTTGGTCGCGTCGGCACGCCGTGCCGCCTCTGCCGCCGCGGAACGATCGGCCAGACGCTCGCGCTCGCGCGCGAGGTCGATCAGGCGCGCCAGTGATTGCGCCAGCCGCTCGAGGCTGGCGCGGTCCCAGCCCGCGTCGCGGCCTGCCGTAGAGCCATCCCGGGCGCGTGGACGGGATCCGCACCGCGAGCTCGCCCTCCTGCGTGTCGGGAGCCGCGGTGATCCGCGGCGCGGACGGCGCGCGGTGCGGTCGCGCCCTGGCGGTCGGCCATCCGCTGGAGCTGCGTCGCCACGTTCTCGCCCGCCAGGAACGCGGAGGCCGCCTGCGCCAGGATCATCGCCTCCCGCTCGCGCGCAGAGGCCAGGAGGGCGCGGCGCTCGGCCTCGCCGGCCTGGCGCGCGAGCGGTGGCGGCGAGCCGGCTCACCACGAGAGCGACGATGAGAAAGACCAGGAGGGCGACGACGTTGCGTGAGTCGGCGATCGTCAGCCGGTAGAGCGGCTCGATGAAGAAGAAGTTGAGCGCCGTCACGCTCACGACGGCAGTGGCGATGGCGGCGATCTGGCCGCGCCGGATGGCGATGACGAGCACGGCGAGCAGGTACAGGACGCCCAGCCCCGTGACCGGCGCGACCTGCTCCAGCAGGGCGACGAGGCCCGTGACGATCGCTACGGAGGCCACGATCTCCGCGGCGACGGCGGCGATCCTCACCGCCTCGACTGCGCTGTGGGCTTTCCGCGTCCATCGCCCTCATCCAGTGTAGGTCCGGGACGGGCCGAATCGCGGTGGCTCCGCGTCAGACCGTCACCGGCTCCCCGGTCTCGGCGACGCGCTCGATCAGGTCGGCCGCCTTGACGTTGCCGGGGTTCGCCTGGAGCCGCTTCGAGATCTCGCCCAGCTTCGCGTACAGGGCGTCCTCCCCGAGGAGGCCGTCGATTGCCCGGGCGATCTCGTCGTCGGTGAACGAGTAGGTCGGAAGGCGCTCCCCGAACCGGTCTCGTGGACTCGCTGCGCGTTGTCGTGCTGGTCCCAGAAGATCGGCAGCAGCACCATCGGCTTGCCGTGGTGCATGCACTCGGTGACCGTGTTGTTGCCGCCGTGGGTGATCACGAGATCGACGTGGGGGAGGACCGAGACCTGCGGCAGGAACTCCTCGCCGACCATGTTCGGCGCGAGCTCGTAGGCGTCGTGCTGCGGCCCCTTCGAGACGACGTAGCGATGCGGGGTCTTCGCGAGCGATTCGACCAGGCGCTCCATCAGCGGGACGTCGGCGGACCCGAGCGAGCCGAGGCTCAGGTAGACGAGCGCCCCGTCGCCGCCGGCGATCTCCTCCGGCACGCTCCACGGGGCGTCGCTGCCGCGGACACTGGACTCCAGGTTGTGCCAGGTGGGTGGAGGGGCGCCGAGCGCGGGTAGTCGAGCTCGCGCGGGTAGAGGTAGAGGTTGAGCCAGGGCGAGCTGTGGATCAGCTCGCCATCCGGGAGCGGGGGCGCGCCGCGCTCCTGGCAGAACTCGTCGAAGTCCGCGCGCATGCCGCCGATCGCCCGCGAGTACTCGGCGCGGAATGCGTCCCATTCGGATCGGTCCTCGAGCGGCAGGCCGGAGTAGGGAGGGGGAGCTCCGGGTCCTTCAGCTCCAGCGGGTTGCAGGAGGCGATCCGCACCCAGGGGCGCCCGCTCGCGGGGATCGCGGGAAAGGCGCAGACGTTGTCCTCGACGATGGCGTCGGGCTCGACCTCGCCGAAGATCTCGACCAGGCGGTCGTCGACGTACCGCGCGCCGTCGAGCAGGGCCTCCCAGGTGGGCGCCATGAACTCGTTGAGCTGCTCGAAGGTGGTCTTCCGGAAGACCGGCGCCGTATCGCGGATGAAGTCCTTCCAGAACTGGCCGGGCTCCTCCTCCTGCTCCGGCGGCGGGCCGAGGCGCATCAGCCGCTCCTCGAATCCCTTCTCTTCGAGGGTCCCGGCGAAGGACTCCTCGATGACGAAGACGACCCGGTGGCCACGGTCGCGCAGCACCTCGCCGATCCCCACGCAGTTGTTGGTCGGCCCGAAGGCGCCCTCGGGAAAGAAGATGACCGTCCTCTCCGGCATCGCGCCGCAGCCTATCCATGGCTCGGGGTGGTAGAACAACGCCGATGGAAGCGGCCGGGAAGACCGATGAGGAGATCCGCGAGCAGGCGATCCAGCGCCTGAAGAAGAAGCGCGACTTCCGCATCCACATCCTCATGTTCATCCTCGTCAACGCCTTCCTCGTCGGGATCTGGGCGGTGACGAGTGACGCGAGCGGGTTCTTCTGGCCCGTCTTCCCGATTCTCGGCTGGGGCATCGGGCTGGGGGCCAACGCCTGGGACGCTTACGGCCGCAAGCCCATCACCGAGGACGAGATCCAGCGCGAGGCCGACCGGCTCCGAGGAACGCCCGGGACCTAGGGCCTCGGGCCGCGGGACTTCGGCCCTGCCGGAAGCTCGTAGCCGGATCAGCTCGTGCGCGCGGGCCGCCCAGTCGCAGAGGAGCGGCCGGGTGTCGCGCGGGTCGATGATCTCCTCGACCGAGAAGCGCTCGGCGGTTCGGAAGGGCGAGCGCACGGCGTTCAGGCGGGCCTCGATCTCCTCGCGCAGGGCCTTGGGGTCCTCGGCGGCCTCGAGCTCGCGGCGGTAGGCGGCCTCGAGGCCGCCCGCGATCGGCAGCGATCCCCAGTCGCCCGAGGGCCAGGCGTAGCGGAGGTTGAGGCGCGACCCGTCGCCGTGGCCGGCGCCCGCGACCCCGTAGACCTTGCGCACGAGCACGGAGACCCAGGGCACCGTCGCCTGGTGGACCGCGTAGAGCGCCCGCGCGCCGCGGCGGATGGTGCCGGCGCGCTCGGCGTTGGTGCCGATCAGGAACCCCGGCTGGTCGACGAAGTTCGCCAGCGGCAGGTGGAACTGGTCGCAGAGGTCGACGAAGCGGGTGAGCTTCTCCGACGCGTCCGCGGTCAGGCTGCCCGCGTAGTGGTTCGGATCGGAGGCGAGGACCCCGACCGGGCGGCCGTCGAGCCGGGCGAGTGCGGTGATGAGCGACGGGCCGAAACGGGCGCCGATCTCGAAGACCGAGCCACGGTCGAGCACCGCCTCGAGGATGCGCCGCATCTTGTACGGGCGGCGCGGGTCGCGCGGGACGATCCCGATCAGCTCCTCCTCGCGGCGATCGGGCGGGTCGGTGGGGGAGAGCACCGGCGGCGCCTCCCACACGTTGTCCGGGAGGTAGGAGAGGAACCGGCGGAGCTGCGCGAACGCGTCCTCCTCGTCGGTGGCCTCGTTGTCGACGGCGCCGGCCTTGGTCTGGGTGCGAGCGCCCCCGAGCTCCTCCTTGTCGGGCGATTCGCCCATGGAGGCGGCGACCACGGGCGGGCCTGCCACGAAGAGCTGCGCGGTGCCCTGGACGATCACCGAGAAGTGCGAGGCGACGACCCGGGCCGCTCCCAGCCCGGCGACGGGCCCGAGCGCGGCAGCGAGGACGGGCACGATCGCGTGGTTTTCCACCACCAGGTCGAAGCCCGGGAGCGGCGGCACGTAGGTGAAGCCCATCTGCTCGAGCGTCTTGACGCTGCCACCGCCGCCGGTCCCGTCGACGAGCCGGATGAGGGGCAGGCGCAGGTCGTGCGCCATCCGCTCGGCGTAGATCGCCTTCTGCCAGATGGCGGCGTCGGCGGCGCCGCCCCGGACAGTGAAGTCGTCGCCCTGCAGGACCGCCCGCCGCCCGTCGACGCGGCCCTGGCCGATGACGACGTTGGCCGGCAGGAAGTCGGTCAGCTCGCCCTCCTCGTCGTACGTGCCCTTGCCGGCGAGCGCGCCGGTCTCGTGAAAGGTGCCGGGGTCGAAGAGGCGGTCGATCCGCTCGCGGACCGTCAGGCGGCCGGTAGCGCGCTGGCGCTCGACCCGTTCGGTGCCGCCCATCTGCCTGGCGAGCTCCTCGCGGCGGCGCAGCTCCGCGACCTCCGGCTCCCAACCCTCCTCGTCTCGGGGCTCCTCCATGACCGGGCGAAAGCTAACGGCGGAGCTAGGTGGTGTGGCTCTCGGGGGACGAAGTCCTCGTGGCGCACGCGGCCGCGACCCTCGCCGTAGCTCCGGGTCTCATAGGCGATGATCGCGGCGAGGGCCACCGTGAGGACCGCGAGGGTGACGAGGGCGGGGGCGTTCGTGGCCACCGGGAACAGGACGAACACCAGGGCGGCCAGCGCGAGCCGCTGGCGGTTGAGGGTGTGCACGTGGCGGAAGCGAAACGCCACGAGGCCGAGCAGGTATACGGACACGCCGCCCAATAGGGCGAACGCGGGGATCTGTCTCCAGCGAGTCGTCCACGTGGCCGAGTGTGGTCTTCAGGCCCAGGGCGGTCGAGCACGATGCCGGCGACCATCGGGAGGTGGATGTAGGAGTAGGAGTCCCGGGCGAGCGTGTTGCGCACCAGGCCCTCGGGGGCGTTGATGAGCCGCCGCCTCGACACGAGCGCGACGATGTCGAAGTACATCCACCACAGGGCGGCGGACAGCGCGACGCCGAGAGTCGCGGCGGCAGCGATGCCCCAGGTCAGATGAGCGTGGGCGCCGACGCCGATCGCGACGATCGACTCGCCGAGGGCGATGATGATGATCAGGCCGTGCCGCTCGGCGAAGTGACCGGGCTCGAGCCGCCATCCGCCCGCGTCGATGAAGAACAGCGGGCCGGCCATGTCCAGGGTCAGGGCGAGGATCCAGAGCGCTCCCTGGGCGATCCCGTCGAGAAACGACGCGCCGACGAGCAGCCCGACGCCGATCGCGCTGCTGACGGCGAGGCCGGCGACCGAGTGCCGCAGCCCGGGGTCGTCGCGGCTGGCGAGGACGAAGAGCGCGATGTGGGCCGCTCGCACCGCCCCGTAGGCGAGGGCGAAGGGCAGGGCGAGGTCTCCGAAGGCGTCCGGGACCGCGATCGCCGCGATCAGGAAGCCCGCCATCGCGGCGAACATCGCGAAGCGCACGGCGCCCTCCTCGGGATCGACCACGCTGGTCAGCCACGCGTAGGCGGCCCACGACCACCACAGCACGCCGAGGACCAGCATCCCCTGCCCGAGGCCCGACCAGGTCGGGTTCTGCGGACATGAGCGCCGTGCACTGGGTGATCGCCAGGACGAAGACGAGGTCGAAGAAGAGCTCGAGCGGAGTGACCCGCTCGCCCTCCCTGCAGCACGGCGGACAGCCGCGGGGCGCGCGGTTCGGTGACGGTGGCCATCACGCCATCCTAGGACGGCACGCCAGGCTCAACGAGGCACCGAGGGAGGGCACTTGCTGAGAGATCAGCGGTCGTCTGGCTCGGGTGCGGCCGACTCCAATATCCCCAGGAATTCGACGACCCGGCAGACCAGGAGGCGCTCCTCGTCGACCTCGATCCACACGCCGGCGGAAGCGGGGAAGACGACGTGATCGCCAGGATGAACCGGCATCTCGACCCCGGCCTGCTCCCACCAGTCGAGTCCGGGACCGACGGCGAGCACGATCCCCTGCTGGGGTGGCGGGTCGTGCGTCCCGGCGGGCACGACGAGCCCGGACCGGCGCATCCGATCGGAATCGAGCTCCTTGACCACGACCTGATCGAAAAGCGGCCGGAGCTGATGCCTGCACGGCCTCGACGGAGTGCCGCCTGGACTGCGTATCCACGGCGTTCAGGATATCCAGGCCTCGGACACAAATTCGACCGAGACTTGTCGCACTGGCGTCTTGTTCGGCGAGGGCAATGAGGGCAGGCTCGGAACATGGCGGCCCACGATCGACTTATTCGGCCTATGGCCGATGAACTCGATCCTATGCGAACCAACTTGCCGGCTCGGCCCGATGCGGCTCAGAGAGCCGCCGACGGAATGGAGCGTTCTCTCATTGGCTGAGCTACAGGAGTGCGGCCTTTCACCCGACCAGGTGACCCGTCGCTGCAAAAGGGGCTGGCTTCATCGCCTCTACCCCGGGGTATACGCCGTAGGTCATCCTGCGTGTCTCCATCGAGGGCCGTTTTCTCGCCGCCGTCAAGAGCGTTGGACTCGACGCGGTACTGAGTCATTTCTCGGCTGCTGCCCTCTGGGAATACCTCAAATGGGATGGCCGTCACCCAGAGGTGCACAGTTCCCCGGGCCGGGATCAAGCGACCTGCCGGGATACGGACACATCGCTCCTCATTACTCGAGCCGCGGGATGTGATGCGGCACCGGGGGATTCCGGTCACTTCTCCGGTGCGGACGCTCGTTGATCTCGCTGCGGTGGTGAACGAGAAGATGCTGCGCACCGCCGTTCGACGGGCCCTGGGGTTGCGCCGCGTGAGCATTCGGCAGCTCGTGGCCGCAAGGCGCCGTCTCGGGCCGCGACGCGGCTCTGCCAACCTCGACCGGGTGCTCACCACAGCCGCCCCGACCCGCACCGAGCTTGAGGATGTTGTCTACGACCTCATCGTGGATTCCGGATTCGCTAGACCCGACGTAAACAGGCCTCTCCTCATCGCCGGCCGCCGCGTGGTCCCAGACTTCCGCTGGCCCGAGCATCGCCTCGTGGTCGAAGCCGACAGCCGAGCCTGGCACGACAACCCGATCGCCCGCAACGACGACGCGGAGCGCCAGGCGCTGCTGGAGGCGAGCGGCGACCGCCTGATCCGGGTCACGTGGGATCAGGCGGTCGCCAGGCCCGGTCAGAACCGCGGCGCGCATACGCGCCGCGGGTGCGCCGCTCAGCCGCGTGGCGGCAGCCGCGGTGTTCATCGAGCCACGGCAGGGACGATCCGGCATCGGCCGCGCTAGACGATGGAAGCCGATAGAGTCGACGAACCGTGGAAGTTCGCCATGCTGGTAGCTGCACCTGCTGTCGCCCAGTCCCTTGAGCTCGTTGCTCAGCTCGGGTCGTGAACTGCGGGAACACCGTGGTGTCGGCGGTACCCTGGGCGATGAACACCGGCGCGTTCGTCGTGACGTCCGGGTTCTCGGCGTCGAGCACCCGGTAGACCGGCCCCATTGTTCGCGCCTGGCCGGAGCATGTCCGCCGGCAGGCGATGCCTCCGAGTCGGCGCGTCTGTGACCAGCTGCGGGAGGCAGGTCTGGTCGAGGAGCCGGGTAGAACTGGAGAAGGGCGCTGCTGCGAGAGCAGCTTGTTCCTGGTGTTCACGTTGGCGAACCTCGAGCCCGGTCACTACGCGCTGGTCTGCAACCTCCCGGCACGATCATCGTCGCGATGTATACCGGCTTCCCCCGAAGGTCCGGAGTGGCATCCACGTCACTCCCTTGGCGAGAACCCCAGCGGATGACCCTCCCCCGACCACGGCGCACGCCTTCCACGCTGCGTGTCGGCCGCTACCCTCAGCGGCCGTGATCAGCACCAACCAGTTCAAGAACGGGACGCACATCGAGGTGGACGGGACGATCTACCGGATCATGGAGTTCCAGCACGTGAAGCCCGGCAAGGGCGGCGCTTTCGTCCGCACGAAGCTGCGCAAGGCCGACGACGGCAGCGTCATCGACAAGACCTTCAGGGCGGGGGAGAAGTTCCGGCCCGTGCGGACCGAGACCCGGCGCATGCAGTACCTCTACGACTCCGGCGAGATGGCCGTGTTCATGGACAACTCCGACTACTCGCAGCTCGAGATCGGTCAGGAGATGGCCGGCGAGTCGATGCAGTGGGTGGTGCCGAACTCGGAGGTCGAGGTGCTGTTCGTCGACGAGCGGCCCGCCGGCGTGCAGGTCCCGAGCGCGGTCGAGATGGCCGTCACGGAGACGTCGCCGGGCATAAAGGGAGACACCGCGTCGGGCGGCGGCACCAAGCCCGCCACGCTGGAGTCGGGCGTACTCGTTGAGGTGCCCCTCTTCGTCAACGAGGGCGATCGAGTGCGCGTGGACACCCGCTCGGGCGAGTACGTCTCGCGCGCCTGAGGCCGCGAACCCGCCGCCGCCATGCGTCGCTCCGACCAGCGCCGCGCCGCAGTCTTCGCGCTCTACCAGGAGGAGGTGACGCGCCGGCCGACGGCGGAAGCGCTCGCCGATGCCGCGCCGTTCACCCGCGAGCTCGTGGAGGGCGTCGAGAGTCGTCGTGCAGAGCTCGACGCCGAGATCGCCAACCTCGCGCAGGGCTGGGAGCTCGCCCGCATCGCGGCCCTGGAGAAGAGCATCCTGCGCGTGGCCCTCTTTGAGCTTCACCACCGTGAAGACATCCCCGACGAGGTGGCGATCGACGAGGCCGTTTCGCTGGCCAAGCGCTACTGCGGCGCGGACGCCCCCGGGTTCGTCAACGGCATCCTCGGGACGGCTGCACGGGCGCAGGCGGGGTGAGACGGGCCCGGATCGCTACCGTTTTCGCGCGATGACTTCGACTGATGAACTGGCCCAGCGGCTGCGCGAGATCGCCGACCGCCTTCGCGCACCCGAGGTAGCGGAGGAGGAGGCCGAGGCGCTCGCGCGCGAGGCGGCCGACCTGGTGGGCAAGGCGAGCTCCGAGATCGAGGCGGATCTGCGTGCCGCCCGCGCGGAAGACGCCTCGTGACGACCGAGCCCGAGGCGCCGGCGGCGAGCACCTATCCCGACGACCTTCGCGATCTCGTTGAGGCCTACCTCGACACGCTTCGCTTCTCCGCCATCCCAGACACGGCGGGCATTGAGGAAGCGATGCGCTACTCGTTGCTCGCCGGCGGCAAGCGCATCCGCCCGGTGCTCGCTCTGGCCACGGCGCGATCGCTCGGCCGTGCCCCTGAGTCGCTGCTGCCGGCGGCCGGCGCGCTGGAGCTCATCCACACCTACTCGCTGATCCACGACGACCTCCCCGCCATGGACGACGACGAGCTGCGTCGCGGCCGTCCGACCTCGCACGTCGTCTACGGGGAGAACGTGGCCATCCTGGCGGGCGACGGCCTGTTCGCCGAGGCGGTGCGCCTCTTCGCCGAAAAGCAGGAGGGGGAGCCGAAGGCCGTGCTGGCCGGGCTGGCCGAGCTCCTCGCTGCGATCGGCGTCGACGGCATGGTCGGCGGGCAATACATAGACGTCACCATGGAAACGCCCGCCGCCTCCTCCGCTTCGCGTCTGGGGGCGGCGGGGTCCCAGGCAGACGCCCTCCGCCGCCTTCACTCGCTGAAGACCGGCCGCCTGATCGCGGCCAGCGTCGGCGTCGTGCTGGCGCTTGGCGGACTGGGCGAACCTGAGACAATCCCGTACCGTCGCTTCGCGGAGGAGCTGGGTGTTCTGTTCCAGATCGTCGACGACATCCTCGATGTCACGGGCAGCGACGAGGAGCTCGGAAAACCACATGGCAGCGACGAACGGCACGGCAAGCTCACGTATGTCAGCCTGTTCGGGCTCGACGAGGCCCGTACCCTTGCCGCCGAGTCACACCGCAAGGCCCACGAGGCCCTGGAGGCCGTGAACGGCGACCCCCGCGATCTCAGCCAGATCACGGACTTCATCTACACGAGGCAGTCATGAGCGACACCAAAAGCGAAGGAGACCAGCGCGCGGCCGAGAAGCTCGAGCGGCTCCTGGACGGCATCGACGATCCCGGTGATCTGAAGGGGCTCGACGACGCGCAGCTCCAGCAGCTCGCGCAGGAGATCCGTGAGCTCGTCATCGATGTGATCGGCGAGATCGGCGGCCACTTCGGCGCCAACCTCGGCACCTGCGAGCTGGCCGTGGCCCTCCACAGCCTGCTCGACTCCCCGCGCGACAAGATCCTCTGGGACGTCGGCCATCAGGCATATCCCCACAAGGTTCTGACCGGGCGCCGCGATCGCCTCGACACGATCCGCCAGTACGGGGGCCTGGCCCCGTTCTGCTCGATCTTCGAGTCCGAGCACGACATCATGGGCGCCGGCCACGCGTCCACTTCGATCGGCTACGCGGTCGGCCTCAAGGAGGCGATGCGCAAGGGCATCGGGGAGGACGGCCGCGTCGTCGCGGTGATCGGCGACGGGGCCCTCACGGGCGGCGTCGCCTACGAGGCCCTTCACAACGCTGGCGGCCTCGAGACGCCGATCGTGATCGTCCTGAACGACAACGGCATGTCGATCTCGCCGAACGTCGGCGCCCTCGCGCGCTACTTCCAGCGCGTCCGCCTGATCCCTCGCCTCTACCACGCCCGCGAGGACGTGGAGGAGGCGCTCACCAAGCTGCCCCTCGGCCTCGGCTCGCGCTTGGAGCGCGTCGGCCCCGAGCTCAAGTCGGCGATCAAGGCCTACGCCGCGCCGGGCCTCATGTTCGAGGAGCTCGACCTCGCCTACATGGGCGTCATCGACGGCCACGACGTCGGGGCGCTGCGCCGCGCGCTCCGCAACGCGCTCAAGGCGCAGCGTCCGGTGGTCGTCCACATCCACACGGTGAAGGGCAAGGGCTTCGCCCCGGCGGAGGAGGGCGGCCTCGAGGGCATGGAGAAGTGGCACGCCGCGAAGCCCAAGTCGATCGTCAACCGCCAGCCCGCCGACCCGAAGCCGATGCCGGTCAAGGAATCGGACTCGCCCGAGCGGATCGAGAAGCTCGAGAAGCCGCCGCCGCCGTCACCGCCGCAGTACACGGCGGTCTTCGCCGACGCGATGGTCGCCGAGGCAAAGCGCGACCGCCGTGTGATCGGCATCACCGCCGCGATGGCGGGCGGCACCGGGCTCAACAAGCTCGGCAAGGAGGTCCCGGAGCAGTACTACGACGTCGGTATCGCTGAGCAGGACGCGGTGCTGTTCGCCTCAGGCCTCGCCCTCCAGGGCGCGAAGCCCGTGTGCGCCATCTACTCCACGTTCCTCCAGCGCGGCTTCGACCAGATCGTGCACGACGTCTGCCTGCAGAGCCTGAACGTGGTCTTCGCCATGGACCGTGCCGGGCTCGTCGGTGACGACGGGCCGACGCACCACGGCGCCTTCGACATCTCCTACTTCCGCCCGCTGCCGAACGTGGTGCTGATGGCCCCGCGCGACGAGGCGATGCTGGTCCACATGCTGAGGACCGCCCTGACTCACGACGACGGCCCAATCGCGTTCCGGTACCCGCGCGGGGCCGCGGAGGGCGCCCCGATTCCCGACAAGCCGCAGGAGCTCCCGATCGGCAAGGGCGAGCTCCTGACCGAGGGAGACCGGGTCGCGCTGCTCGGATACGGCTACGGCGTTCAGGTCGCCCTGCGCGCCGCCGGGATCCTCGGCGAGCAGGGCCTGCAGGTAACGGTGGCCGACGGGCGCTTCGCGAAGCCCCTCGACGAGGAGCTCGTCAACGGGCTCGCCCGCGAGCACGAGTTGCTCGTGACAATCGAAGAGAACGTCCTGCCGGGCGGCTTCGGTTCAGCGGTACTGGAGCACCTCGAGGACTCGTACACCGACCCGCAGTCGCGGGCCCGGGTCATGCGCGTCGGTCTCCCGGACCGCTACGTCACGCACGGCAAGCCGGCGCTCCTGCGCGAGGAGGTGGGCTTCACGGGAGAGGCCGTCGCCGAGCGCGTGCTGGGCGCGCTGCGCGAGGCGACCCCGGTCGCCGGCGGCTGATCGCCACCACGCGACCTTCAGCCCTCAATCGCCGAGGTGCTCCTTGAGCCACTCCGCGTTTCTGGGCGCGAACGCCTCCCAGTCGTTGTTGAAGTACGCGTACACCTCGACCTCGGCCCGCCATGACGCGATTCGCCGGCGCCACTGCTCCAGCTCTCGCTTGGAGTAGTTGCCGCGGCGCCCGCGGTTGCCGCGGTGAAAGCGGATGTAGGTCCAGCTCGCCGTCAGCTCGTGGGCCTGGAAGGGCCGCTCGGGATCGTCGCCGATCACCAGGGCCGCCCGGTGGCGGCGAAGCAGCTTGTAGACGTCGGGGGCGAACCAGCTCTCGTGACGGAACTCGAACGCGTGACGGGCCTTCGGCAGCTGTTCCAGTGCCGTGGCCAGGCGCTCGTCGTCGCGCTGGAAGTTGGCCGGCAGCTGCCACAGGACTGGGCCCATCTTGGGGGTTTCGGTAAGGGGCTTGATCGCGTCGAAGAACCGCCGGCTGTAGGTGGACATCTCGCGCAGGCGCTTGATGTGCGTCATGTAGCGGCTCGCCTTGACCGCGAACCGGAAGCCCCGCGGCGCCTGGTCCAGCCATCCCATGACGGCCGACTCGGAGGGCAGGCGGTAGAAGGTGTTGTTGATCTCGACGGTGTCGAAGAGCGTCGCGTAGTGGTCGAGCCAGAGCCGGGCCGGAAGCTTCTCCGGGTAGACCGGGCCGCGCCAGTCCCGGTAGTTCCAGCCCGAGCAGCCGATGCGGACGGGCTTGGCCATCGGTGAGAAGCTACCGATGGCCGGCGGTGGATCAGGCCGGGACGCGCACGGGCGGCACCCGCCGGCGCCCCGGCTCGTGCCGCTGCCCGGTTGGTGCCGACGCGGCGCCCTCGGTGAGCGGGGCGCTGCAGAGAAGCTGCACGACCGCATTCTGAGCGGTCTCGAACGCGTTGCGGGCTGCGCGAAGGTAGAGCCGCCAAACCCGAACGCGCTCGGTGCCGGCGATCTCCTCGGCCTCGGCCACGTGCTCGTCGAAGCGCACCGTCCAGTGGCGCAGGGTCTCGGCGTAGTCGGTGTGGAGGTTCTCGACGTTCAGCGGCTCGAAGCCCGCCCGCTCGAACGCCTGGACCATCCGCCACTGGTTCAGGAGCTCCCCGTCGGGAAACACGTAGCGATTCGAGAAGGAGCCGCCGATGTGCGCCCCGTCGCGCTCGAACGGAATCCGGACGATGCCGTGGTTCAGAACCCTGCCGCCGGGCTCGAGCACCTGGGCGATCCGCTCGGCGTACTCGTCGATCTGCGCCAGGCCGACGTGCTCGACCATGCCGATGCTGGCGACCGCGTCGAAGCGCTCCTCGCGGAGGTCGCGGTAGTCCATCACCCGGACCTCGACCCGGTCGCCGACGCCGGCCTCCCGCGCGCGTGTCCTGGCGAGCTCCGCCTGCGGCTCCGACAGCGTGATGCCCCAGACCGAGGCACCGTGCTCGCGCGCGGCGTGAATTGCGAGGCTGCCCCATCCGCACCCGATGTCGAGCAGGCGCATCCCCGGTGCCAGGTCGAGCTTGCGGCAGATGAGCTCGAGCTTTGCGCGCTGCGCGTCCTCGATGGTTTCGGTGCCCTCCTCGAACAGGGCGCAGCTGTAGGTCATGGACTCGTCGAGGAACAGGGCGAAGAACTCGTTCGAGACGTCGTAGTGGTGGCGGACGGCGGCCGCGTCTCGCCGCTTGGTGTGACGGCGCCGGGATGGACGGAGCTCGGCGGCGGGGGGAGGGGGAAGGCGGTGCAGGCCGGCGGCGCGCAGCGCCGATGCGCTCATCTGCAGGCGGCGCCCCAGGCCTAGGCGCGGTGGCTGCCAGCGGCCGAGCAGCGCGACGATTCCGTCGAGGTCGTCGGTGGAGAGGTCGCCGCACACGTACGCGCGGCCGAGCCCGAGCTCCCCGGGTGCGCGGATCAGGTGGCCGATCACGCGCGGCGAGTGCACCAGGAGCGTCGGCCCATGGCGCGTCGACGGCACGCGCGAGCCGTCCCAGAGCTCGATGGTGAAGGGGCGATCCGGCAGGGCCCGCTCGATGCCGCGCCGCAGCCCGTCGGTGCGTGATCCCGGCACGGGGCCGAGACTAGCTAAACCGGGCTGCGCCGCGCGCCAACCCCCCCCAAATGGGGGGTGCGGCGGGTAACTGGGTGCGCCGCGGTGGTTAGATCCAGGCATCGAGACCCTCCCAAGACCGCCGAGCGCAGAGACAGTCGACGTCCTCGTCGAGCTGCTCGCCGAGATCGACGCCGCGAGGGAGGGGGATGATTTCTACGACCGCGTTTGCGAGGGGCTGTGCCGCCTGACCTCGATGGAGCGGGCGGGGCTCTTCCTGTACGACCCGACGCTTCGCATCGTGCGACCCGTGGGGTCCGCAGGGGTCGATCCGGACCTGCTCGAGGGGGTCGAGGGCACTCTGGAGGAGACTCCAGTCGCCCAGCGGGCCCTGGCCGAGGACGGCGTTGCCGAGATCTCAGAGGGGCTCGAGCGCGAGGTCCCGGCGCGGTATGCCCGCTTCGCGGGGATCACCACCCTCACCTGCACGCCTGTCTCCGCCAGCGGGCGATGGCTGGGGGTGATCTTCGCCGACCGGGGAGGCGGGCGCTTCACCCTCACCGAGGAGGAACGCCAGTCGATGTGGACGCTCGGCAAGCTCGCTGCGCTGGCCACGAGCGTCGAGCGCGCCACCAACCAGCGCGAAGCTGCCAGACGCCTCTCGGAGCGGATCGCCCTCGTCCAGCAGATCCACGAGCGCGTGATCCAGCGGCTCTTCGGGCTGCTCCTGGCGCTGGGCTCCGAGGAGGAGCTCTCCAGCGAGCAGCGGGCGATGTGCCATGACGAGGTCAGGGAGGTCCTGCACGAGCTGCGCATGGCGCTCGGCGGCTCGCTCGAGCAGCCCACCAGGCGCGGCGGGGCCAGCGTCCGCCGGATCACCGAGCGCGTGGCGGCGCATCAGGAGGGGCTGAGCGTCGATTGGGCCGAGGGGACAGAGGTGCCCGCCGACATCGAACCGCTGGCGCAGTCCGTGCTGCTCGAGGCGCTCCGCAACGCGGAGAAGCACGCCCCGGGCGGCGAGGTTGCGATCACGATCGACTCCAACGAGGACGCATTCGTGCTCGAGGTCACCAACGACGGCGCTGGCGCCTCGGGGATGGGAGCCGGGCTTGGCCTCCGGATGGCGTCGCTCGAGGCGCTCCAGCACGACGGCATCGTCGAGTTCGGCCCGATGCCCAACGACCGCTGGCACGTACGACTGCTGGTTCCGACGGACCATGACTGAGGAGGGGCGTCGCATCCGGGTTCTCGTGGTCGACGACCACGACGTCGTCCAGTGGGGGTTCCGGCTGCTGCTCGAGCGCCAGCCGTGGGTGGAGCGCTGCCTCGCGGCGAGGGACGGCGACGAGGCGCTCGAGCTGATCAAGCAGGCCAAGCCCCACGTCGCGCTCGTCGACCTCTTTCTCGGCAGGCAGTCCGGGGCCGAGATCTGCAGTGAGCTGCGGGCCGCCTCGCCACAGACGAAGATCCTGCTGATCTCCGGCGCTGGGAGGATCTCGCCGGCCGCGGCGCGCGCCGCCGGGGCATCCGGATTCGTCTCGAAGGACTGGGGCGCGCCGGATGTGCTGAAGGCGATCCGGATGGTGGGACTGGGGATGGACGTGTTCGAGCCTGCGCCGCCCACCCTCGACGCGACGCTGTCGGACCGCGAGCGCGAGGTCGTGAGCCTGATCGCCTCGGGCTCGACCAACCGGGAGATCGCCGAGGAGCTCTACCTCTCCCCGCACACCGTCAAGGAGTACACGAGCGGCCTCTACCGCAAACTCGGCGTCCGCAACCGCGCGGAAGCCGTGAAGCGCGCGCAGAGCCTCGGCCTGATCACTTAGCCCGGCGGGCCGCCTGATCCCCCCGAGTCGCGGTCCCGACCCCCCGATGCGGGGGGTCGTTCGGCGAATGCGCTTCACCTCGTTGGCGGAGACGGGTACTGATCCAAGCTATGCCGACTGCGCTCCTATTTCCCGGTCAGGGCAGCCAGACACGAGGCATGCGCGACATCGTGCTCGAGGTCTCTCCGGACCTGATCGAGCGCGCCGTCGAGGCGGTCGCCGAGGACCCGTTCGCCCGTGTGGGCGACGGGACCCGGTTTGCCCAGCCGGCGCTCTACTGCGCGAGCGTCGCGCTCTGGATGCGGGCGGGCTCGCCGGAGCCTGAGGTGCTCGCGGGTCACTCTCTGGGCGAGATCGGCGCCCTCGTCGCCGGTGGGAGCATCTCGGTCGAGGACGGACTGTGGCTGGCAGCTCGCCGCGGCCGCGTCATGGAGGACGTCGCCGCGAGCCAGCCCTCCGGCGGGATGCTGGCCCTGCTGGGTGACGAGGAGGCGACGCGCCGGATCGCGGCCGCGCATGACCTGACGGTGGCCAACGACAACGCGCCGGGCCAGCTCGTCCTCTCCGGCCCCGCCGAGGATCTCGACCGCGCCACCGCAGACGCAAAGGACGGGCGCCTCAAGGCGATGCCGCTGGCCGTCAGAGGCGCGTTTCACACGGAGGCTATGGCACCGGCCCTGCCGGAGTTCCGGGAGGCGCTCGCGGCGATCTCGGTCCGGGAGCCGAGGGTCCCGGTCTACTCCAGCGTGACCGCGCAGCCGTTTCAGGACATCAGGAGCGAGCTTGCCGCGGCGCTCGTGCGCCCCGTGCACTGGCGCGACACGCTGCATGCGCTGCGCGACCGGGGCGTGGAGCGGTTCGTGGAGGTGGGCCCGGGCAAGGTCCTGAAGGGGTTGGTCCGGCGCACGCTTCCGGAAGTGGAGGCGAGCCTGCTCGGCAAGGAGGCGATGGCTCATGCCTGAGCTCGCGAACCGGCCGATTCCGGCGCCCGCTGCCGTGCGGGACGGCGCTCTCCGCGGCGCCGGGATCGCGTCGGTCGCCATGTGCGTTCCGGACCGCACGGTTCCCAACGCCGAGGTCGCCGAGCGCCTCGGGATCGACGGCAACTGGATCGCGAAGCGAACCGGGATTCGGGAGCGGCGGATCGCCTGGCCCGAGGAGCGATTGAGCGCCTTTGCCGCCGAGGCGGGCGAGATCGCGCTCGAGCGAGCCGGGGCCTCGGCGATCGACCTCGACCTGGTCCTCGTGGCGACGATGTCGCCCGACGACCTCACGCCGAATGCGGCGCCGCTCGTCGCTGCGGAGCTCGGCGCGACCAGCGCGGGGGCGATGGATGTGGGCGCGGCCTGCACCGGGTTCCTCTCGGCGCTGAGCCTGGCCACGTCCCAGATCGAGTCGCGGCGGGCCGACAACGTCCTGGTCATCGGCGCCGAGCTGCTCAGCCGCATCACCGACCCGCTCGACCGCTCGACCGCCGGCCTACTCGCCGACGGCGCCGGGGCGGCGCTGATCCGGGCGACCGATTCGCCCGGGCGCATCGGGCCGGTCGTGCTGGGTGCGGACGGGGGCCACTGCGAGCTGATCACGGCGAGCCACGCGGACCGGGTGATCCGTATGAACGGCCACGACACCTTCAAGCACGCAGTCGCCCGCATGTCCGAGGCCACGCTCGACGCGCTTTCGCTGGTCGGTCGCTCGCTCGACGAGGTCGATCTCTTCGTCTACCACCAGGCGAACAGCCGCATCATCCGCGCCGTGGGCCTGGAGCTCGGACTGGCACCGGAGCGCACCGCCGACTACCTCGCCGGCTATGGGAACACCTCGGCAGCGACGTTGCCGATGGCCCTCACCCTGGCCGAGGAGGATGGCCGCCTGCACGACGGCGCGACCGTTTTGCTCGCCGCCTTCGGCGCCGGCCTGGCGTGGGGTGCGACCGTGGTCGAGTGGGGAGGCGGCGATGCCTGACGGATGCGCTCTGGTGACCGGCAGCGCGCGCGGGATCGGCGCCGCCAGCGCGATGGCGCTCGCCGGCGCCGGCTGGCCAGTCGCGATCAACTACCGAAGCGACGCGGACGGCGCCGCGGGAGTGGCCGAGGCGATCGGCGAGACCGGCGGCAGCGCCGCCGCGGTCCAGGCGGACGTCTGCGACCCCGACGCCGTGGTGGAGCTATTCCGCTCGGTCGAGGAGCGGTTCGGCCCGGTGCTGGTTCTGGTCAACAACGCCGGGATGCGGGCCGACGGCTTGGCCCCGCAGCTCGGCGACGACGAGTGGCAGCGCGTCCTCGACACGAACCTCTCAGCGGCGTTCAGGGTGACGCGCCGGGCGCTCAAGCCCATGCTCCGCGCCCGCTTCGGCCGGGTGATCAACATCGCGTCCGTCGTCGGACCGCGGGCGAACGCCGGCCAGGCGAACTACGCGGCGTCGAAGGCGGGCCTGATCGGCTTCACGAAGACGGTCGCCGTGGAGGTCGCCCGCCGCGGAGTGACCGTGAACGCCGTCGCCCCCGGGTTCGTCGAGACCCAGCTGACCGACGGCGTCGGCAACGGCAACGGCCTCCTCGACGCGATTCCCGCGCGCCGGCCGGGGACCCCCGACGAGATCGCTTCGTGCGTGCGGTTCCTGGCGTCGGACGAGGCCTCATACGTGACCGGGACGACCTTGACCGTGGACGGCGGCCTGAGTGCCTGAGCGCCAACGAAAAGGAGACAGCCAATGCCAGCACAAGCAACAGCCGAGAGCGTCGAGCAGGTCATCTTCGACGGCCTGACCGAGCTCGGAGCCGAGGGGGAGGTCGCGCGTGATTCGACCTTCGAGCAGCTCGACGTCGATTCGCTCGACCTGGTGGAGCTCGCGCAGATCATCGAGGACGAGTTCGGAGTCGAGCTCCAGGGCGAGGACGTCAAGGACCTGACCAACGTCGGCCAGGTGATCGATCTGGTGGTGGCCCGCTCGCAATGACCCCGGGCGTCGTCATAACCGGGATGGGCGCGGTCACCCCCCTCGGCGTGGGTGTGGACGCGCTCTACGGGCGCTGGAGCGAGGGCGAGTGCGCGATCACCGATGGGCTCGCGCGCTGCAGCGACTTCGACCCGACCGAGCACCTGAGCCGCAAGGACGTGAGGCGCACCGACCGGTTCACACACTTCGCGCTGGTCGCGGCCGAAGAGGCGCTGGCCGGCGCGTGGCCGGATGGCCCGCCGTACGAGCCGGAGCGGATCGGGTGCGTCATCGGCACGGGCATCGGCGGCCTCGGTTCGCTGGAGCACCAACAGGACGTCCTGCGCGAGAAGGGCCCGCGGGCGGTCTCGCCGCTCGCCGTGCCGCTCCTGATGGGCAACGCGGCTGCGGCGGCGGTCGCGATGCGAAACGGGCTCCACGGCTCCTCATTCGGCGTCATGTCGGCCTGCGCGGCCGGTGCGCACGCAATCGGCGCGGCATTGCGGATGATCGAGGCCGGCGAGGCCGACGCGGTGGTCGCCGGTGGCGCCGAGTCCGCCATCGCCGGGGTGGCGGTGGCCGCCTTCGCGGCGATGGGCGCGACGTCGCCCAGCGGGGTCTCGCGACCCTTCGACGCCCGGCGAGACGGCTTCGTCATGGGGGAGGGGGCAGGCGTTCTGGTGCTCGAGGATGCCGAGCGAGCAGCGGCTCGGGGGGGCGAGCCCCTCGGGGAGATCCTGGGGTACGCCGCGAGCTCGGACGCCCATCATCTGACGGCGCCGGAGCCCTCCGGGCGTGACGCCGCGCGGGCAATCGAGCTCGCGCTCACGGATGCTGGACTCGAGCCGGAGGACCTCGATTACGTGAACGCTCACGGGACCTCGACCCCGCTCAACGACCGCAGCGAGACCGAGGCTCTCAAGACCGCGCTCGGCTCCGAGGCGCACCGGATCCCGGTGTCGTCCACCAAGTCCGTGATCGGCCATCTCCTGGGCGCCGCGGGCGCGGTCGAGGCGGTGGCGACCATCGAGACCCTCCGGCGCGCCGCGGCGCCGCCCACGGTGGGCTGGGAGGAGCGCGATCCGGAGCTCGACCTCGACTACGTGCCCGGTGAGGCGCGGCGGCTCGAGCACCGCGGCAACGGCAACGGCAGCGGTGCCGGACGCCTGAACGCGCTCTCGAACTCGTTCGGATTCGGCGGCCACAACGCTGTGCTCTGCCTGACCGCATGACCGGCCTGGCTGTCAGGCAAGAGGCGGCGCTCGATCGGGCCGCCGAGCCGCGCGAGCGACTCGAGGAGCTCTGCGACCGGGGGTCGTTCGCGCCGCTTCGCACCGAGGCGCGCTCGCCGCACCTCGGGCCGCGAGCCAACGCGGGTGACGGTGTCGTGGCCGGTGCCGGCCGCATCGCCGGGCGGCCCGTCTTCTGTTACGCGCAGGACCCGGCGTTCATGGGTGGCTCGCTGGGCGTCGCGCACGCGGACTCGATTGTCCGGGTGATGCGACTCGCCGCGCGCGCCGGAACGCCCGTCGTTGGCCTGGTCGAGTCCGGCGGCGCGCGGCTCCAGGAGGGGCATGGCGCTCTCGCTGGGTACGGCCGCATCTTTCGCGCCAGCGTCGAGCTTTCTGCGCGCGCCCCGCAGATCTCGATCGTGACCGGCGTCTCCGCGGGGGGCGGCGCATACTCGCCTGCCCTCACCGACTTCGTCGTCATGACCGCCGGCTCGCGGATGTTTCTCACCGGGCCCCAGATCGTCCAGGAGGCGCTCGGCGAGCGGGTCTCGATGGAGGAGCTGGGAGGGCCGCGTGTCCACTCGCGAAACGGGGTCTGCCAGCTGGTCACGCCGGACCTGCCGGAGGCGATGGCGGCGACACGAGAGCTTCTCGCCCTGCTCCCCCAGCGGTTCGGCGAGGCCCCGCCGATCGGCCCGGCGGCTCCGCCCTCGGGAGTCGCCCCGGACGCGACGGTCCCCACGGCGGCCCGCAAGGTCTACGACGTGCGCGATGTGGCGCGGGCCGTCGTCGACGGGGCCTACTTCCTGGAGCTCTCGGCCTCGTGGGCCCCGAACATGGTGACCGGGCTCGCGCGAATCGACGGTAGGCCCGTGGGCATCCTGGCCAACCAGCCGCGGCGCCTTGGCGGGGTGATCGACGCGGTCGCGGCCGAGAAGGCGGCGAAATTCGTTGAATCGTGCGATCGGTTCGGGCTGCCTCTCGCCGTGCTGGTCGACACACCGGGGTTCATGCCGGGGACGCGTCAGGAGTCGGGAGGCGTAATTCGCCATGGTGCGTCCCTGCTCCGGGCGTTCGCCGCCGCACGCGTTCCCAAGGTGACGGTGATCCTGCGAAAGGCCTACGGCGGCGCCGTGATCACGATGAACTCGCGGGACCTCGGGGCGGACCTCGTGTTCGCCTGGCCACAGGCGGAGATCGGGATCATGGCCGCCCGCCAGGCGGTCGGTATCGTCCACCGGCGGGAGCTCGCGGCCGCCGACCATCGCGACACGGCGCTAGCCGAGCTCGCCTCCGGCTACGCGGATGAGCAACTCAGCGCCGACCGAGCTGCAGCCGCCGGGTTCGTGGACGAGGTGATCGAGCCGCTCGACACCCGCGAGCGGCTCGCCTGGGCGCTGGCGACGCTGGAGAGCAGATGAGCGAGCAGGGAAACCGAGCGGTGCCAAAGACCAGCCCCGACACCCGCTGGAACGGGGGTGGCTGGTCTTGAGCGAGGACCCGTTCGTGACGATCGCCAGGGCGCTGCGCGAGCAGGGACCCGTCGAGCCCCGGCGCGGGGTTTCGTGTTACGTCGCGGTCGGGGACAGCTTCACGGCGGGCACCGGCTCCCCCGAGGGCCTGGGGTGGTCGCACCGCATCGCCGAGAACATGCGGCGGCGAAACACCGCCTTCGTCTACCGGAACCTCGCGGAGGACGGGGCCACCAGCGCGGACGTGCTCGATCAGCTCGGCGACGCGCTCCAGCTCGAGCCCGATCTGGTGACGGTGATCTGCGGGGCCAACGACGTGCTGCGCTCCACGCGACCCGACCCCGCCCTGTACGCACGCCGCCTGGGCACGATCTTCGAGCGACTGCACCATGCCGGCCCGCGGATGATCGTCGTGACCGCGACGTCGCCCGAGCGGTGGGACTTCGTCCGCCTCGGCCCGCGAACCCGCGCACGCGTGGAAGGCGGCATGCGCGACCTCAACGCCGTGACTCGCGAGGTCGCCCGGGCCCACTGCGTCCCGTGCCTCGACGTGGCCGACCACCCCGGGCTGCGCGACCGCGACAACTTCGCCACCGACGGCCTGCATCCGTCGATCCGCGGGCACGCGCGGGCCGCGCGCGCGTTCGCGCTTCTGCTTCGCGAGGGCTACGGGATTCCAATCGCACACATGGAGGTAGACGAGCCATGAACACCACCGCGCTCCTCGATGGACAGGTCGGCGAGCTCGAGCAGGGAGCCGAGTTCACCACGCGGGGACGGACGATCACCGAGGGCGACCTGACGTCGTTCTCCGCCCTCACCGGCGACTGGCACCCGCAGCATTCCGACGCAGAGTGGGCATCCCACAGCCGCTTCTCCGGTCGCGTTGCGCACGGGATGCTCGTGCTCTCCTACGCGATCGGCCTCGTGCCCTTCGACCCCGAGCGGGTGGTCGCGCTGCGCGGCCTGGGATCGGCGACCTTCAAGCGCCCGGTTGCGATCGGCGACACGATCCGCGTTCGGTGCCGGGTCGAGTCAACGCGTCCCCTCGACGACGAGACGGCCCTCGTCACGCTCGCGTTCCGGGTCCTGAACCAGGACGATCGCGCGGTCGCCCTGGCTCGCGTGGAGGCCGTCTGCCGCCAGGCCGTCCAGCCGCCCGACGCCGACGGCGCCGGGTACTGGTCCGAGGAGTCGCTCGAACTCTACGGCGGGGAGACGTTCCTGTGATCCTCGAGGGCAAGCGAATCCTGATCACGGGCGTCGTCAACCGCCACTCGATCGCCTACTGGATCGCCGAGCGGGCCCAGCGGCAAGGAGCCGAGATCCTGCTGACGAGCTTCGGACGCATGCGGCGGCTCACCGAGCGCGCCGCGACGCGCCTCGATCCCACTCCAGACGTGCTCGAGCTCGACGTCAACAGCGACGAGGACCTCACCGCCCTGGCTGATGACGTCGGCACGCGGTGGGACGGGCTCGACGGGGCGGTCCACGCGATCGCCCACGCGCCTCCGGACGCGCTCGGCGGCAACTTCCTCGGCGCTCCGCGCGACAGCGCGAAGACGGCGTTCGAGACGAGCGCCTACTCGCTCAAGGCGCTCGCCGAGGCGCTCGCGCCGTTGATGGGCTCGAGCCCACCGCCCGGGTCGAACGGCGCGAGCGCGCCTGCACGGGGCGGAAGCCTCGTGGCGCTCGACTTCGACGCCTCGGTCGCCTGGCCGGCCTACGACTGGATGGGCGTCTCGAAGGCCGCCCTCGAGTCGGTGGGTCGCTACCTCGCCAGGGACCTGGGTGAGAGCGGCGTGCGGGTCAATCTGATCTCGGCGGGTCCGCTCTCGACCCCGGCGGCGTCGGGCATCCCGGGGTTCTCCGACCTCGCCGGAATGTGGACGGATGGGGCGCCGCTCGGCTGGGACAGCCAGGACCCCAGCGCCGTCGCCGACGCCGCGCTCTTCCTCCTGTCGGACATGGCTCGCGCGATCACCGGCGAGATCGTCCACGTCGACGGCGGCTTTCACTGCGTGGGCGGCTCACTCGCGCGCACCGATCAGGCGGCACCCATGTCGGAGGTGATCCGAGCGGAATAGGGTTGGGCCCGTGGCGGCGGGCTGCGACTATGTCATCGTCGGTGCCGGATCGGCCGGTTGCGTCCTCGCGAACCGGCTGAGCGAGGACCCCGCGGCGAGGGTCCTGCTGATCGAGGCCGGCCCGCGCGACCGCGCGAAGGAGATACGCATTCCGGCTGCGTTCTCGAAGCTCTTCAAGTCCAAGTTCGACTGGGGATACGAGACGACCCCGCAGGCCGGCCTCGACGGAAGGCGCATCTACTTCCCGCGCGGCAAGGTCCTCGGCGGCTCCTCGGCGATGAACGCGATGATGTGGATCCCGGGCGACCGCTCCGACTTCGACGCATGGCCGGACGGATGGCGCTGGGAGCAGATGAAGCCGTACCTGCGCCGGGTGGAGGACGAGGCGTGCTCGATCACCCCGCAGGCGGATCCCAACCCGATGTCGCGGGCATTCCTCGACTCGGTGTCGGAGACGGAGGTCGCGGGCTCCGGCGACCTGCGCCCCGAGTCCCTGGCGGGCGCCGGCCTCGTCCGAGTCACCCAGCGCCGCGGGCTGCGGTGCAGCGCCGCCGACAACTATCTGAAGCCGGCGAAGAACCGCCGGAACCTCACCGTGCTCACCGACTGCCATGTGACCGGCATCGTGTTCGAGGGTGGCCGTGCCAAGCGGGTGCGCTACCGCGGCGGGGATCAGGAGGGCAGCGTGCGTGCGAACAGAGAGGTGATCCTGAGCGCGGGCGCGATCGGCTCGCCGCAGATATTGATGGCGTCGGGCATCGGCCCGTCCGAGCACCTGCGGCAGGTCGGCGTGCCGGTGGAGGCGGATCTCCCGGACGTCGGCGAGGGTCTTCAGGACCACTGCATGGCGATCAGTCTCTTCGACGCGGGAGGCAAGGAGTCGCTGTACGCCGCCGAGTCACCCAAGCAGCTGCTGCGGCTTCTCCTCCGGCGCCGCGGGATGCTGACTTCGAACGTCGCGGAGGCCGCCGCTTTCGTGCGCGCGAACGCTGACAGCGCCCCCAACCTCGAGCTGATCTTCGCACCGGTCCTCTACGTGGAGGAGGGCCTGGAGCCACCGCCCGCTCACGGCTTCGGGATTGCGGCCGTCTGCCTGCAGCCGCGTAGCCGCGGCTCGGTCCGCCTTCGCTCTGCCGATCCGCTCGACGCGCCCGAGATCGATCCGGCGTTCCTTCGTGACGACGCCGACGTCGCGGTCCTGGTGGAGGGGGTCAAGCTGTCGCGGAGGATCGCCGGCGGCCGTCCGCTTGCCCGCTGGTTCGAGGGCGAGCGCGCGCCCGGCGGCGAGGTGGACACCGATGACGGTCTCGCCGCCTGGATCCGCTCGAATGCGCACACGATCTATCACCCGGTCGCCACCTGCGCCCTGGGGCGCGTGGTCGACACCGAGCTCCGGGTTCGCGGCCTCGATGGGCTACGGGTCGTAGACGCCTCGGTGATCCCGAATATTCCTCGCGGTCACACCCACGCCGCGACGACGATGATCGCCGAGCGCGCATCGGACCTGATCAGGAACCGAAGCTGACGGAGCGTGAGGGCTCGGGTCAGCGTCGCCGGAGGACCGCGATGCCCGCGCCGAGGGCAACGAGGCCGAACAGGATCCAGACCTGCCACAGGCCCTCGAACGCGGCGACAACCACGCAGAGCAGAAACAGCGCACCGATGACCTCGAGGACGACTCCCACGGGGCGAGAACCCTAGCGGCGGCGACGGATCAGGCGACCATGCGACGCCCGGTAGCGCGGTCAGGCAGGAAGGTCGCTCGGAGGATGCTCCACCGATTCAGAGTCCGGTTGACCGACTGAGTCGCCTCCCTCGGCCGCGGCCCTCTTCCGCGCCTCCTTCTTGGCCTGCTTCGCCGCGCGCTTCTCGAGGAGCTTGCGCTCGCGGTTCAGCTTCGCCATCGTGGTCCTTCTCTTGCTGGCGGCCATGTCTCCGGTTCCGCCTAGAGAGTGGTGACGTTGGTCGCCGCGGGGCCCTTGGGTCCCTCCTCGGTGTCGAAGCTGACCTTCGCGCCGTCGGCGAGCGACTTGAAGCCACCGCCCTGGATTGCGCTGTGGTGGACGAACAGATCCTTGCCGGACTCGTCGGGCGTGATGAAACCAAAGCCCTTGTCGTCGTTGAACCACTTCACGGTTCCTGTTGCCATGTCTATCCCCTCCGGGGTATGTGCACTGCGCTACGCGGAGGGTGCTCTAGAGCAACAACGGCGGGAACGCGGGGCACTGCTTCGGCCGAACAGTTGATCGGCCCAGGCCACAAAGCCTAGCGGTCACAACAGCAGAAGCGAACCGGAGCCAGAGACTGGACTTTGGCACGCATACGGAAACAAACTCCAGTCTCGGACCTGGTGGTCGTGCGCCTGTTGGAATTCCGGCGATGGATGGCCCAACGAGAAGCGAGGGGGGCGCTCGGCTAGGGCGCCAGGCGCTTCAGTACGCGGCCGTCGGGTGCGACCTGGACCACTGTGGGCACGATGGCGATCCCGTACTTGCGCGCGAGATCCGGGCGCTCGCGCACGTCGACAGTCCTGGTCGCGTCGCCACCGGTCGCGATGCGCCGCTCCCACTGCGCGCACTCGGCGCATAGCGGATGGCTGAACTCGACATACGTCGTGGGGGCGTCGCCGAGCTCGAAGTCCGCGGGATCGAGATCGGCGTGGCGTTGCGGGGAAATCCCCCTGACTCGAGCCGTCAGCCGGTAGAGCTCACAACCAACGCATAGGCCCGTAGACGCGGCGAGCAGCGCCAAGGCGGCGACGATCGATCCAAGCACGGTTCCGAGAACAGGGGCGCCGAGCCACCATGCGAGCGCCGCGCCGCCGAGGAAGACCGTGCCGATCGCGTTCGCGAGCCGTGGAGGCCTGGAGTCCTCCAGGTCCCCTTCGCCAAGCCGCGGCTGGATCAGCTCGAAATAGGCCAGGCAGGTGATGCAGAACCGGCGCCCGAGCGTGAGCCCGATCAGGAGCTGCGCCCCCATGAGCGCCCACGCGACCGGCCACCCGAAGACCGCGCCGAGGAGTGCGACGATTCCGACCACTGCCTGGTTGAAGCGCGGGGCACGCTCGTCAATTACTTCGGTGTCTCGCCACGGGTCCGCTGTTCGGACCGGGCGCGGGATGACGCTTGATGCCTCCATCGCCCAAAGTCTGGCAAGTCCCGTCCGGGACCGGGCCGGGGAGCCAAGCCAAAAAGAGAGCCCCCCACCGAAGTGGAGGGCTCTCAGGGGTACAGGGAGGAGAGATATATATGTGTCTTATGTGGGGGGTGTCGACTCGCTTAGGCGCCAGCGGGGACGCTGAACCGCGTTGAAGCGGTCAACGTCACCAGTGCGACGCCAGTGCCGACCAAGAATGTTGCGGCGTTCCACTCGCCGGTGCCCAGTCCAACGGCGAAGCCGCCGATGGCCGCGAAGGCCGCGAGCATGTAGTCGAAGCCCGCATAGGCGGAGAGGGGGATGCTCCGCCGGGGACCGACTGCCTGGAACGCCAGGCCGAGCAGCATCACGCCGAACGCGAACGCAAGGACGCTGGCGGCCTCGCCGAATCCGAAGAGGAACGGGGCCGCCATTACAGCTGGTGCCGCGACCGTCTCGATCGCGGCGTGTGCGCCGAAGGGGATCGTCGTGCGTGTGCTTCCCATACCGTCAGGCAGAGTACGAACGTATGTGCGATCTGTCTGTGCGGGGGGTCACACAAGCCATCTCCCGCGACCACTCGGTCCGCCATGTACCGTTGGCGGCCCATGGAGCGGCGCCGGATCGACACGCTCCTCGCCGAGCGAGGGCTAGCCGGGTCGCGGACGAGCGCGGCGGAGTCCGTTCGTGCCGGACGGGTCAGGATCGGACGTGACGGGCCCCGCGCGACCAAGCCTGGGCAGCTCGTGCACAGCGACGTCGAGTTGCTGATCGACGGCAAGCGGCGGTACGTGTCGCGCGGCGGGCTCAAGCTCGAGCATGCCCTTGACGGGCTCGGCATGGATGTCGCCGGGCTCTCCTGCCTGGACGTCGGCGCCTCGACGGGAGGCTTCACCGACTGCCTGCTCCGCCGCGGCGCGGAGCACGTGATCGCGCTCGACGTCGGCTATGGGCAGCTGGATTGGACGCTCCGCAACGACCCGCGCGTCGAGGTCATGGAGCGCGTCAACGCCCGCGAGCTGCAGCCGGACCAGCTCCCGTACCGGCCCAAGCTCGCGACCGTCGACGTCTCCTTCATCTCCCTCACCAAGGTGATCCCGGCAGTTGCGGCGTGTCTGGCCGACGGGGGAGAGGTCCTCGCGATGGTGAAGCCCCAGTTCGAGCTCGGGCGCGGACGGGTGCGGGGTGGGGTCGTGCGGCAGCCGGAGGAGCGCCGCGAGGCGATGCTCGCGGTCGCCGCGGCCGCGCGCGACGGGGGGCTGGCAGTGGCTGACTTCGCGCCGTCAGGGCTGCCCGGCCCTAAGGGAAACCGGGAGACCTTCGTCCACCTGACAACCGGCGAGGGCGGAATCGACGACCTTGAGGCCGCGGTCGCGGAGGTCGAAGTGTGAGCGCAGACGCGGTGACGACGAAGGCGGCGGTGAAGACGATCGCCCTCTTCACCCATACGCATCCGGAGCAGACCGCGGCGGCGCTTCGCGAGACGGTCGAGATCGCGAGCAGCCACGGCGCGAAGGTAATCGCCTCGCCGGAGGAACGGGAGAAGCACGGGGAGGTGGCGAGCGGTTGCGAGGAGGTGGCGCAGCTGCCCGAGAAACCCGATCTGTGCGTGGTCCTGGGCGGGGACGGCACGATCCTCCACGCGCTCCGCTCCTATTCCGGCACCGGCGTGCCGGTCTTCGCCGTCAACTTCGGGACGGTGGGCTTCCTCGCAGCGGTCGAGCGCGACGAGCTTTCACCCGGGCTGGAGCGCGCGCTCGCCGGGGACTTCGAGACAGTAACCCTTCCCGGGCTGACGGTCGACATCGACACGGACCGTCCGGTGGCCCTCAACGACGTGTCGTTCATCCGCCCGCCGCACGGGCGCGTCGCCGAGCTCTCCTACCGGCTCGCCGGGCAAGAGGTCGGCCACGTGCGCTGCGACGGCCTGGTGGCCGCGACGCCCGCCGGATCGACCGGCTACAACCTCGCCAACCAGGGGCCGATTCTCGCCTGGGGCGTGGAGGGCTACGTGGTCAGCTTCATTGCCCCGCACACGCTCACGGCGCGGCCCCTGGTCGTGGCGCCCGACGACGTCCTGTGCGTCGTGAACCAGGAGGGGCGGGAGCCGGTGGACGTGGTGCTCGACGGCGAGCCCGTCGGCCAGCTGGCGAGCGGGGCCGAGATGGACGTGTCGTTCCACGAAGGGATGGGCACTCTCGCGCAGCTCCCGGGCTCGAGCTTCTACCGCCGCATCCGCGAGAAGTTCGGCCGCCTGGCTCACTAGAAACGGCCCCGCGACGCAGATTCGCGGGTAGCTAACCTCGAAGGTGGATGGCTCGCAAGTGGTGGACCTTGCTGGCGGTGTGCGTGGCGACCTTCATGTTGCTGCTCGACATCACGGTCGTCAACGTCGCCCTGCCCGACATACAGAAGAGCCTCGGCGCGAGCCTGTCGAGCCTGCAGTGGGTCGTCGACGCTTACTCGCTGACCCTCGCCGCATTCCTGCTCACGGCGGGCTCGCTGGCGGACCGCATGGGCCGCCGGCGGGTGTTCACCTTCGGGTTCCTGATCTTCACCCTCGCCTCGTTCCTCTGCGGCATCTCGCCCAACGCGACGCTCCTCAACCTCGCCCGCGGCCTCCAGGGCGTGGGCGGTGCGGCGATGTTCGCCACCTCGCTCGCGCTGATCGCCCAGGAGTTCCAGGGCAAGGAGCGCGGCACCGCGATCGGCGCCTGGGGCGCGACGATCGGCGGTGCGGTCGCGGTCGGCCCGCTGATCGGCGGGCGCGCTCACCGAGGGTCTCGGCTGGGAATGGATCTTCTTCGTCAACGTCCCGATCGGCGCGGCGGCGATCCTGCTGACGGTCACCAAGCTCGCAAACCTGAAGGCGCCCGATCCGTCGCCGGTCGACTGGCCCGGGCTGGCGGCGTTCTCGCTCGGGCTGTTCGGGCTGATCTTCGGGCTCATCCGCGGCAACGCCGACGGCTGGACCAGTCCCCAGATCCTGGCATCGCTGATCGCCGCCGGCGTACTGCTGGTGGCGTTCGTCGGCATCGAGTTGCGGACCCGCAACGCGATGCTCGATCTGACCCTGTTCCGAAAGCCCGCGTTCGCCGGCGTCTCGATTGTCGCGTTCGCGCTGTCGTCCTCGATGTTCGCGCTGTTCCTCTATATCACCCTCTACGTCCAGGACGTCCTGGGGCACTCTCCGCTCAGTGCAGGCGTGATCTTCCTGCCGCTGACCGTCCTGTCGTTCATCGTCGCCCCGGTCGCCGGCAAGCTGTCCGCGCGGATACCGATTCGCGCTCTGCTCGGCGTCGGCCTCACGTTCGTCGGCATCGCCCTGCTCCTGATGCACGGAGTGGCGCTCGGCGATAGCTGGACCACCCTGCTCGCGGGCTTCCTGTTCGCGGGCGCGGGGATCGGCATGGTGAACCCGGGGATCGCGCAGACGGCGATCGGCGTCGTGCCGCCGCAGAAGGCCGGGATGGCGTCAGGGATCAACAACACGTTCCGGCAGGTGGGCATCGCCACCGGCGTCGCCGCGCTCGGCGCGGTCTTCCAATCGCAGGTCTCCTCCAAGCTCGCCCAGCTCGCCCCGCCGAACGCGCCGCCGAGCTTCGCCGACGCGGTGTCGTCCGGGGCCATCCACTCGGCGGTGCAGGGCGCGCCCGCGGGACAGCAAGCCCAGCTCACGACGGCCGCCAACCAGGCATTCATCAGCGGATTCAACGAGATCGTGCTGATCGGGGCGATCGTGGCGATCGTGGGGGCCGTGGCCGGATTCGCGCTCGTGCGCAGCCGCGACTTCGTCGTGGCGCCTGGCGGCGAGCCCGCCGCTGCGGAGCCCGCCGCCGCATAGCTTCGCCACCCGGGCGAATCCGTCCCGGGCCGCTGCTAGAAGCAGCGGGGTGCTTCACGAGCTTCGGATCGAGAATCTCCTCCTGATCGAGCGCGCCGAGCTGCGGTTCGCCGACGGGCTGAACGCGATCACAGGGGAGACGGGGGCGGGCAAAACCGTGCTCGCGCACTCACTCGACCTGCTGATGGGCGGCAAGGCGCGGCCGCAGATCGTAAGGCCGGGGGCCGAGGAGGCCTACGTGGAGGGAGTCTTCGCCCTTCCGCCCGATCTCTTCGCCGACGAGGAGCTGGCGGAGCTCGCCGAGCGTATGCCCGAGGGCGCGGCCGAGGTCGTCCTCGGGCGCCGGATCGGCGCCTCGGGGCGAACGAGCGCGTTCGTTCAGGGCCGCAGCGCCTCGGCTGCCGACCTGCGAGCGCTCGGCTCGCGGCTGCTCGCCTTCTACGGCCAGCACGAGCATCGAAAGCTTGTGCTCTCCTCGGCGCAGCTCGAGATCCTCGATGGCTTCGCCGGCGCGGAGCACCTCGAGCGCCGGGCGCGGTACCGCGCGGTGCATTCGGAGGCACGGTCGATCTCCCGCGAGCTCGCCGAGCTTCGCGAGCGCGAGGGCGCGCGCGAGCGGGACCTCGACCTGCTCCGTTTCGAGCTCGCCGAGATCGAGGCGGCGGCGCCGAACCCCGACGAGGACGACGAGCTCACGCGCGAACGCGATCGGCTCCGCCACGCGGAGCGGCTGCGCACGGCGGCGGCGACCGCCCTGGCGGCGGTCACGGGGATAGATGACGACGGCGGCGCGCGCGGCGCGCTCGGAGAGGCGGAGGCCGAGCTGTCCTCGGTGGCGGCGATCGATCCAGAGCTCGACTCGGTGGCGGAGCAGGTGCGCGCGGTCAGCGTGGAGCTCGACGACGCCGCGAGCGCTCTCCGCTCCTACGCCGACGAGATCGAGGCCGAGCCGGAGCAGCTCGAGGAGCTCGAGGAGCGGCTGACCGTCCTAGATCGGCTGAAGCGAAAGCACGGCGGTACCGCGGAGGCCGTACTGGCGCACGCAGAGCATTGCCGCGCGGAGATCGAGCGGCTCGACAACGCCGAGGAGCTCGCCGCGGCGCTCGAGGGCCGGCTCGCCGGTGCGATGGAGCAGCGGGCGACGATCGCGGGCGAGCTCGCGAAGGCGCGCGCCACGGCCGCGACACAGCTCGAGCGCCGGGTGGCGGACGAGCTCGAGGCGCTCGCGATGGAGGGCGCCTCGGTCGAGGTGCGCATCGAGCCCCATCCGGACGGCTTCGGCGCGAGCGGATCCGAGACGGTCGAGTTCCTGGTGGCGACCAATCCCGGGATCCCGCCGTCGCCGCTGCGCGATGCCGCCTCGGGTGGCGAGCTGTCACGGATCATGCTCGCGCTCACGGGCCTTGGAGCCGGTGGGGGCGCCGGAACCGTCGTCTTCGACGAGATCGACGCCGGCATCGGCGGCAACACGGCCCGAGCGGTGGGGGAGAAGCTGCGCGAGCTTGGGGCCGAGCGCCAGCTCATCTGCATCACGCACCTGCCACAGGTGGCGTCGCTGGCCGGCGCGCACTTCCGGATCGTCAAGGACTCGGGAGGCAAGAGCGTGCAGGCGTCGGTCGAGCGGGTCGACGGCGAGGAGCTGGTGGCCGAGATCGTGCGCATGCTCGGCGGCAAGCGCGACGACGAGACGGCGAGCCGCCACGCCCGCGAGCTGCTCGCCGCTGCCTAGCGCGGCTTCGATCGAGACAGCACGACAGGCTGCGAGGTGTCGAAGATCCGATGCGGAGCGCGGGCGCGCAGGCGGAACTGGACGTGGTCGTAGCGGTGGACGGTGAACTCGCCGTACTCGAAGTCCGTCCCGTCCGTCACGTGGCGGGGTTGGCTGGCAGGTCCGGCGGCGCCGATCGAACAGGCCATCGTCCGGCGCTGCACGGCGCCGCCCATCCGCGCATAATCAACCGCAATGGCGACGCGCGTGCGCACACGCACCCGTACCTTCTTCCGGGGCTCGCGGTCGCGGCCGCGGGACCCCGGGGTGACGATCCAGGGGAGTGCCCGCCTCGGTCGCCGGACCAAGGTGCTCGTGAAGCACCTGAGTGCGGCGGACGTCGCGATCATCGACCACGCGGACCTCGATCGGATTGCGGCTGAGGACCTCCTCGCAACGGGCGTTCCCGCGGTCATCAACATCGCCCCGTTCTCGACCGGCCGCTATCCAAACGCCGGTCCGCTGACGCTCGCGCGGGCGGGTGTGCGGCTGATCGAGGCACCGGCGGCGCCGCTGTTCCAGGAGCTCAAGGACGGCGACCCGATCGCGATCGCCGGTGGTGAGGTTCGCCGCAACGGAACGGTGATGGCGACGGGCCGGGTCCTGACGGTCCCCGAGCTCGCGGAGCAGCTGGCCGAGCAGCGGGCTCGCATCGACTCGGCCCTGATCGACTTCACCGAGAACACGATGACCCACCTGCGCGAGGAGGGCGCCCTCCTCGCCGGCGGCCTGGATCTGCCCCGGACGAAGACGAGGTTCCGGGATCGCCACGTCCTGATCGTGGTCCGCGGCAGCACCTACCGCAAGGACCTGCGCGCCCTGGGCCCGTACATCCACGGCGTGAAGCCGTTGCTCGTCGGCGTCGACGGCGGGGCGGACGCGCTGCTCGAGGCCGGCTGGAAGCCGGACGTGCTGCTCGGCGACATGGACTCGGCGAGCGACGCCGCGCTGCGCTCGGGCGCCGAGCTGATCGTCCACGCCTACTCGGACGGCCGGGCACCCGGAGCGGGGCGCCTCGAGGAGCTTGGCCTCGATCACACGGCTGTACGGTCGGTCGGGACCAGCCAGGACGTGGCGATGCTCTTGGCGCACGAGAAGGGCGCAGGGCTGATCGTCAGCGTCGGCGCCCACTTCAACCTGGTCGAGTTCCTGGAGCGGAGCCGAGCCGGCATGTCGTCGACGTTCCTCACCCGTCTGCGCGTGGGCGAGCTGCTGGTCGACGCCAAGGGCGTGAGCCGGCTCTACAATCCCGGCGTCACGGGCCGCCAGCTGGCTCTGTTCTTCCTGGCGGCGCTGGTCCTGTTGACCATCGTGATCATCAACACGCCGGCGCTGAGCGATCTCGCCGACCTGATCTGGCTCAAGCTCAAGATCATCCTCGGCATCTAGTCACCCGCCCCGCGGGCTCTCAGCTCCTATCCTCGATCGCTGGATATGGGGTATTCAGGGCGCTACCACGCCGCGTCGCTCGCCGCCGTGTTCCTGGCTCTTGCGATCGGGATCCTGATCGGGGTCGGACTCGGGCACAAGATCGTGTCGGGAACGACGAGGAACCTCGAGCAGAGCCTGAAGAGCGATCTCTCCTCCGCGCGCGGGCGCGCCGACGACCTTCAGGGGCAGCTGAATCGCCAAAACGAGTTCGAGCAGCAGGTGTTCCCGACGCTGGCGGGCAGGGTGCTGCGCGGCGACCGCATCGCCGTGGTGGCCCTCGGCGCGCTGCCCGACAACGTCAAGGGAAACGTGCAGGGGGTGGTTGGGCCTGACAGTCCGACCGGGGCGGCGCTCGGCGAGGTCGCGGTCGTGCGGGAGCCACCTGACGTCTCCGCGATCTCTGCCGCGGCTCCGAAGGGAAGCCAGGGGGCGAAGGTTGACCGCGATCGGAGCTCCCTGACGGCCGTCGCCAGGCGCATGGGCCGCTCCCTGGTCGTCGGCGGGCCGACCTTCAAGCGCTTTCGCGGCGCGATGCTCGAGCCAGGTCAGCGGTCGGCCCGGTGGCATCGACGGCGTGATCGTCCTCCGGCAGCAACCGTCGGACCTCTCTCCACATCAGACCTCGGAGACCGACGCGCTCGAGTCCGGGATCATGGCCGGGCTCAAGGACGCCCAGACGCCGGTGGTCGGTGCGGAGCGCGCCGATACGCAGCCGTCCTCGATCGGCTTCTTCAAGAGCAACGGCGCGACCGCCACGGTCGACAGCGTCGACCTGATCTCCGGCCGGGTGGCGCTCGTCTACGCGCTGAGCGGGAGCGAAGGCAATTACGGCGTCAAGGCGACCGCCGACAGGCTGCTCCCAACCCTGCGCCACCCCCGGCCGCCGGCCTTCGCCGGCGGCGGCGTACGGTGAGGCTTGCGGGCCTCGCGGTTTCCTTCGCGGTCGCCGCGGCGTTCGCCGGCCCGTGGCTCGCCGACATGCGCAGGCACGGGCTCGCCCGCGACAACTACAGGGGGAAGCGCGTCGCCTTCCCGGCCGGGGCAGTGCTGGTCGCTTGCTCGCTGGTCGCCCTCGCGCCACTTGCGATCCTGGACGACCGCGCCGACCTCGACCTGCTGAGCCCCGACCTGCGGCGCTGGGCCGTCTACGTGCTCGGGGTGGCGCTGCTGGGGCTGATCGACGATGCGCTCGGCCGCGGCTACGACGCAGAGACGCCACGCGGCTGGCGCGGCCACGCGCGGGCGGTCGCTTCGGGGCGCTTTTCGACCGGCGCGATCAAGGCCGTGGGCGCGCTGGCGCTCGCCGCGTACGCGACCTCGGGCCTCGGGCAGCGGGATTTCGCCTACGTCGCCGACCTCGCGCTGCTGCTAGGAACGACGAACCTCTTCAACCTGCTGGACCTGCGGCCCGGACGGGTCGAGAAGGTCTTCGTCGCGCTGCTCGCCGCGGTCTGCATCGTGGCGTGGACCTCGGTCCCGCTCGAGCTGCTGGGCCTGTTCATCGGGCCGGTGCTGGTCGTCGCGGCGTTCACCTTGCGCGAGCGAGCGATGCTTGGAGACACGGGCGCCAACCTGGTCGGGGCGCTCGCCGGGGTCACTCTGCTGGTCAGCATGGGGGAGACGGCGCGCTACGTGGCACTCGGAGTCGTGGTCGCGCTGAACATTTATGGGGAGTTTCGGTCGATCTCGAAAACGATCGAGGGTGTTCCGCTGCTTCGCTCTCTAGACTCGCTCGGCAGAGTTGATTAGGCGCCAGCGGGGACAGCTCCACGGATGAAGCCAGGCGAGACCAGGTTCATCTTCGTCACCGGCGGCGTCGTCTCTTCGCTGGGCAAGGGCATCGCCGCGAGCTCGATCGGGCGTTTGCTCGTGAGTCGCGGCTTTCGGGTTCAGCTGCAGAAGTTCGACCCCTACATCAACGTCGATCCGGGGACGATGAGCCCGTTCCAGCACGGCGAGGTGTTCGTGACCGAGGACGGGGCCGAGACCGACCTGGATCTCGGCCACTACGAGCGCTACACGGATGAGAACACGTCGCGCGCCTCGAACGTCACCGCGGGAGCCGTCTACAACTCGGTGATCCGCCGCGAGCGCCGGGGCGACTACCTCGGCGCGACGGTCCAGGTGATCCCTCACATCACCGATGAGATCAAGCAGCGCATCCTGATCGTCGCCGAGTCGCAGGCGGTCGACTTCGTGATCACGGAGATCGGCGGCACGGTCGGTGACATCGAGTCGCTGCCGTTCCTGGAGGCGATCCGCCAGCTCTACACGGACCTCGGCCCGAAGCGGTGCATGTTCGTGCACCTCACGCTGGTGCCGTACGTAGGCCACGCGGGAGAGCTGAAGACGAAGCCCACCCAGCACTCCGTCAACGAGCTGCGGCGGATCGGCATCCAGCCGCAGGCGCTCGTGTGCCGGTCAGAGAGGGGCCTGGACCGCGAGATCCGTCGCAAGATCGCGCTGTTCGGGAGCGTGCCGGAGGACGCCGTGATCTCCGCGCGGGACGTCGACAACGTCTACAAGGTGCCGCTCGTGCTCCGGGCCGAGGGCATGGACGACCTGATCCTCGACCACTTCGAGATGGAGACCGAGGCGCCCGACCTCTCGGACTGGGAGGCGCTGGTGCGGCGGGCCGACGCCTGCGAAGGCGTGGCGAGGATCGCGCTCGTCGGCAAGTACGTCCAGCTCGAGGACGCCTACAAGTCCGTGATCGAGGCGCTCAACCACGGCGGCTACCACCACGGGATCAACGTCGACGTGAAGCTCGTCGACTCCGAGGACTTCGACGCGGACGAGATCGCCGAGTGGGCCGACGGGATCCTCATCCCGGGCGGCTTCGGCGAGCGCGGGATCGAGGGCAAGATCGAAGCGGCCCGGGTCGCGCGGGAGAAGGGCATCCCGTACCTCGGCATCTGCCTCGGCATGCAGCTCGCCGTCGCCGAGTTCGCCCGCAACGTCGCCGGCATGGACGGCGCCAACTCGACCGAGTTCGACCCGGAGACCCCATATCCGGTCGTCGACCTGCTGCCCGAGCAGAAGGAGGTCTCGGACATGGGCGGGACGATGCGCCTCGGCGCCGACCCGGTGAAGATCCACGAGGGCACGCGCGCCCGTGAGATCTTCGACGAGGCCGTCATCTACAAGCGCCACCGGCACCGCTATGAGGTGAACAACCAGCTCCGGCGCCGCCTCGAGGACGATGGCCTGGTCGCCGGGGGCACCTCACCCGACGAGCGGCTCGTTGAGATCATCGAGCTGCCCGACCACCCGTTCTTCGTCGCCTCGCAGTTTCACCCGGAGTTCAACTCGCGGCCGACCAGGCCGGAGCCGCTGTTCCGCGAGTTCGTCGGAGCGGCTGCCCGCCACGCGGGTCAGCGGGGGCCGGCCGACGCGGCGGAGCCGCCGGTCGATGCCGAGCCGGCCGAGGACATCCAGGTCCGGCGCAGCACCTAGTCCGGCCCCCACGCATATCGTTGGGTTGAAACGGCGTGGCGAGCGGCGGATTTCCACCATATGGGTGGATTTGATGCCAGGCGTGGCCCAACGCGAAGCATGAGGGGGTCCGACCTAGTCGGAGGCCTCGCGCCAGCCGAGGGCGCGACTGCGACCCCTAGGCAGCTTGCTCACGACGAGGTCGTACGAGTCCTCGATCATGTCGCGGACGGCGTCGTCCGGCAGCGATCCATCGAGGATCAGGGTGTTCCAGTGTCGCTTGTTGAGGTGGTAACCGGGAATCACGGCTGCGTGCGCCGCGCGCAGCCCCTCGGCGAGCTGCGGGTCGCACTTGAGGCTGACTCGAAGCGAGTCCGCGTCAAGCTGCGAGAGGGCGAACATCTTTCCGCCGACCTTGAACACCGAGGTTTCAGGGCCGAACGGAAACGTCTCCTCGGCTCCGGCGAAAGAGAGGCAGTGATCGCGAAGCTCGTCGGAATTCATTCCGAGCGGTGCGGGCGCTCGCTACCGCCTTGTCAACACCTAGACCGGGGCGGGTACGTCCCCGGAATGCTCGACGAACGCCATCGAGCTGTGCGAGCTCTCGTGCTCATAGTCGAGCACATCGCCGCCCGAAACCTTGAGCGTCTTGGCGAGCGCCGTCTCGGCCTCTTGGTTCGGTCCGGTGTACTCGAACCCACCGGGGATGTGGACGAGGATCCGATAGGGGCCCTCGGAGCCGATCGCGCGGAGCGTCTCGACTTGGCTGTCGACGTAGTCGCCGGCCTTCAGCCGCTCCTTGCGGGTATCGATGTCGAACTCGAAGTCGATCGGCGCGAACACCGGCTCGCGGACGTGCGGGCACATCGCCGAGAAGATCTCGAAGATCGTGCCGCCGGCCTGGCCGCTCATGATCGCCAGGATCGCCTGCCGCTGGGCGTCGTCAGCCGACTCGTCGACGATCGGGAGGATGTGGCCGTCGCCCTCGTCGATGCGCCCCGGCCAGTATGCGGCACCGGCGAACTTCAGGCCGTCGAGCGAGGTCTCGCCGAAGTGGCCCTCGTCGATCCGCATCGCGATTATGCCCTCGCAATGGCCGTGGGTCGGGTCCTGGTTGAAGTCGCAGGGGCAGCCGGGATCGCAATTGCAGTTCTTGAACCACGCGCCCTTGATCGCCCAGGTGTCGCTCATTTCATCTCTCCCTTTCCGGCGCGCATGGAGCCGCCGGAGTTGCCATTCATTGACTTGCCATGCATGGAGTCCTTTGAGCTTCCGTTCATCGCCCCGCCTTCCATCGAGCTCATTGCCCTCATCGCCTCAGGCGAATCGGGCAGTGTGAGCCCGGGAACGCTCGCGGGCGTGATCGCTACCGAGAGTCCGAGAACGAGGAGAAGCACGGCAATCGCCCGGCTCGTCGCGACGCGCCAGGGCAGCAGCTTCTCGGCCGCGATCAGTGCCGCGATGAACGCCATCCAGCCGATGCTCATCACCCCCAGTGCGAACAGCGCGGCCATCAGCCCCCAGCAGCAGCCGACGCACCAGGCGCCGTGGCGCAGACCGACCTGCAGGGCGCCCGTTCGGCCCGGGCGCCAATGCTCCATCAGGAACATGAACGGGCTGCGGCAGTGCCGCAGGCAGACGTCCTTCATGGGCGTCAGCTGGTAGATCGCCGCCAGGACGATGATCCCGCCGGCGAGCTCCGGCCCCGCGTTGTGCCAGGAAAAGGTGTCCCCGGTCAGTGCCTGGCCGAGCCGGATGATGCCGTAGCCGACCAGCCCGGCGGCCGCCCACGTGATCAGGTAGCCGGCGACGAAGAGCGTGGTCGCCCCGACCGGAGCCGACTGTCCCTTCGCCCTTCGCCCCTCCTGGATGCGGACGTGCATCGTGACCATCGGGGCGATGGACGGGAACATCATCGCGGCCATCATCACCACCCACACGCCGAGAAAGAAGCCGAGCGTTCCGGGGTCGGTGCCCGGGCCGGCGTCCATGCCGCTCATCTGGTCGCCCGTCACGAGCCAGGCGATGCCCGCCAGCGCGAAAAGCAGGCCGATGAGCCCGAACTGAATCAGCCCGGGGAGCGGTGGTGCTCGTCGAACCGATGCGGATTCCATCTTGCGAGCCGGCGCTCGCTAGCCGCGCCCCGTCGCCGCGCCCTCGGCCTGCTCGCTTGCGAACTCATAGTCCGCGCTCTCCGCGTAGACCGCATCGAATTCGATGCCGAAGACGTCGGAGTGGCCCGAGGTCTTGCCGACCCGAAACTCGGGCGCGAACCCGAAGGCGGCGTTCTTCACCGTGGTCTGTGTGTCGCTGCCCTCCGGGCCCGGCAGGGGCTCGAAGGTGAAGGAGTTGCCGCGAATCGAGATCGACGGTGTATTCCCGTCCGAGAAGGTCACTTCGCCTCGTTCCGTCCCCAGGTAGTTCCCGTACAGGCTGGCGAACATCTCGAAGGGGCCGCCTTCCTGACCGCGCATGATCCTGTCGATGGCATCCAGCTGCTCGTCGGACGCATCGTCGTTGACGACGACCCCCACGGTCCAATTGCCGGCTGTCAGGTTGGACGGGAAGATGTTGATCAACGCGATCTTCGTGCCCCCCAGGTCGACCTCGTCGAGGTTGCCTTCACTCACGTCGAAGACGAGGTTGCCCTGACACTGGCCATCCGGCCCCGTGGGCGGGGCGTCGATGGGACAGGGACAGAGCAGTTGGCATGAGCACGTCGCCAGGTACGTCCCCGAGATCCTCCAAGCCATGACCTTCTCCTTCCGCAGCTGGCAGTCGACACGAGAGTAGTCGCCGGGCCGATCGAGGTCAAGGACCCCGGGCCTGGTCGATCTCCGCGCGCTTGCCAGCCAGGAGACCGAGGTTCGAGACGATGAACGGGACGCAGTAGTTGAGTCCGGCTTTGACCCAGGCGATCCTCTGCCGGGTCCTAGACCCGACTCACGCCTCGTCCGGGCCCCACCAGTCGAAGGGGAAGTGCTTGCTCGACCGTCCGGGCCAGGTCCACTTGAAGCCGAAGGCCTCGACCTCGTCCTCGGTGGCGGTCCCCCAGGTCGCGACTTGGCCGGGGCCGACCTCCGCCCCAGGGGCGTTGTGAACCTCGACCCGAGTGCCCTCGAGGCTCGTGGGTCCGACGAGCGCCTCGGCGCTCCCGCGGGCCTTGCCGGGCACCTCGACGCGCCAGTTGGCCAGGTCGTCCGCGATCTCGATCTCGATCGGGGCGTACTCGATGCCGCGGATCTCGTCGATCAGGGCCGCGAACCCGGCCGGCCATCCGCCCGCCTGGCCGCCGAAGATCGTCTGTATCGCCTCGCGCTGCGGCTCGTCGGCGCGCTCGTCGATGAAGAAGCCCATCGCCGGCTTCGCCTCGCCCTCCCAGATGTTCCCCTCGAACGAGCCGACGGCGACCACGTTCAGGCCGTCCAGTCCCACCTCTCCGTAGTTCCCCTCGCGCACGTGCCAGGCGAGGATGCCGTCGCACTCCCCGTCGTCGGGCGCCTGCGCGAACGTGCACGCGCACGGCACGCGGCATCGGCAGACGTCGAACCAATCCCCCTTCAGCTGCCAGCTCGGAATGTCTGCCATCGTGCCTCCGATCGGTTGGGACGGCCGCGATCCTCTCACTCGCGACGAGTCGAATCAAGCCGGACGCCCAGGAAATAGCCTGTTGCCGTGGCCGATGATCAGCGGATGTTGGATCGCTTTGTCCGCCTGTGCGAGGTGGCGAGCCCGACGGGGTCCGAGCGAGCGGTGGCTGACGACCTCCTGGCGGAGCTTCGTGACCTGGGAGTCGAGGTCGCCGAGGACGGCTCCGCCGGTCCGGCGCAGGCCGGCTCCGGCAACCTGATCGCCCGGATACCCGGCGAGCGCGACGGGTGGGTGATGTTCGCCGCTCACCTCGACACGGTGCCTCACGACGGTGACATCGAGGTCGTGCTGGACCAGGGCGTCTATCGCTCGGCCAGCGACACGATCCTCGGCGCCGACAACAAGGCGGCCGTCACGATCCTGGCCGAGCTTGCGGCGCGCCACGCCACGGCGCCGCCCCCGCTCGGGCTCGAGCTCGTGTTCACCGTGGCCGAGGAGGACGGGCTGCGGGGAGCCAGGGAGGTGGATCTGGACGGCCTACGCTCGTCATTCGGGTTCGTCCTGGACCACGCGAGCCCGATCGGCGAGGTCATCACCGCCGCGCCGACGTACAAACGGCTCGCGGCGGAGTTCGAGGGCACCGAGGCGCACTCCGGCCTCCGCCCCGAGGACGGCCGCAGCGCGATTCAGGCCGCAGCGGCCGCGGTCTCGCGGATGGAGCTGGGGCGCCTCGACGAGGAGACGACGGCGAACGTGGGCGTGATCAACGGGGGGACCGCCTCCAACGTGGTCCCCGGCCGGTGTCACGTCGACGGCGAGGCCCGGAGCCTCGACGACGAGCGTGCGAGCAAGACGGTCGGCGCGATGGTTGACGCCTGCACATGGGCGGCCAGTCAGCACGAATGCGACGTTGACGTCGAGGTCACCGAGATGTTCCGGGGCTACCGGCTGCCGTCGAAGGCCCAGTCGGTGACGATCGCACGGATCGCCCTCGAGCGCCGCGGGGTCGAGCCCCGCGAGACTGCGACCGGGGGCGGCAGCGACGCCAACGCGTTCAACGCCGCCGGGTTCGAAACCCTGCTGCTCGCCAACGGGACCGAGGCGAACCACACGCCCGAGGAGAGCGTCGCGGCAGGGCGGATCGTCCAGATGTTCGGGATCTGCGAGGCGGTCGTCGAGGAGGCGGCCGCTCGATGCTGAAGCTGCGCCGCGGCGTCGTGGTCGGAACCGACCCGCTGACGGTGCAGATCGACGGCGAGCGACGGCCGGCATGGGCCGATGCCGGTCTGGTCGGCGAGGTCGCCGAGGGGGACGAGGTGGTGGTGAACACCGAAGCCGCGGATCTCGGGCTGGGGTCCGGGGGATTCGACGTGGTGCACGTCAACCTGACGCGCGGGCTCGATGCGGAGGGGTCGACCGGTGGCGAGCATGTGATGAAGCTCAACTACACCTCCCTCCAGCACTCGATCGACCCGGTCGAGGCTCCCGAGACCGCTGAGCGCGCGACCGCAGAGGCCCGCCCGGTCCTCGTGCTGCCGCTTCACGGCCACCTGGCCCCGAGCGCCTGGGCCGCCGACCGCGCGCGGCCGGGAATCCGGCTCGGCTATGTCCAGACGTCAGGCGGCGCGCTGCCGGGGGAGCTGTCGCGGGACGTCGCGGAGCTTCGCGATCGCGGGCTGCTCGCGGGCCACGTGACCGCAGGCGCCGCCTATGGCGGCGAGCACGAGGCCGTCACGACGCTCGGGGCGCTGGACGCCGCGGCGATAAACCTCGAGGTGGACGCGATCCTCTGCGGGCCGGGGCCGGGGATCCTCGGGTCGGCGACGCTCTACGGTCACGGGGGGATGGCCGCGCTGGAGAGCGCGCATGCGGCGCTCGCCCTGGGCCTGCCGACGCTGCTGTGTCCGCGGCTGTCGGCATCCGATCCCCGCCCCCGGCACCGCGGCCTGAGCCATCACACCGAGAGCGTTCTCAGCCTGCTCCTAGGATCGGTCCGCGTCCCAGTCCCGGAGATCCAGCTCGCGGGCTGGCCCACGGGCGAGGACGAGGAGACGGTCGACATGCCGAGCGTCCTCGATGCCCTGCATCGGGTCTGCGACGACCGCCACGACGTGGAGGTCGAGACGGTGGAGCTCGACGAGTACGAGCGGAGCGGCCTGCCCGTCAGGACGATGGGCCGCACCCTGGCCGAGGACCCGCTGTTCTTCGCCGCGCCGCTCGCCGCGGGCCGGGCGCTGGCGACGGCCTCGGAGGTGCCGGAGTGAGAACGGGGGTATAGGTGGAGCGGATCGACTCGAAGACCGTCTACGAGGGGAAGATCGCGAGGGTCCGCCAGGACCGGTTCCGCTACCCCGACGGGTCGATCGCGGAGCGGGAGGTCGTGGGACACCCGGGCGCGGTGGCGATGGTGGCGCATGACGACCTCCACGTCTATCTCGTACGCCAGCCGCGCGAGGCGGTCGGTGAGGAGGCGCTGCTCGAGCTGCCGGCCGGCAAGCTCGACGTACCGGGCGAATCGCCGGTCGAGTGCGCGAAGCGCGAGCTCGCCGAGGAGATCGGCAAGGGCGCGTCGCAGTGGAGCGAGCTGAAGCGCTTCTACACCAGCCCGGGCTTCGCGGAGGAGGAGGTCATCGTCTACCTCGCGACCGATCTCCACGACGCGAGTGCGGAGTCCGATGAGGAGGAGCGGCTCGAGGTCGTGGCGTGGCCCCTGGCCGAGCTCGACGGCGCGATCGAGGAGTGCCGGGACGCGAAGTCGCTGATCGGGATGCTGCTCTTCCGCGAGCTTCGCCGGCGCTGAAGTCGCTGCGAGTCCGGTTGCACCGGCAGGGGCGGGGCCTGCCCGAGGCGAAAGGGGCGACATGGCTGTCGCGGTCAAGCACGGCGGACGATGCAGCGGGGGGCGTGGAGGCGCGCTTCGAGGCATTGGTGCTCGATTTCCTCGCCTACCTGGAATTCGAGCGGGGGCTGTCCCGTAACACGCTCGACGCCTACCGAACTGACCTGCTCCAGTACGGGACCTTCCTCGCCAAGCGCCACCGGGGCGCGACTCGAGGCCGAGCGCGGCGACGTGGCGGACTTCTCGCCGACCTCGCGACGGGCAACGGCCAGCCCGCGTGCTCGCCGGCGACGGTCAACCGCAAGACCGCGTGCCTGCGTTCCTTCTATCGCCATCTCCGCCGCGAGGAGCTTGTCGACGAGGATCCGACGGCGTCGCTCAGCCCGCCCGCCAAGAGCCGCAAGCTGCCGCGGGTGCTCACCTACGGGGAGGTCAAGCGCCTCCTGGAGAGCGTGTCGGGCGGCGATGCCATCCAGCTCCGCGACCGGGCGCTGCTCGAGGTCATGTACGGCTGCGGGCTGCGAGCCTCCGAGGTGGTGGGCCTGGACGTGAACGACATCGACCTGCGCCGCTCTTTCGTTCGCCCGCATGGAAAGGGGAACAAGGAGCGCATCGTCCCGCTGGGCCGCGAGGCCACTGCCGCAGTCAAGCGCTACCTGCGCGCGGGCCGGCCCGAGCTCGTCGGCAGCCGCCCGGTATCGCGCCTGTTCGTCAACTTCCGTGGTGGGCCGCTCACTCGCCAGGGCCTCTACAAGGTGATCCAGCGCCATGCGGCCGAGGTCGGGCTGGCCGGCCGCATGAGCCCGCACACGCTGCGTCACTCCTTCGCGACGCACCTCCTCTCCGGCGGCTGCGACCTGCGCTCCGTCCAGGAGATGCTGGGGCACGCCGACGTCTCCACGACCCAGCTCTACACGCACCTGTCGGGTGAGCGGATCAAGGAGGTCTACTTCAAGGCGCACCCGAGGGCGACGGCGTCGTAGCCGGCCGCGGTCGGGCCTGTTTGAATCAGGGGGGCATGCCCGAGCTCCCTGAGGTCGAGACGATCCGCCGCCAGCTCGAGCCGGAGATCACCGGCGCACGGATCGCCGAGGCCGAGGTGCTCGACGAGCGATGGACCCGGCCCGAGTCGCCACGCGGAGGTCGAGAAGCTGCTCACGGGCCGGACGATCGAGGCCGTCGAGCGGCGGGGCAAGTACCTGCTGCTGCGCCTCGAAGGCGGTCGGACCCTCGCGATGCACCTGCGGATGACCGGAAACCTGCTCCTCGTGGAGGAGGCGAGGATCCGCCGTACCTGCGCGCGCGGCTGCGGCTCGATGGCGGCAGGCGCCTGCTGTTCACCGACACGCGGCGCTTCGGGCACGCGGTCGTGCTCGAGGACGCGGAGCTGGACGAGTACTTCGCGGCACGGCTGGGGGTCGAGCCGCTGTCGGACTCCCTGACGGCGGAGGAGCTCTGCCGGCGGGCGGCCGGGCGGCGCGCGCCGCTCAAGAGCTTCCTCCTCAACCAGCTGGGTGTCGCGGGGATCGGGAACATCTACGCGGACGAGGCGCTCCACCGGGCGGAGCTCCACCCGCTCTCTCCCGCGGGCTCGATGAAGCCCGAGGACTGCGAGCGGCTGCGCGTCGGGATCGTCGAGGCGCTCGAGGCCGGCCTCGCGAGCGGCGGGGCGTCGATCGACGACTACCGCGACTCGCGGGGCGCGCAGGGTGGGATGCAGGACGAGTTCCTCGTCCACACTCGCGAGGGGAAGCCCTGCCCGCGCTGTGGCGCTGAGATCAAGCGGATCGTGATCTCCGGGCGCTCTACTTACTTCTGCCCTTCGTGCCAGCGGCGCCTTCGGCAGAGGCCACGGCGGCGCCGGCGAACCCCCGCGAGGACGGCGACATGAGCGGCTCCGTCGGGCCTCCGGAGGGCTTCTCCATCGGGCACTGGACCGACGCGGAGGGGGCGACCGGGTGCACCGTGGTCATCCCCCCGCCAGGTAGCCGGGGCGGCGTCGACGTCCGCGGCGGCGGTCCCGGGACGAGGGAGACCGACAACATCGGGCCGCTGGCCGGGACCAGCGAGGTGTCCGCCGTGGCGCTCTGCGGCGGCAGCGCCTACGGCCTGGCCGCGGCCGACGGGGCGGGGCGGTGGCTCGAGGACCACGACATGGGCTACCGCACGCCGGCCGGGCTGGTGCCCATCGTCCCGGCGGCGGTCGTCTACGACCTCGCGGAGGGCGATCCGCGCGCGCGGCCGGATGCCGATGCGGGATACGCGGCGTGCGAGGCCGCGGCGCCCGGAGCGCCCGAGCGTGGGCGCATCGGTGCCGGGACCGGAGCGGCCGTGGGCAAGATCCTGGGGCGCGAGTACTCGACGCCCGCGGGCATCGGGTTCGCGGCGGCGCGAAGCGGGGCGGGGGAGACGGTGGCGGCGCTCGCCGTGGTCAACGCGTTCGGGGACGTGATCGGCGAGGATGGCCAGGTGCTCGGCGGCCCAAGGGCGGATGGCGATGAGCCGGTGAGGACGGCGGAGCGGATCGCCGCGATGAAGGGGCAGCCGGACTGGACGCGCCTGGAGGAGAGGAACACGACGCTGGTCTGCGTGCTGACCGACGCGGCGCTCGACAAGGCGGCGTGCACGCGCCTGGCGCGGATGGCCAGCGGCGGCGTCGCGCGGGCCGTGGACCCGGTGTTCTCGGACGTGGACGGCGACGTGGTCTTCTGCCTGTCGTCGGGCTCCGGGGCGACCGAGCGGTTCACTCCGATCGCGATCGGGACGCTCGCCGCGACGGTGACGGCGGCGGCGATCCGGGACTCGATCCACTAGCCCCCTCCACGGGTTTTGGCAACTGGAGGACGCTATGGCGTACCTGAGGTGCCAAAACCGTCGAGGGAGATTGCGTCCGACCCGGAAGTCATCTTTCCCGGCCCATGCCGGGGAGCTACAAGACCGAGGCGGTCGTCCTGCGGAGCATTCGCTACGGCGAGGCGGATCGGGTGCTGCACCTCTACAGCGCCACACGAGGCCGCATCAACGCGATCGCGAAAGGGTCGCGCAAGCCGCGCTCGCGATTCGGCGGGCGGCTCGAGCCGTACTTCCGGCTCGACCTCGTGCTTCACGAGGGGCGCGGCGACCTGGCGACGGTGACGTCGGCGGCGACGGTCGCGGCGTACCCCGACCTGCGCTCGACCGGGCCCGCGCTGATGGCCGCCGCCCGGGGTTGCGACGCGGTGCTTCGCCTGTGCGATTCGGAGGAGGCGAATCCGGCGGCCTACAACCTCCTCTGCCGGTACCTCGCGCTGCTCGACGGACAGGAGCCGCCCAGCGGGGTCTCGCCGTTCCCGCTGGTGGACGGCGCCGCGGGTCAGGCGACGGCGCTGGCCTTCAGGCTCAAGCTGGCGCTGGCGGCCGGCTTCAGCCCTGAGCTCACTTCCTGCGCCCGCTGCGGCGAGTCGGACGGGCTCGCCGGGTTCTCGGGGGCTGCCGGCGGAGTGGTCTGCGCCGCGTGCGAGCGCGGCGGCTTCGAGCTCTCACCCAGGGCCCACCAGTTCATGGTGGAGGCCATGGGCCGCCCGCTCGCGGCCGCGCCGAGCGCGTCCGAGCGTGATCTGCGCCAGGTCGAGCGGGCGATCGGCGAGACGCTCGAGCACCACGCGCACGTGCGGCTGCGCGCCGCGGCGTAGCCGGTGCGGGCCCCCCGCATCAAGCCTCTATTTCTTCGGGCGGTACATCCGCTCGGTGATCCGCAGCTGCAGGGCGCGCGGGCTGGGCGCCGTGGCGCGGATGAACCAACGTATGGTGCGTCCCGGGATGATCGAGCGGCGGCCCTTGTCAAAGGCCTCGAGCGATTCGCGCACGACCTGCTCGGCCGAGATCTCACCCGGCACTGAGAGATCGCGGTCCTCCGGGTAGCCGGCCACCTGCTGCCACTCGGTGGGGACCGGACCGGGGTTGACGGACATCACGCGGACTCCGGAGCCGCGGAGCTCGGTGTGGAGGGCGTCGGTGAAGTTGAGAGCGAAGGCTTTCGTTGCGGCGTAGACGGTTTCGTAGGGGATCGGCTGCATTCCAGCGCTCGAGGCGACGTTGATGATGCCGCCGCGTCCGCGATCGACCATCGCCGGGAGAAAGGCGTGACAAAGGGTCACGATCGCCTCACAGTTGAGGCGAACCTCCTCGGCCTCCCGGGCGGGATCGTTCTCCACGAACGGGCCCGAGGTGCCGAAGCCGGCGTTGTTGACCAACAGGTCAACGTTCACGCCGAGCTCCTCGACTCGGTTGGCGAGCGAGGCGGCGTCGTTGGCGAGGTCGCAGGCGACGGCGTGCGCCTCGGTCGGGAGCTCCCCGGCGAGGTGCTCGAGACGGTCGACCCTGCGGGCCACGAGGACGAGATCGTGGCCGCGGGCGGCGAGCTGGCGCGCGAATTGTTCGCCAATTCCCGAGGATGCGCCGGTTACGAGGGCTGTTTCAGGCATGACCTGACCCTATTCTCTTTCAGGAGGTGGAAACGGCTTCGATCAGAGCACTCGGCGGTCCAGGCCAGGTCGCTGGAGGATCGCGTTCGCTCGTGGGAGGCGGAGTACCTGTGGGGCCTTGCCACGCCGTCGTATCCGGCGGTTCGCCGGGAGCCCGAGGACGACAGCCCGATGCGCACGCCGTTTCAGCGCGACCGCGATCGGATCGTCCACTCCAAGGCGTTCAGGCGGCTGAAGTACAAGACGCAGGTCTTCATCGCCCCGGAGGGGGACCACTACCGGACGCGGCTCACGCACACGATCGAGACGTGCGGGATCGCGCGGACAGTGGCGCGGGCGCTGGGGCTGAACGAGGACCTCGCCGAGGCGATCGGGCTGGGCCACGATCTCGGGCATCCGCCGTTCGGGCACATCGGCGAGGAGGCGCTCGATCAGGCGCTGCGGGAGAAGGCGGGGCGGAGCTTTCGACACAACCGGCAGTCGCTGCGGCTGGTCGACGTGCTGGAGCGCGACGGGCGGGGGCTCAATCTCACCGAGCCGGTGCGCGACGGGATCCTCAATCACACCGGGGCCGAGCTGCCGATCACGCTCGAGGGGCGGATCGTCCGGCTCGTGGACCGGGTGGCGTACATCAACCACGACCTGGACGATGCGCTGCGGGCGGGGATCATCACGGCGGAGGATCTGCCGGGCGCGGAGATCGAGCTGCTGGGGCCGACGGGCGCGCGGAGGATCGACGCGCTGGCGCAGGACATCGTCGACGAGTCGCGCAAGGCGGGGGACATCGTCCAGAGCGAGGAGATTGGCCAGGCGATGCGGGTGCTACGGCAGTTCATGTTCGAGCGGGTGTACCTGGGGGAGGAGGCGCGGAGCGAGCACGAGCGGGTGCATCGCACAGTCAGGGGGCTGTTCGAGCACTACGTCGAGCATCCGGACGAGGTGCCGGACGCGGGGACGGGCGCCGACGAGATCCAGCGGATCACGGACTACGTCGCCGGGATGACCGACCGGTTCTGCATCGCGGCGTTCAAGCGGATCGCCCTGCCGGAGGAGTCCCGGCTCTGAGTGGCCGCTAAGTTCACGCACGAGACGGTCGAGCGGGTCAAGGACGCCGCGGACATCGTCGAGATCGTCTCGGCGTACACGGATCTGCGGCGCGCCGGCGATCGGTACATGGGGCTGTGCCCCTTTCACGAGGAGCGCTCGCCGTCGTTCTCGGTGAACGCGCAGGAGAAGCTCTACTACTGCTTCGGGTGCGAGGCGGGCGGGGACGTGTTCCGGTTCGTGCAGGAGAAGGAGGGGCTGGGTTTCCCAGAGGCGGTCGAGGCGCTCGGCGAGCGCTATGGGGTGGAGGTCGAGCGGGAGAGCGAGGACCCGCGGGCGGAGGAGGCGCGGAAGCGGCGGGCGCGGCTGGGCGAGTTGCTGGAGCGGACGGCCGACTTCTACGCCAAGTATCTGTGGGACTCCAAGGAGGCGGCGAAGGCGCGGGAGTATCTGGAGGCGCGGGGGCTGGGGGAGGAGGTGCTGCGGGCGTTCGGCGTCGGCTACGGGCCGAGCGCGTGGGATCAGGTGCTCACGCGCGGTCAGTCCGCCGGGTTCGGCGTGCCGGAGCTGCAGGCGGCGGGGCTCGTGCAGAAGGGGCAGAAGGGCGGCCACTACGACCGCTTCCGGGCGCGGATCATGTTCCCGGTGCGCGATCCGCGCGGCCGGGTGCAGGGGTTCGGGGCGCGGGCGCTGCGGCCGGATACCAAGCCCAAGTACCTGAACTCGCCCGAGGGCGAGCTGTACCGGAAGAGCCGCACGCTCTACGGGATCGATCGGGCTAGGTCCGCGATTGCGAAGGCGGGGAGGGCTGTCGTGGTTGAGGGCTACACGGACGTGCTTGCCGCCCACCAGGCGGGGATCGGCGAGGCGGTGGCAGTGATGGGCACCGCGATAACGCCGGAGCAGCTCAAGCAGCTGGCGCGGTACGCGGAGGAGGTGGTGCTGGCGATGGACGCGGATCGCGCCGGGCGCGCGGCGATGCTGCGGGCGCAGCGGGTCGCCGGGAGCAAGAAGCTGCGGCTCCGGGTGGCGTCGATGCCGGCGGGCGAGGATCCGGCGGACATGCTCCAGGGCGGCGAGTCGGAGCGCCTGAAGGGCTTGATCGCCGAGGCGGTGGAGCTGCCGGAGTTCCACGTGCGGGTAGCTCTTGACGAGGCGGAACTGTCGTCGCCGGCCGGCCGTGACCGGGCGCTCGACGAGGTCGTGCCGGTGCTGGCCTCGATGGGGGAGTCGATCAGCCGCGACGAGCTGGCCCGCGTGGTCGCCGACCGGCTCGATGCGGATCCGGGACTGGTGATGCGGCGGGTCGCTGCGGGCGCGACGGCGGCGCAGACACGCGCCCCGGTGTCGGCGGGCGGGGAGCCGGGTCGCGATGGGGGCGAGCAGGCAGCGCGCCCGGCGGCGCCGCGCCCGCTGAGCGCGCGCGAGCGGCGGGAGCGCGCGCTGCTGGCGATGTGCGTGGCGTCCCCGGTGGAGGGGCACGAGTTCCTCGAGCGGTTGACGCCCGATCACCTTTCGTCCCCGGCGATGGCACGGGCGCAGGACTGGCTGGCGGCACACCTGGACGACCCGCTCGCGGGCCTCCCGCGCGACGACGAGGAGCTGGTCTCGCTGGTGACGCAGATCGTGATGGGCGCCGAGCGCGAGCCGGGCGGCCGCGAGGCGATGGAGCTCAACTTCCTCCAGCTGGAGCAGGCGGTCATCGAGGGCCGGATCGAGACGGTGCGGAAGGAGGGGGGAGACGCCCCGGTCGAGCTCCAGCGCCGCAGGGCGGAGCTGGCGGAGCGGATCGCCCACTTCGAAACGGCCGGAGCAAGCCGCTCATGAGCGGAGATCGAGATCCCGCGCTCGACCGGCTCGACGCGCTGGTCGGGACGTGGACGATCGAGGCGGGGCCGCCAGGCGGGCCACCCTGGCCGGGCGCGGCGTCGGTCACCTTCGAGTGGTTGGAGGGCCGGACGTTTCTGATCGAGCGGTGGACGATCGAGTTGCCCGAGGCACCCGACGGCATAGCGATCATCGGCTCGGGCGACGAGCCGGGGTCATTTCGCCAGCACTACTTCGACTCGCGGGGCATCCACCGGACCTACGAGATGTCCCTGGACGAAGGCGTCTGGAGCCTGTGGCGCGACTCGCCGGACCCGTTCCCCCAGCGCTTCACCGGCATGTTCAGCGACGACGGCCGGACGATCACGGGCCGCTGGGAGAAGGCGGAGGACGGCTCAACGTGGTCGACGGACTTCGATCTGACGTACCGGAAGCTCGGCTAACGAAGGGGAACACACGTTCGCTTTTTCCGTCCGACCCGGATGGCACGATCCCGGGCATGGAGCGGGATCGGCTCAAGCGTTACCTGTCGGAGGGGCTGTCCCTCGAGCAGATCGGCGTGCTCGTCAATCGCGATCCCGCGACGGTCGGCTACTGGATGAAAAAGCACGGCCTGGTCCCGAAAGGGCCGGGAGAAGCACGCCCCTCGCGGTGGCCTCACAAGGGATCAGCTGGAGCCATTGGTCGGAACGCGGGCTGACGCTCTGCGCCGGATCTCTGAGGAGCTGGGCGTCGAGCACGTCGACTGTGCGTCACTGGATGAAGAAATTTGGCCTTCGCACGCAGGCGACACCGAGTATAACCGACACTCGGGGCGCAGCGAAAGCCAAGCATCATCGTGGATCGAATGCGTTCGGCACGGCGAAACAGAGTTCGTGCTCGAAAATCGTGGTGCGTACCGATGCAAGCGTTGCCGATCGGAGTCGGTTTCGCAGTGGCGCCAGCGGCTGAAGCGGACGCTCATTGCTGAGGCGGGCGGCGCATGTGCGATCTGCGGATACTCGCGCCACCCGTCGGCGCTTCAGTTTCATCACTCGACCCTGCCACGAAGGAATTCGCGCTGAGCCAGGAAGGGGTCACGAGGTCGCTCGAGCGAGCCCGCGCGGAGGCGAAGAAGTGCGTACTTCTCTGCGCAAATTGTCACGCGGAGGTGGAGGCGGGAGCCGCTAGCCTGTCCTAAAGTTCGGCGTCGCTACACGAGTTCGACGTAGCACAACCGGCATTACGCGGTCCGGGGTAGCTCAATTGGCAGATGCGCTCGGCTGTTAACCGAGAGGTTGAGGGTTCGAGTCCCTCCCCCGGAGCTTCGGAGGTCGGCATACGCCGGCCTCTTTCATTGCCCGAATAGCTGCTCCACCAGGCGCGCTCCCTGGTCCGCGCCGTCGTTCGCTCGAGACCAGGCCGCGAACTCGCACGGCACGCTGTCGCGAATGACTCGATCGCCGAGGATTCGCCGGGCCGCAACTCGCAGCGCGCCCGTCCCCAGGAGTCGCCACGGAAGCATCAGGCCCACGCCCGCCCACGCGACCCGCGCCGAGTTCTCCGCCATGTCTCCGACATGCGGGCAGCACAGCACCGGCACCCCTGCCGCGAGCGCCCGAGCGACCGTCCCGTGGCCGCCGTGGCAGATCACCAGCGAGGCCTGCGGCATGACCTGCGAGTAGGAGAGCCAGTCGACGACAACCGCATTCGCCGGCGCCGCAGGCAGCGGACCGGGGTCGAGCCGGTTCGTCGTCGCCACCACCCGCACCGGCTCATCGGCGAGCGCGTCGAGCGCGACCCTCACCAACCGCAGCTCCGGATCCTGGGCGGTGCTCGGCGCCACGAGCACCAGCGGCTCATCGCCGTCAGGCAGCTCGATGTCCGGATACGGGACCTCGAACTGCATCGGCCCCGTCACGTGCACCCCCGCCGGCCACCGCCGCGGATACTCCAGCTGCGGGAACGTCGCGACCATCGCCAGCTCCCGACTGATCCCGCCGTGATACCTCTCCACCGGCGGCAGCCCGACGGCGGCGCGCGTCTCGTTCATCTCGTCGCGCCCCCGCCGCAGCCCGCTCTCGAGCACCGGCAGCGCCCCGCGCCACAGCGCCCGCCCAACCGGCGTCCGCGGCGGCTGCATCCCGAACGCGAAGAACGGCAACCCCGGCTCGTGCACCGGATAGACGTGCGGGATCAAGGTGGCCCGCTTCACACCGGCCCGCTCCGCGGCGAGCGCCGGTGCCAGCGTGAGGATGTCGCTGACGACCACGTCCGGTCGGAACTCCTCCATCAACGGCATCAGCGCGATGGCGGCGTCCGCGGCCGAGCGCCACGCCGCCCGACTCCTCCCGCCGCGGCGGAAACGTCGTGTATTCCTCCGCCGCCGTGAACGCGAGCCCCTCGCCCTCGACCGCGTCCCGCCACCGCTCCCAGGTCTCCACGAGCACCCCGTGCCCGCGACCCCGCAGCGCCCGCGCAAGCGCGATCGCCGGGAACGCGTGCCCCGCATCCCCGAACGCCGCCACCACGAACCGTCGCCCGCTCATTGCAAACCCCGTTGCGGTGACAGCCCGCGGGCTCGACAAGGTGGACGGAGCGCGCTATCCCTTGGGCAATGCGACGTCGGGATCGCAACCGGGCCGCGCGCCTGCGCCGGGCCGTTGAGGGTCTTCCGCGGGCGACGCGTGAGGCGATGCTTCGCGGCATCGACGCCAATCCGATCGTGGTCGGTGCCTATGTGGACCGCGAGTCGGGCGGCATCTGCCCGATGCTCGCCGCGCACCGCAACGGCGGTCGCACCAACGTCGCCAGCTTCGCCCGGACCTGGGACAGCTATACCGGCGCCAAGCGCCCTCGGCTCGCCACCCGGCGTGAGGTCCGGACTCTCCGGTCCCTTCTCGAGGCAAGCCTGACGGAGGACGTCGCCGACGGCGGCTCGATCGCGGCGGCAGCCGCGCAGATTCGAGCCGAGCGAGCCAAGCTCTCTGCCCGCCGAAGCTGCGAGAAGCCCGAAGCCCCGGCGATCCCCGATCCGACCGACGGGCCGATCCGGATCCGACGGCTGCGCCGGCCCTTGAGGCGTCCGGCTGATCGCCACGATGAGCCCCAGGATCTGCTCGCCGCGGCCGAGCAGCAGCTCACCGGCGCCTGATCAGGCCGCCGTGCCGGGCAGCTCGTCCGGGCGGGTGAAGACCAGCTCCGGCACCAGGCATCCGGGCGACGTCCGCAGCAGGAAGCGAACCGACTCGGCGATGTCCTCCGGCCGGATCATCTCCTCCTGCTTTACCTGACCCCGCACGTACTCGGTCATCGGCGTGTCGACGAATCCGGGGCACAGCGCGGTCACCTGGATCCCGTCGCTCGCCACCTCCTTCTGCGTCGCCTCGCTGAAGCCGATCACCGCCGACTTCGTCGCCGAGTAGACCGAAAGCCACGGCTGCCCCGACTTGCCGGCGATCGACGCGGTGTTGACGATCAGCGCCTTGCGGTGCTCGGCGCCCGCCTCGCGCAGGAGCGGCAGCGCCTCCCGCGTCCCGATGATCACCGCCCGCAGGTTCACGCCGAGCTGCATGTCGATGTACTTCGTCGTGAGCTCGTGCATCGCCTCGCCGATCCCGACGCCGGCGTTGTTGACCAAGCACGTCGAGCCGCCCGTACTTCTCCTTGTGGGAGGCCACGATGCCGGCGACCGCGTCCTCCTCGGTCATGTTGGCGGCGAGCGAATTGACCTCGAGCCCCGCGGCGCGGAGCTCCTCGGCCGCCGCCTCCAGCTTCTCCGGCCGGCGCGCCGCGATCGTCACGCCGTAGCCGTCCTCGCCGAGCGCCCGCGCGATCGCCAATCCGATCCCACTCGATCCACCGGTGATGAGCGCCGCACGCTCCGCCACGCCAGTTCTCCTCTCGCTTGCCGTCGGGGGCCGGACCCTACCGCCGGCAGCGTCACTCGACGTCGGCCTGCTTGCCGCTCGGCATGAAGACACGGCCGATGACGAACGAGACGGCCATCACGACCGCGCCGACCTTGAACGCGGTCTCGAGCGCGTCGGCGAACCCGCTCGGAGTGGTGTGGGGCCCGAGGGCGCCGAGGACGATGGTCCCCAGAATCGCCATCCCGAGCGCCGAGCCGAAGTTCCTGAACGTCTGAACGATCCCCGAGGCCTCACCCCGGATCTCGGCGGGTGCCCGGTTGAGCGCGTCCGTGTTGAGGGCCGACATGGCGAGGCCGAATCCGGCCCCTGTGACCAGCATCCCCGCGAGCGTCCCACCCGAGGTGAGCTTCGACAGCTCGGACGCCCAGAGCCAGAGACCGACCGCGATCGCCGCCAGTCCGAGAGTCACCGGATGCTTCGCCCCCACCTTGTCGTACATCCCACCGCCGATCCGCGAGGCGATGAAGAACGAATAGAACATCGTGAGGATCGAGAAGCCGGCCTGCGTTGGCTCCTGACCGACCGACACCTGGAAGTAGATGCTGCCGAAGAAGAAGACGGCGAGCCAGGTGAAGAAGAGGAACAGCGTCAGCACGTTGTCCACCGCGAACGGCCGGTTTTCGATGAACGCCTGAATCGAGATCAGCGGCTGCTCGACCCGGCGCTCGTAGAGCACGAACAGCCCGAGGATCAGGATGCCGACCACGATCGACCCGATGGTCGCGAGGCTGCCCCAGCCCCAGACGCTGGACTCCTGCAGCCCGAGCACGGTTAACCCCATGCCGGCGACCAAGAGCCCGGCGCCGCCCCAGTCGATCCGCGCCGGATGCTTGACGTCCTTCAGCCTGACGAACGAGAACTCGGTCAGCGAGAGCAGCGCAACCGGGATGTTGATCCAGAAGATCGCCCGCCAGGTCCAGTACTGGGTGAGGTAGGAGCCGGCGATCGGGCCGACCGCCGTGAACAGCCCGGCGACGATGAAGAAGATGGCCAGTCCCTTGCCGCGCTCCTCAGGGGGGAACGAGTTCAGGACGAGCACCGTCGTCGACGGGATCAGCAGCGCCCCGCCGATCCCCTGGAGCACCCGGCACACGATCAACCACGGCTCCGCGATCGACGTATCGGGGGTGAGCCCGCACAACGTCGAGGCGCCGGCGAACAGGATGATCCCGATGGCGACGATCCGCTTGTGCCCCAGGATGTCCCCGAGGCGGCCGCCGAGCGCGATGAACGCCGCGGTCGCCAGCGCGTAGGCGGTGACCGTCCACTGCGCCGCCGTGGCCGACAGGTGAAGATCCCGCTGGATCGTCGTCACGGAGATGGAGACGATCGTGAAGTCGATCATCACCATCGCCATGGCCGGGACGAGCGGCCACAGCACCCTCCACCGCTGATACTCGGGCGTCACCGGCCGAGAAACCTAGTCGAGGAATCCGACGGACGGCGCCGGCAGGCGGTTCGAGTTTGAACCTGAACGCGACGCCCGCGAGTACAAGTGGGCAGGACCAGTCCAAGCGGAGGAGGTCACATGGGTCGCGGCAGTCGCAAGCGGAAGCTCGGGGTCGTCACCGTCATCGCCACTTTGGCCCTGGGGGTGGGCGTCGCGCAGGCCGGCGGAGGCACGGTGAAGGCCTCCAACTACAAGTTCACGCCGAAGACCCTGACGGTCACGAAGGGCAGCAAGGTCACCTGGAAGCGGGTGAACGGCAGCCACACCGTCACCTTCGTGAAGGGAACGTACGACAAGTAGCTCAACAAGGCCAACCCGACCCGTTCGCGGACCTTCAAGAAGGCCGGCACCTACAAGTACTACTGCAAGTTCCACCGCAGCCTGGGAATGACCGGCAAGATCGTCGTCCAGTAGAGGGGCGCGCGCCGCGGCGGGCAGGAGCCCGCCGGGCTATCGTGAAAACCGGCACAGCCATGCCCGAAGCCGGGCGCGCGGGCCGGTAGCTCAGTTGGTCAGAGCAGCGGACTCATAATCCGTCGGTCGGTGGTTCGAATCCACCCCGGCCCATCAGGACCGCCCGCTCCGAGGCGGTTTCCGCCGTTTCGTCCTCCTTGGCCTCCTTCCTCGCGCGCACCGGAAGGAGACCACTCACCCTCTGGACAAGCTCGATCGGACTTCTGGGCATCCAGCGACATCTCGCGAAGGGTGCGCGCATCGCGGCGCCTCTGTCCGCCTGGACGATCAGGCCAAATCCATTGCGTCGCAAGCCGGCCTGGGTTATCGTCCGGCTCGGGACCGAAGCCGACGGTCGGGAGGCCCGAGTGACCTTGGAACCTCGAGTACTTGGAGGGCATGGAGGTGGCATCGCCGCCCGGTCAGCCTCGCCGACCCGGATCATGGTGGTCGCCGAGACCCGGCTCTACCGCGAGGGACTCGTGCAGATCCTGGCAGGCCACCCGCGCATCGACGTCGCCGCCTCCGCCGCCGACGCTCCCGCTGCGCTGGAGGGGATTGCCGCCTGCCGGCCCGACGCGCTCCTGGTCGACGTTGGCGCCGCGGCGAGCACCGGAGCGCTGCGCGAGATCGTCGAGGCGGTGCCGGGGAGTCGCGTGATCGCGTTCGGGGTTGCCGAGACCGACGACGTGATCCTGGATTGCGCCAAGGCTGGCGTGGCGGGTTACGTTCCGCGTCACGCGAGCCTGGATGAGCTGATCGCGGTGGTCGAGGGAGTGATGCGCGACGAGCTGGTGTGCTCGCCCCGCCTCGCGGGCACCCTGCTGCGGCAGGTGCGGACCCTGGCCCGGGACCGATCGGAAGACGACGGCGGCGTGCGGCTGACGTCCCGTGAGACCCAGATCGTCGGCCTGATCGACGAGGGCCTCTCGAACAAGGAGATCGCCACGCGACTCCAGATCGAGTTGGCAACCGTCAAGAACCACGTCCACCACCTGCTGGAGAAACTCGGCGTCAGTCGCCGCGCCGAGGCCGCCGCGCGAGTCCGGCACATGCGCCGGCAGGGATGGAACCGGATCGCCGGCGAGGTCGGGTCCACACCTCACGCCTGACTGACCTGAACCCCGCCAGCCGCGAGCGCGCCGCAGGGAGCCGACGCGGTCGCGGCAGAGGCCCGGTCCCGTCCCTGGATCCAACTCGGATCCGACGATCCATTTACCTTCGAGGGCCGCTGGCCGACAATCGCTCGATCGGTGGTCGGCACTTGGAGAGCACGCGGATCGTTCTCGTCGCGATGCCGCAGATGCTGCGGGACATCGTCGCGGGCGTGCTGGCCGACGAGCCCGACATGGAGATCGTCGGGGAGGCGACGGGTGTGAACGGACTACCCGATGCCGTGCTCGAACCGGGCGCGGACGTCGTGGTGATGGGCCGCGATGATCCGTCGCTGGCCACGTCCCTGCTCGAGCAGCAGCCCGGAATGCGCGTCCTCGCCGTCGCCGCGAGCGGCCGCGAGTCGTGGCTCTATGAGCTGCGTCCGCACCGGGTCCCGCTCGGTGAGATCTCCCCGAAACGCCTCGTGGAGCAGATCCGCAAGCGCGACGACCACGGCATCCGCGGAGCGGCCCCATGACCGACCCGACGACAGACGGACCCGAATCCAAAGCGGACGACTAAGCAAGGAGAACCCCATGCCATCCGTCCTCAGACATCCCGGTATCTACATCGAGGAGCTCGAGAGCCCGGTGCGTCCGATCGCGGGGGTCAGCACCTCGAATACCGCCTTCCTTGGCTTCTTCCAGCGTGGCCCTCGGCTGAAGCCGACCAAGGTCACCAGCTTCGCCGAGTTCGAGCAGCTCTTCGGGGGCTTCGACTCGCGGACCGAGGCCGCCTATCAGGTGGACGCCTACTTCGCCAATGGCGGGTCGGTTGCCTGGATCGTGCGCACGATGGCGGGCACTCCCGCGGCTGCCACCAAGACGTTCAATCGCGGCAGCGATGCCCGTCTCAAGGTCACGGCGTCGAGCGAGGGCGCCTGGGGCAAGAACCTGAACGTCACGATCAACAAGGACGGAGTCACCGGCAGCCACTTCAACCTCAAGATCGAGGAGATCGTCGACGGCGACGTCGTCGCCGTCGAGGACCACAACAACCTCACGCTCGACGAGGCGGAGGCCGCGAGCTTCGCCCCCCACATAGTCAACCGCCGCTCACGGCTCGTGCAGGTGGAGGAGGTCGGTACCGGGATCAGCGCGCCCGACAACGTGACCCGTGACAAGCTCGTCAACGGCGACGACGGCGCGCTGCCCGACGAGGGTGCCTGGGGCGACGCGCTCGCAGCGCTCCCGGGGATCGCGCCCGAGATCTTCAACATCCTCTGCCTCGTCGGCGCCGGCGAGGCATCGCAGTCCGGCGCCCTCACGGCGACGCAGTACGGCAACGTCGTCAACGACGCGGGCAACGCCTGCAAGGCGAACCGCGCTTTCTTGATCGTTGACCCGCCCGACGGTGTCGAGGACCTCGGCGACATGACCGCGTCGGGTGCCTACCCGGTCCCGAACGAAGCGAAGAACGCGGCGGTCTACTTCCCGCGACTTCAGGTGCCCGATCCGTTGCAGGGTGGGGCGCCGCGGGTGATCGGTGCCTCCGGCACGGTCGCCGGCGTCTACGCCCGCACCGATGCGAATCGCGGCGTGTGGAAGGCGCCGGCGGGCACCGGCGCTGGGGTCGGGGGTGCGACCCCGCTGGTCGAGCTCGACGACGAGGACACGGGGACGCTGAACGTCATCGGCGTGAACGTCATCCGCAGCTTCCCGATCTATCGCAGCGTGGTGTGGGGATCCCGGACGCTCGAGGGAGCGGACGCCCAAGCGTCGCAATGGAAGTACATCCCGGTGCGGCGGATGGCCCTCTACATCGAGGAGTCGCTCAACCAGGGATTGAAGTGGGTGGTGTTCGAGCCCAACGACGAGCCGCTGTGGTCATCGATCCGGCTGAACGTCGGCGCGTTCATGAACGGGCTCTATCGCCAGGGCGCGTTCGCCGGCGTCAAGCCGTCCGACGCTTACTTCGTCAAGTGCGACAAGGACACCACCACACAGGCGGATGTCGATCGCGGCGTCTGCAACATCCTGGTCGGCTTCAGCCCACTGAAGCCGGCCGAGTTCATCGTCCTGAAGATCCAGCAGATGGCCGGACAGGCCGAGGCCTGAGGAGGCAGCCATGCCAGCTTTCCCAGCGAACCCGCACCGATTCGATCCGTACAAGAACTACAAGTTCCGGGTCAAATGGGATGGCCGCTACGTCGCGGCGGTGAGCAAGATGTCCGCGCTCAAGCGCACGACCGAGGTGGTCAAGCACCGCGATGGCGGTGACCCGAACACATCGCGCAAGTCACCCGGCCGCTCGGAATTCGAGCCCATCACCCTGGAGCGCGGTGTCACCCACGACGTCGAGTTCGAGGCGTGGGCCGACAAGATCTGGCGGCAGGGCGCCGGGCTCGGCGCCGAGTTGTCGCTCAAGGATTTCCGCAAGGACGTCCAGATCGAGATGTACAACGAGGCCGGCCAGCTGGTCATCGCCTACCTGGTCTACCGCTGCTGGGTCTCGGAGTTCCAGGCTCTGCCGGAGCTTGACGCCAACGCGAACGCGGTGGCCATTCAGACCCTGAAGCTGGAGAATGAGGGCTGGGAGCGCGACGTCTCCGTGGTCGAGCCCCAGGAGCCCGCCCTGACATGAGCGGCCCGCTCACCGATCGAGTTCTGCTCGAAACGTGGGCGGCGAGTCGGGACGGATCGGCGGCAGCCCACGCCGGGGCGCTCTTGGAGCGCGCGCTTGCCCCCTCCGAGCCGTCGGAGCACTGGGCCATCGCCAAGCGGAACGCCGCGCTTCTCGAGCTGCGAATGGCGCGGTGGGGTCCGGCCCTGGACGGGGTGGCGACCTGCCCCGCCTGCGGAATCGAGCTGGAGTTCAGTTTCGATCTCGAGCTGCTCGCGGACGCTGCCGTGGCGGCGTCGGGTGGCGGAACCATGATCAGCGCCGAAAGCTTCGAGCTGCGGCTTCCCACCGGCGAGGATGTGGCGGCAGCAAGCGCGGATGGCGCCGACGCCCGACTCGACCTCGTTCGCCGCTGCGTACTCGCCGGGCCGCCGACGGTCGAGCTTGACGATGAGCTGATCGAGCTTCTGGGAGGCCACCTGGCGGAGGCGGACCCGGTCGGCGCGGCCGAGCTCGGGATGAGTTGTCCGGACTGCGGACACAAGTGGCTGCAGGAGCTCGGCCTCGAGGCCTTCGTCGGCCGGGAGGTGGAAGCCGAGGCCCGGCGGATCGCCGCGGAGGTTCACGCGCTCGCGTCCGCCTACGGCTGGAGCGAGGAGGAGGTGCTCGCGGTGCCGCCCGAGCGACGCCGCCTCTACCTGGAGCTGCTCGGCTGATGGGCGACTACCTCGGCATGCTGCTGAGCGGGCCGCTCGCCGAAGCGGATGCCGCGGCGTCCGCGGCCGCACCCCTCCGTCCGCGGCCTGCGCCGCGAATGCTCGATCGGCTTCCGGGCGAGATGCCAGCGGACCCCGTCGAGTCGGAGGAGGCGGCCGGTCCAGCGCCGGCACGGGGCGGCCCCGGTGGGTGGCGGGCGCCGGCGCCGGAGCCGCCGCATCACGTCGGCGCCGCCCCGGGGCTCTCCCCCGAGCCCGCGCGGAATCCGGCGCGCGCCACGGGTCGCCCAGCGCCAATGGAAACGGAGCCGTCCGACCCTCCGCCCGGTCGCGATCGCAGCGACCCGGCGCCCGGCTCGCGTCGCGACGCGCGGCGCGCCACTGCACGCACCGGCGGGCGAGCCGAGTCCGCCGTCCCTCCGGCCGCACCCGAGCGCGTGCGAGAGGTCGTTCGCGAGCTGGTGCTCGGGCCTGCTGCGCCCCCACGCGAACCGCCCGGGCAGCCGCGCAAACCGGGCGCGGACCCATCCTCGGGACTCCACCCCGCACCGCCGCCCGGGCGATCGCCCTGGGCGCCGCTTCGCCCGGCGCCGCGGCCGCCGGCGCCCCACTCCCCGGTCGGGCGACGTGAGGCGGTCGCGGCCGAGCCCATCCCGGTTCGAATCGCGATCGGTCGCGTCGAGATTCACGCCGAGCGCGAGCGACGCAGGCGCGCCGACGGACGCGGGCAGGAGCGGCCGAGCGCGAAGCGCGATGTTGGGCTGTCGCTCGACGACTACCTGCGAGAGAGGAACGGCACGTGAGCGACCCGCGCGCGATCGCGGCGGTGACGTGTTCGCTCAGGCGAACGCTCGAGTCGCGGATGAACGCCGATTTCCCGGCCTTCAACGCGGTCAAGGTGCTGGCTCGGGCCCCGGAGCGGATCCTGGTCGACGACGCCGAGCTCGGTGAGCACAAGCTCAACCTCTTCCTCTACCGGGTCGCGCCCAATCCGTCGCTCGCGAACGCCGATCTGCCCACCCGCCGGTCCGACGGCGCCAACGGCAACCAGCCCGTCTTGGCCCTCGACCTCCATTACCTGCTCACCGCCTACGGCCTCAACCACGACGAGGAGGACGCGCAACACCTGCTGGCCCACGCGATGAGCGTGATCAACGACGCGGGGGTGCTGCGCCGTGAGCAGGTCACCAGCGCCCTCACGGGAACCACATGGGCGGCGAGCGGGCTTGGCGACCAGATCGAACAGATCACGATCGCACCGCTTCAGCTCGACGACGAGGCGCTGTTTCGGATGTGGACCACGTTCGGTGGCGCGTACCGGATCTCACACGGCTACGTCGTCACGGTCGTGCTGATCCAGCGCGCTCGCGAAGCGCGCGCGGCGCCACCGGTGCGAAGCACCGGCCTGGTCGCGGCACCCCTCGACCGGCCGGTGATCGAGTCGCTCACGCCGAGGCCGGTGACGGCGGGCGCAACGGTGACGATCCACGGCCGCAACCTGGCCTCCGACGAGGTCGTGGTTCGCCTTGCGACGGGCGACGTCGCCATCCCCACCGGCGACGTAAGTCCGGATGCGCTCGAGATGACGCTTCCCGCCGACCTGCGGGCCGGGCCGAACGGAATGCAGGTACTGCACTCGCTGCGACTGCCGGACTCGAGCGAGACGCGCTTGTTCGCCACCTCTGAGGGCTTCACGTTCATGCTCGCGCCGAGGCTGAAGGCACCGATCCCCGCCACGGTCCAGCAGGGTGGGCAGCTGACGATCAAGGTCGATCCAGATGTGGGGAGGCGCCAGCGGGTGCTCTGCATCCTCGGGTCGCGGGCGATCGCGCGGCAGCAACCGCCGGGGAATGCGGAGCTGACCGACAGCGCAGTCTTCACGATCTCGGAATCGATCCCGGTGGGCTCCCACTCGCTGCGCGTCTCCGTGGACGGGGCGGAGAGCGAGCTGACGGACGACGGAACCGGCAACCTGACCGCTCCGGAGCTGACGGTGACGGCGCCGTGAGCGCGGGAGCGGGCGGCGCCCCAGTCCCCTTCGCGGAGCTCGCCTACGCGAGGCTCGATCGCGAGCCCAGCGAGGTCGAGCTGGAGGGCTGGAGGTGACTCAGCGCGTCGCGGTTGAGATCGGGCGCCTGGTGGTCACAGGCTTCGGCCGGGCCGAGGGCGAGCGCGTCGCCCAGGCCTTCGCGCTCGAGCTCGAGCGGCTGTGCGCCGGGGGCGTCGCGCCGGGCGGCTCTCGGCTGGCCGAGGGCATCCGCGCCGAGCCGATCCGGATCGGCGGCGACCCCGAGCGGATCGGCATCGCCGCGGCGCAATCGACCCACCGGAGCCTGGGGGAATGAGGGCTGCGGCCGAGGCGCGGGCTCGCATGCGTCGCCCGCGGCGCAGCCGCGCCGAGCGCCTGCTTGCCGCCGGGCTCCGAGAGCGCGGCACCGTGCTCGGCTCCGTCACCTCCGGTGCGGAGGAGGAGCCATGACCCTCCAAGCCCCCAAGACCCTGCGAGGAGCCCTGGTTGGCGTCGACGTGCTGAATCCGATCACCAGCGTGATCGTGTTCCAGTACAACCCCGACGCACTGGAGCGCACCCTTCAGCCGCAGGGATCGGACGGGGGCGATGATGTGGCGCCCGGGGAGATCCTGCGGTTGAAGGGTCCGCCGATCGAGACGATCAAGCTCGAGGCCGAGATCGACGCGACGGATCAGCTGGAGGCGGCGAGCGAGCCGGCTACCTCGAGCGGCATCCATCCTCAGCTGGCGGCGCTCGAGATGCTGGTCTACCCGAAGAGCGCGGCCGTGATCGCCAACACGGCTCTCCTGGCAGCCGGGACGATCGAGGTGATCCCGCCCGCGGCGCCGCTGACGATCATCGTCTGGGGGCCGCGCCGCGTGTTGCCCGTCAAGGTCGCCGAGTTCTCGATCAGCGAGGAAGCCCACGATGCGGCGCTCAACCCGATTCGCGCCAAGGTGTCCATGTCGCTGCGGGTTCTGAGCTACGCAGATCTGCCCCTCTCGAACCCAGGACACGCCCTGTTCCTGGCCCACCAGGTGATGAAGGAGGCCATGGCTGACGCGGCCAGCGCCGGTGGGCTCAGCGACGTCCTGGGAGGGGAGGCATCGCTGATCTGATGTTCGACCCGCTGAGCAGGTACTTCGAGATCGAGGACGCGGTTCTCGAGATGCCGGATGGCCGCGAAGTCGCATACAAGCGCCGCCGCTTCGTGCCCCCGGCGACGGCGTTCGAGACCCTCGCCGTCGAGCGGGTGGCGCCGGCCGATCGGCTCGACCTGGTCTCCGCTCGCACCCTGGGCGACCCGGAGCAGTTCTGGCGCATCTGCGATGCGAACGGCGCGCTCGACCCCGACGAGCTGGTTGAGCCGGGCCGCCCGCTGAGGATCCCGGTGCCGAAGCGATGAGCCTGCTCGGGATCCACATGACGCTGATGATCGGCCCGGGAGCCGTTGCGGCACCGGTGCCCCCCGACGTCGCTCGGGCGATCGAGGCGGTCACGATCACCCACACGGACGAGGGCCGTTCGGGCTTCCAGATCAGCTTCCGCACGGGGCGCACCGGCCCGGAGGACCTGATCGACTATCCGCTCCTGAGCGGCGCCGGGTCCCTTTTGCTCAAGGCGTTCAACCGCGTGGTCGTGCTCGCCACGTTCGGGGTCGCCCCCCGTTCGATCATGGACGGGATCATCACGCGGGCGGAGCTCCAGCCCGGCGACCGGCCGGGACAGGCGAAGGTGGTCGTCACCGGCGAGGACGTCTCGGTGATGATGGACCTGCACGAGCGCTCGGCCGAGCACCCGGCGCAGGACGAGACGATCATCGCGACGAAGATCATCGCGACCTACGCGCAGTACGGCCTGGTCCCGATGGTGATCCCGCCGATGGTGATCGACCCGCCGATTCCGGTCGAGCGCACTCCGGTGCAGCAGGGGACCGACCTGGACTACCTGGAGCAGATGGCGCAGCGGCACGGCTATGTCTTCTACGTCGCTCCCGGCCCGGCGCCCCTCGTCAATACCGCTTACTGGGGTCCGCCCCTACGCGTCGGGGTGCCGCAGAGGGCGATCACGGTCAACATGGGAGCCGAGACCAACGCCACCCTGGGCGCGTTTCAGGCCAACGCGCTGGGCCCCACGTCGGTGGAGGGATCGGTGCAGGACCGCACCACAAACCAGTCGATACCGGTCCATTCGGCGCCCCCGCTACGGCCACCGCTGGCGGCGATGCCGGCATGGCTCGTCAACCAGGCGAACACCCGCTCGCAGCAGTTCCGCGAGTCCGGGGTCAACGCCGCCCAGGCCTTCGCCCGAGCCCAGGGAACCGCCGACGCGAGCGCCGACGCGGTCACTGTTGACGGCGAGCTGGATGCCTCACGCTACGGCGGCGCCCTGGAGGCGCGGGCGCTGGTCGGGGTGCGGGGCGCCGGATACCAGCACGACGGGCTCTGGTACGTCAAGCGCGTCACGCACGAGATCCGGCCGGGCAGCTACAAGCAGAGCTTCTCGCTTGCCCGCGAGGGACACGGCTCGACGACGCCGGCGGTGGTCCCATGAGCTACTTCGGCAAGTACCGCGGCCAGGTCGAGAACAACATCGATCCGCTCCAGATGGGTCGCCTCCAGGTGAGCGTGCCGGCCGTGCTGGGCTCGGGCGCGTTGAGCTGGGCGATGCCGTGCGTCCCCTATGCGGGCCGTGGCGTCGGCTTCTTCGCGATTCCCGCGGTTGGCGCCAACGTCTGGGTCGAGTTCGAGGGCGGCGATACGGACTATCCGATCTGGAGCGGCTGCTTCTGGGCCACCGGAGAGGCGCCGATGCCGGCGCTGGCGGAGATCAAGCGCCTCATCACGGACACGATCAAGCTCGAGCTGAGCGACCTGCCGGGCGCGGGCGGGCTCACGCTCGAGGTTAACCCGCCGGCCGTGGCGACCCCGCTGAAGCTCGTATTCAACGCCAGCGGGATCGAGATCACCAACACGGGCGCGAGCGTGAAGCTGAGCCCGGTTTCGGTGTCGCTCAACGACGGCGCGCTGGAGGTGATGTGAGTGCCCGGTTCGCCCCTGGTCGCCGTCGGCGCCGCCGCGATCTGCCCCCACGCGGGCCAGGTCAGCATCGTCTCGTCTAACACCCGCGTGCTCCTGGGAGGTCAACCCGCCGCAACGCTCGCGGACCAGTTCCTGATCGCCGGCTGTCCCTTCGCCACGGGGGCCGGGCCGCATCCGTGCGTCACGGTGCGCTGGCTCGTGCCGTCCATGCGCGTGCGAGTCAACGGCCAGCCCGCGGTGCTCCAGACGAGCACCGGGCTCTGCCAGGCGCCGGACCAGGTGCCGCAGGGCCCGCCGAGCGTGATCGCGACCCAGATCCGAGTGAGCGGCCAATGACTGACATCGACTTCCCCCTCGGCTTTGACTGGCGCGGCCGCACCGCCGCGGCGCCCCGACCGGAGCACATCCGCGACCTCGTCGAGCAGGTGCTGTTCACCGACCGTGGGGAGCGCGTGATGCGCCCAGGATTCGGCGCCGGCCTGATGCACCTGGTCTTCGAGCCCTCCTCGTCCGCGCTCGCGGGTTCCACCGAGACCCTGGTCCAAGGGGCGCTCCAGCAGTGGCTGGGGGAGCTCATCGAGGTCTCAGCGGTCGCGGTGGAGAGCGACGAGTCGGCACTGACGGTGACGGTCCGCTACGCGATCAAGCCCGCGGGCGAGCAGCGGATCGAGCGATTCTCGAGGCCGGTGGCGTGATGAGCGCGACCGAGTTGTACTGCCCGGACGAAGAGCGGCTGGCTGAGCTGCGCGGGACAGATCCGCCACCCGCGAACGCGATCGATTCGATCGAGGTGCTGCCGTCCCGGCGGGTGCTCGCGGTCCACTGCCTCGCCAACGTGGACGCGCTCACCGCCGGCAACGTCAGGGTCGAGGGCGGCAGCCGGGTGAGCGTCCAGGTGGAGGATGCCTTCCCGGCGACGACCGCGGCGGGGAAGGTGGGAACCGACGATCAGACGGCGCTGGACTCCTCGGCGCCCACCGCGGCCGAGCGCAAGCGGACGCTGGTCGTGGTCACCGACAGTTCCGGCGACTATTCGACCTACACGCTGCGGATCGTTGCCGACACCGACCCGCCGGTGCCCCACGGCGACTTCGACCCGATCCTGTATGAGGCGCAGCTCTCGTTCAAGGTCGATTGCCGGACCGACTTCGACTGCCGCCCGCGCGACGAGTGCATCACGCAGGAGATGCCGGGGCCGCGCATCGACTACCTCGCCAAGGACTATGCGAGCTTCCGCCGGCTGATGCTGGATCGCCTGGCGCAGACCGTGCCGGGCTGGACGGAGCGCAATCCCGCCGACGTCGGTGTGGCGTTGGTCGAGGCGATCGCCTACGCCGCCGATCAGATCAGCTACCACCAGGACGCCGCCGCCACCGAGGCCTACCTCGCCACGGCCAGGCTGCGCCCGTCGCTGCGCCGCCATGCCCGTATGGTCGACTACAGGCTGGGGGAGGGCCGAGCGGCCCGCGCCTGGTTGTGCGTCGAGATCGACGGCGCCCCGGACGGCACCATCGTCCCCGCGGGCACGCGCGTCATCCCGGGCGATCTCCGCCTGTCCGGGGGCGATTCGCAGAGCGCTCTCGAGGAGCTTGTCGCCATCGGGGGCCTGGTTTTCGAAACCCTGCACGCGCTGGAGCTGCGCGCGGCGCGCAACGCGATCGAGATCCACGACTGGCATGACGGGCGCTGCTGCCTGCCCGCGGGGGCGACGACGGCGACGCTGCGCGGCGCTCCCGGGGACCTCGGGCTCCGGGCGGGCGACGTGCTGGTCCTGGAGCGCGTGGACGAGGACGGTGAGCCGATCTCGGCCGACCGCCAGCGCTACGCCGTGCGGATCTCCGAGGACCCGGCACCCGCGGAGGACCCGATCGACGGCGCCCAGCTCACGGAAGTGCGCTGGCATCGGGATGACCGGCTCCCCTTTGCCCTTACGCTCGACGATGGCGACGGTCCCGTCGCGGCGGCGGTCGCCCGGGCCAACGTCGTCCTCGCCGAGCACGGCCTGACGGTCGCCGAGGACGAGCCGCTGGTGGCGCCGCCACGGCGTCGCTTCCGTCCGCACCTGTCGCGCCCGGGTCTCACGCACGCCGCTCCGTATGACGACGCTCGCGACCGTGCGCGCGCGGCCTCGGCGATCACCGGGCCGAACCAGGACGCGGCGGTGCCGACGGCGTGGCTGGTGAGCGAGGGGGCGCGGTGGGCGGCAGAGCCCGACCTGCTCGCCACACCGCCCTTCGGGCGGCGGTTTGCGGTCGAGATGGAGGAGGACGGCCGCGCGCGACTGCGCATCGGCGACGGCGTCAACGGGCGCCGCCCGGGTTCGCTCCAGGCATTCGAGGCTCACTACCGGGTCGGCAACGGCCCCGCCGGCAACATCGGGGCCGAGAAGCTGACCGAGCTGGTCCCCGCGATCGAGGGCGTCGCCGTGCGCAACCCGCTGGCGGCGAGCGGCGGGGAGGCCCCCGAGCCGCTCGAGCGCGCTCGGCTCGACGCCCCCGAAGCCTTCCGCGTGCAGCAGCGCGCGGTCACCGAGGCGGACTACGCCGAGGCGGCGGAGCGCCATCCCGACGTGGCACGCGCGGTGGCGACCAGGCGCTGGACCGGAAGCTGGCACACGATGTTCGTGACCATCGACCGCCGCGGAGGCGCTCCCGTGGATGCGGATTTCGAGGCACGCATCCGCGCTCACCTCGAGCGCTTCCGCATGGCCGGTTACGACCTCGAGGTCGACGCCCCGAGGTTCGTCCCCCTGGACCTCGCGCTCCACGTCTGCGTCGCCGAGGGCTACGTCGCCGCCGACGTCGAGCTGGCGCTGCTCGACGCGCTATCGGCGCGGCGGCTGCCGGACGGTACCCTCGGGTTCTTCCATCCCGATCGGCTCAGCTTCGGTGAGCCCGTCTACCTCAATCCGATCGTCGCTCACGCGATGGCGGTCGCCGGGGTGGAGAGCGTGCGCGCCACCCGCTTCCAGCGCTGGCGCGAGCTGCCGAGCGATGAGCTCGAGGCCGGCGTGATCGCGATGGGACGGCTCGAGATCGGCCGGCTCGACAGCGATCCCAGCGCGCCTGAGATGGGCCGGCTGGAGCTCGACCTGGGGGGCGGATCGTGAGCGGCAACGGGGTCCTCGATCGCTGCGGTTGCTTTCCCGATCTCCCGGTTCGCCCCGAGCTGTGGAACCGGCCGGGGCTGGCGCGCGTCGAATACCGCGCCGCCACCTGGGCCGGGGTGCTGGAGCGGCTGCTCGCGCGGCTCGATCGACCGGACGCCGAGCATGCCGCGGCGCTGGCCCAGCTGCGGACGCGCGAGCCGGACGACCCGGTCCTGGCCCTGCTGGACGCGTTCGCCTTGGTCGCCGACGTGCTTGGCTTCTATCAGGAGCGCATCGCGAACGAGGGCTTCCTGGGCACCGCCACCGAGCGCCGCTCGGTGCACGAGCTGGCCCGCCTGATCGGATACGAGCCCCGGCCCGGGGTCGCAGCCCGCGCCTGGCTGGCGTTCGCCGTGGACGACCGGGTGCCACCGCCTCCGGGTAGCGCTCTGCCGCCCAGCGCGACCGTGCCCGCCGGCACTCGAGTGCAGAGCGTGCCCGGCCAGGACGAGCTGCCGCAGACGTTCGAGACCTCCGCCGAGCTTGTTGCGCGTGCCGAGCGCAACGAGATGCGCCCCCGCCTCAGCGTGCCGGCGGCGCCGGACCCCGATGCGGACCGCGTCTACGTCGCCGGAATAGCGGCCGATCTCGCGGCGGGCGATGTCGTCGTCGTGTATGACGGGACCGCCTGCGACGCCAAGCAGGTCCAGCGCACGGTCGCCGACCCGGACCGCGATCGCACTCGCGTCGACTTCGTCACCGAGCCGGGCGAGCTGGTGGGGGCGCTTGGGCCCGCCGGGGCCATCGGCACGGTCACGGCGACACCCGTGGGCTTCGGCCAGAGCGAGGCCGACGCCATCCTCGGCCACAAATGGTCGGACGCGGCACTCGGCTCCTTCTTTGCGGTGCAGGGCTGGTCGGTCGGCGCCTTCCTCGCCTACGCGAGCACGCGCCCCCCGCCGCCCGAGCAGGGGCCGGCAGAACCGGGTGTCTATGCGCTGCGGGCTCGGCTCAACGTGTTCGGCCACAACGCTCCGAAGCGCAACACGACGCTGGAAGCCGACTGGCCCGACGACTGGGACGCCACCGATCGCAACGGGATCACGGTCAAGGACTCCCAGGCGGACAGCGAAGCGGCTCGGAACTACAACAACGCGATCGACCTCGACCCGCCGAGCCCCCGGATCTTGAGCGATTCGTGGATCGCCCTCGAGGATGGATCGGGCGCGCTCACCCCGTACCGGTTAGCCACCGTCGGGCAGCACTCCCGAGCCGACTACGCGATCAGCGCCAAGGTCACGAACGTCGCGCTCACGGCGCCGGATGGGGCCCCGGCCACCGGCCTCGGCGGCTACACCCGCCGCGATACCACGGTTCACGCCGAGAGCGACCGGCTCGACCTGGCCGAGATCATGCTGCCGGACACCGTCGCCGTCGAGGACGGCGAGCTGCTGCTGGACCGCCTCGTGCTCGGGCTCGAGGCGGGGCAGCCGATCGAGCTCTCCGGTGAGGATGCGGAGCTCGACGGCGTCCGCTGGAACGAGGTCGTCACGCTGATCGAGGCCACGCACTCCGGCGGCTACACGACTCTCCGCTTCGGAACGCTGGAGCACTCCTACAAGCGAGCGACGCTGACCGTCAACGCCAACGTCGTCGAGGCGACCCATGGCGAGTCGGTCGGTGAGGAGATCCTGGGCAACGGGGACGGCCAGCCGGGCCAGCGATTCACGCTCGCCAAGCCGCCGCTGACGCACGTGCAGTCCGCCTCGGCCGGTGGCGCGGAGCCCACCCTCGAGGTGCGCGTGGATGGCGTGCGTTGGGACCAGGCGCGCGGGCTCTACGGCCTCGGCCCGCGCGACGAGCGCTACGTCGTCCACCGCGATGACGACGGGCGCACCCAGGCGATCTTCGGCGACGGCGATCGCGGTGTCCGCCCGCCGACCGGCAGCGGGAACGTCCGCGCACGCTACCGCACGGGGATCGGCCTCGGCGGGATGGTCGATCAGGGCCGGCTGACGCTCCTGCAGACCCGCCCGCTGGGCATCCGGGACGTGGTCAACCCCCTGCCGGCGACCGGCGGCGCGGACCCCGAGGGGCGAGACTCGGCGCGTGCCAACGCACCGCTGACGGTGTTGACCATGGACCGCGTCGTCACGCTGGGCGATTACGAGGACTACGCGCGGGCGTTCGCCGGGATCGCGAAGGCGAACGCCAGCGAGCTGTGGCGCGGCGAGCGGCGGCTGGTGCACCTCACGGTTGCGGCGGCCGCCGGTGAGGAGCCGGACACCCCGCGCCTCGCGGACCTCGAGACCGGGCTCCGCGCCGCCGGCGACGCCGGTGTCGCGATCGAGCTGAGCCCCGTTCAGCTGATCCCGGTGGCAATTGCCGGCACCCTCCTGGTCGATGCCCGGTACGACTTCGAGCCGGTGCGGGCTGAGATCGCCGCGGCGCTCGCCGCGCGCTACGGGTTCGAGGCCCGCGACTTCGGCGAGTCGATCGCCGGCTCAGAGGTCGTCGCCACGGCTCTGGCGGTCGAGGGCGCGGTCGACTTCCGGCTCACGGCCCTCTATCCGATTCTCGGGCCGCCGCCATCGGAGCCGGTGATAGACCCGCTTCGCGCGCAGCTCGCCCGGTTCGTCGACGATGCCAGTGGTCCGATCGCGGCGGCGGAGCTGCTCGTCCTCAGCCCGATCGGGGCGGAGATCGCGGAGGGGACGCAGTGAGCACCGCGACCTTGAACGGCGTCCCGGGCGGCCTGCTGCATCTGCTCCCGGACCTCTACGCCGTCCGGGACGCCGAGCGGGGCGGGCCGCTGGAGGCCGTGCTGACGCTGCTCGACGAGGAGCTCGACCAGCTGCGCGGCGACGTCGACGGGCTGTACGACGACTGGTTCATCGAGACCTGCGCGGAATGGGTCGTGCCGTACATCGGCGAGCTGGTGGGGATTCGCGGCCTCCGCAGCACCCCGGGCGGCGTCTCAAGCCGGGCGCTGGTCGCCAACACGATCGGCTACCGCCGCCGCAAGGGCACGGCCGCCGTCCTGGAGGACCTCGCCCGCGACGTCACCGGATGGCCCGCCCGGGCGGTCGAGTTCTTCTCCCTCGTCGGGTGGACCCAGCACCTCAACCACGTACGCCTCGGCGCGGGTGGCACGATCGACCTCGGGTCCGCCAGCCGGCTGGAGCTCGTCGACACCCCCTTCGACTCCAGCGCCCATACCGCCGACGTTCGCCACATCGACAAAGCCCGCGGTCGCCACAACGTCCCCAACGTCGGAGTCTTCCTGTGGCGGCTGGGCGCCTTCGCGCTCGAGCGGGTGACGGCCCGCCCGATCGGCGGCCACCCCGGATGCTTCCAGCTCGACCCGCTGGGGCTGGAGCGTCCGCTCTTCAACGTGGCGACGCCGGAGCGCGAGGTGGCCCACATCGCCGAGGAGATCAACGTTCCGGGCCCGATCCGCCGCCGGGCCCTTCATGACGAGGTCGCCGGTGTCACGGACACGGCGTACCTCGGCCCCGTCGATCCCGCGCTCCGGGTCTGGGTCGACGGCACGGAGGAGGGCGACATCGGGATCTGCGACCTCGAGCCGCCCGACCGTGGCGGCAGCGGTGGCGGCGTGCCGCGCCTCTTGGTGGATCCCGAGCGGGGCCGGATCAGGGTCACGGACGCGAGCCCGGATACTCAGGTGGAATCGTCGTGGGCGTACGGATTCGCCGGCGGGCTCGGCGGAGGACCATATGACCGCACCGACTCACTCGATGCGCTGTTCCGCGCCGACGATGCGGAGCGGCGGGTGGGCTCGGTCACCTGGCAGCGCGGCGTCTGGGGCGAGGCCCAGCCGCTGGACACCGACGTCGTCACCGGGTTGGGGGATGCGCTCAACGCGTGGGACGCCGCGGACTTCCAGAGCCGCGAGGTGGCGGTGATCGCCGTAATGGACAGCCGGACGTATGACGGCGACCTCGCGATCAAGGTCCCCGGCGGGACGACGCTGATCCTGGTGGCCGCCGACTGGCCCGACCTCGATCCGGATGAGATGGTCGCGCACAGGGAACCCGGCGCGATCGACCCGAGCGGTCCACGGCCGCACATCGCCGGCAACATCGAGGTGAGGGGCACGCCGGGCAGCGCCGGCTCGAAGCCGGGGACGATCGTCCTCGACGGCCTCCTGGTCGAGGGGACGGTGACGGTCGCGCCCGGATCGCTTGGCCGGCTGCGCCTCGCCCACTGCACCGTGTTGCCCGATCCGACAGGGGCGACCGATCCCGCCCCCGCGGCCCTCGATGTCCAGGCGGGCGGGACGGTGTCCCAGCGCAACACGCGTCTCGAGGTGGAGGTGGTCCGGTGCTCGACTGGACCGCTCTCCATCACGCCCTTCGCCCGGGCGGTTTCGGTCGAGGACTCAATCGTCCGCGGCCGCGCGCCGGTGGACGCGATCGCCGCCGGCGATCTGCGGATCGACCGCTCCACGGTGATCGGCGGCACCGCGGTGCGCACGATCGAGGCCTCCGACTGTCTGTTCCTGGCGGACGTCGATGTCGAGCGTCGCCAGCAGGGCTGCGTCCGATACAGCTACGTTCCCGAGGGATCGCACGTGCCGCGGCGCTTCCGCTGCCAGCCCGACGTCGAGGGTGCCTTCCGCCCCGCCTTCGTGTCCCTGGATCTCGCTGCACCGGGATACGCCCAGCTCCATCCGGCGAGTCCCGACGAGATCAGCAGTGGCGCCTCGAACCGCAACGAGATGGGCGCCTTCAACTTCGTGCGGGGAAGCGATCGGCTTGCCCACCTGCATGCCCGGCTCGGCGAGTACGTCCGGTTCGGGCTCGAGGCCGGGGTGTTTCCGGCGACATGACCACTGACCGCGCAACGCGAGGATCGATTGGAGCAGACAGATGAAGGGCGACTTCACACGGACCCCCACCCGTCGCAGCCGGCATTACAGCGGCGTTCGCCTCCAGCAGGGGCGAGTCCAGCTCGACGCCGACTTCAACGAGCAGGTCGAGATCGACACGCGGCGCGACCGCCTGACGGCCCGGGACGTGATCGGGTCGGTGGGTGCCCCGGAGGACGGGGGCGGCTTCGCAATCTCCCCGGCGATCCGTCTCCAGGCGGTGGCGCTGCTGGGATCCGGCGGGGCGATTGCGGGACAGCGCGGCAGCGTGCTCATGACCAGTGACGGCGGCACGACCTGGACGGCGGCGCATGCCCCGCTCGGTGCCCCGGATCTGCACGGCATCGCGATCCCCGCGAGCGGCAAGCTCGTCGCCGTCGGCGACGGCGCCATCTGGCGGCGCGACGGTTCCTGGTCGGCCGCAAACATGCCAACCGGATTCGCAGCCGTCCTGCGGTCCGTCGCGTTCGCAGACGCCAACAACGGCTGGGCGGTGGGCGACGGCGCGACGATCCTGCGGACGACGGACGGCGGTGAACACTGGAGCGCCCAGGCCGCTCCGGCCGGCGTTGGCGAGGACATCCGCGCCGTGCATTTCGCGAGCGCGACCAAGGGATGGGCGGTCGGCGCGACCGGCCGCATTCTCGCCACGACGGACGGGGGAGCCACCTGGGCGGCGCAAAGCAGCCCCGACGGCCTCGACCTGGACCTCTACGCGGTCCGCTTCGCCGACGCCAACAACGGCCTTGCCGTGGGCGCGGGAGCGGCGATCCTTGCCACCGCGGATGGTGGCGCGACGTGGGCCCTCCGCGACGCCCCGCCCGGTGTCGGCACCGCGCTGCGCGGGCTGGCGCTGAGATCCGGGGGGCATGTCTGGGCGGCCGGCGACGAGGGGACGATCATCGGCAGCAGCGATGGCGGCGCCACCTGGGCCGACCTTGGCGTCAGCGATACAGCGCAACATATCGACCTCGCGGCGATCGCGGCGACGGCGAGCGGCGTCGTCGCCGCCGGCGAGCTTTCCACGGTGATCGTGGGCGAGCCGACCTGGGAGCGGGCGACGGTCCCCGGCTCGGCGCGCGACCTGGCGATCTCGGCGGGAAGGTTCTACGTGGACGGGACCATGGTCGAGGCCGAGGAGGGGGCGCGGCTCCTGGACCAGCCCTACGTCACGCTCGAGGATCCACCTGGCGGCACCGACGACGCCGGGCGCTACCTCGTCTACCTGGACGTCTGGCAGCGCCACGTGACCGCGGTCGAGGATCCCGAGCTGCGCGAGGTCGCTCTCGGCGGACCCGACACCGCCACCCGCACGACGACCGTGTGGCAGGCGCGGCTGGAGGCGGTGGACGCCGGCGCCGAGTGCCGCGACTTCGGTAGCGATTGGACCGCGGACGGAGAGGCCGGCACCGGCAGCATGCGTGCTCAAGCCGAAGGCGACGAGGTCGTCGACGACGAGTGCGCGGTTCCCGCGACCGGCGGCTACCGCCGGCTTGAAAACCAGCTCTACCGCGTCGAGGTCCATCAGGGCAGCGCCGGAGGGGTCCCGACGTTCGTCTGGTCCCGCGACAACGGCTCCATCCTCACTCGCCTCATCGGGGAGATCGAACCGGAACCCGGCTCGGGGTTGCCGGTGCTGAGTGTTGCCGAAACGGGCCGGGACGCGGTCGGCGGATTCTTCGGCGTCAGGTACGTGGAGCTCAGCGATGAGGAGCACACGCTCGAAAACGAGCCGGGCGTGCTGCTCGAGGTGGAGCGGGTCGACGAGGGCCGCATCGTGCTCAAGGACCCGGGCTTCGACGTCGCTGCCGACTGGGGCGCCGGTGCGCTCGTTCGTCGCTGGGACGGGACCGAGCCGCTGGTGGCTGACGGCTGGAAGACGCTCGAGGACGGGGTGCAGGTCCAGTTCGGCGGTGGCGACTACGTAACCGGGGACTACTGGACGATTCCGGCACGGACCGCAACCGCCGAGGTGGAGTGGCCGCGCACCGACGGGGCTCCGCAGTTCGAGCCCGGGGAGGGGACCGCCCATTCCCAGGCGCCGCTGGCGCTCGTTGACCTCGCCGCTGACGGGACCTGGACGCTCCACGCCGACTGCCGGCGAGTCTTCACCCCGCTGGCATTGCAGACACGGCTGGCAATGGCCGGCGGCGACGGCCAGGAGCTCGACCCGAGTGAGTCAAGCGGCACGTTGCCGTATCCGATCGAGGTCTCGGTGATGAACGGCGACCGGCCGGTCGAGGGCGCATGGGTGCGCTTCGCGGTGTTCGAGGGCGGCGGCTCGCTCGCGCCGGTGGGAGGCGGCGGAGGCGGGTCGGGGATCTCGGTGCAGACCGACGCGCGCGGGATCGCGGGTGCCGACTGGACGCTCTCCGAGTCCGCGAAGCGGCACCGCGTGCAGGCGCAGCTGCTCGACCGCCTTGACAATCCGCTGGACGCGCCGGTCCACTTCAATGCCCGCATCGCTCCGCGGGGCGGTGAGGACCCGGGACTCCACGTCGAGAAGGTCCTGGCGGGGGAGCGGGAGGGCCTGCGCAACGACGACAAGCTCCCGCTCGCCCTGCTCGCGCAGGGGATCGACATCGTGCTGGACGGCGAGGTTGACCCCTTGACGATCCGGGGCAAGCCGACGTGCTTCGTCACTCTCGATCTCCTCACAAGCGATCCCGACGATCGCATCGCGGCCCAGATCCCGGATCCGATCGGGACGATCCCGCTGACCCTGGACGCGGACGTGATCGCCGAGCGGAACGTCATCCACTGGCGGCCTGCGCCGGTGTTGAAGAGGTGGTTCGCCAGCGGCCTGCGCCAGCGGCTCGAGCGATCGGGCGAGGTGCTCGCGCACCTGACCTTGAAGGGCAACTTCGTCTACGCCGGGGACGAACCCGAGCTGAACGTGGACGGCGAGGTCTTCGGCTTGCTTGACGGGGACCTCCTGGACGTCAAGCTGCCCAGTGGGGACACGAGGCGCGGCGGCGACCTCGAGATGTGGTTTCGCGTCGTCGAGGGCGAGGGGCCGGCGCCGGAGCTGAAGGCCGTGCTCCTGCTGCCCTTCCGCCGCAGCGAGCTGCTGGGGGACCTCAACCGCTGGAAGGTATTCGCCCAGGTCATGAACCTCGGCCTCCCGCGCGAGAAGCTGCGAGAGAGGGTGCCGGAGGAGTACGCGCTCAACCTGGACGCCCAGTTCGATCCGGACCGCGCCAGGGACGCCTTCGTCCGCGGCGAGCTCAGAGGGCTCTATCGCGCGATCGCTCCGCCGGAGCTGGCCGGCGTGGGAGACGCGATCCGCGACCTGCTCCAGGGCGAGGACATCCCGATCGAATTCAGGTCAACTCCATTCGAAGACCCGGTCGAGGAGGTGAAGCGGATCGTCGACAGCGGCGAGCAGCTCGACCTCGTCATCGGATCCGAGGACACGCTGCGTCGGCTCGGAGAGGAGCTCGGGGACTTCTTCGACCCGCGGCAGGCGATTTCGCTCTAGCTCATGGCGGCGGGCCGCGGCCTGGCAGACCGCAACGCCGAGGAGGCGCTAGGCCCGGTTCATCGCCGGTACCGGCACCGAGCGACGCCGGTGAACGTGACGGCGTCGGAGCCATCATCCGAGTAGGCCAGGTTGAAGCCCACTCCCATTAGCTTGCCGTGTTTGGCGAAGCGGAGCTCACCGCCGCCCGGCGAGGGAAAGGGCGGCTTGTTCAGGTTGCTGTACGCGACCTGATCCTTGTTCTGGAACGAGGCATAGGGATCGGCGTTGTTGCCGTACACGAGCTTGTAGTCGTGGAAGCCGGTGAATTCCTCGACGCGAACGAACAGATTGCTGCCGTTGTCCCGACGCGCCCTGGCGAAGAAGCCGTGCTTGTTCTTAGTGCACTTCGCCGAGTGAAAGGTCGCGACGACCTTGCCGTTGCTGCCGAGGACCTTGATCTCATGCGAGCCGTCGGCGAGGGCGGTTGGCGACACCGATAGCGCGATGATCAGCGCCAGGCCGACGACAATCCCGATCCCTCGACGCACCCTGCGTCCTCCCGTTCGGTTGGATGGGCGGAGGCCGTTTGCGTCGAGTCCGTTCGGACGAGCCGGCGAGTCGGGCAACCGCTGGAAGCGCCAGCCTCTCATCAAGGACGGGTGGAGTCAACCTCACCTGGGCGTCGTCGCCTTGGGGCGGCGGTTCGAGTCCACCCGGCATCCGCAGGATGGTCCGCATCGACCTCCGGCTCCCGCGCTGAGCAGACCGTCCGTGCGCATCTAGAGTGACGACCGATGGCGGTCAAGCGTGGGATCTTCGTCGCCCCGTTCGACGAGCTGGTGGAGCCGGCCGCGCTGGCCGAGCTCGCGCGCTCGGCGGAAGGGCGCGGCTGGGACGGATTCTTCCTCTGGGACCACATCAAGCACCTCCCACCGGTGCGAGCAGTCGCGGATCCCTGGGTGGCGATGGCCGCGATCGCGTGCGCGACCGAGCGCCTGCGGATCGGGCCGATGGTCACCCCGCTCTCGCGGCGGCGGATCGAGAAGCTGGCCCGCGAGACGGTGACCTTGGACCACCTGAGCGCCGGGCGTCTCACCCTTGGAGTCGGGTTGGGCAGCGACCGCACCGGAGAGCTCGAGGAGTTCGGTGAGGTCGTCGATCCGCGTGAGCGCGCGCGGCTCCTGGATAGGGGACTTGACAGGTTGACCGGGTATTGGGCGGGCGAGTTCGAGCCCGCGCCGGTCCAGAACCCGCGGATCCCGATCTGGGCTGCGGGGCGCTGGCCGAAGCGCCGTCCGCTCGAGCGCGCCGCCCGCTGGGATGGCTTCTTCCCGATCGAGGTTCCGGGGCCGGATGCTCTGGGGGAGCTGACGGACGAGATTCGCGAGCTGCGCGGGGAAGACGAGCCTTTCGACATCGTGGTGGACGTCGAACCGGGCGACGGGGTCGAGCCCTGGGAGGCCGCCGGTGCCACGTGGGTCCTGACCGGATTCGAGTCGTCGCCCAGTCCCGCCGAGGTACGTGCGGCAATCGAAGCTGGTCCGGTCTAGCCGTCGCGCTCGGACAATTGCAGCGTCATCAGCACGACGGCGACGGCGTACAAGGGCGAAAGCAGGATCCCGGTAACCGCCTCACCGGCCCAGTCGCTGAGGATGTGGTTGTGGATGAGCTCGTGGAACCAGTTGAGCGATGCCGTTGACAGGAGCTCGCTGCCGAGGGAGATCGGCAGCACGACCAGGAACACGGCCCAGAAGCTTCCGCGGACGAGCTGCCGGCTCCGCTTGAGAGCCGCCCGAACCTTGGTCCCCTCGAGCTCGATGATCGGGCCGGCGAGGGCGAACCAGGTGAGGAAGATGAGACCGGGGACGACAAGTGCCAGCAGGCCGATCGCGGTCCCCACCGCGACGATGAGGTCGACGACGATCAGCCGCCCGTAGCTGAGGTGTCTCGCGACCGTCAGCAACGGCGGCGGCTCCGACTCCTCCCCGCGCGCGAGCGCGATCGCGACGGCGCCGCTGTAGAAGATCTCGCCGATCAGGCTGGTGACCGCCTGGACGACGATCGCGGCCAGGAGCGCATACGTCCCCAGATCGGTGAAGCCGCCGAGATCCTCGATGCGGACATCCTGGATCCGGTCCGCGACGGCGTCCAGCAGCCCGAGCGGGACGAAGACGGCGAGCCCGAGGACGAGCAGGTACCCGCCCCGGCGCCAGTAGGTACGAGCCGTGTGCACGTAGATGTCCCTGGCTCTCACGGCGCCGACCCTAATTCAGCCGGTCGCTACGCTGCCCGCCGATGTCTGCGAGGACGGCACGCCGGCTGACATCCGCCGTGGCGATCGGCGCGCTGACCGCGGTGGGGTTCAGTGCGTGCGGAGGCGGCGGAAGCAGCACCACGAGCACCGCTGCCGAGCTCACCAAGTCGCAGCTGATCGCCAAGGGCGACGCGATCTGCAAGGACGCCCGGGATCGCTTCGCCGAGCTCCAGGGCAGCCCCCCGACCACGCCCGAGGAGACGGCCACCTTCACCCAGAAGCTGCTCGACATCACCGAGAGCGAGGTGAGCCAGCTGCGCGCGCTGAACGCGCCGTCCGACGTCAAGCCGGCCCTGGACCGCTACGTCAAGGCCATGGACAAGAACGTCGACGTGCTGAAGCAAGGTCTCAGAGCGGCGCAGCAGAGCGACGCCACCGCCTACGCCCAGGCGCAGGCCAAGGCCGTCAAGGACCAGGTGAAGCGCCTGCAGTACGCCCAGGCCGTCGGCTTCAAGGAGTGCAGCCGGCCGGCGGGGACGGCACCGTCCGGCTCGGGCTAGCTGCGGCGCAGCGAGAGGCGGCGGCGCGGTTGCCGCGAGGCCAGCCAGCCGAAGCCGAGCGCCATCGCCACGTTTCCGGCCCCGGCCATCCACAGCCCCGCCCTCGCGCCCGGGCGGGAGAACGCGGACGAGCGCGACCACAGGATGTCGGTGGCGACCTCGGTGCCGCGAAGCCACGCGAGCGCCCACCAGTCCTCGGGCCGGTTGCGATGATAGGCGAGCGCGTGAGCGGCGGCGAACGTCAGCCAGACGGGGCCGCTGCGTCGAAAGAGCTCGCGGGCGTCGGGCGAGGGGTGCTCGTGGCCGAGGACCGCCAGCGTGGCGTCGGGAGCGAGGAGGGCGCCGGTCCCCAGCGCGAGGTCGAAGACGATCATGTTCCGGTTCGTGATCCGGAGCGCTCTCTCGGCGTCCACGACCGGCGATCCAACCAGATCCGCCTGCGCGATGCACCCAGTTAGGAGGGAAAACCCGAACCGGGGCGAAACATGCCGCCGTGAGCAAGACGGTCACGAAGTCTCGTTCGACTCAGTCGCGCGCTCGCGGGGCCCAGGCGCGCCCGCGCCGCAACGGACGCCCGACGGGGCAGAACGGCAAGACCCTCTCCACCTACATCACCGAGCGGTTCGACGAGTTCTCGCGGTCGCAGAAGGACGTCGCCCGCTACATCGTCGATCATCTCGACGAGGCCGCGTTCCAGACCGCCGAGGAGCTCGCCCGCCGCGCGAGCACCTCTTCCTCGACGGTGGTGCGCTTCTCGCAGGCTCTCGGCTTCGAGGGCTATCCCGAGCTTCAGCAGGCGGCGATCGAGGAGTACCGCAACCGCGCCGGTGAGGAGGCAGCCGGGGCGGGCGGGGGGCAGCTCTTCGACTTCGACCACTCCGAGTTCGAGTCCTCGCTCGCCGCCGACCACGCGAACGTCGAGGACACGGCGCGTAGCCTGACCCGCGAGCAGGTCGAGGCATGCGTCTCGGCGCTCGCCTCGGCGCACCGGGTGATGCTCGTCGGGGTGGACCAGATGGCCTTCTTCGCGAGCTATCTCCGTCACCTTCTGGCGCTGCTCGACATCCGCGCCGAGGTCGTGACCAGCCCGCGCCAGGACTCGATCACCCGGCTGAGCCGGGTCGACGAGGACACACTCGTCATCGCCTTCTCGGCCGGCCGGGCGCATCCGCTCATCGTCCGTGCGATGAAGCTCGCCCGGCACCGCCACGCCAGGACGCTTTCGATCAGCGACGCCACGCTCTCCGAGGTCGGCGAGCACGCCGAGCTGACGCTCTACTACTCCTCGAACAGCCCGTCGTTCACGCGGTCCAACTCGGCCCTGCTGGGCATCGTCCAGGCCCTCGCGTACGGCGTGTACGCGCGCGACAAGGCCGCCTTCAAGGACCGCATCCGCGCCTTCAAGCTGAAGTAACTCCGCTCGTCCACCCGTTTATCCGCAACGTGCGGGCTTTGCGCCGGACAACCGGGGGCTCCGACATCTCCCGGGTTTAACCTGCCGCCGGTGATGGGAGGCAGACCCAGGCGTCTGCTCGGGCCCACCGTCGGTTCGGCGGTGATCCTCGCTATCTCTGCGCTCGTGTTGTGGGGCGTTGCGCTCTGGGTCTCCTGGGGTGGCTCGTGTCCGAACTCGAGCCAGACGACCGGTGGGCTGAACAAGGGGATTTCGGTGTGGCCGCCGGCAGCCCAATGCACCAACGCCCACGGAGGGACGTTCTGGCACCAGGCACTCCCGTGGGCCACTTGGCTCATCGGCGCGCTGGTCCTCGTCGCAGCGGCCGTGCTGCTCACCGGCTTGATCGTCGCGATCCGCGACCTTCGCCGTCCCGCCCCGGCCGCGGAGAGCGCAAGCCTGCGGCGGCTCGAGCCGGCGGCTCCGTACGGAGGCGCCCCGGACGGGCATCGAGCGGCGCAGGGCAAGGTCGGTGCGGGCGAGGGCGATGGCCGGGCGATGGCCGCCTGACGGATCGATTCGGCTCGACAGGGAGTAGTACGCGCTCCGCCGGAATCATCGCTCGCGCGGGGCGGATAGGGCAGTCGCTGCCCTATATTCCAGACAGTGAGTGAGAGGGCGACATTCCGGGTCAAGCGCGGCCTCGCGGAGATGCTCAAGGGCGGCGTGATCATGGATGTGACCACGGCCGAGCAGGCGGGGATCGCCGAGGATGCCGGCGCCGTGGCCGTGATGGCGCTCGAACGGGTGCCCGCGGACATCCGGGCCGCCGGCGGAGTCGCGCGCATGGCCAGTCCCCGCGTGATCAAGGAGATCCAGGAGTCGGTGACCATCCCCGTGATGGCGAAGGCGCGCATCGGGCACTTCGCCGAGGCGCAGGTGCTGCAGTCGCTCGAGGTCGATTACGTCGACGAGTCCGAGGTGCTCACGCCCGCCGACGAGGCCCACCACATCGACAAGCACGCCTTCGAGGTCCCGTTCGTGTGCGGCGCGACCAATCTGGGCGAGGCGCTTCGCCGGATCGGCGAGGGGGCGGCGATGATCCGCTCCAAGGGCGAGGCCGGCACGGGCAACATCGTCGAGGCCGTCCGCCACCTGCGAGGGATCGTCGGCGGCATCAAGCGGCTTGGCACGCTCGGGAGCGAGCAGCTCGGCGCCGAGGCCAAGGAGCTCGGCGCGCCGATGGAGGTCGTGCGGGAGGTTGCCGAGACCGGCTGGCTCCCCGTCCCCCTGTTCTGCGCGGGCGGCATCGCGACCCCCGCGGATGCGGCGCTCGTCATGCAGCTGGGCGCGGAGGGCAACTTCGTCGGCTCGGGCATCTTCAAGTCCGAGGACCCCGATCGCCGGGCACGGGCGATCGTCGAGGCCACCACCCACTTCAAGGACCCGGAGCGGGTTGCAGCCGCGTCGATCGAGCTCGGCGAGCCCATGCGCGGCGACGACATCGCGCAGCTCGCCGCGGAGGGCGAACTGCTCCAGCAGCGCGGCGCATAGGGTCGCCCGCGTGGGTCGCTCGAGCGCGGTTCCCCCTGAGGCCGCGGACGCGAGCCGGTTGCGGATCGGCGTGCTGGCCAGCCAGGGTGACTTCGCGGCACACGCGGAGACGCTGCGGTCGCTGGGCGGGGAGCCGGTGGAGGTCCGGACCCCCGCGGGGCTTGCGGACCTTGACGGCCTTGTAATCCCCGGCGGCGAGAGCACGACGATCACCAAGGCGATCGAACGCGACGGCCTCGAGCCCGCCATCCGAGCGCATGCCGAGGGCGGCCGTCCGATCCTGGGCACCTGCGCGGGCATGATCGTGTGCGATCGCGATCACCTCGGCCTCGTCGACGCCAAGGCCGAGCGCAACGCCTTCGGGCGCCAGATCGCAAGCTTCGAGGCAGAGCTCCAGGTCGAGGGGCTCGGGCCGGATCCAGTGCTCGCCGTGTTCATCCGGGCGCCGTGGATCGACGACTTTGGCGACGAAGTCGAGGTCCTCGCCAGAGTCGACGGGCATCCCGTCGCCGTCCGGCAGGGCCAGGTCGTGCTCTGCTCATTTCATCCAGAGCTCACGGACGACTCGCGAATGCATGCGCTGCTGATGGCGCTCGCGACCGCCGCCCGCGAGCGCCGCCAACATCACGAGAGCGGCATGAGGGGGCACAACGATGCGTAATCCGAGGGTCGAAAACCTTGCGCGGATCCTCGTCAACTACTCGGTCAAGCTGAAGGAGGGCGACACCTGCGCGATCCGCGGCCCGAGCGCCGGTGAGCCCCTGATTGCCGCCATCTACGAGGAGGCGCTGCGCGCGGGAGCCAACCCGACCGTCGCCCTGTCGTTCGAGGGGCAGTCGGTCGCCTACTTTCGCCATGCGTCGGACGCTCAGCTCGAGTGGGTGTCGCCGATCGCCCGCTGGGAGGCCGAGGAGTGCGACGCGAACATCGTCATCGGCGCGGATACCAACACCCGCGAGCTGTCCCACGTGCCGCCCGAGCGCCAGGCCAAGCGGCGGGCGGCGACCCGCGCGCTGATGGAGACCACCATGCGACGCAGCGCGGAGGGGAGCTTCCGGTGGGTGTACACGCTCTACCCGACCTCCGCCTACGCATCTGACGCCGAGATGAGCCTGGCCGACTTCGAGGACTTCTATTACGGCGCCTGCTTTGCGGACGCCGACGATCCGGTCGCCGCCTGGCGCAAGGCGGCCGAGGAGTGGAAGCGGCTCGCCGACTGGATCGAGGGTCACGAGGAGGTCCGCGTTACCGCGCCCGGGACCGACATCAAGCTCGGCATCGCGGGCCGGAAGTTCATCGCCGCCGACGGTGAGCACAACATGCCGGACGGCGAGTTCTTCACCGCGCCGGTCGAGGACTCGGTGGAGGGTGACGTCTCGTTCCATCTGCCCGCCATGGTCGGTGGGCGAGAGGTAGTGGGCGCGCATCTGCGATTCGAGGGCGGCAAGGTCGTCGACGCGGCCGCCGAGCGTGGTGAGGACTTCCTGGTGAGTCTCCTGGACACCGACGAGGGCTCGCGCCGTCTGGGCGAGCTGGGGATCGGCACGAACTTCGGGATCGACCGGGGCACCCGCGACGTGCTCCTGGACGAGAAGATCGGCGGCACCGTGCACATGGCCGTGGGGGCGAGCTATCCCGAGTGCGGCGGCAACAACGAGAGCGCTGTGCATACGGACCTCGTCTGCGACCTCCGCGGCGGTGGCCGCCTCGAGGTCGACGGCGAGCCGTTCCAGGAGGACGGCCGGTTTCTCGTCTGAGCGTGTCGGCGGCTCGCTGGCTGTGGGCCGTCACCGATCTGACATACGCCGATCCCGCAACTTCTTGCGGCCGTCTCTGTTTGTACGGTCACGACACCGGTCAGAGCTTCGTTGCCAGGGGCTCGGTGTTGGGCGTACTAGGGATGCCGAGGCCGCTGGCGGCCGGGCACAGAGGCCCGGCCGCCGCGCCGCCTCCTCAACCATCCCGCATCCATGGGTGATCGCTCGCTTCCTAGTGCTTCCCCCATGCTTCCTCGTTGGGCCGTCCGTAGGCCGGAATCCGACTCAACGTGCACGACCCCCGGGATCGTGAGCTCACCTGGATGCGACAGAAGGGCCGGGCGGGGTCGCTGCGGGGGCGGATCGGGGTGGCGCGGCGGCGTCCTCTGGCCGTGCCGCCGACCCTGGAGCTTGTCGGCGGGTCGGCAGCCCCTCGGCGGCTCGCCGCCGCCGGCGCCCAAGGGGCAGAGAGGGGAAGCGTCACCGTCGCGCCATCGTTTCGTGCGCGCTGGCGCGCATCTCGCCAGGGCCCGAAGGGGGTGGCCGAGTTTTTCCATCAATACGAAGGCAAAAGTCGGTCACCCCCATGGCCCTGCCGCGACCGCCGCCGTCACTGCCTATCCGACGCCGGCGGCTCGGCCACGCTTCCAAGCGAGCCTGGACTTCGGCACGCATACGGAAACAAACTCCAGTCTCGAGCCAGGATCGCCTGCAGCCCAATTCCCCCTTTCGTTACTCGTCGGCCATCCATCGCCGGGGTCCCGCCCAGCGCGCACGACCACCGAGTCGCGAGCCACCCCGATGCGAGAGGGCTCCCTTCCTAGTATGTGAGCCATGTCGGGTCACTCCAAGTGGGCCTCCATCAAGCACAAGAAGGCGGCCACCGACGCGCGGCGCGGGCAGCTCTTCACGAAGCTCGCGCGGGTCATCACGGTCGCGGCACGTGAGGGCGGGGGAGACCCCGAGGCCAACTTCACCCTCGCGGCTGCGGTCCAGAAGGCGCGGGACTACTCGATGCCCAAGGACAGCATCCAGCGGGCGATCGACCGGGGCACTGGTGCCGGGGCGGATGGCGAGACGATCGAGCGGGTCGTGTACGAGGGCTACGGACCGGCCGGCGTGGCGGTCCTGGCGGAGGCTCTCACCGACAACCGGAACCGCACCAGCGCGGACCTCCGCCACATCTTCGACAAGAACGGAGGCAGCCTCGGCGAGCCGGGCTCCGTGGCGTGGGTGTTCGAGAAACGGGGCGTAGCGATGGTCGATGCCGACCGCTACGGCGAGGATGACCTCATGCCGGCGATCGACGCGGGCGCCGAGGACGTGACCCGGGAGGGGGACTCGCTCAAGGTCGTGAGCGCCGCCGAGAACCTGGCGGCGGTGCGCGAGGCGCTCGAGTCCTCGGGGGTGGACATCGAGTCCGCCGAGCTCACGATGGAGCCCAAGAACGTCGTCGAGGTGGGCGATACGGACGCCCGGGCCGTGATGCGACTGATGGAGGCCCTCGACGACCACGACGACATCGAGGCCGTCCACGCGAACTTCGACATCCCGGCCCAGGTCCTCGAGGAAATCGCCGCGTAGCCGGCCCCGGGGCGTGCCTGCGGGCCCAGATTGGAGGCGTCCGAGGCCGGGCGCAGAATCACTACCCATGATCCTGGTCATGGGTATCGACCCCGGCGTGGCGAACACCGGCTTCGGCGTCGTGCGCGTCGCGGGAGGCCGGATGAGCGTCGTCGACGGCGGCGTGATCGAGATCGCCCCCGGTGAGCCCATCGAGACGCGGCTCGCCGAGATCCATCGCGAGCTGTCCGAGCTCCTGACCTGGCACGAGCCCGCCGCACTCGCGCTGGAGGACGTCTACTTCGGGAAGAACGTGCGCTCGGCGATCGGGGTCGGTCAGGCCAGGGGCGTCGCGATGCTCACCGCGGCGCAGCGCGGCATCAGGTGCTTCGATTACACGCCTCAGGCCGTGAAGATGGCCGTTTGCGGCAACGGCGCCGCGAACAAGGCGCAGGTCCAGCGGATGGTGGGCAGCCTGCTCGGGCTACCGAAGCCGCCTGAGCCCGACCACGCCGCCGATGCCCTCGCGGTCGCTATCTGCCACGCGGCGCACACGCGGCCGTCCCACGCGCCCGCGGCGCATGCGAGCGGAGTCGGCTCCGCATGATCGCTTCGGTTCGGGGAGAGGTGATGGTGCGCCGGCCCGATCACGTCGTGATCGAGGCCGGGGGAGTCGGCTATCGCCTCGCCGTCTCGGCCGAGACGCTGAAGGGCGTTCCCAGCCGCGGCAAGCAGGCAACCCTGCACGCCCACCTCGTCGTGCGCGACGATTCCATGTCGCTGTACGGCTTCGCGAGCGAGGAGGAGCGAGACCTCTTCCTGCATCTGACCTCGGTGTCCGGGATCGGGCCTAAGGTGGCGATCGCCATCCTCTCGGGCGGCGCCCCGCGCGAGCTCCTGCGGGCGATCGCCGCCGGCGACGCAAAGCGGTTCCAGGCGGCCCCGGGAGTGGGAAAGCGCACGGCGGAGAGGCTGATCGTCGAGCTGCGCGAGAAGGTGGCGGGCGAGCTGACCGAGGGGATTCCCGCCGCCGGCGACTCCGAGACGGCGGAGCCGCGCCTGCTGGCCCGCGACGGCCTCATGCACCTCGGATACACGATCACCGAGGCAGAGAACCTGCTCGACGGCGCCGAGGGCTCGAGTGCCGAGGAGCTCATCAACGCGGCCCTGCGGCGCGCCGCCGAGGGGACACGGACGTGAGCGTCGCCCGCGATCCCGGGATCACCGAGGCGGCCGCGGCCCAGGCCGCCGAGGGGCTCGAGGCCCAGGCCGCCGAGCGGTTCGCCGATGCGAGCCTGGCCGGCGGGGAGGACGAGCTCGATTCCTCGCTGCGGCCGAAGCGCCTGACGGACTTCGTGAACCAGCAGCAGGTGACCGCGCAGCTAGAGGTCTTCATCGAGGCGGCGATGAAGCGTGGCGAGCCGCTCGACCACGTGCTGCTGGCCGGGCCACCCGGGCTGGGCAAGACCTCGCTGGCGAACATCGTGGCCGCCGAGCTCGGTGTCTCGCTCGTCCAGACCGCGGGCCCCGCCCTCGAGCGCAAGGCGGACATCGCCGCGTTCCTAACCGCGCTCGAGCCCGGATCGGTCTTCTTCATCGACGAGATCCACCGGCTCAGCCGGGCGATCGAGGAGACGCTCTATCCGGCCATGGAGGAGCGCCGCCTGCCGGTCGTGCTTGGCCAGGGCGCCGGCGCCCGGACCGTGACGCTGGACCTGCCGGCGTTCACGCTGGTCGGGGCCACCACGCGCACCGGGTTGCTGACGACGCCGCTTCGCGACCGCTTCGGCGTCTGCCACCGGCTGGAGCACTACGCGCCGGACGACCTGGCTCGCATCGTGCGCCGCTCAGCGCAGATTCTCGGCATCGAGGTGGAGGCCGAGGGCGAGCGTGAGGTCGCCGAGCGCTCGCGCGGGACGCCGCGGGTGGCCAACCGGCTGCTGAAGAGGGTGCGCGATTTCGCCGAGGTTCGCGGCGAGGGCGTGGTGACCGGCGATGTTGCGCGCGAGGCGCTGGGGCTGCTCGAGGTCGACGCAGCCGGTCTCGACCGTCACGACCGCACGATCCTCGACGCGATCGCGACCAAGTTCTCCGGCGGGCCCGTCGGCCTCTCGACCCTGGCCGCCGCGGTGGACGAGGAGCAGGACACGATCGAGGACGTCTACGAGCCGTACCTGCTCCAGCAGGGCCTGATCAAGCGGACCCCTCGCGGGCGCGTGATCACCGCGCGCGGCTTCGATCACCTCGGGCTCCCGGTCCCCGAGAGCTCGGCCGCCAGCCTCTTCTGAGCAGGCACGGCGCCCTCGCTACGCTTACGCTCGTGCCGTTCTTCATCTGTCCGAACTGCGGGAACCGCGAACTGAGCGCGGACCGGACGGCGGGGATGTCGTCGAGGCCCAAGGGCTGCTCCAAGTGCGGATTCGGGTTCATATTCGAGCTGCTCGACGACTACTACCCGGCGCCGGAGGCAGCGTTCTTCACCTGCGACCAGGAGGGCAGGGTGCTCGACGTCGGCAGGGGCGGCTTCGAGCTCACCGGGTTGAAGGACGAGCAGGTCATCGGCAGGCCCGTCCAGGACGTGCTCGGCCTGCAGTGGGTTGACGAGGGTGACGGCGGGGACACCGCCGATGTCAACAACGACGGCGTCACCGATCCGATCGAGACCACGCTCGAGTGGGGAGTCCGGTCGCTGGGCAAGCGCGTGCACGTGAACGCCGAGGGTGACCTGCCCGCTGAGGCAGTCGCCGACCTGTTTCCGGCCTACGACGACGACGGCGGGCTGCTGTTGGTGCTCACGCCCCGGTAGTTTTGGGCCGGGAGACCGCCGGATCCCACGAAGGCGCGCGCAAGGGCGAGGAGCAAGGAACCACTTGATGTTCGAGGCCGATGGGTAGCCGACGCCGAAACCTGTTCATCATCCTGATGGTCCTCGCGCTGCTGGTTGCGTCGGGGCTCGTGATCGCGACGAAGACGACCGTCCTCGGCCTGGACCTCAAGGGCGGGACGCAGCTCGTCTACGAGGCGCGCGGGACGCCTCAGGTTCCCAATCCAAGCGGTGCGGACATCGACCGCGCGATCAACATCATCCGGACCCGGACCGACAAGTTCGGCGTCTCGGAGCCGGAGATCTCGAGAATCGGCGCAACCGGAATCCAGGTCGGGCTGCCCAGCGTCCAGAACGCGCAGCAGGCGATCGACCAGGTCGGGAAGACGGCGCAGCTCTACTTCTACGATCTCGAGGCGAACATCATCCCGCCGCCGAAGGCGCCGAAGAACCCGGCGAGCCAGCCGGACCCGAACCCCAACGCCTACACGTTCCCGGACCTGTGGACCGCGGTCAGCTTCGCCTCTACGCAGAAGCCCGAGTGCAACAACTGCACGACCGAGGGGCAGTACTACCTGTTCGACAAGAAGTCGCACAAGCTGCTGTCCGGGCCTGCGGAGCTAAAGAAGGACCTGCTGCTCCCGTTCAGGAACTCAAAGCAGCCGCCCCGATCGGTGATCAAGACCGTGCCCAAGGGGACGCTCGTCGCGGCGGCGCCCAACAGTCCGTCGCTCACCCTCTCCCAGCAGGAGCTCGCGAAGTCGCCGCAGTTCGTGCTCAAGGACCAGCCGGCGTTGAGCGGCTCGGAGATCAGCAACCCGCAGCAGAACTTCGACCCGACCACGAACCAGCCGATCGTCACCTTCGACTTCTCCGGGGACGGGCAATCCGCGTTCCAGCAGGTCACCAAGAGGATCGCCAACCGCGGCCGGGCCACGGCGCCGCCCGGAGCGGGGCTCTCCTCGGCGAGCGCCGAGCAGTACTCCCAGCACTTCGCGATCGTGCTCGACAACCAGGTCTTCTCGAATCCGATCATCAACTATTTCGACAATCCCCAGGGGATCGACGGCCGGCAGGGAGCCGAGATCTCGGGGAACTTCACGATCAGCTCGGCGCAGGACCTGGCGACGATCCTCCAGACCGGCGCGCTCCCCGTGAAGCTTGCGCTGGTCAGCCAGAGCACGGTCTCGGCGACCCTCGGCCAGCAGGCGCTCCACGAGGGGATCAAGGCCGGGATCATCGGGCTCGCGGTCATCATCATCTTCCTGCTCCTCTATTACCGCCTGCTCGGCGCGGTCGCCGTTCTCGGCCTGGCGGTCTACGGGGTCTTCTTCTTCGCCCTGGTGAAGCTGATCCCGATCACCCTGACGCTGCCGGGGATAGCGGGGTTGATCCTGACTATCGGGGTGGCGGCCGACGCCAACATCGTCATCTTCGAGCGAATTAAGGAGGAGGCGAGAGCCGGGCGATCGCCGCTGTCGGCGATCGCGCAGGGTTACCGCAAGGGGATCGCGACGATCATCGACGCGAACGTCATCACCCTGTTCACGGCGTTCATCCTTTTTGTGCTCGCGACCGCGGGGGTCAAGGGGTTCGCGTTCACCCTGGGGGTTGGAACGCTCGTGTCGCTGTTCACCGCCGTGCTGTTCACGCAGGCGATCCTGGGAACGCTGGGTCGCTCCAAGGCCTTCCAGTCCCCACGAGCGCTGGGCGCCGGCTCCCAGCGCGTCCGCTGGCACTTCGACTTCAGCGGCGCTAGCCGGTGGTTCTTCTCGCTCTCGGGTTGCATCCTCGCGATCGGGGCGATCTCGTTCGCGGTCAATCAGCTGAACCTCGGCATCGACTTCACCTCGGGGGCCAAGGTCACCGCGAGCCTCCAGAAGCCCGCGACTGTCGATCAGGTCCGGACCGCGCTCGAGGACGCCGGCGTCGACAACGCATCGAGCGCCGCGATCCAGAGCGTCGACAACCCGAAGCTGGGCCAGAACGTGATCGAGATCGAGGGGAAGATCCCGGTCCAGCAGGTAAACACGACCGTCAAGAACACGCTCGACAAGGACTTCGGGCTGAAGGGCGGCGAGAACGGGTTCAACGGGACCACCGTTGGCCCGACCTTCGGCGCCCAGGTGGCCAAGAGCGCCGTGATCGCGATCATCTTCTCGCTGCTGGTCATCGCGGCGTACATGGCGATTCGGTTCGAGCCCAAGTACGCGATCCCGGTCATCATCGCCTTGATCCACGACATCCTCATCACCGGCGGCGTGTACTCGCTCACCGGCAGGGAGGTGACCAGCGGCACCGTCGCGGCCTTCTTAACCATCCTCGGTTACTCGATGTACGACACGGTGATCGTCTTCGACCGAATACGCGAAAACGTGCCGCGCATGCCGCGCGCCGCGTTCTCCCAGATCGCGAACAAGTCGATGAGCGAGGTCCTCACCCGTTCGCTGATCACCGGGAGCTCCACGCTCTTCCTGATCCTGGTGCTCTACATCTTCGGCGGCGCGACGCTCCAGGACTTCGCGTTCGCCATGGGCATCGGGGTGCTGTCCGGCGCCTACTCGTCGATCTTCATCGCGACCCCGGTGCTGACCCATTGGAAGGAGCGCGAGCCGGCATACAAGGCGCGCCGCGAGCGGCTGGTCGACGAGATGGGCCACCTGCCCACGTTCCCGGAGGACAACGTCGTGGCGAAGCTCGGCGACGCCGAGTCCGCGCTCCCCGGCCCGGCCGTTGCGCCGGCCGCGGCCGCCGAGGCGGCGCCCACGGCTACGGCCGTGGCCGAGAAGCCTGAACCCGAGCCCGCCGATGCGGATGGGAGCGACGGCGCGGCGGCCGTCCAGGAGCAGGAGGCCGAGAGCGCGCCCTGCCCCGGGTGACGGCGCGAAGTCAAGCGCGCGGCGCGAACAGCGCCGAAAGCGGCAATCACGCCGGCGGCGAAAGCACGGGAGGCATCGATGAGCCGGCTAGGGGCTCTGCTGATGGCTGCGGTGCGTGTGGTTCACGATCGCCGTCGCCCTGTGGCACTTCACGGTGTTCCTCCCGGATCGCTTCTGGGCGGGCATCGTGGGAGCCCTTCTCGGCGCCGTTGCAGGCGGGATGGTCACGGGCGCGATCTTCCAGATCGCGTCGGGCCGCTCGATCGGCGTGACGGACTTCGGCACGGTGCTCGTCGCGATCCCCGGCACCTTGATCGGCGTGGCGATCATCTACGCGATCGGGGTGCGCCGGGAGCACCTCGCCGCGGATTGAACGGCGACGGCTTGGTCGTGAGGGAGTAGCGGCTACGTAGTCACGATCGGCGGCGGCTCGCGCAGCGTCTGAAGAACCGTGCAGTAGCGCTCGGTCTTCTCCTTGAGTGACTGGATCTCGGCCAGATCGGCGCCCGGCGCGACTACATCCAGGCTGAGCCGGATCGCGTCAAAGCCGACCTTGGCGTCGCGCGAGACGCCGAGCGTCCCGCGAAGGTCCAGATCGCCCTCCACCGTGATCTCGATGCTCTCGGTCTCGATGCCCATGGAGGCGGCAACCATCTGGCAGGTGACCTGTGCGCAAGCCGCCAAGGCCCCGAGCAGGAGGTCGCCCGAGCACGCAGCAGTGCCCGGGCCGCCGACCCCGGCGTGCGCCTGCGCGGCCGCAATTGCCTGTCCCGCCTCCACCGAGCAGGCGACCGGCGTGTCCGTCTCGCTCGCCTTCGCCACGAGGGTGATCCGCGCCTCGCCGGGCTCCTCGCGGTAGCGGTCCTTGATCGGCGCTTGGGCGGCTCGTAGGTCCATGGGTCCTCCGTTGCTCGACGTGGGCTCTCTTGCAGCGTAATCAGGCGAGGGGGAGAGTTCCGTCCAGGCTTGTTCTTAGCCTGGCGTCGTGGCTGCGTCTGCCTCGGAGACCGTCAAGCGAGCATTTTCGCTCGAGCCGTTCCGTTACGCGGAGGCCCGAGCCCTCATGGAGGCGCTGGGGTTGCCGGAGTCCATCGCCGTGACGCTCGTCCGCCGCGGCTACCGGACCGCGGAGGAGGCGCGCGCCTTCCTGGAGGCGTCCGAGACTCACGATCCGTTCGAGTTCGACTCGATGGGGGAGATCGTCTCCATGATCGAGCGAGCAGTGGCTGACGGGCGGACGATCACGGTCCACGGCGACTACGACTGCGACGGAGTGTCCTCCACGGCGATCCTCGTCCGCGCGTTGCGGGAGCTCGGCGCCGAATGCGATTGGTACATCCCGGATCGGATGGGGGACGGCTACGGCCTCACCCGCGATGGCGTCCAGCGTCTGGCCGCCCGCGGGACCGGCCTGCTGATCACCGCCGACTGCGGGATCGGATGCGCGGAGGAGGTGGAGGCGGCCCGGGCGGCGGGGATGGAGGTGATCGTCACCGACCATCACGAGCCCGGGCAGAGCCTCCCGGACTGCCCGATCCTTCACCCGCGGCTCAGCGGCTACCCGTTCGGCGAGCTCTGCGCCGCCGGCGTCGTCCACAAGCTCGCTGCGGCGCTGCTCGGAACCGAGGAGGCGGAGCGAGACCTCGACCTCGTTGCGCTCGCCACTGTTGCGGACCTGGTCCCGCTGCGGGGCGAGAACCGGGCCCTCGTTCGCAGGGGGCTCGCCGTGGCGCGACGCGGAACCCGGGTCGGGCTGCGGGCGCTGTGCGAGGCAGCTTCCATAACGCCCGACCGGCTCGACGAGGGTGATCTCGCCTTCCGCCTCGGCCCCCGCATCAACGCCGCGGGGCGCCTCTATCGCGCCGATGCGGGCGTTGAGCTGATGCTGGCCTCCGTGGAGGAGCGCGCTCGTGAGATTGCTGTCGAGCTCAACCGCGCCAACAGCGAGCGCCGCACGGCCGAACGCACGGTCGTCGATGGCGCCGAGGCGGCACGCGCCGAGCTGCCCGATCACCTCGCCTCGGCACCGGCCCTCGTCCTGGCGGGCACCGAATGGCATCCTGGGGTGGTCGGGATCGCCGCCTCCCGGCTCGCGGAGCGTCACTTCGTCCCGGCCGTCCTCATCGGCATCGATTCCGAGGGGCGAGGCCGAGGGTCGGGCCGCAGCATCCCGGGCTTCGATCTACTTGCCGCGCTCGATGCGTGCGGCGAGCACCTCACCCGTTACGGAGGCCACCGGGCAGCGGCCGGCTTGGAGATCCCCGCCGACCGGATCGATGCCTTCCGGGAGGCATTCGTCGCCCACGCGTCGGAGGTCATCGACCGCGATCGGCTCACCCCCACAGAGGCGATCGACGCAGTCGTCGGCGGCGAGAGTCTGGGGCACGACGTGGCCGAGGCCCTGGAGCGCCTCGGCCCGTTCGGCATGGGCAATCCGGGGGTTCGGCTACTCGTGCCGTCGGTGCGCGTTCGCGACGTGCGCCCGATGGGCGAGGGCGACAAGCACGCGCGCTTCCGGCTGGAGAGCGGAGGCAGCTCGGCGCTCGGCGTCGCCTTCCGCGTTAACGGCAGGCTGGCCGAGTCGAGGCTCGTGAAGCCGGTTGACGTCTCGGTGAAGCTCGAGCTCAACGAGTGGAACGGTGCAGTTGAGCCCCGGGTGGTCCTCGGCGAGCTCTACCAGGGCGAGGAGGACCCGGCGGAGACGGAGCTCGCCCTTCCGGATCGCGAGGAGTGGCTGAGGCGGTTCGAGGCGGAGCGCGAGGCGCCGCTTGATGCCTGGCCTCCACCGGTCGGTCCGAGTGACGGGGAGCGGCGCGCGATCGTGGACCGGCGCGGGGATTCCGGCGTGGCGACGGTCGCTGCGCTGGCGTCGTGCAGCGAGCCGGTCCTGGTGCTCTGCTCCGATGCGCTGAGGCGGCGAGAGCTCGTGGAGCGCGCGGCCGCACCCGCGCGGTTCGGCGGTGGACCGCTGGCGATCGTCTCCGCGCGCCTTGCCGACGAGGCTGCGCGTGCCGGGCTCGAGGAGGTGTCGTCTGCCGCGTGCGGGGTGGCTCTTGCCGATTGGGCCGCCCTCGAGCGGATGCCGGCGATGGCCGCCGGCTTCACGCACGTCGTCGTCGTCGACCCGCCCCCGTTCCCCCATCTCGAGCGGGCCGCCGCCGCCGGCACCGGTTTCCTGCACGAGTCCTGGGGTCCCGAGGACGTCGCGATGGCGTTTCGGGGACACGACGAGGAATGGCCGCGACGCGCCGCGCTCGTGGCGCTGTATCGGCTCCTGCGCGATCGCCAGGCGACGGCCGCGTCAAGTGGCGCGGCCCCCGCGATCGCGGAAGCCCAGCTGCGCGACGCTCTCCACGGGCCAGGCCGCCATCCGCGCGCTCCCGAGATCGGGGCCCGCCGGATCCGAGTCCTCGAGGAGATGGGCGCTGTCGAGTGGGAGCCTGCCGCCACCCCCGCCACCCTGCGCGTCGTATCCTCGGTGGGGAAGGATCTGGAACGGACGCAGTCCTTCGCCGCCTACCAAGAACGGTACGAGGAGGGCAGGCGATTCCTAAGCAGGCGAAGACAACCGAGCTAGACAGGGCGAAGCGGGCCAAGCCCGCGGCGTCGAAGGACGGCTCGAACGGCAAGCGCAACGCCGAGCGCTCCAAGGCGAGCAGGGGGCCGAAGGTCAAGGTCCGGCGACCGGCACGGCGCCGGCCCAAGGCCGAGGGGACCGAGACGCCCCCCGATCGCGAGGGGCACACACGCGTCGGCGCGGGCGCCGTGACCGCGACGCCGCCGGCCGTAGACAGCGCCCGCACCGCAGAGCTCACGGACGACGAGTGCGCCCTGCTGAGCGATCTCCTCGCCGTGATCGCCGAGCACACCGACGACGGCGCCCGGCCGATCGACACCGAGGCGGTCGAGCGCGCGTTTGCCTTCGCGTGCGAGCGACACGGCGATCAGCGCCGCAAGTCGGGCGAGGACTTCATCACCCACCCGGTCGAGGTGGCGAAGATCTGTGCTGGGCTGCGGCTCGACACCGAGACGCTGTGCGCCGCGCTCCTTCACGACACCGTGGAGGACACGAGCGCGAGCCTGGACGAGGTTGGGGAGCGGTTCGGCGAGGTGATCGCGAACCTGGTGGACGGCGTCACCAAGCTCACCGGCATCACCTTCCAGAGCCGCGACGAGAGCCAGGCGGAGAACTACCGGAAGATGATGGTCGCGATGGCTACGGACCTCCGGGTCATCCTGATCAAGCTCGCCGATCGCCTTCACAACATGCGCACGATCTCGGCGCTTCCGAAGCAGAAGCAGATCGAGAAGGCTCGCGAGACGCTCGAGATCTACGCGCCCCTGGCACACCGGCTGGGGATCCACGCGATCAAGTGGGAGCTCGAGGACCTCTCGTTCCAGCGCCTCCATCCCCGCAAGTACGACGAGATCAAGAAGCTCGTCTCTCAGCAACGAGCCGAGCGGGAGCGGTACGTGACCGACGCGGGCGAGTTCCTCAGCAGCGAGCTCGGGAAGGTCGGGATCGAGGCGGCCAGATCTCAGGCCGCGCCAAGCACTTCTACTCGATCTACTCGAAGATGACGAAGAAGGGCAGGGAGTTCAACGAGATCTACGACCTGACCGCGATGCGCGTTCTGGTGGCGTCGGTCAAGGACTGCTACGGCGCGATCGGAATCATCCACTCACTCTGGAAGCCGCTGCCGGGGCGCTTCAAGGACTTCATCGCGACGCCGAAGCTCAACCTCTACCAGGCCCTCCATACGACGGTCATCGGGCCGGAGGGCCGGCCGCTTGAGATCCAGATTCGCACGCCCGACATGCACGAGACGGCCGAGTACGGGATCGCCGCCCACGTGATCTACAAGGAGGGCCCGAGCACGAAGGGGGATCCGGAGCGGGAGAAGATGACCTGGCTTCGCCAGCTCCTGGAGGTCGAGGGCGAGCAGGACCCCACCGAGTTCCTCGAGTCGTTGAAGGTCGACCTGTTCGAGGACGAGGTCTTCGTGTTCACCCCGAGGGGCGAGGTGAAGAACCTCTCCGCCGGCTCCACGCCACTGGACTTCGCCTACGCCGTCCACACGGACGTCGGGCACCGCTGCGTGGGGGCGAAGGTGAACGGCAAGATCGTCCCGCTTCACTACCAGCTGAAGTCCGGCGACATCGTCGAGATCCTCACCGCCAAGCAGGAGCGCGGCCCGTCGCGCGACTGGCTCGCGCTGGTGCGCACCAGCCGCGCCCGAAACAAGATTCGTGCATTCCTCAAGCGCGAGCGCCGCGACGACGCCGAGCGTCGCGGGCGCGAGCAGCTGCAGGATGCGATCCGCAAGCGGGGGCTTCCCCCGCAGCGCATCGCCGCATCGCCGCTGCTCGCCGACGTCACGCGGGAGATGGGGTTCCGGAAGGCCGACGACTTCTACATCGCGGTCGGCCAGGGGAAGATCTCGCCGAAGACGGTCGCCAACAAGGTCTTCCAGCGCCTGAAGCAGGGCGAGGCGGTCGCCGGCGACGAGACCGAGGCGCGCCTGGCCGGAGTTCTCGAGGGTCGCGACGAGCGCCAGCGCCGTACCCAAGAGGCCTCGGACTACGGGATCAAGGTCAAGGGCGTCGACGACGTGATGATTCGCCTTGCCAAGTGCTGCCGCCCCGTCCCGGGAGACCCGATCATCGGCTACGTCTCGCTCGGCCGCGGGATCACGATCCATCGCGAGGACTGCAAGAACATGAGCGCGCTAAAGCGCTCGCCTGAGCGGTTCACCGAGGTCGAGTGGGAGGGCGACAACTCAACCTCCTACCGCGTCGAGCTCCAGGTCGATGCCTGGGATCGTACCCGCCTGCTGGAGGACCTCTCCCGGACGTTCGCCGAGACCGGCGTGAACATCATCGAGGCCTTCTGCTGCACCAAGCACCCGATGGTCAAGAACCGGTTCGTGGTCGAGGTCGGCGACGGCGAGCAGCTCCGACAGTGCGTCGGACGGCTCCGGAACGTCGACTCGGTCTTCGACGCCTACCGCGTTACGCCCACGGCTTGACGGTCGGCGCGAGCTCCAGCGAGAACGCCGCGATCGTTCGCCGGGCAATCGACGCCTACAACGCCGGCGACCTGAAGGGCCTGCTCGCGACGGCCCACCCGGACATCGAATGGGAGGTGGCGCCGGAGCACCCCGCCGCGACCACCCATCGCGGCCTCGACGCCGTTCGCGAGTACCACGAGGACTGGCACAACACGCTCCATGATCTCACGATGGACCTGGAATCGCTCGCCGAGAACGGCGACAGCGTCCTCAGCGTATGTCGCGTCCGCGGCGAGGGGGTGGAGAGCGGCGCGGACGTCGAGGTGGTGATCGCCTTCCTGACAACGTTTCGCGACGGCAGGGCCGTCCGGGTGGAGGAATTCCTGGATCCCGAGGAGGCGATGCGCGCCCTGGAGGCCGAGGATCCGGGTGCCGACGCCTCGAGTGGGTAGTCGACGGGGCCATAGCACTCTTACGTCCACACTCGAGCGCTGGGACGCGGCCGGTGGTGAGCGTCGTGGTCCCATTCCGCGGCGACCGCGCCGCTGCGGATCGTCTGCTGGCCGCCCTTGCGTGCCTCGATCTGCGTGGGGGTGACGAGGTGTTCGTCGCGGACAACACCCGCGGCGCCGCCGCATGCTGGATCGCGCGTGACGGGATCCGTGTCCTACGAGCGACACGTGAGCGCTCCGCCTACCACGCCCGCAATGAGGGAGCACGGCTGGCGGCGAATGACTGGCTCCTCTTCCTGGATGCCGACTGCCGGCCTGGGCCGCACTTGCTCGGTGCCTACTTCGCTGGGTCGATCGCGGACGACTGCGGTGCCGTCGCAGGTCAGATCCTGGGCGAGCCCGGCCAGGGCTCGTTCGCCGCGCGCTATGCGCGGTCGCGGAACCTGTTCGACCACGCGGAGGGGCTGATCAGGGCAAGTGGGGGAGGGGCGGCCGCGGGCAACCTGCTCGTCCGCCGTGCGGCCTTCGGGCAGGTCGGTGGGTTCACGGAGGGGATCCGATCCGGCGGCGACCTCGACCTCTGCCGCCGCCTCGTCGCAGCTGGCTGGACCCTCGAGTTTCGCCCCGAGGCACTCGTGCACCACCGCCACCGCGCGACCCTGCCCTCGTTGCTCGGAGCGGTGGCGCGTTACGGCGCCGGCGCGCGCTGGCTGAACGAGCGCTACCCGGGCACCTCACCGCCCTGGCCGCTTCGGCACGGGTTGGTGGGCAGCGCACGCGACATCGTCGCTCGATTGCGGGAGAGGCAGGTGGAGGAGGCGGTCTTCCGCGGCGTCGACGGCCTGGGCCTTGTCGCGCACCGCCTCGGCTACGCGTGGAGCAACGATGCCGCCCGGTCAACGCAATCCACGTCCGGAAACCGGACGTCGGATTGCGTTGACCCGCGGATCACGCCGCTGACGCTGCCCTCATTGCCCTTTTTCGAGAACCGCGCCGGATCGCCGCCGCCGTCTCGCGCATGTGCGCCTCGCTGTCGTACTTCCGCCGCGGCCAGAAGAACCCGCGCAGCCCATCCTTGCGATTCCTCGGCACGAGATGCACATGCAGGTGCGGCACGCTCTGGCTGACGACGTTGTTCAGCGCGACGAACGCGCCCTGGGAGCCCATCGCCGTCCTGATCGCGGCGGAGAGCGACTTGGCGTTTATAAACAGCGGCCCGACGAGCTCGTCGGGGAGGTCCCAGATGGTCTCGTGGTGCTCGCGCGGGACCAGGAGCGAGTGCCCTGGGAACAGCGGCCGGTGGTCCAGGAACGCGATCGAGATCTCGTCCTCGAACACGACGTGCGCTCGCTCCTCACCGGCGACGATCGCGCAGAACCTGCAGCCCTCGACCGGCGTCATCGCTGGCCGGGGGACGAGCTCAGGCAACGATCGCGAGCGCCCCGGGCTCGATCCCGAGCTCGAGCTCCCCGTGATCGCCGATGTAGTCGCCGTCGACCTGGACGGGAAACAGGCGGATGCGCCCCTCGGCGATCCTTGGAGGCCGACTCCACGCGGCACTCGGTGACGCCCTCGAAGTGCTCGATCTGCCGATGCGCAGGCGTGCGGATGCTCTTCATCAGCACGCGCGCGGCGATCGTGGGGACGTCCCGCTGGGCGGCGCGGCGAAGCATCGCGACCGAGAGCGAGCCGTTGTCGAGCGCGGCGTTCTCGCAGATGTGGAGCGGCTGGTTGCCGAAGTAGCTGAACGGGTCCGAGTTCTGCGCGATGGCGGTTACGCCCTCGGCCGTCTCATCGTCCGTCCGCATCCGCATTCGGACGGGGATTTCGGAGATATGAGCCGTAGAAGCCGGATACGGCGGCCCAGGTGTAGTACCAGCGCCCACCACGGCTCTTGAGCCTCGGGTGCGAGTCGACGGTCCGCGCCGCGGTCGCGTCCAGTCCCGCCCCGCAGGCGAACACGAACCGGCGCCCGTTGGCGATCCCGAGATCGATCCGTCGCGGCTGCAGGTCGTCCGCAAGGCCGAGAAGATGCTCGGTTGCGTCGACGACGTCGTTCGGGATGCCCAGCGTTCGCGCGACGACGTTGGTCGATCCACCGGGGAGGACGGAGACGGGCACGTCGGTGCCCGCCAGCCCGTTGGCCACCTCGTTGAGCGTCCCGTCGCCCCCGAACGCCACGACGATGTCGTAGCCGCCCTCGCAGGCCTCGCGCCCGATCTCGATCGCGTGATGCTGAGCCTCCGTGAGGACCGCCTCGACGTCGTAGCGGCCCTGGAGCGCGTAGACGACGAGGTTCTTCAGCCGGTCGGAGACCGTCGTCGCGTACGGGTTGACGATGATCAGCATCCGCTTCTTGGCGGGCCGCGCGGGCACGGGCGCGCCATTCGTATGCGCCTCTTCTCGAGGCGGTGCCTCGATCGTTGCGGGGCCGGCCGTCACGCAGAGAGCTCCTGCGCCCGCACGTTACTAGTGGTGCCTCGATCGTTGCGGGACCGGCCGCAGCGCAGCGAGATGCGACGGTCCAACCGGACCCGGCGACGGATAAAAGGGTTTACCCCAACACGAAGCGTGGGAAGCTACAGCTAGCGGTCTGGGCGCTTGGGCTTGCCGCGGGCGTCCGCCCTCCGGACTGTCTCACCGCTTCGCGGGCGATGAAGAGCATGAACGCGACGATGCCGACGATGAACACCACTTCCAAGATCGGGCCGGTGACACCAAGTGCCATCAGGACGATGAGGCCAACAACCACGGCCCTAAGCCGTGTCGCTGTTACCCCAGCGAGATGCGTGAGGGGGGCACCTCTACGCTGCCTCGAACCGGATCAGCTCGCCGTCGGCTACCTCGCGGGCCCGGCCGTCGGCGGCCAGGAGGTCCATGTGCCCCAGCACCTCCGACAGGGTCAGGAAGGCCTGCGTGACCGCCACGTTGCCCCATAGCTCCTGGGCGATTTCATATGCGGTTCGCGGGCGCTCGGAGATCAGCCCGTGGATCTTCTCCGCGCGCTTGCGATGAAGCGCGAAACGCTCGTCGATCAACGCGCGATGATCGGTGATGGGCTCGCCGTGGCCGGGGAGCAGGATGCGTGCGGGTAGCTCCCTCGTCTTGCGCAGCGACTCGATGTAGATCATCAGCGCGTGCGGGCGCTCGTCGGAGCCGTCGAGCGGCCGCGAGATCAGCGGGTTGGAGGAGATGTGGGCGATCAGGTGGTCCGCGCAGATGAGGATCTGGCGATCCGCGTCCCAGAACACGGTGTCGGACGGGCTGTGTCCAGGGCGATGCTGCACCTCGAGCGACCGGTCCCGGAGCTTCAGCGCCTCGCCGTCGTGGAGCGGGCGTGTGACCTTCGCCTTCGCCCCCCAGGCACGGAAGCTGCGCGAGACCGAGCGCAGCGCCACCACCACGTCCTCGGGAATCCCGTGACGCAGCATCAGCGAGGCGGCGAACTTGTCGTCCGCCTCGATGTCGTCGCCGAAGTTCTCGACGAACGGCACGACGACGTCGATGGCCGCGACGTCCGCCCCCGAGCGGTCGGCGATGATCTCCACCAGCCCCAGATGGTCGATGTGCTGGTGGGTCAGGACGACCAGCTCGATGTCCGCGATCGACCGGCCGAGGTCGGCCAGCTGGTGCTCCAGCTCGTCGAGGGACTTGCCCGAGTTCGGCCCGGTGTCGACCAGCGTGAGCGGATCGTCCTCGATCAGGTAGCAGTTGACCCGTCCGACGGCGAACGGCGTCGGGATCTGCAGGCGATGGATCCCTGCCTCGCGCGCCTGCTCGAGCGCCTCTTCAGGATTCACGTGCGGATGAGGTCCAGCACCTCGTCTCTTCTTTGCTCCATGTCCTCCCTGGAGACGAGGGATTCGAGGTTCAGGCGCAGGAGCGGCTCGGTGTTCGATGGGCGCACGTTGAAGTGCCAGTCCGGGTAGTCGACCGAAACACCGTCGAGCCATGAGATCTCGCCGTCCGAGTGGCGCTCGGCAAGCTCCTGCATCTTGCCCTCCTGGTCGTCGACCTCGGAGTTGATCTCGCCGGAGATGAAGTAGCGCTCGCGGAGCTCGCCCACGAGCTCGGACAGGGGGCGGTCCTGAGTCGACAGGAGCTCGAGGGCCAGCAGTGCCGGGATCGTCCCGGAGTCCGCGCACCAGAAGTCGCGGAAGTAGTAGTGGCCGGAGACCTCGCCGCCGAACGCCGCCTGATGCTCGCGCAGCGCCTGCTTGAAGAACGCGTGACCGACCCGATTGACGTACGAGGTCCCGCCCAGCTCCCTCACCGTGTCCGGGACAGCGCGGCTCGCACGGACGTCGTAGACGATTCGCGCGCCGGATTCCTTCTGGAGCAACTGACGCGCCAGCAGGGCGGTGAGGAAGTCGCCGTCGACGAACTCGCCGGTGCTGTCGATGAAGAAGCATCGGTCGGCGTCGCCGTCCCAGGCGATGCCGAGGTCCGCGCCCTCCTCGCGAACCTTCCCGATGATGAACCGCCGGTTCTCCTCGACCAGGGGGTTCGGGTCGTGGTCGGGGAAGTCGCCGTCGGGGACCCAGTAGAAGGTCTCCAGGTCGAGCCCAAGGCGCTCCAGAAGCGGGCCGACCATCGGGCCGGCCATCCCGTTGGCGCCGTCGGCGATCACCTTCAAGCGGCGTCACCCGGTCAGGGTCGATGAAGCCCAGCACTCGCTCGTGGTAGTCGTCGTAGATGTCGACCGCCTCGACCGTGCCGCCGCCGGGCGAGTCCGGCAGCCCAGCCTCGATCGTCGCCCGGACGTCGCCGATGCCGGCGTCGCCCGAGAGCGCCAGGGCACCCTCGCGAACTAGCTTCACGCCGGTGTAGGCCTTGGGGTTGTGCGAGGCGGTGACCATCGCGCCCCCGTCGAGCTCGCGGGAGCCGACCAGGTGGTAGAGCATCTCGGTCCCGACCATCCCGGCGTCGAGCACGGCGCAGCCCTCGTCGATCAGCCCGTCCCGGACCCTGCCGCTCATCTCCGGCGCCTCGTTTCGCATGTCGCGCCCGAGCCCGACCCGGAGCTCGGCGGGCTCCTTGCCCCGGAGGCCGCCGAGCACCCGTGCGAAGCCACGGCCCACGAGGTAGGCGGTCTCGCCGTCGAGCTCGGTCCCGTACAGGCCGCGGACGTCGTAGGCCTTGAAGATCCCGGGCGGGACGGCCGCACTCAAAACTTGCCCTCCAGGGCGTCGTAGCTGTCCTCGAGCGATTGGGGCATCACCCGCGTGTCGGCGAGCACGGGCATGTAGTTCGTATCGCCGGCCCACCTCGGCACGACGTGGAGGTGAATGTGATCTGCGAAGCCGGCCCCGGCGATGCGCCCCTGGTTGAGCCCTGCGTTGAAGCCCTGCGGTCGATAGGCCTCCTCGAGCACCACGATCGACCGCTGGGCCAGAGCCATCATCTCCGCCACCGTCTCGGCGTCGAGCTCAGGCAGGGTGGCAAGGTGTGCATACGGCGCGACCATCAGGTGCCCGTTGGTGTAGGGGAACTTGTTGAGGATCACGAAGCACCGCTCGCCGCGGTGCGCGATCAGGTTGCCGCGATCGTCATCCTCCGCAGGCGCAGTGCAGAAGATGCAGCCCTCGACGGCGTCCTTTGAAGCGTCCTTCACGTAAGCGAGCCGCCAAGGCGCCCAGATGCGGTAGTTGGCCACACCGCCCATCGTATGCGTCAGGCACGGGCGGGGAGGCACGCCCTAGGCCATGTCGAGGTCGCCGAGCCGCCGGAGTCGGTCGTCGCGACCGCGAACGACCTCCTGGGCCTGCTCGGCCTGATCGGTGTGGTCCCCACGACGCGAGACGAGCGGATGAACTACCAAGTGACCGAGAGGATCAACAAGCCGCTCGTGGACGTCGCGCTGGAGCACGGGATCGCCGACGAAATGCTCACGCGACTCCGGAAGAACCCACCGTACTCGGGCCTTGTCCGTGCGCTCGAACGCAACGGAAACGGAGGATCTCGATGACGAATCCGACCATCACCACCCACCCAGGCCCCGGCGCCCCTGACGTGGACGACGGCGGCGGCGGAGACGACGGATGGGAGGACCGGCAGCGACTCGCCGAGATGCTGGCCGACTCCGTCTTCCACCGCGTCTTTGAGGGTGGCGACCGGGCGATGCCGCTAGCCCTCGTCGCGGTCGATGTTCGCGTCACCGTGGACCGCTGGGCCGATGAGCGTCAGGCCGGATCGCGGCACTGACCGCGCTCGTGGACGAGCTGAAAACCGGTGAGCGGATTCGAGAGGTTTCGTGCCTGAGCATGAGCAGGTTCGAGAGTGCTCCGCCAGACGCTCCAGGAAGCCGGTGGAGGCCGTTCTGGGTGTACGGGATGGGAGACGCGAAGCTCTGAGATATTCCCCGGAGGCTGCTAAGGCAGCCAAAGCCCTGACGCCTTCCACAGCTCGTCGCCGTGGGTGCCGTCGTAGGCGGCGAAGAAGAGGGTCCCGGCGACGTTCGTGAGCTCCTCGGGGCCGGAGCCCGGACCGCCCGGATTGATGTCGCTAACGAGCGTCGTCCCCGCCTCGGTGCCGTCGGAGCGCCACAGCTCGCCGCCGTGGGTGCCGTCGTCGGCGGCGAAGGCCAGGGTCCCGCCGACGTTCGTGAACTCCTGGGGTAAGGACCACGAGTCCTCGCCGCCCGGATTGATGTCGCGAACGAGCGTCGTCCCCGCCGCGGTGCCGTCGGAGCGCCACAGCTCGTAGCCGTGGGTGCCGTCGTCGGCGGAGAGGTAGAGCGTCCCGGCGACGTTCGCCATCGGGGTCGGATCGAAACTTAGCCGGCAGCACCTGAAGGGGCCCGAGCTCCCGCCGCCCGGATTGATGTCGCGAACGAGCCTCGTCCCCGCCGCGGTGCCGTCGGAGCGCCACAGCTCGATGCCGTAGGCGGGGGTGTAGGCGCGGAAGAAGAGGGTCTGTCCGACGCTCGTGAGGTCATCAATCCAGCCGCCCGTTCGCGACATCTGCATCGTCCCGGCGGCGGTGCCGTCGGAGCGCCACAGCTCGTTGCCGTGGGTGCCGTCGTCGGCGGCGAAGAAGACCTTCTTGCCGATCGCGGTGAGGCTGGACCCTAGGAAGTAGGAGCCCTTGCTCCCCGGATTGATGTCGCGAACGAGTTTCGTCCCTGACGCGGTGCCGTCGGAGCGCCACAGTTCGTTGCCGTGGGTGCCGTCGCGGGCGGCGAAGAAGAGGGTGCCGGCGATGTTCACGAGGCGCTCCAGCCCCCCGCCGGGTCTGGACCCCAGGATGCCGAAGGTGCCCCCGGGATTGATGTCGCGGACGAGCCTCGTCCCCGCCGCGGTGCCGTCGGAGCGCCAAAGCTCGTGGCCGTGGGTGCCGTCGTCGGCATAGAAGAAGACCCTTTTGCCGATGTTTATGAGCCACTCTGGCTGCGAGTCGCCGCCGCCGGGGTTGATGTCGCGGACGAGCCTCGTCCCCGCCGCGGTGCCGTCGGAGCGCCACAGCTCGTCGCCGTGGGTGGGGTCCCTGGCGGCGAAGAGGAACGTCCCGTCGCCGAGCTTCGTGAAGTCATGCGGGGAGTAGGAGGAGCCGCAGCCCCGGCCTGTTGTTGCGTCGCAGCCCCCCGGCCAGATGTCGCGGACGAGCCTCGTCCCCGCCTCGGTGCCGTCGGAGCGCCACAGCGCATAGTCGTGGAACGGGTCCCAGGCGCTGAAGTAGAGCGTCCCGCCGACGTTGGCGAGCTGCTCGGGTCGCGAGCCCAGGTCGCCGGGAACGATGTCGCGGACGAGCGATGCGCTGCTCGCGCCAGCGGAGGGGGCCACCGCGAGGAGAGCGATCGCGAAAAGGGCGATGCTTGTCCCGAACCTTCGAGCCAGCCTGTTTGTCCTTATCGCCGTGACGGCCTCCCCTGGATGCGCGACGGGCGAACGTTCACGGTATGACGATCGTGAAGTCCGCGTTGACACCGTTTTGGCCAAGTCCCGTAAGGACCTCAAACTCCGACCCGTTGCAGAGCACGTTGCCTTCCTGCGCCCCACGCCACCTCGCCCAGACATCGGGGGATGCTACGTCTGGCGTGACAATGGCCACGCTGTTTGGGTCTTGGGCGCTAATGCCAGTGACGCCAACGCAATAGGCGCTTTTCGTAACGTGCGCGGCATACGCCACTCCCTTGCTGTGATACAGCTGGCAAAACGATGGCGGATCCGCACACAGAGACCCACCCCGTACAACGGCGTAGGCGCGTGCGCCCTCGAGCTCAGCGGCGGTCTTGCCGTTCACGGAGTCGGCGTTGTCTGCGGACCGGACTTTGCCGAGTGTCGATTCCAGGATGTCGGCCCCGCGCAGCGAGTTGTTGGTCACGTCCCACCCGTTGACGGACGCAGGGATGATGTTCGCGTGCTTGCCGCTCGGCGGCGTATGGCCGGAGATCGTGTTCGGGCCGACCTGGCCGTTGGAGGAGACGACATAAGAGGCAAGCGCCGTGCCGCCTCCGAGGACCAGGAACGCGAGGATCGTGACCATCACGTTCGCGTAGGTCAGGTGGGAACCGATCCAATGGCGCATGCGTGACCTCCTTGTTCGTCGTTTGCGCAAAGGGTCAAACCCGTCGCCGAGTCCGTTTGGGCTAGTCGGCACGGCGTTATGACGACCCTTTACTGGACGCCGAGCCCGTCAAGGGGAAGGGTGCGCGCAGGCGAACGGCCCGCCTCGAGCTGGAGGACTTCCTCCGTGGTTGAGCCAGCTGCTAGGCGGCTATGTCGTTCCGTGCCCGACCGCAGCGCGTTGCCTCGCGACCTCGGTCGGCTCGATAAAGGCGCCGATCAGCCACAGGAACGGGATGAAGAACCCGAGCCAGAACAACCAGTAGTGCCCACCTTTGAAGGTCATGACCCCCAGCGTGACCACCAACGCGATGTACAGAACTCCTAGACCCGCTATTAACCATTCCATCGGGTTTCCTTCCTCTGTTGCGGCGGAAGCAAACGCGGCGGCAAGTCCGTCGAGGAGCCGGTCGGCGAGTCAGACGACCACCTATTGAGATCCGACCGTCTCACACCGAGAGGCACAAGTCAATGGGAGGTCGTACCTGAATGAGCTCCTACAGCCAGCCGCGGCGGCGGAAGAGCCACAGCAGCGTCACGAACATCGCCAGCATCGCTCCGAGCACGATCCAGAAGCCTCCGATCGTGCCCTGACCCGGGATGCGGACGTTCATGCCCATGATGCTCGCGAGCAGGGTGAGCGGCAGCAGCAGCACGCTGATGACGGTGAGCACGCGGAGGATGTCGTTGACGCGGTGTGAGAGGACGGATTCGTTCGTCTCCTCGAGCCCGACGACCACCTCCTTGTAGTTCTCGAGCATGTCCCAGATCCGCTCGTGCGCATCGACGATGTCGTCGAAGTAGATCTCGAGGTCCTCGCCCTCTCGGGCCACGAGGAAGCGCTGCTTCGTCCGCTCCAGATCGCGCAGGACGGGCCGCTGCGGGCGGGAGATCTTGCGGAAGTTGATGATCTCCTGCTTGACGTTGAAGATGTCGCGAACGACCTCCTCCGACTTCCCTGAGAAGATCTCGTTCTCGAGAGCGTCGAGCTTGTTGCCGATCTTGCGCAGCATCGGAAAGCAGTAATCGAAGCTGTCGTCGACGACCTTGTAGAGCAGAAAGCCGGACCCCTTCGAGAACAGCTGCTCGCGCAGCTCCTCCTTGCCGCGGCAGCGCTCGAACAGGTAGGCCACCGGCTGCAGCGGCTGGTTCGGGATGGTGACCAGGAAGTCGGGTCCGACGAAGATGTCGAGCTCGCCCGCGTTCAGCCGTCCGACCGTGCGGTCGAACACCGGGAAGTGAAGGACGATGAAGAGGTAGTCCGGGTACTCGTCGATCTTCGGGCGCTGGTTCCGGGACAGGACATCCTCGAGGTCGAGGGCGTGGAAGCCGAACTGCTCCTCGAGCCACGCGCACTCCAACGGCGAGGGACGCTCGATGTTGACCCAGCGAAGGCCCTCGCCGGTGACCGTCTCGACGTTCGGCTTGCGCTCGGGCTCAGGTGTGGGCGCAACCAGCTGACGGGCGCGGCCGGCCCTGCGCAGCCTCGGCTTCGGGAGGTTCGCCATCGCTCATCTCGCTCGGTCGCTCGTCCATCATGGCTCTTCGTCGAAGAGTACCCCCAACCTTCGTATGCCCTGCAACCGAACAGGCAACCACGGCTGTTAACGGCCGGAGCCTTGCGGGGGCACCGCCGGCCGCCTGCGGTATATTCCGCGGCGACATAACTGCCACATCCAGAGGGGTGGAGGGACTGGCCCGTTGAAACCCCGGCAACCCCCCCGCGAGGGGAAGGTGCCAATTCCAGCAGGTGGAAATCCTGGGAGATGTGAGCGGAGCCCGTCAGGACCTCTGCTCATAGCCCGGCAGAGGTTTTTTCTTAGGCGAATCGAGAAGCGACGGGAAAGCGAGGCTAGAGCGGATGGCACCGGAGGCACTGATCTGCAGGGAGTGCGAGTCCAAGTACCCCCTCGAGGCGAAGTACGTGTGCGAGCAATGTTTCGGGCCGCTAGACGTCTCCTACGACTTCGGCGACCTCGACCCGGCGGAGGCGAGGCGAAAGATCCAGGCCGGCTCGCGCGGCATCTGGCGCTACGCGGACTTCCTGCCGTTCGCCGAGCGCCCGCGCGACCCGCTCGAGCCCGGGCTGACGCCGCTGATCCGCGCCGACCGCCTGGCGGCGACTCTCGGCTTGGAGAACGTCTGGATCAAGAACGACGCCGCCAATCCAACGCACTCCTTCAAGGATCGCGTCGTCGCCGTGGCGCTCGCGAAGGCCAAGGAGCTCGGGTTCACCACCGTCGCCTGCGCGTCGACCGGCAACCTCGCGAACGCCGTCGCCGCCCACGCAGCCGCCTCCGGCCTCAAGTCCTTCGTGTTCGTCCCCTCCGACCTGGAGGAGCAGAAGCTGCTTGCCACCGGCGTCTACGGGACCAAGCTCGTGGGCGTCAAGGGGAACTACGACGACGTCAACCGCCTGTGCACGCAGCTGGCCGAGACACGGCCCTGGGCGTTCATGAACGTCAACCTGCGCCCGTACTACTCGCAGGGCTCCAAGACCCTCGCCTTCGAGACGGTCGAGCAGCTCGGCTGGTCGCTGCCGGACAGGGTGGTTGGGCCGATCGCGTCGGGCTCGCTCTTCACCAAGCTCGGCCGCGGGTTCTCCGAGTGGATCGACCTCGGGATGGTCGAGGGCTCACTCCCCACGTTCAACGGTTCGCAGGCTGAGGGCTGCAGCCCGGTCGCGACGGCGTTCGCCTCCGGAAGCGATGTGTGCAAGCCGCAGCGCCCGGACACGATCGCCAAGAGCCTGGCGATCGGCGACCCCGCTGACGGCCCCTACGCGCTCGATCTGGCGCGCGGCACCGGCGGCGCGATCGACGCGGTGTCCGACGACGAGATCCGGGATGGGATCCGCCTGCTCGCGGAGACCACGGGCATCTTCACCGAAACCGCGGGGGGCGTTACGATCGGCGTGCTCGCCAAGCTCGCGCGGCGCGGAGACATCGATCCCGCCGAGCGCGTCGTCGCCTACATCACGGGCGAGGGCCTGAAGACACTCGATGCGACGAGGGACGGCTTCCACATGTACGAGATCGAGCCGACCCTCGAGGCCTTCGAGTCCGAGCTGGAGCCCGTGGCCGCCACTAGCTAAGGTTCCCGGCCTGTGTCGGTCACCGTCAAGATCCCAGCGCAGCTCCGCGCCGTCACCGACGGCGAAGGGGAGATCGAGGTTGAGGGCTCAACCGTTGGCGATGCCCTCGACGCCGTGTTCGACGAGCACGACGATCTGCGCGAGCGGATCACCGAGGATGGCGGGCTGCGCCGGTTCGTGAATGTGTACGTCTCCGGCGAGGACATCCGGTTCCGGGACGGGCTCGAGACGGAGCTCAGCGACGGCGACGAGGTGACAATCCTCCCGGCCGTGGCGGGCGGCTGACCGCCCAACTGCACCTCGAACCTGATTGATTCCTTACTCTGGCGGCCGTGGAAAACGGCGATCCGATCGCGATCCTCTGCGGAGGACGTGGTACCCGGCTTCAGGAGCACACGCACGCGATCCCCAAGGCGATGGTGGAGATCGGCGGCATGCCGATCCTCTGGCACGTCGTGCGGATCTACGCCGCCCAGGGGTTTCGCCGGTTTCTGCTGCTGACCGGCTATCTGGGTGAGGCGATCGAGGAGTTCGCGGCCACGACGCCCTGGCCGGAGTCGATCGACGTCGAATGCGTGGACACCGGCCTCGACACGCCCACCGGGGGACGGGTGTTTCGAGCCGCGGGGCGGTTGGATGGCGGGTCTTTCTCGGTGACCTATGCCGACGGCGTGGCCGACATCGATCTGGCGTCGCTCAAGGCGTTTCACCGAGCCCACGGTGACATCGCGACGGTCACGGTGGTGCGACCGCACGCGCAGTTCGGCGTGACCCAGCTGGACGACGAGGACCGGGTGCTGGCATTCGAGGAAAAGCCCCGCCTCGACCAGTGGGTCAACGGCGGCTTCTTCGTCTTCGAGCCCGCCTTCCTCGACTACCTCGAGCCGGACAGCGCGCTCGAGAACTCGCCCCTTCGCCGGCTCGCCGCCGACCGGGAGCTCCACGCGTTCCGCCACACGGGCTTCTGGGACTGCATGGACACGTACAAGGACGCCGTGACGCTCAACGACCTGTGGTCGGCCGGCGAACCGCCATGGGCGGTTTGGGAGCGAGACAGGCCAGTGGACGCCGGTGCCCGTTAGCGCCCTCGTCACGGGCGGCCGCGGCTTCGTCGGCGCGTGGATCTGCAGGCAGTTGCTAGAGCGCGGCGACAGCGTGGTCTCGTTCGACCGCGGCGCCCGCGAGGGGCGACACTCGGCGCTGGAGCTGCTGGGCATATCGGGCGAGGTCGCCGAGGTCGAGGGCGACCTGCTCGACGCCGAGCTCGCTCGCGCCACCCTCGCCGAGCACGACGTCGACGTTGTGTTCCATCTCGCCGCGCAGACACTCGTGGGGTTCGCCGCGGAATCCCCGGCGTCGACGTTCGAGACGAACGTGCGGGGAACGTGGATCGTGCTGGAGGCCTGCCGCGAGACCGGAGTCGGGCGTGTCGTCGTGGCTTCCTCGGACAAGGCGTACGGGGCGCACGACGAGCTGCCCTACCGGGAGGACTTCGCGCTGCGGCCGACCGCCCCGTACGAGGCGAGCAAGGCGGCCGCCGACCTGCTCGCGCGCAGCTACTGGCCCTCCTATGGCCTGCCGGTCGCGGTGACGCGATTCGCCAACATCTACGGAGGGGGGGACACGAACTTCAGCCGGCTGATCCCGGAGGCCGTCAGCGCCGCGCTCGACGGCCGGCCCCCGGTGCTCCGCTCCGACGGCTCGCCCCAGCGCGATTTCCTCCACGTCGAGGACGCGGCCTCCGCGTACCTTGCGATCGCGGATGCGCTCGATCGCGACGAGGTGAGAGGCGAGGCCTTCAACGCAGGCGGAGGAAGCCCGCATGCGGTCGGCGACGTCGTCGGGCTGATCGCGCGTCTCGCCGGCACCGACGTCGAGCCGCAGCTCCTCGGCGAGGGCAATCCCGCCGGCGAGATCGACCGCCAGTACGTGGACCCCACGAAGATTCGCGAGGTGCTCGGCTGGGAGCCCGGCGTGGGGCTGGAGGACGGCCTGCGGCGCACCATCGACTGGTACCGGGAGCACCCGGAGGCACGCGCGCCGGCGGCCACGGCGGCGGCCTGACACCCGGCGTCTAAGTAGTTCCTAAAACCTGCTTCAAGGCGCGGCGGATTCGCCGGATCGTGTCGAATAATGGAAGTGATCCAGCCAAGGAGGAACTGCATGTCTCCTGTGATCTTCGGCTTCGGAGCTCTCGACGCGATGATCGCGGCCCAAGCGGGTTATGCGATCCGCGACCTCTCCCGCAAGCGGCGACGCAAGAAGTAGCGAACGGGCGCCGATCAGAGCCCGGCGCCCACCCGCAACGTTCCGCGGCCTTCGAGGCCGGGGCTAACGGACCTTGTACGAGCGAGCCTGCGCCGGCTCGAGCGAAAGCGTCGCGGACTTGCAGATGATCTGGCCGTGGCGGCGCTTTTCCTTCGCCACTTCGATTGCCAGATTCGGCGCGTCGTTGATCTCGGCACGTAGCGCGAAGGCGCCGTTGAAGCTGCTCAGGTCGATGTCGATCAGCTTGAAGCCGCTCTTCGTTTCCTTGAACAGGCCGACCTTGCGCGCTCCGACGCACTTCGAGTTCGAGTTCAGGTCTCCGTAGAAGGTCTGATCGCTTGGATCCGAGCTCGGGCCGCTGTTGCCCAGGAAGTCGATCTTCGTCTTGTACTTATGTGCCGCGAACGCGACGCCGGACCCGATCGTGAGCAAGCCGGCCAAGGCGATCGCAAGCGCCAGGATTCCCTTCCGTTTCACCGCAACTCCCTTCCATGCGTGGCAAGCCCTGCGGTACGGCCGTGCCGGTTTCCTCGTCGCGCCGCTCCCTGGCGGGCGCGTCGATAGACCCTAGCCCATTCGTGCGAAGCTGCCGGAATGCCCGAGTGGATCACTTCATCCACCCGCCGCGGGAGGACTTCGCGGCGACGATGACCGACGGGGAGCGGGAGGTCTGGGATCGCCTGTACTTCGAGCGCCTCGAGCGCATGCTCGCCGACGGGACGCTGATCCTCGCCGGCCCGACGCTCGCCCGTGGCGAGCTGCGGGAGTTTCGAGCCTCTCTGCTGCGCGGCCGCGACCAGCGCGCCCGGCAGGATTCGAACCTGCGACTTCCGCCTCCGGAGGGCGGCGCTCTATCCACTGAGCTACGGGCGCGTACGCGGCAGGTTAGTCCGTAGCCGAAGAGCGACTCGATTCTGGCGGGGGTGGTTGAGTTTCCGTGCACAGAGCGTACGGAAAGTCGATCGCCCCTACCGGCCCGCAGTGGGCGGTCTCGGCCGCCCGCACCGCGCGATGAGCGGTCCAGCCAGCCGTCGCGGATACCGTTGGGGCCGTGGATCTCTCGGTCGTCTTTCTCGGCACCGGCGGCTCCGTGCCCACCGCGCGGAGAGGCACCGCGTGCGTGCTCGCGCGCGTCGGCGGGGATCGCATCCTGTTCGACTGCGGAGAGGGAGCTCAGCGCCAGATGCAGCGGTCGACCGGACTGGTCCAGGTCGACGAGATCTACCTGACGCACTACCACGCTGACCACTACCTCGGCCTGCCCGGCCTGCTGAAGACCTATGACCTCCAGGCGCGCGAGCGTCCGCTACGCATCATCGGCCCGCGCGGCCTCCACGGGCTCTTCTCCGTCCTCGGTCGCATCTTCGGCAAGCTGAGCTACGACGTCGAGCTGGTGGAGCTCGCCGAGGGCGACGCGGTCGAGCATGACGCCGTCGAGGTGCGTTCGTTCGAGGTCAAGCACCGGATGCGGGCCCTCGGCTACGCGCTCGTCGAGGACGACCGGCCGGGCCGATTCGACCCCGAAGCCGCAGCCCGCCTGGGCGTGAAGCCCGGGCCGGACTTCAGCCGCCTACAGGAGGGTGAGTCGGTCGAGGGCTCGGACGGCCCGGTCTCGCCCCACCAGGTGATGGGATCGCCCCGCCCAGGCCGAAAGATCGTGATCAGCGGCGACACGGCGCCCTGCGAGATGACCCGCCTGGCCGCGCACGAGGCCGAGCTCCTTGTCCACGACGCGAGCTTCGCCGACGAGGAGGTCGCGCGGGCCGCCGAAACGGGCCACTCCACCGCCAGGCAGGCCGCCGAGCTCGCCGCCGAGGCGGGCGTGAAGCTGCTGACGCTGGTCCACATCTCGTCGCGCTACGACGTGCGTGACGTGCTGGCCGAGGCGCGCGAGGTGCTTCCGAGTGCCGAGGCCCCGCGCGACTTCGACGTGGTCGAGATCCCGTTCCCGGAGCGCGGCGAGCCGACACTGGTCGAGAACGGCGCCCGCGCGCAGACGCCGGCCTGAGCGCGATCGACCTGCTCAGCCCAGCGGCGCGGCGAGGTCGGTGATCGCGTTGGCGACCGCGATCGCCTGGTCCTCCTGCAGGAAGTGCTTGGCCGGCAGCAGGATCGGATCGGGCACCTCGAGCGCCTCCTGCACGAGGCGGAGGTGATCCAGCCCGAGCGCCGGGTCGCGCTCGCCCCATACGATCCGCGCCGGATAGGAGCGCTCAGCGAGTCCCTCCCAGAGCAGGCGCTGCTTCTCCTCGGTCAGCTCGAAGCCGCGCATGATCCGCAGGAATGCACGCCCGCCGTCGGCCCGTTTCAACAGGAAGTAGTAGGCGTAGACCTCGCGCCTCGGTGTGGCGGCACGGTTGTCGATGGCCTGCATGTACATCAGTTGCGACATTGGGAACGGGCGCAGCGCACCCAGCCATAGCTCTCCGACGCCGCGGATCGCGAACGGCTGCATCGACCAGGGGCGCTTGAATCCCGCGATCCCCAGCATCGTGTTGAGCGCGGTGAGCGACAGCACCCGCTCCGGGTTCCGCACCGCCCACTCGCAGGCGATCGGCCCGCCGATATCGTGTACGACCAGATGGCACCGATCGATGCCCAGCGCATCGATCGCCTGTCCCATCCAGCGCGACAGCCCGGACCACGAGTAGTCGAACTCCTCCGGCCGGTTCGCCAGGCCCAGGCCGGGGAAGTCGAAGGCGACCGCACGCAGTCCCTGCTGGGCCAGTGCCGGAATCATCTTGCGGTAGAGGAAGGAGCTCGACGGCACACCGTGAACGAGCACCACGGCCGAGCCGGTGCCGACCGAGGGGGGCTGATCGCGCACGAAGCTCTGCACGCCGCCCGCCTCGAAGCGCCTTCCCGCCGCCTGGTGGATCTCGATCGCCTCGCGTGTCGCCTCCGGAACTCGCATCGTGCGCCTTTGTAACGCATCTCGCCAAGTGGGATCAGAGCCGGATGCTAGGCTCGCCAGAGTTTGTGAGGGCGGCGACTTTGTCGCCGCAGCAGCAGGCCAGGCGCGACGCGCCGCACATTGTTTCTCCTTTAACCCGGTCCAGCGAGGCCAGGAAGGGGCGAGTTGAACAGCGATACGGACGCCAGGACCGTCCTCGACCGCGACGATCTGCGGCGCACCCTGATGCGCATCGCGCACGAGATCGTCGAGAAGAACTCCGCGTCGGATCGCGTCGCCCTGGTCGGGATCCACACCCGCGGCGCAATCCTGGGCGAGCGGCTCCACGCGCTGGTCGGCGAGCTGACCGGCACCGAGGTCCCGTTCGGCGACCTCGACATCTCCTTTTACCGCGACGACGTGAACGACCGCGATCCCGGTGCGCAGCCGGTCGTCCACGCCAGCCATCTCGACTTCGACCTCGACGGCCGGACCGTGGTGCTGGTGGACGACGTGCTCTTCACCGGACGCACTGTCCGCGCCGCCATCGACGCCCTCTTCGACTACGGGCGCCCGCAGCGCGTGCAGCTCGCCGTGTTGGCTGACCGCGGCCACCGCGAGCTCCCGATCCGGCCGGACTACGTCGGCAAGAACCTGCCGACCTCGCATGCGGAGCGGGTGTACGTGCGGGTGGAGGAGCTCGACGACGTCGACGAGGTGACGATCGCGAGCTCCGTGGAGGCGAGCCGATGAGGCATCTGCTGGCGATCGGCGACCTAAGCCGCGACGACATCGAGCGGATCATGGAGCGTGCGGAGGGCTTCGCCGAGGTCGGGCGGCGCGACATCAAGAAGGTGCCGACCCTTCGCGGGCGCACGATCGTGAACCTCTTCTACGAGTCCAGTACGCGCACGAGCTCCTCGTTCGAGCTGGCCGCCAAGCGCCTGTCGGCCGACGTCGTCTCGATCAAGTCAAGCGGCTCTTCGGTCGAGAAGGGAGAGTCGCTGAAGGACACGATCGCCACCCTCGGCGCCTATGGGCCCGAGGCGATCGTCATCCGCTCCCCGCATGCCGGCGCCGCCGACCTCGTGGCGCGCTGGAGCGACGCCGCCGTCGTCAACGCCGGCGACGGCAAGCATGAGCACCCGAGCCAGGCGCTGCTCGACACCTACACGCTGCGCCGCCGCCTCGGATCGCTCGAGGGCAAGAAGATCTGGATCGTCGGCGACGTGCTGCACAGCCGCGTCGCCCGCTCGAATGTCCTCGCCTTCCGCCTGATGGGCGCGCAGGTGACCGTCTGCGGCCCGCCGACGCTGATTCCCCGCGACGTCGACGCCGCCCTCGGGTGCCAGGTCTCCTACGAGATCGACGGGCTCGAGGAGGCGGATGTGGTCTACGCGCTGCGCATGCAGCAGGAGCGGATGCGCGAGTCCTTCGTGCCCTCGATCCGCGAGTACGCGGCGCGCTACCAGATCGACTCGCGGCGCCTCAGCCCCAGGCAGCTCCTCATGCACCCAGGCCCGGTCAACCGTGGGGTGGAGCTGTCCGGAGAGGTGATCGACGGGCCTAACTCCCTGGTCACCGAGCAGGTGGAGAGCGGCCTGGTCGTCCGCATGGCGATCATCTACGAGCTGCTTGACCGGCGGGCGTCCCCAGCCCGATGAGCAGTCCGGCGGCCACAGGGACGTGACCGACCCGACTCCGATCAAGGAGCCGGCGTAGCTGTGACCCAGCCGATCTCCTCGCTCGACTGGCGCGGGGCGGGCGCGCCGAACGGCGAGCTCGTGCTCCGGCGCGCCTCGGTGCTCGATCCCCGTGCGGGCATCGACGGTGTCCACGACGTTGTGATCCGCGACGGCGAGATTGCCGAGCTCGCGGATCCCGGCACGGCCGAGGGGCGCGGCGAGGTGATCGAGGCCGAGGGCAAGCACGTGCTTCCGGCCTTCTTCGACCCGCATGTGCACCTGCGCGTGCCCGGCGACGAGGACGAGGAGGACATCGAGACGGGGACTCGTGCCGCGGCGGCGGGCGGCTACTGCGGCGTTCTCGCGATGGCGAACACGACCCCGCCGGTGGACACGGCCGCCGACGTACGAGCCCTTCGTGAGCAGGCCGCCGAGCAGGGATCGGTCCCCGCCGGCTTCCTCGCCTGCGTGTCCCGCGGCATGGAGGGCGCGGAGCTGACCGAGATGGCCGAGTTGCACGACGCCGGCGCAGTCGGCTTCTCCGACGACGGCCTGCCGATCGCCAACGCCCGCCTGATGCGCCGCGCGCTCCAGTACCAGCACCTGGTCGGAGCCAACATCGCGCTCCACGAGGAGGACCACGACCTCTCCCGCCCGGCGGGCGCGCATGCTCCGCACCTCGGCGGCGTCATGCACGAGGGTATGGTGTCGGCCGCCCTCGGGCTCGCCGGGTGGCCCTCGGTCGCCGAGTCGACGATGATCGCCCGGGACGCCGCGCTCGCCGCCTACGAGGGCGCGCGGATCCATGTCCAGCACCTGTCGGCGCGCGAGTCGGTGGAGGTGGTAGCCGCGGCGAAGGAGGCCGGCGTTCGCATCACCTGCGAGGCGACGCCGCACCACCTGGTGCTGACCGACGAGGAGGTCCGGGGCCTCGACTCCCGTTTCAAGATGAACCCACCGCTTCGCTCCGAGGACGACCGGCACGCGCTGATCGAGGCGGTCCGCTCCGGGCTCATCGACTGCATCGCGACCGATCACGCGCCACACGCGGCCGAGGAGAAGGAGGTCCCCTTCGAGGAAGCGGCGATGGGCGTGACCGGGCTCGAGACCGCGTTCGCGGCGCTCCACTCCGAGCTCGTGCTCCCGGGCGTCCTCGACCTCGGGCTGCTGGTGGAGCGCATGAGCGCCGGCGCGGAGCCGTTCGGCTTCGAGCCGCCCAGCCTCGCGCCCGGATCCGAGGCCTGCGCGGTCCTGTTCGATCCGGAGGCCGACTGGGAGGCCGGCGCCGACGGCTGGGAGAGCCGCTCCGATAACTCATGCTTCGCCGGTCGTAGGCTCACCGGGCGCGTCCTCATGACAGTCGTCGCCGGACAGGTCGTCTACCGGCAGCGCAGCTTCGCCATGGGGGTGGCATGACACCGGCGAAGCTCGACCGCGAGCGCGCGACGCTCGTGGTGATCGACGTCCAGGAGGGCTTCCGCAAGGCGGTCCCCAGCTTCGACGACGTTGCGCGGGGCGCCGCCGCGCTCGTGCGCGGGGCCGAGGCGGTGGACGTGCCGATCCTCGTTACCGAGCAGTACCCGAAGGGACTCGGCAGCACCGTCCCGGAGGTGGCCGACCAGCTCCCCGAGGGGCTCGAGCCGATCGAGAAGGTGTGCTTCTCGGCGCTGGAGGCCGACGGGTTTGACCTGGGCGGCCGGGACCAGGCCCTCGTTTGCGGTATCGAGGCGCACGTGTGTGTGAACCAGACCGTCCTCGACCTGATCGACGCCGGCGTCGAGGTGCACGTGCCCGTCGACGCCGTGGGCTCTCGCTTCGCCCAGAGCCGGGAGATCGGCATCGAGAAGGCGCGGCGGGCAGGGGCCGTGATCAGCAACGTCGAGACAGCCCTGTTCGAGCTCGTCGGCCGGGCCGGCACCGACGAGTTCAAGGAAGTCCAGAGAGTGGTCCTCGAGTACGCCCCGAATCCCACATGACCGGTCGCCGCGAAGGCTCCGGCTACGTCCTATTGGAGGACGGCATCAGGTTCGACGGCGATCTGCACGGGGACGCCAGCCTGCCGGGCATCACCGGCGAGGTGGTGTTCAACACCTCGATGACCGGATACCAGGAGGCGGTGACCGACCCCTCCTATGCGGGCCAGATCATCACCTTCACCTATCCACTGATCGGCAACTACGGCGTCTCGGCTGAGGCGATGGAGTCAGACCGCATCCAGGCGCGGGGCGTGATCATCCGCGAGGCCAAGAACTCCCACTCCGCCGCCGACGCCGAGGGCGGCTGGATCGACTGGCTCCAGGACTGTGGCGTCCTCGGCATCGATGGCATCGACACCCGGGCATTGGTTCGCCACATCCGCGACCGCGGCGCAATGCGCGGCGGCATCTTCCCGGCCGACTTGTCCGAGGCCGAGGCCCGGGAGCGGGTGGAGTCGGAGCCGCCGATGCGCGGGGCCGACTTCGCCCGGACCGTGACCCCTGAGGAGCCGATCGAGCTCGACGGGAGCGGCCCCCACATCGTGGGGATCGACACCGGCATCAAGCACTCAATTGTTCGGCAATTCCGCGAGCGGAATTGCCGGTTGACTTTGCTTCCCTGTACCGCGTCATCCGCTGAGGTCCTGGAGTGCGATCCCGCGCTGGTGTTCCTCGCCAATGGACCCGGGGACCCGGCGGCGCTCGACTACGTCGTCGACACCGTCCGCGAGGTCGTTGGCAAGCGGCCGGTCGTGGGCATCTGCCTCGGTCATCAGCTGCTCTGTCGGGCCGTCGGCCTCGAGACCTTCAAGCTGCCGTTCGGCCATCGGGGGGCGAACCACCCGGTGAAGGACCTCGAGACCGGGCGGATCGAGATCACGTCGCAGAACCACGGCTTCGCCGTGCAGGGGCCGGGAGGCGAGCCGCGCATCGAATCCGACGAGCCGGTGCGATGGGACACCGAATTCGGCGCGGCCGAACTCACGCACCTGAACCTGTACGACCGCACGGTCGAGGGGCTCGTGCTCCGGGACGTCCCGGGCGCCACGGTTCAGTACCACCCGGAGGCCGGCCCCGGGCCCCACGACGCCCGCCACCTGTTCGACCGCTTCGTGGAGCTAGCCGCGGCCTGATGCCCCGCCGAGCCGACATCAACAAGATCCTCCTGATCGGGTCGGGGCCGATCGTGATCGGTCAGGCCGCGGAGTTCGACTACTCGGGCGCCCAGGCGTGCAAGGTCCTGTTGGCAGAGGGCTACGAGGTCGTGCTCGTCAACTCGAACCCGGCGACGATCATGACCGACCCCGAGTTCGCGCATCGCACGTACGTGGAGCCCCTCACGGTCGAGTCGGTCTCCGCGGTGATCGAGCGGGAGCGCCCCGACGCTCTCCTGCCGACGCTGGGCGGCCAGACCGCGCTGAACCTCGCGTCGGACCTACACAATGAGGGGATTCTGGATCGGTTCGGGGTCGAGCTGATCGGCGCGAACTACGACGCCATCCGCCGGGCGGAGGACCGCGAGGTCTTCCGCGAGACGATGGAGGCGGCGGGGCTGCGGGTCCCGTGGTCGCAGATCGTCCGCAGCGTCTCCGAGGCGGAGAGGGGCCTCGCCGAGGGCGAGATCAGTCTGCCGGCGATCGTGCGCCCGGCCTACACGCTCGGAGGCGAGGGCGGGGGAGTGGGGAGGACCGAGACCGAGCTGCAGCAGGTCGTCTCCGAGGGCCTGGCCGCCAGCCCCATCAATCAGGTTCTGGTGGAGGAATCCGTGCTCGGCTGGGGCGAGTTCGAGCTCGAGGTCATGCGCGATCGCAACGACAACGTGGTGATCATCTGCTCGATCGAGAACGTGGACCCGATGGGAGTGCACACCGGCGACAGCGTGACCATCGCGCCCGCCCAGACGCTCACCGATCGCCTCTACCAGGAGCTCCGCGACCAGGCGATCCGGGTGATCCGCGCAGTGGGCGTGGAGACCGGGGGATCGAACATCCAGTTCGGGGTCAACCCGGCCACCGGCGAGATCGTCGTCATCGAGATGAATCCGCGGGTCTCGCGTTCTTCCGCGCTCGCCTCGAAAGCCACGGGCTTCCCGATCGCGAAGATCGCCGCCAAGCTCGCGGTGGGGTACGCGCTCGAGGAGATCCCCAACGACATCACCATGGCCACGCCGGCGTCGTTCGAGCCCACGATCGACTACGTGGTCACCAAGATCCCGCGATTCGCGTTCGAGAAGTTCCCGGGTGCGGAGGGGAGCCTCTCCACCCACATGAAGTCGGTGGGCGAGGCGATGGCGATCGGGCGCACCTTCCGCGAATCGTTCGCGAAGGCGATGCGCTCGCGCGAGCTCGACTCCGTGCCCGACATGCAGGACGACACTGGCGAGCTGCTCGACCGGCTCGTCACACCGGCGCCCGACCGCTTCGATCTGATCCTCGAGGCGTTCCGGCGCGGGGTCGCGCCCGCACGAGATCAACGCCCGTACGTCGATCGACCCCTGGTTCCTGAACGAGCTCCAGGCGCTCGCCATCGACGGCGACGGGACCGACGGCCTCGTTCGGACCTACAAGTCGGTCGACACCTGCGCCGCGGAGTTCGAGGCCGAGACGCCCTACTTCTACTCCGCCTGCGAGCGCGCGCCGGCATCCGAGGTCCGCCGGGGAAACAAGGCGTCAGTCGTCATCCTGGGTTCCGGGCCGAACCGGATCGGCCAGGGCATCGAGTTCGACTACTGCTGCGTGCACGCCGCGATGACCGTGCGCGAGTCCGGCCGCGACGCGGTGATGGTCAACTGCAACCCGGAGACGGTCTCGACCGACTACGACACCTCGGATCGCCTGTACTTCGAGCCGCTGACCGAGGAGGACGTCCTCGCCGTCATCGAGGCCGAGCGCCCGGAGGGCGTGATCGTCCAGTTCGGCGGGCAGACGCCGCTGAAGCTCGCGGGCGCGCTCGAGAAGGCGGGTGCGAAGCTCCTCGGAACGCCGGTGGACGCCATCGATCTCGCCGAGGACCGCGGCCGGTTCGGTGCCCTGCTGCGCCGCCTTGAGATCGCCCACCCGCCGTACGGCACGGCGCTCTCCGCGGACGAGGCGGTGATGATCGCCGAGGAGGTCGGGTTCCCGCTGCTCGTGCGGCCCTCGTACGTGCTCGGCGGCAGGGCGATGGAGATCTGTTACACCGCCGAGGGGCTCGCCTCCTACCTGGAGCAGCACGTGAAGGCCGACCAGGAGCATCCGCTGCTTCTCGACCGCTTTCTCGAGGACGCGATCGAGGTCGACGTGGACGCCCTGGCCGACGGGACCGACGTCCGGATCGGCGGGATCATGCAGCACGTCGAGGAGGCGGGCGTGCACTCGGGCGACTCGGCGTGCGTGCTGCCCCCGATGAGCCTCGGTGAGGAGATGCTCGACGAGATCCGGCGCACGACCGAGCTGATCGCCCGGGAGCTCGGCGTCATCGGCCTGATCAACATCCAGTACGCGGTCGCGGGCGGCAAGCTCTACGTGATCGAGGCCAATCCCCGCGCCTCGCGGACGGTTCCGTTCGTCTCCAAGGCGACCGGTGCCCCGCTCGCCAAGATCGCCTGCCGCCTGATGCTGGGCGAGCGCCTCGTCGATCAGGAGCTGCCACCCGTGCCGGAGGATCATGTGAGCGTGAAGGAGGCGGTGCTGCCGTTCGCGCGCTTCGCGGGGGCGGATTCCGTGCTGGGACCGGAGATGAAGTCCACCGGCGAGGTCATGGGCGTCGCCAGCGACTTCCCGACCGCGTTCGGCAAGGCGCAGGCTGCGGCCGGGATCTCGCTTCCCAGGGAGGGCACGGTCTTCATCACGGTCACCGACCGCGATAAGCCCGCCGCCACTCAGCTCGCGGCCCGATTCCACGACCTCGGCTTTCGGATCATCGCCACGAGGGGCACGGCGCAGGCCATCTCCCGAATGGGCGTACCGGTCACCGCGATCAACAAGATCGGCGAGGGGTCGCCACACGTCGTGGACTTCATCCGCAACGGCGACGTGGACCTGGTCATCAACACGCCGACCGGCAGCGGGGCGCGCAGCGACGGCTACGAGATCCGCACGGCCTCGGTCCGCGGCGGCATCCCGTGCGTGACGACGATGACCGGCGCCTCGGCCGCCGCCCGCGCGATCTTCGCCCAGCGAGAGCGGGGCGCCGAGCCGCGCTCGCTCCAGGAGCTTCATGCCACCGGCAGCCGGCAGCAGGCAGCGGTCTGACGAGCCCCTCGTCGCGCCGCTCGGGCGGCGGGCGTGCGAGGTCACCGAGAACCGCCAGGTCGGGCGGCTATCGGATCTTCTCCGCACTCGACGTTGCGGGGCCCCGAGCCCCGCGCCGGGCAGTTCTACATGCTGGCGTCGGTCGACGGATGGGGCAATCGCATGGGCCGGCCGTACCTGCCCCGCGCATTCTCGGTCGCCGACGCTGAGGTGACCGGCGCCGGCGTTCGGCTCGACTTCCTCGTGGAGGACGTCGGCCCCGGCACCGAGCGGCTCGCCTCCCTTCGCGCGGGCGAGGGGCTGTGGATGACGGGCCCCCTGGGCCGGCCGTTCTCGAATCCGAAGGAGGTCGCCCCGGACTCCGCGGGCGCGATCCTCGTCGGGGGCGGGATCGGCCTCGCGCCGCTGGCCATCCTGCGCCGACAGCTGGCGGAACGGGGGGTGCCCATTCGCACGCTCCTGGGCTTCCGGGATCGCGAGCACTCCGGTGGCGTCGAGGAGCTCTTCGGGTGCTGCGAGGTGCGCCTGGCGAGCGAGGACGGTCATGTGGGCCACCGCGGCTACGTGACCGAGCTCCTCGCGGTTCTGCTGGAGGGGGATGCCGCCCGATCGGCGGCCGTCTATGCATGCGGGCCACCCGCGATGCTGGAGGCCGTTCGCGCGCTGTGCCTGGAGCGGGAGGTGGGGGCCGAGCTCGCGATGGAGACGCCCATGGCGTGCGGCTTCGGCGCCTGCATGGGGTGCGCCGTGCCCCTGGCGAGCGGCGGCTACATGCGCCTCTGCACGGATGGCCCGGTCGTCAACGCCACCGAGATCGAGACCGCGCTCGTCCCGGGGTCCGGGCACTGATGGACCTGGGCGTCCAGCTCGCCGGGATCGAGCTCGAGCACCCGGTGCTGAACGGGTCCGGCACCTTCGACGTGATCGCCGCCAGGCGCGCTTTCGGCGATGCGCTGATCGCCGAGTTCCCGTTCTCGATGTTCGTCTCGAAGACGATCACGCCCGAGGCGCGCGCAGGCAACCCGCCGCCGAGGATCATCGAGACGCCCGCGGGCATGATCAACTCGATCGGGCTCCCGAACAAGGGGCTGGAGGGCTTCCTCGCCCGGGACTTGCCGGTACTCGCCGAGCTTTCGGTCCCGCTCTGCGTATCGGTGATGGCGACGAGCCATGGCGAGTTCGTGCGGCTCGTCGAGGGGGTGGCGGCGCGCGACGAGGTCGCCGCCCTGGAGCTCAACGTCTCGTGCCCGAACGTGGAATCGGGCCTGATCGTGGGCGAGCAGGCGCCCGAGACCCACTCGCTGCTGGAGGCGCTGCGCCCGATCACCCCCAAGCCGCTGATCGTGAAGCTCACCCCCAACGTGGCCGACCCGGCGAGCATCGCAAAGGCCGCGGAGGAGGGGGGAGGCGACGCCGTCTCGCTCATCAACACGCTGAAGGCGACGGCCATCGACGCCCGGACCCTTAGTCCGTGGCACGGAGCCGGCCGCGGCGGCCTCTCGGGGCCCGCGGTCCACCACGTCGCGCTCGAGCAGGTGCGATCGGTCGCGGCGGCGGTATCGATCCCGGTCATCGGGATGGGCGGGATCGAGTCCGGCGCCGACGCGCTCTCCTTTCTCGCCGCCGGCGCGACCGCCGTCGCGGTCGGGACCGCCAACTTCCGCGATCCGCTGGCCGCGTCTCGCATCCGGGCCGAGCTCGAGACGGCCTCTGGCGGCGGCCGGCGTTGGTTCGATCTCGGACCTGCGGGGCCGGATGGTGGCTTCGACCTCAACCTAAGGTCGAAGCGAATTTCGTCCGACTGGCCCCAACCCCCCTTGCGCGCCGCGATTGCGGGCATATAATCGCCGCCGCCGATGGTCCCTCCCGTCGACACCGCCACCGCTGTTCCCGAGCGAAGCCACGAGCAGCGAATGCGGGCTCTTCGTCGAGCGAACGAGATCCGGTCGAAGCGTGCGCAGCTGAAGCGCGACCTCAAGGCGGGAAAGATGAAGATCGAGGCCCTGCTCCTCGACCCGCCCGAGTACGTCATGTCGGCGAAGGCGTTCGACATGATCCTGGCGGTCCCCAAGTACGGCCGGGTCAAGGCGAACAAGATCCTGACCCAGTGCCGGATCTCGCCGTCGAAGACGATCGGCGGCCTCTCCGAGCGCCAGCGCGGCGAGCTCGTCGGCCAGCTCCGTAGGTAGGGGCGCTCCAGCCCGCTCCCTGGCTGTGCCGTTTTTCATGCAGTCACCCAGCGGCCGGGCTCGGCCGCTGCTCGGCTGCGGAATTCGCTCGGACTGCGGACTCGACCCCTTACGCGAGTGCGACGAATGTGACCTGACCGACGCCCGATGTGGCACGAACCGGTCGCGCGCCGTCACCCGCTAGCAGGGGCCCAGAGACTCCACTTGGTGCCGACATTTCGCGGGCTGTCGGCACGAAGTGGAGGCACTCATCGGATGGAGCCAACCGGCGAGGAGACGGCTACTCGATCGGGATGCACTCGCCGCCTGTGGCGCCCAGGCTCGACGCGCCGCACGCGATTGGCACCTTGTTGTCGATATGCGCAAATAAGCGCCACATGAAGGCAGAGGTGCTTCCTCCTCGCCGGCCGGGAGGCTTCCCCTCAGTGTCCTACGCTGGGGCACAGGCTCGGCATCGGGGGTTCATGCAGAGGATGGGTCCTGTCCGTCCATCAGGATTGGCGCCGTGGCGAAGGTGTTCGTGATCACCGGACCGTCGGGGGTCGGGAAGGGGACCCTGATCCGCGAGCTGCTTCGGCGTGTGCCGGGGCTCGAGCTGTCGGTCTCCGCGACCACGCGGCCGCCGCGCGCGGGCGAGGTCGAGGGCTGCGACTACCACTTCCTCGACCGCGAAGGAGTTCGACCGCCGCGCGCAGGAGGGCGAGTTCCTGGAGCACGCCACCTACAGCGGCCACCGGTACGGGACCCTGCGCTCCGAGGTCGAGCGGCGGCTCGCTAAGGCCGTCTCGGTCGTCCTGGAGATCGAGGTCCAGGGCGCGCGGCAGGTCAGGGCGGCGATGCCAGACGAGTCCGTGCTGGTGTTCATTGCCCCGCCGACCGCTGTGAGCCTCCGCGAGCGCCTGGTGGGAAGAGGCACGGATTCCGCCGACCAGATCGATGAGCGCCTGCGGACGGCCGAGATCGAGCTCGCGGCGCAGGAGGAGTTCCCGCACGTGGTCGTCAACGACGAGGTCGAGCGCGCTGCCTCGGAGCTGGAAGGGATCGTGCGCGGCGAGCTGGATGCGGCCGCCTGAACGGCCGTCCCCTACACTAGGCGACCGCATGATCAAGCCACGCGTTGACAAGCTTCTCGATCGCGCCGACTCCCACTATGCCGCGGTGCTGGTGGCCGCCAAGCGCGCTCGTCAGCTGAACAGCTATTACCGCGCGCTCGGCGAGGGCAGCTACGAGGAGTTCACACCGCCGATGGTGGACACGCCGTCGGGCAACTACCTCACGATCTCCCTCGAGGAGTTCGCGGCCGGCAAGATCCGCTACCAGTACCGGGCCTGAGCCCGACGCACCGGGTGGGTCCGCTCCGATGGCCCGCATCCTTCTCGGCGTAACCGGCGGAATCGCCGCCTACAAGGCACTGGAGCTCGCGCGGCTCGCCACGCGCGCGGGTCACAGCGTGCGCGTGCTGATGACGCCGTCCGCGACCCGGTTCGTCGGCGCCGCGTCGTTCGAGGGCATCGTCGGTGCACCAGTGCTGATCGACGAGTTCGAGCGCGACCCGCTGCGCGGCGCGTTCCCGGGCGACGAGGTCCCCGACCACGACCCGATCGGACACCTCGCCGTGGTCGGCAACGCAGACGCCTACCTCGTCGCCCCGGCGTCGGCCAACACGGTGGCGAAGCTGGCCGCGGGTCTCGGGGATTCGATGGTCACCACCTCGTTCCTGGCGTGTACCGCCCCGCGGGCGATTGCACCGGCGATGAACGACCGGATGTACGCCGACGCGGCTGACGCAGGCGAACCTCGCGACCCTGCGGGAGCGCGGCGTTCGCGTGATCGACCCGGAGGAGGGGGAGCTCGCCTCCCGGGGCGAGTACGGCGTGGGCAGGCTGCCCTCGCCCGACCGACTCCTCTCCGAGGTCGAAGCCCTGGTCGGAGCGCCGAGCGGGCCCTGGGACGGCCTGCGGGTCGTCGTGAGCGCCGGCGGCACGCGCGAGCCGATCGATTCGGTTCGCTTCATCGGCAACCGCTCCAGCGGGCGCATGGGATTCGCGCTGGCCGAGCAGGCGGCGCGCCGCGGCGCGGAGGTGACCGTGGTCGCGGCGAACGTGTCGCTGGCGGAGCCGGCGGGCGTGGCCAGGATCGACGTCGAGACCACCGCCGAGCTCGCCGAGGCGGTCCAGTCGGAGTTCAGGCGCAGCCACGTCCTGCTGATGGCGGCGGCCGTCGCCGACTTCCGCGCCCAGGAGATAGAGCCCGGAAAGCTGCAGCGCGAGGGCGACGAGCCGGTGAGGCTCGACCTCGAGCGCACCGAGGACGTGCTATCGGGCCTTGCGGGACTCAGTACCGACGAGCAGACCGTGGTGGGCTTCGCGGCCGAGCACGGCGCGGACGCGATCAGCCGCGCGCGGGAGAAGCTCGAGCGCAAGGGCCTCGACGCGATCGTCTTCAACGATGTCTCGCGATCCGACATCGGCTTCGACTCCGAGCAGAACGAGGTCGTGATCGTCGATCGCGAGGGCGAGCACCGCGTCGAGATGGCCCCCAAGCGGGAAGTGGCCGACGCCATCCTCGACCGGGTCGAGGCGCTGCGGAGCGGCGTGGCGAGCAGGCGGTAGCTCCGTACACTTGCATAGGTGCCTGATCGTCCCTCCGAATCGCTCTATGCGCTCTATCGCAGGGGTGTCGAGTTGCTCGAGGACGGCAGCTTCAGCGAGGCCACCGTCCCGCTTGCCGAAGCGGCCCGCCAGGCCCCGGAGAAGAGCTCCGTTCGTGAGGCCCTCGGCCGCGCGTACTTCCGTGACCGTCAGTTCGAGAAGGCGGCCACCGAGTTCGAGGCCGTCGTCGAGTCACATCCGGTGAACGACTACGCACACTTCTGCCTGGGGCGGGCGCTCAGCCTGACCGGCGACGTCGACCGCGCGCGTCACCACCTTGCGCTTGCGTCGAACCTGCGGCCGGAGCGTCGCGACTACAGGATCTACCGAGAGCGACTCGCGTCTCAGATCTAGAGGTCTCGTGAGGGCGCTGGTGCAGCGGGTCTCGCGCGCGTCGGTCGCCACCGGCGCCAGGCCCCTCGCCGAGATCGGACCGGGACTACTGGTCCTCCTGGGCGTCGCGCCGGACGACTCCGACGCCGTCGCCGACCGGCTCGCCGACAAGGTCCGCGCGCTGCGGGTCTTTGACGACTCCGACGGGCGCATGAACGAGCCCCTGGGAGAGCGCGAGGTCCTCTGCGTGAGTCAGTTCACCCTCTACGCCGACACCAGGAAGGGCAACCGGCCGAGCTTCATCGCTGCGGCGCCGCCGGAGGTCGCCGAGCCGCTGTATGAGCGCTTCTGCGAGCGACTCGGAGCCAGGCGCGGCGAGTTCGGCGCCCGGATGGCGGTCGAGTTGGTGAATGATGGGCCGGTGACGATCCTGATCGAGTCCTGATGCGTCCCCTCAGCCGGCGGGATCTGCTGCAACGTCGCCGACGCCAACATCGAGTGGACGAACGCCGCGGGAAGGCGAAATACGACCCCGACGAGCTCTTTAGATTCGCCCAGTCGTCTCACCGGAGGGTGGCTCCTGACGCCTGAGCGAGGCGTCTCCGGTGCGCGAGGCCAGGGCTATACTCAGCGTCACCTCTTTCGTACCCGAACCCTTACGAGGTGGGCCCGGGCCCACCTTTTTTTCGGCGCGGAAGCGGTCGCGGAGAGAGCAAATGACTACGGACGGAACGAGCTTGGACGGACTTCAAGGGCAAATCGAGCAGAGGCTGAGCGATCTCGATCCCAGGATCGAGCTGATCGCGCTTGAACAGCCCGCTGGTGAGACCCTTCGCCTCTACATCGACCATCCCGACGGCGTCGACCTCGCGCTCTGCGAGCGCGTGACCGACCATCTCCGCGACCTGCTCGAGACCTGGTCGCTCGAGGTGTCGTCCCCGGGGGCCGATCGTCCGCTGACCAAGCCCGAGCACTTCCGTCGCTTCATGGGCCGGCGCGTCCGCGTGCGCACCCGTGAGGCCATCGAGGGGCAGCGCAGCTTCACCGGCACCCTGACCGGGGCCGACGAGGGTGGAGTCCGGATCAAGGCGACCGAGGGAGAGGTCGAGATCCCTCTCTCCCGCATCCGGCGCTCGAACCTCATTCCCGACTACTCGACCCCGCTGGAGGAGAGCTAAATGAGCCGTGAGATCGTCGAGGCGATCAAGGGCCTCGAACAGGAGAAGGGAATCGACGCCGACACGCTGATGGGGGCGCTCGAGGACGCCCTGCTGTCCGCCTACAAGAAGACCCCCGGCGCGGCCAAGTACGCCCGCGTCGACCTGGACCGCGACACCGCGGACTTCCGGGTCTTCGAGCTGATCCTGCCCGCCGGAGCTCGAGGAGAAGCTGATGGCCCAGGCGATCTCCGAGCAGGAGCAGACGATCGATCCCGAGACGGGGGAGATGCGCGAGCCCGAGGATCCGGAGCTCGACCCGGAGATCATGGCCCCCTACGAGGACCAGATCACGAGCCGCGACGTCACCCCCGACGACTTCGGCCGGATCGCTGCCCAGACCGCCAAGCAGGTGATCCTGCAGCGGATCCGCGAGGCTGAGCGGCACATGATGTTCGAGGAGTACCAGGACCGCGTCGGCGAGCTGATCACGGGGATCATCCAGCAGTCCGACAACCGTTACACGCTGGTGCAGCTGCGCGAGCGCATCGAGGCGCTCCTGCCGCGCTCGGAGCAGGTGTGGAACGAGCGCTACGACCACGGCATGCGCGTCAAGGCCGTGATCACCGAGGTGAACGCCGAGGGCAAGGGTCCCGGCATCGTCGTGTCCAGGCGCAGCCCCGAGCTGATCAAGGAGCTGTTCGAGCTCGAGGTGCCCGAGATCGCCGACGACCTCGTCGAGATCGTGGGCGTCGCCCGCGAGCCCGGCTACCGGTCGAAGATCGCCGTGATCTCGCACGCCGATGGCGTGGACCCGGTCGGCGCCTGCGTCGGCCCGCGCGGCTCGCGCGTGCGCATGGTCGTCTCGGAGCTGCGCGGCGAGAAGATCGACATCATCCCGTACAACGAGGAGCCCGCCCGGTTCGTCGCCAAGGCGCTCTCGCCCGCTCGCGTACGCGAGGTGCTGGTCGACGACGAGACCCAGGAGGCGACGGTGATCGTCCCCGACGATCAGCTCTCGCTGGCGATCGGCCGCGAGGGCCAGAACGCCCGGCTGGCCGCGAAGCTCACCGGCTGGAAGGTCGACATCAAGTCGGAGACCGAGTTCAGCCAGGAAGAGGAGGAGCTGACCTACGAGGAGGGCGAGGATGTCGACGGCCGCTGCGCCGCCGTGCTCTCGGCGGGGCGCCGGTGCCCGAACGCCTCGCTTCAGGGCTCGCGCTACTGCGGCCTTCCTCAGCACCAGGCGCTCGCCCGCTTCGACACCAACCAGGTGACGGTGCTGTCGGCGCTCGCCGACGAGGAGATCACCGTGCTGGCCGATCCCAATGCCGACGGCGCTCAGGTGAGCCCGCTCGTCGAGCGCGCGACTGCCGCCTTCGAGCAGCAGCAGGACGCCGAGGGCGAGGAGGAGCCCTCCGAGGCCGAGCAGGCCGCCGAGGAGCGCGAGGAGGCCGAGCAGGAGCTCCAGGAGGCCACCGAGCAGGCGGAGGCCGACGTCGAGGAGGCCGAGCAGGAACTGGAGGAGGCCGAGGAGGAGGCCGCCGAGAGCGTCGAGGCCGAGACGGCCGAGGAGCCGAAGCCGCGAGGAGCCCGAGCGAGGAGAGTCGCGCCCGAGGAGGCCCTGGCCGAGGACGCCGCGACCGAGGGCGAGGAGCCCTCGACGGAGACGGCGACGGTGGGAGCGAACCCATCCGAGGAACCGAAGGCCACGGGCGAGGATTCCGAGGGGAGCCATTCCGAGGGTGCCTAAGAAGCGCGTCCACGAGATCGCCAAGCAGCAGGGGCTGACCAGCAAGGAGGTCCTCGCCGCGCTGAAGGCGGCGGGAATCGAGGCCAAGGTCGCCCAGTCGAGCGTCGAGGAGGCCGAGGCCCTCAAGGCTCTGCAGGCCGCGGGCGCCGATGGCGCCGGGGCCGATGCGAGGTCCGCCGCACCGGCCCCGAAAGCGCAGGGCGCCAAGCGGGCCAGCCCCCGGCGGAGGGCTCCGATGCGGCTCCCAAGAAGGCTTCGCCGGCTGGCGCTTCGGCCAGGCGCGGAGCCGGCAACGCCGCATCGGGCGGCGGGTCCACCGGTCGCAAGCGCCGCCGGGTGGTGATCGACTCGCAGGCGTCGCGTCGCGAGCACATGCCGCAGGCGCCGCCTCACCGCCCGCCGCGGCGCCGGGGAGGCCGACGACGCAGGCCACTGCTCGAAGAGCCGCCGGTCAAGCCGCTCAGCGAGGCGCCGGAGCCGGAGGCGACCAAGATCGCGTCGGGTGCCACGGTGCGCGAGGTGGCCGAGAGCCTCAGCCTGGGCAGCGCCGAGGTGATCAAGAAGTTGATGGAGCTCGGCGAGATGGCGACCCTCACGCAGACCCTGCCCGATGAGACCGTGCTGGCGCTCGCCGAGGCGCTGGGCCAGAAGATCGAGATAGTCAGCGCCGCCGAGGAGGAGGTGGAGGAGCCCGCCTACGACGACTCCGCCGAGGACCTGGCCGAGCGCCCCCCGGTGGTGACCATCATGGGCCACGTCGACCACGGCAAGACCTCGCTCCTCGACGCCATCCGCGAGACCGAGGTGGTCGCCGGGGAGGCGGGCGGGATCACGCAGCACATCGGCGCCTACCAGGTGCACCAGAACGGCAACCGGATCACCTTCCTGGATACCCCGGGTCACGAGGCGTTCACGGCGATGCGCGCGCGCGGCGCGAAGGTCACCGACCTGGCCGTCATCGTGGTCGCGGCCGACGACGGCGTGATGCCGCAGACGGTTGAGGCGATCGACCACGCGAAGGCCGCCGGCGTGCCCATCCTGGTCGCCGTCAACAAGATCGACCGGCCCGACGCCCAGCCCGACCGGGTCCGCAACGAGCTCGCCCAGCAGGGGCTCAATCCGGAGGAGTGGGGAGGAGAAACGATCTTCGTCGACGTCTCAGCCAAGACCAAGGAGGGGCTCGACCAGCTACTCGAGATGATCGGCCTGGCGGCCGAGCTCGAGGAGCTCAAGGCGAACCCCAAGGCGCCCGCGTCCGGCTACGTGATCGAGTCGCACCTCGACCCGGGGCGCGGACCGGTCGCGACCGTGCTGGTCCATCGCGGCACGCTCGTCGGTCGGCGACGCGGTCGTCGCGGGATCGACCTGGGGCAAGGTGCGCGCGATGCTCGACTTCACGGGCACCCGCGTCGAGGAGGCGGGACCGGGCGACCCGGCCGAGCTGCTCGGCATGGACGACGTGTCCGAGGCAGGCGAGCGGTTCGAGGTGGTGCCGAACGAGCGCCGCGCCCGTCAGCTCGCGCAGGAGCGCAGCCAGCGCCTCAAGGCGGAGTCCCTGGCCCGACAGCAGGCCCGCAAGGTCAGCCTGGAAGAGGTCTTCACCAAGGCCACCGCCGGAGAGGTCAAGCAGCTTGGAATCGTTCTGAAGGCGGACGTCTCGGGCTCGCTCGAGGCGCTCCAGGACGAGATCGCGAAGCTCCCGCAGGAGCGGATCGCGATCGACGTGATCCACGCGGCGCCGGGAGGCATCACGGAGTCGGACGTCATGCTCGCCGCGGCGTCCGACGCGATCATCATCGGCTTCAACGTCCGTCCTCTCGCCGACGCCCGAAGGGCGGGGAGCGCGAGGGCGTCGAGATCCGGACGTACTCCGTGATCTACAAGGTGACCGAGGACCTGCGGGCGGCCCTGGAGGGGATGCTCGAGCCCGAGGAGGTCGAGGAGTCCCTCGGCCAGGCGGAGGTCAAGGAGCTCTTCCGGGCCTCGCGCGTCGGCACGATCGCCGGTTGCCTCGTCACCGACGGCAAGGTCACCCGCATCGCCCAGGTCCGCCTGGTCCGCGACGGCACGGTGGTCTGGACCGGCCGCGTGGGCTCGCTCCGTCGCTTCAAGGACAACGTCCAAGAGGTCGATGAGGGCCTCGAGTGCGGCGTCGTGCTCGAGGGCTACCAGGACGTCAAGGTCGGCGACGTCCTCGAGTTCTTCGAGACCCGCCAGGTCGAGCAGACGCTGGAGTAGCTCGCCGAGTCCCGGTCGCGGGGACGCGGGAGGGCAATGAGGGGGAGAGACGGGCCTTGCGTTCGGTCGTTTTGGCCGCCGTTGGCGCTTTATCAACCGTATGGGTTCAAAAGGCGCCAACCACCGAAGCGTGCGGCCACCGTTGGCGCGAAACCCGTCGTATGCGCGAGAAGAGCGCCAATCGGGGGCAAAGACCTTCGTGTGGAAAGGATCGGATGAGGCGCGGGCACCGTCGTCGATAACCCTTCAACCGCTGAGTCCGAAATGGACGATTGAAGGGTTGACCGCCCTGAGGACCGTTAACCCTTCAACCGGTCATTACAGATGCCGCCAATGAAGACCTATCGACAGCCGCAGACGCCGCCCCGCTTGCCCTCCTACCTCCGCCTGACGACCCGGCCTATCCTGAATCGAGTGACCACGTACCTCTGCGTCATCGAGGTCCGCCTGCACCTGAACGAATCCCACGACCTCAAGGGCAAGCGCAAGCTCCTGCATTCGCTGAAGGCCCAGCTGCGGCAGCGGTACGGCGCCTCGGTCGCGGAGGTCGACGGGCAGGACACCTGGCAGCGGAGCACGCTGATCTGCGCGCTGGTCGGCGATGCCGAGGTCGGCAGGCGAGCGGACGACCTGGAGCGCTTCGTGGAGGCGCGTTGTCCGGATGGGTCAGCGTTCGATCGGGACCTGCTCAGCCTGGCCGATATCCGCGGATGAGAACCACCAAGGTCGGGGCATCCGTTGCGCTAGAGTCGCCCACCGATGGCCCAGCGCATGAGAAGGGTCAACGAGCTCATGCGCGAAGTGATCGGGTCCGCGATTACTACCGAGCTCGAGGACCCCAGAATTGGATTCGTGACCGTGACCTCTGTGGACACCAGCCCCGACCTGCGCTCAGCCAAGGTGTACGTGAGCGTGCTCGGCGATGAGGCCGAGCGCGAGGCGTCGCTTGCCGGGCTGCGCTCGTCACACGGCGTGCTGCAGTGGGCCATCGCAAGCCAGATGCGGATCAAGCGCACTCCGACGCTGACCTTCCACTACGACGAGACACCGGAGCGGGGCGTGCGGATCACGAGGTTACTCGAGGATGAGTGAGGCTCCTGCCGCGGTGGCGCAGCGCACGGATGCGACGCTCGCCGAAGTGGCCGAGGAGATCAGAGCCGCTGACCGCTTTCTGCTGACGACCCACGAGGGGCCGGACGGAGACGCGCTCGGCTCGCTGCTGGCCACCCACAAGCTGCTCCAGCAGCTCGGGAAGGACTCCGTGATGTTCCTCGCGGCCAAGGAGTTCCCGCTGCCGGTCGAGTACCGCTTCCTCCCGCTCGAGGAGGTCTTCCACGAGCCGCCCGTGGACCTGGTCGACCGCGTCGTCGTCTTCCTCGACTGCGGCAACATCGACCGCATGCCGGTCGACTTCCTGCGGCGCGACGAGGCCAAGATCCTCAACATCGACCACCACCACGACAACACCCGCTTCGGCAGCCTCAACCTCGTCGACACGCGTGCGTCGTGCACCGCCGAGATCCTCTATCGCCTGGCGAGGCTCCTTGGCGCCGAGATCACCCCGGACATCGCGACTGCCCTCTACGTGGCGCTGGTCACCGACACCGGCAGGTTCATGTACGAGAACACTGGCCCGGACGCCCACCGCATGGCGGCGGAGCTGATCGAGGCAGGGGTCGAGGTCCACGACATCTACCGGCGTCTGTACGAGCGCGTCCCGATCGAGAAGCTTCGCCTCGTAGCGCGGGCGGTCGAGCGCATCCAGCGCCTCGACGAGTGCCGCCTAGCCGTGACCTATGTCTCCGCCCAGGACTACCTCGAGACCGGCGCGAACGAATCGCTGACCGAGGGGATCATCGACCACGTGCGCGGGCTGGAGGGCGCCGAGGTGGCCGCGATGGTTCGTGACAAGACCGACGGTGGCGCCTTCGCGCGCAAGGTGAGCCTGCGGTCGGCCACGGGAACGGTGGACGTCTCCGCGATCGCCCAGCGCTACGGAGGCGGCGGTCATCCGCGCGCTGCGGGCTTCTCGACCGACCTGACGTACGACGAGCTCCTGCAGGTCCTCTGCACCGAGGTGAAGGCGCAGCTGGACGCTATCTAGCGTTCGCGGGATGACCGCCGACGCTCCGGAACCCGGCGTCCTGCTCGTCGACAAGCAGGCCGGCATCACCTCGCACGACGTCGTCGCTCGAGTCCGCCGCGAGCACGGTCAGAAGACCGGGCACGCCGGCACCCTGGACCCCTTCGCGACTGGCCTCCTCCTGGTGCTCCTGGGGCGGGAGGCGACTCGCTGCCAGCACCAGTTCATGGCGCTGCGGAAGGTCTACCGCGCCGTCGCGCGTTTCGGAGCGGTGTCGACCACCGGGGATCCCGACGGCGAGATCACCGAGACCGGAGTCGTTCCTTCCGGCGACCTCGAGCTGCCGACGGGGGAGATCAGGCAGCGGCCGCCGGCGTATTCGGCCGTCAAGGTGGGAGGGGTCCGTGCGTACAAGCGGGCCAGGCGCGGGGAGGAGGTCGAGACGCCGTTGCGCCAGGTCAGCGTGCACCGCTTCGAGCAGCTCTGGCGGGAGGGCGACCGGGCGGAGTTCGAGATCGAGTGCTCGTCCGGCACCTACGTGCGGAGCCTCATCGCAGATCTTGGCGACGCCTACTGCGAGAGCCTCCGGCGCACCGCGATCGGCCCGTTCGCCGTCGATGAGGCCGAGATGCTCCTGTCGCTACCCGATGCCTTGAAGCGGATCGGGCACGGTGCGTGAAAGGCTGGCGGCCCATGAGCATCAAGGTCACCTCGCTTCCGGACGCCGAGCGCCGCCCGCGTCACGTGGCCATCGGGACCTTCGACGGTGTCCACGTTGGCCACCGCCAGGTAATCGACAAGGCGGACACCGTCCTCACCTTCGAGCCCCACCCGTTGAGCGTCATCCACCCCGATGCGACGCCGAAGCTGATCATGCCGTTCGACATCAAGCGGGACGTGATCGAAGGCCTGCGGGTCTCCGAGCTCGTGGTGATCCCCTTCGATCGCGAGTTCTCCCAGATCCCGGCCGAGGAGTTCTGCAGCCGCATCCTGGTCGAGACGCTCGGAGCGGAGAAGGTGTCGGTGGGGGAGAACTTCCGCTTTGGCGCCAGGGCGAAGGGCGACCCCGAGATGCTCGCAGCCCGCCCCGAGTTTGAGGAGCGAGTCGTGCCGCTGGTCGAGCTCGACGGCGAGATCGTCTCCTCGAGCCGCATCCGCTCGCTGATCGCTGCCGGCGAGATCGACGTCGCCAACCGGTGCCTCGCGGCGCCGTTCCTGCTCGAGGGCCCGGTCGTCGAGGGTGACGGGAGGGGCCGGACACTGGGGTTCCCGACCGCGAACCTCGTGCCCCACGACGACCTCGTGACACCCGGACACGGTGTGTATGCCGCGTTCGCGAACGGGCACCCAGCCGCCGTCAACGTGGGGATCAGACCGACGTTCGAGACCGGGCGCGGTCTCCTGATCGAGGCCTATCTGATCGACTTCGAGGGCGACCTCTACGGCAAGACGGTGCGCATCGCCTTCATCGCCAGATTGCGCGGCGAGCGGCGGTTTCCAAGCGTCGAGGACCTGGTCGCACAGATGCATCGGGACGTCGATGAGGCGAAGGAGCTCTGTGCTAGCTTCACTCCTCCCTGATGCCGCTCACGAAGGAAAAGAAGCAGGAGCTGATCGGCCAGTACGGCCGCGAGGACGGCGACACCGGCTCGGCCGAGGTCCAGATCGCTCTGCTCACCGAGCGCATCAACCACCTGACCGAACACCTCCGCACGCACGGCAAGGACCACCACTCGCGCCGCGGGCTGCTGATGATGGTCGGCAAGCGCCGGCGGCTCCTCAGGTACCTGGAGCGCGCCGACCTCGACCGGTATCGCAAGGTCGTCTCGGACCTCGGTCTTCGCCGTTGATCTCAGTCGGCGAGAAGGCACCCGACTTCTCGCTGCCGAACCACAAGGGTGAGCAGGTGCCCCTGTCGGACTTCCGCGGGCGACAGGTCATGCTCGCGTTCTACCCGAACGACTTCAGCCCGGCCTGCTCCGACCAGCTCTCGATCTACCAGGAGGTCAAGCCGAGCCTCGACGAGGCGGGTCTCGAGGTCGTGGGGATCAGCATCGACCACTCCTGGGCGCACCGGGCCTTTCGCAAGCAGCTGAACCTGGACTTCACCCTGCTCGCCGACTTCCACCCGAAGGGCGCGGTCGCCGAGGCCTACGGCGCCTACCTGCCCGACTACGGGACCACAAACAGGTCGCTCGTGCTGATCGATCCCGAGGGCGTCGTCAGCTGGGTCTACGAGACGCCGACGCCGCTCGAGATCCCCGGTGCCAACCTCCTCTTCGACGCCCTCGAGGCCACTGACAAGGCCTGAGCTCACCAGCGCCGGCGTCCCCCCGGTCGGGCCGGACGACCATGTGCGCGGCACCGGACCTGAGCTGGTCCTCTACCTGGACCTTGCGTGCCCGCACTGCGCCGCGGTCTGGGCGCGTCTGGAGGGCCGGCCGCTGCGAGTGGTGTTCCGCCACTTTCCGGTCGCCAGCAAGCATCCCCGCGCGCCCGCCCTCCACGCCGCCGCCGAGGCCGCGGCGCTGCAGCGGCTCCGAGGAGGCATTCTGGGCGCTCGTCGACTCGATCTACCGCGATCAGGGGAGGGTGGACGATCCTCACCTGTGGGAGCGCGCCGAGGTGCTCGGCCTGGACATCGAGCGATTCGACCGCGACCGTCGCTCGGCGGCGCTCGCGGATCGGGTGCGAGGCGACTTCGAGGGCGGGATACGCGCCGGCGTGGCCGGCACCCCGGCCGGGTTTCTGGACGGGGGGCCGGTCGCCGGCGATCTGGCTTCAGAGCTTGCCTTGTAACATCGTCCGCTAACGAGAACGAAAAGTTCTGAACGATTGGGCCGTCATCCGGACGGTCGAAGGGAAAGAAATACATGAGCATGTTTGACGTGAGCCGCGTCTCGGTGGAGGTAGGCGGCGAGGAGATCTCCTTCGAGACGGGCAAGCTGGCCCGCCAGGCGGGCGGGGCAGTTGTCGCGCGCTCCGGCGACACGATGGTGCTCGGCACCGCGACCGTCGGCAACCTGCGCGACGTGGACTTTCTGCCGCTGACCGTCGACGTCGAGGAGCGGCACTACGCCGCCGGGAAGATCCCCGGATCCTTCTTCCGGCGCGAGGGTCGATCGGGCGAGAAGGCAACGCTGACGGCGCGGATGATCGACCGGCCCACTGCGGCCGCTGTTCCCCAAGGGATGGCACTTCGAGACGCAGATCGTCTGCCAGCCGCTGTCGGTCGAGTTCGAGCACCCCTACGACATCCTCGCGATGAACGCCGCTGCGGCGGCGGTCGCGGTCTCGCCGATTCCCGTGGACACCCACGTCGGAGCGGTGCGGATCGGAAAGCTTGACGGGGACTTCGTCGTCAACCCCTCCGAGGAGACCTACGAGGAGCTCGAGATGGACCTGATCGTCTCCGGCTCCAGCGAGGCGATCCTCATGGTCGAGTGCGGCTCTCAGGGCGTCAGCGAGGCCGAGGTCCTGGATGCCCTCGACATCGCGCACGAGGAGATCAAGAAGATCTGCGCCACGCTCGAGGAGCTTCGCGATCTGCGGCCGGCAAGGAGAAGATCGAGGTCGAGGCGCCCAAGGTCGACCCCGAGCTCGCGGAGCAGATCAAGGCCTCGCACGGCGCGAAGCTCGACGAGGCGACGCAGATTCCCGAGAAGCTCGCGCGCCAGGACGCCGCCAAGGCGGTCGAGGAGGAGGTCCTCGAGCAGTACGCCGGCGCCGAGGACGGCGAGGCCGATCCCGAGCGGCGGGCCGAGGTCTCCCGGGCGTTCGATGCCCTCGAGAAGGAGATCATCCGGCGCCGGATCGCGATCGACAAGAAGCGGCCCGACGGCCGTGCCCAGGACGAGATCCGGCCGATCGAGTGTGAGGTCGACGTCGCTCCGCGGGTCCACGGCTCGGCGCTGTTCACGCGCGGCGAGACGCAGATCCTCTCCAGCGTGGCGCTGGGAACGAGCCGCATGGACATGCGGGTCGACAACCTCGGCCTGGTGGAGTCGAAGACCTTCTGGCACCACTACAACTTCCCGCCGTTCTCGGTCGGGGAGGCGGGCTTCATGCGCGGCCCCAAGCGCCGCGACATCGGCCACGGGGCGCTCGCCGAGCGGGCCCTCGTCGCGACGATCCCGAGCCAGGAGGACTTCCCGTACGTGGTCCGGGTGGTCTCGGACACGCTCGAGTCCAACGGCTCCTCGTCGATGGGCTCCGTGTGCGCGTCGTCGATGGCGCTGATGGCCGCCGGCGTGCCGGTGTCCGCGCCCGTCGCCGGTGTGGCGATGGGCCTGATCAAGGAGGGCGACGACCACGTCGTGCTCACCGACATCGCCGGCGTCGAGGATCACCTCGGCGACATGGACTTCAAGGTCGCCGGCACCGCTGACGGGATCACGGCACTGCAGATGGACATCAAGATCTCCGGGGTCACGTTCGACATCCTGCGCGACGCGCTCGAGCAGGCGCGTCAGGGCAGGCTCTTCATCCTCGACAAGATGAAGGAGGCCATCCCCGGCCCGCGCGAGCAGCTCTCGGAGCACGCTCCGCGCATCGAGCAGATCAAGATCGACCCCGACAAGATCGGGGCGCTCATCGGCAAGGGCGGCGAGACGATTCGCGCCCTGTCGGAGGAGTTCGAGGCCGACATCAACGTCGAGGACGACGGCACCGTCCAGGTGTACGCCCCGAGCGGCGCCCTGGTCGACGCCTGCATCGCCCGGCATCGAGGCGATGACCAAGGAGGCCGAGGTCGGCGACCAGTTCAAGGGCAAGGTGGTCAAGACCACCGCGTTCGGCGCGTTCGTCGAGCTCACGAAGGGCACCGACGGGCTGCTCCACATCTCCAACGTCAAGCCCGGCGAGCGGGTCGAGTCGGTGGACGACGTGCTGAGCCAGGGCGACGAGCTCGACGTGACGGTGGTCGAGGTCGACCGCGAGCGCGGCCGCATCGGCCTGCGCCTCTCCGACGACCCCGCCGTGGAGGGCAAGTCCCCCGCGGACCTCGCAAACGTCGGCTCCGGCGATCGGGGCCCCCGTGGTGGAGGCCGTGACGGTGGCGGTCGCCGTGAGCGGCTGGACAGCGGCCGCGACCGCGGTCGCAGCGGCAGCGGACGCCGGCGCCATTGAGCGAGGTATCGGCCAGCGCCGGCGCCCCGGGTGAGTTGCCCGAGGGCGTCCGCCTGACCGAGCCCGCGGACGGCATCCGCGTCGTCACCGAGGAGGTGCCCGGGGTCCGCTCCGTGGCTCTCGGAATGTGGGTGCGCACCGGCTCCCGCGACGAGGTGCCCAAGGAGGCGGGCGTGTCGCACTTCCTCGAGCACCTGCTGTTCAAGGGCACGGAGCGCCATTCGGCGATCGAGATCTCCGAGCTCTTCGACGGCATGGGGGCGGCCACCAACGCCGCCACGAGCAAGGAGTCCACGCATCTGCATGCGCGGCTCCTCGACGAGCACACCGACGAGGCGTTCCGGCTTCTCGCCGAGATGCTGATCGCTCCCTCGATGCCGGTCGAGGAGGTCGACTCCGAGCGCGAGGTCGTGCTCGAGGAGATCGCGATGTACGAGGATGAGCCCTCCGACCGCGTTCACGACGTGCTGGCGCGCGCCGTGCACGGCGACCACCCGCTGGGCCGCCGGGTGCTCGGGGAAGCCGACGTGATCGGCTCGATCCCTGTGCCCGAGATCGCCCGCTATCACCACGATCGCTACACGAGAGCCGAACATCGTCGTCGCCGCGGCGGGCCATCTCTCGCACGACGCGATCGTCGAGCTGACCCAGGCGCACCTGGGCGCCCCGGGCGGGGAGCGGAACGGGACGCCGGCCGACGGCGAGGCGAACGGCGCGGCGCCGCGGTTCATGTTCCACCCCAAGGACACCGAGCAGTACCACATCTGCTTCGGCGGTCCGGGGATCGCCCGCGCGGACGAGCGCAGGTACGCGCTGGCGGTGCTCGACGCCATCTTCGGGGGCTCGACGTCGTCGCGCCTGTTCCGCGAGGTCCGCGAGAAGCGCGGCCTCGCGTACGCGGTCGGCTCCTACACCGAGCAGTACACGGACACCGGCATGGTCGCCATGTACGTCGGGACGCGGGCCGACAACGTCCAGGAGGCATGCGCGATCATCGGCCGCGAGCTCGGCGGCCTTCGCGAGGCCGGGATCACCGCCGAGGAGCTCGAGCGCGCGAAGGAGCACGTGAAGGGGCGCATGGTGCTGAGCCTGGAGGCGACCGCCACCAGGATGTCCCGCATTGCGCGCTCGATCCTCTTCGACGTCCCGCTCCTCTCGCTCGACGAGATGCTCGAGCGGGTCGAGGGGGTCAGCGAGGACGACGTCACCGCGCTGGTGACGGAGCTGTACGACCCGGAGCGCCTCTCGGCGGCCTGCATCGGCCCTCAGGAGGAGCTCTTCAGGGAGGCGACGGCCTCGGTCAGCGAGGCGTTGGCCGCGGCGGCGTGATTCGGGTCGGCGTCTCCGGCGCTGCGGGCCGCATGGGCCAGACCGTCTGCGAGGCGGTCGAGGGCGCCGAGGACATGGAGCTGGTGGGCAGGGCGGATCCCTCGCTCGAGATGCCGCTGGGCGACATGCTGGGGCACAGCGACGTGGTCGTGGACTTCACGACGCCGGACGCCGCGCCGGGAAATGTCCGCGAGTGCGTGGGCGCCGGGGTACACGCGGTGGTCGGGACCAGCGGCTTCGACCTGGACAGCCTGCGGGGCGAGGTCGAGAGCGCGGACGGCGAGGCGCGGGTCTTCGTGGCCCCCAACTTCGCGATCGGCGCGGTTCTCATGATGCTGCTGGCGCGGGAGGCGGTCGCGCACATGCCCGAGTGCGAGATCGTCGAGCTTCACCGCGAGGGAAAGCTCGACGCCCCGTCCGGAACGGCGAAGCGCACCGCCGAGCTGATCCGCGAGGCGGGCGGGAACGTGCACGAGCCGATCCACTCGGTTCGCCTCCCGGGCCTGGTCGCCCATCAGGAGGTGATCTTCGGCGGCGAGGGCCAGACGCTCTCGATCCGCCACGACTCGATCGACAGGAGCTCGTTCATGCCCGGCGTGCTCCTGGCCGTCCGGAAGGTGGGCGGCCTGCCGGACCGGTTCACCGTCGGTCTCGAGACGCTGCTGTAGACGACGAGCTTGCGCCGAAGGCCGCCGGTGGGCGAGACTACGCGGCGCGTGGCAGACGGTGGCGAACAATCCGGGGGGCTCACCAGGCGGCGACTGGTGGGGACGGCCGCGGCGGGCGCGGCCGGCTACACCGTCTCGCAGGTCGCCGGCCCGTCGGTCGCCGAGGCGGCGACGCGCAAGGAGGTGGACGTCGTCGTCGTCGGCGCCGGGCTGGCCGGGCTGGCCGCCGCCCGGAGGCTGAAGCGCCGCGGCGCGTCCGTCGCGGTGCTCGAGGCGCGCGACCGGGTGGGCGGGCGAACGCTCAACCACCAGCTCGGTCACGGCAAGGTCGTGGAGATCGGCGGCCAGTGGGTCGGCCCCACCCAGTACCGGGTGCTGAAGCTGATCAAGGACCTGGGGCTGAGGACGTTCAAGACCTACGTGGACGGCAAGAACGTCTACTACCGGCAGTCGAACCCGCCGCCGCTGCGGCTGCAGGAGTACACGGGCACGATCCCGCCGGCGAACCCCGCGTCGCTGGTCGAGCTGGCCAAGGCGCTCAACAGCCTCGACAAGATGGCGGCGCAGGTGCCGCTCTCCGAGCCGTGGAAGGCGTCGAGCGCGAAGGAGTGGGACGGCCAGACGTTCGAGACCTGGAAGCTCGCCAACACGACGCTCGACGAGACCCGGGATCTCATCGACCTGGGAATCGAGGCGGTCTTCGCCGCGGAGCCCCGCGACCTGTCGCTCCTCCACGTTCTCTTCTACATCCACTCGGGAGGCAGCTTCGAGAACCTGATCAACACGCCCGGCGGCGCCCAGGACAGCCGGATCGTCGGGCGGCTCGCAGAAGATCTCGATCGAGGTCGCCAAGCGGCTCGGCGACCGAGTGGTCCTGAAGGCGCCCGTCGAGCGGATCGTCCACAAGGGTGGCGCCGTGAAGCTCCACACGCCCAAGGGGACCTGGGAGGCGAGTCGCGCGATCGTGACGGTCCCGCCGACGCTCGCGGGACGCATCACCTACAGAGCCGCATCTGCCCGCTCCGCGCGATCAGCTCACCCAGCGGGTCCCGATGGGCTCGGTGATCAAGTGCATGGCCGTCTACGACCGGCCGTTCTGGCGCGACGACGGCCTGAGCGGGATGGCGACGAGCGACACCGGCCCGGTCAAGGTCACCTTCGACAACTCGCCCCCGGACGGCAAGCCCGGCGTGCTGCTCGGGTTCATCGAGGGACAGCCCGCCCGCAATCTGACGCAGCAAGTCGCAGGCGGAGCGCCGCAAGGCCGTCCTGGCGTGCCTCGAGCGCTACTTCGGGCCGAAGGCCCGCACGCAGGCGACCGACTACTTCGACAAGAGCTGGGCCGAGGACCCCTGGACCCGCGGCTGCTACGTCGGCTACTTCCCGACCGGCGTCCTCACGGGCTACCGCAACGCCATCCGCAAGCCGATCGGCCCGATCCACTGGGCGGGAACGGAGACCGCCACCGAGTGGAGCGGCTACATGGACGGCGCGGTGCAGTCGGGCGAGCGAGCCGCCGACGAGGTGCTGGCGGAGCTGTAGCCTGCGCAAGCTCGTCTACTTGGGCGCGAACCTCGCGATACCGGATTGATTGGCGCCGCGCGTTCCCGGGAAGCCAGTGAAACCACCACCGGCCCATAGCGAGCCGTCCGGGCCGACGACGAGTGTCGTGACTGCACCGTTGGCGTAGGGTTTCCAGTTCGTTGCCCGACCTGTGTCGGCGTCGATGGCAGCGATCCTGCGACGCTCCTGGCCGCCGATCGCGTTGAACGAGCCGCCCACGTAGACGGTCCCCCCAGGAGCGGCGAGTGCGTAGACCCTTGCGTTTCGAGCCGGCGATAGGGAAGCGCCCGGATTCCAGCTGGTCGCCTGGCCTGTTGCCGCGTCGATCGCGGCGATGTGATGGCGCTGCTTGCCCCCGATCGACTCGAATCCCCCGCCGACGTAGACGGCCTGATGGGAGGTCGTGAGGGCGTGAACGCCGAGGTAGCCCCCCTGGGGGTCCGGGTTCCAGCTCGTCGGCTGACCGGTGGTGGTGTTGATTGCGCCGAGTCCGTTGCGGGGCTGGCCGTCCACGGAGGTGAAATAACCGCCCGCGTAGACGGTCGAGCCGGAGAGCGCAAGCGAGTACACGCCAAGGTTGCCTTGATCGCTTGTCAGGCTCGGATTCCAGTCGGTCGCCATGCCCGTCCCCGCATCGAGGGCGGCGAGATAGTCTCGGGGCCTTCCGCCGATCGAGCTGAACTCACCGCCCGCGTAAACGGTTTGACCGGAGACGGCGAGCGCGGCGACATGACCGCGACCATAGGGGCTGAAGTCGAGACCGGGGTTCCAGTTCGTTGCCTGCCCGGTGATGGTGTTGAGGGCTGCAAGCCCGTTCCGCGCCTGCCCGCCAAGCGCCCCCCGCGTAGAGGTGTGGCCGGAGGCCGAGGGATCAACCCGCTCGACGTCCGGATGCGTCGGACACAAGGCCGCCCGAGACCGCCTCGCTGCCGCGCGGGCACTTGGGGTTGAGGCTCGGCGTGCCTCCGCCTGGCCGCCGACGGTGGTGCGATCGGCGGCGGACCCTGGACCGACGGGATCGAGCTTGACGCAGTAGCCGTAGGCGACGAACGGTGGAGCCGGAGACCGCGAGTGCGTTTACGGTTGTCCCTGGGTACACGGATCCACCACCCTCGAGGTTCGGGTCCCAGTTGGTCGCCTCGCCGGTGGCCGCGTCGAGTGCGGCGATGTGGTTGCGGGGCTGGCCCCCGATTGACGTGAATGCCCCTCCCGCATAGACGGTCTGCCCGGCGATGGCCAGGGACGTCACCGGAAAATTGTTGGGCCGCGGGTTCCACGACGTCGCCTCGCCGGTCGCGGCGTCGAGGGCACCGATGCCGTGGCGCGGCTGGCCGCCGATCGAGTCGAAGAGCCCGCCGGCGTAGACGGTCTGGCCCGAGACTGCGAGTGCGTGGACACTGCCGCGCCAGGGGGGTCCGACCTCGGCGTTGGCGTTCCAGCTCGTTCATCCCCGGTGGTGGCGTCCAGTGCCGCGATGAAGTTTCGGGATCGAGCGCCGATCGATGTGAAATAGCCACCCACGTAGACGGTCTGGCCGGAGACGGCGATCGCATCGACCTCGTCGTCAGGGTTGGGCTTGAAGCTGGGGTCGACCTTGCCGTTCGGGAGGATGTGGGCGAGGTTTCGTCGCGGCAGATTGCCGACGTGGTTGAACTGGCCGCCGATGTAGAAGCCGCCGGAGCCGTCGGACGCGACGGCCTGAACGAGATCCTTCCCACCGAAGACCTCCGGGAGGCCCCTGCTGTTAGCTGTCCAGACGTTGATGCCCACGCCGGGGCCCGTCCGGGGGCCGACGCTCGTGAAGCTACCGCCGATGTAGATGGCGGTGGATGTTGGGACAATCGCATCGACCGCCCCGTCGGTGACGAACGTCCGGCTCGGCGTTCCCCTCAGATCTACCCCCCCGGCCCCAGGTGCCGCGCTCAGGGCGAAGACCGCGAGCAGGCCCAAGGCGGTCAGAGACCGCCCCGGCCGTGAAGCGACGATCGCCTGACGTCTTAGTCTGCTCATGCGACCTCACGATCCACGCGCGCGGGTTGACACTCTTAAAGGACCGTACGGCGATCGGGTTCCCCGCACATCCGTATTTCGGGGCAGCCTCGCTGCGCCTTTTCCGCACCGCCCCCGCGAGGATTTGTAGTCTGGGGCCGCGATAGCGGCCCCGAGCCGGCAACTCCTTTACCAGGGGCGCGCTGCCCTAGTTGCCCTCGGTCCGGACGTCGACCGGCCTGCCGCGCGAGCACGCCGGGCGGTGCTTGTCGGGCGGGAACGGCAGGTCGGCGACCACCGCGGTCTCGAGGTAGTCGATTCTCGATCGGGCTGCCGGAGCCCGGGGCCAGGTCGGCCGCGGCGGCTCGGAGCCTGTCGCGGTCGTTGGTGCCCGGGACGACCCATCGGGCGAGCCCCAGGAACTGCTTCTTGCGCCCCGCATACGGCTTGAACTCGCCGGGGTCGTTCTCCGGTGGCCCGGGCATGAAGTGGCGGTTGCCGACGTAGTTGCAGCCGCGCCCCTTCGCCTTCGGGCGCTGGGCGATCGAGCTCTGGCCGTCGAACACGAGGTCGGCGAGGTTGCCGACCATGAACGGCGTCACGTTGTAGTCGATGCCGACGCCCTTGTCGGTCACGTCGCGCCAGCTCGAGCCCATCCACTCCAGCGGCTGCCACGCGCCGGCCCCTCCGAGGCCGGCCCACTGCGCGTCGTTTGCCTCGTCCTGGATGACGACGTTGGTGCCCAACTTCGACAGGCAGCGCATATAGGTCACGGCGATGTCCGCGCAGGGCTTCGTCGGCGGGCGGCGACTCGCCCGTAGTCGTAGCCGAACTGGAAGGCGGGGAGGCTGGTCGCGAAGCCCACCTTCGCCTTCGTGTGCGGGATGTGGAACGGCTTCAGGTTCGCGCGGCCGTCGGGGCCGCTCGAGGGGCCGTTCGAGACCTGGAGCGTCTCCTCGAACGACGTCAGCGGCACCTTCTGGTTGCTCGCGACGACGTTGCGCAGCGGCAGCGGGCCCTCTCGGTTGACCGTGTGCGGCCCCCACATGAAGACCTCGTTGTAGACGCTCGGGCCCGGTCGCGACGTACACGGACTTCGGGTCGGCGACGTCGGGGTCGCGGAAGGTCTTGATCTCCGACGGGTCGCGCGACTCGCGGAACGGCGCCTGCGTGTTGGAGCCGACGATGTAGATGCCGTAGCGGCGGGCCATGTCCGAGAACGTCTGCATCCAGCCGCGGGCGAACGTGTCTGTGGGTGCCACGAAGCTCTGCTCGAGCGCGCCCATGTCCGGGAACCGCGTGCGATAGGCGGCCACCTGCTGCCCGTAGGCGGACGGTGATCTCGCGCGAGCGCCAGGGCGGCGACGCACGGGGCGGGCTTGCCCTGACAGCTCGGGACGCTGTCCGGGTGGCCGATGGTCTCCCGCGCCACCTTCCCGCGCGAGCCCGTGCCGAGCGTCATCAGGCCGACGTCCTCGTTGAAGGCGACGACGTTCGGCCGGTGCTTCGCGAGGTGCGGGACGACGTACTTGCGGATCATGCACTCGATCTTCGTCCTGAAGCTGCCGTAGGTGGCCACGTTCGCGACGTCCTGCTTGAACTGCATCGCGAAGACCCTCGGGGCGCCCTTGGCCGGGTCGAGGTTCTTGATCGGCGGCGGCATGAAGCGAGGCGTTGGTCCCGCGGCAGGCGGCCTTGCTCGGGGCCGGCGGGATCCGCGGCGCGGCGGGCGCGGTCCTCTCGAAGACCCGCCGGGCGCGGGTGGGGTCATTGGTGATGATCGCGTCAACGCCCTCGTCGGCCGCGGCGACCATGTCGCTTCGCTTGTCGAGGGTGTACGGGACGATCTCGCGGCCCTGGGCATGCGCGTCCGCGATGTAGGTCGGCGTCGACCGGCCACTGCGGCGAGACCCATTGGATCCCGTGCGCGGAGGCGTAGGCGACGCCGCCGGTGTTGGCCGCCGAGAGCGTCAGGAACGAGAGCGCGGCGTCGGGCAGGATCCGCTGGGCGACGGTCAGGTTGGGCGGCCAGAAGCTCTGGATGATCAGCCTCGACTGCGGCACGCCGCTGGCCCGGATCGCCTTCGAGACGATCGTCGCGAATTCGTCCGTCGGGTCGTAGTCGGGGTCGGTCGGGACGTTCTTGATCTCGATGCTGGCCTGCGCGCCCTTCTTCTTGATGAACTCGAGCACGCGTTGCAGCGTCGGTATCGAGGCGGAGCGCTTGCCGTCGGGGTTGACGTGCCTGGAGTTGCCCTCGCTGCCCACGATGTCGACCCGGCAGTGGCGGAGCTGGGCGAGCGTCTTGGACGCGACCTCCCCGGTGCAGTCCGTGGTCCGGTTGAGCGTCGCGTCGTGCATGATCACCGGGACCCGGTCCTTGGTCAGCTTGACGTCCATCTCGAGGACGAAGCCCTCCGCCGCCGAGTGGCGGAACGCCGGCATCGCGTTCTCGGGATAGGTGGGCTCGCCGTTGACGACGGCCCCACCGCGGTGGGCCTGGATGTAGGGCGTGCCGATGGTGCGCTTCGCCAGGGCGGGGGGCGCCCCCAAAACGAGCACCGAGGCAATCACGCCCAGGCCGGCGACCCAGCGACATCCGTGCACTCCCCACACGCCGATCGTATCCGGCCTATTGGCGCGAATCCGCGTCATATGCGCGAGAAAAGCGCCAAACGGCGGGGCGCAGGTAGAGTCACGCCGCCTTGCGCCTCTCCCAGATCGCGCTCAGCGTCAGCGACGTGCGCCGCAGCCAGCGCTGGTACCGCGACGTCCTCGGCCTGGAGCCGGGCGGCGGGACGAACCTGTTCGCCGGGCCGCTGTCCTCGATGGTGCAGGGGATCCCGCGCGCGGCGTCGACATGCTGGTGGCTCGTCGACCGCCAGGACCTCTTCCAGGTCGAGCTGTTCGAGTTCCGCAGCCCGCTCGTGCGCGAGCTTCCGCCCGACTGGCGCCCATGCGACATCGGCTACACGACCGTCGAGCTTCTGGGTCGACGACCTCGACGCGGCGCATCGTGCGGGCCCGCGAGCAGGGAGAGCGAGCCGCTGACGGACCCGATCGGCGAGCCGGGCGAGCGCCGCGTCTGCCTGCGTGATCCCGACGGCGTGCTCGTGGAGCTGATGGAGGACGATCCGCGATCGGATGCGCCCCGCGAGCGGCCGCGGCCGGAAATCGGCGCGGTCGCGCGGGCGGTGACGCTCTCCGTTCCCGATCTGGAGCGCTCGCGCCGGTTCTTCGCGGACGTCCTCGGCCTCCCGGTGGCGGAGGGCCTGGAGCTCCATCGCCCCGAGCACGAGGCGCTCTGGGGCCTCGAGGGGGCGAAGCGCGAGCGCCTCTGCCTGTGGGCGGACGACTTCCTGGTCGAGCTGGTCTCGTACTCCGACCCGGCCGGGAGCCCGTGGCCCGAGGGCTACCGGATCAGCGACCTGGGGCTGCTCAACATCGCGTTCGGCTTCCGCGAGCGCGCCGACTTCGATGCGGCTTGTCGACGGTGCGCCGAGGCCGGGGTGGAGGGCAACGGCCCGCCCCTTCACCTGGGCGCGTGGTCGGTGATCTACGTCAACGACGACCAGGGGTTCAGCGTCGAGCTCCTGCACGTCGAGCCATGGTACGAGGGCCAGATGGGGTTCAAGCCTCGGTCCACGCCGCGCCTGGCGCCCTTCGCCGGCGGCACGCCGGCACGCCGCCTGCGACCGTCACGGAAATTCGGCAAGGCGATCATCACCGGCGCGGCCGGAGGCATCGGCACCGAGCTGGCGCGGCTGGCGGCGGAGGACGGCACCTCGCTCGTGCTGATGGACCGGGAGGGGGCGGGGCTGTCCGAGCTCGCCGGCGAGCTCGGAGGCGAGGCAGAGGTCGCCACGGTCGAGGTCGACTTCACCGATCTCGAGTCGGTTGACGCCGCCGTCGCCGCGCTCGTCGAAGCCCACCCGGACGTCGATCTCCTCATCGCCGGTGCGGGTCTCGATCGCGCGCAGTCGCTCCTGGCGTTCGACTGGCGCCAGGCCGAGGACGACTTCAAGGTCAACACGCTCGCCAACCTGGTGCTGCTCTCGCACCTCGTGCCGGCGATGGCGGACGCGGGCGCGGGGCACGTGACGGCGATCGCGAGCCTGGCCGGGCTCTGTGGGCTGCCCTACGAGGCCGCCTACAGCGGCAGCAAGGCCGCGCTCGCGACGATCGCCGATTCCGCTCGAGCCGAGCTGGAGCCACGGGGGATCACGTTCACGGCGGTCTTCCCCGGGTTCGTCGATACGCCGATGTTCAGGGCGAACGCGTTCAAGCACACGTACTCGCTGACCGCCCGCGATGCCGCCGAGCGGATCTACGCTGGCGACGCTGAAACGACGCGAGCGCCTCGGCTTCCCCGCGATCGAGTACGCCAGGGCCCGGCTCGCGTCGCTGCTCCCGGCGCGGATCCGCGACCCGCTGGCCCGCAAGGCCATGAACCCGCCACCGCATCTGACCGGCAGCGGGTAGAGTCGCGGGCCATGAGCGAGGATCTCGCGCGGCTGGATGCCACCGCCCAGGCGGAGCTGGTTCGAAACGGAGAGGCGAGCCCGCTCGAGCTGGTCGATGCCGCCATCGAGCGGATCGAGGCGTCGAACGGCGAGCTCAACGCGGTCATCCACAAGCTGTACGACGAGGGCCGCGAGGCCGCCGTCGGGCGACCTTCCGGACGGACCCTTCAAGGGCGTTCCGTTCCTGCTCAAGGACCTGGGGGCGGCGTTCGCGGGCCAGCCGCTCCACATGGGTATGCAGTTCCTGAAGGACGCGGACTTCCGCTCGCCGGTCGACACCTATCTCGCCGAGCGCTTCAGGCAGGCCGGCTTCGTCACGATCGGCAAGACGAACACGCCCGAGCTCGGGATCCTGCCGACGACCGAGCCCAAGGCGTACGGGCCGA
>CAWHJT010000013.1:0-29809 GCA_963829735.1 uncultured Actinomycetes bacterium
CGCTTGGTTGCGACTCGCTCTACCTGACCTGGAAGTTGGTGTACATCCCGGCCGCGTCATGCCCTGGGAGGTTGCAGATCAGGGCGTAGTGGCCGGGCTTGAGGTTCAGGGTCAACGTGTCGTCGCGACCGGGACCGAGGTCGCTGACCTCACCCACCCGCGCCCTTCTCCGACGCCTCGCCGGCGGCATTGGTGGGGAGCTGGCCCGCCGGCGTGTCGGTCTTGACGACGACCATCTCGTGCATCACCGTGCCGATATTCGCCGACGGTGAACTTCGTTCGCCCTGCGGGAACCGACCTGACGTCGGGCTTGATGTACATCTCGCCGAGCTGCGCGTAGACGGGCGTGGCGTTGGCCGCTGCGGCACCTGCGCCGCCGCGGCGGGAGCCGACGCTTCCGCCGCGACCCGCCAAGACGCTGATGGCAACGGTCGCCACGACGGCGACCAGTGCAACGGGACCAGCGTGGCGAGGGTCCCGGGTTCTCGCCTTCGGATCGGTTTCCGTGGGCTTGGCGGCCATGCGATTCTCCCCTTCGGTGCTCCGATCGAACCACCCCCGCCGCACCCGCGCATCGGGCTCAGCCTGAAACCTCCAGAGGGGCATAACCGCACGGACCCATCCGTGTTAACCACGGAGAGCGGCTCGGAGTCGGACGACCGTCCGAGCGGGCTTGGCCACCGCCTGCGCCCAGGTGACGCGGACGACCCGCTCGCCCGACACCTCGAACCGAGCTTGGCGCTCGGCGTCGTCGGTCCGGGCGATCGGGTTGTCGTGCCACGCTGCGGCCGTCGGCTTCGACGACGAGGCGGGGCATCCGGCCAGCGGAAGTCCGGGATCACGCGGCGGCCGGCGGAGGAAGAGCGGCTTGTTCCATCGGGACGAGCAAGCCGGCATCCAGATCAGGTCGAGGACGACATCCTCGAGCTCGGTAGCAGGTCGGAGCCGCGGTCGTGAGCACGCGATCGAGCTTGGCGGAGCCGCGTCGCGGACCGAGCCGCCGCCTTACGGCAACGAGCTGCCGGATGCTGGCGCGGTGCAATCGCCAGCGCCCGCCGAACGGCGGTGCGCGAGCAGCTTCTCGTTGACCACCGCAGCCAGGTCGACCAGGGTCCGCACCGGCGAGGTGACCGGAATCCCCTGATGGCGCATGACGTCCCGCGGTTCGAGCACCGGGGAGCAGTGGACGCGGATCCCTCGCCGACGGACCCCGGACCGCGGGATCGTGACCTCGGGGTACCGCCCATCCCACTCGAGGAACTCCCAAAGCGCCGCTGCGGCGAAGTGGCTGAGGACGGCATCCGTGGCCGACGCTCTTTACCGCGGCGAGGAGGCGCCCCTCGGAGCGACAAGGGCGGTGACCAACCGCGTAGACCCCGCGATAGACGGGGTGCAGCCACCCTGTTCTGGACACGTAGTCCCACCTGGTGCCGAGTCAGTCCGCACTCGCAAAGCTCGTCGAGTGACAGCACGCCCCACTCCTCGGCAGCGCCCGCGCGCACGGCCTTGTTCGGGCCGAGACTGAGGACTTTGTCTTCGCATAGCGGGAACAAGTCCAGGGTCGGGCCGCAGGCGGGATGCTGTTGGGCCGTGGGCGGTTCGCGGGATGCGGCATCGCCGGGAGCTTGCCCTCGTTGCTGTCGTTGGACAACACCTGCGTGTGGAAGATTCGGCCGAATCTGTGCCCGGGCCTGGATATCCTCATCGGCGTGGATACGCAGTCCAGGCGGCAGTCCGTTGAGGCGGTTCGGCATCAGCTGCGGCCGCTGTTCGATCAGGTCGTGGTCAAGGAGCTCGATTCCGACCGGATGCGCCGGTCCGGCCTCGTCGTCCCGGCCGGGACCCACGACCCGCCGCCCCAGCAGGGGATCGTGCTCGCCGTCGGGCCGGGCTCGACTGGTGGGAGCAGGCCGGGGTCGAGATGCCGGTTCAGCCCGGCGATCACGTCGTCTTTCCCGCTTCCGCCGGCGTGTGGATCGAGGTCGACGAGGAGCGCCTGCTGGTCTGCCGGGTCGTCGAGTTCCTGGGCATATTGGAGTCGGCCGCGCCCGAGCCCGAGGCGACCGCTGATCCCTCCGGCGGGTGCCCTCCCTGGGTGCCTCGTTGCCTGGCGTGCCCTCCTAGGATGGCGTGATGGCCACGGCTACAGAACCGCGCGCCCCGCGGCTCTCCGCCGTGCTCCGGGAGGGCGAGCGCGTCACGCCGCTCGAGCTCTTCTTCGACCTCGTCTTCGTGCTGGCGATCACCCAGTGCACCGCGCTGATGTCCGCGAACCCGACATGGCCGGGCTCGGCAGGGGATGCTCGTGCTCGGCGTGCTCTGGTGGTCGTGGGTGGGCTATGCGTGGCTGACCAGCGTGGTCGATCCCGAGGAGGGCGCTGTGCGTTTCGCGATGTTCGCCGCGATGGCGGCGTTCCTGATCGTCGCGATCGCGGTGCCCGGATGCGTTCGGCGACCTCGCGCTCGAGTTCGCCCTCGCCTACGGGGCGGTGCGCGCGGCCCACATCGCGCTCTTCGTGCTCGCTAGCCGCGACGACCCCGGCCTGCGCAACTCCGTCGCCGGCCTCGCGGTCAGCACGGCGATCGGCGTCGGGCTCCTGGTCGGGCCTCGTTCCTCGACGGCGCTCGCCAGGGCGCGCTGTGGTTGCTGGCCCTGAGCCTTGACATGGGCGGCCCGGTTCTTCTTCGACTCCGGCGGGCTGGCGGCTCGACCCCGGTCACTTCGCCGAGCGACACGGCCTGATCATCATCATCGCGCTGGGCGAGTCGATCGTCGCGATCGGCGTCGGCGCCCACGCTCAGCTGACCGTGGGCGTGGCGGCGGCGGCGACCCTCGGCGTCGCGGTGGCCGCGGCGCTCTGGTGGATGTACTTCGACGTCGTCGCGCTCGTGTCCAGGCGGCGCCTCGATCAACGCCCCCGAGGGCCGCGTGCGGAACGAGCTCGCGCGCGACTCCTACTCCTACCTCCACTTCCCGATGGTCGCCGGCATCGTGCTCGCCGCGCTCGGCCTGAAGACGACCCTCGGCCACGTCGGAGACCCGCTCGCACCGTCCCGGCTTCGCGCTGCTCGGCGGCGTGTCCGCTCTACCTGCTCGGGCTCGTGGCGTTCCGCTTCCGCCACGTGCACACCATCAACCGGCAGCGGCTCGGCGCTGGCCATCCTGCTCTTCGCGCTGCTCCCGGTGGCCACCAACATCCCCGCCCTCGCCACCCTCGCGATCGTCACCGCCGTGCTCGCCGCGATGATCGCCTTCGAGACGAGCAGCTACGGCGAGGGCCGCGGCCGCGTGCGCCACGAGGACTTCGTCCCCGAGCCCCGCCGCCTAGCGGTCGGTTAGCGTCGCCGGATGGAGGAGCCCGAGACGAGGCGGGCTGGGAGCCGGAGGTCGCCGAGCTGCGCCGCCGCGAGGAGCTCGCGCGGCAGATGGGCGGCTCCGAGCGGGTCGAGCGCCAGCAAGCGACCGGCCGCCTGACGATCCGCGAGCGGATCGACGCGCCTCTTCGACCCCGGCACCTTTCACGAGACCGGCGCCCTCGCCGGCAAGGGCACGTACGACGAGGAGGGCGAGCTGACCGACTTCCTGCCGGCCAACGTCGTCATCGGCCAGGGCCGGGTCGACGGGCGCCGCGCGATCCTCCAGGGCGACGACTTCACGGTCCGCGGCGGCGCCGCCGACGCCGCCATCTGGCAGAAGGCGATCTACGCCGAGCGGATGGCGCACGACCTCCGCCTGCCGCTGATCCGGCTCGTCGACGGGACGGGCGGCGGAGGCAGCGTGAAGACGCTCGAGCAGATGGGCTTCACCTACGTCCCGCCGCTCCCGGGCTTCGACCTCGTGGTGGAGAACCACGCGATCGTGCCCGGTCGTCGCTGCCGCGCTGGGGCCCGTCGCCGGGCTGGGCGCAGCCCGAGTCGTCGCCTCGCACTTCTCGGTGATCGTCCAGGGCACCGCGCAGCTCTTCGTCGCGGGCCCGCCCGTCGTCGCCGCCTCCATGGGCGAATCGCCCGACAAGGAGGAGCTCGGCGGCGCTCGCACCCAGACCAAGGCCGGTGCCGTCGACAACGAGGCCGAGGACGAGGAGGACGCGTTTGCCCAGCTCCGCCGGTTCCTCTCCTACCTCCCGGACAACGTGTGGGAGGCGCCGCCGGTGCTCTCCCCCACCGAACCCCCGATCGCCGCGAGGAGGAGCTGATCGGGATCGTCCCGCGCGACCCGCGCCACCCCTACAAGATGCGGCGCATCCTCGAGGCGGTGCTCGACCGTGGCTCGGTCTTCGAGATCGGCGCCCGTTTCGGCCCGTCGCTCATCACCGCGCTCGCCCGGCTCGACGGCCGCCCGGTTGGGGTCCTCGCCTCCGATCCGAATCACTACGCCGGCAGCCTGACCGCGGACGCATCGGAGAAGCTCACCCGCTTCGTCGACCTCTGCGACCAGTTCCACCTGCCGGTGGCGAACTTCGTCGACCAGCCGGGGTTCCTGATCGGCACCGACGCCGAGCGGGCCGGCACGATCCGCCGGGGCGCGCGGGCGCTCTACGCGGTCCACCAGGCGACGGTGCCCTGGGTCTCCGTGCTCGTGCGGAAGGTCTACGGCGTCGCGGGCGCCGGGCACGGCGACGGGTCGCGCCTCAACCTCCGCTACGCCTGGCCCTCCGGCGACTGGGGATCGCTGCCGATCGCGGGCGGCCTCGAGGCCGCCTACCGCCGCGAGCTCGAGGCCGCCGAGGACCCGAAGGCCCTGCGCGAGGAGATCGAGGCCCGCCTGAACGCCGTGCGCTCGCCCTTCCGGACCGCCGAGCGCTTCTCGGTCGAGGAGATCATCGACCCGCGCGACACCCGGCCGCTCCTCTGCGACTGGGCCGCCCGCGCCCACGAGCTGATCCGGCTACGAGCTTCCGGCAGGTCCGAAGACCCGAGGCCCGAGGCCCTAGGTCCCGGGCGTTCCTCGGAGCCGGTCGGCCTCCCGCTGGATCTCGTCCTCGGTGATCGGCTTGCGGCCGTAAACGTCCCAGGCGTTGGCCCCCAGCCCGATGCCCCATCCGAGGATCGGGAAGACGGGCCAGAAGAACCCGCTCGCGTCACTCGTCACCGCCCAGATCCCGACGAGGAAGGCGTTGACGAGGATGAACATCAGCACGTGGATGCGGAAGTCGCGCTTCTTCTTCAGGCGCTGGATCGCCTGCTCGCGGATCTCCGCATCGGTCTTCCCGGCCGCTTCCATCGGCGTTGTTCTACCACCCTGAGCCATGGATAGGCTGCGCCGCGATGGCGGAGAGGACGGTCATCTTCTTTCCCGAGGGCGCCTTCGGGCCCACCAACAACTGCGTGGGGATCGGCGAGGTGCTGCGCGACCGCGGGCACCGGGTCGTCTTCGTCATCGAGGAGTCCTTCGCGGGGACCCTCTCCGAGAAGGGATTCGAGGAGCGGCTCATGCGCCTCGGCCCGCCGCCGGAGCAGGAGGAGGAGCCCGGCCAGTTCTGGAAGGACTTCATCCGCGACACGGCGCCGGTCTTCCGCAAGAGCACCTTCGAGCAGCTCAACGAGTTCATGGCGCCCACCTGGGAGGCCCTGCTCGACGGCGCGCGTTACGTGGACGACCGCCTCGTCGAGATCTTCGGCGAGGTCGAGCCCGACGCCATTGTCGAGGACAACGTCTGCTCCTTCCCCGCGATACCCGCGAGCGGCCGCCCCTGGGTGCGGATCGCCTCCTGCAACCCGCTGGAGCTGAAGGACCCGCAGCTCCCCCTCCCTACTCCGGCCTGCCCCTCGAGGACCGATCCGAATGGGACGCATTCCGCGCCGAGTACTCGCGGGCGATCGGCGGCATGCGCGCGGACTTCGACGAGTTCTGCCAGGAGCGCGGGGCGCCCCCGCTCTCGGATGGCGAGCTGATCCACCGCTCGGACTGGCTCAACCTCTACCTCTATCCGCGTGAGCTCGACTACCCGCGCTCGGCGCCCCTCGCATCCCACCTGGCACAACCTGGAGTCCAGCGTCCGCGGCAGCGACGCCCCGTGGAGCGTGCCGGAGGAGATCGCCGACGGCGACGGGGCACTCGTCTACCTCAGCCTCGGCTCTCTCGGGTCCGCCGACGTCCCGCTGATGGAGCGCCTGGTCGAGTCGCTCGCGAAGACCCCGCATCGCTACGTCGTCTCGAAGGGCCCGCAGCACGACGCCTACGAGCTCGCCCCGAACATGGTCGGTGAGGAGTTCCTGCCGCAGGTCTCGGTCCTCCCCCACGTCGATCTCGTGATCACCCACGGCGGCAACAACACCGTCACCGAGTGCATGCACCACGGCAAGCCGATGGTGCTGCTGCCGATCTTCTGGGACCAGCACGACAACGCGCAGCGCGTCCACGAGACCGGGTTCGGGGAGCGCCTTCCGACCTACTCGTTCACCGACGACGAGATCGCCCGGGCAATCGACGGCCTCCTCGGGGAGGACGCCCTGCACGCGAAGCTGCGCGAGATCTCGAAGCGGCTCCAGGCGAACCCCGGCAACGTCAAGGCGGCCGACCTGATCGAGCGCGTCGCCGAGACCGGGGAGCCGGTCACGGCCTGACGCGGGGCCACCGCGATTCGGCCCGGCCCGGACCTACACTGGATGAGGGCGATGGACGCGGAGAGCCCACAGCGCGTCGACGCGGTGAGGATCGCCGCAGTCGCCGCGGAGATCGTGGCCTCCGTAGCGATCGTCACGGGCCTCGTCGCCTTGTTGGAGCAGGTCGCGCCGGTCACGGGGTTGGGCGTCCTGTACTTGCTCCCCGTGCTCGTCGTCGCCATTCGGCGCGGCCAGATCGCCGCCATCGTCACGGCCGTCGTGAGCGTCACGGCGCTCAACTTCTTCTTCATCGAGCCGCTGTACCGGCTGACGATCGCCGACTCACGCAACGTCGTCGCCCTCCTGGTCTTTCTCATCGTGGCTCTCGTGGTGAGTCGGCTCGCGGCCACCGTCCGCGCGCAGACCGGCGAGGCAGAGCGCCGCGCCCTCCTGGCCTCCGCGCGCGAGCGCGAGGCGATGATCCTGGCGCAGGCGGCCTCCTCGTTCCTCGCGGGCGAGAACGTGGCGGCGCAGCTCCAGCGGATGGCCGACCGCCAGAGCGCGACCGCACCGCGCGCCGTCCGCGCCGGGATCACCGCTGCCCCCGACACGCAGGAGGGTGAGCTCGCGGTGAGGATCCCGTCCACGCGTCCGGGATGGCTCTACGGCAGGCCCGACGCCGGCTGGGACCGCGCCAGCCTCGAGCGGCTGGCGCAGTCACTGGCGCGCCTGATCGACCTCGCGCGCGAGCGCGAGCTTCTGGCCGAGCGCTCCGCGGCGGCAGAGGCGGCACGGCGCGCCGACGCGACCAAGACGGCGCTGCTTCACGCCATCTCCCACGACCTGCGCTCGCCGCTGACGGCGATCATGACGGCCGCGAGCGGGCTGCGGCAGGAGGGGCTCTCAGCCGACGACCACGCCGGGCTCGTGGAGGCGATCGAGGCGGAATCCGCCCGCCTGGCCCGGATGGTCGACGACCTCCTCGACCTGTCGCGGATCGAGGCACGCGCGGTCAACCCGCGCACGGACTGGTGCGACCTCGCCGACGCCGTCGCGCGCGCTGCCGAGCAGGTCGAGCAGCGATTCGGCGGCCATCGGATCGAGCTGGACGTGCCTCCGGACCTGCCACTCGTCCGCGCCGACGTCGCGCAGCTCGAGCGCGTGTTCTCGAACCTGCTCGAGAACGCGGTCAAGTTCTCCGCCGACGGCACAGAGGTACGGGTGAGTGGCGGCTCCGGTGGCGGCAGGATCACCGTTCGCGTCACCGACTCCGGGCCGGGCATCCCGACCGCCCGGCGCGCCGAGATCTTCGAGCCGTTCGTTCGCGGTTCGGGAGCGAACCAGGGATCTGGGCTGGGCCTGGCGATCTGCCGCGGCCTGGTCGAGGCGAACGGCGGTGAGATCAGCCTCCAGGGTGGCGGCGGCAAGGGGAGCACGTTCGCGGTGACGTTCCCGCTGGTCGCCCAGCCCGTGGAGGCGGGGTGAGCACCGACGGCCAGCGCGTGCTGGTGGTCGACGACGAGCCCCAGATCGTCCGGGCGCTCAAGGTAATTCTGCGCGGGGCGGGGTACGCGACCCAGCAGGCCGAGACCAAGCAGGAGGCGCTCGACGCCGTGGCGGTCCGCCCTCCCGACGCGATGGTGCTCGACCTGATCCTCCCTGACGGCTCCGGGGTCGACGTATGCAAGGAGGTCCGCCGCTGGAGCGTCCTGCCGATCATCGTGCTCTCCGCGGTCGGCGACGAGCGCGAGAAGGTCCGCGCCCTGGACGCCGGAGCCGACGACTACATCACGAAGCCGTTCGGGACTGACGAGCTGCTCGCCCGCCTTCGCGCTGCGCTGCGCCGAGTGGGCGAGGAGAGCGAGCCGCGTGTACGGATCGGCGACCTCGAGGTGGACCTGGAGGCGCGCCAGGTCGCGCGCAACGGCGAGCCCGTGCACCTGACGCCGATCGAGTTCGACCTGCTGCGGGTGCTGACCCAGCATCGCGGCAAGCTCGTGACTCACCGGCAGCTGCTGCACGAGGTCTGGGGCCCGGGCTTCGAGAGCGAGACCCACTACCTGCGGGTCCACGTGGCGCACATCCGGGCGAAGATCGAGCCGGAGCCCTCCCGGCCCCGGTACCTGGTCACCGAGCCGGGCGTCGGCTACCGCCTGCGCGACGACTGATCGCGGCCGGGTACGCCCGGCTCGGGGTCAGAGCGCGACCTGCGAGCCGATGATCACCGTCCGGTCCCTCGGCAGCCTGAAGGCCTCGATTGGGCTCGCCGCGTTCCGCGCCATCCCGATGAACAGCCTCTTGCCGAGGCGCTGCAGCGGCGGGGCGTCGGTCGGGCGTGATCGTCATCCGCGAGAGGAAGTACTTGGCGTGCTCGAGGTCCAGGGCCTTCTCGAGCAGACCCTGCTTACGACACAGGTTCAGGGCCGCGGGAATGTTGACCTTCTCGTGGTAGCCGACCTGAGCGTCACGTGCCAGACCGTGAACGGCCGCCGATCTGCTCGACCGTGAACCGCTCGTCGTCGTCGACGTGCGGGATGCTGACCTGCTCGACCGAGACGATCAGGACCGCTCGTGAAACGTGTTGGTGTACTCGACCTCGGCGCGGAGAGCCAGCGGGTGGTGTCCTTCGTGGGATCGAGGAAGACCGCGACTCCCGGGACGCGGACGCAGGGGAGGATCCTGTTCGCGGGAGGCCCTCGAGGAACTCGACGAGAGACCCCTCCTTGGCGATGCGATTGCGGGTGACGACGTCCCGGCCTCGGCGCCAGGTGATCATCACGATCGACAGGACGAGGCCGATGAGGAGCGGTAGCCAGGCGCCGTGCTCGATCTTGGCGATGTTGGCGCTGAAGAATGTCAACCTCGACGGTCAGGAAGAGGATGGCGACGGGAGCGAGCCTGCGCTTCGACGTGCCCCACAGGAGCCTCGCGACCGCGAGGAAGAGAAGCGTGTTGAGGATGAAGGTCCCGGTGACCGCGACGCCGTAGATGTCGCCGAGCCTGTCAGCCGACTGGAAGATGAGCGTCAGAGCGACGACGCCGATGCAGAGTCCCCAGTTGATGATCGGAACGTAGATCTGGCCCTCGAGCTTGGAGGGGTGACGGATCGCGAGCCGCGGAAGGAAGCCGAGCTGTACCGCCTGCCTCGCGACCGAGAACGAGCCCGAGATCGCCGCCTGGGAGGCGATGATCGTCGCCGCGGTCGCCAGGAAGAGCAACGGATACTGGGCCCAGTCGGGGGCCATCAGGTAGAAGGGGTTCTCCGCCGTGCTCGGGTCGTGCTGGATGAGCACCGCCTGGCCGAGGTAGTTGAGCATCAGGGCAGGAAGGGCGACGCCGAACCAACCGAGCCGGATCGGCGCGGCGCCGAAGTGGCCGCGATCCGCGTAGAGGGTCTCGGCCCCGGTCACGGCGAGGACGACCCCGCCAAGCGTCAGGTAGCCGGCGGCGCCGTTGTCGACCAGGAACCGCACGCCCCAGATGGGCGACAGGCCCTGAAAGACGGCCGGATCCTTGACCACCTGGCTCAGGCCGAGCAGCCCGATCACGGCGAACCAGACCAGGATCACCGGGCCGAACAGCCATCCGATCGTGCCCGACCCGAACCGTTGGATGAAGAACAGCGCGACGAGGATGGCGACCGATAACGGGACGACCAGGTGCGAGAGCCCTGGGGCGGCGACCTTGAGGCCCTGGAGCGAGCCCAGCACCGAGATCGCCGGCGTGATCATCCCGTCGCCGAAGAAGAGCGCGGCGCCAAAGATGCCGAGCGTCACCAGCACCCCCCCGCGGGCGATCCGGTGGCGTTGGAGCAGGGAGGCGAGCGCCATGATCCCGCCGTCGCCGCGGTTGTGCGCGCGCATGATGAAGCCGGCGTACTTCACCGACACGACGATGATCAAAGCCCAGAAGATCAGCGACACGACGCCGTAGACACCCACCGGCGTGGCTGGGCGGCGGCCGTGATGGCTGGTGAAGATGACCTGCTCCGTGTACAGCGGACTCGTGCCGATATCGCCGTAGACGACACCGAGGGCGCCGAGGGCCAGCACCGCCTTGCCTGCGTCGGCAACGACGTCGCGCTGGGTGTCGGCCAGGGCATCGAACCGCCTGCGCACGGCCGCATCCCTCTCTTCGGCGGCGCTCGGGGGCGGCCAGTAGCCGAGCTTGTGCGCAGCCTCGTTCAGGCCCGCTCGTCGGCTTGCGACGCCTTTTGCTGGTCGCTCACGAAACCCCGGGAGCCCGTCTGGCGCCATCGGTAGGCGCGAGCAGCACCGACAGCGCCGCCAGAGGCGGGCGCCCGCCGGCGGGCCGGCCGAGCGGCGTCGCGTAGACCGGGCTCACCGGGTCGGTGAGCAACCGCCGCCCAAGAACGACGCCGCGGGCGTCGACGGCTTCCGACGGATCGGAGGCTCAGCACGAGCTCCGTCAGAACCGAGCTCGCGACCTCCACGGCCTCCAGATCGACCGGCGCGGCGCTCCGCGCCGGGGAGTCTCGGGTGCCTCCAGGACGTCCTCAGCCGGGCGCGAGTCGCGTGCGCTGACGCCGGCCGGCGAGCTGCGCCCGCGCAGCGCCAGGGCGCGATCGCCGGGTCGATCTACGGCGGGCAAATTGCCGGTCGAGCCAGGGACGCCCGACCCACGTGCGAAGGCGCAGGAGAAGGCCGGAGGTTCGGCGGGCGTCCTGCAGGAGGGCTGGGCGCGGCGCAGGTCCCGACAACGGAATTCGCCACACGACCATGTTTCGTCGCGCGCGTTAACGTCGCGCGGAGAATCCGGTGGTTGGCATATAGGTTTCGTAAAGAGTGAGCGACGCGCCAAAGCTGCTGCTTGACCTGCTCGGGACCCCGGGCCCGTCCGGCTACGAGGGCCCCGCGAACGATGTCTGGCGCGAGGCCGCGTCGTTCGCCGAGGTGACGAGCGACTCGCTCGGCTCCTCCGTGGCGAGGATCGGCGAGGCCGACGCGAAGCCGCTGTTCGCGATCGTCGGGCACATCGACGAGATCGGCCTCGTCGTCACGCACATCGACGAGAAGGGCTTTCTCTACTTCGCGCCGATCGGCGGCTGGGACCCGCAGATCCTGCTCGGCCAGCGGGTGCGCGTGCAGACAGAGGACGGCCCCGTCCCTGGCGTCATCGGGCGCAAGCCGATCCACCTGCTGCGCGACGAGCAGCGCAAGAAGGTCGCCGAGCTGCGCGACATGCACATCGACATCGGGGCCGCCGACGGCGACGAGGCGCACGAACGGGTCCGCATCGGGGACTCGGCCGTGATCGCCGCCGACCCGCTGCCGCTCGTGGGACGCCGGCTGGTCTCGCGGTCACTCGACAACCGGCTCGGGGTCTACGTGGCGCTCGAGGCGCTGCGCCAGGTCAACGACAGCGGCGGGCTTGCGGGCGGAATGGCGGCGGTGGCCGCCGCGCAGGAGGAGATCGGGAGCAAGGGCGCGCTGACGACGTCCTTCTCGCTGCAACCCGACCTGGCGATCGCCGTCGACGTCACCCACGCGACCGACGCCCCCGGTATCGACGAGAAGGAACAGGGCTCCCACCCCCTGGGCTCGGGCCCGGTGCTCGGCCGCGGCGCGATCCTCTCGCCGCAGATCTTCGAGATGCTCGCCGAGACCGCCGAGCGCAACGACATCCCGTACACGATCGAGGCATCGGGCCGGGCGACCCACACCGACGCCGATTCGATTCAGATCTCACGCGCCGGCATCCCGGCCGGGTTGGTCTCGATCCCCCTGCGCTACATGCACTCGCCGGTGGAGCTCGTGGATCTCACCGACGTCGAGGCGACGATCGAGCTGCTGGCGGCCTTCGCCACCTCGCTGGGGCCGGACCTGGACCTGACCCGCTAGTCCCAGTCGACTCTGACGTCGGCCTGGGCGAGCTCGATGAAGTACTTGCGGGCGAGGCGGAACGACGCCGCCGTTATCACCCTGTACGCGGGCCCCCACAGCGCGACCCACGAGAGCACGACGAAGATCTGCCCGAAGAAGGAGTCGCCGCTGTCCCCGTAGTCGATCACTGCCGCGAGTGTCACGGCGACGAAGAAGAGGGCGATGCCGATCTTGCTCTCGCGCGGGCGCAGGCTCCGGCGGATCCAGTGGCGTCGCGCGTCGACCGACATCGTCTCCATGTCGCTGTGGACGGCGGCAGCGATCGTCTCCTCGAGCCCCTCGCGGCGGTCGGACCGCGGGAGGCTGAGCGCGACGGTGGGCGCCTCGGTCGCTTGCTTTCGGGCCTGGGTCCACGCGTCCACGATCCGCTCCCGCGCCTCGTCGCTCAGCGGGCGCCGCTCGAGCGGCTCGGCGCTCCAGGCGTCGAAGAGGGCCTCTACAGACGGGACCCTGATCGCAAGCTCGGCCACCGGGTCTCTAGCCGACGACTCGCAGGTCCTTGGCGACGCCGCTGAGGTTGCGGCAGCCGTTGTCAGTGACCATCACGAGGTCCTCGATGCGGACCCCGAAGCCGCCCGGCAGGTAGACGCCCGGGCTCGACCGTCACCACGTCGCCCGCCTCGAGCGTCTCCTCGGAGCGCTTGGAGAGGCGCGGCGCCTCGTGGACCTCGATCCCCACGCCGTGGCCCAGCCCGTGGCCGAACTCGTCGCCGTATCCGTCGGCGATGATCGCGTCGCGGGCCACGGCGTCGGCCTCGGTCCCGGGGGTGCCGGCGCGGATCCCGTCGAGCGCGGCGACTGGGCGGAGCGGACGACCTCGTAGACCTTGCGCGCCTCGCCGTCCAGCTCCCCGGTGGCCACGGTGCGCGTGCAGTCCGAGCAGTAGCCGTCGACCAACGCTCCCATGTCGATGAGGAGGAGCTCGTCCTTCTTCACCTCGCGGTCCGAGGAGTCGTGGTGGGGCAAAGCGCTGTTCTCACCAGCGGCGACGATTGCCGGGAACGACGGCTCGGCGGCTCCGAGCTCCCGCAGGCGCTGGTGGGCGTCCAGCATGATCTCCCTCTCGGTCCTGCCGACAACCCCGCGCTCGTAGATCCACTCGTAGACCTCATCGGTGATCCGCGCCGCCTTCGCGATCGCCTCGAGCTCCCAGGCGTCCTTGTGGCGGCGAAGCCTCTCCACCAGCCCCGTCGCGGCGACGAGCTCGACGCCTTCCGGGGCGATCTCGGTCGAGCTTCGCAGGTTCTTGACGCTCGTCTGCGCGTCGTCGTAGCCGACGCGCCCGCGCAGGCGCTCGGCGGCTCGGGAATCAGGCCCCGCTCGACCGTCACCCGCTCGAACTCGCTTCCGACCTCGCGCTCCGCCCGCTCCGCGTATCGGAAGTCGGTGAAGAACAGGCGCTCCTCGGCGCCGATCAACGCCAGGCCGCTGCTCCCGGTGAAGCCGGTGAGCCAGCGGAGGTTGGCGCCCGCCTCGCGGCCGGTCTCGCTGGGGTGCACGAGGTCGCCGACCAGGAGCTGGTCGAGGCCCTCGTCGGCGACGAGCTTGCCCAGCCGGTCGGATCGCGGCTCACCGTTCATTCATCAAGCTCCTTCTTGAGCATCTCCAGCGCCTCGCGGTAGCCCTCGGCGCCCTTTCCGGACACGACCCCGAGCACCAGGCCCTCGAAGACCGAAATACTGCGCCAATCCTCGCGCGACTTGATGTCGGAGAGATGCACCTCCACGACGGGGACCTTCGCAATCTCGAGCGCGTCCCGGATCGCGTAGCTGTAGTGGGTCCACGCGCCCGGCGTTGATGATCGCCGCGTCGGCGAGCTCGGGCAGGCGGTGGAGGTACTCGACGAACTCGCCCTCGAAATTCGACTGGAAGAACGTCACGCCAAGGTCGAGGTCGAAGGCGTAGCGCTTGATCTGCACCTCGAGCTCCGGCAGCGCCATGTCGCCGTAGAGCTCGGGGTCGCGCCGCCCGAGGACGTCGAAGTTGACGCCGTGGAGCACCTCAACGCGGTTCCTCATCGAAGCTCCTCCACCGCGGCGCGGAGAGCGTCCGGGTCGACCCGCTGACCCGGGCGGGGGTCCCCCGGCTCCGCGAGCAGCACGAAGCCCACCCCGTCCGCGGTCCGCTTCTTGTCCCGACCGGTGGCCTCGATCACGGCGTCGACGTCGACTGCCGTGTCGAGGCTCGTCGGCAGGCCGTGGCTCGCGAGCAGCCCCGCGACCTCGTCGCGCAGCTCGCCCGCGTCGGAGAGGCGGAGCGCGGCCAGCAGGCCGAGCCCAACGGCCTCGCCGTGGCGGTAGCGCTCGTAGCCGGTGGCGGCCTCGATCGCGTGCCCGACGGTGTGCCCGAGGTTGAGCACCGCCCGCCGCCCCGCGTCGCGCTCGTCGGCGGCGACCACCTCCAGCTTCGTTCGGGCGCACTCGAAGACGATGTCGGCGAGCTCGGCCGGGTCGAGCTCGTCGAGGACGCGAACGCGCTTCCAGAGCTCACCGCCGGCGATCAGCGCAGTCTTGACGACCTCGGCGAACCCTGCGGCCATTTCCTCGGGCGGCAGCGTGCCGAGCGTCGACGTGTCGGCGAGCACCGCGCGGGCAGGTGGTAGGCGCCCACGTAGTTCTTCGCCTCCGGCAGGTCGACGCCGGTCTTGCCGCCGTAGGCGGAGTCCACCTGCGCCACCAGCGTCGTCGGGACCTGCACCACATCGACGCCGCGCTGGTAGGTGGCCGCGCAGAATCCGCCGAGGTCGCCGACCACGCCACCCCCGAGGGCGACGAGGTGGTCGTCGCGGCCCATGCCCCGCTGCGCCAGCTCGCGCAGGACGCCCTCGGCCTCGGCAAGGGTCTTCGCCCGCTCGCCAGGCTCCACCGTGACCTGGCCCGCGAACGGCTGGACGGCGTCGCCGTGGAGGCCCGCGACCGTCGTGTCCGCGAGGCAGAAGCGGCGGCTCGCCAACGGCCACCAGTCGGCGCCGAGGATTCCCGGGCCTACGTAGGCGGGGTACTCGCCCGAGGCGCTGATCCCCCACGCCATGCGCGTCCCGGGAGGAAGCTCTCGAAGGCCGAGGAGCCATGGCAGCGCCCGGCTCGCCAGCTCCCTGTCGGCGGAGGGCAGGACCGCATCGGCCAGACGCGCGTAGATCGGCTCGCGCTCCCCGTGGAGCTCCTCGAAGTGTTTGCGATCTTTCGCCAGCGGGCGGCCGTGCCCTCGACCCGCGCCACGCCTCCTCAGCCGAACCTGGAGCCAGACGACGACGTGGTGGCCGAGCGCCTTCCGCACCCGCTCCGAGAACACGGCACCCCCGCCGAGCGCGAGACGCCGCCGCGGCATCCTGCAACAGCCGCTCCACCTCGGCCGCCTCGAGGCTTCGAAACTCGTCCTCCCCACGGCGGCCGAAGAAGGTGGTGATCGGCATGCCGATCTCCTCCTCGAGCATGTCGTCGGCGTCGATCGCCGCCAGCCCGGCCGCACGCGGCGACTCGACCGCCTTCGTCTTTCCCGCACCCATGAAGCCGACGAAGACGATCGCCGGGGAGCGACCGGCGCGCTGCCACCATGGTCGCGGCGACCCTCTACCGCCGCCAACCGATTCGCTCCCGGTAGGCGTCGAATGCGGCGAGGGCGTCGTCGATGTGGTCGCCGCCGAACTTCTCGCGGTAGCCCGGAGCGAGGACGAGAGCGGCCATCGCCTCCCCGACCACGCCGGCGGCCGGCACCACCGTCGAGTCGGTGCGCTCGCGGAGCGCCTGAGCCGGCTCCATGGTCTCGGTATCGACCGAGCGCAGGGGCTTGGTCAGGGTCGAGATCGGCTTCAGCGCTCCGCGGACGATCAGCGGCTCGCCGTTGGTCATCCCGCCTTCCACGCCGCCCGCGCGGTTGGTCTCGCGATGCCAGCCCCGCTCCTCCGACCAGAAGATCTCGTCGTGCGATTCGGAGCCCGGCTTGCCCGCGACCTCCCAGGCCTCGCCAACCGACACGCCCTTGACTGCCTGGATCGAGACGAGCGCCTGGGCGAGCCGCCCGTCGAGGCGCTTCTCCCAGCTCGTGTGCGATCCGAGCCCCGGAACGAGCCCGAAGGCCCGGACCTCGAAGATCCCGCCGAGGCTCTCGTTGGCCTTCCGCAGCCGGTCGATCTCCTCGACCATCGCGCCGCTTGCCTCGGCGTCCAGGCAGCGGACCGGCGACTCATCGACCTCGGCGAAATCCTCTGGGGTCAGGTCGTCGCGCTCGGGCGCCTGCGACCGAGCCGATCCGGACGACGTGGCTGCGGATCGCTCACGCCGAAGGCGCGCAGCAGCTCCTTGGCGAGCGCCCCGGCGGCCACCCGCGCCGCCGTCTCGCGCGCGCTCGCGCGCTCGAGCACGTTGCGGACGTCGTCGTGGCCGTACTTCTGGAGACCCGCGAGGTCGGCGTGACCGGGCCGCGGCGTGTGGACCTCCTCGACCTCGGCATCGACTGGCCACGGGTTCATCCGCTCCTCCCAGTTAGCGTAGTCGCGGTTGGCGACCAGCACCGCGAGCGGGCTGCCCAGCGTCCTCCCGTGCCGGACGCCGGAGCGGATCTCGACCGAGTCGCTCTCGATCTTCATCCGCCCGCCGCGGCCGTGCCCGAGCTGGCGCCGCGCCATGTCGGCGTCGATCCGCTCGCGGTCGAGCTCGAGCCCCGCGGGCAGGCCCTCGACGATCGCCACCAGGCCGGGCCCGTGCGACTCGCCGGCGGTTGTGAAGCGAAGCGTCGCCACGGCCGCCAACCCTAGCGGCGGGCGGGCGGTCCGGACGGTCGGCGTGTGGCAGGCTCAGCCCTGTCCGAGGAGCGGAAGCTTGGCCTTCAGGTCGACCTTGCCGGAGGCCTTGGCGGGCGGCTTGTGGCTGATCTCCACAGCGTGGACGTCCGTGAGTACGAGGTTGAAGCGCTTGTTGGACGGCGCGTAGTGGAAGCTCGCCTTGTCGCCGGGCCTCATCAGGATGTACTGGCAGGCTGCCGGCTTGGGCGCGCACCGCCCGTCGCCCTTGACGGAATCCACGTCGCTCGAGACCAGGAAGAGCGCCTGCTTCCCGTTCGCCTCGAGGAACGTGAGGATCGGCCTGGACTTGCTCGGCAGCAGCGCCAGGCTCGAGACCTCGGGCCGGTCGGAGAGCTTGCCGGGCTCGCCGACCTTGACCGCGACGCGGTACGTGTACAGGTGGAACGTGGGCTCCGTGTGATGCGACGAGCCCGACGAGCCGGCGGACGGAGGCGTCGAGTCGACCGAAGGTGACGAGCTCGCCGAGGTACCACCGGAAGCAGCGGTCGTGGATGACGTCGAGGGAACCGACGACGTCGTTGAGGTGCTCGAGGAGCTGTGGAGGACGTCGAGGTCGACCTGTGGCGACGACGTCGACGGGATGTTGGCGTCCGTGATCGATGCGTTCTTGACGCGGTCGGTCACGCCCTGCGTGCTCGGGGGCCCCTGGAACGGATCCTTGCTCTGGAGGCGATTCAGCCGCTTCTTGTAGTTCGTGATCCCGAGCTCCTGCGTGACGACCGCCGGAACCGCCTGCGATTCTGAGGTCTTCAAGCTCGCAGTCGTCGCCGGCACGGTCGACGCCGACGGTGGCTCGTCAGGAACACCGGAACCGCCACCAATCCCAACGCCAGGAGGACCACCGGAAGCAAGAGCCGCCGATCTCGCAGGTCGCGGTACACGTTCGTGACGAACTGTGGCGGCTGCACGTTCTTCATGGCGACGTGCTGGTGGGAGCGAGGTCGAACTCGCAGTCGAAGGCGACGTCGAGGTGGGTGGAGGAGTGGCGGCACTGGTTAGGGGTAGCCGTAACCGGTGCTGGACCGGTCGGGGTCGCGCCGGCGGTGATGCCCTGATCCGGTGGGGTGAGGAACGACGTGACGTGTAGCTCGGCGGAGAGACCGGGCGTCCCCGAATCCACGGACGTGGCGCTGAGCGTGAACCCGTCGACCGTCAACAGCCTCCCCTTCACATCGACCAAGCCACCATGCATGCCCACCATGTCGTCCAGGCTCTTCACGAAGTCGGCGATCTGGAAGAAGTCACCGTCGAAGCCGAGCGTGTACGGCATGATTGGGAGCCCCGCCGGCCCGACGAGGCCCCGATCGGGAGCGTCGAGACGGCTGCCTCGCTCGCCGCGGCCGACACGGCCGACGTCGAGGAGGAGTCCGTGGTCGAAGACGAATCGCTCGAGCTGGAAGAGTCCGAAGCGCTGGGGTCCGCGCTGGCCGTGCTCGAAGGCGGCGGTGCAGCGGAAGCGGCACCTGCGTCCAGATCGAAGGTCTTGAAGGTCACGCCTGACTTGTCCGCCAGGCGCTGTAGCTGGACCAGCAGGCTCGCCTGATCGCTATCGGCCGGAACGGCCTTCCCGAGCACGACGAGGCGGCGATAGTCGATCCCGTAGGACCTGCGTGCCTTCTCGGCCGCGGCGACGTCCTGCTGAGCCTGCGAGAGCGAGGACTGGAGATCGCCGATCTCGGTCTGGAGCTGTGATGCCTCATCTCGCTTCGGGCTCAGAACCACCAGCCAGAAGCGACGAGAAGTCCCAGAACGACGACGCCTAGGATGATCATCTGCTCGGTCCGCTTCACGGTGTGCTCCCCGTGCCCGGGACGAATGTGTTCGAGGCCGCCTCGTTCTTCGCCTTCGCCGTCTGCTGGGCGGCGGACTCGGTCGCCTGGTTCAACTGCTGGACGCCACCGGCCACCTGAGACTGGTCGGGCGACGCCACGGGCGCAGAAGTCGAAGGTGCAGAGGGAGACGTCGTCGAGGATGACTGCGGGGCCGCGTCGAACGCGACGATGATCTCGAAGGTGGAGGCGAAGTCGCTGGAGGCACAGCCACCGCCTCCGCCGGGGTGGATCCGGTAGTGGCCGACGCTGGTGGGGTGCCGTCCCCGCCGAGGAGTCCGCTGCGTCGGAGCTCATAACCGCCGCCCGGGTCACGCCGTCGATGTCGCGAAGCGAGGCAAGGAACGCCGCAACCGCCTCGTGCCCGCTCGCGCAGCCCTGGATCTGAAGGGATGGCCCCAGGATCCCTTCCGTCCCGGTCGATGACGTCGAACTGGCCGAGAGCGAAGAAGCCGCGGCATCGGCCGAGGCGCTCGCGGTCAGGTCCGTCAACCGCACGTAGTGCGGGATCACGATCGCCAGCTCGCGCAGCACTCGCTCCCAGTCGAAGCGGCTCGTCGCGAGGCTCGACACCGTCTCCTGCCGCGCCTGCTGCAGGGCCGCGAACTGGGGGTGAACGAGCTGAGTCGCTGCGCCTGCGCCTGCGCCTGCGCCACCTGCGCCTGTAGCTTGCGCCTTCTCGGCCTTGCGATCGGAGATCTGGTTACCGGCCAAGACGACCAGCGTCACGCCGAGGAGAGCAAGCGCCAAAACCCCGACGATCACGTAGGCCAAAGGGCCCCGGTGCGCAACGGGGCCGCGTGGCCGTGGCGGGTCTGTTCCTGCGGGATGAGATTGACCGGCCGCACGGGCTACTCCTCCAGTCCCAGTCCGAACGAAACCGTCAGTCGCGCGGCCGTAGGGTCGTCCAGGTGGGCGAGCGCCTGCGGGCGACCGACCTCGAACCGCTGGCCGAGGTCGCGCTGCAGACGCTCCGTCAGGCCGGGATCGTGGTCCCGGGCCCGCAAGCGACGACGCCGTCGACCGGAACGGCATCCTCCTGCGCAGTAGTAGTCGAGCGACAGGCTAAGCTCGTCGACGAGACGGCTGGCACCCTCCGCAAGCGAGTCGCGGGCGGCGGCGACGATCTCGGGGTCGCCCTCGATGGTCTCGAGCGGCGCCTCGAGTCCCACATGCGGAGCCATTGGCGGGCATGCTCGAGCGTGAGCTACGTCGCTCCGCGAGCTTCTGAGCGATGCCCTCGAGCCCGAACGGCGAGATCCGGGTGAAGAGGCAGGTCGAGCCCCGCGCGACGGCGAGGTTGGTCACGTCGCCGAGGTTGCAGTACACGCCGGCGCCGAGCGGGCCGTCGGCACGCCGGTGAGCATCGCTTTCGCTCCCCAATGCTTGCGACCTGTCCCTCGTTCGGCCCGGGTGCGTCGACGTAAGTCCCGGGGCCGACTCCCTGGTGCCGTCGTCGACAGCGCCCGGATCATCCCGAAGGCGGCCAGGTCGATCCCGACCGGGCGAAGTCCGGCCTGGCTCATCGCCGAAACAATGCCGTCACAGCATCGCGGCGCGCCGCAACGACGACCACGTCGATCATCCGCTCGCCGCTTTCGCCGCGGAATGTCCGACCACCTGCCAGTCGAGGACGGCTTGGTCGAGAGGCATCGGAACCTGGTCCTGCGCTTGGAACTGATCGCGGTCTTGAGCTCCTTGTGGTCCTCGATCGCGGGCAGCTGCAGCGTCGCACCGCCACACGCTGGCTCGCGAGACCGAGGCGCACGTTCTTCGACAGCTTGTTGCGCGCGAACAACTCCTTGACGCCTGCCCGAGCGCATCGGGATCTGAGACCTCCCCATCCCGGAAGACCCCGGAGGGGAGCGGGCGACGCCGAACTTCGTCACCGCGGCGTGGCCGTTGGCGGTGACCTCGACGGCCGCGGCGCTTCCGGCCTCGACCTCGAGTCCGACCATTTCCGTTTCTTGCCAGTCGACAGCATCCGTGCCTTCGTCCCCGTGCGTGGACCTTCAGGCACTCAATCGACGCAAATGCCGAATCCTTAAGCGGTTCCGGGGCCCTCTGGCCGGTTCGCTATCAGGCGTGGAAGAAGGTGCTGAGGTACCAGTCGACGATGTCGCCGCCGAACCACAAACCGACGATTCCGCCGAGGGCGAGGAAGGGCCCAAACGGCACCGCCTGCTTGCGCGCGGAAGCCCCTTTTCGAGCGATCAGCGCGAGTCCGACCAGGGCCCCGGTGGCGAATCCGATCAGTAGCGCCGGGGCCACCGACCGCCCCAGGTACAGGCCCATGACGGCGGCGAGCTTCACGTCGCCCATGCCCATCCCCCGGGGATACGCGAGGGCGACCAGGAAGAGGAACCCGCCCGCCGCCACCGCCGCGATCGCCCGCGAGCCGAGGCTTCCTGGATCGGCGACAAGGATGATCGCGAGGGCGATCGCGGCGCCACCGAGCAGGACGACGTTCGGGATGACCTTCCGCTCGAGGTCCGTCAGCGTGATCACGACGAGCAGCGCGCAGAACGCCAGGCCCAGGGCAAGCTCGCCCAGGTCGTCGGTGCCCAGGATCAGAACCGTGCCCGTGAACAGGACCGCCATCGCCAGCTCGGTAAGCGGGTAACGGCTGGAGATCGGCTCTCCGCAGTGGCGACAGCGTCCGCGAAGCAAGAGCCACGAGATCACCGGGATGTTGTCCCGTGCGGTGATCGTGTCCCGCAGCTCGGGCACTCAGAGCGGCCGGTCACGAACGACTCACCGCGAGGCACGCGGTGCGCGACGACGGTGGCGAAGCTGCCAATGCGAGGCCACCGACGCAGGACAGGAGGGGACAAATGGATTCATTGCAGCGGTGTGGTGGTCTGGACTTCGAGCCTGCTCGCCTCGTCGGGATAGTCGTACATGAACTCGAGCACGTTCTGGCTCGCGGCCGTGACGTCGCCGTTGACGGCGACGGCCACGCCAAGCGGGATCCGGCGGGAACGGAGTCCCGATGTCGTGTTCATGAGAAAAGCCGGCGCGGCCGTCCACTGCCCCTGCGGCCAGTCATTCTCCGTCAGGGTGAAGTAGGGCTGCCGCGCGAGTCGAGGAGGTTCGGGTGTCCGCGTTGGCCAGATAGGTGTCGAGTCCGGCGGTCCCGATGAAGAGCCATACGCAGATCCCGGCCCGGATCGGCGTGGCGGAGGGAACCGTCGTCGCCGTCCGAGCTTCAGCGTCACCGCTGCGGCCCCCCGAGCCGGAGAGGACGAAGGTCGACGCCATTGGCTGGCTCACCCAGCGGTGGATCCGGTACTGGTCGTCGGCGCTATTGGTGAGCAGAATGGATTGTTGGTGGGTGCGTGATGTCGAGGTTGTCGCAGACCGGCTGGCCTTATGCCCGCTGCGTCGGCCGTGGCATCTGCAGGCCTCGCGCGGCGGCCGGCGGCGAGAGATCGGAGGCGAACTCGTAATCGGTCGGGTTGCCCGGATCGTGGGGGTCGGGATCCGACGGAGCGCTCGGGTAGAGGCCGTCAGGCGGGATGGTTCCTGGGATCGCGGCGGTGCCGCAATTCCCGAGCGTGTTATGCGCCGGGTGACTCCCCGCCCATCGCGCACGCTCCAGCCGTGGGCGGCACCGTTGAAGCACGGCGTGTCGGAGAGGAAGAACTGCTGGCTCGTCACCGCGGGGCCACCATCCGGGCTCTGTCCGCTCAGGGTGTTCGCGTCAGGGTCGGAGACGTTCGACTGCAGCTCGACGTAGTTCTGCGTCGTCGCCTGGCCGTGCCTTCCAGGGCCACCGCGACGATCACCCGCTTGTAGTCCTGCGCTCCAGGACACACGAGACAGTTCGAGAAGGATCGTCCTGCCAGACCACGAACCGGTAGACCTTGCCGGTCACGTTGCCGGTCGTGAACGTCGTCGGGCCCGGGGCTGATGAGCTTCGTGGGATCGCTGTTCAGGTCGACGTCCAGGGTCGCGTAGTTCGAGGCCGTGTTGCCGTCCCAGCCCAGCGCGAACTGTCCTTGGCCGTTCTACCCGATAACGAGGGTCTTGCTTGTCTGTCGGTGAAGGCCGGCGCGAGGATTTGAGCGCGACGTTCTTGTAGTCCATCTGCCGGATCTTCTCGAGCTCGAGCTGTGCCCGGTTGATCGCAACCTGCCTCTGATCGGCGCGGAAAGGTGTTTCGGGTCGCGGCCTCGATCGCGGTCAGGACGGCGACCGCGCCCACGACGAGAAGACGAGCGCGACCAGGACCTCGACCACCGAAAAACCTTCTTCCCGCTTCATTGATTCCTCAGGTCCACGCCGTCGTCGAGTGTTATGGCCGCGCCGCTTTTGTCCGTGGCGGGAAACGCCAGGTGGATCGTGATGAAGTCCGGGTTGCTGGAAGCGGAGTGCTTGGCGACGTGGGCGGCGGGTCGGGTCGGTCCCGAAGATGGCGGTGCTCGCGAGGCCTGAGACGGTCTTGATCGGTGTGCCCCCGCCGGTGCTCGGGGGGGCCTTCAGCCCGTGTGCATCCGCCGGCAGCACAGGTGTAGGTGACCCTGCAGGGAATCGCCGGAACGGCTGGATTTGTCTGTGACGCGCCCCCGCACGTCGTGCTGCGGACATAGGTGTCGAACGACAGGGTCGAGGCGGTCGGAGCAGGGCTCGGCTCGATCTTGTAGCTGGCCCGGAGCTCCCGCGTGAACCGCTCCTCAAACACACGGCCCGTCTGGATGTCGGCGCTTCGGTCGCTGATCGCCGGCTGGGCGTGGACCGCGATGATCATCAGGTAAGAGGAGGCCCCCAGCACGAGGAGCGTCATCATCGACGCGACCATGAGCTCCACCAGCGTCACGCCGCGCTGGTCTTTAAGCAGGTGGGCTATGGGCTTGGGCATCTTCATCGCGCGCACCGGTGCGACCGTGGCCTCCTTTGGTCTTCCTCTTTGTCGGCCTCTCCCGGGAAGCTGAATCGATGGGCCGCCCTCTGACGGTGGGCAGCGGTTGGGTCGCTGGCATGCGAAGGGCGGGCCCAAAGGCCCGCCCGTTCGCCAACTGCTTGCTGACCGTCAGGTCGGGGCGTGGATCAGTCGCCCCAGTTGCCGGGGGTCGAGCTTCCGCCTGAACCGGTCGGGCACCCGTCCTCACCGGAACCGGACAGCGTGGCGCCATCCGTGGTTCCACAAGTGAGGCTGGTGGTGCCATCCGAGGATCGCGCGACGCGGAAGTAGTTTCCGCTCGGAGCGCCGGACTGGACCGCAGCGTGTAGCTGTTCTGATCCGGCGTACCGACGATCTCCAACCTCGTTCCGACGTCGTTCAGCGTCGGCTCGATCTTGTTGAGCTCGGAGGTCGCAGTACCGGCGGTGGCGTTCGCGTACGTGCCGCCATTACCGGTGTTGTACGTCTCCATCGCGGTCTCGGCCGTGCGGGCTGCCGTCTTGGCGTCCGCGTCCTTGGCCTTGTTGCTCTGGTTGAAGAACGCCGGAATGGCGATCGCGGCCAGAATGCCCAGAATGAGCATGACGACCAGGAGCTCGACGAGCGTGAAACCCGACTCGTCCTGGGCCATCCTCTGACGGAGCTTGAGGATCATCTTGAAACCCTCCTTGGTTCTATTTCCGCCAGAGCCCCAGACCGCTTTGCCAGTCCGATGTCTGTTTGTGACCCGACGGCAACCCGGCTGACTCTCAACTCGAGCCCCGTGGCTTTGCGCCCTCGCCTCACGACGAGTTTGCCTTTATGCGCCGGAGCACTGGCCTTTACGTCCCCCCTCATCGGCGGCGCACACCCGATCTTTAGGTAGGGGGTACACATGTCCACGGATGGGGGATGGCCCCCATACGCGTATGGCTCAGACGTCCAGCTCGACCGGGACTATCTCGACCGTGAGAGTGCGGTCGCCGCGGATCACCCGCGCCTCCAGATGACGGCCGATCGACTCAGCCACCATCAGGCGTTGGAGCTCGCCGACGTCGGACATCGGACGTCCGTCCACCTCGACGATCAGATCCTCCGGACGGAGGCCGGCCCGCTCGGCCGGGCTCCCCTCCACCACCTCGACGACCTCGACCGCCGAGCCGCCCCCCTCGGGGGCGAATCGGGGCGGAAGCGGCCGCGCTCCGCCGACGATCCCGATGAAGGCCCGGCGCACCCGCCCCGCCCCCATCAGCTCCGCGACGATCCTCCGGGTCGCGTCGTTGATCGGGACGGCGAGGCCGAGGCCAACGCCGGCGACCGCGGTGTTGATGCCGATGACGCGGCCGAGCCCGTCGGCGAGCGCGCCCCCGGAGTTGCCCGGATTGAGCGCGGCGTCGGTCTGGATCACGTTCTCGACCAGGCGAACGGTCGAGCGCGAGCGGGTTGGCAGGGCGCGGCCGAGCGCCGAGACGACGCCGGCGGTCACGGAGCCGTGGAAGCCGAGGGGACTGCCGATCGCGACGACGAGCTGGCCGACGTGGAGCACGTCCGCGTCGCCGAGCTCAGCTGTCTCCAGATTGCCAGCCTCAGCGCGGAGCACCGCGAGGTCCGACAGCGGATCGGTGCCGATCACCTCGGCGCCGAATGACCGGCCGTCGAGGAAGGCGGCCTGCGCCTTCCCATCGGTCCCCTCCACCACGTGGGCCGAGGTGAGCATGTAGCCGTCGGGAGTGATCACCACCGCGCTGCCGCCGCCTTCGGCGCGGCCGCGGCGTGTGCGCCGGCCAACCCGCAGGTTGGCCACCGACTCGCGCAGCCGCTGGGCCACCGCGGTGACCGTGCGCGAATAGGCGTCGAGCGCCTCGGCGTCCGGCAGTGCCTCGCCCGGCTGCTCGGCGGGCTGCGACCCGTCGACGGCGCCCTCGATCAGTCGCAGCCGACCCATTGAGCCAAGTTAGCAACCGGCACGAAGCCGGACTCAGCCGTGTGAGTCGGCGGCCCGCCAGGTGTCGAGATAAGCCTGGGCGGAGCGGAACAGAAGCCGCATCGCCTTGTCGCCGCGCGGCTCTGCCTGCGTGTCGGCGAGCAGGTCCGGGACCAGCCCGTAGTGGGCGACGCCGTCCGTGTTTAGGTCGTAGGTCCGCTCACCGGTTCGCTCGCGGGCGAACCTCACGTTGCCCGTGTAGGAGCGAAACGGATACTGAAGCGGGTTTTGCGCGGTATCCGAGGGCGGTCCGGGGAGCTCGGAGAACCCGCCCGTGTCGGTGCCGAGCCCGACGCCGAAGTAGTGGCCTGGGCTCTTTTCGCGACGGAACTTCAGGATCTCATCGGCGAGCTGCGTCGGGTCGTCGAACCGCGCGGTCGCGAACCCGCCGAGGGCGTACAGGCGCTGGAGGTCCGACTTCGTCCAGAAGCCTCCGGTGTCCGTGTGGCTCGAGACGAGCGGGTAGTCGCGCGCCTCGGCCATCTTCAGCACCGCGAGCCGCGCGCGCTCGCTCATGTGGTCCACCTCGATCAGCATGTGGTTGGCCATCATGCGGCGGATCAGGTAGTGCCCTAGATCGGTCAGGCCCTTGGCGTTGCACTGCTTGCCCCCGGGATAGTCCGGGATCGGGATGCCGAGCACCTTCTTCGCATCGGGGAAGAACTGCGAGAGGAACTCCAGGATCGGCAGCCCGAGCGTGTTGATCTCCTCGCCCTGGCCCTTCTCGGGGCAGGGCGCCGGTCTCAAAGTACTCGCCGGTCTGAAGCGCCTCGAGGATCCCGATGAAGGAGCCCCGCGCGCCGCCCTCGAGGGCGGCGCCGGCGAACGCGTTGTCCACCCAGTGGGCAATGAACATGCTGCGGACGCCGAGCTTCTTGTACTGCTTGATCCCGCGGTCGACGTCGGCCTCCGTGCAGTCCGGCTTGTCCATGAACTCGCTGCAGTCGAAGAGATCGGACGACTCGATCCCGATGATGACCGCGAGCTTCCCTGGGCGATCACGCGCTGTGCCTGATCCGGGGTGCGGACGATCCGGAACCAGCCCTTTCCCGGCCCGCCGCTCTGGGCGTCGACGTAGCGCTCGAGCTTCTTCAGCCGCTTGATCTCGAGCTTGATCGTCTCGGTCTCGTTGCACGAGTGCGCGCGGCGCGGCTCGAGCTTGCACAGCGGCGCGTCCTCGACGGTCTGCGCGACGACCAGGCGCTCCCCCGCCTTCCAGGCCCGCTTCAGCCATATGTAATAGGTCTGCTGGTGGGTGATCGTGTCGTGTACCGGCCAGCCGGCGAACGTCGGCCAGCCGTGGACGTCGTGGGTGCCGAACGGGGTGCCGTCGCGGAGCAGGTTGCCGGTGACGTCGAGGCTGCCGTCCGGCCCGTGGTTCTTCGCGTCGCCGCCGAGCGCGCGGGTGACGCCGAAGGGAGCAAAGGCCCGCCCGTCGATAACCCGGCCGCCGGCGCGCATGTCCGCCGTGATGTGGAGGTGGGCGTCGACGAAGCCCTTCACCGCGCCGTTGGCCGTCGTGCCCTTGAACGACTTTCCGGCCGCTTGGCCTTCGCCTCCGGGTAGCGCTTGCAGCCATCCGTTCGCTTGAACTTGAAGCGGCTCGCGTCGGCCGGAGGGACAAGCCGCAGTTCGCCGCGACGAGATAGCCCAAGAGGATCCCCGTGCTCGCTTGAGACGATCTTGAAGGTCCGATGGCGCGAGCGCTTCGGCGCCCACACGGCGCGCTTGGAGGGATGCGCGACCCGGCCGACCTCTCCGCCTCCCTGCTTCGTCATCAGGAGTCCGTCCTGGTCGTCGATGAGATAGGCGCCCAGGCGCGTGGGTTTCAGATACAGCCTGGCGGATCCCTGCGACTGTTGACGCGATACCCGTCGCCGCCGTGGCCAGAGAGGCCGCCCCACGGGCAGCAGCGCCCAACAGCGATTGGCGAGCGTGTATCGCGTCGGCCCCTTGCCGCCACCCGACGCCACCGCCATGGCGGCCAGCGAGGTGCCGAGAACTCCGAGCGCGGCGACCGCGACGACACCTGTCAAGGACAGCCGCGCTGCACCAATCCGTTGTGCCGGCCGTGACCGGATCGAACGCCTCCTGGTCGCCTGGCCAAACACTATCCGGCGATCGCAGCGCCGGGAAGGGCGAGCTCCCTACTTGAAGGGGACGGTGACGGGACCGGGCAGGGGACGGTAGACGGCGAAGAAGTCGCGGTCGTCGGGGACCAGGTAGCGGGTTGCCGGCTGCATCGGGTTCGGCCCGACCTCCGTCGGGACGAGACCGTGGTGGTGGGTGTAGGTGACCAGGGTGTGCCATTCGGGATTGATGTCGGACTCCATCGCCCGGACCGCGCCCGCACGCTGGAGGATTCGGCCAGCGTGGTAGCGGTCTGGTCGTCCGCAGCCACGTAGATGAGGTTGCCGCGGCGGTCGATGCCGACGCCGGTGCGCCAGACGCGGATCGCACTGCCGAGGTGTATCCCCACTGTGCGCTGTCGTTCAACGTCGGGTTCAGGCGTCCCGTTCCAGACGATCGGAGCCAGGCTCTGGCGGGACCACGCGACGTTCGAGCCCGCGTTCGCCCCGCCGTTCCAGTTCACGATCGCGATGCGGCCGTCGCGATAGCCGATGAGCGTGGCGTTGCCGTCCTTGAGCGGCTCATTCATGCGGCCGTTGTCGGTCGAGCCGTGGTGCCGTCCTTGTAGATGAAGCCGCCCTTGAAGGTTCCAGCAGCCGCCAGCGCTGATCGTCGGGGACCATCATCGGCCCGCGCACGGCGGCGCCGGCGGCTCGTGCGGCCCGGGTAGTAGCCGATCTGGGTGCGCGTGTGGTCGAACCAGGCGACGTAGGCGACAGCTGCGAGGGTAGTTGCGACTCGGGGCGGAAGGTCGTCGGCAGTACCGGCGGGCCGCCGTCAACCGGCGGGCCGGTCGCCTTCCAGATCCCCTCGCCCGGCAGCGGATGCGCGAAGACCGGCTTGATCGGCGGCGGCCAGGCTGCCGCCCGCGACGTCGGGGAACTCCCGCGGCCTGCCCGACCGCAGGCAGGCTCTTCAGCTGCGCGCCGCCCGTCTTCGGGGCGTTCAGCCTGTAGTAGATGTGCTCGCCGCTGTCGACCATCCAGTTGCCGAGACGGGACGTCGTCCCTGACCCACTCGGCGCTGCGCACGCCGAAGGGCAGGCTCGAAGGCCGCAGCATCCAGTGCGCATACGAATAGACCGCCGGCGACAGCGGCACCGAGGACTGCCGCGACCAAGATCCGCCGCCGCCGCCGCCGCCGGCGTCTGGCCGTAGCTTCGCGCCGCCGCTGCTCCTGGCGCGCCGCAACCGAGGCGAGCGGCGCCGAGACCGGCAGTGAGTCAGCCGCATCCCGCGGCGCACTCACCGTACGACCGGCGCCTAACCGCCGCAGACCGCCCATCGGAGGCCCCCTGGACTCGATCGACTGGAAGCTGAGGACGGGTTACCGCTGCCAAGCTCTCAGTGGGCGCCCTGCGCCCTCGGCGTCCCAGGGCCGCCCGGCAGGGGATCGGCTGCCCTTGGAGAGATCGGTGCGTCCCACCCCGGCCGGACATCGCCCATGACCGTCAGGCGCGGGACATCGCGATTGGTGACGGCCAGCTCTCGACTGCACTTCGTGCATTGCCATATCGCCGAGGGAGCCGGCGCCGCTTACCGCGTAGCGTCGGCCGGCATGACGGGCACACCAGTGGGTGGCATCTCGTGCTCCTTCCGGGAGGCCGAAAGGCTCCAATCTCCGGGCGGTCGGCGGCTGCACAGCCGACCATGCTGAGCCCCATGGTCAACCGGCGACCTTGCGGGAGATTCAAGTCCGGATAAGGGTTTTCTTGCACAGTGCGGGTGGAACGGG
>CAWHJT010000014.1:0-577691 GCA_963829735.1 uncultured Actinomycetes bacterium
ATGGCGAGGGGCAGAATCGAACTGCCGACACCACGATTTTCAGTCGTGTGCTCTACCAACTGAGCTACCTCGCCGGGTCGCTAAGGCTAGATGAATCGGATCGGGCTACAGGTGCTTCTCGTAGCCCACCATCGGGCGCCGAAGCTCGCCGCTTCAGCGCTCCCTGCCGTCCAGCCGCCAACCGCAGCGCTCGTAGAAACCGCGGGCCGGAGCATCGGTCCGCGTCCACAGGGTGGCCGTGTGTGGCCCGCCTCCCCGTGCTCTGGGCAGGACGCCAGGGCCATGAGGTCTCCTTCGCGGCCGATCGCCACCCGGCTCCACCGATCGTCCTCGCGCAGCCGCAGGTGCCATTGCGCCTGCGTGCGCTCGAGGCCGGGCGGCTGCCAGGAGCGCGGCGCCCACGCCCGGTGGGTGTTGTTCCCGGTCACCATGGCCGCCGCCATCGCGCGGGCGTCATCCGAGCTGGGAGGACGGACCTCGAGATCTCGCTGGAGGGCGGTCATCGGGCCTCCTCGGCGGCCTGGAGCGCGAGATCGACGGCGTGCCGCGGTTCCGAGACGACCTCGATCCCCGGCCCGGCCTCCGTTGCGCCAGGTCCGCTCACGGTCCAGCTCTGAAGCGCGACCACCGTCCGCCCCAGCGCGCGGGCGAAGGCGATCTCGGACAGCGTCCCCCACTCGCCGCCGACCGCGATCACGGCATCCCCCGAGGAGACGACCGCGAGGTTCCGTGCGTGCCCGACGCCGGTCGCGACCACGTGCGTGCAGTGGCGATTCGCATCGGCCGTCTCCGTCGAGGGGACGATGCCGATCACCGTGCCGCCTGCGGACGACGCCCCTCGCGAAACGCCCTCCATTACCCCGGCAAGTCCGCCGCAGACCACGACGGCTTCCGCGCTCGCCAGGCGCTCGCCGACCTCGCACGCCAACTCCTCCACCTCGGGGTCGGGGGTCCCCTTCCCGATCACCGAGATCTGTGGCCGCCGGGTCAACTTCGTTCGAACTTACAGGGGCCCACTATTTGAGACACGATGACGGTTGTGTTTTGACACGCCGTTACCCGGTTGGTAGAAGACCGTGCGGCACTGGTCACCGGGGTCTGGAGGAGGCAAATGATGAGGTCCCTGAGTCGGTCATCCGCGATCCGTCTCGTCGTCGTGATCGCGGCGCTGGTCGGACCATGCCTCGCGGCACCTGCGGCGAGCGCGGGGTCGTTCAACCGCAACCCCGTCCTCTTCGTCCACGGCATAGAGGGCTCGGGGGCCCAGTTCGAGTCCCAAGCGCTGCGCTTCAACAGCAACGGCTACCCGCGGCAGTGGATCGACGAGGTGGACTACAACTCGACTCGGGCGGTCGCCGACAAGAGCGAGGTGGATCAGCAGATCGACGACGCGATCGCGGCGCTGAAGCAGCGCACGGGCAGGTCCAAGGTCGACGTCGTCGCTCACTCGCTGGGCACCTCGGTCATGTACGACTACCTCACCAACGGGCCCATGGCCGCGCAGCGGCGCGCGAACGTGGCGCACTACATCAACGTCGACGGCCAGGACCAGAACCCGGGCGTCCCGACACTCGCCGTATGGGCCGGCAGAGGCACGCCCGGCCGGCACATGGACGGGGCGCAGAACGTCACGATCCCCAACCAGACGCACGTTCAAACCTGCACCTCGTCCGAGTCGTTCCTCGCCTACTACCGGTTCCTGACCGGGCAGAGACCGGCGCACGACATCGTCCCCCAGAAGGGGGCGATCCAGGTCGCCGGGAGGGGGCTCAACTTCCCGCAGAACTCGGGCCTCGCCGGCGCGACGGTCCAGATCTGGCCGCTTCATGCCGACGGAGCCCGCAGCACCGCCGCGCCGGTCCACACGATCGCGATCACCGACGGCTCGACCGGCGGTGGTGACTGGGGTCCCGTGACGATTCAGTCGGGAAAGCGCTACGAGTTCACACTCCTGCGCCCGGGGCTGCCGGCGCTTCACATCTACTACGAGCCCTTCGTGCGGAGCGACTACACGCTCCGGCTGCTCGCATCGCCTGCGGTCGAGACGTACGCCGGCTACCGGCCGGGCAGCATGAGTACGGTGAACATCCGGTACAAGGAGCTCTGGGGCGACCAGGGAGCGCAGAACGACCGGCTGCTCGTCGACGGCGTCAACATCTGCAACGCGGCGCTCTGTCCGATCTCAAAGCAGGTGAACGCCTTCTTCGCATTCGACCGCAACCGCGACGGGCAGACCGACCTGAGCTCGCCCGATCCGGTACTTGGAAGCCTGCCGTTCATCCAGGGCGCGGACGTCTACGTCCCGTCCAGCCCCTCAGCGAACGGAACGGCGAAGTGGCAGCTGGACTCCCGCGGTGGCGGGCCGATCCGGACGCTGAAGGTCCCGAACTGGGACTCGATGACGGACGGCGTGACGCTGCAGTGGAATGACTTCGAGCGGCTGAGCTTCTAGGGAGCGCGCGGGTCACGTCCTGACGGACGGGCTCGCGCGAGCATCCCAGCCATCAGCTCCAGCGCCCCCTGCTTGTGCAGGGGCTCGTTGAGGTTGCCGCACTTGGGGCTCTGCACGCAGGATGGGCAGCCGCTCGCGCACGGGCACTCCCCCACCAGCTTGGCCGCGTCGGCGAGCAGGCGCTCGAACTTCTCGTAGCCCCGGCGAGCCAGGCCGACCCCGCCCGGGTGCCCGTCGTAGATGAAGATCGTCGGTCGCCCGGTCTGGAAGTGGACGTTGGTCGACAGCCCGCCGATGTCCCAGCGGTCGCACATCGCCAGCAGTGGCAGCACCGCGATCTGGCAGTGCTCGGTGGCGTGCAGCGCGCCGAGTTGGACGTCCGGCGGCAGCGACTGCGGGCCCGCGAGCTCGTCCGGCAGCACGTACCAGAGCGCCTGGGTGGGGAAGTTGCTCTCGGGGAGATCCAGCGCCACCATGTCGATCACCTCGTGGTCGGACAGGCTCTTGCGCTGGAAGGCCATCACCTGCTCGGTCACCGACACCTCGCCGAAGCTCAGCTCGACGCCCGCGACGTCGCGCCGCTCCGCCACCTCCTCGATGAACACCTCCGTGTCCTTCTTGGGCTGGGTGTAGTAGTCGCCGTCGAAGGCGTCAACGGCGGCCCGCCGTGACTCGATGTCGAGCTCGCGGACCTCGTAGGAGCGCCCGAGGTGCAGGTAGATCGCCCCCGGGTGGACGGTCGTGAAGGCGCGCTCCGCCTCCACCGCCCCTAGCAGCTCTCCCGAGTCGCGCTCGACGATCGCCACCGAGTCGGCCGAGGCCGAGCGGAGCGAGATGTCCGCCGCGGGGAAGTGCGGGCCGCGGGGCAGGTAACGCCCCTCGCGGCCGCGACGCAGCTCGCCCAGCCCCACCAGGGCCTCCGCGCGCTCGCGCCAGCGCGCGCCGAGGAACTCGGCGTCGGCCTCGCTGAGCGGGATCTCGTAGGCGGCGGCGAGCATGTGGGCGAGCTGGATCCGGTCGTTCTCGTGATCGAGGATCGCCGCCTCGACCGGCCGCTCCAGGAACTCGGCCGGATGGCGGCAGAAGAACTGGTCGAGCGCGTCCTCGCCGGCGACGTACAGCGCCAGGCCCTCGGTGCGCCGGCCGGCGCGCCCCCACATCTGGCGCAGGCTCGCCACCGTCCCGGGGAAGGTCACGCAGATCGCCGCGTCGAGGTAGCCGATGTCGATCCCGAGCTCGAGTGCGTCGGTCGCCACGACCGCGAGCAGGTCACCACCGGCGAGGCGCGCCTCGATCTCGCGGCGCTGCTGCGGCGTATAACCGGCCCGGTACGGCGCGATCCGCTCGGCGAGCTGCGGGCGCCCGAGCTCCTCGAGCCGCATGCGTGTAAAGCGCTGGATCAGCTCGATCCCCCGTCGGCTGCGCAGGAAGCAGATGGTGCGCATCCCCTCCCCGACCAGGTCGGCGAGGAGCTCCGCCGCCTCCGACAGGACCGATCGGCGGGTCATCGAACGCGGGTCGATGACCGGCGGGTTCCACATCCCGATCCGGCGTGGAGCGCGGGGGGCGCCGTCCGAGTCGACCAGGCGGAACGGCTCGCCGACCAGGCCCTCGGCGAGCTCGAGCGGGTTGGCGATCGTCGCCGACGCGAGCACGAAGCGCGGCTCGGCGCCGTAGCGGCGCGCGACCCTCCGCAGCCGCCTCAGCACGTTCGCGACGTGGGAGCCGAAGACGCCGCGGTAGGTGTGCGCCTCGTCTACCACGACCCAGCCGAGGTTCGCCAGGAAGTCCCCCCAGCTCTTGTGATGGGGCAGGATCCCGACGTGGAGCATGTCCGGGTTGGTGAGGATCAGGTTCGAGCGGCGGCGGATCTGCGGGCGGTCGTCGCGGGGTGTGTCGCCGTCGTAGATCGCGTGGCGGAGCTGCCGTAGCCCGAGCTCGGAGAGCTTGCGGGCCTGGTCTTGCGCCAGCGCCTTGGTCGGATAGAGGTAGAGCGCGCGCCGATGGTCGTCGCGGGCCAGCTCGTCCAGCACGGGCAGGTTGAACGAGAGCGACTTGCCTGACGCGGTGCCGCTCGTGACGACGACGTTTCCCTCGCGTGTGGCGTCCAGTGCCTCGAGCTGGTGGGAGTAGAGGGCCGCGATGCCGCTGCCGAGGAGTGCCGCGTTCAGCTCGGGGGCGATCCAGCCGGGTATTGCGACGGATGCCGCCGCCGCTCCCGCCTCGAGGCTCTCGGCGACCAGGCGCCCGTTGGCCCGCCCCGGCTCGATCGCGCGGGCCCAGCCCGCCTCCGCGGTGGCGCTAGCTTCCATTTCCGATCGCCGCAGCGACGCGCATGGCGTCCAGGGCCGAGCGGTCGTGGAGCCTCACGAGCTCCGCGCCTGACGCGACCGCAAGCGTTGTCGCGGCCGCCGTCGCCCACTCTCGCTCGGCCGCCGGCGCGCGGTCCTCCCACGACCCGGTGAGGAGCGCGCCCAGGAAGTCCTTCCTGGAAAGGGCCACGAAGAGGGGACGCCCGAGGCGGCGCAGCTCTCCGATCCGGGCCAGAATCTCTACGTCGTCCCGCACCGAGAGGTCGAAGTCGAACCCGGGGTCCAGGACGATCTGCTCTTCGGCGATCCCGCGGGCGAGCGCGCTCTCCAGGCGTTCGGCAAACCATCCGATGAGATACGCGACCGGATCATCGTGCTCCGCGGGCTCGCGCTCTGACCGCGGCGGGCCCTCGATGTGCATCAGCACGTACCCGCAGCCTCGCTGCCCGACGACCTCGAGCAGCTCGGGGTCCGCGCCACCGGAGATGTCGTTGATCGCCACCGCGCCGGCGTCGAGGGCCCGCTCGGCGACCTCGGCCCGAAACGTGTCGGCGCTGACCGGCACGCCGGCCTGCTTGACGAGCCCCTCGATCGCGGGCACCAGGCGCTCCGCCTCCTCCTCCACCGGCACCGGGTCCCCGGCCCTCGCCGCCACCGCGCCAACGTCCAGCAGATCGAAGCCCTCGCCCACCAGGGCCAGGCCGTCCTCGATCGCGCGCTCGGGCGTTCCGCTGCGCGCGCCCGCGAAGAAGGAGTCGTCGGTGACGTTCACGATCCCCGCCGCGAGCGGCGGCGGGAACTCCAGCACACGGTCGGCGAGGCGCCAGCGGGTCACCGCTTCCTAACTTAGGGCAGGCACGGCCCTGTACGGTGCGCGGCCGTGGCTCTCCGCTGCGTCTACACCGACCTCGACGGGACCCTCCTCGGCCACCACGGCTCCCTGTTTCGCGACTGGGAGGGCGAGTTCTCCATGCGTCAGGCGCGGATGCTCGAGGCGTGCCACCGGGCGGGCGTCGAGGTCGTGATCATGTCCGGACGCCGCGAGGCCCAGGTGATGGCCGACGCCCGTCTTCTCGCCCAGACCTCCTACATCTACGAAGCCGGCTGTGGCGTCTTCATCGACGGCGAGCGAACCTTCCTGACCGGCGATTGGGTCCCGGACGACGAGGGCACCCCCGCGGAGAGGATGCTCGCGGAGGGCATTCCGGACCTGCTGTTCGAGCGCTTTCCGGGGCGGCTGGAGTGGCATCACCCGTGGCACCACGACCGCAAGCTCTCCCATCTCTTCCGGGGCAGGGTGGACGTCGACGGGGCCAATGCGCTCCTGGCCGAGCACGGGCACGAGGATCTGCGCTTCCTGGACAACGGGGCGATCATGCGGCCGGTCGAGGGCCTGGACGACGTCGCGCACGCCTACCACCTCGTCCCGGGCGGCGCCAGCAAGGCGAACGCGGTCGGCTTCCACATGCGCGCGCGCGGCTACGCACCGGATGAGTGCATCGCGGTGGGCGACTCGCTCGAGGACCTCGACGCGTGCGAGTTCGTGGGCCGCTGCTTCGTCGTCGCAAACGGACCCGAGCGCGACCCCGACCTCCGCGAGGCGATCGCCGGGCGTCCGAACGTGAGGGTGACCGAGGGCCGCGCGGGCGACGGCGTCTATGAGGCCGTCGTCTCGACCCTGGCCGCGCGGGGCTAAGTGCGCGCGGGGCTTCCCTCGTCCCCGCTCGCGAACGGCAGCGCGTAGAAGACGGCCACCGCCCCACAGATGGCGAGCGTCAGATACGGGGAGACGACCGCGAGGATCGTCGCGGCGAGGTAGGGCATCAGGCCGGCGACTCCGCGAGTGATGATCGAGCGGCGAGTCGCAGCGTCGATCGAGCTGGACAGCAGATGGTGCTTGCGAAAGAGGATCGTGCGATTCGTGGTTGCAAAGGCGACCGACATCAGGAGGAAGGAGCCGGCGTAGATCGCGGCGGCCAGGCCCTCGCCCTGCGATTCCTTCAAGTAGGCCGCCATCAGCGCCGTGGTGAACGGGAGCAGGCCGACGGTCAGGAGGAGCAGCAGGTTCAGCGTGAGGATCTCGTGATCCACGGCCTTGACCCTGCGGATCATCGCGTGGTGGTTGATCCAGATGATCCCGATCGTCAGGAACGAGACCGCATAGGCGACGTAGCTCGGCCACTGCGCTCCAAGTTCCCGTGCCAGGTCCCCCGAGCTCGGGTCCGGAACGTGTATGTCCAGCACGAGGAGTGTGATCGCGATCGCGAAGACGCCGTCGGAGAACGCTTCGAGGCGGGTCGGGCTCATGGTCCGGGATTCGCCGGGCCGGCGGCGGCTCCTGTCCCGCTTTTACCGGCTGAGCTGCTCGAGGAGCTGGACGACGTGGACGTACGGCCGATCCGTCGCGCGCTCCATGCCGATCTCGCAGGTGCGGTTGGTGGAGACGTGGGCGTCGAACGTCCTGCCCTTCACCTCGGCCGCCTCCTCCTGGGTCGCGGAGGCGGTGAGCTCCGGGTGCAGGAACCCCCGGTCCCCCGCGAAGCCGCAGCAGGCTGCCGAGGGCGGGATGACGACGTCGTCGGCGAGCTGGGACGCGAGCTCTCGCACCCGGCGATCGATGCCGAGGTGGCGGCCGGAGCAGGTGGGGTGAACGGCGACCGAGCCCACCTTCGAGACGTCCAGATTGGACAGCAGCCGGTCGCGCGCCCAGTCGGTCGCGTCAACCACCTCCAGCTTCGCGTGGCGCTCCGCATTCTCCTCGCTCAGTACATCGCCGACCTCGTTCACGATCCCGTGGGTACAGGAGCTCGCGTCGACGACGACCGGGAGCTCGCCCTCGTCGCTCCAGCGCCACAGCCCGTCCACCATCTTGTTCGCCATCCAGGCGTGGCCTTCGCCGTAGCCCTTGGAACCCCAGGGGACGGCGCAGCAGTTCCCCGCGACGTCCGGCGGGATCCACACCGGCTGACCCGCCCGCGCCGAGACGGCTACCACGGCCTCCACCACGCTCATCTCCGCACCGCCGCCGTTCGCCCGCCTCGAGGTCCCGAACATCCGGTTGATGCACGACGGCACGTAGACGGCCGCCGCCCCCTCCCGGGCCGTTTCGGGGAGGCGCGGCGACGCGGCCCTCGGCATCCCCGGCCCCCACTCCGGCATCAGCTCGGCGCTCACGAAGCGCCGCTGCGCCCTGGTGACGGCGCGCACCGGACCGTCCCCGACGGCCCTGGAGATGCGACCGCCGGTCCGGAGGGCCATCCGGGCCGCCCGCTCGAACCCGGCCCACCGCTTCGCGGCCTCGAGCGCGGACCGCTCCGCCCTCTCGTCGTGCTCGCGGTTGCGGAAGTCCTTGATCAGCTTGCCGGTGTCGATCCCGACCGGGCACGAGAGGAGGCAGCTCCCGTCCGCCGCGCAGGTCTCGATGCCGTCGTACTCGTACTGCTCCATCAGCACCTTCTGAAGGCGCGAGCCCTGGGGCTGGCGCGCCATCTCACGGCGGAGCACGATCCGTTGCCGCGGCGTGGTCGTCAGCAGCCGGCTCGGGCACACCGGCTCGCAGAAGCCGCACTCGACGCAGGTGTCGGCGACCTCCTCGATCTGGGGGTTCGCCTTCAGGTTCTGGAGGTGGGCCTCGGAGTCGCGGTTGAGGATCACGCCCGGTCCCAACACGCCGTCGGGGTCGGCGAGGCTCTTGATGCGCCACATCAGCTCGGTGGCCTTGGGGCCCCACTCCCGCTCGACGTAGGGAGCCATGTTGATCCCCGTGCCGTGCTCCGCCTTCAGCGAGCCGTCGTACTTGTCGACGATCAGGTCCACGAGGTCGTTCATGAATGCCTCGTAGCGCCCCCGGTCTTCGGGCAGCCCGAAGTTGGGGGTGAGCATGAAGTGAAGGTTTCCGGCGGACGTGTGGCCCGCGACGCCAGGGAGGAACCCGTGCTTGCCGAGGAGCGCCTGGATGTCGGTGGCCGACTCGGCGATCCGCTCCGGCGGCACGCAGACGTCCTCGACGATCAGCACTGTGCCCTGCGGCCGCATGCGTCCGACGATGCCGTGCAGTCCCTCACGCGTCCGCCAGTACATCTCCGTGAGCTCCTCGTCGCGCGTGAACTCGGGCCCGCGGATGGTCTCCCTACCGGCGAGGGCCTCCAGCGCCAGCCTCTCCATGCCGTCGAGGTCGCCCGGATCGTCGGAGCGGTACTCGATCAGGAGCGCGGCGGACTCGGGCGGTAGCTCGCGCCAGTACTCCGGCGTTCCGGGGATCGAGTAGCTCGCGGCGATCAGGGCGGGCGCCACCATCATCTCGACCGCCGTCGCGCCCGCCGCCACCAGATCCGGGACCGGCTCGACCGTCCTGGGGATGTCGGCGAAGTGGACCCAGGTCGTCGTGGTGTGCGGCAGCAGCGGCACCGTCTCGAACACTGCCTCGGCGATGAAGGCGAGGGTCCCCTCGGAGCCGACCAGGAGCCGGCGGAAGATCTCCAGCGGCGTGTCGGCGTCGACGAACGCGCACAGGCGGTAGCCCATCGTGTTCTTGATCTGGAACTTGCGGCGGATGCGCCCGGCGAGCTCGGTGTCGGCCCGGATCTCGTCGCGGATCTCTGCGAGGCCCCGTGCCAGCTCCGGCTCGGCCTCGGCGAAGCGCTCCTCGGCTCCCGGCGCAGCCGTGTCGATCGTCGTCCCGGACGGCAGCACGAGGGTGAGCGAGCGCACGGTCGAGTAGGAGTCCTGCGTTGTGCCGCAGCGCATGCCACCCGAGTTGTTGGCGACCACACCGCCGACGGTGGCGAAATCGGTGCTCGCCGGGTCAGGGCCGAGGCGGCGGCCGTACGGCAGCAGCACGCGGTTCACGTGGCCGAGCGCCGTCCCGGGGCGGACCCTAGCCACGGCTCCCTCCTCCTCCACCTTCACCCCGGTGAAGTGGCGGCGGACGTCGACGAGGATGCCGTCGCTCTGGCCCTGTCCGTTCAGGCTCGTGCCGCCCGAGCGCAGCGTCACCGGGATGCCCTGCTCGCGGCCGAGGCGAAGCACCTTCGCGACGTCCGCCGCATCGCGCGCCTCCACCACGGCCTGTGGGAAGAGCCGGTACGGGCTCGCGTCGGAGGCGTAACGGATCAGGTCCAGCGCCCGGCTCAGGACACGGCCCGCTCCGAGCAGCGACTCGAGCTTCGAGCGGAGCGGCTGCGGCGTCCCCGAGGCGATCGAGTCCGGCGCGGGGCCGGTATCCGGGTCGGTCGACTTCGGGGCGATCCGCTGGACGTCTGGCTGCAGGAGGGCCATTGATCCTGGCGAGGAGCTTTAGCTCCGAGACTGGCTGGTGCGGTTTTTCATTGGTTCGGTGAGCGCTAGAAGAGCGCCATTCCGGGCTCGACGCCCACCTCGATCAGCTCCGGCTCGCTCGAGGGGATCGCCGTCTCGAGCTCGGAGCGGAACTCGTCGAGGCCGCCGACGGTCCGCGCCTTCACCCCGTAGCCGGCGGCGATCTCGGCGGTGTTCAGCGCCGGGAGATCGAGGCCGGGCGCGTCGGTCACCTGCTCGGTCTCGGCGAACCACTTGAGGATCGCGTACTCCGCGTTTCGCAGCACCAGGAAGGTGACCGGCACCTTGTAGGTCGCCGCGGACCAGAACGCGGTCACCGCGTACTGCACCGAGCCCTCCCCCATCACGCACACAACGGGGCGGTCGGGCTGGGCGAGCTGCACGCCCACGCCGGCGGCGAGGCCGAAGCCGAGACCGCCGCCGGCGCCGAAGTAGTAACTGCCCGGGCGGGACAGCCGGAGCTGGTTGCGCAGGGCCATCGTGCTCGACGGCGACTCGAGCACCACGATGCCGTCGTCGGGAAGCGCTTGCCCGAGGGCGGCGTGAACGGTCGAGGGGCTCAGCGGATCGGACTCCGGCGGCGCCTGGGGCTCACCGAGCGGCTCCGGCGCCTCGCGATCCGACTCCGGGACGGCTTCGAGGAGGGCCTCGGCAGTCAGCTTGACGTCGGCGACGATCGCGTCGCCCATCGGCGCCCGGGCCGCCTCGTCGGGGTCGCTTGTGATCGCCACGAGCTCTGTGCCCTTGGGAAGCAGGGGCCCGGGGATGTACGGGTAGTACGGGAAGACCGACGTGCCAAGGGTCAGCACCAAGTCGTGTCCCTCGAGCATCTGGCCGAGCGGGCCGATCGCGGGCGGGAGCGTGCCGCGGAAGTTCGGGTGACCCTCCGGGAAGCCGATCCGCCCGCCCCCCGGTGCCGGGGTGGCCCACACCGGCAGGCGCTGGCGCTCGGCGAGGGTGACAGCCGCGTCCCAGGCTCCGCTGGCGTCGACGTCCGGGCCGGCGACCATCGCGGGGCGCTTCGCCTTCGCGAGACGATCCGCCAGCGACCGCACCAGCTCCCGGTCCGCCGCCGCCCGCCCGCTCACGGAGCGCGCGATCGCGTGGGCCACGTCGCCGTCGTCCACCGCGGCGGTCCAGTCGTCCATCGGGATCGAGACGAATGAGGGCCCCTTCGGCGGCAGCGAGGAGACGTGGACGGCGCGCGCCAGAGCCAGCGGAACGTCCTCGGCGCGGGGCGGCTCGTAGCTCCACTTCACGAACGGGTCCGGGACCCGAATGGCGTCGCGGTTGGTGAGGTTTGCCTGCGGCGTCATCATCGCCCTGACCTGCTGGCCGGCGGTGATCACGAGCGGGGACTTGTTCGCCTGCGCGTTGAACATCGCGCCCACCGCGTTGCCCACTCCCGGGGCCGTGTGCAGGTTCACGAGGGTCGGCTTGCCGGAGGCCTGCGCGTAGCCGTCGGCCATCCCGACCACCACCGCCTCCTGAAGCCCGAGGACGTACTCGAAGTCGTCGGGGTAGCCGTGGAGCATCGGCAGCTCGGTCGAGCCCGGGTTTCCGAACATGGTCGTCATCCCGCGGGCGCGGAAGAGCTCGTAGGCAGCCTCGCGAACGGTGGTCACCGGCCCCGGCAACCTATCCGAGCGCGCGGGGCGGCGACGCGCCTAGTCGATACGAGGGGCCGCCGAGCGGCCCCGGATCCTCACCAGGAGCCGGTCGGTGAGGTGCGGCACGATGCCGCTGAGGCCGAGTACGCGAACCACGGGCGGCGCGTACACCGCCCGGGCGTCGTTCTCGACGCCCTCGACGATCGCGTCGACCAGCTCAGAGACCGGGCGCTCCTCGTCGTTGGAGCGCCATGCCGGCAGCCGGTCCCGCTGATGGGCCAGGATGGTGGTGCCGTACTCCCCCGGGTACACGGTGGTGACCGAGACTCCGCTGCCGGCGAGCTCGTGGCGCAGCGCCTCCGCGAAGCCGCGGGCGAACGCCTTCGTCCCGCCGTAGACGGCGCCCCACGGAAACGACCGCAGCCCGGCCGCCGAGGAGAGGACGACGATGTGCCCGCGGCGCCCGCCGAGCAGGTGCGGCAGAGCCGCCTTGACCGTGTACATCGTCCCGAGCACGTTGACCTGCACCATCGACTCGGCCTCGGCCAGCTCCTGCTCGGCGAACGGCCCGTAGTGCAAGACGCCGGCGTTGACGACGAGCAGGTCGATTCCTTCCAGCCGCTTCGCGAGCCGGTCGATCGCCCTGCTCGTCTGGCCCCACTTCGACACGTCGGCCGCAGCGGTCGCATGCGGGCCGCCGGGGCTCTCCGGCAGCTCGCCTGAGAGCTCGTCCAGCGCCTCCTTCCCACGCGCCACGAGCCCGACCCGGGCGCCGCGGCCCGCGAGCTCGAGGCTGAGCGCCCTGCCGATTCCGCGCGACGCTCCCGTGACGATGGCCCTCGTGCCGCGCTCGATCCGCACCGGGGGATCCTCTCACGGGCGGGCCTCTAGTATCGGTCGGGATGCCGCAGGAGCAGGCCACCGTCGCTGAGGAGGAGTACCTCCAGATCATGTTCTGGCTGGAGGAGGCCGGGCTGCCCATCACCGGCGCCAATATCGCGCGTGCGATGCAGCTCTCCGCGCCGACCGTCCACGAGATGATCGGCCGCCTCGAGCGCGACGGCTACGTCGAGCGGCGCCCTGATAAGTCGCTGACGTTCACCGACAGCGGCCGCGAGCACGCGCAGGCCATCGTCCGCCGCCACCGGCTGATCGAGCGCTTCCTCACCGACGTCCTCGGCATCCCGTGGGACGAAGTGCACGAGGAGGCCGAGCGGCTCGAGCACGCGATGTCACCCGTCCTGGAGAAGCGGATGCTCGCCGCGATCGGCGACGCCAAGACGTGCCCGCACGGACATCCGCTCGTGGAGGGAATGCGCGAGCAGGGAGCGCTACTCGCCGACGTGGAGCCGGGAGCGGCGGTTCACGTGCTTCGATTCGAGAACGAGGCCGAGGGGCTCCTTCACTACCTGAAGGAGGCCGGGATGCGTCCCGGTCTGGACGGGACGCTCGCGAGCTCCACGAACGACGAGGTCGTGTTGAGCTCGGATGACGGCCGGCACGTGGTCTCGCGCAGCGTCGCGGAAACCGTCTCGGTCCGAGCGGAGCCGTCGCCGCCGCCGCGAGCTCCGCTGCCGGAGCAGCTCGAGCTCTCGAGCGACCGGTACGGCCGCTAGAGCCGGCCTCGGCCGCAGCTGCGCTGTGGCCGGTCGGTCGAGCATCGCGACCCTAGGCCGCGAGCTCGCCGCAGATCTGACGAAGCCGGCGGTACAGGGCCTGGTCCTGGGGGCGGACCGCGTACTGGCGGCGCCGCACCAACGCCTCGTGCTCGCGAACGGCGGAGGCCAGCGCCGAGAAGCGCCGCTCCGCGATGTTTCGCTCGCTTACCGGATCCAGCTTTCGATTTCCCTCGACTACGGTGATGGGAGTCATCGGTGAGTCACCTCCTCGGTGGTAGTCCCTGACGGCCGAGCCAGATTAGGTCGGCGGGCTAAGCGGGATGTAACGACCGGGTAAAAGGTTGGCGACGAGTTGGCGAAGTTCCTATGGACCGTCGTCCAATCTCGCGGCCGCCGGGTTGTCCAGCCGCGAGTTCCTCAGGCGGGGCTCGCGGCCCGAATCCGCTCCAGGGCGCGGGCGATGCGGGCAACGCCCTCGCCGATCTGATCGGGCGGCACGCTCGCGAACGAGAGGCGCAGGCTCGACCGGCCGCCCTCCAGCATGAAGTCCGGGCCGGCGATGAAGGCGACCTTCTCCTCCAAGGCCGCCGCGTGCACCTCGACCGTGTCGACGTCGTCGCGGAGAGTCAGCCACAGGAAGTAGCCACCACCGGGCTCGACGAAGTCAGCCTCGGGGATCTGCTCGCGAAGCGCCTCCACGAGGGTGTCGCGACGCTCCTTCAGGGCGCCCTTGACGAAGGCGATGTTCTCGTCGAGTCCACCGGAGCGGCAGAGCTCGTAGACCACCGCCTCGGCCAGCATGTTGGGCGAGATGTACATCTCGTTGGCCCGCTTGGCGAGTTTCGCGATCTCGTCCGCCGGGCCGGCCAGGTAGCCGACGCGAACGCCGGGGCTCACCGTCTTCGAGAACGACGAGGCGTGGATGACCCGTCCGCCGTCGCCCGGCGTGAGCATGGTCGGCGGCGGCTCGGATTCGAACGGCAGCTCGCGATAGGGGTCGTCCTCGAGGAGCCAGAAGCCGTGCTCGGTGGCCAGCTCGACCAACCGCCCGCGCTTATCGGCGGAGAGGGTGCAGCCTGCGGGGTTGTGGAAGTTCGGGATCACGTGGACGAGGCTGACGGGCGGACCGTCCGAGACGGCACGCTCTACACCCTCTACGTCGACGCCGTCAGCCTCCAAGGGCACTCCGATCCGGTCAGCGCCGAGGCGCTCCAGGAGCAACAGGGTGCGGTCGTAGGAGGGCTGCTCGACCACCACCCGATCACCCGGGCCGACCAGGTGCTGGAACAGCATCGCCCCGGCCTCGAGCGAGCCGTTGGTGACCATCACCTGCGCCGGATCGGTCAGGCCGTGGCGCTCGGCGATCCACTCGCAGAGCCCCGGATGGCCGATACCGGTCCCGTAGGAGAGGGCTCGCTTCCAGTCGTCAGTGAGCGCGCGCTGGGCCGCCTCACGAACCGCGTCGACCGGGAGGATGTCGGCGCTGGGAGCGCCGCGAGCGAAGCTGATCACGTCGGAAGCCACGAGCCGCCCGAGTATAGGTGCGGACTTGGCGGACGGCGAGGCGGCCGAGCTCATCCGCCTGGCTCGCCTTCGGCGCCTTCCTGGAGGGCCGTCAGGAGCGCGATGTCGGCGAGATCCGTATCCCGTCCGCTCGCCCGCTTCATCCTCGGTGCGAGCCGTGGTTACGGGGCCGGCGGCGCCGAGGCGTGGCTACGCCCGGGCGCCGAGCGCCTCGACGGCGAGCTGCGCCGCCTCGGTGGGCGAGCGACCGACCCGGACGCCGCGCTCCTCGAGCGCCTCCTTCTTCGCCTCGGCGGTGCCGGAGGAACCCGAGATGATCGCGCCGGCGTGACCCATCTGCTTGCCGGGCGGGGCCGTGAAGCCGGCGATATACGCGACGACCGGCTTTGAGACCTGCTCGGCGATGAAGTCGGCCGCCCGTTCCTCGGCGTCGCCGCCGATCTCGCCCACCATCACGATCAGCTCGGTCTCGTCGTCGGCCTCGTACACGGTGAGGATGTCGATGAAGTCGGAGCCGACGATCGGGTCGCCGCCGATGCCGACGATCGAGGAGTTGCCCATCCCGGCCTGCTTCAGCTCGTTGCCGATCTGATAGGTGAGCGTGCCCGACTTCGAGACCACGCCGATCGACCCGGTGTCGAAGAACTGTGCCGGGATGATCCCCACGTTCGACTTGCCGGGCGAGAGCACGCCCGGGCAGTTGGGGCCGATCAGGCGGACGCCGGCCTCCTTGGCCTTCCAGTAGGTGCGAAGCATGTCGAGGACCGGGATGCCCTCGGTGATGGCGATGACGGTGCCCACCCCGGCATCGATGGCCTCGTCGATCGCCGCCGAGGCGAACCGCGCCGGGACGAAGATCATCGAGGTGTTGGCAGCCTCCTCGGAGACGGCCTCCTTGATCTCGTTGTAGACCGGGATCCCCTCGACATCCTGCCCGCCCTTGCCGGGGGTGACGCCGGCGACCACGTCGGTGCCGTAGCTGCGGTTGCGCAGGCCGTGGAACGACCCCTCGCGCCCGGTCAGGCCCGAGATGACGAGCTTCGTGTCCTTGTCGACGATGATCGACATCAGCCGGACATCTCCACGACGCGCGCGGCGGCGCCTAGCATCGTCCTCTCGACGTGCAGGTCGGGGAGCTCCGCATCGGCGAGCAGCCCCAGGCCCTCCTCGGAGTTGGTGCCGTCGAGCCGCACCACCATCGGCACGCCGATGTCGATCCGCCGCGAGGCCTCGATGATCCCCTTGGCGATCTCGTCGCAGCGGGTGATCCCGCCGAAGATGTTGAAGAGGATCGCGTTCACGTTCTCGTCGGACGTGATCACCTCGAGCGCGTCGACGATCGCGTCCGCCTTGGAGCCGCCCCCGGCGTCCAGGAAGTTCGCCGGCTTGCCGCCCGCCTGCGCGACCACGTCGAGAGTGGACATGCACAGTCCGGCGCCGTTCCCCAGGATCCCGATGTTCCCCCCGAGCTTGACGTAGGTGAGGCCTTTCTCCTCCGCCATCCGCTCCTGCGGGTCCTCGGCGGAGAGGTCGCGGAGGCCGGCCAGCTCCTCGTGCCGGTACATGGCGTTGTTGTCGATCGTGATCTTGGAGTCGAGCGCGACCACCTCGCGGTCGGTGGTCACGATCATCGGGTTGACCTCGATCAGGGTCGCGTCCTCGGCGAGGGCCACCTCGTGGAGCTTGACCATGAGCTCGGCGACCCCGTCGGTCACGTCCTCGTCGATGCGGGCGTCGATCGCCATCTGCCTCGCTATGTCGGCGGTGAACTCCTCGCCGGGCTCGATGTGGCGCTGGATCAGCGCCGCCGGGTCGGCCTCGGCGACCTCTTCGACGTCCATTCCGCCCATCCGCGAGAGGATCGCGAGGAGCTTCTTCTCCGAACGGTCGAGGATGATCGACGCGTAGTACTCGGCGTCGATCTTCGAGGCCTGCTCCACCCACACCTCGTGGACGGTGAACCCTCGGATGTCCATGCCGATGATCGCCTCGGCGTGCTTCAGGGCCTCCTCGCGATCGTTCGCGATCTTGATGCCGCCCGCCTTGCCGCGCTTGCCGATCCGCACCTGAGCCTTGATCACGCACGGATAGCCGAGGTCCTCGGCGGCCTCGACCGCCGCGGGCACCGCCGCGGCCTGGCGGCCCTCGGGCACGGGAACACCGTGTTCGGCGAACAGCTTCTTGCCCTGATACTCGAGTAGGTCCATTTCGGGGGCGGGGAGCCTATCCGAAGGCGAACCGGGGTCCGGAACCCGGCACTTGGCATAATCCCGCGGCTCATGCCCCTGCCGAAGCTCAAGGACATCAAGTGGGTGACCACGGACTGCTACGGCACCCTGATCGACTGGGAGAAGGGGATTCTCGAGGGGTTCCGCAAGGAGGCGGACCGGGACGGGTTCAGCTTCGAGGAGGAGCCGTTCATGCAACCGGTTCTTCGAGGTGCAGGCCGAGATCATCCGGGGGTCGTACGAGCTTTACGCGGAGGTGCTCCGCCGCGCAGCCGTGCGCACGGCCAAGGAGATCGGCTGGGAGCTCGAGCCGTCGCGGGCCCAGTTCCTGCCGGACAGCGTCCCCCGCTGGGTCCCGTTCCGCGAGTCAAACGCTGCCATGGATCGCCTCGCCAAGCGCTACGAGGTCGGAATCGTGTCCAACATCGACGACAAGCTGCTTGGCGTCTCGCGTCGCCATCTGCGCACCGAGCTCGACCTGGTGGTCACGGCCCAGCAGGTTCGAAGCTACAAGCCCGATCCGGCGCACTTCAAGGAGTGCGCACGGCGCATCGGCGGCAAGAAGGGCTGGCTGCACATCGCCAGCGGCTATGAGACCGACGTGGCGCCGGCCCTGAAGATGAACGTGCCGGTGATCTGGGTAAACCGCAACGGCGAGAAGCTCGAGGGCCGCAAGGCGCCCTCCGCGACGGTCAAGAACCTTCGCGACGCTGCGAAGCGGCTTGGCGCCGGGGGCTGAGCGCCTCCCCGGCGATCCCGCCGACCGCGCGATGGTCGCGCGGGCGCACGAGCGATTCGCCGCCGAGCGCCGCAGGGCCAAGCGCCACGCGCGCGGCCCTGGCGGGGAGGGCGCCCTCCCGAACCTGATCATCATCGGCGGGCTCAAGTGCGGCACGACGAGCCTGCACCACTACCTCAACCTCCACCCGGAGATCGCGATGTCGCGGCCCAAGGAGCTCAACTTCTTCGTCACCGAGCTCAACTGGCCGCTCGGCCGCGACTGGTACGCGAGCCACTTCGACCCCTCTGCGCGCATTCGCGGCGAGAGCTCGCCGCACTACACGAACCGCCCCAGCTTCGGCGGCGTTCCTGCGCGGATGCGCGAGTTGCTGGGGCCCGAGGTCCGGATCATCTACGTCGTGCGCGACCCGATCGACCGGATGCTCTCGCATTACCTGCACAACGTCGGCGGCGGCTATGAGGACCGCTCGCTGGTCGAAGCCCTCTCCGACCCGGAATCCAGCTACGTCGCCCGGAGCCGCTACTTCTTCCAGGCGCAGCCCTACCTCGAGGAATTCGGCACGGAGCCCGTCGCGATCGTGGGCCGCGAGGAGCTGAAGGACGACCGGCCGACCACGATGCGCCGAGCGTTCGAGTTCCTCGGGGTCGACCCCGATTTCACCTCCGACGAGTTCGAGCGCGAGTGGGAGACGGGCGTCGCGAAGGCAGGGAGCCGCTTCCGCCTCATGGACCGGGCGGTCCGCCTGCCCGGGCTGCGGGCCATCGACCGCAACTTCGACCGCCTGCCGGAGTCACTCAGATGGCTGGTCGAGCGAGTCGTCCACGACCCGGAGCGAGGCGAGGTCCCAAAGCCCGAGCTGCCCGACTCGCTCCGCCAGCAGCTCGTCGCGCTGCTCCGAGAGGACATCGCCGAACTCGAGAAGCTCGCGGGGCGAACCTTCGGCTGGCTCTCTTAGATCGCCGGCCGCTCCGTCGCAGAATCGCGTAGGTGTCCATCGATTTCCTTCCTTCGCTTGCAGGGCGACCGTACGCCTAAGCTTTCGGCATGCGAGTTTCCGTTTCCGCCGACGAGCGGGTGGGGATCGCGGACGCCATGCTCGACGAGCTGCGAAGGCGCGGGCATGAACCGGTCCCGCACGGGGCGCTGAACGACTCCGAGCGCGACGACTGGGCGTGGGCGAGCGAGAGCGCGGCCCGCGACGTCGCCGAGGGCCGGGCCGAGCAGGGGATCGTCTGCTGCTGGACCGGCACCGGTGCCTCGATCGCCGCCAACAAGATCCCGGGAGTACGCGCCGCGCTGTGCGTGGACGCCCAGACCGCCAAGGGGGCCCGCCGGTGGAACGACGCGAACGTGCTCGCGCTCAGCCTCCGCGCGACCTCCCAGGCAGAGCTGGCGGAGATCCTGGACGCCTGGTTCGCCGCGGAGCCGAGCGGCGCCCCGGACGACCGCTCCAACGTCGAGCACCTCGCCGAGCTGGAGCATTAGTTGCACTAGATTCCGTCGCGCAAGTGGACCGCCTGATCCCCGACCCGGGACCGACGACCATCCCGGACCAGATCATCCAGCTCGACCTGATCTCGGGTGCTCGCGCCGACCGTCCGTACGTCGTCACCAACTTCGCCGTCACCGTTGACGGCAAGGCGACGCTGCACGGCCGCTCGGGCGCGATCGGCAGCGACCGGGACACCGAGATGCTGGTCTGCCTTCGCACCCGCGTCGACGCGGTGATGATCGGCGGGGGGACGATGCGCGCCGAGCGTTACGGACGGCCCATCGCCGACCCGGCAAGCGCGGCCGGCGCGAGCGGCGGGGGCTGTCGCAGGACCCGCTGCTCGTGATCGTGAGCGGACGCCTCGACCTTCCCTGGGACGCGCCGGTGTTCGAGGACCGCGGCGCGCGCGTGCTGATCTTCACCACCTCGGACGCCGATCCTCCGGAGACCGTCGCCGAGGTCCGGGTCGTGCGCCACGAGGGGAGCGTGGACCTCGTGAAGGCCCTCGAATACCTGCGGACGCAGCGCGGCGTGCGGGCGCTGCTCTGCGAGGGAGGTCCACGCCTGCACGCCCAGCTCATCGAGGCAGCCTTGGTGGACGAGCTATTCGTCACCCACGCCCCGAAGCTCGCCGGGGGCGATGGGCCCAGCCTCGCCGTCGGCCTTCCGGAGCTGGAGCGTCCGCTCGAGGTGGCCTGGCTGCTCGACGCCGACGGCGAGCTGTTCGCCCGCTACCGCGTGCCCGGGGCGGGACCTGACCCCCTCGACCGGTCGATTTTCAACCGTAGGGGTTCATTGCAGACCACTCGTCGCGAGAGGCCTCGCAAGGGCACCGGCAGGGCAGCGACGGAGGGCGGACCGAGACCTTGGGCCGGGTCAACGCTCGCCTCTCCCCAACGAGAAGCCTGAGGGGAGCCGGCCTACGCAGGCGGGATCCGGCCCTCGGCCTCGACCCGCTCCTCGCCGCGGCGGAGCATCCGCAGGGCGAGGATGGTGCCGCCCAGGGTCGCGGCCAGCGCCGAAGCTGACCTGCACGCTGAGGATTCCCTCGCGCGTCCAGTAGACGTCGCGGAGGTCGAGCAGCAGGGCTGCCTCGTCGAACGTCAGCCCGATGCCCGCGCCGAACGGGACCGCAAGCGTGGTCTCGAGCCTCTGGTTCTGGGTGAGCAGACCGACCGCGCCCGACCCGAAGGCGATCAGGATGCCCGGCACGAAGTGGTGGATGTGCCGGCCCCCGAGGCGGACGTTGCCGGCGGGCCACCAGCCGCCGCGGATGCCGGCCGTCGAGAGGCGCATGAGCGCGAACGCCGACACGAACCCGGTGAGCATGTTGAAGAGCACCTTCTCCGTGCGCGAGGTCGCCTCGTACCCCTCGACCAGGACCGCGACGGCGTCCTGCGTCGCCTTGCCCGTCGCCTCGAGGGGGCGCTCTGGGCCCTCGTGGAGGATCGCGGGTACGGCCGCGGGCCGGATCCGGCGCCGGGCGAGCCGCACCACCTCGCTCGCGAGCACCGTGCCCGCTGTGCCCACGGCGACCGTGGCCAGCCCCACGGTCAGCCGGTCGGCGCGGCGAGCGCTCCGCCGGCGGAGGAGTCGGGGAAAGCGACGTCTCATGCGGCCAATCATCGTGTGCCCTGCCGCGGCGAGCGAGCGCTATCTAGAGGCGAACCAGGTTCGGGGCGGTCATGCCCGCGTCACGCCGCGGAAGTCGATGACGAGCTGGGCGTCGCGAACGACGCGCTCGTGATCGACCTCGGGGTGGGCGGTGATGATGCAGGCGATGTCGGCCGCGGGCAGCTCCGCCTCCAGGTCGACGGAGGCGAGGCCGAACTCCGGCAGCTCGGGGACGTGCGGGTCGTGGTACGCGATGTCGGCGCCGAGGTCCCGAAGCAGGCGGATGATCTTCAGCGCGGGAGCCTCGCGAAGGTCGCCGACGCCGCCCTTGTAGGCGACGCCGAGCAGCAGCACGCGCGAGCCCCGGACAGGCTTGGAGGCATCGTTCAGCGCCCGCTCGATCTTCTCGACGCAGAAGTGGGGCTGGGCCTGGTTCAGCTTCCCGGCCAGCTCGACGAACTCGGTGTAGAAGTCGTGCTCGCGGGCCTTGAACGCCAGGTAGAAGGGGTCGATCGGCAGGCAGTGGCCGCCCATACCGGGGCCGGGCTCGAAGCGCATGAAGCCGAACGGCTTCGTTCCGGCGGCGTCGACGACCTCCCAGACGTCGATTCCCATCCGGTCGCATAGCTGCGCGAGCTCGTTGACGAGCGCGATGTTGACCGAGCGAAAGATGTTCTCGAGCAGCTTCGTGAGCTCCGCGACCTCCGGCGAGGAGACCTCGACGACCTCGTCGCAGATCCGCCCGTAGAGCTCCACGGCTCGGCGGCGGCACTCGTCGGTGAGCCCGCCGACGACCTTCGGCGTGGTCCGCACCGTGTGGTCGGTCCGCCCCGGGTCGATTCGCTCCGGCGAGTAGGCGAGGTTGAACTCGCGGCCCGCGGCGAGGCCCGACTCCTCCAGGATCGGGAGCAGCCGCTCGCGCGTCGTGCCCGGGTAGGTGGTCGACTCGAGCACCACGAGGCGCCCCTCGTGGAGAACGCGGGAGAGCTGGGTCGCCGCGTCGACCAGGTAGGAGAGGTCCGGCTCGCGGTTGTTCGCCAGCGGTGTCGGGACGCAGATGATCACGGCCTCGCAGCCGGCGAGGGTCCGGTACTGGTCGGTGGCCGTGAAGCGCTCGGCGACCGCGCGCAGCTGGTCCGACGGCACGTCCTCGACGTCGGACTCGCTGCGGCGCAGGCGATCGAGCCGCTTCGGGTCCGTGTCGACGCCCACGACGTCGCATCCCGCCTCGGCGAACGCGACGGCGAGGGGCAGCCCGACGTATCCGAGCCCGACGATCCCTACCTTCATGGCCGCTCAGTGTAGGTATCGCGGAGCCAGTCGGAGACCGCCACGGGCTCGGCCGCAAGCTGGGCGTCGGCGAGCTGTGCGATAAGGCGCGCGTTCACGCCGCCAGCCGCCCGGGGGCTCGATGCCCGCCACGGGGGTGCCCAGCTTCGTCGCGACGAGCACGGCCGCCAGCGACGCGCTCGAGTCCGACGCGACGAGGACGGCGTCGGGCCCGTTCTCGCCGAGCAGGTGCTCGAACTCCCGCAGCTCCCGCGCGATCGCGCCGATCTCATCCGGGCCACGCGCCGTGTCTGAGCCGTCGGGCCGGCGCTCGACCTCGGTCCCGGCCGCGGCGAGCCCGTCCTCGACCGCGCCGGGATTCGCGCTATTTCCGACGATCAGGACCCTCACGTAGGAAGCCTGACCGATTTTCCTGCGCCATGGTTGGAGCGCCGGCAGGCGGGGATATAGATTTCGATGTCGATGAGCAGGATTCTCGTCCCGCTTAACCTCGGTGTCGGAGCGACCCGCCACCTGATCTGGTACCTGAGCTACCAGATCACTGGCGAGGCGCGAGGCCACGAGTAGGACACCCGTAGCGAACGGATCGATGATGGACGGGCTGATGATGGATCGCCCGCTGCTCGTCAAGCAGATCGCCGAGCGTGCCGCCGCGATCTTCGGGCGGCGCGAGGTGGTCGCGCGAACCCAGGACGGTGTGGAGCGGACCACTTACGCCCAGATCGTCGAGCGCGCGCGGCGGCTCGCCAGCGCCCTCACGGAGCTGGGGGTCAAGCCGGGTGACCGCGTCGCGTCCTTCGCCTGGAACTCGATCCGCCATCTCGAGCTCTACCTCGCCGTGCCATCGATGGGGGCTGTCCTCCACACCCTGAACGTCCGGCTGTTCGAGGACGACCTGCGGTACATCACGACCCACGCCGACGATCGGATCGTGTTCGTGGACGCCTCGCTCGCCGGGGCGATGCCGGCGTTCGAGGCGACCGAGCGCGAGGTCGTGATGCCCGACGGCCCGGGCGACCGCGAGGGCGCGCTCGACTATGAGGAGCTGATCGCGGGCGGCGATCCGTCATTCGAGTTTCCGGACCTCGACGAGAACACGGCGGCGGCCATGTGCTACACGAGCGGCACCACGGGGCGACCGAAGGGGGTCCTGTACTCGCACCGCTCGATCGTCCTGCACACGCTGGGGGCCGGGCTGCCGGACTCGATGGGGATCCGCGAGGCCGATTCGGCGATGCCGGTCGTGCCGATGTTCCACGCGATGGCCTGGGGCATTCCCGTACGTCGCGACGATGGTGGGCGCGCGACAGGTCCTGCCGGGCCCGGACCTGCTCACCGGGTGGATTGGCCGATCTCATCGCCACCGAGCGCGTCACGTGGAGCGCCGGCGTGCCGACGATCTGGAACGGGATGCTCGAGCTCGACCCGCCGCCGGACCTGAGCAGCCTGCGCGAGCTGAAGGCCGGCGGGGCCGCGGTCCCCGAGTCGCTCATCCGCGGCTTCGCCGCGCGGTTCGGGATCTCGCTCGTGCAGGGCTGGGGGATGACGGAGACGAGCCCGCTGGCTGCGACCTCACGGACGCCCGGTGACGTCGAGCTCACCGAGGACGAGGAGTACTCGCTGCGCGCCGCGCAGGGCCGGATTCTCCCCTTCATCGACTTCCGCATCGACGCCGAGAGCGGCGGCGAGCTCCAGGTCCGCGGCCCGTGGATCGCACGCGCCTACTACGAGGATCCGGACTCCGGTGAGAAGTTCACCGAGGACGGCTGGCTGCGCACGGGCGATGTCGCCGAGCTCGAGCGGGGCTGCCTACATCCGGCTCGTGGACCGCACCAAGGACCTGGTCAAGTCGGGCGGCGAGTGGATCTCGTCGGTCGAGCTGGAGAACGCGGTGATGGCCCACCCCGACGTGGTCGAGGCCGCCGTGATCGCCGTTCCCGATGAGCACTGGAGCGAGCGGCCGTGCGCTTGCGTCGTCCTGCGCGCCGGCTCCGATGCCGACGCCGACGCGCATCCGCGACCACCTCGCCGGGCGGGTGGCCAAGTGGTGGATCCCCGAGCGGATCGAGTTCATCGACGAGGTCCCGAAGACCTCGGTCGGCAAGTTCGACAAGAAGGTGCTCCGGGGCCGGTTCGCGAGCGCCGACGCGCCGGTCGCCTCAGAGTCGAGCTAGCGCCCGAGCTACGCTGGCCCGGTGCCGCCGGACACCGGTTTTCCGATCCAGGATGCGCAGGGCGATTTCAGTCGCGCGCGCCGGCGGCAGGCCCTCTCGCGGCTGGCTCGCCGGCTGCGGCGCGAGCCGGACGACGTCAACCTCATCCTGCCGTTCGACGAGGTCATCGACGCGCTCGGCTGGCGGGGCGAGCGCTACCTGGGGCTGGAGGTCATCCCGCTCGATTCCATCGTCGGGACCGTGGACCGCTCGCGTGACTTCGATCGCAGCTTCCGCCCCACCTCGCGCAGGGTGCGGCGCCGGTGGGAGGGAATCGCGGCCGCCGTGCGCCGCGGCCAATCGATGCCGCCGATCGACGTCTACAGGATCGGAGACCTGCACTTCGTGCGCGACGGTCACCACCGCGTGTCGGTCGCGCGCGCCCTGCGGCTGGACACCATCGACGCCTATGTCACCGAGGTCATCACGGCCGTCGGCGCCGAGCAGCGAACGAGGCTTCGCGACCTCGCGCTGAAGGGCCACGAGCGCCTGTTCTTCGAGCGCGTCCCGCTCCCGCCCGGCCTCCGGGCGCGGATCCAGCTCGCGGACGAGTGGCGCTACGCCGAGCTGGCGGAGAGCGTGGAGGCCTGGGGCTTCCGCGCCATGCAGGGGCTCGGCGAGTTCCTGACCCGCGAGGCCGTCGCCGAGCGCTGGTTCAGCGAGGAGTACGACCCCGTGGTGACGCATGCTCCGCGACGCCGACCTGATCGGCTCCGGCACCGAGACCGAGGCCTACCTTCGCGTGGCGGGCCTGCGCTACCTGCTGCTGCGAACCCACGAGTGGAGTGACGACGTGGTCGAGCGGCTCCGGCGGGAGCTCAGCCGCCCGTCGCCAGACGAGGACACGCTGGTCCACCGTCTGCGGAAGGAGCTGGACTAAGGCCGGATACACGATTGACGGGGTCAGCGGGGTAGCCCCCTTAACCTCGCCAGAGCGACTTGGGCGAAGCTTGCGCCCCGCGTCAGGACGCCGCCAGGCTCCGCCCGTTCTCGAGGTCGAAGAAGTGGAGCTTCGACGAGTCGAGCCAGAGCTCGGCCTCGGCGCCGCGCTCGATGCGGCTCGCCGACTCGACGCGCGCGACCACCTGGCCCTCGGTCGCGCCCGGTACCTCGGCGGTGCCGGCGTCCTCGGCGAGCTCGCGGAGCTCGTCGGACTCGACCTCCGATTCCTCGACCTGGAAGTACGCGTACTTCTCGGCGCCCGAGCGACTCGACGAGGTCGATCTTGGTCCTGAACGCGAAGCCGCGATCCCGGACGTCATCGGAGACGAGCGAGGCGTCCTCGAGGCTCTCGGGCCTGACCCCGGCGATGACGGACTGGCCCGCCTGCCCGCCGGCGGCTCGCTCGCGAGACTCGCCGGTCAGGCGAATGTCGCCCATCGGCAGGTGCGCCGTCTCGCCGTTGAGCGTCGCGGGCATGAAGTTCATCGCAGGCGAGCCGATGAACCCAGCCACGAAGAGGTTGGTGGGGTTGCCGTAGAGCTCCGCCGGCGAGCCGACCTGCTGCAGAACGCCGGCGCGCATCACCGCCACCCGGTCGCCCAGCGTCATCGCCTCGGTCTGGTCGTGGGTGACGTAGACGGTGGTCGTGCCGAGGCTCGCCTGGATGCCGCGAGACCTCGGTGCGCATCTGCACGCGCAGCTTGGCGTCGAGGTTGGAGAGCGGCTCGTCCATGAGGAACGCCTTGGGGTCGCGGACGATCGCGCGCCCCATCGCCACCCGCTGGCGCTGGCCGCCGGAGAGGTTGGCCGGCTTGCGGTCGAGGTGCTGCTGTGAGGTCGAGGATCCTGGCCGCCTCGCTCGACCTTGCGATCGATCTCGTCCGTCGGCGCCTTGGCGAGCTTCAGCGGGAACGCCATGTTCTCGCGCACCGTCATGTGCGGGATACAGCGCGTAGTTCTGGAACACCATCGCGATGTCGCGGTCCTTCGGGGCGACCTGTCGTTGACCACCTGGTCGCCGATCCGCAGCTCGCCCGTCGGTGATGTCCTCGAGCCCGGCGATCATCCGCAGCGCGGTCGACTTGCCGCAACCGGACGGGCCGACGAGAATCATGAACTCGCCGTCGGCGATGTCGAGGTCCATGTCCTTGACGGCCTCGAAGCCGTCTGCGAAACGCTTGCTGATCCGGTCGAGGACGATCTCGGCCATTCGATTCCTCCTTATCCCTTGACGGCGCCGGCGGTCAGCCCAGCCACGATCCGGCGCTGGAAGATCAGGACGAAGATGATGATCGGGACGGTGACGATCACCGCAGCCGCCGCGATGTTCCCGGTCGGTGCCGTGAACTGCGACGCGCCGGTGAAGAAGGCGAGTGCCGCCGGGACGGTGCGCGACGAGTTGGACGAGGTCAGCGTGATGGCGAACAGGAAGTCGTTCCAGCAGAAGATGAAGACGAGGATCGCCGCGGTGAAGGTGCCCGGCGCGGCGAGCGGCAGGATCACCTTCCGGAACGCCTGCAGGGGCGTCGCGCCGTCGACCTGGGCCGCCTGCTCGAGGTCCCACGGGATCTCCCGGAAGAAGGCCACCAGCACGTAGATCGCCAGCGGCAGCGAGAACGTCAGGTAGGGGATGATCAGCCCCGGGTAGGTGTCGTAGAGCCCGATCGACCGCCACATGTCGAACAGCGGCCCGACGTCGAGATCGGCGGGAACATCGCGATCGCCAGCGCCCCGGCGAGGATCAGCGGTCTTGCCCGGGAAGTCGAGGCGCGCGATCGCGTAGGCGGCGAACGCCGCGAGGGTGATTGCGATCACGGTCGAGATCAGCGCGATCCCGATCGAGTTGACCAGCGGATGCAGGAACGGGCCGTTCGTGAAGCCGCCCTGGAAGAGCGCGTTGTAGTTGTCGAGGGTCCAGTGATGCGGGATGAAGCTGCCGTCGGTAACGGATCGGGCGTCTTCAGCGACAGCGAGACGATCCAGAGGACCGGGAGCATCGCGAAGGCGAGCACCAGAAGGATCGTGATGCTCCAGGAGGCGTATTCCGTCGTGCCTCGCCGCATCAGTTTCCGGGCCTCCCCTCCGCCATGCGGACGCCGAGCAGCCGGACGAAGACGAACGCGATGATCAGGACCGAGATGAAGATCAGCACCGAGACGGCCGACCCGAGGCCGAGGTTGGTCCGCGAGATCAGCTGGTTGTAGCCCAGAATCGACACCGACTCGGTGTTCTGCGCACCCCGAGTCATGATGAAGATGTTGTCGAAGATCCTGAACGCGTCCAGGGTGCGGAACAGGAGCGCGACCAGGATCGCCGGCTTCATCAGCGGCAGGGTGATGCGGAAGAACCGCTGCACCGCGTTCGCCCCGTCGACCTTCGCCGCCTCATACAGGCCGTCGTCGATCGTGGTCAGCCCCGCCAGGAGCAGCAGCGCCATGAACGGCGTCGTCTTCCAAACCTCGGCCATGATGATCACGGCGAGCGAGGTCCAGTGCCCGGAGAACCAGTTCACGTGGACGCCGAGGGCTGGGTTGACGAACCCCGTGTCGGCGGACAGGAACGCGAACTGCCATGCGAATGCGGCGACCACGGTGACGATCCCGTAGGGGATCAGGACCGCGGTGCGCACGATTCCCCGCCCGAAGATCGCGCGGTGCATGACCAGCGCGATCGCCATCCCGAGCGTGAGCTCGAGGCTGACCGAGATGACGGCGATGACGACGGTGTTGAGGACGTCCTGCCACCACAGCGACGAGGTCAGCACGGTCCCGTAGTTGCTCAGGCCGGCCCAGCTGGTCTCGTTCGGGAAGCGCAGGTCGAGGTTCTGAAGCGAGAGGACGACCGCGTAGCCGATCGGGTAGGCGGTGACGAGCAGCATCGCGATCACCGCCGGCGCGCAGAGCATCCAGCCGAGGCGCCGCTCGGACCGGCGCCGCTCGCTGATTGCCGGCCCCGAGGCGCCGGCTGGCAGCCGTTCAGCCTCGGCCGTCAAAACAGTCCCTTCCGCTCGACCGCGTCCTGAAGGGCGCTGCGCAGGTCGTCGTAGGTCGGGCCGACGTCACTGGGGTCGATGCTGGAGGCGGGATGAAGCGTGTCCTGGATCGCCAGCGACACGTCCTGGTAGGCGGGGCTCAGGGGCCGCGGCCCGGCGGACTCGATCGAGCTCTTCACAAGCCCGGCGAACCCGGGATAGGCGTCCTTCACGACTTTGTTCGTGTAGAGGTTGGCGCGGCTTGGGGGGAGCCCGTCGTCCTTCGTCGCGATGAGCTCGCTCTGGGGGTCGCCGATGCAGGCCGCCGCCTCGAAGTCGAGGTCGGGGTGGCTCGAGTAGGCGCCGACGCCGATGTTGAATCCGCCAAGTGGTGGCGTGCTCGGCCGGCTCGGCACCACCCCCGGATACCTGGCGAAGCCCATCACCTTGCCGATCGCTGGGTTGTCGGCCTGGGCGCTGCCGTAGGCGAACGTGTAGTTGACCATGAACGCCGCCGACCCGGTCTCGAACTCCTGCGAGCCGCCCGTCCCCTCGATCGCCGTATCGAGGTCGGGCGCCGCCGCGGAGGAGTTGGCGAGCTGGCCCATGACCTCGAGCGCCTTCTCGGTCGGGCCCTGCTGCAGGGCGACAGTGTCCGGGCCCGAGAGGATCTGGCCCCCGGCCGACTGAAGGAGAGCGTTGAACCAGACAACGAATCCCTCGTACTTGTTCCCCTGGACAAGGATCGTGTGCGGCTTTCCGGCGGCGGCCAGCGTCTTGGACTCGGCGATCATCTGGCCCCACGTGGTGGGAGGCTTCTTCACCAGGTCGGTCCGGTACCAGAGAAGCTGCGTATTGGAGTTGAACGGGGCGCCGTAGATCTTCTGATCGAAGGAGGCGGTCTTCACCACGCTCGGAAAGACGCCCTTCGTTACCTGATCCGCCGCCGTGCTCGGGAAAGGGCGTATCCATCCCGCGTTCGCGAACTCCGCCGTCCAGATCACGTCCATGCCGATGAGGTCGACGGTGGAGTCCTTCGCGGCGAGGCGGCGTACGAGCTGCTCGCGCTGGTCGCTCGCGGCGGCCGGCAGGAGCTGCACGTCGATCTGGTAGCGGCCGTTGGACTCGTCCGTGCACCGCTGCGCCACCTTCTGGATCGAGCCGCCGGGCTGGTTTGCGATGAACCAGTTCAGGGTGACCGGACCGCCGGTGCCGGTGCTGCCGCATCCGGCCGCCACAACGGCCGAACACGCGAGCACAGCGAGCCCGACCGGCCGTAGCCTGAACCAGAGGGTGCCTATCTCTCCTCCTCCCTAGGGTGGGACTGGCCGACTCCTACCCTGTTCGATCGCTTGCAAACAACCGCTTCCAGACACGCCGAAACGGCGTATCTCGCACGCGTAGGCGAGCTCCTCCACGAGGCGCTCGGGGAAGACGTGGTCGGCGTCTATGCCGGCGGCTCATACGCGCTCGGCGACTACCTGCCCGGCCGCAGCGACCTGGACGTGGCCGCGGTCGTGCGCTCGCACCTCCCGGCGGAGCGCGCGGAGGCGGTCGTCGCGAGCCTGCGTCACGAGGCGCTGCCCAGCCCCGCCGCTCGCCTCGAGCTCGTGGTCTATCGCGCCGGGACGGCGCGATCGAGCACCGCCACCCGAGACTTCGAGCTCAACCTCAACACCGGCGAGGGGATACCGCTGCTCCTGCAGAGGGGCGGCGCCTCAGGCGAGGTCGGCTGGCACTGGTTTCCGATCGACCGGAGCGTTCTGGCGCAGGCCGGGGTCGCGATTTTTGGGCCGCCGGCCCGGGAGCTGTTCGCTCCGATTTCGCCCGCGGAGCTGGCGCCGGTGCTGTGCGAGTCGGTCCGCTGGCATCGTGAACACCCCGGCCCGAGCGATGCGGTGCTCAACGCGTGCCGCGCGTTGCGCTTTGCCGAGGAGTCACGATGGTCGTCGAAGCCCGCGGCCGGCCGGTGGGCCGCCCAGCGCGGGCTGGCTCCCGGCAACCTGGTTGCGGCTGCGCTCAAGGCGCGCACCGAGGGCGGTGCACTCGATCCGGCCGAGGTCGCCGCCTTCCTCAGCGGGATTGAGAAGTCGATGCGCCGCGATGGACGCGCATGATCATCAACGCGGTGGAATGGCGCTGCGACGGCGAGCCTCGAGGGGCGCGCGCTCGCGGGCGCGCGCAATCATGGCAGGGACATGTTCAGGGACATCCTCGTTGCGGTCGACGGCTCACAGACGGCGCAGCGCGCGCTCGAGGCGGCCGGTGAGCTCGCCGGCGCACTGAATTCACGGCTCACGATCATCGCGGTCGCGCCCGAAGTGCCTCCCTTCGCCTACCGGGCCGGCATCGACTCGGCCGCGCTCGAGGAGGAGGCGCGCAAGGAGACCGAGAAACTCCTGCGCGAGGCCGTGGGCTGGCTGCCCGAGAAGCTGCCGGTCACCACGGTCATGAAGCACGGTCACGCCGGCGAGCAGATCGTCGAACAGATCCGCAGCGGCCAGCACGACCTGCTCGCGATGGGCTCACGCGGCCGCGGCCGCGTGGCCACTAATCTCCTCGGAAGCGTCGGCGCCTATGTGCACTTCCACTCGCGGATCGCGATGCTCGTGCTACACCCCGAGGAGTAGGCCCGTGACTTCGATGCGTCATCGCGATGGCACCCCGTTGAGGCGCCGCGTGTGCTCGACGAAGCAGACGCGCCATGCGATGCGCATGAAGGCCGCCTCGTAGTGCGAGTGGCCCTCGCCTGCCCTCGCCTCGCGCCACATCGCCTGGATCCGGTCGGGATCGAAGGCGTCGCTCCAGAGCTCGGTGCTCGCGAGCATCTCCTCCATCTCGTCGGCGTGGCGCGGCTTCTCCCAGATGCGCGGGCGCTTCATCGGACGCATCCGCCCTCCGCCTCCGTGGAAGAAGGGGATCTCGTTCCAGGCGGGGAGCAGCTCCGCGAGGATCGCGCGGTGAAGCGCGGCGTCCGTGCGCGCGCGGGGGCTGAGGTCGAAGGAGCCGCGGACGAACGCGGGCGTGACGCAGGCCGAGTAGCGGTCGTTCCGGGAGCCAAGCCCGGCCCGGTACGGGAGCCGCTGCGCGAGGTAGTAGTAGTCGAGCAGGCTCGCGCCCCTGATGCCGTGCGCCCGCCCCTCGTCGAGCGTTCGCTCAACCTCGGCCAGGTAGAGGGCATACGCCTCCTCGCGGGCCGAGTTGTGGCGCTGGCGACCCGACCGCTCCAGGCGGCGCATCAGGCGCTTCCTGGTCGCCGGTAGCAGCTCCCTGCGCAGGCGGGCGCGGTCGTAGTAGAAGCCGTGGCCGAGCTCGCCGCCGTGTCCGGTCATGAGCGGAGTGACGAAGCCCTCCTGCGGCAGGGTGATCGAGCCCTGGCCGCCCATGGGTTCGCGGCACCGTCGTGAACGAGGTGCGTGGCGCCGATTCGCTCGGCGAGCGAATCGTCGGGCTCGCCACGCTCCATGGTCATCACGCCGTGCTCGACCGGGCCGGGAACCGCGGCCAGAAGCTCCCGTGCCGCCTCCAGCTCCCCGGGCTCGATGTCCATCGTGCGGAACTTGGCCTCGAGCCCGGCGACCAGCGCGCCGGCCGCGGTGATCCGCGAGTCGCGCCCGCCGGAGAGGTTGATCGTGGGCTCGGCGGTCCAGATCGCCGCGATCGACCGAGACAGCGCCACCGCCTGCGCCGCGCCCGCCGCGGCCTGGCTTGAGAGCGACGCCCGGCGGGGAGCCACCAGGGCTCGGACGGCGCCTGTCTCGAGGGACTCAACGGTGGCTCCCCGGGGCGAATCCTGGACGACGATCGCCGAGCCGGGACGAACCTTCCGCGCGCCGCGAATTCCGGTCGCGGATCCGAGGAACCACCCGGCGGCGCCGTGGATCGCCCACGCCTCGGTGTCGAGCTCGGCGTCGATGCCCGCGAACAGCGGCAGTGCTCCGGGCCGGTTCGACCAGACCCGGCCCTCGTCCGTGCGCAGCTCGTAAAGCCGCGCGCTGGCCAGGAAGTCGTTGACGATCACGAGGCGTCCGCGGTCCTGCTCGAGAACGGCGAGGACGAACGGCGGCGCCAGGTCCACGAGGCGCTCGGGATCCGCGGCCAGCGCACGGCCGAGCTCGATGGGCGCCCGCGAGACCTCGACGTCGCCGGCCACCTCTTGCCACCCGGTCACGGCGTTGGTCGAGGCGACGATCATGCGGTCCGCCTCCGCCCAGTGCGCCCACCGCAGTCGTGGATCCTCGCGGCGCCACAGGGCCATGCCCATCGAGGGGGTCACGCGCGAGCGACCGGTTAGAGGATCCGCGTAGAGCTCGGCGTAATGGGCGCGCACGCGCTCGAGCGCCTCCTCGACCCGCGGCTTGGCGACGGCCGGTCGAAGGCGAAGGCCAGAAAGGTGTCGTCGATGTAGCTCATCCGGCGCGGGCCACCCTAGCGGCCCGCCCGTCCGCCGCCGGGCGGCTACTCGACGCCGGCTGGGTTCGCTTCCTCGTCGACGAACGCCTCGTAGCGCAGGAGCCTTCCGGACCGGAACGTCAGGACCCACTCCAATGGCTGCTGCACCTCGATGTCGCTCCCGCGGGCCCGCGTGTGGATAACGCCGGTCACGAGTACGCGCTCGCCGTCCAGCTCCCTGACCTCGTCGACCTCGAGCCGCCACACCTCGAACCGGTCCTCGACCTCCGCGACCCGCTCCTTGATGCCGGCGAAGCCGTGGTACGGGACGGTCCGCGTCGAGGAGATCGGGCTCTGGAGCTCGACGTCGCGATCCACCAGCTCGGGGTCGATCGTGTGCTCGCCGGAGTTCCAGCGTTCGAACAACCGTTTCGCCAACCGTACGTTGTCGCCCTCCGTGGCCATCGCCCTCTCCACCAAGGGTAATTTGCCGGCCGGGCAAGGCTCGGGGTGACGACGCGCACGGTGCGCCCGCCCTCCTCGGCCTACCGTACGGGCGGAGGGCATCGATGCGACTCGCCAACAGCGCCCAGACCTCCCGCCCGTGGCGGATTCACGAGATCACCCGTGGCTTCCGGCTCGAGGACGTATGGGCGCTGCCGACGCCGGGATGTCCGGACGACTTCCCGCGGCTGGTCCGGCTCGCGGCCTCGTTGGATGGGTCGCAAGGCTCCTTCGGGGCGGTTCGCACCCTCTTCGCGATCCGGCGGAGGGTCGGCGAGCTCTTGGGATGGGACGGCCCGGACGCCGGGCTCGGCTCGCGGGTGCCGACGCTGCGAAACCGCCTACCCGCGGATCTGCGCGAGACCGCGTCCCGTCCCGAGTTCAAGGCTCTTCCATTCAGGCCCCTGTATGTGACCGACGACGAGATGGCCGCGGAGCTCGCCAACCGGACGGTCCACGGCGTCATGCACATCGGCTGGGTCCCAGACGGCACCGGCGCCTACCGGGGCCAGATGGCCGTCTACGTGAAGCCCAACGGCATCCTCGGGGACGCCTACCTCGCCGCGATCAAACCGTTCCGCCACCTGATCGTCTACCCGGCGATGCTCCGCGACATCGGCCGCAGGTGGGACGCGGAACGCGGGGAGGCGGCTCCGGCGCACGCCTAGAGCATCAGGGAGCAGAGCCTGGGACGGTGCGCGCTACTGCTGTCCGGTTGGGTTCAGGAACACTCCTGAGGGCGCGTACTGCTTGCAGGCGGCGAACGCCTTCTGCATCTTCTGCGGACTCACTCCGGCCGGAGGCCCACCGCTGGGCGGCTGCCCGCTCGGGGGTTGACCGCTGGGAGGACTGCCGGTTGGGGGCCCGCCGCTCGGCGGCTTGACGCCCTGCTGCTTGAGGCAGTCCTGGAATCGCTGGGCGTCGGCGCTGGCGCTGGCGGTACTCGCCGAGCCTCCGCCGCCGCAGCCCCCGATCGAGACGGCGAGGACCGTGGCGGCGAGCGGGACAGCGAGCGCGGCTCGTCTCCACCATGCGCCGATCATCGTGTCGCTCCCGCGCGGGCCTCGGGGAGCCCCTCGGGCCGAGGGGCCGTGTGGACGACGATCCGGCCGTCGGCCATCGTCAGCACCCGCGGCGCCGTCTGAGCGATCGCCTGGTCGTGGGTGATCAAGACGACCGTGATGCCGGTCTCCTCCCAGAGCCTGTAGAGGAGAGCGAGGATCTCCTCGCCGGTCCTCGAGTCGAGGTTGCCCGTCGGCTCATCCGCCAGGAGCACGTCGGGCTCGTTCGCGAGCGCTCTGGCAATCGCGACCCGCTGCTGCTCGCCACCCGAAAGCTGCGAGGGCAGGTGATCGGCGCGGGGGCTGAGGCCCACCCGCTCGAGGAGTTCGCGAGCGCGCCGCTGGCGCTCGGCCGCCGTCGGCTTCATCGGCGCCATCGCCAGCTCGACGTTCTCGAGCGCGGAGAGCGTCGGCACCAGGTTGAACTGCTGGAAGATGAACCCCAGCGTTCTGAGCCGAAGCTCGGCGAGCGCGCGATCGCCCGAGGTTCCCAGGTCTCGGTTCTCGAAGCTGACCGTCCCCGCGCTCGGGCGATCGAGGGCGCCGAGGAGCTGCAGCAGCGTCGACTTGCCGGACCCCGACGGGCCGACGATGACGATGAACTCGCCCTCGGCGATCTCGAGGTCGATCCCGTCGACCGCTCGCACCAGCGTCTCGGTGGCGCCATAGGTCTTTGCCACCCCGCGCAGCTCGTAGAGCAGCTGGGGGTGACCGTCGCTCCTGTTGATCTCGCTTACCTTCATCCGGGTGTCTTCCTCTCGTTGTCGTGGTGAGCTCACTCGACGCTCCGAAGCGCCTCGGCCGGTCGAAGCCGCGCCGCCCTCGCCCCGCCGACGGCGCCGGCGATCAGGCCGCCGAGGACGGCGAGCGAGATCGCGAGCACGAGGACGCCGGCGTCGATCGGGGCGTTGAGGGCGATCGAGCTCGCACCCGAGGTCACCTCGCCCTGGCCGAAGGGGCCGCCTCCGGGCGGCCCGAGGCCGGTCGTCTGCGAGGCGACGGTCGCGTTGAGGCTGATGTCGAGCGAGTCGATGACGAGCGCTCCGCCGATCCCGATCGCCGCTCCGATCACCCCGCCGAGAAGACCCTGGGCGACCGACTCGCCGCTGATCTGCCGGATGACAAGCCATTGGCGCCAGCCGACCGCCTTCAGGGTCCCGATCTCACGGGTCCGCTTGTTGACCGAGGAGAGCGTCAGGAGGCTCGCGATCAGGAACGCGGCGGCGAGCGCGACGATCGCGAGCGCCGTGCCGAGGCTCGAGGAGAGGTTCCTCGCGTCGACGAGCGACCCAGAGACCCGGCTGGCGAGGTCCTTCGCGGTCGTTACCTGGGAGCCGTTGAATGTCTGCTTGATCTCGCTGGCTACCGAGCTCACCTGATCGGAGCTCGTCGCCCGGACCTGGAGCGTGTTGATGCGGCCCTTGTGATCCGAGAGCTTCTGCAGGAGCTTCAGCGGCACGTAGATGTCCGAGGAGGAGCCGCCGAGGGGCGCCGACGCGATGCCGACGACCCTGAGCTGGTCGTCGCCGACCTTGACCTGGTCGCCGACTGTGAGGTTCTGCTGATCGGCGTAGGTCTGGGAGAGGACCGCCTCCTTTGAGGCCTCGCCGCCCGGATAGCTGCCCTTGGTGATCTGGGAGGGCGTGATCAGGCCGAGGTCGGAGTTCCTGGTCTCTATTCCCGAGACCGAGATCGGCTGGAGGTTGACGTTGCCGCCCTGCGCCGCGCCGGGCGGCCCGCCGCCCACGACCACCGGGCCCTGCTTCTGCGAGGAGCTCTTCGGGACGGTTCCCGAGAGATGGATCATGTTCATCGTCAGGGCCCCCGAACTGCCCTGGACGCCGTCGAGGCCATCGATCTTCTTCGCCTCGCTCGCCGGAAAGCTCAAATCGGTGGTCATGAAGTTGGTGGTGTTGAAGTGCTGGCCGGGCTTTCCGAGCTTGTTGAGGTCGAACTGGCCGCCGCCGTTCTCACGCTGGAGCTCGCGCTGCTCCTTCTTCGAGAGCCCCTGGCCTGGGGCGAAGCCCTGATCGGAGCCGGAACCACTGACGACGATCGGCCGGCTGACGCTCATGTCGGTCCCGACGCCGGTCAGCGGCTCGAGCACCTTCGACTGCGCCTGGTCGAGTCCGGAGGACAGCGCGCTGACCGTGACCACCAGTCCAACGCCGACGCCGAGGCCGAGCGCGGTGGAGATCGTCCGCCCGCGCCGGCGGCGAAGCTCGGACCAGATGTAGCGGAGGTAGAACATGTGCGAGGCCGCCTTTCGTCGTAGTTGTTGGCGCCCGGCGGCCGATCGGGGGACGGGTCGGGCAGACCCCATGTGCCAACCGCCGGGCTGCAGCATCGTGCAGCCCGGTTGCGAGAGTTCCGCGGGAATCAGCTCAGAGAAGGCTGAGAATCGTCGGCGCGCTCGAGGCCCGGGCTCGGCTTACCTCGTGAGACGGTCGATCCTCTTCCGATACTCGGAGACGACTCTCTCGTAGCGTCGGCGGTACTCCCCCGCGCTGCCGCTGAGGCCGGCTCGCAGCTTGCTCGCCGAGCCGCGCAGCAGTTCTCGCCGGTTGGAGGTTTGCTTCACGCCGTCCCATCGTACGGACGTCAACGCCTCCGCCGGGGTGCGCTCCATGGAGACCGGGTTGAGGCGGCGCGAGGGTGCCTCAGGCGATGGGCCGTGAAGGACTCGAACCTTCAACCTTGGGCTTAAGAGGCCCCTGCTCTACCAATTGAGCTAACGGCCCGGCGGCGCACGATGGTAGCGGGGCGCCGGTGCGCCGGACCGGGCGCGATGAGCTCGGAACGGCGGCGCTAGGGAGAGGTCGGAGTGGGGGTCGACCCGAGGCCGCCGAACGGCGTCTGAAGCGGGTTCGTGCCAGGTGTCGTGCTGGTTCCCTTGCTCTGCTGCTTCTTGGCCTGCTTGAGCTGCTTCTGGAACTGGACGCCCTGCTTGCGCATCTGGCTCAGCTGGGTCTCGTAGGTCTTCTGCTGCGACTTGGGCGCCGTCTTGAGCGCCTTGTCGCGTGAGGCGTCGCCCCCCGAGATGTCGCCGGCGGCGTACTGGAATTGGGCGAGCTGGGCGTATCCCGCGGCGGTCGGCTTGGCGTCGACGATCACCTGCTGGGTCTTCACTGCGCCATTGGCGTCGTTGAGCAGGATGTAGACGAGCACCATGTTGTAGGCCGTCGTGAGGTCGTCCTTGCCGTTGTTGAACTTGAGGTACTTGCCCCAGGCATCCGCCGCGTTGCCGAGAGCGGTATGAGCGTCGTTGGTGACTCCCGTGGGCTGGCCGGTGTTGGGATCGGTTTGGATCCCGGATTTGGCGAGCAGGAACTCGTTGTTGGCGACCGTCAGAAGCGCCTGGGTGTCCTTCGGGTTCTTGGCGAGCTTCTGGTTCGCCTTGTCGATGTGGTCCTGGTAGACGCCGGTCGCGGAGCCGCTGCTGTTGCTGCTGTTGCTGATGCCGAGCGCGTCGAAGATGCCTCCGGGGCCGCCGCCGACCCCGATTCCGAAGCCGAGGAAGCCGACCAGGAACAGCAGGGCGAGCATCGCGAACGACACCTGCACGAGGTGCCTGCGCTTTCCGCGAAGGTCAAAGAGCATGGGCGTTGAGCCTAGCTTGCGGGCGTTCCCGGAGGCTCCGGCTCAGTGGGACTGCTCGTCTCGCTTGCCCCGCCCGGCGTCCCCATGAACCGCGCCAGGACCAGCGAGAGCTCGAAGAGGATCAGGAGGGGCGCCGCCTCGATCAGCATCGTCACCGGGTCGGTCCCCGGCAGGAGCATCGCGATGACGATCAGGATCAGGTACGCGTAGCGGCGGTTGTGGGAGAGCTGCTTGGGCGTCACGATCCCGAGCCGGGTCAAGATGACCACGCCCAGAGGGATCTGGAAGACGAGGCCGAGGGCGAGCAGGGTCGTCAGCAGGAACCCGTAGTAGTCGCTCGCCCGCACCTGCACGTTGAACTCGGTCTGGTTGAAGTTCAGGAGGAACTTGGCAGCGGCCGGCACGACGACGAAGTACGAGAACACGACCCCGGCGATGAAGAGGACCGGGACCAGGATCAGGAAGGGCAGGAGCACGCGCTTCTCGGTCGGCTTCAGCGCCGGCAGGAGAAACGCGTACAGCTCGTAGAGGATCACCGGCAGCGCGATCAGGATGCCCGCGTAGATCGAGATCTTCAGGGTGCTCATGAACGGCTCGGCGACCCCGAAGGTGCTCGGCTTCAGGTCCTGGCCGTTGACGGTCTTGGGCAGCGGGTGGTTGGCGATCTCCAGCAGCAGATGGTTCTGCCAGAAACAGAGCGCACAGGCCACGAACAGCACCACCGCGGACACGATGATGCGGTTGCGCAGCTCATCCAGGTGCTCGACGAGCGTCAGCTGGTCATCGAACTTCGCCGCCCTGTGACGGGCCACGGCTCAGGATCTCTGGTTGGTAACGACCTCGCCCTCGACGGGCTCCTCCGCATCCTGCGCGTCCTCGATCGCGGCCGGCTTCGACGACTGGTCCTCCTCGTCATCGTCGTCATCCTTGCCGGAGATCGACCCCCTGAACTCGCGAATGCCCTTGCCCATCGAACGCCCCAGCTCTGGCAGCCGCTTCGGCCCGAAGATCACGAGCGCGATGATGAGGACGACGATCAGCTCGAGTGGTCCTACGTTTGGCATCGCGAGGGATGGTACTGACGTCGGGCGCTCGGCACTTGGAGCCGAGCGATGATCCGCCCCTCTGCGAGGCCCCTTGCGGAGCTGGCCCCGCCTCCGGCGGATATACGCTGCCGCGCATGATCCTGTCGGACAGGACGATCCGCGACGAGCTCTCCGGCGGCGGCATCGTGATCGAGCCTCTCGCGGACGACGCGATCCAGCCGTCGTCGGTCGACCTCCACGTCGATCGCTACTTCCGGGTCTTCCGCAACGACACGACGCCGTTCATCGACCCCAAGGAGCCACAGGACGACCTGACGGAGTTCGTCGAGGTCGACGACGGGGACGCGTTCATCCTCCACCCCGGCGAGTTCGTCCTCGGTTCCACCCGCGAGCGGGTCGCGCTTGCGGGTGATTTGGTCGGGAGACTGGAGGGAAAAAGCTCGCTCGGCCGTCTTGGCCTGCTGATCCACTCAACTGCCGGATTCGTCGATGCTGGCTTCGACGGGCACCTCACGCTCGAGCTGTCGAACGTCGCGAACCTGCCGATCGCGATCTATCCCGGGATGAAGATCGGGCAGATCTCCTTCCTGCGGATGAGCAGCCCGGCCGAGCATCCGTACGGCAGCGATGAAACGCGGTCGAAGTACCAGGGCCAGCGCGGGCCGACCCCCTCGCGTTACTACCTGAATTTCCGCGAAGACGACTAGCTGTCGCCGGGTTGTGAACCGCCTGGACCTGCGCTGCGTAGGTCAGGTCGAGAGGGTCGCCTCTGATCGACTCCGCAACTAGTTGCTATCCCGCATGTTGATAGGGGTGTACGACCTAAAGCATCTGAGTGGTCCAGCCGATACACCTTTCAAGTGGGAGACCGGGAGACAGCTAGGGGAAGCGACCTCGACCGCGGGCTGGAGCCGAGCGTCTTCGAGGCTCGTGAAGCCGGCGCCCAGCGGCGCCGGCGCGGCGATCTCCATATCTGTCCCGAGTGCGGCTCGGATCTCGTCTATCCGACCGACTGGGCGCCGGCGAGTGAGCGGCAGTGGCAGGTCGCGCTGCGGTGCCCTGAGTGCGAGTGGAACGGCGGCGGGCGGTACCGCCAGGAGGTCGTCGACCGGCTCGACGAGGCGCTCGACCTCGGGACCGAGGCGGTCCTTGACGATCTCAACATCCTGGTCCGCGCGAACATGGAGGAACAGATCGACCGCTTCGTGAACGCGCTGAACGGCGACCAGATCCTCCCCGAGGACTTCTAGTGATCGAGTAGGCGTCCCTGGCGGGCTGTCTTCCTGCCACGAATGCCTCGAAAACCGGCGCACTGAGGGGACGGCCTAGGCGCCCCGTCCGACCCCGGCCGGGCCCTACGAGTAGCGCTCGACCACGCCGTCGGCGACCAGGTCGAGCAGCTGGCGCTGCTCTGGGCGCAGCCCGCTGGTGACCAGCGCGTGCTTGGCCGTCTCGACCCTTCCTCGGGCGTCCGCCCGGACGCGCTCCAGTGCACCGGTGGCCGCCACCCGGTCGCAGACGCCGGCGGCGCCCGCGGCATCCAACTCGCGCAGGTCGATCTTTGCCAGGGAGGGGTCCTCCTCCCGCGCGAGGATCAGCGGGAGCGTAACGGTGCCGTCGAGCAGGTCCGTCCCGCGCGCCTTGCCGGTGCGCTCGGGCGGGCCGGTCACGTCGAGGACGTCGTCGAGAAGCTGAAAGGCGAGCCCGATCTCGCGCCCGAAGGTCTGAAGCGCGCGCTCCAGCGACAGATCCGGATCGGCGGAGTTCGCGGCGAGCTCGCCGCCCTTGCCGGCGCGGCCGATCTGGCAGGCGCACTCGAAGAGGCGGGCGGTCTTCAGCCCGCACCGATCCAGGTAGCGCTCGGCGGAGATCGAGATGTCGAACGCGTCACGGCGCTGCGCCAGCTCGCCCAGAGCGAGGGCCACCGACGCGCCCGACAGCAGCTCCACCTGCCGCTCGCTGCCGTCGCGGCCGAGTTCGGCGAATGCCCGCGAGAACAGCAGGTCCCCCACCGCAAGCGCCCGGTCGCGGCCGGACCGGGCGACGACGGTGGGCCGGCCGCGCCGGAGGGGAGCGGCGTCGAGCACGTCGTCGTGAACCAGGGTCGCCATGTGTACGAGCTCGATCGCCGCGGCGGCGCGGATCGCCGGCTCGCCGGCTCCCGGGCCGGCGCAGAGCAGCACGAGCATCGGGCGCAGGCGCTTGCCGCCGGCCGCCAGGGTGGCCCCGGCGTCTTCCGCCAGGTCGTCGCCGTGCCCTTCCACGAGCCGCCGCAAGCGCTCCTCGACCGCCTCCATCCTCATCGGCAGCCAAGCGTCGGCGGCGTCGAGCACCATCGTGACCGGCGGCGGGACCGCGGTCCGGTTCAACTCGAGCCTCCCATATGACGCATCGGTTCCGTCCCTCCCACGCGGCTTCTTATCCGGCGCCCGTGGCGCCGGCGTGGATACTGATGATGCCGCCCGCGAGCACGGAGTAGCGGATTCGGCCGAAGCCCGCCGTGTCCATTCGCTCCGCGAGACCGCGCGGGGACGGGAAGCGCTTCACCGACTCCGGCAGGTACGTGTAGGCGCTTCGGTCCCCGGCCAGCGTCCCGAGCAGCGGGACGAGGCGGTCGAACCACAGCGAGAAGAAGGCCGAGAGCGGTGGCCGCTGCGGCTGGGTGATCTCCAGGATCACCAGCCGTCCACCCGGTCGCAGCACGCGGGCGAGCTCGACGAGCCCACGGTCGAGGTCGGAGAGGTTGCGGGCGCCGAAGCCGATCGTGGCGGCGTCGAACGAGCCTGTCTCGTACGGAAGCTCGAGGGCGTCCGCCCAATCGAAACTCACGTTGGAGGCGGCGCGCACCGCCGCCTTGCTCCGGGCCGCGTCGAGCATGCGCTCGGAGAAGTCGCAGCCGAGGACCGTCCCCTCCGGGCCCACGCGCCGGCTCAGCTCGAGGGCAAGGTCCCCCGTGCCGCAGCAGACGTCGAGCGCGGCGTCGCCCGGGGCGAGCTCCGCCAGGTCGGCGGCGCGCTGGCGCCACCGGTGGTGCAGGCCCGCCGTCATCGCGGTGTTCATCAGGTCGTAGACGCCGGCGATGCGGTCGAACATCGTCCGCACCTGCCCGGCGAACTCGTCGGAGGAGCGATTGGGAAGTGGCGTGGAGGTGGTGGCCATGACCGCGCTCGGCGTGTGCAGCCCGGCTACTTCAGGTAGGAGAGGAAATCGGCGACCTCGTTGAGCTTCTTCTGGCCCAGGCTCTTGAAGGAGGGCATGATGCTCGGGCCGGCCACCAGGGAGCGCAGGATCGCCGCGCGCGGGATGCGTGACCCGATGTGAGTCAGGTCGGGCGCCAGGGTGCCGTTGCCGCTGTCCCCGATCTTGTGGCAGGCAAGACAACCCGACTGAGCGACCACGAGCTTGCCCGCCTCGTATTGGGGTGGCACCTTCATCTCCACATTTGTCGGCGGCCCCGCGTTCGCGCCCTTGTAGGTCAGATAGGCCATGGCGATGATCGTCATGCTCATCGCGGTCATGGCGACCGGCCTGCGCTCAGGTCTGCGTTCTGGACCGCGGTCGTAGAACGGCAGCAGGAACAGCAGGATCATCGCGATCGTCGGGATCCCGATGGTCGCCAGCGGGACGAGGTAGGGCGGCTTCAGGACTCGCAACAGTTCGAACAGGAAGAAGAAGTACCAGTCGGGCCGGGGCGTGTAGGTGGTCGTCGTCGGGTCGGCCTTGGGACCCTGTTCGGCACCGAGGACCAGCGACAGGACGACGATGACGAGCACGACGATCAGGGCCATCGTGGAGTCCTTCATCACCGCGTAGGGGAAGAAGGGCTTGCCCTGCTTCTTCAGCTGCTCGTACTCGCGGAGGTACTGCTCCTTCTCGGCCCGGTTCAAACCCGCTCCTCCTTCGCGATCACCCGGTTGCGCTTGGGATGGAGCCACGGGGGAGCGGTCGTTCCGAGCTTGACGACGAGGTAGAGGTGCGCGCCGATCAGGGCGATGATCAGGCCCGGAACGATCAGCATGTGGATCGCGTAGAACCGCGACAGCGTCGCCGCGTTGAAGTCCGCGCCGGCGCGTAAGAAGTCGCTGAGGTACGGCCCGACAAACGGCCCGGTGCCGTTGATGTTCACCCCCACGACCGTGGCCCAGAAGGACCGCTGATCGAACGGCAGCAGGTACCCGGTGAAGCCCATGATCATCGTCAGGATCAGCAGCGTCACTCCGATCAGCCAGTTGAGCTCGCGCGGGTACTTGTAGGCGCCGAAGACGAAGGTCCGGGCCATGTGCAGGTAGACAAGGATGACCATCACGCTGGCGCCCCATTTGTGCATCCCGCGGACGAACTCGCCGAGGAAGACGTCGTTCGTCAGGTGGGTGACCGAGCCGTAGGCCTGGGTGGGCGAGGGGTCGTAGTACATCGCCAGGAAGACCCCGGTCACCGCCTGCACGACGAAGGCGAACAGCGTGGCCGAGCCGAGCGTGTAGAACCAGTTGGTCCCCTTCGGGACCTTCCGGTAGAGCATCCCGGTCAGGAAGCTGGCCCCGCCGGTCCGCTCGTCGAGCCAGCCGACGAGATCTGCCGGCGCCTCCTTGGCGCGATCGGTCGTGGGGCCGCCGTTCGCCCCGTTCGCGCCGTTGGTGCCGGGCTTCTGCGGCTTCTTCAGCGGGGGCGGAATGAGGACGTCGGGAAACTTCATCGCGATCCGCCTATGGCGCCGGCGCCGTGTCCGGGCGCGGCGGATAGATGTAGTTCCAGACCCCACCGGTGTACTCGCCGGGGTCCCTGGCGCGCACCGGCTGGAGCTGCGAGGTCACGCTGTAACGCGGGCCGAGCTGCACCTGGCCCTGCTCCACTCGGGTCTGGAAGCGATCGAGCGGTCGAACCGGCGGGCCGCCGATGACCTTCCCCTGGAAGTCGTAGACGCCGCCGTGGCACGGGCAGACGAAGCTCTCCGCGGCCGTGACGTAGTTGACGGGGCAGCCCAGGTGGGCGCAGCGCGTAGAGATCGCGACGTAGCTGTTCGGGTTCTCGTTGTACTTCGAGGACCCCCGCCGCACGAAGGCAGTCGTCTTGCCGGCCTCGCCGATCCCCTCGACGATGGTGAATACCACGGGCTTGTAGGTCGTGTCCGTGAAGCGACTGGGCGGCCCGACGCTTTCCCAGAGCTCCTTCGGCTTCTCGAAGATCGGCGCCAGGGCGAACCCAACGGCTGGGAGGACGATGAGCGCGCCGGCGACCCCGCCCACGGCCTGGCCGGCGACCGTGAGCGCCCTTCGGCGGCTCATGGACTCGCCCCCGAAGTAGCCAGCTGGGCGCGGCTTCGGCTGAGAACCGTCGCCCGCGTTCCCGTTGGTCTTGTCGGCGGCGTCGGCCAATTCAGGCTTAGGTGAATGCTCGCGCGCCTAGCGCGCACCGTCCCTTAGTGGGGCCGGAAGCCTATCGACTCGGCGGCGCCGTCCAGTCGCTCGGTAATGCCCGCCACCTCGGCGACCGACACGGCTCCCTCCCATAGCACTCGTGACGCGTCCGAATCGCCGTCGCGAAGCGCCCGCTTGGCGTCGGCGTGGCCCGGCGGGGGGCCGGCTGCGACCGTGACCGCCGAGGCCAGCCACAGAGCGCCCGAGCCGTCCTCGCCGCCGGGCGTCGCGTGGTTGGCCGCGTGGAGCTGGGCCACCAGCGAGATCAGGTCGGAGAGCTCCCGGACCGCATCCAGGTCGCCGAGCGCCGCCAGCCGCTCCAATCCCCGCGCGTAGAGGTAGTCGCCCGCGAGCAGGGCCAGGTCGTCGTCGGCGCCGTTCACCACCCGAGAGTCGGCGTAGTGCAGGAGGTAGCCCTCCCGGATCGACTCGAACAGGATCGCGTACTCCGAGGGAGCCTCAGCGGCGCGCGGCCCGCCGGCGACCAGGATCCCCAGGGCGGGCACCTGCCCGTCGGGAACGCGCACGTGCGGGGAAATGACGGACTCCTCGCCGCGCAGCTGATCCGCCAGCTCGTTGAGTGCGTGACCGGGCTCTGTCATCGGCGCGAGATTACTGGCCGGTGGGCGTCCTCAGGCCGCGAGCCCGGCGATCGACGCGTGTACCGCGCCGCCGACGCGGGTGACCCACATCATCGGCCCGGCGCGCACGATCGCGGCGTCGCCGGGCTGTGCGGGCTCGCGGTACTCGATCTCGAGGTCCGCCGAGTCGGGCTCACCCGTCTGGGCGAACAGCTCCTCCACCGGCTCCCAGTAGGCGGCGTTGTTGACGTGGCCGGCGAGGTCGAGGTCGCTGGCGCGAAACCGCCAGGGTGAGCGCCCGGCGTCAGCGGGTGGATCCGGGTGGCCGAGCCGGAAGTTGGCCTTGCGCGAGCCGGCGCTCTCCCCGTAGACCGCCTGGAACTCCTCGCCCAGCCGGAGCGGGCGCAGCGTCTGGGTGTCAACGTGGATCCACATCGCGACCGCCTCCACGGCCGCGCCTTCGCCCGCCACGGTCGTGCGCCGCTCGGCCGCCAAGCGGCCCGCCGCGCTGCAGAAGGTCCGTACCGACACTGGTTCGCCGAAGCGCGGGAACGAGTCGAGCTTCATCCGAGCCCGGCGGACGACCCAAGCTCCGCGCTCGGCGAGCCCGGCGTCCACGATGTCACCGTACGCGACGTCCTGAAGCCAGCGGGCGATCGCATCCAGCCGAACGCGGCCCGATCCCGTGGCGTCGGCGAGGCCCGGAGCGACCGTGCGCTCGAACACGCGCCCGCTGCTCGGCGGCGGCACGAGCTCGGTGAGCGGGCTGGTGGGCGGCTCGCTCACACGAACGCCGCGTCGAAGGCCTCGGCGGCGGCCTCGACGGTGCGGTCGATGGCGGCCTCGTCGTGTGCGAGCGAGACGAACCAGGCCTCGAACTGCGATGCGGGCGGGTAGATCCCGCGGTCGAGCAGAGCCCGGCTGAAGCGGCCGTACGCATCCAGGTCGCAGGCCGAGGCGCCCTCGAAGTCCTGCACCGGAGCCGCGCTGAAGAACGGAGTCACGAGGCCGCATACCGACACCACCTGGACAGGGCGCTCACCCGCGGCGCCGCGCAGGCCTGCGGCAAGGCGCTCGGTGAGGGCGCCGAGCCGTTGGTAGGCGGACGCGTCGAGCTCACGAAGCGTGGCGAGCCCGGCCGCGACCGCGAGCGGGTTTCCGGAGAGGGTGCCCGCCTGGTAGACGTCGCCGGAGGGCGCCACCCGCTCCATCAGGTCGTGCCGTCCGCCGTAGGCCGCGGCCGGCAGCCCGCCCCCGAGCACCTTGCCCATGATCGTCAGGTCCGCGGCGACGCCGAGGGCCTCCTGGGCACCGCCTCGCGCGACCCGAAAGCCGCTGATGACCTCGTCCAGAATCAGCAAGGCCCCCGAGCCGTCGGCGGACGCGCGGAGGGACTCCAGAAACCCGGCCTCCGGAGGAACTATCCCCATGTTCGCCGGCACCGGCTCCGCGATGATCGCCGCGGGAGCCTGCTCGACAACGGCGGCCGCGACCGTCTCCGGGTCGTTCCACGGCACGACCACGGTCTCTGCCGCCTGCGCGGCCGTGACCCCGGGGCTTGCGGGGATCCCCTGCGTGGCGAGGCCAGAGCCGGCATCCGCCAGTAGGCCGTCCACGTGGCCGTGGTAGGCGCCGGCGAACTTGACGATGGTGTCGCGCCCGGTCGCGGCCCGGGCGAGCCGGACCGCGCTCATCGACGCCTCGGTGCCGGAGCTGACCAGGCGAACCATCTCGACCGAGGCGAAGCGGTCGGCCACCTCGTCGGCCAGCTCCACCTCGCCCTCGGTCGGAGCGCCGTAGCTCGTCCCCCGCTGCGCGGCCTCCGTGACCGCGTCGACCACGCTCGGGTGTGCGTGCCCGAGGATCAACGGACCCCACGAGCAGACCCAGTCGACATAGCGGTTGCCGTCGACGTCGATCACCTCGGCGCCCTCGCCACGGGCGATGAACACCGGATGCTCCCGCCTGATCGAGCGCATTGCCCGGACCGGAGAGTTGACGCCGCCGGGCATCAGCTTGAGCGCCCGGCGATAGAGCTCCGCTGAGCGGTCGCCGCCCTGGGTCACTGCTTAACGGTGGAGTGACTTAGACACCGGCGTGCTCCCGCTCCCAGGCGGCGTAGTCGTCGGTGAAGTAGTGCAGGCGGATCTTCTTGAACTCGGTCGACGAGTAGAGGACGGCGCGGTCCTCCCCATGGAGCTCGTGCTCGTCGGCGATCGAGTCGAGGATCGCGTCGCACTCCTCCTTGGAGCGCCCGTGAGCCATCGTGAACACCGAGTAGGGCCAGTCGGGGTAGGTGGGGCGCTGGTAGCAGTGGGAGATCCCCCGGACGGCGGCCATCCGCCGGCCGACCTCTCCGATCCTGTCCTCCGGCACCCGCCAGACGCCCATCCCGTTGGCCGAGAACCCCGCGCGGCGGTGGAAGAGGATCGCGGCGACGCGGCGCAGCAGCTTGCGCTCGACCATCCGCTCGAGGTGGGCGAGGAAGTCCTCGACGCCCATCCCGGCCTCGCGCGCCGCGGCGTCATACGGCCTATCCACCACTGACATCGGCCCCTGGAGGGCGCGGATGACGGCGATGTCGGTGTCGTCATACGGCTGGCGCTCGAGCTCGCGCGGTGGGGCGGCGTCGATCGACGCGGCAAGGGCGTCGGTGCCCTGCTCCATCTCGAGGTTCATGTTGATCTTGAAGAGGGTCAGCGTCGGCAGCTGGCGGATCGACTCGGCTCCGGTCTCGGCCTGAAGGACCGCCAGCGTGCCTTCGAGCCCGAGCGCGGAGTCCGGCGGCGTCGCGATCGTGAACCAGAGGTTGAATTCGTGCGTGCGCAGGTAGTTGTGGGAGACACCGGGATGCGAGTTGATGATCTTCGCGGCCCGGTGAGGATGCTCCGAGTCCACCTTGGCGGCCACCAGCATCGACTCGTAGCCGAGGGCCCGGGTGTCGAAGATCGGCGTGATCTCGCGGATGATCCGCTCGTCCAGCAGCCGCTGGGTGCGCTCCTTGACTTCGTCGAGCGGCATGGCGGCGTCGCGCGACAGCACCGCGAACGGCTCGGGGTCGAGCGCGAAGTTCGACTGAAGCAGGTTCATCAGCTGCTTGTCGGCATCGTCGAGCGGCACGGCGGCGCCGCCCTTGCGGGAGCGAACCTTCGGACGCGGCTCCTTGCGGGCGGCGCCCGCCGGTGTCACAGCCAAGCCGCCGCGTCCTTGGCGTAGTAGGTGAGAACCAGGTCGGCGCCCGCCCGGCGGATCGACGTCAGCGTCTCCAGCACGGCTCGCTCCTCGTCGATCCAGCCGTTCTGCGCCGCGGCCTTGAGCGCCGCGTACTCGCCGGAGACGTGGAACGCGGCGACCGGGGCGCCGCTGGCGTCCTTGACTCGCCGGATCACGTCGAGATAAGGCGTCGCCGGCTTGACCATCACGACGTCGGCCCCCTCGGCGAGATCGAGCTCGGCCTCCCGCACTCCCTCGAGCGCGTTCGCCGGGTCCATCTGATAGCCGCGGCGGTCGCCGAACTCCGGCGTGGACGCGGCGGCCTCGCGGAAGGGTCCGTAGTACGCGGACGCGTACTTCGCGCTGTAGGCCATGATCGCCACGTCGGAGTGGCCCTCGTCATCGAGCTGGGCCCGGATCGCGCCCACCCGGCCGTCCATCATGTCGCTGGGGGCGACCACGTCGGCGCCGACATCGGCGTGGGAGATCGCCGTCTTCGCGAGCAGCTCGACGGTGAGGTCGTTGTCCACCTCGCCGTCGCGGACGATGCCGCAGTGCCCGTGGGAGGTGTACTCGCACATGCACACGTCGGTGATCACGAGGAGATCCGGGTGCGCCTCCTTGAGCGCCCGAACGGCGAGCTGCACGACGCCCTCCGGGTCGTAGGCGCCCGAGCCGGCCTCGTCCTTCTCGCTCGGGATGCCGAACAGGATCACGGCGCCCACGCCGGCTGTCTGGATCTCCGTGGCCTCGGCGACGAGCTCGGTGATCGACAGCCGCTCGACCCCCGGCATCGACGGCACCTCCTCGCGGACGCCCTCGCCGGCGACGACGAACAGCGGCTGCACCAGGTGCTGGGCGGAGAGATCCGTCTCACGCATCAGGTCGCGCAAAGTCTTCGTGCGCCGCATGCGCCGCATCCGGGTTGCGGGAAAGCTCACCCGGCTGATTCTAGGAGCCGGGTGCTGCGGGCGCGGCCGGGTGAGCCCTGTCCGGGGCAGATGGCCCAATCAACGCAATCTGCGTCCGAGGGGTGGACGCGAATTGCGGTGAAAGGGACACTCCCGGCCGCCAACCGACTGCCTAGTCGTTGGCGGCTGTCGCGATCTTGCACGATCGCCCAGGACTTACATGGATCGTGGCGGTGAACGACTGCGCGATCGACCGCCCACAACCCTTCAGTCGTCCCGACACGGACGGCCGGTTGAAGACTTGACGGCCCACACAACGGTCAACTCTTCAATCGCTCCCTCGCGGCGCTGTCACTGAAGGATTACCGACGCCCGGCGGCGACCCGTGCGGTGGCCGCCTGAGGGGGCGCAGGTCGCCAACCCCGGTGACGCACCACTGAACCTACGTCGCGGTGGCTTGCTCGTCACAGCTTGTCTGTGCTCGGTGGCCGAGTCATCCGCGGTCTGTTGCTCGAAAACAGAAGCCTTAGCCGAACGGGCTGCGCCCGGCCGACCTTCCGGGGGCCTTGGCGCGATTCCAGGTTTCGAACTCGTGCTGTCGGCGCTCCTGGGCCCGCTCCTCGATCCGTTCCTCCGCGTGCTCCAGTTCTTGCATCCGTTCGCGCTTGCCGGGCCGGTTGCCGGTCGCCCGCTTCACACCGTTGGTCAGCTTGTCGAGCAGGCTCATCGCGGTAGCTCCTGAGGCGCTCCTTACCCTTGCCCCCGCGGCAGCAAACGGCTCCCCGGCCGGGCTAGCCGGCCTGCGACTGCGCCAGCGCTTCGAAGTTCTCGTACAGCGCCTCGGCACCGAGTTGCTCGCGCGCTCGCATCGCGGCGGGGCCCACTCTCTCCCAAAGTCCTTGCACCCAGAGCCAGTCCAGCACCAGGGCTCGGTCGAGGACGTCGTGCTTGACCAGGGTGCCGACAGTCTCTCCGTAGGCCAGGATCGTCCGAACGGGCGGGTCGCCCATCTCGGCGGTCTCCGGGTCGAACTCCTCGTCGAAGATCGCGCCAAGGGCAGGGCCCACGTCGATCATCGCGCCCCACTGGGCGAGCTGGACGAGCAGGTTGGCATCTTCCTGCGTTGCGGGTGACATGAGTGCCTCCTTCCGAGCGATGGCTCGAGCACGGATCACGCGCGATCGGTGATGCACACGCGTTTCCGGCTGAACGGATTTGCGTCGGCACCGGCCTACGCGAATCGCCGCAGCGCGATCCGTGCCAGCACCGCGTAGGCGGCGCCCAGGATCGCCAGGTGCAGGAGCGGCATGCCGAGGGCCGGGCCCGAGGCGTCGAGCGCTCCCGACATCGCGTCGAGGGCCGCGTCGAACGGGAACAGCGCGCGCACGACCTTGATCACGTCGAAGAGCGCCGGGCTCACGGTGCCCGACTCGACCAGCGAGATGAACGCGATCGGCAGGGAGATCATGAACGCGAGCAGGGAGCTCGCCCGAACCTCCCGGGCCGCCGCACCGATCGCGGCGCCGAAGGCAGCGAAGCCGAGGCCGCCGGCTGCGATCGCCAGGAGGATCAGCGCGAAGCGGCTCCAGTCGATGTGGACGAAGAGCGATAGGCCGGCGAGCATCACCAGGGTCACCAGGATCGAGAGGACGACGCCCAGGGAGACCTTCTCGCCGAGCAGCGCCCACTTGCTGACCAGCCCCCGGGTCAGGCGGGCGAAGGCGTTCTCCTCCCGCTCGAGGGCCAGCGAGCCCGCGACCAGGAGCACGGTCACGAACATCAGGGTCACCGTCGCCGCGACCGAGATCGCGAACGCGTCCAGGCTCGGCGGCGAGCCGGAGACGACCTCCTTGTCCACATTGATCGGGTGGGCGATCGAGGAGAGGAGCGGGGTGGCCAGGTCCAGGTTCTGCCGGGCTAGGCGTGCGAAGTTGATCACTCGTGCGAGCTCCGCCGCCGATGCGCTGTTCTTCGGCAGCTCCGGCTGGATCGACTCGAGGATCTTCTGGGTGTTCTTGAGCCCGAGGACGTTGAGCGTCTGGCCGAGGAGGCTGAGGTGGCCGCCGCGAAGCAGGAGCGTGAGGTAGGTCGCTGAGAGGCGCGTGACCTTCTTCGAGAGCTTCAGGTTCGCCTGGTTGATGAGCGTGTTGATGCGGTCGTTGACCAGGCTCGCCTTGACTGGGTCCTCCTCGTTGACCAGCACCTTCACCGTGGGCTGGGAGGGGTTGAGCGAGGCCAGCGACTCGAGGTCGCTGATGAAGTTCTTGGGCAGGATGAGGGCGGCGAGCGCATCGCCCGACTGCACCATCTGCCGCGCCTGCGCCTCGCTGGAGACGTCGATGCAGTCGATGCGCGAGCACAGTTCCCCGCGGGCGCTGGTGATGTCCAGCTGCTGGCCGTTGATGACGAGCGGCGTTCCCGACGGGATCTCGTTCAGGAACGCCACCCGGGGCCTCTCGGGGCCGCGCGACAGCGCGAAGCCGATCAGCACCGCGATCGCGATCGGGTAGACGATCAGCAGGGCAGTCAGAAGCGGCGACCGGCGCAGGATCTGAAGGTCCTTGACGAAGAGCCAGCGCATCGCTCAGCCGCCCACCCGCCGCATCAGTGGCCCCTCTCCCTCAGGAAGGCAACGAACGCGCCCTCGAAGTCACGCGCGCCTGACTCGGGGACCGCGGCGTGAAGCTCGGGCGCCGTCCCGTCGAACAGGTTCTCGCCGTCCGCGAGCACGAGGAGGCGCTGCCCGTAGCGCTCAGCCTCCGCGAGGTCGTGGGTGGAGAAGATGACGGTGGTACCGCCGCCGGCCAGGGCGAGCACGAACTCCCACAGCCGCTCGCGCTGTCTCGGGTCGAGCCCGGCGCTGGGCTCGTCGAGCAGGAGCACCGCGGGCCGGGCGAGCAGCCCGATCGCGATGTTGATCCGCTGCTGGTTGCCGCCCGACAGGGTTCCCGCCTGATCGTCGCGCCGTTCGCCGAGGGCCGTCTGAGCGAGCATCTCCTCGACCGCCGCCTCCGGATCGGAGACCTTCTCGAGCCGCGCGAACAGCCGCAGGTTCTCGGCGACGGTGAGGCGCCGGTAAAGCGCCGCCTGTTGTGGAACCCACCCGATCTCGCCCGGGGGGCGACTGACGGACCCGGCGTCTGGCCTGCGGATGCCAGCGAGGATCGACAGGAGCGTCGTCTTCCCGGCGCCGTTCGGGCCGATCACCGCCAGGAGCTCTCCGCGGTGGGCCTGAAAGCTCACGCCGCGCAGCGCCTCGCGGTCGCCGAAGGCCTTGGCGAGCCCGCGTGTCTCGATCACGGCGTCGCCGCCTGCCTCCTGCCCGGTCACGCCGGGAAAGCTAGTGGACTACGTTGAGGTCGAGGTCACGTCGGGCCATCGGTCGCGCGCGGTCTGTCCACGAGTCGAGTGGGGTGGTGGCCGGTGCGCCGTCCAGCGCTTAGGCTGCGGCGGTGCGTGTCCTCTTCATCGGCGACGTCGTCGGCAGCCCCGGTCGCGCCGGGCTCGCCAACGCGATGCCGGAGATCCGCGAGCGCCACGCCCCCGACCTCGTGATCGCCAACGGGGAGAACTCCGCCGGCGGGCTGGGCATCACCGAGAAGACAGCGAACGCCCTGTTCGAAGCCGGGGTCGACGTGATCACCACCGGCAACCACGTCTACCGCCACCGAAACGCCTACGAGTTCCTCGACCGCGCCGACCGGGTGATCCGGCCGGCGAACTACATGACTGGGAGCCCCGGTCGCGGCTCCACCGTCGTGACCGTCGCAGAGAGGCGCGTCGCCGTCGTGAACCTGAGCGGCTCGGTCCAGCTCAAGGCGGCGCGGTCGCCCTTCCCGGAGGCCGACGCGATCGTTGAGCGCCTCTCGGGCCAAGCGGATGCGGTGATCGTCGACTTCCACGCCGAGGTGACCAGCGAGAAGATCGCAATGGGCTGGCACCTGGACGGCCGGGTCGCCGCCGTCCTCGGCACCCACACGCACGTCCCGACGGCCGACGCCCGGGTGCTGCCGGGCGGGACCGCGTTCATCACCGACGTCGGCATGACCGGATCCCGGGCCGGGGTGATCGGAGTCCGGCGCGAGCAGGCTCTGGAGTCGTTCCGCACCCAGATGCCGGTCAAGTTCGACACCGCCGACGAGGATGTCTGGGTGAACGCCGTGGTCGTGGACGTCCGTGATGACGGGCTAGCAAACTCCATCGAGCAGGTTCTCTTACCGGCCGGCAGCTAGGTGGCCCGCTCGCGCACCGGGCCGCCGTACATCGGCAGGTCGATGCTCGGGCCTTCGCGGAGCATCTGCTCCCACATGCGTGAGACCCCGGCGGTGCCGAAGCGCCTGACTCGCTCGACGGCGTCCAGGTCGACCACGTCGGTGACCAGCTCCTCGCCCTCGCCCGTGGCCACCCGGACGAGTCCCTCGGGGTCGGCGATCAGGCTCCGGCCGACTCCCGCCGGCGCGGCGGCGTTCAGGGACACGACGTAGAGCTGGTTGAAGATCGCGTTGGCGCGGGCCATCACCAGCTCCTGCTCCCGGTCACTGGTGGTGGTCAGGTTCATCTGGAGGACGAGCTCCGCTCCCATCCAGGCGAGCTGGCGGAAGGTCTCGGGGAAGCTGCCGTCGTAGCAGACGGCCAGCCCGACGCGCCCCAGCTCCGGGATGTCGAAGGTCACGAACTCGTCGCCCCGCGCGCACGCCTCGTGGGGCTGCCACGGGAAGACCTTGCGATAAGTGGCTACAAGCTCGCCGTCGGGCGCCAGCACGAGGGCGGTGTTGTGGACCCTGCCGTCAGGGGCCAGCTCGTAGACCGATCCTGGGACCAGCCAGATCTCCGACTCGGCGGCGATCCGCCCCAGCGCCTCGGTCAGCGGGCCGGGGACCTCGACGGCGACCTCCCGAGCGTAGCCGGAGTGCTCCTCGAGCACCGGAGGCGGCGCCGGAGAGGTGGAGCTCCGGGAGGAGGGCGAGCTGTGCGTGCGGGACCGTTGCCCTCAGGGCGCGCACGCGGCCGGCGAGGAGCCCGAGCGTGGCCTCCGGATCGCGGGGGACGGGTGCGGTCTGAAGGGCCGCGAGCGAGAGCGCGCGCACGGATCAGCCGTTGATCACGGCGTTGAAGGCCTTCGTGACCTCTTCGCCCTGCTTGCCGTCGAGCACGGGCTCATAGGTGCAGTTCTTCGTGTACGACTTGGTCGGGAAGATCAGCTTGTTCCTGGCGAGCTTGGGATCGCGCTTGGCGAGAATCGACTTGACGCCCTTGACCGGGGTGACGTAGTTGACGTATTGCGCGATGTCGGCCTGCACCTTCGGGTCGTAGACGAAGTTCATCCACGCCTCGGCCGCCGCTGGGTTGGGCGCGCCCGTCGGAATCTCCATGCTCGTGGACCAGACCATGCAGCCCTGCTTCGGCATCACGAACTTGATGTTCGGGTTGTCCTTCTGGAGCTGGATCGCGTCGCCGGACCAGCCGAGGACGAAGTCCACGTCGCCGGAGCTCAGGTCACGGATGTAGTCGTTGCCGGTGAACCGCCGGATCTGGCCCGAGTCCGCGGCCTTCTTGATCTTGTCGACGGCGGCGAGCCACTGGGCGGTCGTTGCGTGATCGGGATCGATCCCCATGCACTTCAGGGTCATCGGCACCGAGTCGCGCAGCTCGCTGAGCATGTCGACCTTGCCCTTGTACCTGGGATCGAACAGGTCGCAGATCGAATTCACGTGAGGCGCGAGCTGCTTGTTGACGATGAGGCCGGTCATCCCGCTCTGCCACGGGACCGTGAAGTCGCGATTCGGGTCCGCAGGGGGATGGCGGAGGAACGGGATCAGGTTGTGCTTGACGTTCGGCAGCTCCGCGTAGTCGAGCTTCTGGACGTACCCGGAGTCGTACATCTGCTTCGCGAGCCAGTCGCTGACCGTGATCAGGTCGCGGCCCCCCGACTGGCCCTTGGCGAGCTGCGGTTGGAGCTTGCCGAAGAACTCGTTGTTGTCGTTGATGTCCTCGATGTAGTGGACGTGGACCCCGGTCTTGCGCTCGAACTCCGCGATCGTCCCGTTCTTGCCGGGATCGATGTAGAGCGGCCACTGCGAGATCGTGAGCTTCCCCTGCACGGGGCCCGAGGCATCGGCCTGGCCCGCGGGGCCGTTGCTCCCGGACTCGAGCCCGCCGCCACCGCAGCCCGCGGCGACCGCGGCCGTCGCGACGGCCATCGCGATCGCGATCAAGATGCGCGGCGCTGTCTTCCCCCGGTCCATTCGCTGAACTTGATTCGAAGAATAACCGCCACCGCGCACGCATGCAACCCCGCGTACGACGGCCGTTGCGCCGAATAGTATTCGACTATGCGGCGAAAGGATCAGACGGCACGGCGCCAGCAGCTCGCAGACGCGGCGCGGCAGGTGCTGCTCGAGCGTGGCGCGGTCGGCGTTCGCGTGAAGGACGTGGCGGAGCGGGCCGGGCTCGCCCCCAGCTCGGTCCTCTACTACTACCCGAGCCTCGACCAACTGCTGATCGAGGTCTCTCGCGGGGCGATCGAACGCTTCGCCGAGCGCCGCGCGGCCGCGGTGCACCGGGCTCGACGGGCATTCCGAACAGCTCCGCCTGGCGATCCATCTCGGAGTGCCGTCGGGCCCCGATGACACCGAGAGCCGCCTCCTGTACGAGCTGGACGCGTTCACCGGTTCGAGCCCGGCCTTCGGGATCCTCACCGCCTCGTACTTCGACCGCCAGGTGGCGCTGTACGAGTCCGTGCTCGAAGCGGGGTGCCGGGCAGACGAGTTCAGCCTTGCGTCACCCGCGCTGACAATCGCGCGCGGGCTGGTGGCGATGGAGGACGGCCTTGGGCTCCAGGTCGTGATCGGCCATCCAGCCATCGACAGCTCGGCGGCCGAGAGCGTTCTCGTCCGGTACGCGGAGATGGCAACCGGCGCCCGGCTGTCCGACGTCGAGCCTCCCGAGGGTCGCGCCGAATAGCATCGCTCTCCGTGAGCGGTGAATCGACTCCGTCGCTCGGCCCCCGCTTCAAGAGAGCCCTCGAGCTCGCGTACGAGCTTCACGCCGGCCAGACCCGCAAGGGCTCGGGCGTCCCGTACTTCGGGCATCTCCTTGGCGTAGCCTCGATCGTCATCGAGACGGGCTCTCCAGAGGACGAGGCGATCGCCGCGCTGCTCCACGACGCCGCGGAGGACCAGGGCGGCCGCGAGACGCTCGAGCACATCCGCTCGGAGTTCGGCGACGAGGTGGCGGAGATCGTCGAGTCCTGCAGCGACAGCTTCGGAGACCCGAAGCCGCCCTGGCATGAGCGAAAGCGCGCTTACCTCGAGCACCTCTCCGAGGCGAGCGAGCCGGCGCTACGCGTATCCCTCGCCGACAAGGTGCACAACGTCCGGACGATCGTGGTCGACTACCGCGACGCCGGTGAGGAACTGTGGGACCGCTTCAACGCCGGGCGCGACGAGGTGCTCGCCTACTACCGGGCGCTCGCGGCGATCTTCTCGCGGCGTCTGCCGGGGGCGCTGGCGACCGAGCTGGCCGTCACCGTGGCGGAGCTCGACGGGCTCGTCGCCGCCGTCAGCCCGGCGAGCAACAGCCCGAAGAACCACGGGATGTAGAGATAGAACCAGTGCTCTGCGGTGATCTCGACCGCGATCATCACCGCGGCGGCCAGCGCAGCCACCTGGGCCAGCGAGCGCCGGCGCGGTAGGAACGCGACCCCGATGGCCAGGGCGATGGCGAACACCTTGAAGGCGGTCTGGAGCCACTCGAGGGAGTGGTCCTGCCCCCAGACGCTGAACGGCGAGGTGCGATCGAGCTGGCTGCTGATCGTCCGGTCGTAGAAGGTCCCGAGCCCGGGGTCGATCGCCGGCAAGGCCAGCATCGCCGCGATCACGACGGCCAGGGCGAGGCAGAAGATCCCGGCCGGGCGCAGGCGGCGGAGCAGGGATCTCGATCTCATCCCCCTTGGTCAGCAGGCCGCGATCGCCGGCGGCGAACATCGGCACCAGCGGGAGGGGCGCGAACTTCGTCGCGATCGAGAGGCCGAGCAGCGCGGCTCGCTTCACCGGCGACGCGAAGACCACGAGGGCCCAGACCAGGAGCGCGGCCACCAGGGCGTCGTTGGAGTTCGACTGCAGCGCGTAGTCGGTGAACGGGTAGGCGGCCCAGGCGAATCCGAGGACCACGCCGAGCCGGGTGCCGTCGCGCCCCGGGCGCAGCCGGCGGCCGAGCGCGAACAGGCCGCACACCGTCGCCAGATCGAAGGTGATCGCGGCGGCGTGCGCCGCCGGCAGGTTGTCCCAGTGGCCACTCCACCCGAAGACGAGCTCGAACGGGAGGTACGCGTAGTAGTTGAACGGCCCGTAGGTGTCGCCGAAGCTGTTGTCGGAGGGGAAGTTGTTCCAGATGGCCTGCCCGTGGACGAGGTGGTCGGCCCCGATCACGCCGGCGTACCCGACGTCGATGACTCCCGAGTCCGCGATGTTCAGGGCGATGCGAAAGCCGAGAAGAAACGCACCGGCGACCGCAAGCCACGCCGTGGGCGTCGATGGTCTCAGCCCCTCCCCGGCGCCGCGGAACCCGACCCAGATCATCCGCGCCAGCAGGTAGAGCAGCGGCGGGTAGGTGAGCGGCACGCTGACCCCGATGTTGCCCTGGTTGAAGTAGATCTCCGAGATCCCGAACGACAGCAGGACGAGCAGGTCCAGGTGGACCATCCGCCACTTGCGGCGGAAGTCGAGGAGGCCGAAAAAGAAGATCCCGGCCAGCACCAGCCAGACGTATGGCGCGTTCAGCTTGTGCCCGAACTGCTCCGGGTACCCGCGGGCCATCTGCCAGGCGATCTGGTAGCCGGTCCACCTCTCGGTGATCCGTCCGGTCGCGTCGTCCACGATCACCTGCACCCGCTCGGTCCCGTTCGCGTAGAAGTCCACCTGCCAGGTGCCCGGCTTGGGTGTGGCGGTCGGGTCGAGATGCCCCCAGCGCTTGCGCTCAGCGGCGACCTGCGGGTCGGTTCGGGCGATCCTGATCGCCCGCTCCGAAGACAGGCGGTGGTCGGACTCGTCGCCGGTCGTCGTCGGTCCGTTGGCCGTCGTCGCCGCCTTGGAGCCCGGAGTCGATCCGGCCGCCGAGGTCCCCTGGGCGTGGGCGGCAGCGGGGAGGCCCACGAGAAGCGCCGCGGCCACCAGCGCCGCGGCGCACGGCCCCCGCCGCAGGGGCGGGATCAGCGCCCGTCCACCCCGAACGTCCACAGCTTGTTGCCGAGGAAGTTGAACGGCATCGCCAGGGCCACGGCGAGCGCCTGCGAGGGCAGCTCGGGCGCCGATGCGACATCCACGAGCAGGTACAGCAGCACGAGGTTCACTCCCAGCGCGAGCACGCTGACGGTGAAGAACCGCGCCGCCTGGAACCCGGCGTGGCCCTCGGTGGCCCGGAAGGTCCAGTGCCGGTTGATGAGGAAGTTGTTCGAGACGGCCACGCAGAACGAGAGCACCGCCGCGACGATGTGATGGACGCCCAGCGCCTCGGTCAGGAGCGCGAACACGATGAGGTTGATGACGTAGCCGCTCCCGCCTACGACCCCGAACTTGAAGAGCTGCATCCAGTTCTCGGGCTTCCTTGTGCCCAGGTGGATCCGGCGCAGGATGCCCCATGTCCAATCGGCGGCGCGCCCGCTGGCGTCGCGCGCGCGGGCACTCCGGCGCGCCGGAGCCGTCTCGACGTCCGGAGCTCGCTCGACCGTCTCGCTGCCCTGACCCTCCGGCCTCATCGGGTCGCCCCCGCCACCTCGGCAGCCCGAACCTCCGGACCGGAGCCGATGCCGAAGTGGTCGCACACGAGTCCGGCAACATCCCGAAGGGCCCACTGCTCGCGCACCTCGCCGACACCCGCCTCGAGGCCGCAGAGAAGCAGCGGGCCGAGCGAGTCCCCGGCGAGCAGTGCGCCGTGGCTCGCGCCGCCGGCGTGGCTCGTGCCACCCCAGTCGACGCATTCGTAGCCGGTGCCGAGCGACACCACGACGTCGCCCGCATTGGGCGCGTTGAGCGCTGACCACAGGCGGGCGAGCCCGTCCGGGTAGGCGGCGCTCGCGATCCGGCCGTCGCGCGGCTCCAGCCCCAGCACGGAGAGGTCGCCCTCGAGGTCCCAGCCGTCCCCACGAAGGTCGGCCTCGCTGCGCGCCCGGTTGGAACCGGAGCTCGGCGCCGTCTCGCTCGACGATCGCCTCAGGGTCCGGGCCGTTGGCGCCGTCGAGCCGGGTGATGAGGTCGATGCCCTCCATCTCCGCCAGCCGCCCGCGGACACCGGCGAGCACCTGCTCACGCCTCGGTCGCTCGCCCAGCGCGTAGACGGCCGCCGCGCGAGCGGTCGGGCTGACGGCGAGCTCGGCGAGCTCCGGGCGCTCCGCGTTCGGCGCGAGCACCGGCCAATCGGCCCCCAGCGCGGCCGCCAGCGGCAGCTCGTGCTGGACGTCGGTCTGCGCGTGGTCGGCCATCAGGATCACGACATGGGAGTCCAGAAAGGCGTCCATGCCCCCGCCCGCGTCGACCAGCTCGCCGAAGCTGTGGTCCGCGTGAGCGATCGAGTTCCGCATCGCGCCAACCCCGTTGGTGTGGGTGTGGTGGTCGTTGTCGGGCAGGGAGAAGAGCAGGAAGTCGTAGCCGTCGTCGGCGATCAGCTCCCTGCCGACGCACGCGGAGTAGGCGTCACGCGTGCCGGGCCGCGCGAGCGTGGGCTTGCACGGGACCTTCCGCGACGCGTAGAGCTCGCCGTAGAAGAGCTCATCCGGGCCCCAGACCGCGTGGCGGAAGTCGGCGGCGACGGCGACCCGCCGCATCAGCCCCTCGAGCCCGAGCTCGTGACGGCGCCGGCCGCGGTAGATGAGGAACGGGGTGCAGGCCGTCCGCACCCCGGCGTCGCCGAGCCGCTCGAAGATCGTCTCCACCTCGTGCGAGAGGTGGGCCATGTTCATGTTGTAGACGGTGTCGTAGAGGGTCCGGAAGAGCCCGAACGTGCGGGTCGCCTCCCACGAGGATCCATACTCCACGTACCGCTGCTCGGCGCGGTGATACCAGTTCATGCCGCTGATGTGGTGGTGCTGCGGAGCCGTGCCGGTGGCGATCTCGGAGCAGGCGACCGGGGTCACCGACGGAAAGGCGGAAACGCAGTCGCCGATCAGGGTTCCGCGGTCCAGCAGCTCGGCGAAGTTAGGCGCCAGGTCTTCCGCGGATGCCCGGAGCAGCATGTCGGTTCGCAGGGAATCGACGACGATCAGGCAGAGCTTTCGCGACGTGGGCATTGCTGGAGTGTGACGGCCGGAGTGGGCGGGCTCAGCGAAGTGAGCGCAAACCCTCGTACTTGCGCTGGGCGCGGCGCTGCCGAGCCGAGGCGAGCCAGAGCAACAGGGCCAACAGGAGCAGCCCGAACGGCTCCCACACGAACGCCGTGATCAGGGCAAGGACGAGTGCCGTGGCGGCGACGATCAAACCGATCGAGGACGCCCCGCGCACCCGCGCTTGCGCGCCCGCCACCACCGCGCTCACGACCCCATAGGCGATCACGGCGAGGATGGCGCCGAGCGGGACGCCCACGATGGCCGGGTGGTCGCGATTGGACATGGAGAGGGCGAACAGCACGGCGCCGCCGATGGCGGCGGCGATCGCGAGCGCAACACCGATCGCATCGCGGCGCCCGGAGGCGCCGGCGAAGGTGCCGGCGGCGATCGCGAGCCCGACCCCCTGGCAGATGGCGAGGAAGAGGCTCATGAGCGCAGAGAGGCTAGCGCCTCGAACCGGCGCCGGGCCCGGCCCGCGACGGTTGTGGGAGTCAGCCGAAGCTGGCGGTGCGATGGCAGCCCGCGAGCCTTACCTGGAGCGGGCCGTCGGTCTCGACCTCGAGTTTCGTGTGGCAACCGAGCCTCGCGCGGCGCGGATGGACGACCACCTGGGAGAGGTTCTCCACGTTCAGGTGCAGCACGTCGGCGCGCCTCGCCCGCGGCGCCTTTTCCCAGGACTTCGACTGCTCCGTGTAGGGCATTGCCTGCTCGTTTCCACCGGTCAGAACGCCCGCGCGGTGCTTCGTCGGGCCGGCCTTCGGGTCCCCCACTCCGAATCCCTCCGAGCGGGCGTCGAGCGTTCCGAGCGGGGCCGCGCCACCGGAGCTCCGAAGCTTGAGCCCCGAGAGCCAGTACGCGTGATCGGCGACGGTGCCGTCCTTCGAAAAGTCCATGGTCGGGTTGACCACGTAGGTGACGTGAGCCGGGTTGCGCTTCACCCGATGGCCGCCCAGGAACTTCGCCGCCGGCGCGTACTGGTCGTTGACCGCCAGGGCGAAGTGGTCGGCGGCGGTGAACAGGTCGAAGACGTAGCGGTAGCCGAGGCTGTCGAACGTGTTCGCCTGAGTCTGGGCGCCCGCCACCGGCACGAGCTCGTCCTCGGTGCCGTCCCAGATCAGGAACGGGATCTGGCGGACGGATGCGAGCATCCGGTTCGTGTTGCTGGCGGCGCCGCCGGGCTCGGGGTCGGCGGGTGGAACCCAGATCCCCAGCCCCGGCGGGCCGACGACGGGGTTGGCGCGGGCGAAGAGGTCCGGGTACTGAGTCGCGAACTTGTAGGTGCCGTAGCCGCCCATCGAGTACCCGGAGATGGCGGTCCACGACGGGTCAAGCCGGTAGTGCTTCGCCACGTCGGCCCACACCTCGAAGGTGTCCGCCCCGGCCTGGCCGTAGTACCAGCCGTCAGGGCCACGCCCCTCGGGCGTGATGACGATCGCGCCGTCGCCCCGCTCGCCGAGCTGCGACTGGTTGCGGGTGTCGCCGAACTGGTTGTAGCTCGCGCCGAGTGAGTGCAGCAGGAGCGTCAACCCGTAGCCCCGCCGCGGCATCGGCTTGCGCGGAACGTAGATCGCGTACGGCTGCAGCCTCCCGCGGAGCTCGCCGAGGCAGTCCGTCGGCGAGCCGCAGGTCTTCGAGTAGTCGGTCCCCTCCTCCGTCTCGAAGTGGCTGGCGAGGATCCTGTCCATCGGCCCGCTGGTGGGCACGCCGGTCGGCTTGCCGCGCATGTCGTCGGTCACGCCCCGATCGAGCTTCGCGAAGTCGACGTCGGCGTGGAATGGGGCGAGGTAGCCCTTGGCGAGGTCGTCGCCCTGGTCGCGGTCGCGCCACCATGCGGGGTCGCTGAAGACCGAGCCCGGCGGGAACGGATGCTGCCACGGCTCGGCGAAGCGGAAGGCGACGTTGAAGAACGCGGGCGGCTTCGCCAGGCCGGCTGCGCCTCCCGGCTTCGTGGCGGTCGCCGCGGCTCCGGGGATCAGGTAGCCGTGCGCCTTGGAGTCCCAGAGCCCCACCCCGGCCGCCATCCGCACGGTGCGGTGCCCCGGGTTCCAGTCCTGATGCGAGACCTTGACCTGGATCTGGCGGCGGCGCTTGCTGATCGAGACCTTGGGCGCGACGGCCGCTGGTGCCTTGCCGGAACCGGCGGGCACCAGCTCGGCGTGATGGCCGTGGACCGTGAGGAAGAAGCGGGCCGGCTCGCTGACGTTCGCCCCGTGCGGCACCACGCGTGGCCGCTTGGAGTGGCCGATGGCGATCGTCGTCCCTACCAGGGACGGCTTCTTCATCGTGTTGAGGGTGATCCGGAACGCGGTCGCGTGGGACAGCGGCTTCACCCGGAACTCGACGAGGTCGGCGGCATTTCCGGCATAGGCGGGATCGGTGGGATAGGTGTACGTCCCGTTCGGCCGCGAGAAGGAGTCGCCGGCGGTCCGCGGGTCATTCGGGTCGCGGGAGGCCGCCTTGGCGCCGTGGTCGTCGTAGAGGTAGTCCTGGTAGAGGAACTCGCCGCGGCGGTATGCGCTCGCGCCGGAGATCAGTATCGGCTTCGCGTGCCAGATCCCGTGGTTGTCCAGCTCCGGCGCCTTCGCCGGCTTCCGGTAGAGGATCGACGGCCCGGGGCGCGCCGCGGGACCACGGTAGAGCGAGCCCTTGCCCGCCCAGGCGCTTGCGGGCGCCAGCGCCATGGCGCCGATCACGAAGGCGACCCCTACCCGAACCCTCACGGGTCCCGAATCTAGCCACGAATGGGCCGCCGCGCGCCGGTTGCACCCCCGCCATTGAGGCTTCGGGCACACTTCACCGATGCCCGAACCGCAGGATCGGCCCTCGGAGCGCGGCAGCGCGACGCCTCCCGCCCACCGGCGCGCGCACCAGACCGCGCGGGACCTCGAGCGCTACGCCGGCCTGTTCGCGCAGCGCACTCGGGTGATGCGCTCGTCGGCGATGCGGGACCTGATGGCGATCACCGCCCGACCGGAGGTGATCTCGCTGGCGGGCGGGCTCCCCGACACGTCCACCTTTCCGCCCGCGACGTTCGCCGCGCAGATGACCAAGATCGCGCAGGAGTCCTCGGCCGAGGCGCTCCAGTACGGCCCCACCGAGGGCTTCGGCGCAACGAAGGCCACGATCGGGCGGGTGATGGCGGCCGAGGGCATTTCCCCCGACCCGGACGACATCATCGTGACCACCGGCGGCCAGCAGGCGCTCGATCTGATCGCCAAGACCCTCGTGGACCCGGGCGACGTCGTGATCTGCGAGGCACCCACCTATCCGGGCGCGGTGCCGGTCTTCTGCTCCTACGAGGCCGAGACCCACCAGATTCCCATGGACGAGGACGGCATGCGCATCGACGAGCTCGAGGCACTGATGGACCGCCTCGACTCGGCGGCGCGGAAGCCCAAGTTCATCTACTCGGTGCCGAGCTTCCAGAACCCGGCGGGCGTGACGCTGTCGCTGGAGCGCCGGCGGCGCTTGGTCGAGCTCGCCCGCAACCGCGAGGTCCTGGTGGTCGAGGACAACCCATACGGGCTGCTCCGCTTCGAGGGCGATCCGTCGCCGCCCCTCTACCAGCTCGACGGGGGCGACTACGTCATCTACGTCGGGACCTTCTCCAAGATCCTCTCCCCGGGGATCCGCCTCGGCTGGGCGGTCGCGCCCCCTCCCGTGATGGAGAAGATCGCCCTCGGCAAGCAGGCGACGGACCTCTGCACCTCGACGATCAGCCAGTACTTCGCGCTCGAGTACTTCGCGGGGGATCACTGGCGGCCGTACCTCGACAGCCTCCGAGAGATCTACCGCGCCCGGCGCGATGCGATGCTCGAGGCGCTTGAGCGCCACTTCCCTCCGCAGGCAACCTGGACCCGGCCCGGCGGTGGGCTGTTCGTCTGGGCCACGCTCCCGGACTACATCGACACCTCCGACCTGCTCGCCAAGGCGCTGCGCGAGAACGTGGCCTTCGTCCCGGGCGCGGCCGCGTACGTCGACGGGAACCAGGGCACCAACTCCATGCGGCTGAACTTCTCGGGCTCCGACGAAGACGAGATCCGCGAGGGGATCCGCCGCATCGGCGCGGTCGTCGCCGAGCAGGTGGAGCTCTACGAGATGATCACAGCAGAACACACAGTTCCGGCGGCCTCCTCCGGTTCCAGGGAGCCGCCGGCGACCGGTCACCCGGCGGAGCCGGATGCGGGGGCGGCCGGGTCCCCGGTAGCACGAGGTTCGGGGGCTGACGTGCTGCCGCTCCGGCGGTCGCGGCCGTCGAAGTCGTGAAGGTCGCGGTGCTGAAGGGGGGCAGCTCGTTGGAGCGGCAGGTGTCGCTGCGCTCGGGCGCTCGCGTCTCAGACGCCCTGGCCTCGCTCGGCCACGAGGTGGTCGCGATCGATGCTGACGCCAGGCTCGTCCGGTCGCTGAAGGACGAGCGTCCCGACGTCGCGTTCATCGCCCTCCATGGTCCGGGTGGCGAGGACGGCACGCCGCAGGAGCTGCTGGAGATCCTCGGGATCCCCTACACCGGCCCGCGCGTCGCGGCCTGCATGCGGTGCATGGACAAGGTGCTCTCCAAGCACTTGTTCCGCGCCGCCGGGATCCCGACCCCGGACTGGGTCGCGTTCAACTCGACCGCCTTCCGGGAGCTCGGGGCCGCCGACGCGCTCGAACAGATCGAGGATCGGCTCGGCTTCCCGCTGGTGGTCAAGCCGGCTGCCCAGGGGTCGGCGCTCGGCGTCCGCTTCGCCGCGTCGCGCGACGAAGTACCGGAGGCCCTTGTCGCGGCCTTCAGCTACGACGATCGGGTGCTCCTGGAGCGCTACGTGCCCGGGCGCGAGCTTGCCGTCTCACTGCTCGACGGCGACCCGCTTCCGATCGTCGAGATCCGGGCGAAGGAGGAGGATCGCTTCAACTACGAGGCCCGCTACGAGATCGGCCGGACCGAGTACGTCTGCCCGGCCGACCTGGAGGAGGACACCGCCGCGAGCGTCCGCGAGGCCGCATCACGAGCGTACGAGAGTCTCGGCTGCACGGGATTCGCTCGGGTCGACGTGCTGCTGGACGCAGACGAGCGCCCCGAGGTGATCGAGGCGAACGCGATCCCGGGCCTTACCGACACGAGCCTTATGCCGATGGCGGCGCACGCGGCAGGGCTGGAGTTCGAGGATCTGGTCGCGCGTATCGTCGAGCTCGCGGTCGAGGGCCACGCCCGGCTCGTCCGCCCCCGGGGCGCCTAGGCCCGCTCGACCATCCCCGCCATCAGCTCGACTGCGTCGGAGTTCGTCAAGCCGTGCTCACGGACCAGGGACTGCCAGGTGGTGAGCGCCAGGGCGTGGCCGATCGCCGCCTCCACGCGGGCCCGCCGCTTGCCGCGGAGCCTGCGCCCTCGCATCAGGATCGAGATAACGTGGTCAAAGAACGCCAGTCGCGCATGCGTCTGCTCGGACATGCTCTCCACCAGCGGCGCGTCGCGGATGACCCGCGACATCATTTCCTCCGTCTCCTCCCACCAGCCGTAGACGTCCGCCAGGGCCCGCCGGAGCCGCTCGGCCGGATCGGCCACCTCCACCCATCGGGACGGATCCGGGGGCGGATGCATGGACATGTAGTGGCCCGAGCACGCCCGGAACAGGGTCCGCTCGTCCGGGAAGTGCCGGTAGACCGTCGCCCGCTGCACGCCCGCCTGGTCGGCGATCGCGCTGACGGTCGTTCGGGCCGGCCCGACCGTGCCGTGCAGCTTCACGGCCGCCTCCGTGATCGCCTGACGGGTTTGCAGCTCCTGCTCGGCGCGCAGGCGCTTCCGATATCGGCGGGTCTCTGCTGCTGGAGCGTTTGTGGACATCACTGTTCAACCAATGTTGACAGGTCGGCTCGATGTGTGGTAGTTTCGCTGCACAGTGGTGTTCAGCGAAATGAAAGGGAGACTCAATGATGACCATCGACAGGGCGACCCTGACCAGGTTCGACGCCTCGCAGGGCCCCCGAAACGTCGGGCCAATTGACGGCCGGCTTGTCGATCTCGGCTCGATCGGCGCGCGGATGATGGCCTGGACCGAGGAGACCGGCGGCGGCTTCTCACTCGTCGAGCACCCGATGCCCCCGAAGCATCTGGCCGTCGGGCTGCACAAGCACTCGCGCGAGGACGAGTACAGCTACGTGGTCAAGGGACGCATGGGCGCGATTCTCGGCGACGACGTCGTCTACGCCGAGGCCGGCGACTTCGTGTTCAAGCCACGCGACCAGTGGCACACGTTCTGGAACGACGGGGACGAGCCCTGCCACATCCTCGAGATCATCTCGCCGGGCGGCTTCGAGCACTACTTCGACGAGCTCGGAGACATGATTGGCGCCGACGGCCCCCCGGACCTCGACGCGATGATGGCGGTGAACGAGCGCTACGGGATCGAGATGAAGCCGGAGACGGTTCCCGAGATCTGTGCGAAGTACGGGCTCACGCACCCGATGCTGGAGATGATGACCGGCTAGCGAAGGCTCAGAGGGACCGGGGAGGCTCGGGGAGGCTAGGAGTCCTCGCCCTGGGCGAAGTCCTCGGGCGTGACCTGGTCGAGGAAGTCCTTGAACTTCTCGACCACCTCCTCGGTGTCCTCGACCTCGTGCTCGAATTCGATCGACGACTCGTCGATTACGTCGTCGGCAGCGAAGATCGGAGCCGAGGTGCGGACGGCGAGCGCGATGGCGTCCGAGGGGCGTGAGTCGATCTCGAGCTCGGAGCCGTTCACCGAGACCGTGATCGACGCGTAGAACGTGTTGTCGCGGAGCTCGGTCACCGACACGCGCTCGCACTTCGCGTCGAGCTGCTCGAGGAGATCTGACAGCAGATCGTGCGTCATCGGGCGGGGTGTGGAAGCGCCCTGGAGCTTCATCAGGATGGCGGCCGCCTCCGGATGCCCGATCCAGATCGGGAGGAAGCGGTTGCCGTCGACGGTTTTCAACAGCACGATCGGCTGCTTGCCGACCATGTCGAAGCTCACGCCGTAGATCTGCATCTGTTGCAAGTGTTTGTCTCCGAGCCCTCGCTGGCCTGGCGGCAATTATAGGTGTGGGTCTGGGGTCGGAATCACGGCCGGATTTGGCGCGGCGCCGCCCAGCGGCGATAATCGTCAGCCGATGTCCGAAGCTCGTCAGCAGGCGTACATCGAGGCGCCGGTCGAAGTGGTCTGGGATCTCCTCGCCGACGTCGACCGCCACCCCGAATGGTGGCCCCGCGTCTTGTCGGTCGAATGCGACGGTCTGGAGCCGGGCTGCAACTACCGGCAGGTCACCCAGACCCCGCTCGGCAAGGACGAGATGAACCTCCATGTCGACTCGATGGACGACTGCAGGAACCTCATCATCCGGTGCGTCAACACGGGCACCTTCGTCCGCTGGACCCTCGCCGAGGCGCGGGACGGGACCTTCATCGACGCGACCTTCGGCATGGAGCCGTTCAAGCTCCAGTACCGGATGTTCGATTGGACGATCGGCCGGCGCTTCTTCCGCAACTGGCTCGACGAGTCGCTGGACGCGATGCGCCGCGTGGCAGCCGAGCGCGTGCCGCGATAGACATTCGGCCCGTGCACGACTCCGCCGCAGAGGTGCTCGGCCATGAGCACGACAAGGTTCGGGCCATGGTCGCCGCCGCCGCGCCGAGGGTTGCCGAGGAAGGAGACTGGCCACCCGAGATCGACGCGGCGTCGCTGGCCGAGCGCGTACCGACACACGAGGCGCCGGCGGCGGGCTTCGACGCGGGCATCGCTTGCGCCCTGGACATGATCCCTCGCGACAAGCAGGCACTCGCCGCCGAGCTCCACGCCGCTTATACACCCGGGGCCGTGATGAAGCTGCGCCACGAATGCAGGAACCTCTCGCCCGATTCCGAGACGACCTGGTGGCTGGCCGCCTGCTCGATCTGCCACGAACACGACATCTGGCCCGCGGAGTTCAGGAAGCAGCTGCACGGCTTCGTCGCACTGGCGGCGGATCCGGACCGCCGCATGGACGCCGCCCGGTGGGAGCTGGACCGGATGAAGTCGCTGTTCGAGGTCGACGACGGGGTCCCGTTCGTCACCCACGACGGAGGCATGCAGGGCGCGTACATCGCCGGCTATCCGATCGCCGTGGAGTACGCAACGGGCGCCAAGCTCTACTTCATCGGGACGTTCGAGCCCAGCCTCGGCCTGGAGGACTTCAAGTGGGGCACGGAGATCGACCGCGAGGGGCGCCCGCGCTCGGGGCCTGTACACGGCTCCCACCAGTTCGTCAAGGCCGCCGACAGAGAGGAGCTCGACCGGGTCCTGGCGTTCCTCCGCGAGCACTGGAGCCTCGGCCGGTGAGCGATGCGAGATGCCGGGACTCGCCCAGGCACGGACGGATGGGCGATCCTGGACTCGAACCAGGGACCTCCTCCTTATCAGAGAGGCGCAGGCGGAAGCGGAAGAGGCGCCCAAAACGGCATAGTTGAGCGGCGTTGGGACCTCGACCCTCGTCGATTGAGACGCCGCCAGATCGCCGCTCTTTGCGCTCGATTGCCGTCGATTTGGGCAAGGGAACGGCCTGCCTGCCCAATGACCTCTGCTCGTTTGCGTCGCCGGGCCGCACCTGATAGGTCTACTCCGTGTCGACTCGCCAGATCATGCAGCCCCGGGACGGCCGGTTTGGCGATCTTCTGACCCGAGCGCTGCGCTCCGGGACATGGACAGATCTCTGGTTCGCCGTCGCCTTCGTCCGGATGTCGGGGCTTCGCCACCTGGACGAGCCTCTGCGCGCCTTCGCATCCGCTGGCGGACGTACCCGTGCGGCAGTTGGTTACGACCTATACGGGACGAGCTTTGACGCGATCAGCCAGCTGATGGGAGCCGTGCGCTGGCGCGGCGACGTCGTCCTGGTGCACGACCCGGACACTCCGCCAACCTTTCATCCAAAGTGCTTTGTCTTGCTTAAGCGAGCCTCGGCCCGGGGCCGGATTGAGGAGGCGCTCGTCTTCACCGGCTCGACGAATATCTCGGAGGCAGCTCTATACGTGAATGACGAAGCCTTCACGATCTGGGAGCCCGACCTTCCGAACGACCGCGCACAGTTGGACAACTTCCTTCGCTCCGTTGACGCCTGGCTTCGGCCCGCAGGCAATCTGCGTCGGAAGGCAACAGCCTCGCTCCTGCGAACGCTCCACGGGGCGGGTCGAGCAAAACCGAAGCGGAGTTGACGAGGGTCGCTGGGGGTTCTGGATCCGCCGGAGCTGGCACAGGAACAACGCGGCGGCGGTCTCGTCGGCGGCGGTCCAAGCAGCGCCGGCCGCCGCGACCGCGCGGCATGGGGCCCGGTGCCGTTCCCGTCCCAGGTCTCGGTACCGGAGTCACAGCTGCGCCGCCAGTCCCCCCAGGTCCGATCCTCACGTGGTCAAAGGCGCTTACGCAGTCGGATGCCCAACACCCACCCAGCCCGAAGTCCAACCCGACTGGCTGGCTCCGCCTCACGGAATCTGGACACGCGATCAGCCACCGGCGCTGGTTTCGGTACACGTTCTTCCGCGGAGCACGCTGGGTCAAAGGAACAACGCGCGGTGGGAAGGGGAAGCCGATGGACATCGCGATTGTCCCTATGGACGTGACCGTCGCAGGCGCCCACCTTGGGACAATTGACCTGCGGATCGATCACGCGCCGCATCGCGAAGCTGGGCAGGGCAACGTCCCGACGATCCTTCACTGGGGAACGAACCTCGGCGCCCTCTTGAAAGCGACCAACTACACCGGCCGCACGGTCGAGCTGTCTCGATCGCCGGCCGGCTTCAAGCTAGAGATCCACTAACCGCTCTTCCTGGGGTGGCCTCTGTGTCCTCGCGAGACGCCGCTCAAGCAGCTTCCGCCGCGCCGACTGTAGCTCCGCCAGGCGTCGACATCGAAGGCCGCCCGCGAAAGCAGCTCTCCGTCCGTTGCATTCACCAGCTCGTCCCCCTCGGATTGGCGAGACAGTCGGTCCAGGCGTGGAAGATGCTCACCAAAGCTGGCCGCAGGAGGGATCAGGACGCTTCTGATCTCGGACGGAACTAGCTCAAGAACCCCGCCCCCGAAGTACCGCCCCTCGATCTCCGCGCTAAGCAGCGTGAGGCTGTTGTGGAAGACAGCGCAGAGATCTTGCGCTGTGATCGGTGAATCGCGGCGCATTGATCCTCTATAGATGGTGTCGGTTGTATACGCGCGGGCGGCATTGCTGACCACACGCGGAAAGCGATGCGATCGCTTTGAGAGCAGCAGCGGGCCCCGACGCGGTCTTGGGATCTCGTACCACGGGCTGCGGATGCGGCACTTGTAGCGTTGGTGAAGCGCCGCCCGTTCTCCGACGGAGATGTATCGCCGCGCGAGCCGGTGCTGTTTCGGATCGGGGCCCTGCCCAAAGTCGATTAGCCATGCCTTCCAGCCCCTTTGCCGTGTCCGATTGTGATCCGCCGCCCGATAGACCAACCCGGGCGAACACCGGATGCGCGGAAGAAGGGGCCTGGCCCAGGAACCAAGGTCCCACTCTTGGATCTCGGAGTCGTCAACGCAGAAGTAGTCATTGGCTCCCGTGACGTTGCTGACCTCGAACGTGGCGACGTTCCCTAACGCAACAGCCGAAGCAGCCTCGGCGGCTGACTCAATCGCATCGAGATGGCGGGGTAGCAATAGATACCTGGTCACGTGCGCACCTGATTGTCGATGACGTGCTCCCAGCGCCGGATGCTGGCGCCATGCTCCACGAAGGTCACGCGGCCCGTCTCGCTAGGGAGAGTTCGGCGTCCACTCACAACCGCGACTTCCTGCAACACGTCAGGAAATGAGCCCGGGCTGAACAAGTCGAAACGAAGCGCTTCGACGTTCCGGCTCAACCAGTCGCGGGCGACACGGGCGGAACAGCCGGTGAACGCCTCGGTTGGAACAACAAACGCGAAGGCGCCACCGACGCGCAGCTTATGCAGGGCAGCTAAGAAGACCGGGATCCAGAGGTTGGAGACCCCCTGCAGGCTGATCCCCATCTGGGTGCCAAGCTCAGGGATGACCTCGCGATCTTCCTCGGAGACGAACTGGTACCGGAGAAACAGCGGATTTCCGACCGCCGCGTCCACCCGCGGGGCCCCGTTCACCGCCCACGTGATGGCGCTCATGCTGTGCACCGTCCGGTGATGCCGGACTCCCTGAGCGTCCTGCGGGCCTTCCTAGCCTCCGACTCAACGAGCTCGACGGCCACGACCTGGGATACGGCGCCATCCAAAGCGCCGCCTGGGGTGTTGATCCGCCGCAAGAAGGCGCCATCTCCAACGCTGGGTTCCAGAAGAGTTAGGCGCTGCGGGTCATCCAGGAGCTGCTGGACCCGCTCAAGGCATGAATCCACAAGATGGAGCGGTGTGTAGAAGCCGCCCCGGAGCTTGTCTGCATGGATCTCCGATCGGACCTTCATCAGATCACCGGTGAGAGACCTCTCGCAAACGGCGAAGGAGCAAGTGCTTGATTTAATTGCATCTGGTGCAATGAAATATAGATGCAGCCCGCGACGCTCAGGTTGCTGGCGATCCTCGCACGTAGCGAAGGTGCCGACCTCGTCAAGGCCCTCTGTTCCGGCTCGCTCACAGCCGACGACCTGACGGCTCGCACCGGCCTAAGTCCGTCACAAGTGAGCCGCGATCTCAGGGAACTCGAGGCGCTCGGACTCGCGACTCGAACAAGGGCTCCCGCCGAAGGACGCGGAAGGCCAAGGGAGGAGTGGACGATCCCAGCTGCAGATCGAACGGAGTCCCTACTTCGGTCGATCGATGAGTTTGTGGCGGGCGGATTGGAGGACCTGGTCGACCGACATCGCCTGGGGATGGAGGGCGAGTACCGAGAGGGGTCATAGCCGAGCATGCCTCTCTAAGAAATCAGGAGGGCCCTTTTCTCCCCCACGGCCCAGTGGGACACACCGGTGCCGGTCTATCGCCGCTGCCTAGGCCCAGGGTCCGACGCATACGCCTTCCGAGCCTGCACGGTGCCGATTCGCAGCGCGCTCGCGACGTCGTCCCATGACCCGCCCTGCTCGACCGCCGAGCGCGCGAGTCGCCCGGCGATTTCATCGAGTTCATCGATCGACGCCCTGACCTCGGCCAGTGCCGCGATGCCCTGCTCGTCCGCCGACGCCTCAGGTTGGATGCCGGCCACGGCTCGCCCAGCCCGACGCCTCAGCTCCGCCGCGACCAGCTTTCCGAGGTACGCCGAGACCGAGATCCCTCGCGCCAGCGCCGCCTGGCGAAAGAGGACCCACGTGTCGTCGTCCACCGCGACACGGGAGACCTGAGCTTGGCCGGCCATTGCGTTAACAATGCTACATATCAACTGAGGTTGATAATGTGCCCGGCGCGTATTCGGCTGGGGGTCGGTGCCTATCGAGTGATGATTCCGGGGTCCGAATCCTTGCTCGTGGCTTTGATGCGTGGGTTCGATTTGGGGATGGGCTGAAAGTTGGTGGATTGCGGGATGAGTTGTTGTTGCCGTGAGGGTGGGGGGCGGTCGAGCTGCCGATCACCGTGGGCGAGCGCCCTTGTCGAGCCCGCGGTCGCAATCCGCACGAGGTGCCAAGTAAGGTCGGACCCATCCCCCCGCCGGGCACGGCTGGCCCGACCTAGGCGGCATCCCGCGAACGGATGCTCCATTGCGGCTCATCGATACCGTGTGGGAATGGCTCAGGCTGCGGGATTTTGGTGCTACGTGCACCAGGACGACACGAACGCCGGGGGACGCATACGGAGTCTCGCCGACCGCCTCCGCGAGGAACACCAGCTCCAAAGCGGCACGGGTCTCGATCTGTTCATCGATCGGGATCTGAAATGGGGCGAGGAGTGGGAAACGCGAATCGCAGAGGAGCGCAGCGCACAACGTTCCTGATTCCGATCGTTACGCCCAGCTTCTTCGAGTCCACAGAGTGCCGAAAGGAGCTGATCGAGTTTGTCGGCGAGGCGAAGAGCTTGGGGGTCGAGGAGCTGGTCCTACCCATTTATTACGTAACGGTGCCGGAACTCGAAGATGAGGAACCCGCAGATGAGGCTATGGCGATCATCAAGCGAACACAGTGGGAAGACCTTCGCGACGTTCGGTTAAAGGACGAAAGTGATCCGGATCATCGGGCCAGGGTGGCGAGGCTCGCTGAGCGCCTGATCGAGATCGCCGAAGCTGTCGAGGCGACCCAGCCAGCAAGCCCGCCCCTGGTCCAGGCAGTCACCACAGATGCCGTTTCAGCGGAGGCGGCGGTCGACGCTGAGGATGACGAGGGGGGCCTTCTCGACCGAATGGCGGCAGGCGAGGAGGCAATGCCGAAGGTCGCTGAAGCGCTCGCGGGCTTTGGGGCCGATCTGAACGAACTCAACGAACGGGCGCAGGATGCCACTCGCGAAATGGACGAGGCTGCGGCGAGGGGCACATTTGCGGCGCGTCTTGCGGTGGCAAACAGGCTTGCGAACCGGCTCGCGGCGCCGGCAGAGCGCATTGAAGAGCGCGCGCAGCAATACGTGTCACTTCTCTCTGAGGTCGATCCCGGGGTGCTGACGATGATCCGCCTTGCTGCCGAACAACCGGAGTCAGAACAAGAGGGCGTCGAGGAGTTCGTGTCCGTTATCCGTGAGATGACAGCCGCTGGACGGCAAGCAGCCGGTCAGCTTGAGGAGCTTGCCGAGACCTTGGACGACACCGCAAAGTTCAGCCGAGAACTGCGACGCCCGCTAAAACGCATTCAGGTTGCGGTACGGAACGTGGCCGACGCGCAGGCGATCATGGATCGGTGGGAACAGCGGATCGACGAGGTTCATCCGCACCTCGCGCAGAGCAGCGATTCTGACGATGGAGAGGACGGCGACGCCGTAGGGACAGGGAACGCGGACGCCGGCTAAAACTGACCCCTCATAACCCGGCTCGTCAAACCTGCCGGCCTCGCCGCCGTCCGAGCAAGGTCTACCGGCTGTCGACGGATGAGGTCATCCCGCGGCTCGCGCCGCACCGATGAATGAGCGCCGGCGATTGGCCTGACCTGGCTCAGGTCGGAAGCGACCGCCATCTTGGACGTTTTCGGTGCGGCTCCCACCTATGGGTAGGGACCGCGCCTGATGACCTCCCGCCTCAACACCCAGCTCGTCCTCCCGGGGTTGTCGCCCGCAAGCGAGCCGGCCACCTTGAGCCGGCAGGCCCCGGGCGATCAAGCGCAGCTCGCAAGCGGCACCACAACTCGTGGGACCGAACTCGTGCGGCAAGAGCACTCGGCGTTCGATCGAGTTGCCGAGCCCGTTGCGTCGCGGCTTCGCGACGGCCCTGGGCCAAACTCGCTGATCGACGCAACGGAGGTGGCGCGGTTTCTCGGCTGCACCCGCGGCTGGGTCTACGAGCACAAGGCCGAGCTCGGCGTTGTCCGGCTCGGCAAGGGGCCCAGGCCGCGGCTTCGCTTTGACCTGGGACGATTGAGGGAAATAGCCTCCGCGCCGGCCGCCGGGGAGGCCGGCACCACCCCAAGGCGGACAACGCGGCAGCGGGGGAAGCGGCGCTCGGCGGCGCTTCTCCAGATCAGGGGGCAGGCGCCGTGAGGCTTTGCCCAATCTGTCATGGCTCGCTCGCCGGCCGACGCGCAGACGCGATCTACTGCGGCCCGCCATGTCGCACTGAGACTTCACGTCGGCGACGTCTGCGCGACGGACAGGCCGTGGATGGGTATCCGGACCTCGACAGGTACAGCGCCCGCCAGAGGCGCACAAACCTCACCGTCGACGGGAGCTAGAGTGGGCCGCTCCCGCACTCGCAGATCCAGAACGCTCGCGATGGCTCGAAAGGCAACCGGTCAGGTGATCCCACCGGGGCCGCGCCATCCGTCGTGGGCGATTCGCTTCCGCGCCTACGGGCGCCGGCATTCGATCACCCTTGGTCGCCCAGAGGAGGGCTGGAACCGGCATCGGGCCGAGGCCGAGCTTCGCCACGTTCTCGCCGATGTCGAGCGAGGGATCTGGCGACCGTACGAACCGCCGCAGCCCGTCGAGCCCGACCACATGCCTACCTTCCACGAGTTCGCGGACGAGTGGTACGAGGGTCGCCTGTACGAGGGACTGTCCGAGAAGACGCTCGAGACTTATCGCGGGCACCTGGAGCGACACCTGCTCCCCTTCTTCGCATCGCGATGCCTGCCGGAGATCACGGTCGCCGAGGTCGACCGCTATCGGCAGGCGAAGGTCCGCGAGGGCGGCCCTCGCGCCGGCCTCCATCAACACGACGATTACGCGGCTCGCGCAGATCCTCGACGTCGCGGTGGAGCGCGAACTGATCGACCGCAACCCCGCCCGCGGGAGGCGGCGAAAGCTAAAACAGGGCAAGCCACACAGGACCTGGCTCGACCGGGCGGAGCTGATCGCGGCCTTGTTGGACGCCGCCCGCGAGCTGGATGCCGAGGCGAGGATCGATCGGCGAGCGACGCCGCGTCGGGCGCTGCTCGCAACGCTCGCCTTCGCCGGCCTTCGGATCAGCGAAGCGTTGGCGCTTCGTTGGCGGGATGTCGATCTCGCGATCGGCGTCCTCCGGATCGGCACGGCGAAGACCGACGCCGGCGTTCGCGAGGTCGATCTGCTTCCTACGCTTCGCGACGAGCTCCTCGACCACAAGGCCAAGACGCCGTTCAGCGGGCCCGACGATTACGTGTTCCCGACCGGGAGCGGCCGGCGACAGAACCCCTCGAACGTCCGCAACCGCGTCCTCGCGCGAGCCATCAAGCGGGCGAACGAGAACCGCGCCAAGAGCCATCTGGCTCCGCTGCCCGAGGGCCTCACCCCGCACTCGTTGCGTCGGACCTACATCTCGCTCATGCTGGCCATTGGCGAGGACGTGCCCTACGTGATGCGACAGGTGGGCCACGCAAATCCCACCGTCACCCTTGCCGTGTACGCGCAGGTGATGTTCCGCGACGAGGGGGAGCGCGAGCGGCTGCGAGCGCTCGTCAACGGCGCTGTTTGGGCAGGAATGGGCACGGAGTCGAGCGCAGAGGATCGTCGGCTCCCCGCTGGTTCTGTAGCCGGGGAGACCGAGTCCGCGGTCATGCAGGGGAATCGGATGATGGGCGATCCTGGACTCGAACCAGGGACCTCCTCCTTATCAGAGAGGCGCTCTGACCGACTGAGCTAATCGCCCCGAGGGCCTCATTCTAGAAAGAGCGCAGCTAGCCTGGCGAGGCCGATGCCCCGCCGCCCCGACATGCCGCCTCTTCACCGGTCGTCGCTGGCCGAGGACCCGATCGAGCAGTTCCGCGAGTGGTACGAGCAGGCGGCCGAGGTCCCGCTGCTTGATGCGATGGCGCTGGCGACGGTGGACGCTGAGGGAGCGCCCGACGCTCGAATGGTGCTGCTGAAGGGCTTCGGCCCGGATGGCTTTCGGTTCTTCACCAACCTCGAGTCGGCCAAGGCGCGGCAGCTCGAGGCCACGCCCCGGGTGGCGCTCGTCCTCTACTGGAAGGAGCTCGACCGGCAGGTGAGGATCCGGGGCGGTATCGAGAAGCTGCCCGCGTCGGACGACGATGCCTACTTCTCAACCCGGCCGCCGGAGGCGCGGATCGGTGCATGGGCATCGCCCCAGAGCCAGCCGATCGCCGATCGCGAGACGCTCGACGAACGTGTGGCGGAGGCGGGTGACCGGTTCGCTGCCGAGCAGATTCCCCGACCCGAGTTCTGGGGCGGCTACCTGGTGCGTCCGGAGCAGATCGAGTTCTGGCAGGGCCAGGCAGCGCGGCTGCACGATCGATTCGTCTACACCCGCGTCGGCGGCGCCTGGGAGATCCAGCGGCTCGCGCCCTAGTCGCGCCCTCCTCACGCCGGGGAGAATCGGTGCGGCCGGCAGATTCTCCACCGTATAGGTGGATTTGGGACTGTTGGCGCCAAGCTCTACCCGACGAGAAGCGTTGGGACGCGCTTAGTTCCGGTGCGTCGCGCGAGCGAACGCGTGCAGCTCGTCCAGGTCGTCGAAGCGCAGCTCCACGCGGATACCGCGCCGGGCGGAGCGGACGCGGACGCCGGTGCCAAGGGCCTGCTCGAGGCTCTCCTCGGCGCGCGCGAGCGCCGCCTCCTGGTCCGGATGCGGAACGATCTTCGCGGCTGGCTCCGCCGCGGTCTTCGAGTGGCGCTCGGTCTCACGAACGGACCAGCCCCGCGCCGCGGCCTCGCGCGCCAGCGCTCGGCGGGCGTCGTTGCCCCGGACCTGGAGGATGGCGCGGCCGTGTCCCTCGCTCAGGTCGCCGGCGGCGAGGAGCTCGAGTACCTCGTCCGGCAGGTCGAGCAGGCGGATGAGATTCGAGATCGCCGAGCGGCTGCGGCCGAGCCGCCGCGCCAGCTCCTCCTTCGAGAGCCCGAGGTCCTCGACCAGCGCGGCGCACGCGCGGGCCTCGTCCGCCGGGTTGAGGTCCTCTCGCGCGACGTTCTCGATCAGTGCCGTCTGCAGACGGTCCGCCTCCGCCTCGTCGCGGACGATGGCGGGGACGGCCTGCACGCCGGCCTCCCGGGCCGCTCGCCAGCGGCGCTCGCCGGCGATCAGCTCGTAGCGCCCGTCGGCGAGCGGTCGCACGATGAGCGGCTGCACGATCCCGGCATCGGCGATCGAGGCGGCGAGGCTCGTGATCGAGGCGGGGTCGAACTGAGTCCGCGGCTGGTCGGGATTCGGCCGGATCAGGTCAAGGGGCAGGTCCCGAAGCTCGGCGGCTTCGGCCGGCGTTTCAGGGATGATCGCGGCGAGGCCGCGTCCCATTCCTCGGCGGGTCATCCCTCAACCTCTACTTGAGAGTGATCCGCTGGGCGGTGCTCCACGGACACCCGGTCGGCCCGCTCGCGCGCGGCGAGCTCGGCGGCGAGCTCACGGTACGCGGCCGATCCGTTCGAGGTCGGAGCGTGCTGGAGCACCGGCACGCCGAAGCTCGGGGCCTCGGCCACTCGGATGTTGCGCGGGATCACGGTGCGGAGAACAAGGTCGGAGAAGTGTCCACGCAGCTCGCGCTCGACGTCCTGCGCGAGCCTTGTGCGATCGTCGTGCATGGTGATGACCACGCCGGTCAGAACGAGGCCCGGATTGAGCTCGCGCCGGATGAGGTCGAGGGTCTCGAGGAACTGGACGAGGCCCTCAAGGGCCAGATACTCGGCCTGCACCGGCACCACCACCCGATCCGCCGCGGCCAGGGCGTTGACGGTCACCGGGCCGAGCGCCGGCGGGCAGTCGAGCAGCGTGAGGGCAAAGCGCTCACGCACCGGGCCGAGCATACGGCGCAGCGTGCGCTCCGACCCATCGATCCGAGGGAGCTCGACCGCGGCGCCGGCCAGATCGCGGTTCGCGGGGACGATCCAGAGGTTGTCGGGGCCGGCGGGCCGCGCCGCCTCGGCCACGGAGCGCTCGCCCATCAGGCACTCGTAGGTGGATGGGCGGAGATCGCGGCCGAGGCCGAGCGCCACGGTTGCGTTGCACTGCGGGTCGAGGTCGCAGATGAGCACCTGGCTGCCCGCCTCGGCGGCGCAGGCGGCGATGTTGACGGCCGTGGTCGTCTTGCCCACGCCGCCCTTCTGATTGGCCACCGCGTAAACCGAGCCCATCGGCGCACGACCTTACCGAGTGGCCCAGCGCGCAAATCGAGATGCCAGGTCGGACTAAGTGCCGAGGGGGCGCTTCTTCGCCATCCCGGGCCGCCGCGGCAAGTCGGGCGGCGTGGCGCCGGTCTTCCGCATTACGTGGATGTGCCGGTTGCGCGACCCTGCGTAGGGACCGACCCAACGGATGTCCTCGGGACTCATCCCGAGACGCCCTGCGACGCGGTCCATCTCGTCCTCCTCAACCGGATCGCGCCGGCCCTTCCAGGCAACCAGGACGCCCCCGTCGACGAGCAGGGGCGACGCCAGCTCGGCAAGGGTCGCGAGGCGGCCGACGGCTCGCGCCGTCACAGCTTCGTATGCCCCTCGCCCGCCGGCGGGTGGCTCGGAAGCCGCCCACTCCTCCGCCCGCCCGCACACGACGCTCGCGTTGCTCAGCCGGCTCGCCTCGATGGCCCGCTCGATGAACTTGCACTTGCGCGTTGTCGCCTCGATCAGGTCGATCCGCGCGCTCGGCAGCGCCGCCGCGAGCGGCAGTCCTGGAAACCCGGCCCCCGCCCCCACGTCCGCGATCGAGGCGGCCTCCCGGAGAGACTCGACCTCGAGCCCGCTGAGGGAGTCGGCGACGTGAATGCGCCACGCGTCCTCGGGGTCGCGGACGCTGCTCGGCGCCGAGGGATCGCCCGCAACCTGCTCGACGACGGCGTCGAGGGCGGCCCGGGCCTGGGGCTCCAGGCCCTCCGGCCGCGTGCCGGGCCCGGTCAATCGCTGAGCAGCGGGGCGACCACCACGCAGCGCTCGGGTTCCTCGCCCTCGCTGAAGGTCTCGATCCCCGCGCGGTCCTTCAGGTGCTGGTGCACGACGCGGCGCTCATTCGGGGTCATCGGCTCGAGCTCGATCTCGTTCCCGGTCTTGAGCGCCCGCTCGGCGGCCCGCTCGGCCTGGCGCTCCACGGCGTCGCGGCGGCGCTCCCGGTAGCCGGCCGCGTCCACGGTGACCCGCTTACGGTCCTGGCGGCCCCGGAACGCCGCCCGGTAGCAGAGGAGCTGCACGGCGTCGATGGTCTGGCCCCGGCGGCCGATCAGGAGGCCCAAGTCCTCCCCATCTACCCGCCCGAGGATCTCGTCATCGGCCTCGGACACCTCGACGCTTGCCTCGACGTCGAGCTCGTCCACGATCCGCTCGAGGATCGCGCGCACGCGCTCGGCCGGTTCGGCGGCGTGGGCCTGGTCTCCGTCGGCGGCCATTGCGCGAGTCTAGTCGCGCAATGCTCGAATGGGTGGCGAGGTTGCGGGCCGAGGAATCGAGCGCGGGCCGACGAAGAGGTTCGGTTGGCCCGGCGCGGAATCGAGCACGTGAAAGAGCCGGGCAACGTGCCCGGCTCTCCCGCGCTCACGCGTACAGAGGGCTATCGGGTGGAGCTGCTCGCCTGCGGCGTGGAGCGGCGGAACAGATCCTCCGCGCTCCCCTGTACCTCGTCGAAGCGACGCTCGGCGTCCCGGCGATTACGCCGCAGTGTGCGGAGCGCCTGGTCGCGTTGCCGCTTGACGGTCCGCTCCGCGCGCCGGCGAGCGGTCTCGCCACGGCGCTCGAACCTGCGGAGGTTCGTCGAAGCGCGACGCTGCATCCGCTGCGCCTCACGGCGGGCCTCCGTCTGGCTCCGCAGCGGCTTGAGGGTGTCGACCACCTTCTCGCTGCCGCTGACGGCCGCGCCGACAGCCGTGTCCGCCACGCGTTGCGCCTGGAGCGCGGCCGCCTTCAGGCGGCTCTGCTCCGCACGGGCTCGTGTCTCGGCGGCTTTCTGGGCCGACCGGCGTCGCTTCGCCTCGTTCTGCTTTCGCGTGGCAGCAGCCTTCTGGGCGGCGACCCGCCTCTCGGTTTCGGTCCGCGTAGCCATGTCGATTTCACCTTTCCTTGCTTGCGATCTTGTTACGGATAAGTCCACCTACCCCGAGGGGCGGGGGCGAACCGTCGATTGCTTACAGCGGCGGCGAGGCCGCTACCGGCGCTTGCGCTTCTTCTTGCGCGGCGGCGGCGGCGGCGGCTTTGTTTCCTTGATCTCCTCCGGCGTCGCCGGCGTGGGCGCCGGCATGATCCGCTGGACCACCCACTGCTGCCCGAGGCTGAAGAGGTTCGTCGCGATCCAGTAGACGGCGAGCCCCGCGGGAGCGTTGATGATGAACGGGACGATGATCAGCGGAAAGAGCAGCATCAGGTAGCGCTGGGCCGGGCTGGCCGTGGGGCTCGTGGCGGTGGTGAGCAGGACGCTCGCGGCCGTTGTGGTCACGAAGAGGACGATCAGGACGATCAACTCGGCGCCCTGCGGTGCCTCGATCACCGACTTCACGAACAGGAAGCCGGGCGGTGGGCTGGCCATCACGTCGGCCTGGAACGTGTCGCCCCGCAGGAGCTGGTAGATCGCGATGAAGAACGGGATCTGCAGGATGAACGGCAGGCACGAAGAGAACGGGTTGACGCCCTCCTTCTTGTAGAGCTCCATCGTCTCGCGCTGAAAGCGCTGCGGGTCGTCCTTGTACTTCTCCTTCAGCGCCTGGATCTTCGGGGCGACGAGCTGCATGCGACGCATGGAGCGAATGCCCCGGAGGGAGAGCGGCAGCACGGCGAGGCGCACGATGAAGGTAAGCGCGATGATCGAGAGGCCCCAGCTCAGGCCCACGTTGTCGTGGATGAACGTGATGATCGAGTCGGCGACGTCGATCAGCGGCTGGAGGATGTTCGCGAGCGGCAGGATCACGCGGCGGCCTCTCGGCGGTGGCGCTTGAACAGGGTCTGGTTCTCCACCGGGTCGTAGCCCCCGTGGCTGAGCGGGTTGCAGCGCAGCAGGCGCCAACCCGCCAGCACCAGGCCCCGCAGCACGCCGAACTCGCGTACGGCGTCGACCGCGTAGGCCGAGCACGTCGGGTAGTACTTGCAGCGCCGGGGGAGCGCCGGCGAGATGAAGCGCTGATAGGCGCTGACCGGCGCCAGGAGCGCCGCCGTGAGGAAGCGTTTCACGTCAAACGCTCCCGCCTGCGAGGCCGGCCTCCGACATGAGCCCCCCGAGCGCGTCGGCGACACCCTTCGCGCCCTCGCGCTCGAGCAGCCCGGCGACGTCCGGGCGCGCGACAAGCACGAAGTCGTGGCGCCCCGGAACCTCGGGAGACATCGACCAGAACGCATCTCTAAGCGCGCGCTTCACGGCATTTCTCTCTACGGCGCCGCCGACCTTGCGGCTCACCGAGATCCCGAGCCGGGTGTCGTCCTCCCCGGATTCGTCGGCCGCCCGCGGAAACGTGTAAAGCACAAGGAACCGGTTGGCGTGCGACTCGCCGTCACGATAGACGCGGTCGAAGTCGCCGCTGCGTGACAGGCGCCCGCGCTTGCGCCGTCCGCCCGGCGAGCCGGTGCTCACGGCGTGAGCCGCTTGCGACCCTTGCGGCGCCTGCGCTTGAGAACCTGTCGGCCGCTGCGGGTACGCATACGAGCGCGGAACCCGTGAGTGCGGGCGCGCTTTCGCTTCTTGGGTTGATACGTCCGCTTCACGACCGGCGAGGCAGTATAGGCGGTGCCTCGACGGGCGCCGCTGCTTTTTCGCGCAGGATGCGGGCTCGCCTGCGAAGCCACGGCGGAGGCCGCCAACCGCGGTTCTATGATCGCCCGCCGATGCCCGAAGACGCCCTCCCCGACGACCTCGATTCGATCTGGAGACGCGTCACGGAGGACCTGCGGGCGAGCCTTCCCGCCTCGACCTATGACCTGTGGCTGGACCCGCTCCGGCCGGTGGCTGCACACGGCACGGCGCTTCGAGTCGCGGCGCCGCGGTCGATCCGCGCCTGGGTCGATCGGCGCTACCGCGGCGCCGTGGAGAGCGCGCTCCAGGCGCAGGACTGCGGCCTCGACCACGTCATCGTCGTCGATGAGGGGGCGGATTCCGCCGGCGCGGGATCAACCCAGCAGATGGAGAGCGTCGAAGCACCGGAGATCGATCCAAGGCACACCTTCGAGCGTTTTGTGATCGGTTCCGGCAATCGCCTGGCCCACGCGGCCGCGCTCGCGGTGGCCGAGCTCCCCGGCGAGGCCTACAACCCGCTCTTCCTGCACGGGCCGCCAGGGCTCGGAAAGACCCATCTCCTCGGCGCGATCGTCGACTACCTGCGCCGCCGGCGGCCCGAGTTGACGGTCCACTACACGACCACGGAGCAGTTCACCAGCGAGTTCGTCACCTCCCTGCGCAAGGACGGCCCCGAGCTCTTCAAGCTTCGCTACCGCAACCTCGACGCCCTGCTGATCGACGACGTCCAGGCGCTCGAAGGTAAGGAGCACACCCAGGAGGAGTTCGTCCAGACGTTCAACACGCTTCACGCGGCCGGCAAGCAGATCGTGCTCTCAAGCGACCGACCGCCGGAGGCGATCAGCCACATCGCGGAGCGCCTGCGCGATCGCTTCGAGTGGGGGCTCCGCGTCGCTATCGGTCCGCCCGACCTGCGAACGCGCACAGCGCTGTTGTGGCGCATGAGCAGCGAGGTTCCCGTCGCGATCTCCGATCCGGCTTTCCTCCACGACATCGCCGGGCTCACCGCCGGCAACGTCAGGCGGCTCGAGGGTGCGCTCACCCGCATCGCCGCCCTCTCGTCCGTCCTCGGCGAGCCGGTGAACCGTGCACTCATCCGCCAAGCCCTGGACGACCCCCCAGCCGGTGATCGCTCCTCGGCTGCTGATCATTACCCCGTCCCGCAGACCCCGTCGGTCCCTGCGATCCAGGCCGTGGTGTGCTCCGTAGCGGGCACCTCGCAGGAGGCGATGCTTTCGGCCTCCCGCGCCTCCGACGTCTCTCGCAGCCGTCAGATCGCCATGTACCTCTCACGCGAGCTGACCGACATGTCGCTCGCCGAGATCGCGCGCCACTTCGACCGCGACCACACGACGATCCTTCACGCTGTCCGTGCAATCTCCAGCCGCGCCTCAAGCGACGCCGAGCTGACTGACACCATCCACCGCGCACGAGAGCTCCTCGGTGCACATGAGCCGACCCTCTAGCGCCCTCTCAACAGCCAAACTACCGTCCACCGATCCCGTCCACAGACCAAACTCCACAGGTGAAGCCATGAACCCCGGTTCTCCACAGCCATCCACCACACTCATTACATCTGAACCAGATAGGAAGATGCAGGGTGCATCAATGAAGCTCTCCCTTTCCCGCGAAAACCTGTTGGCAGGTCTCCAGATCGTGAGCCGGGCAGTATCGACCCGCTCCACGCTTCCGTCGCTCGGCGGAATTCAGCTCGCCGCGTCAGGCACGAGCCTGACGCTGCGCGCGACAGACATGGAACTGGGGCTCACGATGGTCCTCGGAGACGTGCGGGTTGAGACGGAGGGCACGGTTCTCCTCCCGGGCCGTCTACTCGGCGACGTGGTTCGCAGCCTGCCCGCAGGCGACGTGACCCTGGCGCTTCGCGCCGAACAGCGCGACGTGGAGCTGACCGCGTCAGCCGCACGGTTTCATCTCCGCACGCTGCCCGCCGAGGACTTCCCGCGCCTTCCGGAGCTCGCGGAGGACGCCGCGACGCTTCCCGCGAGCCCGCTCGCGGAGACGATCGACCGTGTGGCACGCGCGGCCTCCCGCGACGAGGTCCGCCCAATCCTGACCGGCGTCCTCTTCCAAGCGGACGTATCCACGCTGACCATGGTCGCCACCGACTCCTACCGCCTGAGCGTCAAGCACACGAAGCTGGAGGCTCCGCTCGCCGCCGGCATCGAGGCGAACGTGCCCGCCCGCGCGCTGCGCGAGCTCGCCCGGATCGTGAGCCAGGGCGGCACCGAGGAGGTCGCCCTGTCACTGGCGCGAAACCAGGCGGTGTTCCGCGCCGGCGAGGTGGTGCTGTCCTCGCGGCTGATCGAGGGCCAGTTCCCGAGCTGGCGCCAGCTGATCCCGGAGTCGTTCGAGCACGAGGTCCGCTTGCCACGAACCGAGCTCTTGGAGGTGTCGCGTAGGATCAGCCAGCTCGCGCAGCGCAACGCTCCGCTGCGGTTCGGGTTCGCCGAGGGTGAGCTCACGATCGCGGCAGAGACGCCCGAGGTCGGCGACGCCAGGGAGGCGATCCCGGCGCCGTACTCGGGCGATCCGCTCGAGATCGCCTTCAACCCCCAGTTCGTGATCGAGGGCATCGAGAGCGTGGACGGTGAGGAGCTGGTGATCAAGCTCAGCTCGCCGCTTCGCCCGGGCCTCCTCGAGCCGATCGACAGCGAGGACTTCAGCTACCTCGTGATGCCGATCCGGCTCAACGTTTAGGTCGCGACCATGCTGGTGACGCGGATTCGCGTCCTCGGCTTTCGCAACCTCCGGGCGCAGGAGGTCGAGCTCGGCCCGCGGATCACGCTGCTCTGGGGCCCGAACGGTGCGGGCAAGACGAATCTGATGGAGGCCCTCTACACCGCTCTCGCCGGCCGCTCCTGCCGGACCCGCGCCGAGCGGGAGGCCATCGCGTTCGGCGAGCCTATGGCTCGAGTGGAGGTCGAGCTCGAAGGCGACGGCGAGTCCTCGACCTTCCTATGGTCGCTGGAGCGCGCGGGCGATCGCCGCCACCTGCTCGACGGCGCTCCGATGAGCGCTCGGCTCACGGATCGCCGACCGCCGCTCGCGGTCTTCCTCCCCGACCGCCTCGCCCTCGTGAAGGGGCCACCGACGGATCGCCGCGCACACGTGGATGGCCTGCTCGCCTCGCTGTGGCCCGCGCGGGCGGAGGCCAGACGGCGCTACGGGCGGGCGCTCGCCCAGCGAAACGCGCTGCTCGGCCGCGTGCGCGCCGGGATCGCGGGCGAGGATTCGCTCGAGGCCTGGGAGCTCGAGCTGGCTGCCGCCGGAATCGACCTCATGGAGGCGCGGCGGGATGCCGTTGAGCTGCTGGCGCCCGAGTTCGCGAGCGCCGCCTCGGACCTGGGTCTCCCGGGGGAGGGCTCGCTGCGGTACCGGCCACGCTCCGATGCGACCACCCGAGGAGAGTTGGCCGCGGAGTTCGCCGAGCGCCGCAGCGCCGATGTGGATCGCGGCTACTCGCAGCACGGTCCCCATCTGGACGAGTTCGAGATCGCGGTCGATCGGCGATCGATCCGGCGCTACGGCTCGCAGGGCGAGCAGCGGGCCGCCCTCCTCGCCCTCCTCTTCGCCGAGCGCCGTGCCCTCCTCGAAGCTCGGCGCAACCCGCCGCTGCTCCTGCTCGACGACGTGATGAGCGAGCTCGATCCGGATCGCAGGGAGCTGCTGGCCGCGCGGCTCACCGACGGGCCGGGCCAGACGCTCATCACCGCCACGGAGGCCGGGCACCTACCGGCCGCGGTGGAGCGCACGGAAACCGGGATGCGAAGCGGTGCCGCCGCCCTCCAGGGCGGGGGGGCCGAGCCGGCGCCTCGGGCGTTCGCGGCATGAGGCACCGGCGGGCCCCGCGCCGGCTGGGCTCGGCGCTGCGCCCAGCGCGCGGGCGCGCCCGCCCGAAGACCCTGCTCGCGGCGGTCCAAGAGGCGTGGCCCGGCATCGCCGGCGAGGGGGTCGCCGGCCAGGCGGATCCGGTTGCCGAGCGCGATGGCGTGATCACGATCGCGTGTCATTCCGCGACCTGGGCGCAGGAGTTGGACCTGTTTCAGTCAGAGCTTCTTGAGCGACTCAACGAGACGCTCACCGACTGGGCCGGGGAGGGCCCGGAGTCGCCCGTCAGAGGCCTCCGTTTCACCGCCGACGCGTTTCGTTTCGAAAGTTGATCCGTTTCGCGCGTTTTATGCACAGTTTGCAGGTAGTTTCTGCGGTCTCCACGGACTTTCCGGCGGCCTCCCCTGGTATCCTTATGTGAACTTGGAAGTACGCCCCGAACCGCTCGGTATGCCCTCCTGGCGGCGCTCTGGACGGTCGGGGTTTCTCTTGCCTCCAGGGATTTCAGCCAGGCCATCGAACCGAGAGGACTGAGTGGCAAGTCAAGCCGGCACCGGCGGCAAGTCGAAGGCCGCCGCCAAGAAGACGCAGCGAAAGAACGCAGCCCCGAACGCCGCGCCCGGCACTCGCGGGCGCGCGGCGAGCGACGGCTACAGCGCCAAAGACATCACCGTCCTCGAGGGGCTCGAGGCCGTGCGCCTGCGTCCCGGGATGTACATCGGGTCGACCGGCCCGCGAGGCCTCCATCACCTGGTCTACGAGGTGGTCGACAACTCGGTTGACGAGGCGATCGCCGGCTACTGCGATCAGGTCAGCGTCACCCTTCATCCGGACAACAGCGTCACCGTCGCGGATGACGGCCGCGGCATCCCGGTCGAGGAGCACGAGAAGGAGAAGCGCCCCGCGGCGGAGGTCGTGATGACGACTCTCCACGCCGGCGGCAAGTTCGGCGACGGCGGTGGCTACAAGGTCTCCGGCGGCCTGCACGGGGTGGGCGTCTCCGTCGTCAACGCCCTGTCCGAGAGGCTTCGGCTCGAGGTCCGCCGCGACGGCTACGTGTGGGAGCAGCTGTACGAGCGCGGAGCGCCTCAGGGCGAGCTCAAGCGCGGCTCCAAGACCAAGGAAACCGGGACGACGATTACGTTCCTCCCCGATGCCGAGGTCTTCGAGGAGGTGGACTTCGACTACCAGACGCTGGTCGAGCGGCTTCGGGAGACGGCGTTCCTGACCCGGAACCTGCGCATCGACCTCGTCGACGAGCGCGGCGGCGGCCAGAAGGAGACCTTCCAGTATGCGGGCGGCATCGTCGACTTCGTCGGCCACCTCAACGAGAACAAGGATGTGCTGCACCGCAAGACCGTGTACTTCGACAACGAGACCGACGACGGACAGGTCGAGGTCGCGATGCAGTGGAACGCCTCCTACCAGGAGTCGGTCTTCACCTTCGCGAACAACATCAACACCCACGAGGGCGGCTCGCATCTCTCCGGCTTCCGCTCGGCGCTCACCCGCACCCTGAACGCCTATGCGCGCGAGAAGGGTCTGCTGAAGGAGAAGGACGCCAACCTGAGCGGCGAGGACGTCCGCGAGGGCCTCACCGCGGTCATCTCGGTGAAGCTTCGCGATCCGCAGTTCGAGGGCCAGACGAAGACGAAGCTCGGGAACCCGCCGGTCGAGGGCCTGGTCAAGGAGACGGTCAACCGCAAGCTCGGCGAGTTCCTGGAGGAGAATCCGGGCGAGGGTCGCCGCATCCTGCAGAAGGCCGTCGACGCCGCCCGCGCCCGCGAGGCCGCGCGGAAGGCCAGGGACCTGACCCGACGCAAGTCCGCGCTCGAGAACTCGACCCTACCCGGGAAGCTCGCCGACTGCTCGGTCAAGGACCCTCGCGACGCCGAGCTGTTCATCGTGGAGGGCGATTCCGCGGGCGGCTCGGCGAAGCAGGCGCGTGACCGGAACACGCAGGCCGTGCTCCCGCTGCGCGGCAAGATCATCAACGCCGAGAAGAACCGGATCGACAAGGTCCTCTCCAACCAGGAGATCCAGGCGCTGATCACCGCGATCGGCACCGGGATCCACGACGAGTTCAACCTCGAGGACCTGCGCTACCACAAGGTCGTGTTGATGACCGACGCCGACGTCGACGGGGCGCACATCCGCACGCTGATCCTCACTTTCCTGTACCGCCAGATGCCGGACCTGTTCGAGCGGGGTTACGTCTACATCGCCAAGCCACCGCTGTACGGGGTCAAGAACGGCAAGCAGGAGATCTACATCGAGAAGGAGTCCGAGCTCGAGGAGCTCCTCCTGCGCGACAAGCTCGAGAAGTTCTCCTACACCAACGGCTCCGCGAAGAAGCGATCCTGGACTTCCGCCCGCTGGCAGCGCTTCACCAGGGACTTCAAGGAGTACGACGGCTGGACCGCCGCGCTGCAGGCGACGTTCGGGCACGATGCGGTCAGCTTCCTGCTCGAGTCGCAGATCCTCGACGAGGGCGCGGCGAGCATCGCCGGCGTCCGCAAGCTCATCGACCAGCCGGACCCCGACGAGGAGCCGTTCGAGACCGAGGTCGTCTCGTCGAACGATTCCGGAATCGCCATCAAGGCGGTCCATCGTGCGAGCGGGCTTGCTCGGACGCACCGTCTCGCCGCCGACCTCTTCAAGTCGAGCGAGTACCGCCGGCTCGCCGAGGTGCACTCCAAGCTCGTCAAGCAGGTTGGCCGCCCGCCCTTCCAGGTGACACTCGGTGCCAAGCAGCGCGAAGCACTGTCGTTCGGCGAGCTGCGGCAGGTGACGCTCGACCTGGCGAAGGAGGGGATGAGCCTGCAGCGCTTCAAGGGCCTCGGAGAGATGGATGCCGAGGAACTGCGTGAGACAACGATGGACCCCGAGTCGCGCACCCTGCAGCGCGTGACGATCGAGGACGCCGCGACCGCGGAGCGCCTGTTCACCGACCTCATGGGTGACAGCGTCGAGCCGCGCAAGGTGTTCATCGAGCGCCACGCCAAGGAGGTCCGCTTCCTCGATGTCTGATTGGAGCTGCTGAATGGAAGGCTCGCTCGACGCACTCACGGGCCGCATAGAGGACCGCCAGCTCGAGCAGGAGATGAGGTCCTCGTACCTCGATTACGCGATGAGCGTGATCGTGGGCCGCGCACTGCCCGATGTGCGCGACGGCCTGAAGCCCGTGCACCGGCGGGTGCTCTACGCGATGCACGACCTGGGCCTCCAGCCGAACCGGCCGTTCCGCAAGTCCGCCTTCATCGTCGGCGAGGTGATGGGTAAGTACCACCCGCACGGGGACCAGGCGATCTACGACACGCTGGTGCGCATGGCGCAGGACTTCTCCCTGCGCTACCCGCTGGTCGGCGGCAAGGGCAACTTCGGCTCGATCGACGACGATCCGGCAGCCGCCATGCGCTACACGGAAGCGCGTCTCGACCGGCTCGCCACAGAGATGCTCCGCGACATCGAGGCCGAGACCGTCGACTTCGGCCCGAACTACGACGAGAAGGCGCAGGAGCCGCTCGTCCTGCCGTCGCGGTTCCCGAACCTGCTCGTCAACGGCTCATCGGGGATCGCCGTGGGCATGGCGACCAACATTCCGCCCCACAACCTGACGGAGGTCGCCGCGGCGGTCACGGCTTACATCGACAACCCCGACATCGATCTGGCCGGGCTGATGGAGTACGTGAAGGGCCCGGACTTCCCCGGCGGCGCCCTGATCATGCGCGGCGAGGGGATCCGCGACGCCTATGCGTCCGGCCGCGGCTCGATCAAGGTCCGTGCCAAGGCCCACATCGAGCCGATCAAGGGCGGCAAGGAGGCGATCATCGTCTCCGAGCTGCCGTTCATGGTCAAGAAGGGCGGCGACGGCGGGCTGATCCAGAAGATCGCCGACCTCGTTCGCGAAAAGAAGATCACCGGGATCTCCGACCTCCGCGACGAGTCCGACCGTTCCGGGATGCGCCTGGTGATCGAGGTCAAGCGCGGCGAGGTCGGGAAGGCGGTACTCAACCAGCTCTACAAGCGCACCCAGATGCAGACGAGCTTCGGGGTAAACATGGTCGCGCTCGTCGACGGGGTGCCGAAGACGCTGGGTCTCCGCGAGCTGATCCACCACTACGTCGGGCACCAGCGTGAGGTCGTCACGCGCCGGACGCAGCATCAGCTGCGCCAGGCCGAGGCGCGGGCCCACATTCTCGAGGGGCTGCTGATCGCGCTCGACAACCTCGACGAGGTCATCGGGCTGATCCGCGGCTCCGATGACCCGGACTCCGCCCGGGCGGGCCTGATCGACCGCTTCGAGCTGTCGGAGGAGCAGGCCCAGGCCATCCTCGACATGCGCCTGCAGCGCCTGACGGCGCTCGAGTCCGACAAGGTCCGAGCCGAGCACACCGAGCTCGTCAAGACGATCGCCGAGTTGCGAGCGATCCTTGGCGACGAGGCCCGGATCGATGGCCTGATCAAGGACGAGCTCGGCGACATCGCCGGGCGCTACGGCGACGAGCGGCGAAGCGAGATCACCTTCGCCGAAGGCGATGTCGACATCGAGGACATGATCGCCGACCAGCAGATGGTGATCTCGATCACCCACTCCGGCTACGTCAAGCGGCTTCCCGTCGCGACCTACAGGCAGCAGCGCCGCGGGGGGATCGGGGTCATGGGCATGGACCTCAAGGAGGGGGACTACATCGAGCATCTCCACATCTGCTCGACCCACGATTGGATGCTGTTCTTCACCAACCGCGGCAAGGTCTACCGGCTCAAGGTCTACGAGCTTCCCGAGGGCGCCCGGACGTCGAAGGGCAAGGCGCTCGTGAACGTGCTGCCGCTCCGCGAGGGCGAGCGGGTGATGGCGGTCAAGCCCACGCGCGACTTCTCGGAGGGCAAGTACCTGGCCTTCGCGACCGCCAAGGGGATGGTGAAGAAGACCGAGTTCCCCGACTACAACACGCCGATCCGCGCCGACGGCATCATCGCGATCAAGATCCGCGACGCCGACGAGTTGGTCCAGGTGCGCCTCACATCGGGGAACGACGACCTGCTGCTGGTCTCGAAGTCGGGCCACGCGTCGCGGTTCAGCGAGAAGGCCGTGCGGCCGATGGGCCGCGACACGTCCGGCGTCAAGGGAATGAACGTCGCCGACAAGGTCAACGGCGTGCGGAACCGCGTCCTGACCATGGACGTCGCGCGCGACGACGCCGAGCTCTTCGTCGTCACCGAGAACGGGTACGGCAAGCGCACCGCGGTATCGGACTACCCGGTGAAGGGCCGCGGCACGAAGGGCGTGCTGACCGTGAAGCTCACCGAGAAGAAGGGCGGTCTGGCGGGAGCGCTGATCGTCCGGGAGCATCAAGACCTGCTGTTCATCTCCGAGAACGGGATGGTGCAGCGCACCAATGCCGGCGGGATCTCGCAGATGGGCCGGGCGACGCAGGGCGTGCGGGTGATGAACCTGCGCGACGACGATCGGGTGAGCGCGGTCGCTCTCGTGGTCGAGTCGAGCGCGTCCGTGGCCGACGAGGCATCCGCGGCCGAGGAGGCCGGTGAGCCGACGGTGGTGGCGACCAAGGACGGCGACTCCGCGGATGGGGCCGGCCCGGAGGACGGCACGGGCTAATACGCTGCCGCGCGGTGAAGCAGCTGCGCGGTCGAAACGCCCTCGTCACCGGCGCCGGTGGCGGCCTCGGCGCCTACATCGCGCGGGCGCTCGCGGCGGAGGGCGTCAATCTCGCGCTCACCGACCTTCCCGAGGGCATCCGTGGATGGCCTCTCCGCCGAGCTCCGCACACGTGGGGTCCAAGTCGAGCACGCGCCCGCGGACCTCAGCGATCGAGACGAGCGCCGGCGCCTCACCGCCTGGGCCGCGGACGCCCTCGGGCCGGTCGACATCCTGGTCAACAACGCGGGAGTCGAGTTCGGGGGCCCGTTCCTCGACAGCGAGGGCGACGCGCTGGAGCTGACCGTCGCGGTCAACCTGCTGGCCGTGATGGACATGACGCGCCTGCTCCTGCCGGGGATGCTCGAGCGCCGGTGGGGTCACGTCGTCAACATGGCCTCACTCGCGGGCAAGCTGCCTCCGCCCCGGCTCGCCTCGTACGGGGCGACGAAGCACGGCGTCGTCGGGTTCACGGCCTCGCTGCGCGCCGAGTTCGCCGACGAGCCGGTCGGGTTCTCGGCGATCTGTCCCGGGTTCGTGGGCCGGGTCGGGATGTTCGGACGGATCGAGCCCTACATCGAGGGCGAGTCGGCCCCGATGGGGACCGTGACGCCGGAGCGGGTGGGGGACGCGGTCGTCCGCGCGATCACCGGCGACGTCGGCGAGGTCATCGTCAACGCCCGGCCCGTCAAGCCGATCATCCTGTTGAACGCGATCGCGCCCGCGACCGTCGGGCGGCTCTCCCGCCTGCGCCCGATGCGTGAGTTCGCCGAGCGCATGGCCAGGGCCCGCGAGCGCTTCGACGCAGCCCAGTCCTCGCCGGGCGAGTAGCGGCCACATCGATCGCTTGCGGCGGCTGACGCCGCCTTACCTGCCACCGCCGCGACGAAGTACGCGGCCCATCCTCCGCGTCTGCTTCAATCGTGGTACCAGAGAAAGGAGGTGGTCCTAACTTGTCTGACTTGTTTCTTGGGACGCTGGAGGTGCAGGGCCGCTAGGTGGCGGTCGGTCGGCGATCGCACGCCGGCCAAGGCAGGTCAGGCGGCATGGTTGCCGCTCTGATCAGTGCGGGCCACCCGGCGAATCCACCCCGGGCACCGGCGAGAGGGGGAGGCGAGGAGCTACGTCCCGCCCCGCCACCAGATCCTCCACTCGTTTCCAACCCGCACCTTTGAGCGAGGGGCCGCCCGGAGGCGGCCCCTCGTCGTTACACCACTACGAGCACCAGCCAGTTTCGGGGCTAAAGCCACTCACCTGAGCACCTGGTGCTGGTCGCTAGGCCGCGACGAGGTACGGCTCCCAGGCGACCGGGATGCGAGGACTCGCCAGCTGGATGAAGACGGTCGGCCCCGGGGGTCGCGGGCTGGAGCGGGGGTGCATGCGTGCCTCGCGCGGGGTCATGCTGCCCTTCTTCCGGTTGCACGGTGCGCACGAGGCGACGATGTTCTCCCAGACGGACTGGCCGCCGCGACTGCGCGGGATGACGTGATCGACGGTCAGCCCCGCCGTCTGGCGACCGCAGTACTGGCAGGTCCAGGCGTCGCGGGCGAGAACGGCCTTGCGGGTGATCTTGCGGCGGTGCACGTCGCGCGGGACCCGCACGTAGCGCACCAGCCGGATCACGCAGGGGCGCTCGAATGTCAGTCGCTCGGAGTGGAGCGCGCCCTCGCCGCGCTCCAGGATCTCCGCGCGCGCCTTGAGGACAAGCACGGTGGCGCGCCGGACGTTACAGACGTTGATCGGCTCGTAGCTCGCGTTGAGCACCAGGACGCGGCCTCCGATCGTCGCGTGCGCGTGGTGGCCGTTCAGGTGTGACCGTGAGAGGGCTTGAGTCCCCGAAACTGGCTGGTGCCGTTGCTGGTTCCGGTGGCCGTTGACGTGGGCAATCCCATCGGGCCCCGGAGTTCCCCCGCTCCGAAGCCCTACGTGAGGGTCGTCCGCCGCCCTGTCCATAGCGCCACGATTGTAGACGGCGGTCCAGTTCGGTCCCCGGGGCGGCGGCGCGCGGGTCAGGCCCCCGGCACGCCGTTCGCCGCGATCGGGTAGCTCCCGAGGATCCGGACTGACTCGGCCTTGCCGCGCAGCGCCTGGATGGCCTCGGCGACCGAGGGCTGGCGCTCCTTCCCCTCGAGGTCGCAGAAGAACATGTAGCGGCCGAGCCCCTGGCGCAGCGGCCGCGACTCAATCCTCGTCAGGTTCACGTCGCGGCTGGAGAACTCGGTCAGCGCCTCGACGAGGGCCCCCGGGTGGTCGGCGCCGAGCTCGGAGAAGACCAGCGTCGTGCGCCAGGGCCCCTCCCCGGCGGGCTCGGTCCCCTCGGGAGCGATCCACACGAAACGGGTCACGTTGTCGGGGTTGTCCTCGACGCCCTCGCGCAGCACGACGCAGCCGTAGATGCCCGCGGCGGAGGCCGCGCCGAGCGCGGCCCAGGGCTCGTCGGACGTCGCGAGCATGCGGACCGCGTCCGCCGTGCTCGCCGCTGCGCGCACGGTTGCCTCCGGGAGCTGTTCGCGAATGAACCGCGCGCACTGGGCGCTCGGCTGCGGGTGCGACAGGACGACCTGGATCCGGTCTAGCGGGAGCTCGATCCGGGCGATCAGGCTGTGCCGGATCGGGTGGTCGTGCTCACCCACGATCGCGACGCCGGCCGCCTCGAAGGCCAGGGTGTCCAGGGTCGAGCGTACGGACCCTTCGATCGAGTTCTCAAACGGCACCAGTGCCCGATCGGCCTCGCTCTCGACCACCGCGCGAATCGCCGCGTAGACGCTGGGCCGCGGCAACGGCTCGATGTCGGCGTCACCCGCCGCTGACAGGAGGGCGTCCTCCGAGAAGGTGCCGGCCGGCCCGAGGAACGCGATTCGCAGCGCCATCAGGCGCGGAAGGTTACGGCCCTAATGGAACGTGAGCTGGTAGGTGAAGCGGTTGTTGGTGGTGATCTGCTCGCCCTGCACGGGGTTCACCGTGACCTCCAAGGTCAGCGGCGCCTTCCGGGGCGGGGAGGGCTTGATCGGCAGCACGGCCGTCTCGCTCGAGCCAGCCGCGATCGAGCCGATCGTCGTGGTCCCCTGGATCGTCTGCGGGCCGCCGGTCAGGCTGTAGCTCACCCCCACGCCCTTCTCGTCCGCGCTTCCCTGGTTGGAGACCTGGACGTTGAGCTGCGCCGCCTTCGTGCCACCGCTCACCGTCGCGGGCGTGTCCGGGCTAAGCAGGACGTCACCGGGCTTGACCACCGTCTGGACGATCGCCACGCCATGCGATCCCTTCGCGGCCTGGTTCCCGCTCGAGATGGCCGACAGCGCCGTCGACACCTGGAGTGGGTCGAGCCACCGGGTCGGGTCGGTCATGAACACGCTGTCGGGGGCCTTCTCGTCGATGCCCTGGTTCTTGAGCTCGGCATCGATCTGGCCCTGCGCTTGCTTGTAGAGCACGTCGCTGGCCAGGAAGTACTGCATGTAGTCCGAGATCGAGGAGATGGCTTTGTTGCGCGCCGGCCCCGGATTTCCGAGCGCCGTGGACATCTCGTTGGAGATCCCGGTCAGGGCCTGGGCACGGAGCTGGTAGGAGAGCTCGAGCTCGTTCTGGGCGTCACTCAACTCACCCGGAGTATCGAGACCGTCGACCCGGCTCGCGAGGTTCTCGGCCGTGCCGCGGTCGGCGGCGATCTCCGACCTGAACTCGACCGCGCTGTCGGTCCCCGGATCGCTCAGCTTGCCGAAGAAGTCACCCGACAGCTGGCTGGTCTGCGACGTGATCGCGTTCAGGTCCGAGACGTAGTTCTCGAAGCTCCGCGTCTTGCGTGCGTCCAGGCATCCCTTGATGCCCAGGATGATCAGGATCAGGATCACCACGACGATGCCGATGCCGAGCGCTCGGCGCAGGAGGATCTGACGCTGGCGATCGGGGCCGCGCCGGCGAGGCGGCCGTCCGCCGCCTGTAGGTGGTGCCAGTTCTTCCTCGTCGAGGAATGCCAAAGCTCAGCCCCTTCAGGGGTGTGCCTTCAAGGCGGAAGAGTATGACCTGTGCCGGCCCTCACCGGCGAGGTGCTCGCTCCGCATGCGAGCTTGCGAGGCGCGGCAGGTTAGCGTCCTCGCGCGGCGAAGCCTAAGCCGGAATGGTCGGCGAGGTAGTGATGGATCGCTTCCGGCTCGGTGAGCGGATCGGCTCGGGCGGCATGGGGACGGTCTATCGCGCCTTCGACGAGCGCCTCCAGCGCGACGTTGCGGTGAAGGAGATCGCGAGCTCGGACGCCGGCCGCGTCGCGCGAGAGGCTCAGGCGGCAGCTCGCCTGAACCATCCTGGCATCGTGACCCTGTACGAGCTAGGGTCGGAGGACGGCCGCGCTCTGCTCGTCAGCGAGCTGGTGGAGGGCGCGACGCTCGCTGAGCTCACGCGCTGCGGCGACCTGTCGGACCGGGAGGTCGCGGAGTTCGGTGCCGACGTCTGCGAAGCCCTGGCGCACGCCCACGAGCGCGGCGTCATCCACCGCGACGTCAAGCCGCAGAACGTGATCGTCCGGGTGGACGACGGCGCCGGGCGACGCGCCAAGCTCATGGACTTCGGCATCGCGTCGCTCGTTGGTGCGCCCACGCTCACCGCCACCGGGGAGGTCGTCGGGACGCTCGCCTACATGGCGCCGGAGCAGGCCGAGGGGCGGGAGACCTCGGCGCCGGCGGACGTCTACTCCCTGGCGCTCACCCTCTATGAGTGCTGGACGGGCTTCAACCCGGTGGCGCGAGACACCCCTGCCCAGACCGCCCGCGTGATCGGCAACGCAATCCCGTCGGTGCTCGACTATCGCCCGGATCTGCCCGCTCACCTGGCGGAGTGCCTCGACGCGTCCCTCGATCCCGATCCAGAGCTTCGCCCGGGCCTCGACGACCTCGACCATCACCTCGACACCTCGATCCCGAGGCTGGACGCTCACTCCGCGGTGCCGGCTCGCGGCGATGAGGACGAGCCACCGCGCCACACGCGCGAGCATCCGGCGCTCCTGCGGGTCGCTCAGCTGGCGGCGCTGTGCGCCTGGGGGATCGGGACCGCACTGATCGCGGTAGCCGCCGGCCGTCCGGGCCTCGCGCTTGTCCTCGGGGTGCTGAGCGCGCCGGCGATACTGGTCGCCTCGTGGCTACCGTGGGCGGGGGCCTCACTCGCCGCGCCGCTCTTGGGCGCCGCCTCGGCCGGGGCCGCATATCCCGCGGTGGCAGGGGCGCGCGGCACGATCCGCGAGCGACTTGTCCTGGGAGCCCTTGGATGGTGCTGGATGCTCTGTGCCGCGGCGACGCTCGGTCTGGGGTCGACGGGCGGATTGGTCGACGACCCGCCGCACGGCTGGACCCGCTCGACCAGCGCGGCGGCGAAGGCGCTGCTCGCGCCGCTGCTCGCGCCCGAGGCGCTGCTGGGGGCCGCCATCTTCGGCGTCGCCGCGGCCTTGCTGGGCCTGGTGCTGCGCGCCGGGCACCTGGCGGTCGCCCTGCTAAGCGCTTTGCTGTGGGCGGCGGGCCTGGAGGCAGCGCTACGTCTGGTCGCGGGCGGAGCCCTCGCTGGCACGCCGGCGCTGGTTGCCGCCGCGGCCGTCGTCGTCGTGATCCTCGAGTTCAGACGGCGGGGCACGCTCCCCGCCGGTCGTGGAGCACCGGCGCCAGCCGTCAACGGAGGCGACCCAGCGTCGGCCTGAGACGCCTCCAGGGCGCCCGTGAGGGGGACCCGACGCCTGGCCTCACCACTAGGATTGTCACCGCGCGTACAGGGAACAGCGCGTTCCCCGGGCCTGTACGCGCACCTTGCGGACCCGGAAGGGAGCCACACATCAGCGTTCTGAGAAACCTTGAGCAGCGCATCGAGAACCTCGTCGAGGGGGTGTTCAGCCGTGCCTTCTCGTCGCAAGTCCAGCCCGTGGAGCTCGCGCGCAAGCTCGCCAAGGAGATGGACGCCCACCGGACGGCCTCGGTCGCCCGGACGTACGTGCCGAACCAGTACACGGTCTGGCTGTCGGCGGAGGATCACGAGCGCCTCGAGGGGTATGAGCGATCCCTCGAGCAAGAGCTATCCGGCTACCTCCTGGAGCACGCCCGCCGGCACGACTACGCGCTGCTGACCCGGCCCGAGGTGAATCTGGAGACCGACGACCGCCTTCGCCTCGGGGAGTTCGGCATCCAGACGCGCCTGGTCAAGCCCCCCGCCCGCCAGGGCGAGGAGCCCTCGCAGGGAGAGCACGGGCACACGATGGTCTACTCGGTCCCGCCCAAGCAGACACGCAAGGACCGCCGCCGGCCGGAGGGCCGCCTGATCGAGACCAAGGCGATCGTGACGATGGACGATCGCCGTTACGTGCTCGAGGGCCCGGTTGCCGTGCTGGGCCGCTCGCGGGAGGTCGACTGCGTGTTCGCGGACCCCAACGTCTCGCGCCAGCACGCCGAGCTGCGCCGCGGCTCGACCGGTGACTGGCAGATCATCGATCTCGGCTCTACGAATGGGATCAAGGTGAATGACCGGCGCGTCGACCGCAGCCGCCTCTCACCAGGCGACGAGGTCACGCTCGGCACGACAAGGTTCGTCTTCGACATCGAGCAGTAGCCACCAGCTGTCGATGGACACCGAACCGATCGCGGTCGCGCTCAAGTTCGGCTTCCTCGCCGTCCTTTACCTCTTCCTGCTCTGGGTGGCGAGAAGCGCCTACAGGGAGCTGCGGCGAACCACGGCCCCGGCGCCCGAGGCCACCGGGATCCACCCGACCGTGGGCCCTGGCGGGCGCTCGGCGGCCACGGATGCCTGGCTTGTGGCGGTCACCGGCGGCGACCTGGAGCCCGGGGAGCGCTTCGATCTATTCGGCGGGATGTCCATAGGGCGCTCGTCCGACGCCGACATCCGCATCGAGGACCGCTTCGCCTCGGGCGTCCATGCGCGCGTGTACTCAAGAGGGGCCAACTACTACGTTGAGGACATGAACTCGACCAACGGGACGTTCCTGAACGGCGGGCGGCTTCGCGGGGAGGCGAAGCTGAACGACCTCGACGAGGTGCGGATCGGGAACACGGAGTTCCGTTTCGAGCTCGACGTCCCCGGCGGGTGACCGCGAGCGTGGAGGCATGCTGAAGGTCACAGAACAGGCATTCCGGACCGACACGGGGCGCCAGCGCGACGCGAACGAGGACGCCTACCTGGCCGCGTCGCCGGTGTTCGCGGTGGCCGACGGCATGGGCGGCGCGCAGGCCGGCGAGGTCGCCTCCCGCCTCGCAGCCGAGTCCTTCGACACCGTGCAGCGGGGGACCGAGTCGCCGGAGGCCTATCTCCGGGCGATCGCGAAGACGGCGAACGCCCGCATCCACCGCGTCTCACAGTCGGACAAGTCCGTGTCCGGGATGGGAACGACCCTCACGGCCGCCCTGGTCGAGGGAGACGAGGTCGGCTTCGCCCACGTGGGTGACAGCCGCGCCTACCTGCTCCGCGACGGGGAGCTGAAGCTGCTCACGTCCGACCACTCGCTGGTCGAGGAGCTCCGCCGCCAGGGCAGGCTCACCGACGAACAGGCGGAGGATCACCCGCAGCGGTCGATCATCACCCGGGCGCTGGGCCCGGAGCGTGAGGTCGAGGTCGACACCATGACCTACCGGGCCAAGCCCGGGGACGTCTACCTGCTCTGCTCCGACGGCCTGACGACGATGGTCAAGGAGGAGGGGATCGCCGAGATCCTGCGCGAATCGCGAACGCTGGACGAGGCGGCGAACCGGCTGATCGCCGAGGCCAACGCGGCGGGCGGGCGGGACAACATCACCGTGGTCGCGTTCCGCGTCGACGACGCCGAGGCCGCGGTCCGCGCCGACGACCAGCACACTCTGATCGGCCCCGCCGCAGAGGAGGCCGGTCTCACTGCCGCCGGCGTCGAGGCCGCGGCGGCACAGGAGCGGGCGGAGCGAGCCCCGGAGCCAGCCGGTGCCAGGCGCGGCGGCTCCGCGGCAGGGCCGCGCCGCAAGTGGCCACGGCGCACGGCCAAGGTGCTCGCGGTGCTGTTGGTCACGGTGGGCCTCGCGGCGCTGGCGGTCTGGGGAGCGCGGCAGATCTACTTCCTCGGCAGCGACTCCGGCGGGCGCCTTGCGCTTTACCGGGGCCTGCCCTACACGCTGCCACTCGGAATCAACCTTTACTCCGAGGTCTACGCGTCGCCGGTGCAGGTCGCCTCGATCCCGAAGAACCGGCGCGACAGCGCGACCGATCACACGCTCCGCTTCCACGACGACGCCGGGTCGCTCCTCCAGGACCTCCAAGCCGCGGCCGAGCGGCGGACGGGCAGGCAGCAGGCTGCCACGAACCGGCGCCAGTCCGGCGGCGGCAAGCAGCGGTCCAGCGGCGGGCAGGGGTCGAAGCCCGGCGGCGGCAATAATGGAGCGGCCGGAGGCGGGGGAGGCGGCGGCTCCGGCGGCGGCAGCGGTGGGGGAGGAAGCGGCGGCGGCGGCTCGAGTAAGAAGGGCGGCAGCGGTTGAGCGCTCGAAACCGCGAGCTCTTGGCCCTGATCCCTGTTGCACTCCTCGTCGCCGCGGGGTTCACCGCCGTCCTCATCGTCGAGTCGAGCCAGATCAGCGACGTCAGCCTGATCTACGGCGGCTACTTCCTCGCGGTCTGCGTGGGAGTCCACATCTTCATCCGCATCCGGCTGCCGTATGCCGACCCCTACCTGTTCCCGCTGTGTGCCCTGCTGGCCGCAGTCGGGCTCGTGATGCTGTTCCGGATCAACGACTCTCTGGCCCTGAAGCAGGCGTCGATCTTCGTCGCCGGGGCCGTGCTCCTCGCATTGACCATCCTCTTCGTGCGGGACTACCACGTCCTCCAGCGCTACCGGTATCTGATCGCGACAGCGGGCATCCTGCTGCTCATGGCGCCCCGGCTTCCGGGCGTCGGGTCGCAGGTCAACGGCGCCTACCTCGGAATCAACCTCGGCCCGCTGTCGTTCCAGCCGGCGGAGATCGCGAAGATCTGCATCGTCGTCTTCCTCGCCAGCTACCTGGCGGAGAAGCGCGAGCTCTTAACGGTTGCGGCCCGGCGCATCGCGGGCTTGACCATCCCTCCGATCAAGCACTTCGGGCCGGTGCTGGTGGTCTGGGGCGCGACCATGATCATGCTCGTCTACATCCGCGACCTCGGGAGCTCGGTGATGTTCTTCGGCGCCTTCCTGGCGCTGCTCTACGTCGCGACCTCGCGGCTCTCCTACGTGATCGCCGGCCTCGCCCTGTTCTTCGTCGGCGCGACCCTCATCGCGTCGCACGTCACCCACGTCCAGGACCGCGTCGACATCTGGCAGCACACCTTCGACAAGAACCCGTGCCACCTCACGCATAACGAGATCAACCAGGGACAGGACTGCGGCCTGGGCCAGATCCAGCAGTCGCTGTTCGCCCAGGCCGACGGCGGGTTATTCGGCCAGGGCCTCGGGGACTCGCTGCTGAAGCTTCCAGGGCCGTTCGCGCCGCACTGCGAGCAGCCGTTCCCGGACTGCGGCAGCATCCTTCCGGCGCCGCACACGGACGAGATCTACGCGCTGATCGTCTCCGAGCTCGGCCTGTTCGGAGGCGCGGGCCTGATCGTCGTCTACGCGCTCATAGCCGCGCGCGGGTTCAAGACGGCGGTGATCGCGCGAGATGGCTTCTCGAAGTTACTGGCGACGGGCCTGACCGCCGTGTTCGCGCTGCAGGCCGTGGTGATCATCGGAGGGGTGGTCAAGTTCATCCCGCTGACGGGGGTGACGCTGCCGTTCGTGAGCTTCGGCGGGAGCTCGGTGATCGCGAACATGATCCTGCTCGGGCTGCTCTTGATGATCTCTCACGACGCGCGTAAGCCGCGGGAGGTACGCGAGCCCGACGAGGATCTGGAGGGCCTGCCGGCATGAACACGCCGATCGTTCGCCTGTACGCGTTCATCCTGCTGCTGTTCGCGGCGCTCGTCGGCTTCACGTCCTACTGGGCCGTCTTCGACTCGACCACGCTCAAGGGGGAGACGGCCAACCGTCGCCCGCTGATCCAGGAGCAACAGGTCAAGCGCGGCTTCATCAAGACCTCGGACGGTGTGACCGTCGCCGAGAGCCACCCGGTCGGCAGCGGGAGCCATCCCGTCTACGTACGCGGCTACCCCCAGGGCTCGCTCTACGGCAACCCGGTGGGCTACAGCTTCGTGAACGTAGGGCAGACGGGGATCGAGCACTCCGAGAACGCGGTCCTGGCCGGCGAGCGCAACGAGTTCACCTCGATTCTGGATCAGCTGCGGGGAATTCCCCAGCAGGGGGACAACGTCACGCTGACGGTCGACTCTCACGCGCAGCAGGTGGCCACGCAGGCGCTTCAGAACGCGATCAGCCAATACGGGATCAGCGGAGCCGGCGGTGCCGTGGTGGCGCTCGACCCGTCGACCGGTGCGGTCAAAGCGATGGTGTCCGAGCCGGGCTACGACCCGAACCAGGTGAAGGACAGCCGCACCTACCAACAGCTCAACTCTGACAAGTCGGCTCCCCTCGTGAACCGGGCACTCCAGAGCACCTATCCGCCCGGGTCGACAATGAAGGTCGTTACCGCCGCCGCCGCGCTCGACTCGGGCAGATTCACCCCGAACAGCGTGCTCAGCGGTCACTCGCCCCAGGTCATCGGAGGCGTGCCGCTGTCGAATGCCGGGGGAGAGGAATTTGGGGACATCGACATGACTCAGGCCCTCACGGCCTCGGTCAACACCTACTTCGCCCAGGTCGGCGAGCAGCTCGGTACGTCGACGATGGTGGAGTACATGAAGCGGTTCGGCTTCTACAGCGATCCCCCGCTCGACTATCCGCCCACCGAGATGGCGCCAAGCGGCCCGTACAACTCCTCGGGTCACCTGGTCACATCGGGCTTCGACGTCGGTCGGGTCGCCATCGGGCAGGGTGGCGCGGAAGGCCAGGATCTGACGACGCCGATGCAGATGGCCGAGGTCGCGGCCACGGTGGCCAACGGGGGCAAGCTCATGCAGCCCACGTTCGTGCAACAGGTCAGCGATCCCGACGGGCGGGTGACTCAGAAGCTGTCACCGCACGTTCAGTCCACCCCGATCAGTCCGCAGACCGCTTCCGAGCTCACGACCATGATGACCCACGTCACCCAGGACCCGCAGGGAACGGCTGCAGGCCTGTCGGTGAGCGGCAACGTCCCCTTCGCGGGGAAGACCGGAACCGCCGAGATCAGCGGCACCCTCAATGGGGTCAATCAGCCCTGGTTCATTGCGTTCGCGCCGGCGACGAACCCGCAGGTCGCGGTCGCGGCGACGATCGAGCGCTGTCAGGGCTGCTTCGGTGCCGAGGCCGCGGGTCCGGTGGCCACCCAGGTGATCGACAGCCTCCTGAAGGCCGGCTGATGCAGCTCGCGCAGGACACGGTGGTGGCCGGGCGGTACCGGCTGCTGGGGCGCCTCGGGTCCGGCGGGATGGCGGACGTCTGGTGCGCGGAGGACTCGCTGCTCAACCGGCGGGTCGCGCTCAAGTTCCTGCACCCGCGCTTCGCCCAGGACGAGCAGTTCGTGGAGCGGTTTCGCCGCGAGGCGTCGTCCGCGGCCGGCCTTCAGCACCCGAACGTGGTGGGCGTCTTCGACCGAGGCACCGTCGACGGCGCCCACTTCATCGCGATGGAGTACGTGGAGGGCGCGTCGCTCAAGGACCTGATCGAGCGCGGGCTGTCGGTCCCTGAAGCGGTCGAGATCGTCCGCCAGGTGCTGGCGGGTGTGAAGTACGCGCACGAGCACGGCATCGTCCACCGCGACCTGAAGCCCCAGAACGTGCTGGTCGACTCGGAGGGGCGCGCTCGGGTGACGGATTTCGGCATCGCCCGCGCCGGGGCATCCGAGATCACCCAGACCGGATCCGTGCTGGGCACGGCGCAGTACCTGTCGCCGGAGCAGGCCCAGGGGCTCCCGGTGACCGCGGCTTCGGACATCTACTCCGTCGGCGTGATGCTCTACGAGGCCCTGACCGGGCGGGTGCCGTTCGACGCCGACTCCCCGGTGACGGTGGCGCTCAAGCAGGTCTCCGAGCGCCCGCGCCCGCCGAGCGAGCTGAACCCCACGGTCTCCCGCGCGCTCGATGGAGTGGTGCTGCGGGCCCTGGCGAAGGACCCGGCGAACCGGTTCGCGTCGGCCGAGGAATTCCTGCAGGCCCTCGACCTCGCGGAGCGGGATCCCTCGGGCGCCGCCTTCGGCGACACCGCCTCCTACGCGGCCGTCGCCGCCGCGGCCGGGACCGAGCCCCCGCCCCCAACCGAGGAGCCTCCGGAGGAGCGGGGATTCTTCACGCCGGGGCGCATCGCGCTGCTCGCGCTCATCCTGCTGCTGCTCGCCGGGGCGATCGCCTTCTTCCTGCTTCGGGGTGGAGGGACCTCCACGGTCCTGGTGCCCACGGTGATCGGCAAGTCCAAGGACGACGCCGCCAGGCTCCTGAGCGACGCCGGGTTCCAGGTCGTCCCCGAGGGGGTTCCGAGGTCCAACACCCCGGTTGGCAGAGTCATCGAACAGGACCCGACGGCCGGGTCGAGGGCGCCGGACGGCTCTTCGGTGACGATCACCTATTCGATCGGGCTGGGGAAGGCGGTCATTCCCGACGTGAAGGGGGCGACCAAGGCCGACGCCGAGAAGCAGCTGAAAGATGCTGGGTTCCAGACGACGATCGAGAACGAGCACTCGAGCAAGGTCAAGAAGGGAACCGTGATCGGGACCGATCCGCCGGTCGGGACGAAGCTCGAGCGCCAGAAGCCCGTGACGATCCTGGTCTCGAACGGCCCCAACCTGGTTCAGGTCCCCTCGGTCGTGGGCCTCAGCCAGGACACCGCGGACACCCAGATCCGGGACGCCGGCCTGCGGCCGCATTTCCAAAAGCAGGAGTCGAATCAGGCCAAGGGCCAGGTCATCGACCAGAGCCCGAGCGGCGGCAGCAGCGTGCGGAAGGGCACCAGCGTCACGGTCGTGGTCTCCAAGGGCCTGGGCGACGTGACCGTCCCGAATGTGGTCGGTGAGTCGAAGGACGCCGCGGCCTCCGACCTGCGTGCGAGCAACCTGTCCGCTCGAGTGGTGACGCAGACCACCACCGACCCCAATGCGGACGGGGTCGTTCAGCGCCAGACACCGGGGGCGGGTCACCGCCTCCCACGCGGCGAGGCGGTGACGATCTTCGTCGGCAAGTTCAAGCAGACGTCGACCACGACGCCAACGACCCCCACGACGACCCCAACCAACAGCAGCACCACCACAACCCCATGAGGATCGCCGTCCTCAGCGGGGGGCGCTCCAGCGAGCACGAGATCTCGCTGGAGTCGGGAGCGTCGGTGGCCAACGGGCTTCGGGAGGCGGGCCACGAGGTGGTCCCGGTCCTGCTCGAGCGCGACGGTCGCTGGACTCACGACGGAACCGAGGTGGAGCTCCGCGCGGCAGGCGGCCTTTTAGACGTGGACGTGGCGTTCCCGGTGCTGCACGGCCCCTTCGGCGAGGACGGGATCGTTCAGGGCCTCCTGGAGTGCCTGGACGTCCCCTACGCGGGCCCAGGCGTGCTCGCGGCCGCGATCTCCATTGACAAGCTCACCTTCAAGCGCCTGCTCGCGTTTCACGGGATCCCGCAGGTGGACTTCTGCGAGGCGGGCGAGGACCGCTGGCGCGAGCACGTCACCGCGATGGGGCTGCCGGTCTGGGTGAAGCCCGCGCGGCTTGGCTCCAGCGTCGGGATCACCAAGGTCATGAGCCCCGAGCGTGCGCTCGACGAGGCGGTTGAGCTCGCACGCGCGCATGACCCGCGCGTGATCGTGGAGGCGAACGGGGACGGCAGGGAGGTGGAGTGCTCGGTGATCGGCAACGAGGAGCCCCGGACTTCGCCGCCCGGGGAGATCGTCGCCCACGCCGACTGGTACGACTACGAGGCCAAGTACTCGGAGGGCGGGATGGACCTGGTGGTCCCGGCGCGGATCGGCGACGAAGCGAACGCAAGGGTCCGCGAGCTGGCGGCGCGCGTGTTCAGGGCGATCGATGGGAGCGGTCTCGCGCGCTGCGACTTCTTTGTCCTTGACGACGGCGAGGTCCTCGTCAACGAGCTCAACACGATCCCCGGCTTCACGTCGACGAGCGTCTTCGCGAAGCTCTTCGAGGCGGACGGCGTGCCCTATCCCGAGCTCTGCGACCTGCTCGTCAACTACGCGCTGGAGCGCCACGAGGCGCAGCGGGCGTTCCGTTTCTAGGACTTCAGCCCGACCTCGTTGACCTGGACGTTGTAGCCCGTCGAGGTGGAAGCCAGCTTGGTGATCCAGATCAGGTAGTACTTCGCCGGCCTCGGTGAGAGCTCGATCTGCTCGTCGGTTTTTGTGATTGAGGCCTCGCCGATCGGCTTGCCCCACCCCTGGAGCGTGGTGGGCGGCCCGGAGGCGGAGGCGTAGATCTGCGCGCTCCAGCCCTTCACCGCGGAGCGGATGCGCATGGTCCTGGCGACGGCCGGCTGGGCCGTGGTCACGATCAATCCGACCCCCGGCTTGTCCACGGCCGCCTGCGTGGTCGGCGCCTGGTAGGTCTCCGTCGTCCAACCGGTGCCGGGGTTGCCGTCGATCGCGAGCTTGAGCTGGTCGTCGCTTTCCTCACCGTCGCCCGGCGGTGGGTCGAAGGACTGGGTGCCGGTGATTTGAATCGGGGCGCCGGTGGGGGCCGGAGACGGGCTTGGGCTCTCCTTCTTGCCGGTCAGCGCGGTGATCAGGAGCGCCGCTGCGGTCGCTGCGAGCACGAGGAAGACGCCTGCCGCCGAGACGCGGCGCGTGGTGAGCATCTTGCGCCGCTTCTTCGGGACGGTGTTGAGCACCGTGGTCGCCTCCCCGTGGGAGCCGCCGGCACGCGCGACCTCGACCTCCAGGGCCGCCTCCAGCTCGGCCAGGCAGCTCGCCATGTCCGGGTAGCGCTTCTTGGGCTCCTTGGCGGTGGCTCGCTCGACGACCGACGCGAGCGCCGAGGAAACCTCGGGCCGGTGCTTCTGCACGTCCGGCATCGGCTCGTTCACGTGCTTCATCGCCACCCCAACCACCGTCTCGGCCGTGAACGGCACCTCGCCGGTGAGCATCTCGTACAGGAGGACGCCGAGCGAGTAAATGTCCGTGCGGGCGTCGACGCCGCGCCCCATCGCCTGCTCGGGAGACACGTAGTCGGTGGTGCCGAGTACGCGACCGGTCTGGGTGAGGCCGTCTGCCTCGAGCGAGCGTGCGATGCCGAAGTCGGTGACCTTGGCGCGCCCCTCGGAGTCGATCAGCACGTTCTGGGGCTTCACGTCGCGGTGGACCAGCCGCCGCGCGTGAGCAGCCGACAGCCCGCGCCCGATCTCGATCGCGTACGCGGTGGACTCGTCGACCGGCAGCGGGCCGACCCGCTCGATGCGCTGCTTGAGCGTCTCGCCGTCGACGTACTCGAAGACGATATATGGATGCCCGCCGTCCTCGCCGGCATCGATGACGGCGACCACGTTCGGGTGAGAGAGCTGCGCGACCGCGCGCGCCTCCCGCCGAAACCGCTCGATCTGGTCCGGCTGGTCCGACATCTCGCGGTGCATGACCTTCACGGCGACCCAGCGCTCGAGCGTGCTGTCGCGCGCCAGATAGACCGTGGACATCCCGCCGCTGCCCAGCTTTGATTCGAGGCGGTAGCGCCCCGACAGTACGGTTCCGATCAGGCTCCTTGCAAGCCCGGTTGTCGATTCGTCCGCCATTCGGTAGGTATTTTCGACACTCACCCTAAGCCCCCGCTCACCGGCGCGGTTCCTGCACGCCAATGCCCGTAGACGTCCACTACTACACCGATCCCGCCTGCCCGTACTCGTGGGGCGCCGAGCCCCAGCTTCGGCGGCTCATGTGGGAGTTCGGCGACGGGCTGCGTTTCTCCTGGGTGATGGGTGGCCTCGCCCGGGCATTCGGGCCGGACTATCGCGATACCGAGTCGGGGGTCGGCTCGGGCCCGGGGCCGACCGCCGACCTGATGGCGCAGTGGCTCGGGGCCGCCGCCGACTCCGGGATGCCCGTCGACGCCCGCCTGTGGAGCGGGAATCCGATCGCCTCCACCTATCCGGCGTGCCAGGCAGTGAAGGCCGCGGCGGAGCAGGGCGCGGAGGCGGCCTATCGGTACCTGCGCGGGCTGCGCGAGGGCCTGATGACCGTGCGCAAGAAGCTCGACCACACCGAGGCGCTCGTCGGCGAGGCGGGGCCCGTGGGCCTCGACGTCGAGCGGTTTCGGATCGATCTCGCGTCGAACGCGATCATCGAGGCGTTCGCGGCCGACCTCGACGACGTGCGCGACCCGCCCGCCGCGGCCCGGGAAGCGGGCAAGGTGTCCGAGACCGAGGGACGTGAGCGGATCAGCTTCCCGTCCGCTGTCTTTCGCGGCGAGGACGGCGCCGAGCACGGGGTTTGGGGAGCCAACCCCTACGAGCGCTACCGTGAGGCGGCACTCGCGGCCGGAGCGGAACCGGTCCGGACGGAGGCCGCTGATCCAGTGGAGGCGATCCGCCTGCTCGGCCGGTGCGCCACCCGCGAGCTCGAGGAGCTGACGACCAGCCCGCGCCCCGTGCTCGAGGCGGAGCTGTGGACGCTCGCGCGCGACTGGAAGCTGCGCCCGGTCGGGGTGCTCGGCGGGACCTTCTGGGAGCTCGCCTAGCGCTCCATCGAGCGAATCAGGTCCACCAGCTCGCTCGGCGCCTTTTCGGGGGACCCGGTGTCGAATGGCGGGTCTGGGTCGTACTCGATGCCCAGCTGAATGGCCTGCGCCACCGTCTCGCCGGCGATGCTTGCCGCGAGCGTCAGCGCCATGTCGATGCCCGATGACACGCCCGCAGCGGTGAGGATCTTGCCGTCCTCGACGACGCGCTCGCTGACGGGCTCCGCGCCCAGCTGCGCGAGCCGGTCCATGTAGGCCCAGTGCGTCGTGGCGCGCTTGCCGTCGAGGATGCCCGCGGCGGCGAGGACCAGTGCCCCCGTGCACACCGACGTCGTCCAGGCCGTGCTCTCGTGCACGGCCCGCAGCCAGTTGAGCACTTCGTGATCGTCAAGTAGCGGCCGGTTGCCCTGGCCGCCCGGAACGAGCACCACGTCTGGGGCGGTCAGCTCCCCGAGCGCGAGGTCGGCCTCCAGCCCGAGCGCGCCGGTGTCAGTGCGCTTGACCCCGGGCTCCTTGGCGACGAATCGTAGGTCCGCGCCGGGAATGCGCGAGAGCACCTCGTACGGCCCGATGGCGTCCAGGGCCGTGAGCTCGTCAAAGATCAGGATTGCGATTCGGGTGCTCATACGGATACCTCCCCCGGGCGGTCCGTCGCCCGCCCGATTCGCTTGGCGTCTGCATAGCGGCTCCGCAAGAGCTCGAGCGCGGGTGCCTCGTCGGCGGCCGCTACGACGCAGCAGAACCCGCACCCCATGTTGAACACCTCGCGCATCTCGGCGTCTGACACGTCGCCGAGCTCCTGGATCAGGTCGAAGACCGGCGGCACCGGCAGCGGGTCGTCGATCTCGTAGCCGACGTCGGCCTCCAGGCGCAACAGGTTGTCGAAGCCCTCTCCCGTGATGTGCGCGAGCCCCCGGACGCCAACCTCGGAGTCGAGGAGCTCGAGGATGGGCCGTACGTAGATCTCGGTGGGCTCGAGTAGCACATCCCCGAGTGGGCGCCCGAGGCGGTCGTCGTCCAGGGGCACGTGCGCCAGGGCCGCACGCGCGAGCGTGTAGCCGTTCGAGTGCAGGCCGGACGAGGGGAGCCCGATCACGGGGTCGCCGGGCTCAACGTCCGCTCCGGTGACGATTGCGTCGAGCGCGACGAGCCCGACGCACGAGCCCCCGAGCTCCTGCCCGGACACGATGTCGCCCACCTGCGCGATCTCGCCGCCGGGGATCTCGACCCCCGCGAGCTCCGCGCCGCGGGCCAGGCCGATGCCCAACTCGCCGCAGATCTCCGGGTCCGCGCGCTCGGTGAGGATGAAGTCGAGCATGGCGATTGGCTCCGCGCCCACGCAGATCACGTCGTTGACATTCATCGCCACGCAGTCGATGCCGATCGTGTCGTAGCGGCGCAGGCGCTCGGCGACGACCATCTTGGTACCGACCGTGTCGGTGGACAGCGCCAGCCCCGTGCGGTCGTCGAGCCGCAGGACGCTGGCGTAGTGACCGGGCAGCGGGACGACGCGGGACGGCTTGCCTGTGTCGATCCGCTCCAGGCTCCGGACGAGGGCCTCAACGGCGGTGCCGGCGTCGCCCTGGCTCACGCCGGCGCGTGCATAGGCCTCCGCGCCCGATGGATCACCGTCGGCCGGCTTCATGCCGAGGATTCAACCATCAGGCGCCGCCTGACCACCACCGCCCCGGCGAGCGCGAGGCGATAGGCCGCGAAGGGCCACGGTGAGCGGTCGCGGTCGGTCACCAACATCAGCCGCTGGGAGGCAAGGGTGGAGAGGAACGACGCCGCGGCTCCGGAGGCGATCGCGACGCTCACCTCTCGGTCCAGTCCCCGGCGCTTCATTCGGGCGGCCTTGAGGGCGGTCGCGCCGAGGATGACGGGGAGGGCGACGATCCTGGCCAGCTGGTTCGCGTCCGCTCGCCTGTAGCCCCGCCAGCGCGCGGCGGCGACGGCCGCCCCGTTGCGCGACACGCCGGGGAGGAGGGCGGCCGCCTGACCGGCCCCGAGCGCGAGCGCGTCGGCCGGACCGAGGTCGTCAGCGGTGCGCTCCTGCGGCGCCAGGTCGGCGATGAGCATGGCGGCGGATCCGGCCACCAGGCCCGCCGCGATCGTGCGCGGGCCGCCGAGGCGCCGCTCGATCTGGCGCTCGAGCCCGTAGCCGACGATCGCGGGAGGGACCAGGGAGAGGGCCACCGCGAGCGCGCGGCGGGCGCCGAGGCGACGGAGCTCGCCCACGACGGCGTTGCGCTGCCCGATCAGGAGTGCCGCGGCGGTGCCCGCATGGAGCGCGACCTCGAAGGTCTTGCGCGACTCTTGGTCGAGGTCATCCAGGCGCCAGCCCGCGAACCAGGGAATGAGCGACACGTGAGCCGAGCTGGACACCGGCAGGAGCTCCGCCGGGCCCTGCACGACGCCCAGGATCAGTGCCATTCGCCGTGTGAGGAGCCCCCGAGACCTCGCCCGGAGCCGTCTGGCGATCAAGCCGGCGGGGTCGACTCCGCCTGGCTCCCCGCCCTGCGCCGCCTGACGATGAGGTAGACGATGCCGAGGACGACCGCGGCGATCACGACGTAGTCGAGGTAGTGGAGGTATCCACGCCAGTCCTCCCACCGGGCCCCGACCTCGCGGCCGATGATGGCGAGCATCAGGACCCACGGGATGCATCCGGCGGCCGTGAACAGCACGAAACGGCCGAGCGGCATGCGGGCCGAGCCCGCCGGGAGTGAGATGAAGGTGCGGACTATCGGGAGCATCCGCGAGAAGAACACTGTCGCGGGGCCGTGCTTTTCAAACCAGCGGTCGGCCCATTCCAGGTGCTTGCGGTTGATGTGGATGAAGCGGTTGCGGTCCAGGAGCTCGATCCGGCCGTAGTAACCGGCGGCGTAGGCGATCAGCGAGCCGACGATGTTCCCCAGCACCCCGGCGACCACGATCCCGAAGAGCGTCATCTTCCCCTCCGAGACGTTGAAGCCGGCGAACAGCATGATCGCCTCGCTCGGGATCGGGATGCAGGCGCTCTCGAGCGTCATGAGCACGAACACGCCCGCGAGACCGATCGCGTCGATGACGTTGGTCGCCAGGTTGACGAGTGGTTCCAAAATGTCGGCTGGCACGGCAGGGCAGCATTACACTCGGATCGGTGCACCGTCTAAAGGACCCTGTGTACAAGCGCCGTGTGCAGCAGTTCGCAGCCGATGCGGTGCTCGCGGCGATCGCGTTCGGCCTCGCCTTTGTGCTGCGCTTCCTGGACGTGCCGATCGGGATTCCGCATCGGTACGTGACGATGCTCGCCGGCTCGATCGCCTTCGTCGCGATCGGCAAGGCAATCGTGTTCGAGGTCCTCGGGCTCCACCGCAAGTGGTGGCGCTACTTCCAGCTCCCGGACATGTGGCTGGTCGTGCGCGCCGCGGTGGTGGCGAGCATGATCCTCGTCGCGGTATTCACCCTCGCGAAGCCGTACGCCTACAACCTGCCTCGCTCCGTGGTCGTCTTCGACCTCCTGCTCACGATCCTGCTTGTGGGCGGGGCGCGGCTCCTCCGGCGCACGATCGCCGAGCGGCCTGAGAAGGCGCCCCGCGGGGCCAGGACGCGGGGCGTCCTCATCGTCGGGGCGGGCTCCGGCGGCCAGATGGTGGTTCGCGAGCTGAAGCTGAACCCCGATCTGGGCGTGCGTGCGATCGGCTTCGTCGACGACGACCCCGGCAAGCGCGACATGACGGCCGCCGGCGTGAAGGTGCTCGGGACCACCGGCGAGATCGCGGACATCCTCGACCGCGAGGGCCCGGACGAGGTCGTGATCGCGATCCCGTCGGCACCCGGTGTGCTGCGGGCGAAGGTCGTCGCGGCCTGCCGGGACCGGGACATCCCCGTGCGGACTCTCCCCACCGTCTTCGAGCTGCTGCGCGGCGGCGTCCAGCTCACGCGCCAGCTCCGCGAGGTGCGCGTCGAGGACGTGCTGGGCCGCGAGCCGGTCGTGATGGAGCTCGACCGCGTGGGCGCCTACCTCGAGGACAAGATCGTCCTCGTGACCGGCGCCGGCGGTTCGATCGGCGCGGAGCTCAGCCGGCAGATCGCGAGGGTCCGCCCGAAGCTGCTGGTGCTCCTCGACCACGCCGAGGACAACCTGTTCCGCATCGATCGCGAGATGCTCGAGGAATGGCACTTCACGCGCGTGGAGGCCGTGCTCGCCGACTGCAAGGAGGGCGATCGGATGCTGGAGGTGATGCAGCGCTTCAAGCCCGACGTCGTCTTCCACGCCGCAGCCTACAAGCACGTCGCATTGATGGAGGCCAATCCGCTCGAGGCCGTTCGCAACAACGCCATCGCCACCCGGGTGACCGCTGAGACGGCCGCGGCGGCGGGAACGGAGCGATTCGTGCTCGTCTCGACCGACAAGGCCGTGAACCCGAGGACGGTCATGGGGGCCTCGAAGGCGATGGCCGAGTGGATCGTGGAGGCCGCCGGGCAGCGCCATGCGGCCACGCGTTTCATCAGCGTGCGATTCGGCAACGTCCTTGCCTCCTCCGGGAGCGCCGTGCCGATCTTCCGCAGCCAGATCGAGAAGGGTGGGCCCGTCACCGTGACCCACCCGGAAATGGCCCGGTACTTCATGACCATCCACGAGGCCGTCCAGCTAGTGATCCAGGCCGGCGACCTCGGGGCGGGGTCGGGGGACGTGTTCGTGCTCGAGATGGGCGAACCCGTTCGCATCCTCGATCTGGCGCGCAACATGATCACCCTGGCCGGATACGAGCCCGACGTGGACGTGGCGATCGAGTTCATCGGGCCACGGCCCGGCGAGAAGCTCCGCGAGGAGCTCCTGAACAGCGACGAGAAGGCACGCCCCACGACCGCCGAGCGGATCGTCCGCGCGGTGCGCACGGGGCCGCTCGATCCGGACTGGGTGGTCCGGTCGGTGGAACGCCTGGAGGCGCTCGTCGCGGCCGGCGACGAGGCCGGTCTGGCCGACCGGGTGGTCGAGGTCGTGGAGGAGCGGATGGCGGAGTCGACGCTCGACTCCTCCTGACGCACGCCTGAATCGCGAATATTCCGCTTCGCGGTGCCGCTCGGCGCGGTCGGTACGGGCAGGCCGCGCCCTAAGATGCGCCGTCACCGATGCACGCGATCGAGTCCATCGGGCCCGTTCTGGGCATCGTTGCCTTCATTGGCCTGGCCGTTCTGGCGTTCCTCCTCTTCCAGCAGGCGCGCGAGATCCGCCGGGTCCGCGAGTGGGCGGGGCGCGCCCCCGAGCGCGCGGCCGAGGCCGCCGACGCGGTCCAGGCCGCGGCGGAAGCCTCCCGCGACGGCAAGGAGGACGGGGAGGCGGCGGCGGCCGATGGCGAGCCTCCGCCGGAGCCTGCCGCCGGGCGGCTGCGAAGTTCCTGGCAGCGCTTCAGCTGGGGGGTGCGCGACCGGTACGCCGCGGTCGACCGCCGCCTGCCGATCGACGGCCGCTACGTCCTCGCTCTCCTGGCGGTCGCCGTGATCGCAGTCGGGGTCGTGACGAGCGGGTTCGGCCTCGTCGGCGGCGGCGGCGGCGGAGGCGGCGGCAAGCACGGGTCGAGGCCCAAGCCGGAACCGACGGTCGCCGTTGTCAACGGGACCAACGTTCCCGGCCTGGCGGCCACGGTCGAGACGAAGGTCGTCAAGAAGGCGGGCTACAAGCCCGGGCCCGTGGGGAACGCCAGCGCCAGCGTGCCCGCAAGCGTCGTGGAGTACACCCATGGCATGCGATCGGACGCACAGAGGTTCGCGACGGCGGTCAAGCCGCAGCTTGGTAAGACCCCCGTCCAGCCGATTACTCCCGAGACCAAGGCCGCGGCGGGCAAGGTCGACCTCGCGCTGGTGCTCGGCCTCGACGACGCCGGCTTCGGGGGAGGGGGGTAAGGAGCCGATGCTCCTCGCCGCCACCCTCGTCAAGGTCCTCTACGACGCAGCCAACCGCATGCCCGCATACGTCTCGATCGCGGCCGCGGTGGGCTGCCTGTTCCTGCTCGTCCTCTATCTGTCGCAGCGCCGCGATCTGATGCGCATCCAGGCCTGGATGGAGTCGGTCCCTAACCATCCGGCAGAGGACCTCGCGCGAAGCGAGGCGCTGCTCGACCGCGCTGAGGCCGAGCTCGAGGACATCCTGGGAGTGGAGGCGGGGGCCAGGTCCACGGCGGAGCAGACCGTGGTGGCCCCGCCCGGAGAGGCAGCATCCGCTCCGAGTTCCCAGACGACCACCGGGGAACGCCCGGCCCTGGAGCAGATCACGACCGAACGGGAGGCGCTGCTCCCACATCCGCGGTGGCGGCGGTTCGCGGGGCGCGTCAGTCAGCCAAGCGTGCTCGCCGCCATTGCGGCGGGAGCTGTGATCCTAGGCATCCTCGGCATCTTCGGCTCCGAGCGGCTCCTGAGCAGCAACACCGGATCGGAGCGGGCCCCAAAGCCCGGCGCGGTCGTGCCTCACGACATTAGCGTCGCGGTCCTCAACGGAACTCCGGTGTCCGGTCTCGGGGCGAAGGTCGCCGATGACGTGACGGCAAACAACTTCACGCTCGGGAACGTGGGCAGCAGCCGCAAGGAGTACGACCAGACGGTGGTGATGTACGAGCCCGGCCAGAGGAAGGCAGCGCAACATGTGGCGCACGACCTCGGCGTGAAGCCGGTCCAGAAGATCGACCGGGCGACGCAGGAGGCGGCGGGCAATGCGGACGTCGTCGTCATCGCGGGGAAGGACCGGACGCACTGACCCGCCTGGGGTGGGTTCTGTTCGGGCTCCTGCTCGCGGCGAGTGTGGTCGTCGCGGGTGTCGTGGTCCACGCCCGCACGCCGAAGCTCGAGCTGGAGGTCCAGCACCTGACGAAGAAGTTCGCTCCGATGGGGAACACCCAGCATCCCCGCACGGCAAAGATTGAGTTCTTCGTCCGTGACACCGACACCGACGCGGCCGTGCAGATCGTCGGGCCGCGGCGGCAGCGCATCCGCACGCTCTACCGCGGCCGGCTGGTCGCCTACAAGGACGTCAGCTACCACTGGAACGGGCGGACCGACACCGGCCGGCTCGCGAGCCCCGACGAGAAGTACCGACTGCGGGTGGTGTTGCCGGACCAGCACCGCGACATGGTGTACCCGCAGCAGATCGACCTGGGCGGAGGCGGAGGGGCGTGAACGCGTCCGCCGCGCAGTTCGCCGGCATTCTGATCGCCTGCGGCGCGGCGGCCGGAGCGCTCCTCGCTCGTGACGCGCGCGTCCGTTACGGCGCCGCCCTCGTGGCGCTCATCGCTGCGCCGGCCCTGATCGCGGGGGACGTATGGGACAGCTCCCGGGTCGTCGCGCTTCGTCACCCGCCGGAGAAGCTCGCCCTGCTGGTTGTCGCCGCGATCGTGGCGGCAGCGGTGGTAGCGGCGATCTTCCGCCGTTGGCCGTGGAGCTTGCCGCTCGCGACGTTCGCCGTCCTGCCGCTGCGTGTGCCTGTGCACGTCGGCGGACAGACGTCGCACCTCCTCGTCCCGCTCTACCTGGTGATCGCGGGCGGCGTGCTGTGCTTCGGGTACGCTGCCCTGCGCGGCCGCGGCGATCGTGGCGACGGGGTCCCGCCGGCACGCCCCGCCACCGTGCCGGAGTCCACCGCCGTCGTGTGGCTGTACCGCGTGCTGGCGGCCACGCTGGTCCTCTACGCGATCCAGAGCGCGTACTCGCTCGACGTCTCGAACGCGATCGAGAACGCCGCCTTCTTCCTCGTTCCCTTCGCGCTGCTGTTCGTAATGCTGGGCGAGGTCCGCTGGACCGAGCGCCTCCTCGGGTGGGTGCTCGTCACCGTGAGCGCCATCGCGCTCGTGTTCGCGGGGGTCGCGTTTTGGGAGTACGCGGCCCGCGACCTGCTGCTCAGCAAGGGAGACCTGCTCGCCTCCAACCAGCTTCACCTCTACTTCCGCGTCAATTCGCTGTTTTATGACCCGAACATCCTGGGGCGGGCACTCGCCCTCGTGCTGGTCGCGCTCGGCGCCTACCTGGCATGGGCCCGGAATACGAGGCTGGCAATCGCCGCCGCCGGCGTCGCGGCCATCCTTCTTGCGGCCCTGGCCCTGAGCTACTCGATCACCGGGTTCGTCGCCCTGATCGCCGGCCTCCTGGTCGTGATGGCGCTCCGGTGGGGGATCCGCTGGGCGCTCGCTGCGGGGGTCGTGATCGTCGCGGCGGTGGCGATCTTCTTCGCGGCGAGCGGCGTGGGCAGGACCGATCTGAGCTCGTCAGACAAGCTCGCGGTCAGCACGAGCGGCCGGGTGAGCCTGATCAGTGGCGGCTATCACCTCGCCAAGGACCGCCCGGTGTGGGGGTTCGGCTCGGGCTCCTTTGGGAGCGCGTTCAAGGACAGGATCGACCCGACCGCCAAGACCACGGCCTCGCACAGCGAGCCGCTCACCGTCGGGGCCGAGCAGGGAGCGATCGGCCTGATCGTCTATGCGGCGCTGGTGGTGCTCGCGCTCATCGTCCTGCTCGGCGGCGCGCGCGGCTCCGTCGGGGCGGCGGCCGTAGCGGCATGCTTCGTTGCGATCTTCGTCCACAGCCTTGGCTACGCGGACTTCACGGTGGACCCTGCGACCTGGGCGCTACTGGGGGTGGGGGTGGCGCTGCGGCGCAAACGCATGGCGGGATCCGAGCTGCCGGCCGCCGGCGGCACCCCCGCCCCCCAGCCGCCCGACCCGCGACCCGCCGCCGCATAGTCGGGCCCGATGTTCGACTACCTGCGCCGCCTCGCGACGACCGGCGCCGCCTACACGGCCTCGAGCGTCCTCTCGAAGCTGATCGCGGTCTTCCTGCTGCCGATCTACACGCACTACCTGACGCCGAGCGACTACGGCGCCGCGGAGGTGATGCTCGCCTCGGTGATCGCCGCGAGCATCGTCGTCAGGCTGGGGATCATCGAGGCGATCCTCCGCTTCTACTACCTGGCCGGCGAGCGCCCGGCCGCCGTCGTCGCCACCGGGTTCGCGTCGCTCTTCTGGGGGGCGACGATCCTCGCCCTCCTGTTGCTTCCGTTCGCCGGGCCGATTTCCCAGGCGCTGCTGGGCCACGAGGATGCAGGGCTGGCGCGGCTGGCGATCCTCGGTCTCTGGACGCTCACGCTCTACGAGTACGCACTGACCCTCCTGCGCCTCGACGAGCGGGCGCGCGCGTACTTCGGGATCACCATCGTCAACGTCCTGATCACGATCCCGTTCACCGTGTTCCTGATCGTCGTCGAGGGCGAGCGCGCGGCCGGCATCCTCCTCGGGACCTACGGCACGGGCGCTGCGGTCACCGTGTGGATGCTGTGGCGTCAGCGCCGGCGGCTGGCACTCGTCCCCGATCGTCCACTGCTGCGGCGCATGTTCCGGTTCGGGCTTCCCACGATGCCGGCCGAGCTGTCGCTCTACTCGCTCAACTTCATCGACCGGATCATCATCGCGCGAACGGTCGGGCTCGGGGAGGTCGGCCTCTACGCCCTGGCGGTCAAGTTCGCCCAGGCGATGCAGGTGCTCGTGCGCGGCCTCCAACTCGCGTGGCCACCCCTGGCCTACTCGATCCAGGACGACGACGAGGCGCGGCGGGTGTACTCGTCGATCTTCACATGGTTCGCTGCCGTGCTCGCTTTCGCGGCGAGCGGCCTGTGGCTCGAGTCGCGGTGGATCGTCCGTCTGCTCGCGGCACCCGACTTCTTTCCCTCCCACCAGGCGATCGGCCTGCTGGCGACCGGGATCGGCCTCTACGGCCTCTACCTGGCGATGGTGGTGATCCTGGGGCGCACCGGGCGCACCGAGTTCAGCTTCCCGGCGACGATCGCGGCCGTGGTGACCAACGTGATCCTGAACCTCATCCTGGTCCCCTCGCACGGCATCGTCGGCGCCGGGCTCGCGCTGGTGGGCTCGTACATGATCGTGCTCGCGCTCATGTACGCGTTCACCCAGCGGCTCTTCCCGGTCCCGTACGAGTGGCGCCGCCTCGCTCTGGTTCTGCTGTCCGCCGCCGCGGTGGTCGCCGCGGGCGAGCTTCTGCTGCCGACCTCGGGTGCGATCGGCCTGCTCAGCCGCGGCGTGCTCTGGCTCGCCTACCCCGCGATCCTCTTCCTCTTCGGCTTCCTGCACGACGAGGAGCGCAGGGGCCTGGCCGAGCTCCTGCGCCCGTCCGCGATCGCGGCGCGCGCCAAGGGCCTGCGCGCGTCGACGGCGAGAGCCGGCGCTGGCGAGGACGAGCGTTCCGACTTCGGCCCCGAGGTCTACGAGGTCGCCGCGCGCGACGAGGACCGGTCAGGGACCTGATCGGTCTCCTTGCTCGCCGCGAGAGCGGCGTTGTACGCCTCCGCCGCCTCGCGCATGCCCTCGCCCCGGTTGGGCCGCAGCGCCTGGCGCGCGTGGAGCCAGTAGGTGCCGGGCTCCTGACCGCGCATGAAGACCGCGGCGATCGCCCGCGGGACGTACGAGGCGGACCACAGGACGCGCGACAGCAGCACGACCGGCCTCGAGTGGTGCTTGCGCATGTAGAGGTCTCGCCCGCGTTGGAACTGCACGATCCGGCGCCGGCCGCCCGGGGAGCGGTCCGTGGCGAGCTGCTCGTGGTGGATCGCGCGGGCGCGCGGCACGTGGAGGATTCGCCAGCCGGCGTCGTGCATGCGCTTCTGGAAATCCACCTCCTCCGAGTAGACGAAGAAGTCCGTGTCCAGGTAGCCGACGCCCTCGGCGACGTCACGCCGGATCAGCATCGTGCACGACTGTATCCACCCGACCTCGCGCGGCGGGCCGTGGCCGCCGTGGCTCTGCGTGACGAGGCGGCGGTGGAGGAGGAGCGCCTGCGCGAGCGCCGTCTCCAGGCTCGGGAATCGCCACGCGCAGGGGATCGGCCGGCCGTCCGGGTCCACGAGCTGCGCTCCGGCGACCGCGGTCCCGCGATCTGTGCGCAGTGCGTCGAGGAGCTCCGCGACGGCGCCGTCCAGGAGCTCGGAGTCCTCGTTCAGGAGGAGGCAGAAGTCGCCGCGGGCCTCGCGCATGATCAGCGAGTTGTTGTCGGCAAGCCCGGCGCGGCGGCTCCGCCGGATCACGCGAACGTCCGGAAATTCGGCCTCCACGGCTTCCGCCGAACCGTCGTCCGAGGCGTTGTCGAGGACCAGGATCTCGTGCTCGGTGCCGTCTGGATGGGTCTTGTTAATCGACCGCAGGCACTCGAGCAGGAGATCCCGCCCGTTGGTGTTCACCACGCAGTAGGACAGCTCCATCGCCAGAATCCTGGCGAATGCGCGTCCAGGTCGTCGATCCGCCCGCCTACACGCCGCCGTACGACCGGTCGCTCTGCGCTGCCCTGGCACGCGCCGGAGCGGACGTGGAGCTGGTCACGAGCCGCTTCGTCGCACGGCACCGTTCCGGCGCCGATGGGCTACGAGGTCCGGGAGCTCTTCTACAGCCAGTCCGCCAAGCGCGAGGCCGACAGCACGGTGCGCCGCGCGCTGAAGCTGGCCGAGCACGTCAAGGACATGGCGCGCCATCGCATCGCCCGGAGCTCGGCGGATGTGCGCCATTACCAGTGGCTTCCGGTGCCGGCCATCGACGGCTATCTGCTCCCGCCGGCCCGCCCGCGAGTGCTGACCGCGCACGGCGTACTGCGCACCGAGGGCTTCGAGCAGCGGCTCGAACGAGGCCTGCGCCGGGTGCTGGACTCGATGGACGCGGTCGTCGCCCTGTCCGAGTTCGGGCGCGAGCGGCTCGTGGCCGGCGGGGTCGATCCGGAGCGGGCGCATGTCATCCCCCACGGCGCCTTCGACTACCTCACCCGCCAGCCGGACGAGGTCCCGCTGCCGGACGAGCTCGCGGCGGTGACCGATCCCGTGATCCTGTTCTTCGGTCTGATCCGCCCGTACAAGGGGGTCGACGTGCTGCTCGAGGCGTTCCGCGCGATGGAGGGAGCGGAGCTGTGGGTCGTGGGCCGGCCACTTGGTTTGTCGGTGGAGTCCCTTCGCGAGCTCGCGGCCCGCGCTCCGGGGACCGTCCGCTTCGTCCCGAGGTTCGTGAGCGACCGGGAGCTCCCGGCCTACTTCCGGCGCGCGGACGTCGTGGCGCTGCCGCATCGCGACGCCGAGCAGTCCGGGGTCCTCTACGCGGCCCTGGCCTTCGGCAAGCCGATCGTGATGAGCGACGTGGGCGGCTTCGCCGAGGTCGCGCGCACGGGCGCCGGATCGCTCGTCCCGCCGGGAGACGCCGATGCCCTGGCGGAGCGGCTGAGCGACCTGCTGGCCCACCCCGAGGAGCGAGACAAGCTCACGGAGGCCGCCGCAGCCGCCGCGGCCGGGCCGTACTCCTGGGAGCTCGTCGCGTCCCAGACGATGGCGCTCTACGCGGAGCTCGGCGCGTGACGATCCTCGCCGTCGTCTTCTGGGTCTCCGTGGCCCTGCTCGTCTATACGCACCTCGGCTACCCGGTGGTTCTGTGGGCGCTCGCCCGTTCGCGCGACGACCGGCCCGGCTCCGCCGGCGACGACCTGCTTCCGCGGGTCTCGCTCATCGTCGCCGCCCACGACGAGGAGGACGTGATCGAGCGCAAGGTGCGCGACGCACTCGCGCTCGACTACCCCCGCGGGCGGCTCGAGGTGATCGTCGCATCCGACGGCTCGACCGATCGCACGGTCGAGGTCGCCCGGGCGGCGGGCGCGGACCAGGTCCTCGACCTGGAGCGCCGAGGCAAGGTCGCGGCCCTGAACGCGGCGGTCGAGAAGGCGAGCGGCGAGGTCCTCGCCTTCTCCGACGCGAACAGCTTCTGGAGAGACGACGCGCTCAGGCGCCTGGTCGCGCGCCTCGGCGATCCGAGGGTCGGTTACGTGTGCGGCCAGGTGCGATTCGACGGAGCCGCCGCGGCGAACGAGGAGGGCCTGTACTGGCGCTACGAGATGGCGGTCAGGAAGTGGGAGTCCCGTCTCGCCGGCGTGACCGCGGGCAACGGGGCGATCAACGCGGTCCGGCGGGAGGCCTACATCTTCCTCGATCCGACTCGGGGCCAGGACATCTCGTTCCCATATGAGCTCGTAAAGCGCGGCTGGCGACCCGTCTACGCGCCGGAGGCCGTGGCACGGGAGCGGCTCGCGGCGACGGTCGGCGACGAGTTCGGGCGCAAGCGGCGGATGATGGCCGGCGCCTGGAGCACCATGCTCCGGCATGGGCTGCTCTCGCCGCGCGGCTACGGGGGGCTCTACGCATTCGAGATCGCATCGCATCGCCTGCTTCGCTACGCGTCGCCATTCCTGCACCTGGTCGCGCTCGCCTCCAACATCGCATTGGCCGGCCAGGGGACGATCTACGTGGTCACCCTGGCGGCCCAGGCGGCTCTGCTGGCGGCCGCCGCAATCGGCGCGTTGTGGCCGCTGCGACCGTTCCGGATCGCGCACTACTACGTGGCCGTGACCGCGTCGAGCGCAGCGGGGCTCTGGGAGTACCTGCGCCATGGCGTTCCCACCACCTGGGACAAGGCCGAGGGCACGCGATGAGCAAGCCTGGGAGGCGAGCGGTGCGAGAAGCCAGCCCCGGTGCCGGTCGGGAACGGGCGCGGCGGGTTTCGAGCGGCAGGGGGCTTCCGCGCATCGCGAACGTGGGCCTCGCGGCGCTCGGGCTGGTGGCCGGCGCGCCGATCCTCGCCGTCGCCGCCGTGGCGATCAGGCTCACGTCGCGCGGCCCCGTGCTGTATCGCCAGCAGCGCATCGGCCGAGGCGGCGAGGCGTTCGAGGTCTACAAGCTGCGTACGATGCAGGTTGGCGCGGATCCCGTGGGGGTTGGGACTCCCGTGCTGGCCGGCGACCCGCGCGTGACGCGGGTCGGCAGGGTCCTGCGCCGGTTCTCGCTGGACGAGATCCCCAACCTCGTCAACGTGCTGCGCGGGGAGATGGCGATCGTCGGGCCACGCCCGACGCTGGCCGCGCAGGTGGAGCTCTACAGCCCTCGCCAACTTCGCCGGCTGGATGTGAAGCCGGGCCTCACCGGCTGGGCGCAGGTGAACGGCCGCGCGGGCATCCCGTGGGAGGAGCGCATCGAGCTCGACGTCTGGTACGTCGAACACCGGTCCCCGCGCCTGGACCTGCGCATCCTCGGAAGGACAATTCGCCTGCTTGCCACGGGCCACGGGCTCTACGGATGAGCAGCGTGTCAGGGAGCGCCAATGCGATCGAGGTCCGGGACGCCGGACGAGGCGACCGCGAATCGATCCAAATGCTCCTCGGCGAGCTCGGCTACCCAGTCGACGCCACCACCCTCGCCGCGCGCCTGGAGCGGGCGGCCGCCGAGCGGTCGATCCGTATGTTCGTCGCCGTGCATCGACGGGCGATCGTCGGGTTTGCGTCAATGCATGTCCTGCACCTGATCGAGCGCCCGCCGCTGGGTCGCCTGAGCGCAATCGTGGTCGCCGAATCGGAACGGCGGAGCGGCGTGGGGCTGGCGCTGACTAGGCGGATCGAGGAGGCAGCGAGGGAGGAGGGATGCGACCGGCTCGAGGTCACCTCGGGCGAGTGGCGGGAGGGTGCCCATGCCTTCTATCGGCAGCTCGGCTTCGAGGAGGTCTCGAAGCGGTTCATCCAGCCGCTGTGACGAAAGGCTGCAAGAAGGGTCCCCCGAGGGGGGTCTCGCCACCAACGAGCCGTCGCCCGCGCAAAGCTCGATGTCCACCCTCGACTCAACGAGCCTTTCTCCTCGGTGCCAGTCGTTCTTGGCTGTAGCTTTAGCCGCGATGGCGGCGACGATCGAGTTGCGGGACTTCCGGCCGGATGACGCTGGGGCGGTCCACCGGTGGTTCAACGACGCGGACGTGACCGCCGACCTCGTCGGCAGCAGGGACGGCTTCTCCGAGGACGACGCCCGCGGCTGGGTCGAGCGGGCGATGGACACGAGCCGCGACCGCAAGTGGGCGATTGTGCTGGATGGGGGAGCGGAGCCAGTTGGGTTCGTGGCTCTGTTCGGCCTCGAACGCGAAACCGGCCCGGAGCTCGCCGTGCTGGTCGGTGACCCGTCGGCCTGGGGAAAGGGGGTCGCGCGGGAGGCCGAGCGCCAGGCCTGCGTCCACGCGTTCAACGATCACGGCGCCCACCGGATCCACGCTGAGATTCCCGCCACCAACCGCGCCGCACAGAAGGTCGTGACCTTCCTCGGCTTCGAGCGGGAGGGAGTGATGCGCAAGGCGATCCGCCGCGAAGGCGAGACGGTCGACAACGAGGTGTGGGGCCTCTTGCCCGAGGAGTTCAAGGGTTGGCAGACAGAAGCGGAGCTGATCGGGAGCGCGAGCCGGGTCGCGCAACTCGTCGCCGACGAGGGCCGGGCCGCGGAGAGCGACGACTTCTTCCGTTCCCGCGCCTTCTTCGACGCCGAGGGCGTCAGCCACAGCCTGGTCGTAGGTGGTGACGGCGACGACGAGCTTGCGCTGGCCCTGCTCGTGCACGAGATCGCGGACACGGGACAGCGCGATGCGATCACCCCCTACGGATATCCAGGAGCCTCGATCCTGGCCGACCACTCTTCGCCGCCGGACCCCGCCGCGCTCGACTGGTCGCAGACCGGTCTGGTCAGCATCTTCGTGCGCGACCGGATCGGCCACGAGCCCTGCTTTAGCGGGCGCCACCGAGCGCTCCGCCGTCCAGGTGCACGACCCGCGGCACGAGCGCCGGATCCGGTCCCGGTTCGCGGAGCAGATCCGGCAGAACGAACGGCTCGGCTACCACGTCGAGACGCTCCACGGCCCGGACACCTCGGTCGAGCAGCGGGTGAGCTTCCACCACGTGTACACGGAGACGATGCACGGCGTCGAGGCCGCGGAGCGCTACTTCTTCGAGCAGGACTACTTCCGGACGATCCTCGGCTACGACCGCTCGTGGCTGGTCCTGGCCCGCAGCCCCGAGCGCGCGACCGCCGCCGGAGCGATCGTCGTGCTGTCCGACGGGATGCTCCACTACTACCTGGGGGGCACGGCGGACGTCCACCGCCCGAGGTCACCGTTCAAGAACATCATCGAGTCGACGATCGCCCTCGCCGATGAGCTGGGCACCGCCCTCAACCTGGGCGGCGGCGTCAAGCCCGGCGACGGCCTCGAGGACTTCAAGCGCGGGTTCGCGAACGCGGAGCTGCCCTTCAACACGCACGAGATCGTCTGTGATCAGGATGCGTACTCGACCCTCAGCGAGGGCCGCGAGGATTCGGGCTTCTTCCCGCTGTACCGCCAGCCGCGCGACTGACTAGCTGGCGGCGCGGGCCCGGCGGTCGCCCTCGGCCTCGCCCTCCGCGTAGACCTCGTCGAGGAACGCGGCGAGCTCGTCGGTCAGGCGCTCCGGCGTCAGTCGCCATTCGAGGATCGAGTTGGCGTCGATGAGGCGGGCGTTGCGCATCTCCTCGACCAGCATGTCGGCGTCGGAGAAGGGATGAAGCGGGTCGTTGGGATGGCCGACGACCAGCGCCCGGTGGTCGAGCGCCCGGCGCTCCTCCGCGGTGGGCGCCGTGCGGCCGTACAGGATCCCCTCCAGCACGGCCCGCGAGGGCTCCGGGTCCTGGCGGATCCAGTCCAGGGCGATGTCGACCAGGTAGTTGCTGCGCGGGATCCGGCGCGTGAGCGCCGCGACCCCCTTCAGCAGCGGATTGCCGAGGCGCAGGCCGAGCAGGACCGGCGTGAAGATCAGCGCGGCGCCGAGTAGGGCATCCTCGAGCACCGGCATCTCGATGAACAGCCCGCCCGCCCGCTCGGGGTGGTGAGCGGCGAACTCGAGCCCGACGTTTGCGCCGAGCGACGTGCCGCCGACGACGGGTGCCTCGAGGTCCAGGTGGTTCGAGCAGCGCGAGGACCTGGTCGGCGAAGGCGGTCATCGAGTAGATCTGGCGGTCGGCGATGCGGTCCGACCTGCCGTGGCCGAGCAGGTCGACCGTCACGACCCGGTAGCCGCGGGAAGCGATCTCCGGCGCCAGCGTGTCGTACATGCGCCGGTTCATCAGCAGGCCGTGAACCAGCACGAGCACCCGATCCCCGGTGCCGTGCACGTCGTAGCTGATGCGGTGTCCGTGGTAGGAGAACGAGCCTTCGACGAATGCCATTGGGAGCACGAGTCTACGAAGTGGGCACGATGCCGCCCGCTAATCGACGGCGAGCTCGGGTGCCGGCGGCGAACCCGCCGCGCGCTCCCATGGGCGGGACGCACGCAGCGCGCTCAGTACGGCGCGCGTCCCCGGCGCGCGGTTCAGCGCGTAGAAGTGGATACCCGGCGCACCGCCCGCGAGCAGCTCGTCGCATTGGCGCGCCGCGTAGGCGACGCCCAGCAGGGCCTCCGCCTCCTCGTCCCCGCCCAGGCCCTGCATCGCGCGCTCCAGCTCGGCGGGAATCGAGGCCTGGCAGAGGTCGCAGATGCGCGCGACCTGCCCGAAGGTGGCGATCGGGATCACGCCCGGGATGATCGGCACGTCGATCCCGGCGGCCCGCGCCGCTTCGACGAACTCGAAGTACAGCCGGTTGTCGAAGAAGAGCTGGGTGATCAGGAAGCTCGCCCCCGCCTCGACCTTGGTCTTGAGGTAGGCGAGGTCGGCCTCCAGGTTCGGGGCATCGGGGTGGACCTCCGGGAAGCACGCTCCACCGAGCGTGAACGCGTAGCGCTCCGAGATGAACGCGGCGAGCTCGGCGGCGCTCGACAGCCCGCCGTCGGGCGCCTGGAACGCGGCCTCTCCCCGGGGCGGGTCGCCGCGCAGCGCCAGCACGTTCTCGATTCCGGCGGCCTCGAAGCGGTCGAGGATCTCCGTCAGGCCCTCACGAGTCTCGCCGACGCAGCTCAGGTGGGCCATGGCCTCGAGGCCGTGGTCGTGCTTGATGCGCGTGGCGATCTCGACGGTGCCGTCGCGCGTCGCCCCGCCGGCCCCGTAGGTCACCGAGACGTAGTCCGGACTGAGGGGCTTCAGCGCCTCCACGGTCTCGAACAGCTCGTCGACCTTCTCGGGAGTCTTCGGGGGGAAGAACTCGATCGAGAAGACGGGCTCGGAGCCGCCGAGGATCTCGTCGATTCGCATGGTGCCGGATGGTAGACAGGAAGAGGCCTACGCCGGCGCGGTCGGTGGCGGATCGAAGCTGTCGAGGTGGAAGTCGGTCTTGATGAACGGGAGCGGCCACGGCGATGACGCCCGTGTCGTAGCCCGAAGAGAAGGCCACCCAGCCCTGCGATGCCCGCCGTGAGAACCACGTTCCGTGCGGCGCGGCTCTGGGACAGGTGCTGCGTCGTCCTCCACGGCAAGCCGACGCTATACCGCACGCTGCCGCCAGACTGCGACTTGCTTCCGGCTACAGGTAGCCGAACTCCCGCCCCGCGCGCTCGAGCTCGTCGCGGAACTTCGGGTGCGCGATCGCGATCAGGCGCTCGGTGCGCTCGCGGATGGAGCTCCCGCGCAGCTCGGCTACGCCGTACTCCGTGACCACTTGGTCGACGATGTTCTTGAACGTCGTGACCGCCGCACCCGGATGGAGCTGCGGAACGATGCGCGAGACGCTGTCGTCCTGGGCGGTCGAGTGCAGGACGATGAACGCTTGCCCGTCCTTCGACAGGACCGCGCCGCGCGCGAAGTCGGGCTGGCCGCCGGATGACGACCAGTAATGGCTGCCGAGCGACTCCGACGCGCACTGTCCGAGGAAGTCGACCTCGATCGTGGCGTTGATGGCCGTGAAGCGGTCCTCGCGGGCGATGTTCCTCGGATCGTTCGTGTAGTCCACCGGCCAGAACTCGACCCCGGGATTGTCGGCGACGAACTCGTAGATCCGCTTGGTTCCCATGGCGCTCGTGGTGACGATCTTGTTGCGGTGGGTGCGCTTGCGCGTGCCGGTCAGCGCGCCCTTCTCCACCAGGTCGACGACCCCGTCGGAGATCAGCTCTGAGTGGGCGCCGAGGTGCCGATGCTCCCCCAGCAGTCCCAGCACGCGGTCGGGTATCGAGCCGACGCCGGCCTGGAGCGTGGCTCCGTTGGGAATGCGCTCGGCGACGAGCTCGGCGATTCGGCGATCGGCGTCTCGCCCCTCTAGCGGTGGGACCTCCACCAGGGGGTATTCGGCCTCGCACCAGCCGACGACCTCGCTGACGTGAAGCTGGTTCTCGCCGAAGGTGCGCGGCATCTGGCGGTTGACCTCGACGAAGAACGGGGCCTCGCCGATCATCGCGGCGACGTACTCCGCGTGGCAGCCGAGCGAGAAGTAGCCGTGGCGGTCGGGGGCGGAGACCGAGGCGAGCATGAGCTTGGGTCCGCGCAGGTGCCGCATCAGGCCCGGCACGTCGCTGAAGTTGTTGGGGATCAGGTCGCAGCGGCAGTTGTGGAACGCGTCCTTGTCGTGCGGCGAGAGGAACCAGGAGACGTGGCGGAGGCTCGGCAGCTCGCCGTCGATGTAGCGGCGGTCCCGCAGCGGGAACATCCGGTGAATGCGGACGTCCTCGAGCTGATCGGCGTTCTCCTCGATCGCGTCCAGCACGGTGACCGGCTCGGCATTCGCCACACCGACCACCAGATCAGCTCCGGGCTCGATGTGCTCGAGGACGGCTTCGGGCCCGCACCGCCGCTCGGCCAGCATCGCGTCGATGCTCGGTAGCGCCACCGCCTCAGCCCCCCGGCTCGTTCCAGTGCACGAGGATCGGCAGGTCGTGCTCGTAGCCGAGCGTGCACAGCGCCCCGGTGCCCAGCCCCAGGAGGCCGCCGTCCTCCTGGGGGAGGTCGACCCAGCGGGCGCCGACCACTCGCAGCATGTGGCCATGCCCGAAGAAGATGGCGTCGCCGTCGGCCGCGCGTGCCTCGCTGATCAGGCGGTCGGCGCGTGCGCCGACATCGGCTGCGCTCTCGCCGTTGGGGCCGCCGTCCCGCCAGAGGGTCCAGTCGGGCCTGCGTTTGCGGATCTCGGCGGTCGTGAGACCCTCGTAGTCGCCGTAGTCCCACTCGTGGAGGTCGTCGCGCACCTGCGCCACCTCGCCCAGGCCCGCCAGCTTGCAGGTGTCGATCGCTCGCTGCATCGGGCTGGTAAGCACGAGCGCGAAGTTGCGGCCCGCGAGGCGCGGGGCGAGCCTGCGGGCGCGCCGGCGACCGTTCTCGGTGAGCGGGATGTCCGACGTCCCGGTGTGGCGGCCGTTCAGGCTCCATTCGGTCTCTCCGTGACGCGCCAGCAGCAATTCCGACATCGGGCGCAGGCTAACCAGGTGTGATGGTGAGGGGCTTTAGCCCCGAAAGTGGCTGGTGCCGTCAGTGGTGGTGTGATGGTGAGGGTTCAACCCAAACTCCCTGGTGCCGTCGGTGGTGTAGTGGCGCGCCGTCGTGCAAAATGCGCGCCCATGTTCGAGCGCGAGCGTAGTGACGTGGCGCAGGCATGCCGGCGGCTGGCGGCGGAGGGCCTGGTCATCGGGACGTCCGGCAACGTCAGTGCCCGGGCCGGCGCGGACGAGGTGGCCATCACCCCGACGGGCGCTGTGCTCGGCGAGCTCGGACCGGAGAACGTGGCGGTGGTCGACATGCGGTGGGGCGATCGTCGCGGGCGAGCTGGAGCCGACCTCCGAGCTCGATCTCCACCTCGGTGTCTACCGGCGCTATGACGCAGGGGCGGTCGTCCACACGCACGCCCCGATGGCGACCGCGCTCTCATGCGTGCTCGACGAGCTGCCGTGCGTCCACTACCAGATGCTCCTGCTCGGAGGGGCCGTCCCCGTGGCGCCCTACGCGACCTTTGGCACCCCGGAGCTCGCGAGCTCGGTTCTCGACGCCCTGGAGGGCCGCAGCGCCGCGCTGATGGCAAATCACGGCGCGATCACCCAGGGCCCGGATGTGACCACGGCGGTCGAGCTGTCCCTGCTCCTCGAGTGGGCGTGCACCGTCTACTGGCGCGCCGCCGCGATCGGCTCGCCCAGGACCCTCGACTCCGATCAACGCCAGGCCGTGGTCTCCGCCGCGCTCGAGCGCGGCTACGGCTCCACGAAGCCGGCCCCATCGGAGGAGGACCTATGAGCGACGAGATGGTTGCGATCGCAATGGGCGTTCACGTGCTGGACGTCCTCGTTCGGCCCGTGGAGGCGATCCCCGAGGGCCAGGGCGGCACCCTGGTCGAGGAGATCCGGATCACAGCCGCCGGGTCGGCGGGCGGCACCGCGCTGACCCTCGCAAAGCTTGGTGCCAGGACCTCCAGCGCCGGCGCGATCGGCGCCGACGCGGCGGGGGAGATGCTCACGGGACTGCTCGAGCGAGGGGGCATCGACACCTCGCATCTCGTCCGCCGCGATGACGTGCAGACCTCGGCGTCGGTCCTGCCCATCCGTCCCAGCGGCGAGCGCCCCGCGCTCCACGTGATCGGCGCCAACGCGACCTATGGCCCGGACGATGCCCCGTGGGACGCCATCGCGGCGTCAACCCACCTGCATCTGGGTGGCCCGGAGTTCATGGGCGGCGAGGCGGCCGCGCGGATCCTCTCCTTCGCGCGCAACAACGGCGTCACCACCTCCGCCGACATCCTGGCCCCGGGCGAGCAGGCCCGGGACATTCTCGACTGGATCGCCCCCGCCTTCAGCGAGCTCGACTACCTGCTCCCGAACGACGAGCAGGTGCTCGGGCTGAGCGGCGAGGACGACCTGGAGACGGGCTGCCGCGGGCTGGTCGGTCGCGGGGTGGGTTGCGTGGCCGCGACGCGAGGTGCCGAGGGGGCCGTGATCGTCGACGCGGAGGGGATCGATGAGGTCCCAGCGTTCGAGATCGACGTCGTCGACACGACCGGCTGCGGGGACGCGTTCTCGGCCGGGTTCCTGCGAGGCCTATCGCTGGGGAGATCGCGCCGCGACGCGGCGCGTACTGGGCTGCGCGACGGCGGCGCTCGTCGCCCAGGGCCTGGGAAGCGACTATGGCGACTTCGACCTGGCCGCCGCGGACGCCTTCGCGGCCGCCAAAGGCTGGTAGTCGTCTCACGGCATTGTTCGGCGCCCGTCGAACGTTGCTAAAGTACGACGACCTTCATACAAGACTTTCAACCGATTAGGAGCGAGGCATGGACGAGGCCCGCAGCAGACCCGGGCAAGAGACGGAGCACGAGAGCCAGGTTCGGCGTGCGCAGCGCGGCGTCGTCGCCGGGTACATCCATGAGGTATCGGAGCGGCACGGCGGGCCCCTCGGCAACATCCGGGGAACCGGGCCGTCCGGGCGCGCCCCTAGGGTCCGCCTCGCGGTGACTGCGCCGTCGGCCGAGGGTTGCCTGCCAGCCGAGGCCGCGCGACCCGGGCGCACCGGGAGCAGGGCGCTGTGGGCCGAACCCGGGAAACCGGCCCGCGGCTAGCCCGCCCGCTCCCATCGCTTTCAGACCCCGCGCAATAAAAAACGACCGGGGGCAACGATTTTGCCTGCCCGCGCGTAGCCTTCGCACGACTAAGCTCATTCGTCGCCTGTCGAGAGTTGCTCTTCGCCTGGCTTCGGCGTTTCGCTTCTCTCTCCCGGTCGCAGAGGCAAGCTATCACAAGCGGACCGCCGGAGCGCCAGTCGCGATTCCGCAATTTGCGGAATTCTCGCCAAGGAGCTTTCCGGCCTGTCGACGATAATCGCGGGCTACGCTGGCGGTCGCGAGAGGCCTCGAGCTCCTCGGGAGGGCCGAGTGTCGCCGCCCTCGGGGCCGAACGCCTCGACGTAGAACGGGTGCACCTCCGTCCAGCGCTCGACCGAGGTCCACGACGGTTCCTCGCCATCCAGGTGATGCGCGAGCTGATCCAGGCACACATGCCACCCGGCGCCGTCGCGGGCGCCCTTGCCGAGCTCCGCGAGCGTGTCGGTCAGCGTCAGGACCGTGCCGGCGCCGTCGGGCTCGAGAACGAAGCGCAGCGTGTCCGGGCCCCAGCGGAACTCGAGCAGCGATGGCGGATCGCAGGCGATCATCTCGCCCTCCATCGCGGGCAGGTCGGCGTTCCGATGGCGGAAGCGGAGCTCCGCTCCGGCCTCAAGCGCGCCCTCGATCGTCGTCGGGAACCAGGCCTCCAGGTGATCCGATTCGGTGAGCGCCCGCCAGACCTTCTCCGGCGGGTGGGCGAGCGCGCGCTCGAAGCGCAGCCGCCAGGTCCCGTCTGTCTCCTCCAGCTGTCCGTCCCGCATGCCGTCTGCCTCCTTCGTTCAGCCTTTCTCGTCGGGCATCGCGTCGAGGTGTCGCTCGAGCCGGTCGAGTCGCTTCGACCAGAGCCGGCGATAGGGAGCGAGCCACTCGTCCATCTCCTTCAACGGCTCCGGAGCCAGCCGGTACAGGCGGCGCTGCGCCTCGGGCCGGACCGTGACCAGCCCGGCCTCCCGCAGCACCCGCAGGTGCTTCGAGACGGCCGGCTGGCTCACCTCGAGCTCGCGGACGAGCTCCCCGACGGGGCGCTCGGAAACCCGGAGCAGGTCGAGGATCCGCCTCCGGTTGGGCTCGGCGAGTACCTCGAACGGCGGTCATGTACATAGCCTAGCAGCTATATAGCCATCTGGCGATAGACAGGATCGGCTGGTGTCTCGCTCCAGCCTCGGGTAGCCGCGCGACGATGGAGTCCGCCCGGTCGATCGTCCACCCCGGAGCCCGGGCGGCGAGATCCCGTGTTACGCGGCCGGAGTTGACCTTGGGGCTGTCCTGCCTCGGATACTTCTTCGTCCTCCTCGACGTGACGATCGTCAACGTTGCGCTGGAGAGCATCTCGACGGGGCTGTCGGCGAGCCGCAGCGAACTCCAGTGGGTGGTCGACGCCTACGCCCTCGCGCTCGCCACCCTCATGCTGAGCGCCGGCCACGTCGCCGACGGCTTCGGGCGCCGGAGGGTCTTCGTCTTCGGACTCGTGCTGTTCGGCGCGGCCACCGCCGCCTGACCCGATGCCACATCGAATGGGTCTGCGGATAGCCATGCAGCATGAGAACCGGAGCGCCGTCGCCGGCGGAGGCGACGTTTATCGAGACGCCATTCGCGTCGACTCGCCTCGTCTCGAACCCGGGGATCACGCGGCGGTCTTTAGCAGACGGCGTTCCGCTCGATAGGTGACCAAATAGTCACCTATACTCCGCACCATGGACGAGGTGTTCAGGGCGCTCGCCGATCCGACCCGCAGGGGACTGCTGGATCGGCTGTACGAGCGCGACGGGCGGACGCTCACAGAGCTCTCCGACGAGCTCCCGATGACGCGTTTCGGCGTCATGAAGCATCTGCGGGTGCTGGAGGAGGCGAATCTCGTCACGACGAGGCGCCGAGGCCGCGAGAAGCTCCACTTCCTGAACCCCGTCCCGATCAGGCTCGTCCACGACCGGTGGGTGAGCAAATACGCGGAGCCCTGGGCCGCTGCGCTCAGCGAGCTCAAGCAAGACCTCGAAGAGGAGGAACGATGGAGCGGTACCTAGTGGTGGACGGCGCGGGCACGATGTCCGTGTTCGAGATCTACATCAGGACGACGCCGGAGCGCCTGTGGCAGGCGATCACCGACCCGGAGATGAGAGCCAAGTACAGCTTCGGCGTCCAAACGACGTCGGACTGGACCGAGGGCTCCCCCTACAAGTCCTCCGTCCCCGGGGTCATCGACATCGCCGAGGGCGAGAACGTGGAGGTGGACCCGCCCCGGCGGCTCGTCCAGACCTTCACGGCTCTCTGGAGCGATGACGTGAAGGCCGTCGGGACGTCCAGGGTCACGTGGGAGATCGAGCCGGTCGGGACGTCGTGCCAGCTCACAGTCACCCACGACCAGCTGCCTGGCGACGCGAACTCGGAGGTCTACGGCGGCTGGACGATGATCCTCTCCGGCCTGAAGACGCTGCTGGAGACGGGCGAGAGCCTCGATACGCCTGGGTCCCTTCGGTACTCGGGCGCCGCGGAGGCGAGCTGACGCCTAAGCCTCTCGAAACCGGAGCCGCGCGCCGCCCGGGTGGGAAACGGTCAGCGCGCGGCTCCCTCGTGGCGGGCGGTCGGGCGCAGCTCACGAGCCGCGGCGGCGAATCGGTCGCCCAGACTGGGGTCGTCGTCCAGTCCCCAGACCGCGGATAGCGCGGCGGCCCAGCCGTGGCAGAACAGGCCCCAGCCGTCGTGAACGCGCAGCCCGGCCGTCGCCGCTTGGTCGCGGGCGAGGGCGAGAAAGCGCAGGTCGCCGCGGTAGTTCAGCTCCCAGACGACGGCATGCTGCGGAAAGCGGACCCGAGCGGAAATCGGGGACCCGGGCCGGTCCTTGCCCATCCCCGTCGCGTTGACGATCATGGACTCAGGGGGCGCCCCCGCGACCAAGCGGTCCCACGGTCCCTCGCCGATGTGCGTTTCAACCGGCATCTCGATCCGGCGCGCGATGCGGTCGAGCGCGGCCGGATCCCGGTCCGCGCACACGAGCTGGCCCGGTACTCCGGTGGATGCTAGGTGGAACGCGAGCGCGAGCGCCGTGCCACCCGCCCCGAGGCAGACGACGTCTCCCGTGCGCTCCGGCCAGATCTCCTCGACGACCCGTCCAACCGACACCGGATCGCGCGCGTAACCCCGAAGCCTTGGTCCGTCGCGCCGCACCGCGTTGACCTCGCCACAGGCGAGCGCGATCGGATCGAGCACGTCGAAGCGGTCCCCGGCGGCATCGAACAGGCGCGTCTTGTGGACGCTGACGACGGCTCCGGCGACGCCGGGGTCGTTGCGGATTTCGTCGAGCAGCCTGACGTAGCGCGGCGGATCGGCGCGCGGGTCGATGTCGACGCCGCGCACGCCGGCCCGTGACGGGAGCATGGGCTGCCACAGCGGCATCGCCCGGTGGACCGTCGATCCGGCGGTCGTCGCGCCGACGAAGAGGACATCCGCCACCGCGGGCTAGCCCGGCGTGACCGGGACGGGTTCGCCGCCGCGGCCGGCGGATCGGTAGAGCGCCTCGATCACGATCGCCTGGCCGACGGCGTCGTCGCGCCCGAGCAGCGGCCTGTTCGTGCCGCGTATCGCGGCGCCGAAGTTCTCGAGCTCGAGCCGGTAGGCCGGGGCCGCCGGGATCTCGACGCGCTCCACGTTGCCGTTCCGGACCAGGTCGATCCCGGGATGGGTGACCAGGAAGGGGGTCTCGAGGCGCAGAGTCCCTCGCGACCCGACGGCCTCGAGCAGGCTGTTGCCCGGCACGTCGAACCCGCAGTCGAAATGTGCGTGTACCTCGCCGCTCAAGGTCATCGCGGCGGCCAAGCGGATGTCGACACCGGTCGGGCCGAGCACCTGATGGGCCGTGACCAGCTCGGGCTCGCCCGCGAGCAGCCGGATGCCGCTGACGCAGTAGCAGCCGACGTCCATCAGCGCGCCTCCGTCGAGCTCGGACAGCATCCGGACGTTCGGCTGGATCGTCGAGGGTGAAGCCGAAGCCCGACCGAACTAGGCGAAGGTCACCGATCGCGCCGTCGGCGACGAGCTCCGCCGCGCGGCGCGCCTGCGGGTGGTGGCGCCACATGAACGCCTCCATCACGAGGCGCCCGGCGCGCTCGGCCGCGTCGAATGCCCGCCGGACCTCGACGGCGCGACGGCTCATCGGCTTCTCGCACAGGACGTGCTTGCCGGCCTCGACGGCGCGGATCGTCCACTCGACGTGAAGCGAGTTCGGCAACGGGATGTAGACGGCCTCGACCTCCTCGTCGCCGAGCAGCGCGTCGTAGGAGCCATAGCTGCGCGAGATCCCGTGCTCCTGCGCGTAGCGCGCGGCAGCCTCCTCCGACCTGCTCGCGACGGCGACGAGGTCGATCGCCGGCGAGTCCTCGATCTCCGGCAGGACTCGCTCGTTGATCTGTGCCAGCGACATGAAGCCCCAGCGCACCGCACCTGTGCCTGCCTCCATCCCGGCCTCCTTCAATCGCCCTCCAGTGGTCGCAGCGCCGGATAGAGCGCCCGAAAGCGATCGTAGCCGTCCTCGTACGCCTCGGCCCACGCCGGATCGGGCTCGGTGCGGTCCGTAACGCGAACGCACGCAGCCACCGCCTCGGCCGCGTCGCCGAACGCACCCGACGAAACCCCGGCCAACAGCGCGGCGCCGAAGGCGGCCCCCTCCTCGGCCGCCGCCGTGCGCTCGAGCGGGATCCCAAGCACGGAGGCGAGGATCCGGCGCCACAGCTCGCTGCGGGCGCCGCCGCCCGAGATCCGGCCGACCTCCGCCTCGACCCCGAGCTCGCGCAGGAGCTCGAGCGAGTCCCGCAGCCCGTACGCGACGCCCTCGAGTACGGCGCGCGCCATTGCTCCGCGGTCGTGCCGCAGCGTGAGCCCGACGAAGGCGCCGCGAGCGTCCGGGTCCGCGTGAGGGGTGCGCTCACCGGCCAGGTACGGCGCGAAGGCGAGGCCCTCGACGCCTGGCCCCCAGGCCGCTGCCTCGGTGTCGAGCACCCGGTAGTCGAGCCCGCCTAGGACCCCTCGAAGCCAGCCCATCGACCCGGCCGCCGACAGCATGACCCCCATCGCCTGCCAGGTGCCGGGGACCGCGTGGCAGAAGACGTGGAGCCGGGCCTGCGGATCGTGGCGGAAGGCCGGCAGGGCGGCGAGCACCACGCCCGAGGTGCCGAGGACGACCGACAGCGGTCCGGGGCGATCGACGCCGGCGCCGAGCGCTCCGGCGGCCTGGTCCCCCGCGCCCGCCACCTCGGTCGACTCGCCGACCCGGGGCAGCCACTCGGCCGGGATCTGGAGCGCGTCCAGGACCTCGTCGCTCCACCGCCGCTCGCGGACGTCGAACAGCAGCGTGCCGGAGGCATCCGCGGCATCGACGGCGTACTCGCCGGTCATCCGCAGGCGCACGTAGTCCTTGGGCAGGAGCACCCTGCGGATCCGCGAGAAGGTGTCGGGCTCGTGGCGCCGCAGCCACAGGAGCTTGGGGGCCGTGAAGCCGGTGAGCGCCCGGTTCCCGGTCAGCTCGATGAGCCGCTCGATGCCGATCCGCCGCTCGATCTCGGCGCATTCGGCGGCCGTGCGCTGGTCGTTCCACAGGATCGCCGGCCGGAGCACCCGGTCGTGCTCGTCGAGGGCCACGAGCCCGTGCATCTGTCCTGAAAATCCGACGGCCGACGGCTCCACCGTCAGCGCCGCGAGCGCCTCCTGCGCGGCACGCCACCAGTCATCGGGATCCTGCTCGGCCCACCCCGGCTGCGGCGTCGACAGCGGGTAGCCGCGCTCCGCGGTCGCCAGAACCTCGCCGGTCCGCGTGATCGCGACCGCCTTGGTGCCGGACGTGCCGACGTCCAGGCCCACCAGGGGCGCCGACCGAGGGCCGTCGGACACCGCGACGCCGCTCCCGGGGTCAGGCCCCGAGCGCCGCGTAGACGAGCTCGTAGGCGGCAACGGCGTCCTTTCGCTGCTGCGCCTCGCGGAGCGCGGCCTCGTCGATCCGCCCGGCGACGCCGTCGATGAATTGCCACTGCAGGACGCTGCGGCGCACGGCCTCCACCTGGTCCTCCGTGTAGGGATAGAGGTCGAAGCCGAGGTGCTCGCCGTTCGATCCGTAACCCGCGCGGCGCAGCTCCAGCGCGAGCTCCACCGTCTCCATGAACGCCGTCGTACCGACCATGTTGTCGTCGTCGAAGGTGCCCCAGCCCGAGTTCGCATGCTGGTGGCCGAGCAGGCCCTCGGCGGCGAGGAGGGCCGCGTACTCGGCCAGGTTCTCGTCGTTCATCAGCAGGTGCTGCCAGTCCATGTTGAACTTGACGTTGTCGATGCCCCGCGTCCGGAGCGTGTGGACGATGTGGAGCGCCATGCCGACGTTGCGCATGAAGATCTTCATCGCCGGCTCCGAGTTCTTGTGCTCGAGGAAGAGCAGCGCGCCGGCCTCCCTGCACCGCTCGGCCGCCTGGCCGATCCCGTCGATGAGCCGCGCCCAGCTCTCGGCGTAGGGCGTCTGAAACGGGTAGTTGTAGCCCTCGATCCCGGGCCACAGGATGAGGTTCGCGCCGATCTCGCCCGCGAGATCGGCCGCCTCCAGCGTCAGGCGAAGAGCCTCTGCCCGGACCGCGTCGTCGGGCGAGGAGAGCCCGCCCTTGCCGAAGCGCGGGTCGAGGTGGAGGCCGGTTGCGAGGCAGTAGATCCCGTGCCCGTCAAGGGCCGCGCGCACCTCGTCGAGGTTGTCGCGGGAGAGCTCCTGCGGATAGTGGAATTCATAGTCGTCCATCAGGTCCCCGAGGCCCTCGACCGCACGGCGTACCTTGTCGGCGGTCGAGTCGCCCGCGTGCTCCGGCTGGTAGCCACCCGGCACGAAGCGCGTGACCATTGGCCCGAGGGCCCAGATGCCCAGGCTGGTCTTCATCCCTCCTCCTCCTCGTTGCTCGTTCTACGTTTCGTCCAGCACCTCCGCGATCGCGGTGCGAACAGCCGGATCCGACAGCGAGTCGAAGACGCGGTCCGCTTCCAGCTCGATCCCCGGAATCGACGGGACGCCGATCACGAACATCCCCGCCGCCCTGGCGGACGCCACGCCGGGCGGGGAGTCCTCGATCGCGACCGAGCGGGCAGGGTCGACGCCGAGCAGCTCGCACGTCCGCAGGTAGAGGTCCGGCGCCGGCTTCGGGACCCCGACGTCGTCGAAGGCGAGCATGGCGTCGAACGAGTCCTCCACGCCGACCCGCCTCAACCCCGCGAGCAGGTGCCTCCTCGGGGCGTTCGAGGCCACGCCGACCGGCCAGCGGCCGCGCACCGTCTCGAGGAGCTCGAGCGCCCCCGGGCGCGGCTCGGCCGCGTTTGCGATCTCGGTGGCGGCGAGGTCGTACATCTCCGCGCTCAGCTCCTCGGCGCCGTCCGGAAGCTTCAGGATCCGCTCGAGAACACGCGGGGCGGTGGCGGGCGAGGTGCCCACCAGGGCCTGCTTGGCGTCCAGGTCGAAGGTCCATCCGCGCCGTTCGAACACCATCTCCTGGGCTCGGGTCCAGGACGGCTCCGTGTCCAGAAGCAGTCCGTCGTTGTCGAACACGACCCCGGCCCTGCCGTCGCTGCCGTTCATCTGGACCTCGCCGGGCCCGGGCGCGCGCGATCTGCGACGATCGCGTCGTGGAGGCGCGGGAGATGAGGAGGCTTGGTCGGACGGTCCGTGTCGTCGGGCTCGGCACCTGGCAGCTCGGCGCCGACTGGGGCTCCGTGGACCCCGACGATGCCCGCGCGACGCTGGACGCCGCCCTCGAAGCCGGGGTCAACTTCTTCGACACCGCGGACGTCTACGGCGATGGGCGCAGCGAGCGATTCTGCAGCGACCTCGTGTCCCGCCATCCCGGCGCAAGCGTACTCATCGCGACCAAGATGGGCCGGCGGGTCGAGCAGCTTCCGGAGAACTACACCCGCGACGCCTTCATCGCATGGAATGACCGCTCGCGCGAGAACCTCGGCACCGAGCAGATCGACCTCGTGCAGCTCCACTGCCCGCCGAGCGAGGTGATCGCCGACGACGCCGTCTTCGACGCGCTGGACGAGATGGTGAGCGCCGGCCGCATGCGGGCCTACGGCGTCTCGGTCGAGACCTGCGCCCAGGCGCTCGCCGCGATCGCCCGACCCAACGTGGCCACCGTGCAGATCATCCTCAACTGCTTCCGGATGAAGCCGCTCGAAGAGGTGCTGCCGGCCGCGCTCGAGGCGGGCGTCGGGATCATCGCCCGCGTCCCCCTGGCCTCCGGGCTGCTGTCCGGACGCTACGACGAGCACACCACCTTCGGCGAAGACGACCACCGGAACTTCAACCGCCACGGTGAGGAGTTCGACGTCGGCGAGACCTTCGCGGGCGTCCCGTTCGACCTCGGGCTCGCGGCGGCGCGGGAGCTCCGGCAGCTCGTGGACCCCGATGTCCCGCTCGCCAAGTTCGCGATCAGATGGATCATCGACCAGCCGGGAACCAGCGTCGTCATTCCCGGGGCCAGGAACCCGGAGCAGGCGCGCCAGAACGCGGCGGCCGCGGATCTTCCACCCCTCACCGATGCCGAGCTGGCGGGCGTCGCCGACGTCTACGACCGCCTGATCCGACCGCGCGTTCACGACCGCTGGTAGCCCGGCTCAGGACGGCTGCCCGTAGTAGGCGCGGGTCCCGTGCTTGCGCTCGAAGTGCTTCTCGCGAACGGCGGCTGGGAGCGGACCCGCGCTGGGATCGAGGGCGATGGTCAGGTGCGCCAAGTGGGCGACCTCCTCGAGCGTGATCGCCGTCTCGACGGCCGCGGCGGGGTCGGCCGCCCAGCAGAACGGGCCGTGGCCGCGTACCAGGGCCGCCGGGATCTCCGCGGGATCGCGCTCGCCGAGCGCCTCGACGATCACCTGGCCGGTGGCGCCCTCGTAGCCGGCCGCGACCTCCTCGTCGGTGAGCGCCCGGGTCAGGGGGATCGGGTCCGCGCTGAGGTCGGCGTGCGTGGTCCCCAGGATCGGGATCTCCCGCTCGGCCTGCGCCCATGCCGTCGCCCAGGTCGAGTGCGTGTGCACGACGCCCCCGATGCCCTCGAACGCCCGGTAGAGGGCGAGATGGGTGGGGGTGTCGGTGGAGGGCCTGCGCTCGCCCTCGACCTGATTGCCGTCCAGGTCCAGCACGACGAGGTCGGCCTCGGCCATGCCGTCGTACGGGACCCCGCTCGGCTTGATCGCGACCAGCCCGCGGTCGCGGTCGATGCCGCTGACGTTGCCCCAGGTGAGGGCCACGAGGCCAGACGCGGGGAGCGCCAGGTTGGCCTCCAGCACCGACCGGCGGAGGTCCATCGCCCCCACTAGATCTCCACGTAGTCGACGTCCAGCTGCTCGGCCCAGATCCGCCAGGCACCGGCATGGTCGCCGAGGTTGACGACGAAGTGGTGGGTGCCGCCGAGGCGCAGCCAGTCGTCCATGAACTGCCGCACGCCGGCGGCGGGCCGGAAGTGGAAGTAGGGCATCTCCACGTTCGGAAGCTCGGGGGTGTCCAGCACCTCGCCGCGCCCGACGACGAGCCGGAACGCCTCGCCCTCGAGAGGGATCAGGTCGGCGATCGTCGCCGGGCCGGGCTCCGCCGAGAACACCGTGGTGGGCGGGTTGCCGAGCCCGCCGATGCCGAGCTCGCGGTCGATCAGCCGAACGGGGCGGTCCGAGCGCGCGACCTTCCAGTTGCCCTCGCCCATGTGGCTGACCAGCACCGAGTCGAGCTCGAAGTCCATCGCGTACATCTCGCTGAAGTTTGCGTCGCCGATCATCGTCTGCGCGGCCAGCATGAGCGAGGCCGTCAGGGTGTCGCCCTCGGCCGCGTAGGCGTAGCCGTCCGCCATCATGTTGGAGGCGGCCAGGAGCGGCAGCTGCTCGAAGCGCCCGTCCCGACCCGTCGACTCGAAGTGCATGGTGAAGCCGGGGTATCCGCCGTCGTCCACCAGGCCCCGGAAGGCGACCTCCATCCGCGCCGCGTAGGCGTGGGAGGCCGCTGGCAGGTCCGGGTCGACCGCGAACAGCTCTTCGTTGCGGGCCACGGCGGCGGTGATCTCCGAGTCCGAGACCTCCTGCATGCGCGCGTACAAGTCGCCGAGGCTCACGTTCACCACCATCGGGCCGATGGCGCGCATCAGCGCCGGCGGGTCGTACAGGAAGTCCGCCGTCCCGGTCATCGGGTAGCCGAAGAGGGGGATCTGCGCAGCGCGGAGGGCGGCGATGGCGCGCGCGGCGCTCGCCCACCTCCCAAAGGCGTCCACGAAGTCGTCGGACTGCCAGTCACCGCTCAGTACCGAGAACGGGACCCCGGTGCGCACCAGCGCGTTCGCCTGGTCCTGCGCTCCGTGGATACCCTGGTTGTAGGTGAGGTCGTCCATGTCCCAGGCGGCGGTGACGGAGCGCTCCGGCTGGACGTTCGCGAGCAGCACGGGGAGCGGGTTCTCCATCAGCGCCCGTACCGTGCGCATGGCGGGGCCGTAGGTGAGCATGACGATGGCGATCCCGTCCACGTCGCGCTCGCGGAGCTCACGAAGGATCGCCTCGATGTCCTCCCGGTCTCTTGCCGGCCGCGTGAAGACGACGTCCGCGACGCCGGCCAGCCGGTCACGGAGCCGTTCCGCGTAGGCGGCCTGGTGCTGGACGATCCCCGGGATCATGTCGTCGTAGAGCTTCTGCATGATGGCGAGCAGTCCGATGCGGGGCGGGCGTTGGTCGTTCACGGCGGTCCTCCTCTCAATCGGCGGTGACGCTCGCCGCGGCGGTGGGTGCCGGTGCCGTGACGCGCATGTGCTTGAGCTCGTGCAGCAGGTCGGCGCGCGAGCGGCCCAGGGTCTCGTAGAGATCGCGGTAGATCGCGTAGACGCGGTCGTGGACCGCCTTCGCATCGGGATCGGGCAACATACCTGCGCGCGGTGACGGGCCGAGTCGCCGAGATCGCCTCGCCGATGTCCGCGAAGTGCCCGGCGGCGACGGCGCCGAAGAGCGCTGCGCCGCGAGCCGGGATCTGGCTCGAATCGGGCACGCGGACCTCGCGCCCGCTGGTGTCGGCGATCAGCTGCATCAACAGCGGGCTCTTCTCCGCAATGCCGCCGCAGGCGACGATCTCGCCCAGCTCGAGCCCGTGCTCGGCGAAGTTGTCCATGATCCGGCGGTTGCCGAACGCGATCGCCTCGAGCAGCGCCCTGTAGACGTCCCGCGGCGTTGTGGAGAGCGTGAGCCCGGCGATCACCCCGGTCAGGTCGGCGTCGGCCAGGATCGTGCGGTTGCCGTTCCACCAGTCGAGCGCCACGAGGCCGGTCTCCCCGGGCCGCAGCGCTGCCGCCTCGCGCTCGAGCACCTCGTAGGGATCCTCGTCGCCGGCCGCCGCGCCCGGCGCGATCTCGTCGACGAACCAGGCGAGCATGTCGCCCGACCGCCACCTGCCCGGCCTCGTAGCCGTAGAGGCCGGGCAGGATTCCGTCCTTGACGACGCCGGTGATGCCCGGGAGGCGGATCTCCCGCGGATCGATGACGAGGTCGCAGATCGAGGTCCCGACCACCATCACGAACGTTCCCGGCTGCTCGACTCCGGCTCCCGGGACCGAGACGAACGAGTCGACGTTGCCGACCGCGACCGCGGTCGCGTCGCTCAGGCCGAGCCGCTGCGCGCGACCTCGGCGCGCAGCGTCCCGGCGCTCGTGCCGAGCGTGAAGAACTCGGTGCCGAGCTTCGCCGCCGGCTCCGAGAACCCCGGATACGCGGCCTCGAAGAACTCGGTCGAGGGCAGTCCCTCGCGCTCCGACCAGCACGCCTTGTAGCCCGCGGTGCAGGTATTCCGGCGCTCGTTGCCGGTCAGGTGCCAGACGATCCAGTCGGTCGCCTCGATGAACCCGCCGGCCGCGTCGTAGACCTCGCGGTCCTCGAGCCAGAGCTCGATCAGCTTCGGGAAGTACCACTCGGAGGAGAGCTTGCCGCCGTAGCGCGACAGGAAGTCCTCGCCGCGCTCGACGCGCGACCTCGTTGAGGCGGTCGGCCACCGGCTGCGCGGCGTGGTGCTTCCAGAGCTTCGGCCACGCGTGCGGGCCGCGATCGCCACTCACCGATCGTGCAGAGCGGCACACCGTCGCCCGTCACCGGCAGCACCGTGCACGAGGTGAAGTCGACCCCGAGTCCGACGACGTCGTCCCCGCCGACCCCGGCCGCGGCGAGCGCCTCCGGGACCGCCCGTCTCGACGACCGCCACCCAGTCGTCGGGGTCCTGCAGCGCCCAGTCGGGCGGCAGCTCCTCGCCCGTCCCGGGCAGCGCCCGGTCGATGCACGCCGCTCGGATAGCGGACCTCGGAGACGGCTACCTCCGCGCCCGCTCGCGAGGTCGAGCAGCGAGCGCCGCGCCCGGACTCGGTCCCGAAGTCGATGCCGATCGCGTAGCGGACGCCGCTCAACGGATCGCGCGGCGACGATCACGACGCGCGACGGCGCTCGCGCTCGGCGACGGCCGCCCCCTCGGCCTCGGCCGCCGCGCCTCCTGCCTCGCGCGCCGGTACTCCTCGACGACGAACTCCGTCAGCTCCTCGACCGACGTCTCGGACGTCGGCTTGTCGAGCGCGATGGCGCCGTCCTGGAGCAGGTTGACCCGGTCGCAGGTGGCGAGCACGTGGACGTAGTTGTGGAGGATCATGATGATCGAAACCTCGCCCTTCGCCTTTGAGCCGCTCGATCAGCTCGAGGATCAGCCCGCCCTCCTTCGCCCCCATCGCGGCCAGGGGCTCGTCGAGCAGGAGGATGTCGGCCTCGCCGCCGTAGATCGTCCGCGCGACCGCGATCGCCTGCCGCTGCCCGCCGGATAGTCCGCGCGACCGGAGCGTTGAGCACGGGAATGTTGATGCCGATCTCGTCGAACGCCTGCCGCGCGTCCTTCCGCATCGCATGGTTGTTCAGGAACGGCAACGGGCGGCCGCAGACGCTCGCGTCGCAGGAACATGTTCTGGTGACGGTCAGCTCGTCGACCAGCGCCAGGTCCTGGTAGACGGTGTCGATCCCGTGCGCGCGCGCGTCGTCGACGCTCCTTCGGCGCATAGGGCTCGCCGTGCAGGAACATCCGGCCGCGATCCGGCTTGTGGAAGCCGCAGATCGTCTTGATCAGCGTCGTCTTCCCGGAGCCGTTGTCTCCGAGGAGGCCGAGGACCTCACCCTTGTTGAGATGGAGGTTGAGGTCGCGGAGCGCGGTGATCGGGCCGAAGCTCTTGGCGATGTGCTCGACCCGCAGCACCTCCTCGGGCGCCGCGATCCGGTGGCGCCACCCTCGCTGATCAGCCGCCTCCTCAGGCAACGCCGGAGCCCTTTCGAACCCGCTGGACGAAGACGTTCAGCGTCATCGCGATGATGATCGCGAGCCCCAGGTAGAGGAACAGGTAGTCCGCGTTCACGCCCTGGATGATCAGGCCGTCGTTGAGGATGCCGAGGAAGAGCGCGCCGATCAATGCGCCGACCACCGTGCCCTCGCCGCCGGCGAGCAGGGTGCCGCCGATCACCGCCGCCGAGATGCCCTCGAACAGGACGTCGTTGGCGCCCGCCGGGTCCGGGGTGACGCTGGTCGTCCGGGTCGCCTCGAGGATCCCGACCAGGCCCGCGAGCAGCGCGCAAAGGACGAAGTTGCGGATCAGCGTTCCAGTGCACCTTGATCCCGGCCTCGGCGGCGCCGAGCCGGTTGCCGCCGACGGCCACCGTGTAGATGCCCCAGCGCGTGAACGAGAGCACGACCTGGAGGATGACGACGATGGCTAACGCCCAGATCAGCTCCGAGTAGGTGCCGCCGCCGAAGATCTTGGCGAACGTGCCCACCTCCAGTGACCGAGGTGCCGGGCGTCGGCGACCGGCGCGCGTGGGAGATCACGAGGGCGAGCCCTCGAGGCGCGAACAGGGATGCCGAGGGTGACGACGAACGAGGCGATCCCGACGACGGCGACGAAGAACCCGTTGATGAAGCCGATCAGCATGCAGACGATCAGGGCCAGCGACGAGCGCGGGTATCAGGGGCAGCCCGGCCTCGTTGAACTTGTAGAAGATGAACGGCCCGAGCAGGTAGACGGCGCCGATCGAGAGGTCGATCTCGCCGTTGATCATCACGAAGACCTCGCCCGCGCCGAGGATCGCGAACGGGGCGAAGTACGGCAGCAGGTTCTTGAAGTTGTCGATGGTGACGAAGTTGTCGACGTTGATCGCGAAGTAGATGATCGCGATCAGGGTGACGACGATGATGCTGCCCTCCCGCAGCGTCAGGCAGACGGCGGCCGACGCCGAGCACGGCGCTGCCGAGGGCCGACCCAGACCCGGGTCGGCCCTCGGCGGGAGCGGGTGTCGGAGCCGTCCTTTCCGACGTTCGGTCACTGGGACGGCTACGCCTTCTGGACCCCGGCCGCCGGAGCTCGAGCCCTCGTACCGGCGACTTGGTGTCGTTGTACGGCACCACCGTCTTGCTGTCGAGGAACTTCAGGCCCGGGTTGACGTCGGCGATCCCCGTCAGCGTCTGGGAGGCCTTGTACAGGTAGAGCTCGAGGATCGGCAGGAAGCCCTGCAGGTAGGCCTGCTGGTCGATCGTGAAGTCGATGTAGCCCTTCTGGAGCAGCTCGATCGTCGGCTTCAGACGTGTCGTAGCCGCCGCCGTTGACCTTGCCCTTCAGGCCCTGCTTCTGGATCGTCTGGCCGACGCATCTGGGTGCTTCCGGCGTCGACCGCGAACATCCCCTTGACGGTGGAGGCGTGCGACGAGGCGTACGACTGGATCGTCGAGAGCTCCTTCGGAAGGTCGGCGCCGGTTGCGATCGTCGTAGACGTTGACCGGCTTGCCCGACTTCAGATCGAGTCCTTGGCGCCGTCGATCCGCGGCTGGATGTTGAGCGATCCGGGCGTCGCGATGAACAGGGCGATGTCACCGGACGGCACCAGGTCGACGATGCGCTTGCCCATCTCCTGGCCGGACAGGAACAGGTCCTGGCCGATGTACGCGAGACGGCGTTGCCCGTCGGCGTCGGCGTTGTAGGCGACGACGGGAATGCCCTTGGCGAGCGCGTTCTTGGTCGGGGTGTTGAACGCGGTCAGGTCGACCAGCGCGACCCCGATGCCGTCGACGCCGGCGGTGATCGCGCTGTTCATGGCATTGACCATCTCGTTGACGTTGCTGGACTGCGACCCGGTCCACTGGTAGCTGCAGCCGAGCAGCTTGCACGCGTCAGCCGCGCCGTACTTCGTCGGGACGAAGAACGGGTTCGTCGTCACGTGGTTGACGAGGGTGAACTTGTACGAGGGCTGCGGGCCAAACACGCTGGAGGCGTCGCGCCGAAGCGCTGGTCGAGCCGCCGCCGCCGCAGGCGTCGATGGCGATCGCGGCCGCCGCCGCGCCGCGCCGCCGGTCAGCGCAGTTCGACGGGTGAACGCCCGCCACTTGGACTGGGGGGTCTCCTCCTGTCCTGCTCGGCCCACTCCAGACGCTCGACTGGCATCGTGGACAGAATCTTGATCCGACATGCCACTCCTCCTCTGACAAGTGCCGGACCGGCGACGTCTGTCCTCAACCGGTCAGACACGCTCTTCGGCCGTGGTGGCGCGGAAATCCGGTGCCATCGCAGCCGCCGGCGCCATGCTATCGCTTGCGCAGTCGAAGGGGTCGGCTTGTCAAGCCGGAGGCCGGCGGAGGTGCTTCATGGCCTCTCGAGGACGCGTGCGCCGGGCCCGGGGTGAGCTCGCGGGCGCCTGCCGGCGGCTCGGATCCCGGGGGCATCAGGCCAGGACGTGACCGCCGAAGCCGCCCCCGACCACTCTCGCGCCGGCCGCTCCCGCGGCGAGGAGCGTCGCCACCGTGGCCTCGACCGCCGGGGTCGAGACCTCGTAGAGGTCGCGCAGGCTGGCGTGCGAGGCGTTCAGGAGGCCGGCCGACCTTCGCCAGGTCGCCGCCGCGCAGCGCGGCGACCGTCTCGTCGACGCGACGCGTTCTCGTCGATCACGTGCTGTGCCCGCTCGGCCAGCGGGAGAATCGAGCGCGCCGAGCATCGACGGCTCCGCGTCGCGCAGGCTCCGACCCCGAGCGCCGCGCAGGCCCGCGCGCACTCGGCGCGGCGCTGGTTGTAGCCGGAGTCGGCGTTGGCGTGGCGCTCGCCCGAGTCGAGCGTCACCAGCCGCCAGCCGTCGAGTCGCAAGGGCCACCGGCTCGATCTCCAGCGACCGGAAGTCGATCCGCAGCGCTGCGTCGGCGCCGGCCGAAGATGCTCGCGAGCTGGTCGAGCAGGCCGGTCCGAGCGCCGACCCAGTCGTTCTCGGCCCGCGAGCAGATCCGCGCCAGGTCGCGCCCGTCGCGGGGCTGCCTCGCCGGCGAGGTCCAGGAGCGCCAGCGCAGAGGGCTACCTCGAGCGCCGCCGACGACGAGAGGCCGGCGCCCCGCGGGACGGTGCCCGTGATCTCCAGGCGGGCGCCCACGAGCGGGAACTCCCGCGGCGCCCGAGCTCGGCGACGACGCCGCGCACGAACGCCCGCCAGCCGCTGGCCGGGCGCGGCGGGAGCGTCGGCCTCGAACGTGTCCGTCCTCGACGAGGTCGAGCGCCGTGCGCCTCGATGCGCCGGTCGCTCGGTCGCCGTCGCGCGCACGGTGACGCCCTCCGCGATGGCGAAGCGGCAGGGCCAGGCCGTCGTTGTAGTCGGTGTGCTCGCCGATCAGGTTGACGCGCCCGGGAGCGAACGCCGCCACCTGCACGGGCTCGACCGCGGCGGTGCCCCCGCGCTCGCTCAAGCCGCTGCCGATTGCGTCGCGCAGTGCCCGCGCCGAGTCCTCGGGCATCACGTCCATGATGAAGGTGCCGGCGCCCTGCTCGCAGCCCGGCGGCGTACTTGAGCTTGTCGCGGGTGCGCAGCGGCGGGTAGAACTCGACGTGCAGGTGGCCGGCCGACCGGCCGTCCGTCGGCGCTTGGTGGACGACCATCACGTACGGGAACGGCCGATCGAAGAGCGCGTCGTAGCCGCGCGCGACGGCCTGGAGGGCGCCGGCCAGCGCGGCGAGCTCCGGCGCGGAGGCGTCGGCGAGGCTGGGCCGGTGCTCGCGCAGCACGACGTGGACCTCGTACGGCCACCGGGCGGCGAACGGAACGTAGGCGACCACGCTATCGGTGGCCAGCACGATGCGCTGGTCGTCGCTCAGCTCGCGCGCGAGCGAGCTCGCAGATCGCGCAGCCGCCGAGCCGCGAGTCGGCCTCCAGCTCGAGCGCCGGAACCGGCGGCAGGAACGGGAACCCGTAGATCTGACCGTGCGGGTGGTGGAGCGTCGTGCCGACCTCGACGCCGCGATTCTCGAAGATGAACACGTAGTCGATGTCCGGCCGCGCGCCGAGCTCCTCGTAGCGATGGCGCCAGACCCACATCAGCGCCTCGGCGCGCTCCGGCGGCAGCCCGCCGAACGAGCCCTCGTGCTGGTCCGTGTAGACCACAACCTCCGCGGCGCCGCTCGGCGCCTCGAAGGAGGGGAAGAGGTTGTCGAAGACCGCGATCTCGAAGCTGGGGAAGGGGATCTCCGTGGGCGGCCCGCCCGGGCGCGTCGGGACAGAGCGGGCAGTGGTCCGCGCTCGGCAGGAAGGTGCGGTCCTGGCGGTGGATCGCGTACGACGACCTCCTCGCCGCGAAGCTCGTTGAACCGCAGCTCGCTCACGTGGCGGGCCGGCCGGATCCGGGCGCCCACTCGTAGACGATCAGCTCCCGGCCATCCTCCTTGGCCAGTCGCCTGAGGCGGAGGGGCCCGAAGCGCTCGCCGGGGTCCGTCGCGCCGCTGGGCGGTGTCTGGGGGCGCGGCGGCGGATCGGCGGGCGCCATGCTGGGAGGTATACGCCACGCCGCCCCCCGAGGCGGATTCGAGAGCGCCCGGCTGGGTGGGGGCATGCGAAAGACCCAATCCGGGAGTTGGCTTGTGCACCACGGCTCGAAGGAGCTACGAGCCCGCTAGCCCTGGGCCGGGGTCGGCCCCGTTGGCCCGAAACGTTCGGTTCGGATCCGAGCCGGATCCGAACCGGTTTCCAGCAGCAGGCGGCTCGCCGATTCGACGAACCCGTTTGACCCGCAGACGTACGCCGTCGCGCCGGGAGGGCGCGCCTCTTCGATCATCCCGGCGTCGATGTGGCCCGTGTGCCCGGTCCAGCCCTCGGGAACCTCGCGCGTGAACGTGAGCAGGGCGTCGTCCGCAAGCTCAGGCGCGTAGATCACGTTCTCAGGAGTCCTCACCGAGTAGAGGAGGCGCATCTCGAGCTCCGGCACGGTCCGTCGCCGATGGCGCAGCATCGCCATCAGCGGAACCACGCCCGATCCGCCCCCAACCAGCAGAACCGGTGCCTCCCCGCGCCACACGAAGTATGAGGCGAACGGACCGCGCAGCTCGACCTGATCGCCTTCCACGACCACGTCATGGAAGTACGGCGAGACCTCCCCGTCGTTGAGTCGATCGATCGTCAGCTCGACCTCCCCCTCGTCGAGCGGCGAAGAGGCCACCGAGTAGGAGCGTTGGGCGCGGTACCCGTCCGGGGCGGTGAGCCGGACGTCGTAGTGCTGGCCCGGCAGGTGGGGCATCCACATCGGCAGCTCGATGCGAAACGACTTGACCCGCGGCGTTTCCTGCCGGATCTTCGTGACCGTGCCGATCTGCCACCGGCCCGGCGCCCGTTGCTCGACCGGGCTCATGACGTCCGGGGTCAGTCCGTCCAATAGCGCTCTTCCTTCCAGGGATCGCCGCGGCTGTGGTAGCCGTTCGCCTCCCAGAACCCCGGCTCGTCGTGGTCGGTGACCCGCAGCCCGGCGATCCACTTGGCGCTCTTCCAGAAGTAGAGGTGGGGAACCAGGAGCCGGGCGGGTCCGCCGTGCTCGCGAGGCAGCGGCTCGCCCTCGTGCTCGGTTACGACCCAGGCCTTGCCGCCAGTGAGGTCCTCGATCGCGAGGTTCGTGGTGTAGCCGCCATGGGAGTACGCCATCGCATAGGCGTCGAGCGGCTCGGCCGCATCGAGCAGCGTGTCCATCGACACGCCGCGAAAACTCGTCCCGAGCTTGGACCACTTGGTGACGCAGTGGATGTCGCACGGCACGTCCTCGGCCGGCAGCTCCCCGAACTCCCGCCAGCTCCACTCACGCGGTTCGGCGACCATGCCGTCGATGCGCAGGCGCCACTCGCTGGTTGAGACGTCGGGCGTCGGCCCTGCGGTCAGGACGGGAAAGCCCGGCTCCGCGTACTGACCGGGCGGCAACCGCGACACGAGCGCGTCCGGCGCCCGCCGCCGACCCTCGAACCCGCGAGAGACGAAGCCGTTCACGTCGCCATCCTTGCAGCCCGCCTAGCCCCCTGTGAAGGCCGGGTCGCGCTTCTCCACGAACGCGGTGGTGCCCTCGAGGAAGTCCTTGCTTCGCCCGAGCGCGTGCTGCAGCTCCGCCTCCAGGTCGAGCTGACCGTTGAGGTCGCCGTAGATCGCCTGGTTGAGGGCCCGCTTGGAGCTCGCGTACGAACGCGTCGGCCCGGTCGCGAGGCGCTCGACCAGGGCGTTCGCCTCGGCCATCAACACGTCGTCTGGGTGTAGCCAGTTCACCAGGCCCCAGTCGAGCGCCTTCTGCGCCGGGACCCGCTCCCCAAGGAGCGCCATCTGGAACGCGCGGGCCTTGCCGACGGCGGGCGGGACGAACGCCGTTGAGCCGCCGTCGGGCATCAGCCCGATGTTCACGAAGGCGAGCCCGAGGAACGCGGACTCCGCCGCCAGCACCAGGTCGCAGGCCAGGGCCAGCGAGCAGCCGATCCCGACCGCCGGTCCGTTGACCGCCGCGACGACGGGCTTGGGCAGCCGGCGGATTCCCGCGATCACCGGGTGGTAGAGCTCGTGGAGCTCCTTGCGGATGTCGGGCATGCCGTCCTCCGCCGGCTCGAAGCCCGCCTTGAGATCGGCGCCCGAGGAGAAACCGCGGCCGGCACCGGTCACCAACACGGCGCGCACGGATTCGGAAGCCGCCTCTCCCTCCACTACCTGCTTCAGCTCGCCGCCGAATTGGGCCGTCCACGCGTTCAGCGTCTCGGGCCGGTTCAGCGTGATCCGGCCGACGCCGTCGCTCGTCCTCCCAGATCACGGTCTCGTAGCTCAACTGAGGGCCTCCTTCGCCGCTCGCCTTCACACCCCCGGGGGGTTTGACGCGTGTGATCTTCCCATTCGTGGGTAGGCGGCACATGTGCGGGCAGTTGCCGAACCTTGGACACAGGGCCCTAACAGGCAATGGGTTACACGGCGCTTACCGTGACTTGAGAGAACCGCGTTAATCAGTGTGGAGATGAGCGGGACGGAGACAGGCACGCTGCTCACGGGCGGCACCGGATTCCTCGGGAGCGAGCTGCTCGCGCGCCTCCTGGAGCGCGAGGACGCCCCGGTCTACGTGCTGGTGCGGGCGGCGAGCGACGACGAGGCGGAGGCCCGCCTGGCGGCGCTGGTCCGCTCGCTGCTCGGCGAGAGCGAGGACCGGCCGGGGCCGGGCGGTCGCGGTCAGGGGCGACGTCACCCAGGCCTGGCTCGGCATGGGCGCGGCGCGGCGCGAGTGGCTTGCCGAGCGCGTGCGGGCGCATCATCCATTGCGCGGCGTCGGTCTCGTTCACGCTCGGCGTCGAGGAGTCGCGGGTGATCAACGTCGACGGGACCCGCCGGGTGGTCGAGCTCGCTCAGCTGTGCGCGCGAAGGGGCCACCTCGACTCGTTCGTCCACGTGTCGACGGCCTACGTCGCGGGCACGCATGGCGGCTCGTTTGCGGAGGGTGACGTCGACGTGGGGCAGGGATTCCGCAACGCCTACGAGCGAACGAAGTTCGAGGCCGAGCGCGTCGTCCGCGAGCGCGGCTGGGGGCTGCCGGCGCAGATCGTGCGGCCCAGCATCGTCGTGGGCGATTCGGCAACCGGATGGACGCCCGCGTTCAACGTGCTCTACGGGCCGATGAAGGCGTTCTCCCGCGGGGCGTATCCGGCGATCCCCGCCCGCCGCTCCGCTCCGGTCGACGTGGTCCCGGTCGACTACGTGGCCGATTCCATCCTCGCGCTCGCCGGGGGGCCCGCAACCACCTACCACCTGACGGCCTCCGAGCGGGCGAGCAGCGTCGGCGAGCTCATCGACCTGGGTAGCGCCGCCGCCTCTCAGCCGCGGCCCAAGGTGCTGCCGCCCCGCCTCTATCGCCGCCTGGTCCACCCGATCCTGGTCAGGCGGGGCAGCGAGGCGCGGCGGCGAGCCCTTCGGCGAAGCGAGGTCTACTTCCCCTATTTCGCGATGCGGACCCGTTACGACAACGGCGCGGCCCGCGCGGCGCTCGGGCCGCTGGGGATCGAGGTGCCGCCGCTCGCCGCCTACTTCAAGCGGCTCCTGGACTTCGCGATGGCCACCGACTGGGGGCGCCGTCCCGTGCAGCGCCACGAGGTCATCGGCCGACCGCCCGCGGCCGAGCGACCGGCCCCCGAGCCTCTAGCCGCCTAAGGAATCCGCCGCCGCCGGGGCGGGCTTCGCGTCGAGGTCGATCGCCAGCCCTGTCTCCTGCTCGGACGTCTCCCAGAGGCGGGAGATCCCCCTGCGCAGGCCGAGCCTGCGCAGGATCGGCTTGCGTATCGGCGGGCCGTTGTTGACGAAGGCCGGGCCGTAGAACTCGCCGCTCGCCGCGCTCGGGTCCGTCGCGGCGCGGAGCTGCGAGCGGGCGCCGTCCCGCGGGGCCATTCCGGTTCGCGTCGCGAGCACGTGGAAGAAGCGCTGGCTCATGCCGCCACCGGTCTCGTCGACGCTCACCGCCTGGAGCTCGGTGTTGGACAGGCCGGGATGCGCGATCAGGCTGGCCGCCGGCGCGCCGGCTTCGCTGGAGCGCGCGATGCAGCCCGAGGCCGAAGTGGAAGTTCGCGAGCTTCGCCTGGCCGTAAGCCCGCCACGGCCCGTACCTGCCGTCGAGGTGCGGGTTGGACGGGTCGACGGCGCGGCCCATGTGGTGGGCGGTGCTGGTCACGGTGACGATCCGCGCGGCGTCGGCCCTCAGCAGCGCGGGCATGAGCAGCGCCGTGAGCGTCCAGTGGCCGAGGTGGTCGACGCCGAACTGCATCTCGAAGCCATCGACCGTCTTGCGCTCCGGGATGCCCATGACGCCCGCGTTGTTCACCAGGATGTCGATCCGCTCGTGTGCGCCGCCGATGCGACCGGCCGCGTCGCGCACCGACGCCTGCGAGGAGAGGTCGAGCTCCACGACCTCCAGCGACGCGTCGGGAGCATCCCCGCGGATGTCCTCGACCGCCGCTGCCGCCTTCTCCTGGTTGCGGGCCGCCATGACCACGTGCGCCCCGGCGCCGGCCAGGGCGCGGGCGGTCTCGAGGCCGAGCCCGCCGTTGGCGCCGGTGACGACCGCGACGCGGCCGTCCTGGTCGGGGATGTCGGCGACGGTCCAACTCATTGCGGCACGCAGCGCGGGGTCGTCCTCGTGGGCGCGGAAGAACTCCACCATCGCGCCCGACGTAGTCGCGGAAGTTGGGCGGACGGAGGCCATGGGGAGTCAGGAGCTCGATCGCCCGCCGCGCGTCGAAGGCGACCGGGTGGTTCAGGTACACCACCGACTCGCGCGGAGTGCCGCCGAAGGCCGCCCGCACCGGCTCGAAGCGCAGGGATGCCTCGACCAGCTTCGGGGGGATGCGGAACCGAGGCGCGCGTCCCGCGTACTCGTTCGACAGCGCCTCGAACAGCTCGTGGCTCAGGAGCGGCTCCGGGTCCGTGAGGTGGAGCGTCTCGCCCGCCGTCGCGGGGTCGAAGGCCGCGGCTGCGATGGCGGCGACGATGTAGTCGACCGGGACCACGTTGAAGAGCGCCTCCGAGCGCCCGAACTGCGGGACCGGGCGGCCCGACCGCTCCATCCGCGAGATCGTGCGAAGGATGTAGTAGGGGCCGTCGAACTTCTGGGTCTCGCCGGTGGCGGAGTCGCCCACGACGATCGCCGGGCGCAGGATGGTGGTCGGGACCCGGTCCATGAGCTGGCGGACCCACACCTCCGCCTGGAACTTCGTCGACTCGTAGTGGTTCTTGAAGCCCTGCCCCATCACGAGCTCGTGCTCGTAGACGATCCCGGTTCGCGTCCCCGCCACGTAGGCGGTGCTCACGTAGGCCAGCCGCTCCAGGCCCTTCGCCGCGAGGCACAGGTCCAGCACGTTGCCGGTGCCGCCCACGTTGACCCTGGTCGCCACCGGCAGCGGGACCGCGAGGTTGTAGATCGCGGCGAGGTGAAACACGTGGCTCACCTCGGAGGCCAGACGGTCGTAGGCGGTGTCGTCCAGCCCCAGGCGGCGCTCGGCGATGTCGCCCTGGATCAGCTGGATCCGCTCCTCGCCGGCGGCCGCCTCGGAGGCGGCGTCCATCATGCGCGGCTCGACGAGCGCCGCGATCGCCAGCTCGGGCCGGTCGGCCAGGAGCTTCGCGGCGAGCCGCTTGCCGATGAAGCCGGGATACCCGGTGAGCAGCGCGAGCGCCATTCGCCGTCCGTCAGCCCGACCGCCGTCAAGCCGCTCGCCGCCTGCGGAGCGTCCGCACCGCGCGCGCGGCCGGCCATCCCGGCCCGCCGCTCCATCATGATCGCGAGGCTCAGGTCGCTGTCCCGGCGCCGCCTGCGCAGCTCCGCGAGCGCATCGGGGTCGCTTGTCTCGGCGATCTGGCGATCGAGGCGGTAGACCTCGCGGCGGAGCTCCACCTCCGGCGGCGCGACGCCGGCGTTGCGGAGGATCTTGTAGCCAAGGCGCAGGTGCGGGGGCACGTGCGACAGGTCCTCGAACTGAAGCGGCCTGCCGCGGCCGGGCAGCGCGTCGAAGTCGCCGCGCTCGATCGCGTCCTGGATCTTTGCCTCCGCGATCCGGGCGAAGATGCTCATCGAGCCTCCTCCATGCCCGGGGAAGTTACCCGTCCACGCCGAAGGCCGGCCCGCGATGGGGCCGGCCTTCAGACGGGGTGTGGATGGGCTACTTCTGGGCCTTGACGATGGGGCTGTTGTCGCCCGCGCACGTCTCGGTCTTCTTCACGCGGGCGTAGAACTTGCCGTGCCGCTGGCCGGTGTTGCCGGTCGACCACATGTAGCCGTCACCGTTGGCCTGCGCCAGATCGCTGCCGATCTTCTGGTCGGCGCTCGGCCTGGGCGAGTCGCCCAGGAGCTTGTAGAGCGTGACCTTGCGGTTGGCGGCGCACTGGTTCTTGACCTGGCTCTTCACGAAGCCGTAGAAGTCGCCTCCGGACTCGGCCTGGATGGTGACCTTGGTGGGCGTCAGCGACGCCGCGGAGGCGCCGGTGGCAAGCACGCCGCTGACGGTGATGGCGGCGGCTGCGAGCAACATCTTGATCCTCATCTGATTTACCTCCCCCCGAACTCCGGGGTGTCGATTGACGATGTGAGGAGGATCGGGGCTACCGCCTCCCATGGCCAGAGGCCCTAGGGCGGGTTGACGCGCTCTCAGGGGTGGTTCCTCTCACCCCGAGAGGTGGTCCCTGAAGAGGTGCAGCTCGCTTTCGCCCTCGCGCCTTGGGGGGCCTGCGATCAGCTGAAGATTTTGATCTTCCCCGAGGTTCGGGGAGCGGCTACGAGAACGGCGACGAGTGCAGCTTCGACTTCGGCGCGACTCCGTTCAACGGATTGGGCTACTACAACCAGGTCATCAACGGCCACCGGTACCTGCTCCAGCAGAGGTGGATCAACGGCACCAACCGGTGCGTCCAGCGGCGCACCTGACCGGCCGGCCCCCACGGCGGGGGCCCGCCGGCCGGCTGACCGTTACGCCCGCTTGACGCGGAAGCCCTTGCTTCCGTCCTTCTTCAGGAAGGTCCCTGACTGGGGCTTGAGCTTCCAGCCGCTGGGCAGGTCGCCGTCGGGCCGCTGGAGGAACTTCGCGAACAGGTTGGTGGCCTTCTGGCACGTGATCCGCTTCTTGTGGATCACCGTGATCGTGTAGGGGCCCTTCGGCAGCTTCAGCTGGCCGATGTGGTCGTTGTGCTTCACCTGGAAGGTGCCGGGGCAGATCATCTCGCCCCGTCCGGGATGGCGGTCACCGCCGCCGCCGCCGCTACCGACCCCGCTGACGCGCTTGACGTAGAACGCCTTCTGCGCCGTCTTCTCGAAGCCGGACTTCTTGACGTTGACCGTCCACCCGTTGGACAGCTTGCCGTCGAAGTCGTTGAGGAACTTCGTAAACAGATCGGACGCGCGCTGGCAGCTCAGCTTGTTCTGGTTCGCCACGGTGACCGAGTAGCTCCCCGCTTTGAGCGACAGCTTGCCGATGTGGTCGTCGTGGAGAACCCGGAACGTGTTCGGGCACTTCGTCTTCGCGGCTGCTGCGTCCGCGTGGCCGGCGGCGGCGGACATGACGATCGCGGCCCCGATGACCGCCAGGACGGCGATCAGCGCGCGGCGCGGATTGATGGCGATGGCTTGCACTCCCTGCTCCTTTGCTCGATCGGACGGCGACGTCCCCTCCAGCCCGAGGGCTGAGCGGTCTCGGAGAGGCTAGCGTCATCGCCGTTGGTCATCATGAGGCCGTGCCGTACGACGAGGCCTTGGCGAACCGCATCCGCGAGCTGATCGGGAGTGAGCCGAACCTCACGGAGCAGGCGATGTTCGGAGGCCTCGCCTTCCTGATCGCCGGGAACATGTCGGTCGCCGCCAGCGGCCAGGGAGGGCTGCTGGTGCGGGTGGGTCCCAACGACACCGACGAGCTCCTCGCCAAGCCGCACACGGAGCCGTTCGTGATGCGCGGCCGCTCGATGCACGGCTGGCTGCGAGTGGAGCCCGAGGGCGTGCGGACCAAGCGCCAGCTCGCGCCGTGGGTCAAGCGCGGGGTCGGCTACGCACACTCGCTGCCCGCGAAGAGGCGCTAGTCACGAGGTCGAGCTACGCCGAATTGGCCGTGGGGCGACTGCTGGCATGGCGGCGCCACGGTGATCGAGGTGCCGAGGCGCGGATGGGCCATGTTCAAGACAGCTGCCTGCTCTAGACAGCGGCGACGTCGGGGGACTATGCTCGCCTCGACCGGCAAGGCCCTTGGTAGGAAGGACTCGATGAATACGCAAGGAAGCTCGCGCCGCGCCGCGCCGCGATGAACCGCCTCCTTCGTACCGTGATCGGCGTGAGCACGCTCTCCGCCGTGCTCACGGTCGCCGCATTCGGATCGACCGCCGCCGCGGCGCCGAACTGCTCCCAGGTCGATGTCCACGGGCTGAAGATGGAGCAGAACCTGCATGCCTCGCACGTCCTGGTGAAGTGTGGAGAGGTTCCGGGCGGCAATCCCAACGTCACCTACGGCTCCGCCGCGACCGCTGGCACCGCACCGCCCGAGCTCTTCGGTACGGATGTCAACCTGATCACCGGAAACGAGACGCTCCCGCACGTCACCCAGAGTGAGAGCATGATGGCGGTTCACGGCAACGACGTGGTCGTCAGCTACAACGACTCCCGAGCGGCGGCATCTACGCAGTACTCGGGCGTATCCGTTTCGCACGATGGCGGCGGCACCTTCACCCGCCTCAATCCTTCGCCGTTCGCTACAGGGCATGCCAACAACTTCGGCGACCCGATCGTCGTCTACAACCAGAAGCTCGACCAGTTCTTCGCCGGCGACCTGGCTAGTGGTTGCGGCGGTCAGGGCGTCGGCCTGTGGGCGTCGACCAACGGTGACACCTGGACAGCGGGCGCCTGCGCTGTCACGGAAACAAACGCTGACCGCGAGTCCATGTGGGTCGACAACAACCCGGCGAGCGCCTTCTACGGCCGCATGTACATCAGCTGGAACGATTTCAATGTCAGCAACGCGGCGATCAAGGTCACCCACTCCGACGACGGGACGTCCTGGTCCTCTCCCGTCACGCTGAACCCGGCGGCACCGCCGGGCTTCCTGCGCCAGGTCGAAGTAACCGGCAGCCCCGGCTCTGACGGCGCTGTCTTCGAGGCGGCTCTCGACGAGGGCGGCGGCGGCTGCTGCACCGCCAACGAGCAGAACTACATGTTCAAGTCGACGGACGGCGGGGCCACCTGGAGCTCCACCGCGACGTCGGCGATCCCGGGCACCTTCAAGATCCCTGGCGATTCCCTGTGCTCCGGCAGCTCGTACTTCCCGAAGATCGCCCCGATCTGGCGCGAGACGGGCTACGGTGTCCCCGGCGTTGGACCTGGAGACGTCGTCCAGTACGTCTACGCGGCCCACGGCGCTAGCACCGACCCGGGCGACGTCTATTACGTCCGCTCGACCGACAACGGCGCCACATGGCACACCCCGGTGAAGCTCAACACCGACGCCACCACCACGGCGCAGTGGATGCCCTCGCTCACGGTCACCCAAGGGGGGATCGCCGCCGCGACGTGGTACGACCGGCGGAACACGACCGACGGCGCGAGCTATCAGCGCTTCGTCCGTTTCTCGACCGATAACGGCGCGACTTGGGGACCGGACCAGCCTCTCTCCACGCAGCTGATCCCGCAGCCGAACCAGCCCGACCCGAACGTCCAGAGTTGCTACGCCGGCGATTACAGCTATAGCCCGTCCGGGCCGACCAACGCGTTTGACGCCTGGACGGACGGACGGGTTTCGATCGGCGTGAACGGTCCACAGCAGGACGTCTTCCTTCACCAGCTCGTCGGCAACCTGTCCGTTGCGACCGCCGGATCGGGAACCGGCACGGTGGCCAGCGCCCCGGCCGGCATCAACTGCCCTGGTGATTGCTCCGAGAGCTATACGGCGGACGCCGGCGTCTCCCTGACCGCCGAGCCGGGATCCGGCTCGCGCTTTGCCGGCTGGTCCGGTGGTGGCTGCTCGGGGACCGGTACCTGCCAGGTGACGATGAGCTCGGACCAGGCGGTCACGGCGACCTTCGTCGCGGTCCATACGCTGGCCGTGTCGAAATCCGGCACCGGTGGCGGTTCTGTTGCCTCCTCGCCCGCCGGAATCGACTGCGGGTCGACCTGCTCGGCGCACTTCGACGAGGGGGCCCCGGTCATCCTGACCGCCACTCCGGCGGCGGACTCGACCTTCACCGGCTGGTCCGGTGGTGGCTGCTCGGGGACGGGCACCTGCACGGTGACGATGGACGCCGACAAGACGGTCACCGCGACCTTCAACCCGACGCCGCCGCCGACCCACTCTCTGACCGTCGCCAAGTCCGGCGCCGGCTCGGGCTCGGTGACGAGCTCACCGGCCGGAATCGACTGCGGGTCGAGCTGCTCGCACAGCTTCACCGCGGGCATCTCGGTGACCCTGTCTGCGACGCCGAACTCGGGCTCGACCTTCGCCGGCTGGTCGGGCGGAGGCTGCTCGGGGACCGGTACCTGCACGGTGACGATGAACTCCGACCAGTCGGTGGCGGCGGCGTTCAACGACGCGACGCCGCCCAACACGACGATCATCCGCGGCCCCCCGCGCTTCACGCGCGATGCCACCCCAACCTTCGCCTTCCGCTCCAGCGAGCTCGGCTCCACGTTCCGGTGCAAGCGTGACAAGGGCTTGTGGGCAGCGTGCAAGTCGCCGCGGACGACCCTGAGGCTCGCCAACGGCATCCACGTCTTCTACGTGCGGGCGATCGACAGGGCCGCAAACGTCGATCCGACCCCGGCGAAGCGAGTCTTCAGGGTCGACACCCGCGCTCCCGCGTCGAAGGCCAAGGCTCCAGCCTCCGCAAGGCGCGCGCCGATCGCGATCACCTACACGGCCTCCGATCCTGCACCTTCCTCCGGCCTTTCGGCGGTCGAGCTCTGGGTCCTTCGTCCCGGCCAAAGGCGCTACGCCAAGGCCGCCACCGACGCGACGCCTAACGCGACCCATGCCTTCGCCTACTGGCCGACCGCCGGCGCCGGCACCTACCGCTTCTACACCCGGGCCAAGGACCGGGCCGGTAACTATGAGAAGGCTCCGCTCAGCCCAGACGCGACGACGGTATTCGGGAAGTAGGGAGCGATCCGCGACTCGAGTACGGCGCGGATCTGCTCGTGTACTCGCGGATCCGAAAGAACGGTCGACGGGCCGCGCCATTGGGCACCAGCTTGGGTGGTGACCGTGGCGCTCGCAGGCTCGCGGTCCCTCGGGGAGACTCCCGCAGCTGCAGGGGGGCTTCTCGAGGTGGAGCTAGGGGGACTCGAGCCCCCCGACCTCCTGGGTGCGATGCGGGGGGCCCCCGGCAGGAGGTGACCGAGTTCTTGGCTTGGCAGAGCCAGATTCGCGCCCTCCTTCCGCACGCTGCTAGGGCCCAAGATGTCGGAATATGTCGGAGGAGTTGGGCACTGGAAATGAGTTAGTGCCCAATGACGCGTCAGCCGGTCATGACCTCCGTGGCCATCGGTACTCCCCGGGCGATCGCATCGCGGACCGGCGAACGCGACTCCGCTCGCTGAACGATCTCGCGCAGTTGATCATCAGTGGCGTTGTCTGCCGCCAGCTGGATGCGGACCCGGATTGCAACCGGACCGGGATCGACGGAGTCATCGACTCCGAGAATGCCGCGGAAGTCGGAGTCGCTGTCAACTGTCACCGTCAGGTCGGTGAGCTCGACCCCGTCGCGAGCCGCCTCCATCGCCACAAGCGTGGCATCACACGAAGCGAGAGCGGCCCGCAGCAGCCACGCGGGCGTGGGCGCCGTCGCGCCGCCCCCGACCGTCTTGGACATGTCGCTGATCACAGCGCCCTGGGGGCCTTCCACTCGAAACCGCAGGCCGTCCTCACGCATAGCGGTCGCCGCCGCGTCGGTCCCGGCGGCCGCTTCCGGCTTCTCGGTGAGGTGGCCGGACGCTGTCTCGATTGCACTGCGAATCGACTCCACGGTGCCCCTTTCGCATACCTGACTTGAAGTCGAGAAAAGCTAACTCTGCGGCGGGCATTCTCCTAGGGCAAACACGCCATAGATGGCTTTCCCATCCGGCATAGTTGGCGCCCAGGATCCTCGCCTCTCGTTGGACCGGCGATCGCACGTGGGAAAGGGCCGGTCTCGGCGAGCCCGAGGACACGCGAAAGGCCTCAAATGCACCGTATGGGTGCATTTGAGGCCGCTCGCTGCCGAGCGGGGCCTCTCTCGCCTCCCCCACCTGCCGGCGGAGGACCGTTACGGCCTCCGCCCACGGGACGGGATGGCCCAACCGGATGCGAGAGGGGGTCCGTCCTAGTTGAAGCGGCCGGACGCTACGAGCGCGCCGTTGCTAGCCCTTCGCACGCGGATCGTCGAGCCGCGGGTGACGGCCGGAATTCCGGCGCCGGACTTGTTGATCCGCGCCGTCCCGAACGAGCTGACCGTTGCGGTGCCGACGAGCACGCCATTCACGCGGAATCGCACCTTGGTGTTGGCGAGGGGCTTTGCGTGCTCGATCTGAGCTTCGAGCTGGCGAACCCCGTCGTCGACCGAGAACTTCGCGCTGCCGGTGACGGCGGGGAACGCCGCGGAGCCCTTGAGAGTCGCGGTGTGGATGTTCGTGGCGGCGCTGGCCGTCGGTACGGCGACGAGCGCCGCAGCGGCCAGGATGCCGACGATTGTGATGGTGATGCGAGCACGCATGTTGCCTCCCAGTGCGTCGTGGGTGGATTTGCCGCCAGCGTTTCCTCGGCTGGTCGGCTGTGTCGGTCCCTGCCCCCTGGGATACGGGCCTCCGTGTCTTGAGGTTCAGATGGGACGTTGTCCCTGAGCCCATGAATGCTGGGCTTGGTGAGAGATGGAGCTAGGGGGACTCGAACCCCCGACCTCCTGGGTGCGATGCGGGGAGCATGGACCTTGGGCTTAAGCCGGTTCTTGGCTTGGTAGAGCCATGTTCCCGAGCCCGCGCTGCAACCGCATCACAACTAGATAGCCGCGGATGTCGGTGGAGTCTCGCCGACGCCAGCCCGCTGGCGGGAGCCCCATACGCGTAGGGAGCGGATTATCGGCAGCGCTCAACACCAGGTTCCGGTTGCTGAGCACTTCCTCCCCCTCCGAGGACGATCCCGTACTCCGGATTCGAGCGGTTCGGGCCGTAGTAGGAGCCGATGTGAAGCTTCGACCCACCATCGCTGAACCTGATCTCGCCGACCTTGTAACCGTCGAATCCCGGAACCGCGTAGGCGTTCGTGTAGTAGCCGTCGTAGTTAGCGTCGACATCGATGACCCCCAGGAAGGCGGTCTCCGAGTCGCCGGAATAGAGCGTGTACTTGTGATCGAAGCCCTGCCACGCCGAGGGGCCGATCCTGACATGGAGGTCGATCGCGCCGTTCGTGGAGCTGCCAACCGCGATGAATCGCTTCTGGCGACCGGACTCCTTCACGTGGCACTTTGACTTCCGGACCTTGCCGATGAGCTTCACATCGTCGCCGTGGTTGGGGTGAGAGAGGTAGGCATACACGGCCGCCGACGCCTGCGAGCTGGCGAAGGCCAAACCCAGGGCGGCAATGGTCGCGGCGACCGCCGTCCGTCGAAGGTTCCTCCCGATGCGCTGAGCTGAAGCCCCCACTAGCTGCTCCCTTCCTCCGACCGTAGCATGGAAACGCCGCCATCGGCGACGGGGTTGCCGAACGTCCTTGGTTGCGAACCAGGGCGGCGTTTAACGCGGATTTGCGTTCGCACTTCATTCACCTGCTTCTTGGGCGGATGCCGACCATGGCTACCTGCCCGGCCGGACGTTCCGAGACATAGGGCCTAGGGGACCGCCCTGAACGAGATCCCGCTCAGGTCGATGAACCTTGTTCCCCCACCGTCGCTATTTCTGACATCAGCGTTCGGCTTCCCGCCCGCGCTTCCAGGTATGAGGCAGATCCGGTCCGTCGTGTACGCGATCGCGGGTGTGAAGGCCGGCACCGAGAAGCAGGTCTGCCCCACCGGCACATACCGCGCGGGCAACGCGAAGAGGGTCTCTCCCGTTCCCACGTTGACCGTGCCCTGGAGGTGGACCCGCCCCGTTCCGTCCATATAGAAGCCAGCGTTGGGAAGTCCGGTCTCGTTCGAGCCGCTCGTGAAGGGTGGCTCGCCCGGGGCGCCGACGAGGTGAACGGGCTCGGGAGGGGCGAGCTTCGGCGCCGTCACCGCGCGGTTGGCGATCTTCGCGCTGGTGACCGCGCCCGTCGCCAGCTTCGCGGGGCCGACGGCGCCGGCGGCGAGGTCGGTGGCGTTGAGCGAGCCGGCGATCACGTTCGCGTGCTTGCCGGTCGGTGGCTTGTGGCCGGAGATCGTCCCCGGGCCGATCTGGGCGTTGGAGGAGACGACATAGGCGGCCAGCGCCGTGCCGCCGCCGAGGACGAAGAACGCGAGGATGGTCACCATCACGTTCGCGTACGTCAGGTGGCTGCGGATGCGGTGCATCGTTCCCTCCTCGATAGACGTGCGCGCGGACCGAAGGCGCCTCCCGCGCGGGCCCGCGCGAATGACGGGCACCTCCAGCACTAGTTATCGGCAGCCTTCACGCTGACTTGAGCCTGCGCGCCGACCTAACTCTTGCGCCGAGCTCTCCTCGACGATCGATCGATCGGGAGGCCGCAGGAGAAGGCGATCGACGCGACGGACAGGTTCGTCTCATGTGGTCGTCGACCTATGCTCGCTTCTTGCGCGCGAAGCAAGAGCGATGGGCAGGGCCGTTCGGTTCGAATGCTGGAACCGAGGCGAGCTCGACGTCCTGCAGGCCATGTACGCCGAGGACGCGGTGTTTGACGTCTCTGCCGGCTTCACGGATGTCGCGCCCGTGCGAGGGCACCAGAGTATGCGTCGCTATTGGGACGACGTGTGGGAGGTCTGGGGCGGGCTCCGCCTTGACCCACTCGAGGGGGTCGATGTTGGCGACCGGCGCTACGTGGTCGATGTGCGCCTGTGGGGGGAAGGGCAAGCGAAGTGGCGTCGAGGTCGATCAGCAGTGGATGACAGCGAAACCGCATGAATAGTGCGCTTCCTGAGATGGAGCTAGGGGGACTCGAACCCCCGACCTCCTGGGTGCGATCCAGGCGCTCTCCCAACTGAGCTATAGCCCCAGGGCGGAACGCGATGATGCGTGCGTCCCGAGGGGCAAGGATACCCGCAGATCTGCCGATCTAAGGTCTAGCCAATGACCGGCATAGCCCAGTCCCGACGCGGCACAGTGCCGGCTCGACAGCCATGAGCTTTCGCGGTCGCCTGACGCTCTTCTTCCTCCTGATCGTCGTGCTGCCGATGATCGCGCTCGCCGTGCTCGTGACGCAGATCGCCACGGACTCGACGAACGGCAAGGCGGACGCCCGGCTGGCGGAGGGGCTGGACAGCGCGCTCACCGTGTATCGAGACGAGGCGTCGTCGGCCCGCGACGCCGCGAAGCGGGCAGCTCACGACCCCCAGGTGACCGCGGCGGTCACGTCCGGCAACCGTTCTCAGGAGGCCGCCACGGCGAAGGCCCTCATCGGTCAACATGGGATCCGCGCGGCGTCTCTGGACAGTGCGATGGGGGAGGGCGGCAGCGGCGGGACGAGGGTGATGGTCGCCCCGTATCGGCTGAACCTGAACGGGTCCGGGCGGTCAGCTCGGGTCGATCACGGTTTCGACCACGACCCCGGCTCGCGTATCTGGCAGGACGTTCGTCACCTGACCGGGCGGGACGGGACGCTCATTCGCGCGGGCAAGGTGGAGGCATCGACGGTCAACGTCGCTGCGGGCGAGCCTCCCCGCGAGCGGTCACTCGGGCAACGTCGACGTGAACGGCGCCGATCTCCGGGCGGCCGCCACCGACCTACCGCCGCCGGGGGGGCTGAGGCTGGTGCTCTACGCGCCGCGGGAGTCGGGGGGATTCTTCTCGTCGAGCCCGCTGGTGATCGGCGCGCTGATCGTGTTCTTCTTCGTCGCCTTCCTCTTCGTTCTGACGCTCCTGCGGATGCTGGGCGGCCAGGTACGCTCGATGCTCGAAGCGGCGCGGCGGCTGGGCGATGGCGACTTCAGCCGGAAGGTCCCGGTCGTGGGCAGCGACGAGATGGCCGGCCTCGCGAGCGAGTTCAACAAGATGAGCGACCGCCTCGGGGCCCAGATGGAGGAGCTCCAGCGCCAGAAGGTCGAGATCGATCGATCGGTCCGGCGCATCGGCCAGGCGTTCGCATCGGGGCTCGATCGCCAGGGGCTGCTCAAGGTGGTCGTCGAGACGGCGCTCGGCGCCTGCGGCGCGGCCTACGGGACGATCGCGCTCCGCGGCAGCGAGGGCGGCGGAGGCGGACGCCGGGGATCCGACGGATGCGATCCAGGACCTCGTCGTGACGGCGCGAGGGGGACGCGCTGAAGGAGGACGGCCTCGTCGAACGCCACGACGGGAAGGTCCACGCCCTCGCGAGCCCGCTGCGGCGACTCGGTGAGCATCCCGAGAACGTGGGGGTGATGACGCGTCGCGCGGGAGGGCGAGGATTTCACCTCCGGCGAGCGCGACGTCTTCCTCTATCTGGTCGGTCAGGTGGCGTCCTCGATCGAGAACATCGCGCTGCACGAGCTCGTGAGCCGGCAGGCGGTGACGGACGAGCTGACCGGGCTCTCGAACCAGCGGCGCTTCCGCGAGCTGATCGCCAAGGAGGACGAGCGCGCGCACCGGTTCGGTCACGACCTCTCGCTTCTCATCCTCGACATCGACGACTTCAAGCAGGTCAACGACACCTACGGCCACCTGAAGGGGGACGACGTCCTGCGCATGGTGGGCCGGGTGCTCGGCCAGGAGTCGCGAGGCGTCGACGAGCCCGCTCGCTACGGGGGCGAGGAGTTCGCGGTCGCGCTGCCGGAGACCGGGCTCGCCGGAGCGGTCGAGCTGGCGGAGCGGATCCGGGCGCGGATCGAGTCCGAGCGGGTCCCGGGCGTCGACGGCCAGCCCGCCCTGCGCGTCACGGCGAGCGTCGGTGCTGCGTCGATGCCGGTCTCGGCGGAGAGCGCCCGGGATCTCATCGCGGCGGCGGATGCCGCGCTGTATGAGGCGAAGCGGGGCGGGAAGAACCGAGTCGTGACCGCGCCCGCCAAGAGCCCCGCGGGGAAGCCCTGAAAGGCGCAGGGACCGGCGTTTCGGCGGCGAACGTAGGCCCGATGAGGGGCGGCTTGGGCGCCGGCGACCACGCAGGAAAGCGTGCTCGCACGCCTGAGTCGGCCCGTTACTCTTTTTGGTCCAGGCCATGGGCATCCTCGACGACGCGATTCGCGAGCACCTAGAGCTCATCCGGAGCAGGGGCGCCACCGATTCCGAGGTGCAGCGCCTCGAGGACGAGGCGTTCGGTCCTCCCACGCGCCCGGACGAGGCGGATTTCCCGGAGTCCGAGGAGGCGACCGCGGCGTCCGCGAACGGCGTTGCGACCGAGGCGCCCTCCGAGGAGCACGAGCTCGAGGACTCCGCCGTGCACGAGGACGCCACGACCCTCATGCCGTCGGCCGAGGCCGGGCGAGGAGCCCGCGGACGCCGGCGAGCCGGGCACGGGGCTCGAGGAGCCCACGGGCGCCCACATCGCGGCGGACCACGAGTCCGAGGAGATGCTGGCCGAGGACGAGGAGGAGCCCGTCGCCGAGGTCGAGCACCCCGAGCCGAGCCGCCGAGGAGCACCCGATCGTGGAGGAGCCGGCTGCCGAGAGCACGAGGAGCCGTCGAGGAGCCCGCTCGCGCCGGCCGAGGAGGCCGCCGCGCTCTACGACCAGTCGAGCGACGAGCTCGACCTCGACCTGCCTGAGCTCGACGACGAGCCCGCGCCCGCGGAGGCGCCCTCCGACGAGCATCCGGCGGTCGAGCCCGAGGGGACGACGCCGCTCGAGCCTCCGATCGAGTCACTCGACACCGTCGAGCACCCCTTCCACGAGGAGATCGTCGACGACGAGGAGCCGCACGACGAGGCTGCGCCGTCCGACGAGTACGCGGTCGAGGAGCCTCCCGCACCGGACGCACGAGGACGAGCACGCCCCGGAGCATGCGGACGAGGCACGCTGCGGAGCACGCCGAGGGGGACGAGGAGGAGCGGCGAGGACGTGCTCGCCGACACTCCCGAGTTCCTCAAGGACGCGCCCGAGGACGACGAGCTCTGGTTCGAGCAGGGCGAACCGAAGGACTTCGACTTCTGAGACGCGCGATAGCGCTAGACGTAGCCGCGCGTGCGGGCCGCTTCGACGACCCGCTCGATCCCGACCAGGTAGGCGGCCTCGCGCAGGTCGATGCCCTCCTCGCGGGCCCGAGCGGAGACCTCGCGGTAGGCGCGGCGCATGATCGTGCCGAGCTTGTCGTTGACCTCGCGCTCGTCCCAGCGGAAGTGCTGGAGGTTCTGCACCCACTCGAAGTAGGAGACGACGACGCCGCCGGCGTTGGCCATCACGTCGGGGATGATGTAGACGTCCTTCTCGCGGAGGATCTCGTCGGCGGCGGGGGTCGTGGGGCTGTTCGCGCCCTCCAGGATCACCTTGCACTGCATGCCGTCGGCGTTCCCCTCGTGGATCATGCCGCCGAGCGCAGCGGGGATGAAGACGTCGCACGGGATCGTCACGAGGTCGGCGGGCTCGATCGGCTCCCCGCCCTCGAACTCGGTCAGCCGGCCGCCGTGGTGGATGTGCTCGTACAGGGCGTTCGCGTCGATGCCCGCCGCGTTGCGGATCGCCCCGGTCGCGTCGGAGACGCCGACCATCTTGGCGCCGAGCTGCTGCATGATGCGCGCCGCCCAGGAGCCGACGTTGCCGTAGCCCTGGACGACGAAGGTGGTGTCGGCCGGGCTCAGGCCGAGATGGGGGGCCGCCTCGCGGAACATGTAGACGCAGCCGCGGCCGGTCGCCGCCTCGCGGCCGTACGAGCCCTCCAGCGCGATCGGCTTGCCGGTGACGATCGCCGGCGTGTGGCCGTGGAGCTTCCCGTACTCGTCCATCATCCAGGCCATCACCTGGGCGTTGGTGTTGACGTCGGGGGCCGCGATGTCGCGGGTCGGGCCGAGGATCTTCTCGATCTTGTCCATGAACGAGCGCGCGATCTTCTGCACCTCGGCGGGGTCGAGCTTGTCGGCGGGGCAGTTGACGCCGCCCTTGGCGCCGCCGAACGGGACGCCGGCGACGGCGGTCTTCCAGGTCATCAGCGAGGCGAGCGCGCGGACCTCGTCGATGTCGACCTCGGGGTGGAAGCGGATGCCGCCCTTGTACGGGCCGCGCGCGCCGTTGTGCTGGATGCGGTAGCCGGAGTAGACGTGGACCTTGCCGTCGGGCAGCCGGATCGGGATCTGGACGGTGACCTCGCGGTAGGGGGCCCAGAAGACGACGCGCAGGTCGTCGGGGAGGCCGAGCTTGTCGCAGGCGACGTTGAAGTAGTGGCGGACGATGTCGAGGTTGGAGATCTCGGCGCGCTGCCCGGGCTTGGGGGCGCCCTTGGCCTGCGCGTCGGTCTTGGCCTCCTGGACCGCCTGCGGCGACTTGTCGGTCTGCTCGCGCTCGCCTACTGCGTTCGGTCGCGGTCTCGGTCTCGGCCATCTCCCTCCTCGGGAATCGCTGCTCATGTGCCATCGTCGCACAAGGCCTGCGTAACGGCAAAGGGTTGGCGCGCTGGTACCCGGATCTGGGAAGCCCATGCCACACTTGGTGCCTGGGGCCATAGCTCAGTTGGGAGAGCGCGCGGTTTGCATCCGCGGAGGGCGCGGGTTCGAGTCCCGCTGGCTCCATCCTCACCTGGTTGGTCAGCCCGCCTCAGGGCCCGAGAATGGAATAGGTTCCGTGCCGAAACGCGCCGCAGGGCCCTCGCCATGAGTCGGCGAGGGAGCGCCCCGCGGGAGAGGAGAGAGCATGGGCATGGATGTGAGTAGGGCCGGATCGTCGCGCCGCAGGCGATGGAGCCTCGGCCTGATCGCAGCGGCGATCGTCGCAGCCGTCGCGCTGCCGTCCACCGCCTTCGCCGGCTTTCAGGGCGGCCCGCCGCCGGCCGGTGACTGCCAGCCATTCGCCAAGCAGCCCTGCATGCTCCCGTTCCCGAACGACCTCTACACCAAGCCCGCGAAGGACAGCAAGACCGGCCTCTCGGTCGACCTCCCCCAGGCGGCCATGCCCACCAACAAGGCCGGCGACCAGATGGACGTCGCGCCTTACGACCGCAACGACGGCTTCAGCCCCGGCAGCACGATGGTCGCGCGCGTCCCTGGGCTCGACACGCCGGAGGCGCTCAAGCAGACCAACCCCGCGCCGCTGACGGACATGTCGCAGGCGTTCAAGAAGCGGGCGCCGATCGTCGTCATCGACGAGAAGACCAAGAAGCGCCAGCTCATCTGGGCCGAGCTCGACTCCAACGCCGCCAGTCCCGCAGGACACGACGCTGCTCATCCACCCCGGCCAGAACCTCGAGTACGGCCACACCTATGCCGTCGCCATGCGCCGCCTCAAGGACGCGAACGGCAAGACCCTCGAGGCTCCGAAGTGGTTCAACAAGCTCCGCGACAAGAAGCACCTCCCGGCCGACGAGAAGTCGCAGAAGTCGCGCTACAAGCACATCTTCAAGGTCCTGAAGAAGGCCGGGCATCAAGCGCGGCAACCTCTACATGGCCTGGGACTTCACCGTCGGCAGCCGGGTCGAGCCTCACGCAGAACCTGCTGCACATCCGCAACGCCGCCTTCCGCGGCCTCGGTGACGACAACCTCGCCGACGGCAAGGTCACGGGTCAGGCGCCGCGGTTCAAGGTCACGACGTCCAGGACAACCCGGACCCGGGCATCGCCCGCTACGTCACCGGCCAGTTCAAGGTGCCGTGCTACCTCCAGAATCAGGGCTGCGGGCCCGGCGCGACCTTCAACTACGCGTCGAGCGACCGCTACGCCCACCCGAAGAAGCTGGAGGGGAACGTGGCGAAGGCGCCCTTCTACTGCATCGTCCCCGACGTCGCGACGCCGTGCGATCCGGCCCGGGGTCGATCTACGGGCACGGGCTCCTCGGCTCGGGGAGCGAGATCACCGCCAGCGCCGAGGAGGACCTCGCGAGCGAGCACAACTTCATCATCTGCGCCACCGACTGGTGGGGCATGTCCTCCGGAGACGTCAGGTACGACATCCAGGCTCTCTCGGATCTCAACAAGTTCCCCGCGGTCGTCGACCGGCTCCAGCAGGGCGTCCTCAACACCCTGTTCCTGTCGCGGCTGATGAGGACGAGCGACGGCTTCGCCTCCGACCCCGCGTTCCAGCAGGGTGGGCGGTCCCTGCTCGACACCTCCAACGGCTACTACTACGGCAACAGCCAGGGAGGAATCATGGGCGGCATCACGACCGCCGTGGCGCCCGACTTCACCCACGCGGTGCTCGGCGTGACGGGGATGGACTACGGCGGGCTCCTGCTCCAGCGGAGCACGGACTTCTCGGCCTACGCGCTGTTCCTCTACGGAGCGGCGGGCTCGGGGGGCTACCCGGACACCTCGATCCACCCGCTGCTGCTCGACCTGATGCAGCAGCTCTGGGACCGCGGCGAGCCCGACGGCTACGCGACGCGAATGACGTCGGACCCGCTGCCGAAGACTCCCGCGCACACCGTGCTCATGCAGACCGCGTACGGCGACCACCAGGTCAGCCAGTACTCGGCGGCGGTGGAGGCGCGGACGATCGGCGCCAAGTCCCACCAGCCGGCGCTCGACATCCCGCCGCGCGGCCAGGACAAGAACCTCTTCTACAAGATCCAGGCCATCCCGAAGTACCCGTTCGGCGGCTCGGCGTGGGTGATCTGGGACAGCGGGGCGGGCCACACGCTCGACCCACCGATCACCAACACCGCTCCTGTCGAGAGCGAGACGCCGCCGGTCAACCTGGACCCGCACGAGGACCCGCGGCACACGCCGGAGGCCCGCACGCAGATCTCGGATTTCCTGCGGCCCGGGGGCAAGGTGGTCGACGTCTGCAACGGCGACCCGTGCCACTCCTACGACTTCACCCCCTGAGACAGGCTGACTCGTGGCGGCTGAGCCCGCGGGAGCGGGCTCAGCCGGTGCGGGCGTCGAGCCGCGCCTCGGCCTTCGCGCCCGCGTGCAGGAGCGCGGGGACCTGGTCGAGCGGGTTGGGCGTGTTGAGCAGCACCACGCCCAGCTCGTGGCCGTCCACCCTCTGGGTGGTCACGTAGCAGCGGCCAGCCGCGTCGGTGTAGCCCGTCTTGAGGCCGGTGATCCCCTGCATCCCATCGATGATGAACGGGTTGTTGTTGTAGAGGTCGAGGAAGTGGCCCTTGACCGGGAACGGAAAGCGGACCTCGCGCGTCGCCGCGACCTTCCGGATCCACGGGTTGGCGAGGTCGGCGCGGGCGAGCACCGCGAGATCCCGTGGGCACGAGTAGTTGCGCTGGTCGAGGATGCCGCTGGGCGACGAGAAGTGCGTGCACCGAAGGCCCATGCGGCTGCGCCAGCGGTTCATCCGCCTGACGAAGGCGCCGACCGTGCGCGAGTCGTGCTGCGCCAGGGCGATCGCCGCGTCGTTGCCGGACACCAGCAGCAGCCCGTAGAAGAGATCCCTGAGCGAGACCTTCTTGCCCTTCGGCAGGACGCCGACCCCCGACCCCTCGTACGCGAGCGCCTGGCGTGTGATCAGCACCCGCTCGTCCGGCTTGTGGCGGCTGGCGATGATCAGCGCGGTCATCATCTTCGTCAGGCTCGCGATCGGCAGCCGGCGCCCGGGGTCGTGCTCCCACAGCACGCGCCCGGTATGCACGTTGAACAGGATCCCGGCTCGCGGCTCCTTCGAGGGAGCGAACCGGACGTTCACAGGGAGGTTGCGCGGGGCCGGCCGCAGGGCGTACGGCGACTCCGGCCGAGAGGTCCTTTCGGTGCTGCGGTGAGCTGTGCCCGCTGGCCGCGCGCGACGTGGATGGTGGTGTGCATTGGCCGGTGACCCTCGGAGCGCCACAAATGCGGGTCGACCAACAGCACCGCCAGCGCGGCCCCCGCCACCAGGAGGACCATTCCCGTCGCCATCCAGGCCTTCATCCAGGAGAGGTTCTATCGCGCCGGCCCGGCGGACTTGCCGGTCAACGGCGGGGCGGATTTCGAAGCGCGCCAAGCACCGCAAGCATGATCATGAGCACGATCGCGAACGACGCCACCGTGAAGATGTCGAATCCCGACTCGGCGGCCACCGAGGCCGTCAATCCACCGAAGAACAGACAGAAGACGAGGGCCGTCCACAGGAACGCCTCACGCATGCTCGAGTTCCTTGGCGCGGTAGCGGTTGGCGAACAGCCTGATCGCCGCCAGCCCGAATACGAAGCCGCCGACGTGAGCCCAGTAGGCGATCTGCTCGCCTCCGGTGACGCTCGTCGTGACCTGCCCCAGCGCCGGCACGAACTGGAGGATGAACCAGATCGCGAGCAGGATCGACGCCGGGATCTCGATGATCGTCACGAACAGGATGATCGAGGACCACCGTCAGCACCCGCGCCCTGCGGGTAGAGCAGCAGGTACCCGCCGAGCACACCGGCTATCGCGCCGCTCGCCCCGATCGCAGGGACGGTCGAGCCTGCGGTCAGCAGAGCCTGCGTGTACGCGGCGACCACGCCGGCCAGGAGGTAGAACGCGAGGAACCGCGGCCTTCCCATCGAGTCCTCGACGTTGTTGCCGAAGATCCACAGGAACAGCATGTTGAACGCGATGTGGAGGATCCCCCCGTGGAGGAACATCGACGTGAACAGGGTCACCCACCACGGCGGTGAGTCGAGCGGCGAGAACTGAGGCAGCCCTTGCGCCGCCCGGTAGTCGGCCGTTCCCTGGCAGACGACCTGGAGCGACACCTGGTTCGAGCTCGTCCCGCTCGGCACCTGGCCCACCGCGCAGTCCCTGCCGGGGTGTGTCAGCCGGTACGGGATCGCCCCGTAGGAGAGCATGGTCTCGTCGCGCTGCGAGACGCTCTGGATGTGCGGCGAGGTGCTCGACCCGGGGGCGGTGGACTGCGTCAGCTGCCACGCGAAGACCGCCAGGTTGAGCGCGATCAGCGCGACCGTCACGACCGGGAACCGCAGCGTGGGGATGTTGTCCTTGACTGGGATCAAGGCGCGCGAAGCCTACGGCCAGGCTCGAACGCGCGCCCGCGGGTGCCGCCCTGCTCGTCTACGCTGTCGCGAGCGCCTCGGAAGGACTTCCGAGGGAAACACCCGGACAAGGGGAAGTAGGTAACTATGAGGAAGCTCTCGGCAGGGGTGGCGGCGGCCGTGCTGGTCGGCGCACTCGCGATGGCGAGCATGGCCTTCGCCGGCGCCAACACCGGCGTCACGATCAAGGGCAAGAACGGCGACTACCACGGCAAGGTCCTGAGCGAGCGGGCCAAGTGCCAGTACGGCCGGACGGTCATCGTCTTCAAGCAGAAGGGCAAGAAGCAGGATCCGTCGGCCGACAAGAAGATCGGCAAGGACACGTCCGAGAAGCAGGGCAACGTGGGCGTGTGGGACATCGGCAACTCCGGCTTCAAGCACGGGCAAGTTCTACGCGCTGGCCCGGCATTCCACGAGGCTGCGAAGCGCGGCCACCAGCGAGACGATCAAGCGCTAAGCCGCCTGAGCTCGAGGCGGCGTCGGTCGCTGAACCGGCGCGCCGCCTCGTCTTTTCAAACTGTTCGTTCGGCGGCGCCGTTGGGTTAGGGTGGCGTGACAAGCAAGACGAAACGAGGGAATTTTGAACGCAAGGAAGCCTTTCGCCGTCGCTCGTCGCACTGTCGCCATGTGCGGTGCCGCTCGCATTCGCGGGCATCGCCTGACGGCGAGCGGCGACAAGACGCAAGGGTCACGATCCAGGCACAGCAGGGCGGCTTCTTCGGCTACGTGCACTCGAAGAAGCAGTGAGAAGTGCGAGAGCCGGCCGCAAGGTCATCCTCTACAAGCAGAAGGGCAGCGAGCAGAGGCCCGCGCCAGGACAAGAAGATCGGCAGCGACATCGCGCAGCCGAACGGCCCGGACTCCATGTGGTCGATCAACACCGACAAGTCGGGCAAGTTCTACGCGAAGGCCGCCGAGACGCCGAGCTGCCACAGGGCCTTCAGCGACACCGTTCATTCGCAGGACGGCGGCGGATAAGCTGATTCGCGTCGCATGAAGGCGGCGGCCGATCGGCCGCCGCGGTACGCCGCTCACGACCTCGCGGGCGCTCTCGTCCGCGTGGTAGGAGCTGCGCACGAGCGGGCCTGACGCGACCGACTCGAACCCGAGCTCATATGCCGCGTCCCTGAGCGCATCGAACTCGTCCGGGTGCCAGTAGCGGACCACCGGGAGGTGCTGCTCGGTCGGGCGCAGGTACTGACCGACCGTGAGGATCTGGACGCGGTGCTCGCGCAGGATCGCGAATGCCTCGACCATCTCCTCGAACGTCTCGCCAAGGCCGACCATCAGACCCGATTTGGTGACAACCGCGTCGCCGCCCATCTCCTTCGCCACCCGCAGCACCCGGGCGGACCGCATGAAGTCCGACCCGCGTCGCGCCTTGGGATACAGGCGCGGCACGGTCTCGACGTTGTGGTTGAAGACGTCCGGGCGCTCGTGGACCACCTTGGCGAGCGGCATCTCCTGGCCGCGGAAGTCGGGGGTCAGGACCTCGACCTTGCAGCCCGGCGCGAGCATCCTGATCGAGCGGATCACGCCGACGAAGGCGCCGGCTCCGTAGTCCGGCAGGTCATCGCGATCGACCGAGGTGACGACCGCGTGGCGCAGGCCCATCTGCCGGACCTGGTTCGCCACCCGCATCGGCTCCAGCGGGTCGTTCCAGGTGGGCTTGCCCGTCTGGACGTTGCAGAAGCCGCAGCGGCGCGTGCAGACGTCGCCGAGGATCATGAAGGTGGCCGTTCCGCGCTCCCAGCACTCGCCCACGTTCGGGCAGTTCGCCTCCTCGCAGACGGTATGCAGGTTCTCCGCCTGGATCGTCGACTTCAGCCGCCGGTACGTGGGCCCGCCGGGAGCCGGGACCTTCAGCCACGGCGGCTTTCGCTCCCGGAACGGCCGCCCCTCGGCGACGCGCATGCCGCCGGGCTTGGCGCGCGAGCGGGTGACGTGAAGGGCTCCTGACTCCATGGCGGATCTACGCTAGCGCCACCGGTCGGCCGAGCCGCTCGGAGAGCTCGGAGGCGGAGACCTCGCGCGGCTCGCGCCCGTAGAGCTCACCGAAGCGCTCCCGCACGGTGGTGGCGAACGCGTCCAGGTCCTGCTCGCCGCCCAGCTCGCGCGACACCGAGCTCATCCGGCACGCCTCGATCCCGCACGGGACGATCCACTCGAACGGCTGGAGGTCGTTGTTGACGTTGATCGCGAAACCGTGCGTAGTGACCCCGCGGCTGACATGCACCCCGATCGAGCCGATCTTGCGGCGCTCCGGCGTCCACACGCCGGTCAGCCCATCGACGACCTCGGCTTCAACGCCCCAGTCGGCAAGTGAGCTGACGATCAGGCGTTCCATGCGGCGTATGTACTCGTGGACATCGTCGCGGTACGGCCGCAGGCTCACGATTGGATAGCCGACGAGCTGGCCGGGCCCGTGGTAGGTGACCCGGCCGCCGCGGTCGGTTTCGACCACGTCGATGCCCTGCCTCCGGTACCACTCCTCGCCCATCGGGAGCTCGTCAGCGGTCGTGCGGCGCCCCATCGTGTAGACGGGCGGATGCTCCAGCAGCAGCAGGACGTCCGGGACGTCCCCGTCGCTGCGCGCCGCCTCGATCTCGGCCTGCAGCCGCCGCGCTTCGGGGTAGGGCACGAGCCCGAGGCGGACGGTCCAGACCGGATCCACGGCTTCAGTCTGTCACGCGGCGGCCGTGCGCTCGAGGCGCGCGTGGGCCAGGCGCTCGACGGCGATCGCGCGGGCGGCCTCCAGCGGGGTGACGCCGTCCTCGGCCGAGGTCGCGAAGATCGCGTCGAGGTTGCCCTCGATCCCGAGCGCGAGCTCGCGCGCGTGCTCCTCGCCGTAGCCGCGGATCTCCTTGTAGACGTGGATCAGGCCGCCCGCGTTGACCACGAAGTCGGGCGCGTACAGGATTCCCCGTGCGTCCAGCTCCGCGGCGAGGGAGTCGTCGGCGAGCTGGTTGTTGGCGCAGCCGCACACGACCTCGCAGCGCAGGAGCGGCAGGTTCGCCGCGTCGATCGCGCCGCCGAGCGCGCAGGGCGCCAGGATGTCGCACTCAGCGACCATCTCCCGCGTCGGCTCGAGCCACCCGGCTCCGAGCTGCCGGGCCACCTCGCGCTTCGCGGGGTCGATATCGGAGACCGAGACCTCCGCGCCGTGCTCCACCAGCCGTCGCGCGAGCTTGGCGCCCACGTGCCCCATGCCCGCGATCACGATTCGGCGGCCCGCCAGCTCCGCTGAGCCGAAGCGCGCGCGTGCGCATGCGCGCATCGCCGCCTCGACGCCCATCGCCGTGAACGGGCTCGGATCGCCTGATCCCCCATGGTCGGCCGGCAGGCCGGTGACGTGGGTGGTCCGCTCGCCGATCGCCACCAGGTCTCCAGGTGAGATGCCGACATCCTCGGCCGTGACGTAGCGACCCTCGAGCGACTCGACCAGATCACCGAAGTCCAGCAGTAGGTCGCGCCGCTCGCGACCCGCCGGCGCGCGCTCGGGGCCGCAGATGACGCCCTTGCCGCCGCCGAGCGCCAGGCCGGCCGCCGCCGCTTTCAGAGTCATCCCGCGAGCAAGCCGGAGCGCGTCGCGGACGCCGTCGATCGTCGCCGGGTAGTGCCATAGGCGGCAGCCGCCGAGCGCGGGGCCGAGCGCCGTGGAGTGGACCGCCACGATCACGTGTCGGCCGCTCCGCCTTCCGCGGTGCACCACCAGATCCTCGTGCTCGAGCGGGACGGGCGGAACGGAGGGGGTTGGGGATTGAGAGGGGGGCACCGCGGCTCCCGGCGCGCTACCCGTCGCACGTCTCTCTGCGACCGCGCTCACTGCGCGCCCTCCCAATCCTCCAGGCGAGCCCTGACGTCGGCGAGGAACCTGGCCGCGTCCGCCCCGTCCAGCGCCCGGTGATCCCACGACATGCAGAGGTAGGTCATCGGGCGAATCGCGATCGAGTCGAACTCATCGCCGCGACTGCTCTGCTTCGCGTCCGCTGTCGCGGCGGTGCTCGACACCACGACGGGCCGCTTGACGACCGCCTCGAGATCCAGGATCGCGACTTGGGGCTGGTTGATGATCGGGGTCGCGAGAACCGCCCCGAACTGCCCCGGGTTCGTGATCGTGAAGGTGCCGCCGTGGACCTCGTCGGGCTCGAGCTTGCGCTCCCGGGCCCGCTCCGCGACGTCCGCGATCGCGGCGGCCATCCCTTCCAGGCTCAGGCGCTGCGCCCGTCGAATGACCGGCACCACCAGGCCGTTCTCGAGGGCCACTGCGATTCCGAGGTTGACGTCCTCGTGGTAGACGATCTCGTCACCGTCGACCGAGGCGTTCAGCCGGGGGTGCCGCTGGAGTGCCTCCACCGTCGCCACCGCGACGAACGCGAGATAGGTCAGGTTCACGCCCCGCCTGCGCATCGCCTCGCGCTCGGCCGACCGGCGTGCCGCCACCCGAGTGAAGTCCGCCTCGACGATCGTCGTGCAGTGAGCGGCCGTGCGCCGGCTGTCCGTCATGTGGCGTGCGATGGCCTGGCGCATCGGGGACATCGGCTCGGTGCGCGTGGGCCCGAACAGCTCGTCGACCGTCGGAGGTGGAGCGCCGGCCGATGCAACCGGGGCTGCCTCGTCCCCGGCCTCGCTCGGTTGCGGCGCCTCCACCTCCTCGGGTCGATAGGGGGACTCGATGTGAAGGGCGGGCTCCGGAGCCTCGGCCGGAACGCCTTCGCGAGCCTCGATGTATGCGAGAACGTCCTTCTTTCGCACGCGGCCGCCGATCCCCGTGCCGCTCACCTCGGCGAGGTCGACGCCGTGCTTGTCCGCGATCCGCCGGACCACGGGTGAGTAGAAAGTGGAGCGATCGCCGTCATCCGCCGCCGGCTCGGAGGCGGGGGGTTCGGCCTGCTCGCCCCCCTGCTGCTTGCGGCCGTTGTGCTCGTCGGGGTGTGCCTCGCCGGGGCGCGCCTCGGCGTTGATCTCCGCGAGCAGGGTCCCGACCGCGACCGTGGTGCCCGGCTCGACCAGGATGCGGTCAAGCCGCCCGGCGGCGGGGGAGGGGATCTCCACATCGATCTTGTCCGTGGTGACGTCGCAGACCGGCTCGTCGACCTCCACCCAGTCGCCGGGCCGCTTGCGCCATTCGACGATCGTCCCCTCGGCGACGGAGACGCCCATCTGGGGCATCGTCACCTGAGCGAGCTGCGAGCCAGTTTCAGTACTTGAGGAGGGCACTGCATGCCTCCTTCATGTCGTCGAGCTGGGGCAGGGTCGCCTGCTCCAGCGGCGGGCTGAACGGGATCGGGACGTCGGGGGCCGTGAGCCGCCGGACCGGCGCGTCCAGGTCCTCGAAGGCGTGCTCGGTGATGAGCGCCGCCACCTCGGCGCCGACCCCGCACGAGCGAGTGGCCTCGTGCGCGACGAGAGCCTTGCCGGTCTTGCGCACGCTGGCCAGCACCCCTTCGCGATCGAGCGGGCAGAGGCTTCGCAGGTCGAGGACCTCGATGTCCTCGTCGAGCTCCTCGGCCGCGCGCAGCGCCAGATGGACACTCGACCCGTAGGCGATCACCGTCAGCTCGCCGCCCTCGCGGGCGATTCGCGCCTCGCCGAGGGGAACCGTGTGCTCGCCCTGCGGCACCTCGTCCTTGACGTGCCGGTAGAGCCCCTTGTGCTCCAGATAGCAGACCGGGTTTGGGTCCCTGATCGCGCTGGTCAGGAGCCCCTTCGCGTCGGCGGCCGTCGCCGGGGCCACCACCTTCAGGCCAGGCGCCTGGAGGAACCAGGCCTCTGGGTTCTGCGAGTGGAACGGGCCGCCCGAGAAGCCGCCGCCGGACGGCAGCCTCACCACCATCGGCACGGCGACTCCCTGGCGATAGTGGAGCTTGGCCGCGACGTTGACGAGCTGGTCGAAGCCGCAGGAGATGAAGTCCGCGAACTGCATCTCGCACACCGGCCGGAGCCCCTCCACGGCGGCGCCGACCGCGGCGCCGATGATCGCGTTCTCGGCGAGCGGCGCGTCGAGGCACCGATCGGCGCCGAACTCCTCCACGAAGCCGTCGGTCACCTTGAACGCCCCGCCGAACGCGCCGATGTCCTCGCCGAGGCAGAAGACAGCCTCGTCGCGGCGCATCTCCTGCCGCAGCGCGTCGGAGATCGCCTCGAGGTAGGTCATCTGGCGCGCCGCCCCGGTGGATTGCGTCTCAGCCGGTGCCGGGGCCAGACCGCTCACGCCGCCCTCCTCTCGATCGGCGCGGAACCATCGCCGTTGTGGCCGTGCGACGCATGGGACCAGGGCGCGTGGCCGTCGCCGAGCGCCTCGAACTCCTCGGCGAAGACGCCGCTTGCCGCCAGCTCCGGATCGGGCATCGGCGACGCGAGCGCCTTGGCCGCGCACTCGTCGACGTACGAGCGCACGTCGGACCGGATCGCGTCCACCTCGTCGGATGAGAATCCGTAGTCGGCGACCAGGCGCTCCGCGTAGCGCTCGATCGGATCGCGTCGCTCCCACTCGGCGCGCAGATCGTCGGGCACGTAGCGCATGTCGTCGTGGGCGCCGTGACCGTGCATGCGCATCGTCTGGCACTCGATCAGCGTTGGGCCTCCTCCCGCCCGCGCGAGATCGACTGCGCTGCGTGCGGCCTCGAAAACCTCCTCGACGTCGTTGCCGTCCACGTTCACACCACCGAACCCGTAGGTGTGGGCGCGCTCGACCGGATCCACGGCGAACTCGAGCTCGTTCGGCGTCGAGTAGGCGAACCGGTTGTTCTCGAGCACGAAGACCACCGGGAGCCGGTGGATGCCGGCGAAGTTCATTGCCTCGTGCCACTGGCCGTTCGCCGTCGACCCCTCGCCGAAGAAGGTCAACGCGACGCGGCTTTCGCGGCGCATCTTGAACGCCAGCGCCATCCCGGTGGCGACCAGCGCCATGTCCGGAAGCATCGAGACCATCCCGACCGACCCGAGCCGCCGGTCGCCGAAGTGCATGTTGCCGTCCTTGCCCCCGGTCACGCCGGTCGCACGGCCCATGTAGTTCGCGAGATACCGATCAGGGGTGACGCCGCGAACGAGGTGCGCCCCCAGGTCGCGGTGGAGGATGCAGGTGCGGTCCTCCGGCCGCAGCACGAAGGCGGCGCCGACGGAGATGGCCTCCTGGCCGCGCCCGTCGTAGAAGGACCCAGGGACCTTGCCCTGCTTGTAGAGGGTGATGGCGCGCTCCTCCGAGGTGCGCATCATCACCATGAACCGGAAGAGGCTGGCGCGAGCCTCCCTGGTCAAGGCCGCGTCAGCGAGTTCGCGTACACGACCACGTGCGACGACGCTCGCGTCCGTTCTCTCCATATCCCGTCCGCCTTTCGCTCAGGCCCCGCGACGGGATCTCCGTCTGCCGGGCCGTTGTCGCCGCTTCGGGATCTCCGGTCGCGGCTCCTACGGACCAGGGCGCGAGGGTTCCACCTCGCGACCCCTATGTACCAATCGGTACCCGATTCTACATTCGCCACACGATGCCGCAAGTCCGCCTGTCGGATACGGTCGGATTGCGGACACGCGTACGAGGGATCGAGACCGCATCGGCCCACGGAGAGGGCGGCTTCGGACAGCCGTCGCCGTTCCCGAGGATTGACGGGTAGTGCTATCCGGTCCCATCAGGCACTCCCCCTCCGCCGAAGCAGAACCGGACTCACATCCGGGACCGGCAGCAAATCCACCTCTGCGGTGGATAATCGGCCGCTCGCCGCTGGAAGCGGGACCGGCGTCTGTCCTAGAGGTCGGGACCCGTTAGCGCCATCACGAACGATTGCTTCGCGATCGGGGACGCTGGCGGCGCCTTGCCTTCGGTGCCGAGCGACTCAGGCGTCAGGCTGAGCGAACCGGATACGCACTGACGGGGTTATTGGGGCTCTGGCATCGCTAACCCCGTCAGAGCCGGTTAGAGCGCCAGGCCGAGCGGCTCTTCGAGCAGGCTTCTGATCCGGTCGAGGAACACGGCGCCGTCGGCGCCGTAGAGGATGCGGTGGTCGCAGGCCAGGGTCATCGGCATCAGGTTGCCGACGGCGATCTCCCCGTCCTTGACCACCGGTCGCTCCGCGATCGCACCGACGGCGAGGATCCCCGCCTGCGGCGGATTGATCACCGCGGCGAAGCTCGAGATCCCGAACATGCCGAGGTTCGAGACGGTGAACGTGCCGCCCGAGAGCTCCGGTGGAGTGATCGCGCCCTCGCGAACGCGCTGGGCCAGCGCGCGGGACTCGGTGGCGATCTGCCGCAGTCCCTTCAGGTCGGCGTCGAAGATCGTCGGCACGACCAGGGCATCCTGCGCGGCGACCGCCACGCCGACGTTCACGCGGGAATAGAGCTCCAGGCGCCCGTCGCGGTAGGCGCCGTTGGCGCGCGGGTGCTCGCGAAGGGCGATGGCGCAGGCCTTGACGACCATGTCGTTGAACGAAGGCACCACCTCGCCCTCCGCAGCGGCCGCCTTGAGACTGGCACGCGCCTCCGACCGCGCGGCTCATGTCGGCCTCGACCGAGAGGTAGAAGTGGGGAGCGGTTGCCTTGGACTCGGCCATCCGCCGGGCGACGGTGGACTGGAGCTTGGTCAGCTCCTCGAACGAGGTGCTGCCCTTCGCCGTCTCCGGGCGTTCGGCGGCGCCGGGTGTCGGGCCGGCAGGCGCGGCGGCGGCCGGCGGCGGCGGGACGGCGGGAGCCGGGCCCGCGGCGATCGCCTTTTCAACGTCTGCCTTGACGATTCGCCCTCCCGGCCCGGAGCCGGCAAGCCCGGCCAGGTCGAGCCCGCGCTCGCGGGCGATGCGCCGTGCGAGCGGGGAGGCCTTGACCCGCCCGTCGGCGCCTGTGATGGCAGGTGCCTGCCGTTGGGCCGCGGGGGCTTCGGAGACGGAGGGGGTGGCGGCCGGGAGAGGGTCCGCAGCAGGGACGCGAGGTTCCCGCGAAGCGGCCGACCCAGCGGACGGGGGAGGGGCTCTCCCGGCTGCCCACCCCCTCCGTCCATCCGATGACCGCCTCGCCCGCCTCGCCGACTCGTGCGATCACCTGGCCGATCGGAAGCGTGTCGCCCTCGGCGGCGACGATCTCGATCAGGGTGCCGCCGGCGTCGGCCTCGTAGACCATGTTGGCCTTGTCGGTCTCGATCTCGACCAGCTCCTCGCCGAGCTCGACCGAGTCGCCCGGCGACTTCAGCCACTTCAGGATCGTGCCCTCCTCCATCGAGTCGGACAACCGGGGCATGACGATGTCGGTAGCCATCAAAGCGAGCCCTCCAGAGTCGCCAGTGCCGCCGAGACGACGTGCTCCGAGTGTGGGATCGCGGCCTGCTCCATGCGCTTCGAGTAGGGCATCGGCACGTCCGCTCCGGTGACCCGCTGGACCGGCGCGTCCAGATGGTCGAAGGCCTGCTCCGTGATCAGGGTCGCCAGGTTGGCCCCGACGCCGCCGTGGGGCCAGCCCTCCTCGACGACCACGCAGTGGTTCGTCTTGCGCACGGACTCCAGGATCGTGTCGAGGTCGAGCGGCCGCAGCGTCCGGGGGTCGATCACCTCCGCCTCGACGCCCTCCTCGTTGGCCAGGGTCTTCGCCGCACGCTCCGCGACGTCGACCATCCGCAGGATTCCCACGATCGTGACATCGGTCCCCTCGCGGAGGACCGCGGCCTCGCCGAAGTTGACGAGCGGGCTGTCCCCGTTGCCGTCAGGCACCTCGCCGCGCGCCCCGTAAAGCGTCTCGTGCTCGATGAAGACGACCGGGTTGTCGTCGCGGATCGCGGCCTTCAACAGGCCTTTGCCGTCGGCCGGTGTGGACGGGCAGGCGACGAGCAGGCCCGGGATGTGGAGGAACATCGCCTCGAGGCTGTGCGAGTGCGTCGGGCCAAGCTGGTGGCCCCCACCCCCGGGCATGCGGATGACGATCGGCACCCGCACCTGGCCGTTGAACATGTAGGGGATCGCCGCCATGTGGTTGACGATCTGGTCCATGGCCAGCAGCGAGAAGTTGACGGTCATGATCTCGACCACGGGGCGCAGGCCCGCCATCGCGGCCCCGACGCCCGCCCCCACGATCGTGTTCTCGGAGATCGGCGTGTCGCGCACGCGCTTCTCGCCGAACTCGTCGAGCAGCCCCTCGGTCACCTTGAACGCGCCCTGGAACACGCCCACGTCCTCGCCCATGATGAAAACGCTCTCGTCGCGGCGCATCTCCTCCGCGAGCGCCTGGTTGAGCGCCTGTCTCATCCGTACGACGGTCATCAGCCGGAGCCCTCCTCCCCATCCTCGAGGGCGTCGGCCGCGTCGCGGTCCTCAAAGACACCAGCGGCCTGCTCTGCTTCGCGTCCGCTGGCGGCGGGGTCTGGGGAGGGTCTGCGTCCCCGGGGGCTCGTCTGCCCGGCATAGGCGGCGCCCGCCTCGGCGAGCTTGCGGGCCTCGCCGCCGGCACCCACCTCGCGCTCCTCCTCGCCGCGGTGCGGCTCCGGCGTGCGCTCGTCCACCGCGTACCAGCCCGGCACCTGGTCGCCCACCACGTAGAGGTGGTCATAGAGCGTCTCGAGCGGGGGCTCGGGCGAGGCGTCGGCGAAGGCGACCGCGTCGAGCACCCGTTGTTCCACCCGCTCGCGCATCTGATCGACCTCGTCCTCGGAGATGACCCCGTCCGCGAGGAGGCGATCGCGGAACACCGTGATCGGGTCCTTCTTGCGCCACTCCTCGACCTCCTCCTTGGTGCGGTAGACCTCGGGATCGGCGGCGGAGTGGCCGCGGAAGCGGTAGGTGAAGGCCTCCACCAGGGTGGGCTGGCGGTCCTCGCGTGCCAGGCGAATGTGCTCGGAAACGGTCTCGCGCACCGCGAGCACGTCCATGCCGTCGACGCGCACGCCGGGCACCCCGAGGCCCTCGGCCTTCCGGGAGAGGTCGGTGACGGCGGAGTGGCGCTCGATCGCCGTGCCCATCCCGTACAGGTTGTTCTCGACCAGGAAGACGACCGGCAGCTTCCACAGGGCGGCCAGATTCATCGTCTCGCCGAAGTTGCCGCTGTTCGACGCGCCGTCCCCGAACATGCAGACCGTCACCGCGTCGTCCCCCCGGTAGTCGGATGCGAGGGCGAGTCCGGCAGCGATCGGCAGGTTGCCGCCGACGATGCCGTAGCCGCCCATGAACCGCCGCTCCAGATCGAAGATGTGCATCGACCCGCCCCGTCCACGCGAGCAGCCGTCCTCGCGGCCGAACAGCTCGGCCATCACGTTCTTCGGATCGGTTCCGCGAGCGATCGCGTGCCCGTGAGTGCGGTACGTCCCGATCAGGTAGTCCTCGGGCGTCATGACCGAGGTCGTCCCGACGATCGTCGCCTCCTCCCCGATCGCGAGGTGGAGGAACCCGCCGGCCTTCGCCTGCTGGTACTGGCGCCCGGCCTCCTCCTCGAAACGGCGGATGAGCGCCATCGTCTCCAGCAGCTCCCGGCAGGTCGCTGGGTCTGGCAGCGCGTGTGCGGCGGCGCCCTTCCCTCGCCGGTCGCCGTTGCCGGCGACGCCTGAGCTGCGTCCGGGTCAGCCGTCTCCGTGCGCTCTTTCGCCACTGCCGCTCACGATAACTCAGCCCGTCTGCGTCCGAGTGGCGGCGTCGGCCGCCTCCTCGAGGCGATCGTCGCCCCAATACACCTCGCCGTCGACGACGACGCTCGGCACGCCTCGCACGCCGAGATCGCCCGGCGCGTCGGTGGCCTCGCGCAGGGCGCTCTTCAGCGAGTCGCGCTCGTGGCCGCGAGCAGCGCCCGCGGGTGGATCTCAGCCGCCGCCGCCGCGAGGAGCACGTTGTCGCGCTCGCCCAGGTCGCGCCCGGCCGCGAAGGCCTGCCGAAACGCAGCGAGGGAGAAGGACACCGTGCGCCCGATCTCCTTGGCGAAGGTGGCGGCCCGCATGGCGAAGAGCGAGTTCGGCGGCCACGGGTCGGGCCAGCGCATCGGGGGGAGGCCGTACGCCTCCGCGCGGCTCTCGCAGATGCCCATGCCCTCCTCCCGCGCCCGGCCCGTTGCCCCAGGAATCGCGGCCGAACCGCACAAAGAGGGCGCCGAGCAGGATCGGCAGCCACTCGGGCGCCTCGGCGCCCGCCTCGGCGAACAGCCCCGCGACCCGCTCGGCCGCCAGGTACGCGTACGGCGAGCCGAGGTCGTAATAGAAGACCGGCCGCCCGCTCACGCCGACTCCGAGCGGAGCCAGCGCACCACGTCGGCGGCGTTCCGGTCCGGCGGAAATACCGGGTAGAACGCTTTGACGATGCGCCCGGCGCGGGCGATCAGCGTCAGGCGCCGGTAGAGCCGCATGCCGGCGACCTCGAAGGTGGGGAGGGCCAGGGCGTCCGCGAGATCGAGCTCCGGGTCGCTCAGGATCGGGTAGGGGAGCCCGACGCGCGCCGCGAACTCGCGCTGGTCCGAGAGCGGCTGCGCGCTCATTCCCAGCACGTCCGCGCCGAGCGCCTCGAGCTCGCCGAAGTGGTCGCGGAACGCGCACGACTGCGGCGTGCAGCCCCGCGCGCCTGGGATGTCGTCCCAGCCCTCCGGCAGGGGCTCGCCGGGCCGGCCGGTCCGTGGATAGACGTAGAGGACGAGAGTGCCCTCCGCGGCGTCGTGCAGATTGAGATCGCCCCCGGAGGTGGAGGCCAGGGACAGCGCCGGTATCTCGGCCCCCTCCAGGTGGTCTGCGGCACCGTCGTCGGCCGGCACGGGTAGGTCGTCGGGAAGGACGTAGGGGTTCACGCGGTCGGCCACGCCACCACGATAGGGCGCGAGCCAATCCGCCCGAGGGCCGCTATAGGGTTGGCCAATGCTCAAGATCTCTGTGACCGCTCATCGCCGCCGCTGCGCTCCTCCTCGGGGTGGCCGCCTGCGGTAAGACCACGATCGACCAGTCGTCCGAGGTCGATCTGGTGAACAAGTGGTCCAAGGCAAGGGGCTCAAGGCCAAGTCGGTCGACTGCCCCAGCGACATCGAGGCGAAGGAGGGCGACGACCTTCTCCTGCAACGTGGTCCTGACGAATGGGCAAACACGGGGACTACGACATCAAGGTCACGAGCGTCAGCGGCGACCACGCCAACCTGCAGGTCACGGCGCGCACAACACCAGCAAGAGCGGCAACTCAGAGCGGTTGACGAGACCCAGCTACGACGCTAGGCGTGGATCGCCCAGCCGTCCACGGCGCGCGCGGCATCCAGGATGGCCTCCGACATCGTCGGGTGCGGGTGGACGATCCTCGCCAGCTCCTGGTAGCCCCCCTCGAGCGCCATGGTGTTGACGAGCTCGGGGAGCATGTCGCAGGCACGGTTGCCGACGATGTGGGCGCCGAGGATCTCGCCGTACTCGGAGTCGACCACCAGCTTCACCAGTCCGTCGCGATCGTCGTAGATCGGCGCGGCGCCGACTCCGCCCGAGCTTCTGCTTGCCGATCTTGACGTCGTGGCCGGCCTCCTTGGCCTGCGCCTCGGTCAGGCCGACGCTCGCGACCTGCGGCTGGCAGAACGTGGCGCCAGCGACCAGGTTCTCGTCCACGGGGTGGGTCTCGACCCCGGCGGCGTGCTCAACGGCGACGACTCCCTCCTCTGACGCCTTGTGCGCCAGCGCCTTGCGGCCCACGAGGTCGCCGATCGCGTAGACCTTCGGGTTCGAGGTCCGCTGGTAGTCGTCGACCTCGATCTTGCCGCCGTCGGTCGTCTTGACGCCGGCGGCATCCAGGTTCAGCGCCTCGGTGTCCGGCGCCCGCCCGCCGGCGATGCACAGGTAGTCGACCTCGATCTCGGTCTCGCCGTACTTGACCTTCACGGACTTCTTGCCGGCGTCGACCGACTCGACCGGGGTGCCCGTCGAAACCGTGATGTCCTGCTTCTTGAAGGTTCGCTCGACGACCCTCGCCATGTCCTTGTCCTCGGCCGGAAGGATCTGATCGAGCATCTCGATCAGCGTGACCTCCGTCTCGAACCGCCCGTACGCCGACGCGATCTCGGCTCCTGAAGCGCCGGCCCCGACCACGGCGAGCGACTTCGGCTGTGAGGGCAGCGACCAGGCGCCCCAGGTGTCCACCACCCGGTCCGAGAACTCGACCCCGGGAATCGCGAGTGCCACCGATCCGGTCGCGAGGATGACCGCGCCGGCCTCATAGGTTGCGTCGCCGACGGCGACGTTCCCCTCCGCGGTCAGCGAGCCCTCGCCCTCGATCGTGTCCACCTTGTTCTTCTTCCAGAGCATCTGGACGCCGCTGGAGAGGGTCTCCGAGACCCCCGCGCGGCGCTTTCCAGCGCGTCCCAGTCGACCGTGACGTCCTTGGCGGTGATGCCGAGCTCGGCTCCGTTCTTCGCGTGGTCGTAGAGCTCGGCGCTGTGCAGGATCGTCTTCGCCGGTATGCAGGCGTAGTTCAGGCAGCGGCCACCCGCCTTGTCCTTCTCGACGACGGCCGTCTTCTTGCCCAGCTGGGCGGCGCGGATCGCCGCCACGTAACCGCCCGGCCCGCCGCCGATCACGATCACGTCGTAGGAGTCAGCCACGGCCGCGACTCTAAAGGAACGCCCGCGGCGAAGGGTTACCCGCCGGCGTTGTCGGATTTATGGGCCATAGCGCGATAAATCCGACAATCGCTTAGGTCTCGCCGTCCCAGTAGTCGACGTCGGAGGAGCGGCGGACCATGACGTTGTCCCGCCTGCCCTCCGTGAAGACGCCGATCTTGTCGCTGTCCGGGTAGACCGCAACCGCCGGCACGTTGGCAGTCGAGACGATCAGCATCCGCACGTTCTCGGTCCCGCGGTTGGTGAGCTTGTGCACGCCGTCGGGTCCGGCCGGAAAGCACACCAGGTCGCCTCCGGCCAGCTCATCCTCACCGTCCGCGTGGCGCACGGTCAGCGTCCCCTCGAGCACGAGCAGCCACTCCTCGTCGGACTCGTAGTGGAACGGGCAGTTGCTGTTGCCGGGAGGGAGGTCGTAGATGGTCCCCGCCATCGTCTTCCCGCCGATCGCGGGAGCGAGCTTCACGTACCCGGAGCTGTAGCCCTCGGGGTCGTCCTCGTCGTGCTCGAACTCGGTGTCGAAGAGGTTGAGACGCTTCATGGCTTCGCAGACTAGTCCCGAGGCGTTCGCTCGGGCATCTGGATCCGCGCCATCCCTCTGATCATGAAGTAGAAGAGCGTCCCCGAGACCACCAGGACAACGGTGGTCCCGACCGCCTCGAGGACGGTCTCGACCTGGATCAGGCCGAGCGTCGCGGACAGCATCGCCAGGGCGAGGAAGGCCTGAAAGCCGAGCACCGCCCAGTAGCGCGCCTTCCACATGCCCCATGCCATCGCGCTCACGAGGACCGCGATGATGCCGACGGCGAGCGGGCTCGGGCTCGCGCCGCGGACGGTCTCGTGGCCGGTCGCGGCCAGCACGGTGGAGACCCAGAAGACGACGGCGATCAGCGCCGAGATGACGGCGCCGATCGTGACGATCCTTGGCCGCTCTCCCTGCTCCAGGGGCTCGAGCTTCTCGCGCGCGGCCTGGTTCTTCTCCTCGTAGCGGGTGGCCATCTGCTCGCGCCGCTCGACGGCCCTGGACTTGCGCTTTCGGCGCTCGGCCCGCTTTCGCTCGCGGTCGGCCATCAGGACGACGCCGGCGTGCTCCGGCAACGCCGCCCGCAGCGTCCGCGCGGCCGCCTCCGGGTCCTCCGCGTCTCGAATCGCGCGCACCACGACCACGCGCTCAGCACCCGCGCCGGCGACCTGCGCCACGTTGCCGGTGTCGACGCCCCCGATCGCGAACCACGGGATCGTCGACTCGCGTGCGGCGAACTCGACGAGGCCGAGCCCCGTCGCCGGCCGGCCCTCCTTCGTCGGTGTGGCCCAGACCGGCCCGACGCTGACCTGGTCCGGCCGGTCGCGACCCCCCGCATCGATCGCCGCGAGCAGCTGCTCGGTCGAATGCGTCGAGAGTCCCACGATCGCGTCTGGGCCCGCGCCGGCGCGGGCGTCGGCCACCGAGGCGTCGTCCTGGCCGACGTGGACGCCGTCGGCGCCGCAGGCCTCGACCAGGTCCGGGCGATCGTTCAGCATGAAGAGCGCCCCGTGCGCGCTCGCCGTTCGCCGGAACGGCTCCGAGAGCGAGATCAGCTCCTCGGCACAACGGGGGGCCTTCTCGCGAAGCTGGACGATGTCCGCACCGCCGCGGAGGGCCGCCCCGAGCAGCGGGGTCGGGTCGCGCCCGTTGGGCAGGCCTTCGCAGACGAAGTAGAGCCGGGCGTCGCGGAGGCGGCGAAGGCGTTCGTCGCGTGAGAGTGCCATGCACATGAGTCTCGCAGCCGGACGAGCCGCTCGTTACCAGCCGGGACTCGCCTCGCTGGAGCCCGAGTACCATGGGTCTCACAACGGGAGCCCCCACAAACGGGCTGAGAGGGCGGCAATCCGGCCGCCGACCGTCTGAACCTGATCCGGGTAATGCCGGCGCAGGGATGGTGGCGCGGACCGCCCTCCAGGCCGGCGAATGATGCGGAAAGGCGATTGTGCGCCAGGACACCAGCGGAAGCAGCGATAGCGGCGGGGACGTCGTCGTCCCACTGCGCCGACTGCGCTCCCACGAGGGTGGGCGGGATCACCTGGACGCCGTATTCGTGGGCGGCGGGACGATCGGGCTTGCGTCTGCCTGGCGCGCGGCTCGCCGAGGGCTCCGGGTGCGGGTGCTCGAGCGCGACGAGCCAGGCTCGGGTGCGACTCACGTGGCGGCGGGAATGCTCGCCCCGGTCGGCGAGGCCAACTGGGGCGAGGATGCGATCGTTCGCATGGCGGCCACCTCCGCGCTCCGGTGGCCGGAGTTCGCCGCGGAGCTCCAGCGCGACAGCGGGCTGGAGCCCGGGTACGAGGCTCGCGGGGCGATCCACGTGGCGCTCGATCGCGACGAGGCCGAGGAGCTCCGGCGGCGCTTCGAGCTGATGACCTCGCTGGACCTCGGCGTCGAGTGGCTTCGCCCGCGGGAATGCCGCGAGCTCGAGCCGGGCCTCTCCCCGAGCTGCACGGCCGGCGTCCACGTGCCCAGAGAGGCCGCCGTCGATCCGCGCCTGCTCGTGCCCGCCCTCGTGGCCGCGGTGCACGCAGCGGGCGGCGAGGTGCTCACGCGCACCGAGGTGGTCGACGCGATCTTCGAGCAGGACCGGCTCGCCGGAGTCGTGACGGGTGAGGGCCGGGAGCATCGAAGCGACCGGGTCGTGCTCGCGACCGGGGCGTGGTCCGGCGCGGGGTCCTGGCTGCCGCCCAGCGCTCGCCCGCCGGTCCGTCCCGTCAAGGGCCAGCTCCTCGTGCTGCGTGGGAGCCTCGAGCAGATCGTCGCCACGCACATCGTCAACACGGAGCGGGTGTACCACGTGCCCCGCGCCGACGGGCGGCTCGTCGTGGGCGCGACGGTCGAGGAGCGGGGCTTCGATCTCCAGGTCACCGCGGGTGGCGTCCACGAACTGCTGCGCGAGGCCTACAGGGCGCTGCCCGACGTCGCCGAGCTCGAGCTGGTCGAGACGCTCGCGGGGCTGAGGCCGGGGACGCCCGACAACGCGCCGCTCATCGGCCCCGGGACCCTCGACGGCCTGATCCTCGCTACCGGCCACTACCGCAACGGGATGCTCTTGACGCCGGTCACCGCGGAGGCGGTGGCCGCCATGCTCGCCGGTGATCCCGTGCCGCCCGAGGTGCAGGCGGCGCACCCCGGGCGCTTCGGCGCCGACAACGCGCCGGGGTTGGCCGCCGCACGTGAGGGGGAAGAGGTATCACCGTGATCGTCGAGCTCAACGGGCGGCCGGAGCAGCTTCCCGACGGCGCGACCGTGGCCGATGCCGTGGAGGCGGTGGGCGTGAACGGCGAGACCCGTGGAGTCGCCGTCGCTGTCGACGGTGAGGTGGTGCGAAGGGCCGATTGGGTGACGACGCGGCTGGCCGAGCGACAGGCGGTGGAGGTCGTGAGGGCGGTGCAGGGTGGCTGAGCAGCAGGTGGCACGCGAGGCCGCGCAGGCCGAGGGCGCGCGGATTCGAGCTCGGCGGTCGGACGTGGGGCTCGCGACTGATCGTCGGCACGGGCGGGTTCCGGTCGCTGGAGTCGATGGAGCGCGCCCTGGTCGCGTCCGGCGCCGAGATCGTCACGGTCGCGCTCCGCCGCGTGGACCCGACCGCCAAGGGATCGGCCCTCGAGCTGCATCGATCGGCTCGGGAAGTTCGCCCTGCCCAACACCGCCGGCTGCTACACGGCGCGGGACGCCGTGCGCACCGCGCGGCTGGCCCGGGAGGCCTTCGAGACCGATTGGATCAAGCTGGAGGTGATCGGGGACGACCGGACGCTGTTCCCGGACGCGGTCGAGCTGATCGAGGCAGCCGAGACCCTGCTGGACGAGGGGTTCACGGTGCTTCCGTACACGAACGACGATCCGATCCTGGCCCGCCGGCTCGAGCACATCGGCTGCGCCGCGGTGATGCCGCTCGGCTCCCCGATCGGCTCCGGCCGAGGGATCGCGAACCCGGCCAATATCCAGATCATCGTCGAGCAGGCAGCCGTTCCCGTGATCCTGGACGCGGGCATCGGGACCGCCTCCGACGCGGCTTCAGCGATGGAGCTTGGCTGCGACGGCGTGCTGCTCTCGAGCTCGGTTGCCCGGGCGAAGGACCCGGAGCGGATGGCCACGGCGATGCGAGCGGCAGTGGAGGCCGGCTATGCGGCGCGCCGCGCGGGCAGGATCGCGCGCCGGTTCCACGCCGAGGCGTCGACGCCGGACGAGGGCCTCGCCGACCTCGGCTGAGTCAGCCGGTCAGCGGCCCGGGCCCGTGTAGCCGTCCAGGTAGCACGGGTGGCCGTCGCAGGTGTTGATGACGCTGCCGCCCGTCCGCAGGAAGGCGGAGATCTGCTTCTGGCCTTCCTTCGTCTCGCTGGCGTCCGGACCGTGCGGGTCAACGCCCTCGCGGTTGGGGACGTTGAAGGGCGGCGGCGGCGGCGTTCCCTTCACCTCGCCGTTCACCGTGCGGAGTGGCCCGACGTCCCACATGCTGATCGCGGAGCCGGAGTGCGGGTAGTGCTGGATTCGCTTGATGCCCCAGAGCGGCCTGCGGTCGAGGCTCCGGCCCGGATCGAGCACGGGCGAGCGGACGCGGAGGCCGAGGGTCCTCGCCTCGACCTCCGTCGTGATGTTGGCGACCTGGTGGTCGCCGAAGGCCTCCTGGAGGAGCACCTTGTGCCGCGGGGTGTCGGCGTAGGGGTGGGTGGTCATCCGATGGACGTAGCCATTGGCCTCGCCGCGCTCCCAGATCATCTCGATCAGGGAGAGGGTGAGCTGCCGGTCGAGCTCGTTCGGGTAGTTGTCGTAGAGCCCGAGGTCGGTATCGACGCCGTTGAAGATCCCGTGGGCGTAATCGTCGAAGTCGACGCTCCGCTGCAGCAGGGTCGAGTAGTTCATCCCCGGCACGCCCAGGTAGGCGCGGTTGAAGTCCGGGGCGACCGCCGCCAGGGAGCCGCCGATGATGCCGCCCTGGCTGCCGCCTGCATAGAACAGGCGGTGCCGGTCGATCAGGCTCTTGCCGCCGAAGCGGAAGGCGGGGCTCGACGAGAAGCCGTCCGGGTGAATCATCGCCCGGCCGACGTAGAGGAAGTTGAGCATTCCCTGCTGGAGGCGGTCCGCGACTGTCGGGAACCTCGAGAGGTCCTCCAGGGTGCTGATGACGTTGGGAGCGTCGGAGCTCGACATGCCCGCCCAGTCGGTCGCGCAGAACATCATCCTGTGCTGCGAGGCGACGGCCTGGAGCTTCTCCGATTCGACCTCGCTGGCGTTCCCGAGCAGGCCGTGGCCGTACAGCGATGGCCTCAGCTCGTGCGGCCCGCCCGCGATCGCGCTCCGGGGGATGATGCACTCGAAGTTCGCCTCGGTCAGGTTCCCGGGCATCCGCTGGGGGACGCCGCGGTCGTTCAGGGTGAATCGGGATCCCGGCGGGCAGCCGGGCTGGTCCAGGAAGCACGGCACACGCACCGTGCCCTTGACGAGGCGAGCCAGGGAGTCGCTCTCGCCGTCCTGGCAGCCGTCGCCGCCGCAGGGCTTGAACGAGTCGACCTGGGTCACGGCGAAGTGCGGCGAGCGGCCTTGGACCTTGAGGTCGGAGAGGTTGTCGTCGCCGAGCCGGTGGAACGCCCGGTTGCGGATGGAGAGCATCCGCCCGGCTGCGCTGTGGTCGCTCTCGACGGTGAAGTCCCAGGCGAGGTACAGCCCGTGCCGGCCGATGCCCGCCTCGTGCAGAGTGTGGAAGATCGAGTTGAAGTGCTTGCGCCGCCGCTCGACGACCCGCTGCTTGGACTTGACGTCGTCCCGGTAGTAGCGGAACGCGACCGGCGCCCGGACCTTGCTGCCGTCAGAGCGACGCAGGTGGCGGAGGGCGACGATGTAGCGATCGCCGGCGTCGAAGTTGACGGCGGGGCGGATGATCAGGGCGCGGTCGGCCGGCTTGGGCGGGTTCTTGTCGACCTCGGTGAAGATCGGCCAGCGCCTGCCCGTGTCGGCGTCGATCACCACCACAGGGGCGCGCCGGTCCTTGTAGGCCCCGAGGTCGGTCAGGCGCACGGCGCCGGAGCGCCGGAGCGCCTTCTGCGTGTCCAGTCCGGGGACCTTGGTGACGATCTCCTGGCCGGACGAGAACCCGTCCGAGTAGTTGTAGTCGGCTGCGTCGATGTGGACGCCGAACCGGTTGGCCGGCATCGAGGCCGTCCTCAGGTCCACCTGCCGGCCGGTCGGCGTGGCGGCATGAGCCGTGTAGTAGTCGTTGGGGAACGGGAACAGGCAGCGCGCCTGGTCGAGGAAGTCGCACCGGTTCGGGTGCGAGATCGCGACGGGCGGCAGGTGCCTTCCCTGCGATGCGGCCGCCGCGGCAGGCGCAAGGAGCGCGATGACTCCTCCGAGCGCGGTCGCCAGCATCAAGCGTCGCCCTCCCATACCCACCTCGACTATATGCCGCCCCGAGCGGTTTTGGGATTTTGGGGATGCCATGGCGTCCCCAATTCCGCAAGAGGTTCCCTAGGAGCGCCGGCGCCTGGCGACCTGGCGGTCGGTCCACTCGCCGACCGTTCCGAAGGCCCATGCGGCGCGATGCGCGGCGCGGCCCACGGGGGAGTCGTCGAGCGGCTCGATGGCGGCGTCCGGAGTCGCCCCCAGTCCCACCGCGGCCTTGCGGACCGCGCTTACCTGCCGCCGCATTCGGCGCTCCCACGAGCCGGAGAACTCCGCCAGCGTCGTGTCGCCACGACCCTCGCTGACAGCCGCGAGGTATGCCAGCAGCGTCGTCACGTGCTCGAGGTCGTCGACCGCCAGGCGCAGCGCCTGGTTTCGCTCCAGGAAGCGGTCGAAGACCGCGCCGCGGATCACCCCGAGGTTGGCCCCGCCTCCTTGGGCAGCGACGTCTCCGTAGAGGTCGTGGCGGGCGGTCAGCGGCCGCAGCTCGTCGAGGAGCTTTCCCAGCGACTCCGTCGCCTTGTCGAGCGACTCCCGGGCGTCCGTCCCGTCGACGGCTAGGGCCATGCGGCCGAGGCGCTTGGCGGCCTGGCGTCCGGTGACGTAGAGCTCGCGGTAGCCGCGATTCTCGGCGGGGTGGAGCGGCACCGGAGAACCGTAGTCGAAACCCGAGCTACGCCATCAGGCGGGCGGCGGCTCCGGCCGCTCGAAGACGACGTCCTCCGTACGCTTGTCGTTGCGGAGTCCCTTGTAGACCGGGGCCCGGAGCGTTCGGGCGGCCGTCCACTCGCGGAACTCGACCTCGGCGACCAGCTTCGGCTCGACGAAGACGGCCTCGCGCGGCGGCTGGCGGCCGGTGAACGGGCTCCTCCTGGTGCGCAGCGGCTCGAGCAGGCCCGCGAGGCGGTCCAGCTCGGCATCGGTGAACCCGGTGCCGACGCGCCCCGCGTACTTCAGGTGACGCTCGCCGCCCTGCTCTTCGTGATACCCGACCAGGATTGCGCCGAGGGTGCCTCCGCGCCGCCCCTGCCCCGGCAGCCAGCCGCCGATGACGAGCTCCTGGCCCATCAGGTTCTTGACCTTCAGCCACGCGCGGGTGCGGCGGCCGGGGAGGTAGCGGCTGTCGAGGCGCTTGGCGACAAGCCCCTCCAGCTCCCGCTGCTTCGTGAGCTCGAGCAGGCCCTTGCCGTCGCCGCGGTGGTAGCTCGGCGTCTGCCAGTTCGCGCCGTCGAGGCCGAGGCGCTCGAGGTGCTCCCGGCGCTCCGTGTACGGGAGGTTCATGAGGGTGCGGCCGTCCAGGTAGAGGACGTCGAAGATCAGGTAGGTGACCGGGCAGTCGGCCATGCGGCGGCGGACGGCGGACTCGGAGGCGAGGTTCATGCGGCTCTGCAGGAGCTCGAAGCTGAGCCTGCCGGCGTCGTCGAAGGCGACGACCTCGCCGTCGAGGACCGCGTCCGTGGAGCCGAGCTCGGCCGCCAGCGCGCGGAGCTCCGGATAGGTGGGCGTGATCTCGCGCAGCGTCCGGCTTTCGAGGCGGAGGGTGCCCGCCTCGCAGTACGCGATCGCTCTGATGCCGTCCCACTTGATCTCGTACGCCCAGCTGTCGTCGTCACGGGGGAGGTGCGGTGGACAGCACGGCCGCCATCGGCTTGATCCGCTCGGGCATCGGCTCCCGGTCCGGATCCGCGGGCGGATCCATCCGGTGGATCATCCAGTTCTTGCCGTTGGTCTGAAAGAGCGCGTACTTGCCCTTCATGCGGTCGCCCGCGAAGGTCGCGATCACCTCGTCGTCGCGGAACTTCTCCGCGTCGTAGGTTCCGCGGTCCCAGATGCGCATCTTTCCGGCGCCGTACTCACCCTTCGGGATGTCACCCTGGAAGTCCAGGTACTCCAGCGGGTGATCCTCGGTGTGGACCGCCAGCCGGTTCTGCTTCGGGTCCTGCGGGACGCCCTTCGGGAGGGCGAATGAAACGAGCGTCCCGTCGTGCTCGAGGCGCAGGTCCCAATGCAGCCGCCGCGCGTGGTGCTCCTGGATCACGAAGCGGGGCGCCTTGGGCGTGCCCCATTTTTTTCCCTTCGCGCCGGGCGGCTCGGGCGTCTTGTCGAAGGAGCGCTTCTTTTCGTATTCGGCGAGCTTCTTGCGGCCTGCCACGGGGGGCTCCATAGTAGGCGTGGCGGCGTCATGCCGCGATTACGGTGGGGGCTTACTCATCCGCCGGGATGCCCAGACGCCACGCGTAGCGGTAGAGGACATCCTCGAATGTGGCTCCCGCTGGTGGGCTCGTGATCACCCCTGCCTCAATCTCGCCATGGCAGTTGGCGCAAACGAGAACGCACTTCTTCAGTTCTTCGCGGTAGGCAGCAAGCGACTTCGTTGTATGCATGCTCATCGGAAATGCCTTGAGTTCCCGATCCACGTGATGGAACGTCAGGGTGACAATGCACCGGTCATATCCGCATATGGCGCAGCAGCCACCGGCTTCCTCAACCAGGAGTTCCTTGACGTACTGCTTCCGACGAGTGACCGCCTCGCCCACGCAACGCTTGCAGCGCCAGGTGCGGCCCTCCTTTCCCTTCGAGTAGTGGGCGAATTCGGTGAGGCCGTGGCGCTTACATTGGCGGACCTCCACGGCGCATTTCCGATTGGGGTCAGGCGGTCTTCCCTTCTGCGGAACCAGAGGAACCGGCGAAGTGTGCTCTTGAGGGGACACGAACAGATGTTCGCATAGCGGCCGGACGGATCATTGCTGAGGAGGCATTGCGAGCGACTAAAGTCTCGGCCCGGGGGGCGTGGCCCGAAGGTCGGGCTGCAGACTTTTAATCTGCTGGTCTGGGTTCGATTCCCAGCGCCCCCACTCCATCGAGACTGGCTTTGTTCCGTATCGGTACCAAGACCTGGGCTGGCGCCCGCGTCCGGATTACCTCTGGAGCGTCTGCGCCTCCGGGATCAGCCGTGAGGCTGGCTGCGCGGGTGCTGGATCGCCTTCGGGCAGACGCCGTAGACAAGCGACACGGTGTAGCCCTTCGCCACCTTCGTGCCGGGGGGCGGGGACTGGTTGAGGATCTTCTGGCAGTGGCCGTTGTAGTGCGGGTTGCCGACCGTGCCGGTGAAGTGCGGGGCCGTCTGCTCCAGCCCGACCCGCTCTACGGCGCGCACCGCAGCGCCGAAGCGCTCCCCGACGAGATCGGGAACTCGCACCTCCGGCACGTGCGCGGGACGGACGGCCTGGGTGCTCACACCGGTCGTGGTGCTGGCATTGGTGGACTCCGAGCCCGACGATCCGCCGCAGCCGGCGACCAGCAGTATCGCCGTCACCCCAACGATCGCGAGGCCAATCCGTCCAACCCCGCGCTGATACCCAAAGTCCATCCGCGCCTCCTCTATTCTCACCAACGAACACTATATGACCGGTGAGAAGCATGCCCGGAGCACCCAACCGGGAGGCCGCCAGCAGGCCCCGGGCGATCTCGCGCTGGTGCAGGCTTTCGTCAACTCCCACTACGACATCGAGGTGAAGGGCGGGGGCGAGCTCCTTGCCAGCCCCGCGATGCTCCGCGACTGGCTCGCGGCGCGCGGCCTGATCGACCGGCGCGAGCGTCTGACCAACCGCGATGTCGATCGCGCCGTGGCGGTGCGCGAGGGCATGCGCGCGCTTGCGTTCGCCAACAACGGCGAGCCTCTGGACCCGGGAGCGATCGACGCCATGCGCCGCGCATCGGAGGGGGCGCGGACCGAGATCCGCCTCGAGCCCGACGCTCCGCGCTTCGTCGCCGACTCCGCCGGGGGCATCGACGCGGCGCTCGGATCGCTGCTGGCGATCACGGCCCGGGCGATGATCGACGGCTCGTGGAGCCGCTTGAAGGCCTGCCCGGGACGGGACTGTGGCTGGGCGTTCTATGACCGCTCGCGCAACCAGAGCAGCCACTGGTGCTCGATGAAGGTCTGCGGGGACCGCGAGAAGGCCCGCGTCTACTACCGGCGAAAGACCCGCGGCGAGACGGGCGGTTGAGCACCGAGGCTCAGAGCGAGTAGTCCCGGACCTCGGCCAGCGCCACCCGGCCCGCGAGCTCGACCATCCCGTCGTCGAGCGGCCTGGTCACGATGCGGGAGCCCCTTCCCTGACGGATGTCGAGCGGGCGCCCCAACCGGGCGGTGAGGGCCACCGCGGCGGCCCCGGTCGCCTCGTCCTCCGGGATCCCGAACGGCTCCGCGAACACGCGCTCGCGCAGCAACCCGGCTTCCTCGTCGATCCACGCCCACATTCCCGCCTCGACATCGCTTCGCGGCGAACCGTCGAGCGCCTCGACCTCCTCGGGCGAGCCGAGCTCGACGAACTCGAACTCCGGCGCCCATTCGGGGCGCCCCGCCGCGTAGGTCCATTCGCCCTCGCTGCGGACGGGCACCTCGCCCGCGGGTGGATGCAACGCCGGAACGCCGCCGCGTTCCCGCTGGAGCAACCACGCCGTGCCGACGACCGGATGCCCGGCGAAGGGGATCTCGACGGCCGGAGTGAAGATCCGGATCACGCCGGCATCGGCGTCGTCGACGAACACCGTCTCGCTGAAGCCGAGGTCCGTCGCGACCGCCTGGCGGTCGCCCGCGGCCACCGCTTCGCCGTCCAAGAAGACCCCGAGCGGATTGCCGCCGGTTCCGTCATCCCCGACGAACACTCGCAGGACATGCAATCTGGCCACCCTGGGGTTCTACCGGAACGAGGCGGCCGGGCCTCGTGCGCCCGACGCTGGGTTTCGATCCATCGGTGAGCGGCTACAAGGAGCTTCATGACCGCCTTCAGTCGAGGCGTCCAGGCGTCGGTGCGCAACAACTACACGGCGTACGGCTACTCGGTGATGATCACCGCCTCGTTCGGCGTGCTCGCGACCGAGGAGGCGACCAGGACCAGCTTCATCTTCGTGTTCCTCGCTGGAGCGATCGCCGCATTCGTGGCCATCGAGTTCATCGTCTCGAGAGGTTTCGAGCGTGTGCCTCGAGGCGAGCCGATGAAGGTCGAGGCCCTCGGGGCGGCGTTCAGCTTCGGTTCGGTCGCAACCGCGGTGGGAGCGGCTGCGTTGACAACAGTGATCCTGAGCGGCTGGACGGCGTGGCTCCTCGGCGGCTTCGCCGCCAGCGGCATCTACGTGCTCATGTCCGGGCTGGAGATCGCCGTGGCGGAGAAGCTTCGGGAGAAGGTGGACAGCTGACGGCGCCCGTGGGTTGCGGCCAACCGGTGAGGGTCTAGTGACGGAAGTGCCTGCGGCCCGTGAAGACCATCGCCGCGCCCCGTTCGTCGCAGGCGGCGATCACCTCGGCGTCCCGAACGGAGCCGCCGGGCTGCACGAAGGCCGTCGCGCCCGCCTCGATCGCCAGCTGCGGCCCGTCCGGGAACGGGAAGAACGCGTCGGATGCGACGACCGAGCCGGCGAGCACCGCGTCGGCCTCCTCCCCGCGCGCCTCCTGCGCCTTCTCGATCGCGATCCGGACCGAGTCCACCCGGCTCATCTGCCCCGCCCCGACGCCGATGGTGGCGCCCTCCTTCGCGATCACGATCGCGTTCGAGCGCACGTGCTTGCAGACCTTCCACGCGAACCACAGGTCATCCCACTGCGTGCCGGTGGGGCTCGTCTCGGTGGCGAGCTGCATCTTCTCCCGCTCCGAATCGATCCGGTCGAGCTCCTGCACCAGGATGCCGCCGCGTACCCGCTTCAGATCGTGGTCGCCCGGGTCGTCGCGGCGCTGCTCCGTCGCCTCCAGGATGCGAATCGCCTCCTTCTGGCGCAGGACGTTGAGCGCGTCGTCGTCGTAGCTCGGCGCGATCAGAACCTCGATGAAGTGCTCGTGCAGCCGCTCCGCGAGCGGCCCGTCCACGTTCCGGTTGAGCGCGATCACTCCACCGAAGGCCGACATCGGATCGCACGTGAGGGCTCTCTCGTACGCGACACCGATCCCCTCCGCGGTCGCGACGCCGCACGGGTTGTTGTGCTTGACGATCACGCAGGCGGCGGGCTCGAACTCGTCGAGCAGGCGCCTCGCGGCGTCGAGGTCGAGGACGTTGTTGAAGGAGAGCGCGCGGCCGTGGAGCTTCGCCACCCGCGACAGGACGTGCGACCGGGATCCCACCTCGGTGTAGAGCGCGGCCTTCTGGTGCGGGTTCTCGCCGTAGGACAGGTCGAGGAACTTCTCGTGGGCCATCACCCAGTGCTCCGGGAAACTCCTCGTAGCGGACACCGAACCAGCGGCTGATCGCCGCGTCGTAGCGGGCGGTGAAGGCGAATGCCTCGTTGGCGAGCCAGTGCCTCGTCGCTCCGGAGACGTTGCCGGCGGTCTCCTCGAGCTCGGCTTGCACCGCGTCGTAGCTCTCGGGCTGCACCACGACGGCGACCGAGCCGTGGTTCTTGGCCGCCGCGCGAATCATCGTCGGGCCACCGATGTCGATGTTCTCGATCGCGTCGGCATCGCTCACTCCCTGCCTGGCCACCGTGCGCTCGAACGGGTAGAGGTTCACGCACACCAGATCGATCGGATCGATGCCCTCGTCCTCCAGCGTCTGCATGTGCTCCGGGTCGTCTCGCACCGCCAGGAGCGCCGCGTGCAGCCGCGGGTGAAGCGTCTTCACCCGGCCGCTGAGGATCTCCGGGGAGCCCGTCAGCTCGGACACGTCGCGCACCTCGATGTCCGCCTCTCGCAGCGCGGATGCGGTCCCGCCCGTGGAGACGATCTCGACGCCAAGGCGCGCGAGCCCGCGGGCGAAGTCCACGATCCCGGTCTTGTCGGAGACCGAGATCAGCGCCCGCCGGACCTTGACCGCGTCCTCGGGCTGTATGGCCTCCTCGGCCCCCGTCGGCGGGCGTCGCCGGATCAGCCATCGCCGGCCGCCTCCGGCTGCTCCACGCGGACGATGCGCCGATTCCGATCGTCGACGCTCACGCCACCGGCCGCGATCAGGCGGATCGCCTCCGGAAGCAGTTGATGCTCGACCTCGTGAATCTCCCTCTCCAGTTGCGAGCGGTCGCGAGTGTATGGCACCGCGACCGGGCGCTGCAGGATGATCGGCCCCGAGTCGACGCCCTCGTCGACGAAGTGCACGGTCACCCCGGTCACCGCCACTCCGTGCTCGAGCGCCTGCCCGATCGCGTCGAGCCCCGGGAACGAGGGCAGGAGCGCGGGGTGGACGTTCACGATGCGGTTGGGAAACCGCCGCACGAACTCCGCGGTCAGCAGCTCCATGTAACCGGCGAGCACGACGAGCGCGACGTCCCTCGCGGTGAGCCAGTCGGCCATCGCGGCATCGCGCTCGATCCGGTCTCCGTGGTCTCGCGCGCGGGAAGACCGCCGTCTCCACGCCGGCCTCGGCGGCACGCTCGAGCGCGCGCGCCCCCGGCTTGTTCGAGGCGACGCACACAACCTCGATGCCGTCGCGGCCGTGCAGCGCGTCGAGGATCGCCTGGAGGTTGGTGCCCGCCCCCGACGCGAGAACCGCGACGCGGAACGTCCCCATCAGGTCGTCTCCTTCACCGGAAGGCCGCAAAGCTTCTCGAACGCCGCCTCCAGGATCCCCTGAACCTCGTCCGGTTCCCGGTCGAGTCGGTCCGCGATCTCCGGCGGCGCCAGCTCCGACGTCACTCGCAGCATCAACACATCCATCTCGAGCTCGGTCAGGCCGCCCGGTCGGCGGCGATGTCGCCCGGAAGGATCTCGAAGTAGGTGACGCCGTCCGGCCCGACGGTCATGACGTGCACGTCGACGCCGCCCTGCACCTCAACCCCGCTGCCGCGGCCTCGCCCCTCATGTGAACGAGCGCGACCACGTTGTCCCCGGCGTCGAGCAATTCGATCGGCCGCGCCTCGAGCTGTCCCCAGGCCTCGCGAAACTGATCCATCCAGCGCTCCACCTCGTCGCGTCCGGCATAAGGGCCGGGTTCGGGAAGCCGCGGATGCCCGTGCCACTCGACGTCGGGCGCGAACGCGGCGACCACACCCTCGGTATCGCCCCGGTTCCAGTCCTCGTAGTGGCGCCGGACTAGCTCGACGTTTTCGCTGGACACGACGTGGCGTTCAGCTGCCAGACTCGCCGGAACCACGGTGAGCTCCTCGAGCGCGAACTTGCCGTTGCCCTCGCCGTCGTCGCCCAGCGGGTACCTGCCGGTGAAGCAGGCGTCGCAATGGTTTTCGGCCGGCACGCCGATCGCCTCGTACACGCCCTCCAGCGACAGGTACGCGAGGGAGTCAGCCCCCAGCTCGCCGGCGATGTCCTCGACGGTGCGGTTGTGGGCGATCATCTCCTCGCGGGTGGACATGTCGATCCCGTAGTGGCAGGGATGGCGGATCGGCGGCGCCGAGATCCGCAGATGGATCTCCTTCGCCCCGGCGTCCTTGAGCATCGCGACGATCTGGCGTGTGGTGTTGCCGCGAACGATCGAGTCGTCCACCACCACCACGCGCTTGCCGGAGACGATCTCGGGCAGCGGGTTGAACTTCATCCGCAGCCCCCGCTTGCGGAGCTCCTGGCCCGGCTGGATGAAGGTGCGCGCGACGTAGCGGTTCTTGATCAGGCCGTCGTCCTGAGGGATGCCGGACGCCCGCGCGAAACCGCCGGCGGCCGGGTTCCCCGAGTCGGGGACGGAGATCACGAGATCGGCCTCCACCGGCGCCTCCCGCCAGAGGATCTCGCCCATCCGCCCGCGTGCCTGCTGGACCACACGGCCCTCCAGCCGGCTGTCGGGGCGGGAGAAGTAGATGTGCTCGAAGACGCAGTGGGCGGGCGTCTCCGCGCGGATGACCTGGCGGCTCTCCAGCCCGTCCTCGGTCAGCGAGATGAGCTCACCTGGGTTGACCTCGCGCAGGAGCTCGGCGCCGATGATGTCGAACGCGCAGCTCTCGGACGCGATCACGTACCGGTCTCCCAGCTTCCCGAGGGAGAGCGGGCGCACGCCGTGCGGGTCGCGGAACGCGACGACGGCGCGCTTGGTCATGACGACCGTTGAGTAGGCGCCCTCGAGGCGGGGCATCACGGCCTCCACCGCGTTCTCGATCGGGCGGGCCTCCTCCACCGAGAGCAGCGCGGCCATGATCTCCGAGTCGGAGGTGCCCCGGAACCGGATGCCGCGCGCGCGAAGCTCGTTGTAGAGCTCGACCGCGTTGGTGAGGTTGCCGTTGTGCGCGAGGGCGACCTCGCGCCCGTCGTCGCGCCAGACGGGTTGGCTGTTCTCCCACGACCCGCCCCCGGTGGTCGAGTAGCGGACGTGGCCGATCGCCATGTCGCCGGCGAGCGCGTGCAGCTTCTCCTCGTCGAACACCTGTGAGACCAGGCCCGCCTCGCGAAGAGTCGTGATGTGGCCGCCCTCGCAGGTGGCGATCCCCGCGGACTCCTGGCCACGGTGTTGCAACGCGTACAGGGCGAAGTAGGCCAGGCGCGCTACGTCGTGGCCCGGCGCGTACACGCCGAACACCCCGCATTCGTCACGCGGGCCGTCGCGGTCTGGGATAGGGCGATCGCTGGCGTCCATCCGCGTTGCCTGTGGGAGAAGAATCGCAGGCAACCGCCTGCCAAGCAAGGCTAGCAACGGGACCGGATTTCCCTGGTGGTCCAACGCGCCCAGTTTCCGGCCTGATCCTCCATTCCGCCGAGAGCTCGCTTTCTGCCGTCGCGCGTAAGATCGTGCGCCGGTGGCCGAGGTGACGCACAAACGGATCGACGAGCTCGACTTGGTGGAGGGGTTCATCGAGGGGTTCGAGTTCCACCGGGCGCGGGCCGAGCTGAGAGTGAGCTCGTTCGGGCTCTCCATCATCGACATGCCGCCCGACAGCACGGACTATCCCGAGCACGATCACTCGACCGAGGGCATCGGCCCCCCGCCCGAGCAGCTGGGCCAGGAGGAGGTCTACATCGCGCTGCGCGGGTCGGGCGAGATCGAGGTGGACGGGGACCGGTATCCGCTGGACTCGGAGCACATCATCCGCGTGGGACCGAGCGCGAAGCGGAAGCCGTTGCCGGGGCCGGAGGGAATGCGGCTGCTCGTCATCGGCGGCATCCCGGGGGAGGCATACGACCCGGGGCCGACGCCCTGAACGACCACAGGCAGAGGCGGAACGCTTAGCGGGGCCGACGGCTCCGATACCGGCCCTTCCAGGCTTCTCCTACTCGCAGAACGGCCGCCCGCCTACCTGCTGGTCGCGGCCCTGGATCCCGGCGCAGTTCTTGAGCCGCGCGAGATCCCTCTCGAGCCGGAGTTGCTGCCGGCGTGGTCGGGCAGCTCGCCATGACGCCGCCAAAGCACTTGTTGCCCAGTTCGTAGGGATCGCGCCTCAGGTCGTAGCGCTCGAGCTGGGGCGGGTCTGGTCGACGCATCCGGTGCTGCCCGGCTCCACGACCCGGTAGTGCTCGACGTAGAGCTGGTGATCCTGGCGGATGCCGGCGAACTGGCACGTGGAGTGGCGCGAGAGGCCCGGCTCGCTGTACTCCGTCAGCAACCCGCGATGGCGGGGCCACTGCCCCGTGCCGTCGAGGAGGGGGACCAGCGAGCGCCCGTCCATGGTCCGGCAGCCTGCACCGGGGGTGCAGGGCGACGCGCCGGTGAGCTGAACGATCGTCGGTGCGAGGTCGATGTTCGCGGTGGGCTTCGCGGTCGCCCTGACGCGCCCGGCGCCGTCTCGATAGGGGCGCGGGACTCTGATCACCAGGGGCAGGTGAAGGGCCTCCTCATACGGGAAGACCTTGCCCGTGGCGAGGCGATGCTCACCGAAGAAGAAGCCGTTGTCCGAGACGAAGACGAAGACGGTGCGCCGGACCTCGCCCGCCTTCTTCACCGCCTCGAAGACCTTCTTCACACCGCGATCAACCCCGGCGACGGATTCCAGGGAGCAGTTCCAGCGCCGGTGGAGATTGCTCCGCTGCCCCTGGTCCAGGCGCGGCGCCGACCGCAGGAACGACGGCTTGTCGCGTATGTCCCTCTCGTTGAACGAGGGCGGCTTCGGAAGCGGGTCCTTGAAGCGCCCCTCGTCCTTGGGCTCCGGTATCGCGGCGTGCCCGCACGAGCCGTGCGGGTCGAACTGGCGGGTGACGTGCGGCGAGCGCTCGTCTAGCTGGAGGTAGAAGGGTTTTCGTTTCGGCGCGTACCGGTTGACCATCCTGACCGCGTCGTGGTTGAGGACGGTGGTCAGGTTGTCCTTCGGCGCGCGCCCGTAGTGTTTGACCCGGCCGTTTACGAACAGGTCGTAGTCGTAGTACTTCGCCTCGCTGAGGACCGTGCGCCACTGCTTCCAACCGGGCGCGACCGTCGACTCGGGGTTGGCGAAGTGCTCGTAGTTGTTCATGAACTTGCCCAGGTGGATCGTGTTGTAGCCCGCGCGTTGCAGCCATGCGGGGAGCACGTTCCGCTTCGCGATCAGGCCCGGGTAGCCCACGCGGTTCGAGGTGACCCCGTGATTGTGGGCGTACTGGCCGGTGAAGAAGGAGGCGCGCGACGGGCAGCACTGCGCCGTGGTCGCGACGTAGTTGCTGAAGGTCGTGCCCTTCTTGACCAGCAGTCGCTCGGTGTTGGGCATCACCTCCTTGGTCAGCTGGGCGTAGGTCTCGTCGTCGGCCTGGATCACGACGATGTTCGGCGGCTTGAGCTTGCCGTTTTGCGGTCGCGGAGGACGCGGATCGGCATGCGCCGCGGGCAGCGCGGCCGCCCCGGCCGCAAGCAACCCAGGGCGCCAAGGCGCGATCCGTTCTGTGGCCTCGAGCGGGCATCGGTCGACCGTGATCCGGTGCGCACACGCCGAAGCCGCGGTCGGGCAGCTTCGCTCGGTGCGCCTCGGCCGGGCGATCCCTGCCACCGCGGCCGCGGTGGGCACTTGATAGCAGATGCGTGCCGCGGGACCGGGCCGGTTAGTTGCGGTCCAGCGACCGCCAGGCGGACGCCAGCGTCGACGAGGGGCAGCGCGAGCGTCGGTCTCGGCGGCGGCCAGCTCCACACTTTCGCCCGTGGCCTGCCCGAGCGCCAGCACCGTCACGCCGCGGCGCTCACCCTCGGCGGCCAGCTCTCGGAGGGCCGCCTCGCGGGCCGGCGACGACGAACCCGCCGGGCCCTCGCCGAATAGGGCACTCTCACCGGAGCCGCCGCGGAGCTCGACCAGCGGGTCGAGGTCGGCGCGGATGCCCACGCGCGCCGCGATCGCGAATTCGGCCAGCGCGCAGGCGAGCCCCCCGTCCGAGACGTCGTGGGCGGCCGAGATCCGTCCGGCGCGCGCGGTGTCGCGCACCAACTCGATCGCCGCCCGGACGTCGACGACCTCGGTCCGCGGCAGGCCGCGATCGAGGTCGCCGCGGAGCTTTGCGAGCTGACTGCCGGCGAGCGATGGCGCGAACGGCCCGATGAGCGCGATCGCGTCGCCCTCGGAAGGCGCGATGCCGATCGCGCGCGCGGGGTCGGGGAGCTCGCCGACCATGCCGATCACCGGCGTCGGATAGATCGGGCCGGCCTCGGTCTCGTTGTAGAGGGAGACGTTGCCGCCGACGACGGGAAGATCGAGGGCCGCGCACGCGTCCGCGAGAGCCTGGACCGAGCGGTCGAGCTGCCAGGCGACATGCGGCTTCTCCGGGTTGCCGAAGTTGAGGCAGTTGGTTACGCCGAGGGGGACCGCTCCGACGCAGGCGAGGTTGGAGGCGCACTCGAGCACCGCCTCGATCGTGCCCAGGTAGGGATCGCAGGCGACCCGGCGCCCGTTGCCGTCGATGGCCACGGCGATCGCGCGGCCGCTCTCCGGCAGGTCGAGCACCGCCGCATCCGCCGCCTCGGGGCGCCGCACCGTCCGCGACTGGACGATCGAGTCGTACTGCTCGAAGGCCCACTGTTTGGACGCGACGTTCGGCGATGCCAGCAACGCCCGCAGGATCTCGGCGCCGTCCGCACGCGCGTCGAGCGACTCGCTGTTCCCGTACAGCCAGCCGGCGGGCTCCTCCGGTTCCAGGTCATACAGCGGGCAGGCGTCGACCATCGCGCTCACCGGAGCGTCACCGACTACCTCGCCGCCGGCGAGCACCCGGATCCTGCCGGTGTCGGTTACCGCCCCGATGCGGGCGGCGCCGGTCTGCCATCGCTCGCAGACCGCGAACACATCGTCCACCAGGTCGGGCTCGACGACCGCGAGCATGCGCTCCTGGGACTCGGAGATCATGACCTCGAACGGCTCCATGTCGGCCTCGCGAAGCGGGACTCGCTCGACGTCGATGTCCATCCCGACGCCACCGGCAGACGCCATCTCGGCCGAGGAGGAGGTGAGGCCGGCGGCGCCCAGGTCCTGCAGGGACAGCAGCAGGCCGCGGTCCAGGAGCTCGAGGCAGCACTCCATCAGCTTCTTCTCCTCGAACGGATCCCCGATCTGCACGCTGGGGCGCATCTCCGCCCCCTCGGCCAGCTCCGCCGAGGCGAGGACCGAGGCGCCGCCGATCCCGTCGCGCCCGGTCGACGCCCCCATCAGCACGATCGCGTTCCCGGGCCCGCTGGCGGCCGCGCGAACCATCCGGTCGGCCCTGGCCAGGCCGACGCACATCGCGTTCACCAGGCAGTTCTGCTCGTAGGGCTCCTCGAAGTAGATCTCGCCGCCCACGGTCGGGACGCCGATCGAGTTGCCGTAGTGGCCGATGCCCGCGACGACGTGCTCGAACAGGTAGCGGGAGCGCTCCGAGTCGAGCTCGCCAAAACGCAGCGAGTCGAGCACGGCGATCGGCCTCGCCCCGAGCGCGAACACGTCGCGGAGGATTCCGCCGACGCCGGTGGCCGCCCCCTGAAACGGCTCGACCGCGCTCGGGTGGTTGTGGGACTCGACCTTGAACGCGACCGCGTGACCGCCTCCCACGTCCACGGCGCCCGCGTTCTCACCCGGGCCCATGAGCACGCGCGTCCCCTCGGTCGGCAGCCTCGCGCAGGAGCTTTCGCGAGTGCTTGTAGGCGCAGTGCTCCGACCACAGGAGCGAGAACATGGCGAGCTCGACCTCGTTCGGGTCCCGCTCGAGAAGCTCGCCGATGCGATCGAACTCGGCGTCGGTGAGCCCGAGCTCACGATGCCGGGACTCACTCGAGACGCTCATTCCTCACCCAGTATTCCGAGCCGGGCGGCGCGACCCACTCGCCCCGGTGCCCCGTGCGCCGGCCTCAACGCCGTTTGCGCCGGCCACGCCGGCGGAGCGCCTTCGGTACACGGGGCCTGAGCCTCCACCAGAGGCTGGACTCGATCCGCCGGAGCTTCAGCGTGCGGCTCCGCAGGGTGCGAGTCCGCCGCCGGAGCTCCCTCTTGCGTCTTGCGGGCCTCGGCTCTGCCCTCGCGCCGCTCCTGCGCCCGGTATGCCTGCGTCTGCAGGTAGCGGCTGAACGCGTACATGGCGTCGCGACGTAGGTCGTCGGCCGTGGGATTCCCCTCTCGCACCGGAACGGGAAGCTCGGCGGGATCGCCGTCCGCCAGCGGGTGGGGACAGCCCGCCAGGTACTCGCGGAAACTCGCCTGCTCGGTGAGCCAGCCCTCGGAGATCGCGTCCGCGACGGCGTCGTCGTCCAGGACGAGGCGCTCGTAGACCCGCTCCAGCTGCCCGCCCTCCAGAGCTTCTCTGACGGCCTGTCCTTTCGGGTTTCGCCCGAGCTGGCCGTTGTCCCGAGCGATCTCAACCCGGTGGCGGTACTGGTCATAGGACCGGATTGGGAAGTGGAGGACTCCCACCGGGAAGTCGGGTGCGATCAGGAGCTCCAGCGGCGCCTCCTCCCGGTGCTCCGCCGCAGTGCGCAGCACCGGCTTGCCCACGAGCCCCTGGTAGGGCGAGCCGCCGACCCAGATCTCGATCGGGTGCGGCCCGCGGAGGTTGACTCGCGGGTTGGCGCGGTGGGCCGACTTGGGCGGTCGCAGGAAACGCGCCTCGCGAACGGTCATCCGGTCCGCGAACGGCTCGTCGCCGGGGCGTGCGGCGAACTCGGTCCGGGGGGTGAAGATCATCCCGTAGGGCTCGGGCACCGATGCGAAGGTTTCCTTGAGGGTTCCCTCCGCCGGCCACCAGAACTCGTCCGCGTCGTTGTGGATCACCCAGTCGGCGCCCATCTCGCTCGCGATCCGGGTGATCGTCTCCTCACCGCCACCCTCACCCTTCATGTCATGAATCCCTCCCGGGATCCGCTCGAGCCGGACAAGCCCAGCCGCCTCGTAGCGCTCGAGGATCTCGAGGGTGCCGTCGGTCGAGCCGGTGTCGGCGATGACGAAGAAGTCGACGCCCAGCGCCCGATGGAAGCGCAGGTTGTCCTCGATGATGTCCGCCTCGTCGCGGACCTTGTAGACCATCCCGAGCCGCACGGGTCGGCGAGGCTAACAGGGTCGCGACACCGCTTTAGGCCCGTGCGCTAGCTTCGAGGCGTGGGCAGGGGCACACGCACGAGGGCCAGGGTTGTCGTGCTGCTGCTCTGCGCGACCGCTCTCGCGGCGGGGCTCTCGGCCCACCTGGCGACCGGGGACCAGGCGACGGCGGCGACCGCTGCCGCGGCCGGCGCCGAACTTCCTGGTCGTGCTCGTGGACGACCAGGCGCAAAACAGCTTCAAGCGCCGGTACATGCCGCGCACGTTCGCCGACATCGTGGATCGAGGCACGCGCTTTCGCGACGGCCTGGCAGCCCCGCCGCTGTGTTGCCCGGACCGGGCCGGGATCCTCACCGGCCAGTATCCGCACAACCACGGAGTCTTCTCCAACGACCCCGGATATCCGACGCTTCGCGATCCGGGGGACACCCTTCCCGTGTGGTTGCAGCAGGCCGGATACCGCACGGGGTTCGTGGGCAAGTTCCTGAACGGGTACGGCCCCAGCACCGGGTCGCCCGCCCGCGCCCGGCTTCGCCAGCTGGTTTGCCTTCGCGGGCTTCCCCGCGCTACTACGACTACAACGTGAGCGACAACGGCCGGACGCGGCACTTCGGCAACCAACGCAGCGACTACTCGACCGACGTCCTCACCCGGCACGCCAAGTCGTTCCTTGCGGAAAGCGCGCAATCCAGCACTCCGTTCTTCCTCTGGCTTGCGTATGAGGCCCCGCACGGATGGCGCTCGCCCATCAGTCCCTGCACCAACCCGGCGTCGCCGGGCCCGCCCACCAGGTCGGCGTATAGCGCGTTCAAGGACGTCCCGCTGCCGAAGCCCCCGTCGTTCAACGAGCGCAACGTGTCCGACAAGCCGGCGGCGATTCGCGACCTACCGCGCCTGAACACCAAGGCGATCGACCACGTCGCCATCGACTGGCACTGCACCCTCGCCGCCGTCCGCGAGCTCGACCGGGGGGTGGGCCGGGTGATGGACAAGCTCATCGCCAACGGCCAGGCCCACAACACGATCGTCTTCTACGTCTCCGACAACGGGAACTTCTTCGGCGAGCACCGCAGGCCGGACGGCAAGTCCGACGTGTACGAGCCGTCGCTCAACGTGCCGTACGCGGTCAAGATGCCGAGGATCTACCGGAGCGGGCCGCGCGTCGACCAAAGCGGCGCCGTCGTCTCCAACCAGGACATCGCCGCGACCATCGTCGACTACGCGAACCGCTACGCGGGGCCCGTCGAGACCTGCGCGGCGCCCGGCGACTGCCGCCGGCTCGACGGCCGCACGCTCGCGCCGCTCGTCGCCAGCGGAGGCGTCTGGCCCGTGCGCCGCGGCGTCCTGGACGAGATCAACTCGGGGGGCCACGACTACACACGCGGTTCGGACCCCCCGTTACGCCTACTCCGAGCTCGCGACCGGCGAGCGCGAGCTCTACGACCTCAAGAAGGACCCCTACGAGCTGCACAACCACGCCGGCGAGCCCGCCTACAGCGGGGGTGCAGGCCCGGCTGGCCAAGCGCCTGGCGCTCCTGCGCCGCTGCTCGGGAGTTCAGGGCCGGGACGCGCCCACCGCCCGGCCCTTCTGCGAGTAGGCGATCAGCCGCAGTAGTGGCGGCCGGCACCGCGCGGGTGCGGGTCGCGCCCCGCGACGCCGGAGCAGTTCGCGATCCGCGGGACGAGCTTGGTCAGCCGGGCCTCGCCGGGCCCATCGGGGCAGTTGGTTCCCTTGCCGGCGAAGCACAGGTTGTTGAGCTCGAAGGGATCGCTCGTCAGGTCATATCGCTCCCACTCCCGGTCCGGCACGCACTTGTTGGGGTTCGGCTTGTTCGCGACCGTGAGATAACGGAGGAGCACCTGGCCGCCGGCCCGAACGCCCCGGTAGGTGCACACGGAGTGGTGCACCTTGGCATGGGTGCGATCCAGCTCGATGCCGATCGGCCGGCCGGGCGCCCAATGCGGCGTCTTGCCCTTGATCAGGCCCAGCAGCGAGCGGCCGTCCATCACCCGGCAGTGGCCCTTCACCGGAGCCTCGAGACGTTCGGCATGTACTTGGCGCTGATCTGCGAAAGCGCCTGGTCGTCGGTCATCACGAGGACGATGTTCGGGCGTGTTGCGGCGCTATTCGTACCCGAACCTACGCAGCGCCTCGCCCGCGATCTCGCGAATCGTGTCGAGCTGGGCCGGGTCGCGCTCGCGCCAGCGCCCGATCGCCGGCGAGGGACGGATCTTCTCGACGGCCAGCCGCTGCATCGACTCGCGTGGCGCCGGGCTGTCGATGAAGTCGAGCAGCTCGACGACGGCGCTCGACGGGTCGCTGCAGATGTCCTCGTAGCGCATCCGCAGGTAGTTGGAGCCGAGCTCGCGCTCGCCGTAGTTGGCGGCCGCCGTGTTCACGAGGGTCCAGAAGGCGACCAATCGAATCGGCAGGCGCCCCTCGTTGTACTGCGGCTCCAGGAGCTGAGGCGCGTGGCGGCGCATCTGCTGCCTGTTGCGGGAGTACGCCATGTCGCGGCCGTCCCGCACCAGGTGGACCGCCTGCATGCCACCAAAGAGCTCGTGGACGAAGGGGAGGATCAGGATCGTGCGTGGAGCCTTCCAGCCCCATGGCGCCTCCTTGTCGCCCAGCGCACGACGGTGCGCCTCGAGTGTCGCGCGAAGTCCTCAGCCATCGGCAGCGGATAGCCGTAGGGGCTCTCCCCCGAGCCCCGCGCCTCCCTCCCGATCCAATCGGTCTGGCCAAGATAACGGTCGAGCCATCGGCTCATGAAGTGGCCGATGTCGAGCGCGTCGCCCGCCGTGTTCAGCCTCGTACCCAGGTAGTAACCGGAATGGTCGGTCAGCACCTGCAAGACGCGGGTCCCGGAGCCTCCGGTGCCGAAGATCACGACCGGCTGCGGATAGGGAAGGTCCGGCCCCGGTCGCCCGCCCCGGAGGCGGCCGACGGTTCGCTGGAGCAGCCCGGTCAAGGCGTGTGGCTCCCATCAGGACGTCGCATGCGGCGGAAGGATAGGTGGCTCGGCTCGATCAGCGAGGGAGTGGGGATCAGCCGGACGCCAGCGCCGCCAGGGCCTTCCACAGCTCGAGCGCCTCCGGGCTGGACACGTCGGCCGTCCAGTCGCCCTCGCCGCCCGCGCTCGCCAGCTCCGGATCGAAGAACTCGGACGCCGCGCCGGCCTCGAGCCCCCAGAACTCGAGCGCCGCCGTGACACGCGCGCCGAGCTCGTCGGGCCGGTCGAAGTCGATCACCGGGAAGGGGCTCCGGCGGTGCCAGTCCAGAAGCGCCCGGTTGTAGACCACCCAGACCTCCTCCCACTCGCGGGCCGACAGCTCGGGGTGCTTCTCGGGACGCTCGCGGGCTCGGGAGGCGAGCGAGTTTCGCACCGCCACCGGGTTGCGGATCACCCCGATCGTGCCGCAGCTCGAGGTCGCTCCACAACGGCTGGCAGACGAGCATCCGAGGGTCCTTCACGGCGATCGCCTCGCCGTCGATGGCCCCCACGATCCGGTTGCGGCTTCGCAGGTCGCCGGCTCGCACGGTGACCTCGGCGGGGGGTCGCCACCAGGTGCCGCCGCCTCGCTCGAGGATCGCCTCGTGGAGCTCGTTCAGCTCCGGGATCTCACGGTTGCCGCGCCGGTTGAACCGGTTGCGCTCCCGGACCCGCCCGAGCTCGAGCCCGTGGTCCGCGAGCATGCCCGCGATCGCAGAGGTGCCGCTTCGGTGCATGCCGAGGATCGCAACCACGGTCTTGGACCGCAGCTCGGGCGGCGCCTCCGGGCTCCGTCGCATGCTCTCGAGGGGCTTGGGCAACCGCATCAGACGGAGGAAGACGAGGAGATGCTCTCCTCCGCCCGCCGGAGCCATCCGGTGGCCGGCTCTCCGAACCGCTCGGATAGCTCCTCGAGCTGCGGGAGGTACATCCGCGCGAGGTGGCTGCGGAACTGCTCCGGGATGGCGCTCTTGGCCTGTGGCGACGTGTTGACCTTCGCGGACACCGCGGGGGGTATCAGGGACTCTTCGGCGGCGACGCCCAGGAACCGGTAGATGCGAAGCAGCAGGTCCCGGGGGTCATTCTGGATCTCGTCGAGGAAGCCGACGAAGATCTGGTCGCTGCCAAAGACGCCCTCCCAGTTGTCCAGAGTCCGCAGGTAGTTGCTTCTGAGCGTGTGGCCGGCGCCCTCGAAGTGCCTCATGAGCTCCTCGTCGGTGATGCTCTCAACCGGCCGACCGCCTCGCTTCCCGAGCGACATCAGGGCTGACGACCAGCTTCTCTCGATCGGGTCGCGGAGCAGGTAGATGATCCGCATGTCCGGGTTGATGCCGTGGATCTCCTTCACGACGCGCACCTTCATGGTCGAGTACGCCGGGGTGATCTCCCCCGCAATCTGCCCGTCCTGCGGCCGGAACACGCCGCGGTACCAGTCGTTGTCGCGCCTGGGGATGAAGAAGTGCGCGTCCCACCTGAGGTTCCTCACGAAGCCCGATTCGCCGGGGCGCACCGCGTCCTTGTAAGTCTGGAGCCGCCTGTACCTCCGCATCCGCTTCCGGAGGTGGCTGCGGAAGAACGGGTTCTTGGACCGTCGAAGGTGGCGCTTGTCGAAATAGTGCACCTCCTTCACGGGCGTCATCCAGATCTCCGGATGGCGCCGGAGGTTGGAGTGCAGCCAGGTGGTGCCAGTCCTCGGGGCGCCGACCCCAAGGAACGTGGGAAGAGGCGGCTGTTGCGCCCGTCGATTCCGCATACCTGACTGGCTGAGCCTAGTGATCTAGGCTCCCGCCCTCCCATGATTCACATCGCCACGGTCCACTGGGCGCACGACCGCTGGATCGACGTCCAGCTCGGCTACCTCGACCGCAACATCGACGAGCCGTACCGCGTCTACGCCTGGCTCGACAAGGGCATGCGGGATCACGCCCAGCAGTTCTTCTACAGCACCGACGTCCCCGTCAAGGAGCACGAATACAAGCTGACGGTCCTGGGCGACCTCGTGGCCCACTCGGCGGATCCGGACGACGTGATCCTGTTCATCGATGGGGACGCGTTCCCAATCGCGCCCCTCGCGCCGTTCCTGCACTCAACCCTCGAGCGGTACCCGCTCCTGGCCGTGCGCCGGGACGAGAACAACGGCGACCCGCAGCCTCACCCGCTCTTCTGCGCGATGCGTGCGTCCCTGTGGCTCGAGCTGCCGGGCGACTGGCGCCGCGGCCACACCTGGCGGGACGAGCAGGGCCAGACGGTCACCGACGTGGGGGGCAACCTCCTCGGGCTGCTCGAAGAGCGCGGCATCGAGTGGTACCCGCTCCTCCGTACCAACAAGGTCAATCCCCACCCGCTTCAGTTCGGCGTCTACGGGGACCTCGTCTACCACCACGGCGGCGGCTTCCGCCGGACCGCGGGCGGCCGCATCTCCTGGATGCCGCACCGGCGCTCGCTGCGATCAACGTGGCGAGGGCGCCTGGCGGCGAGGCTGCCCCGAAAGGGCAGGCTCGGGTACCTCCGGCGCCGGATCGACCCCGTCTACCGGTACCGCGAGGCGCTGGCGGACCAGCTCGCGGAGGTGAACGACGAGGTCTTCGACCTGATCAAGCGCGACGACGAGTTCTACCGCCAGCTCATCGACCCGAAGCCGGGGGGCGAGCTGGAGCGGATCACGGCCGCGCTGCCGAAACCCGGAAGCACCTGAGGTTGGCTCTAAGCGCTGAGGGCGGTCGGCTTGCGGGCCGCGGCGAAGGCGGCTGCCGATTCGAACAACCGCAGGCCGTCTTCGGAGCCGGTGAGAGCGTCAACGGCGTGCTCGGGATGGGGCATCAACCCGACCACGTTGCCGCGCTCGTTCGCGACGCCCGCGATGTCGCGCGTGGACCCGTTCGGGTTGTGGCCGGGCGCGTAGCGCAGGATGACGCCGCCGCGCTCCTCCAGCGCATCGAGCTCCGAGTCCGGTGCGAAGTAGCGGCCGGACTGGTGCTTGACCGGGATCGAGAGCCGGTCGCCCACGCGGCATTCGCCCGTGAACGGGGTGTCCACGCTCTCCACCACCAGCTCCACCTGGCGGCAGGTGAACAGCAGCCACTCGTTGATCAGCAGCGCGCCGGGGAGGAGCCCGGACTCGCAGAGGACCTGAAAGCCGTTGCAGATCCCGAGGACCGCCCCGCCGCCGGCCGCGTGTCGCGCGACCGCCTCCATGGCGGGTGCGAACTGCGCGATCGCACCCGCGCGGAGGTAGTCCCCATAGGAGAACCCACCCGGAACCACGACGACGTCGACCCCGTCCAGGTCGTGCTCCTCGTGCCACACGAGCCGCGCGTCGCCGATCCGGGAGCATGCCTTGACCGCGTCGCGATCGTCGCAGGACCCGGGGAACTGGAGGATCCCGAACCTCACTGGCCGGCGTCCGCGCCCGTCTCGATCTCGTAGTCCTCGATCAGCGGATTGGCGAGCAGCTTCTCGCACAGCTCCGCGAGCGCGTCGGGGTCGTCGGTCTCGAGCTCGACCAGCCTGCCCACCCGCACGTGCGAGACGCCCTCGAAGCCGAGGGCCGGGAGGGCCCGCTCGACAGCCTTCCCCTGCGGGTCGAGGATGCCGTCCTTGGGCCGGATCAGGACCTTCGCCTTCAACGCACCCCGAGGTTAGAACCTATTCCGGCGGGGCGGCGCTGGCCCGCGGCGCCGCACGTCGAGCCGGAAGGTGCCGTTTTGGTCCCGACGCAAAGGCCGAGCGCTAGCCGGTGGACGACCCGAGCGCGCCGGCCGCCTCGAGCTGCGCGGCGAGCCCGCTGCGGAGATCGAACCGCGGCTCCCATCCGAGCTCTTTGCGGATGCACGTCGTGTCCGCCAGGGTCCGGCGGACGTCGCCGGCGGCGCGCTCGCCGTAGCGGACCCGGAGCGTGCGCCCGGAGAGCTCCTCCAGCGATGGCCACGACCTCGCGGAGGCTGGCCTCGCTTCCGCCGCCCACGTTGTAGGTTCGCGCATCGGGGCCGGCGTCCATCGCCGCGATGGTCGCCGCCACCGCGTCGACAACGAAGGTGAAGTCGCGCGACTGGCTCCCGTCGCCGTACACCTCGAACTCGCTCCCCCCGACCAGGTCCTCGACGATGCGCTGGAACGCCATGTCGGGTCGCTGGCGCGGCCCGTACACGGTGAAGTAGCGGAGCATGGTGCACCTGAGGCCGAAGTCGCGGATGTAGGCGCCGATCAAGTGCTCGCATGCGAGCTTGGTGACGCCGTACGGCGAGATCGGCGCCGGCCCGGTGTCCTCCGACGTCGGATAGGAGAGGGCCTCGCCGTAGATGGAGGAGGAAGACGCGAACACGATCGGGATGTCGCGCTCGGCGGCGGCCTCGACGACCGAGTGGGTGGCCGCGAGGTTGTCGTTCAGGTATGCGGGGAATCCCGCGCCCCAGCTCGCTCGGACCCCGGGCCGCGCCGCCAGGTGGAAGATGCCGTCAAGGCCTTCGAGCAGGTCCTCGCCGAGCGCTCCCGCGCCGAGGTCGCGCTCGACCAGCTCGAAGCTCTCGTGCTCGCGAACGTTCTCGAGCTGCCCCTCCTTGCGAGCGCGGGGGTAGTAGTCGGTGAAGGCGTCGACCCCCACGGCCGCGGCGCCCCCCTCGAGGAGCGCCTCTGCAAGGGTGGACCCGATGAATCCGGCGCAGCCGGTGACGAGGTACCGAGGCACGGGCCTACCCTAGCCCCGGCCCTTCCGGCGGCGCCCGCGCCGGAAGAGCCGCCCGACGACTCGGCGCAACCGGCTCCACGGGCGGGCGCGCTCCGCCCGGAGACGGCGCTTGAGCTTCTGGATCCGCTTGAGCTTGTTATCGAGCTTGCGCTGCGTTTCCTCGATGCGCTGGTTCTTCGCCTTGATCCGGCGGTCGCGGCGCTTGACGGTCCGCCTCGCGGCGTCCCGCTGCTTCGCCGTGCTCTTCACATCCTCCATCAGGGACTCGGAGCGCTCGCGACCACGCTCGCGCTGGAGGGTCGTCCATCGCGACGTCCGGGCGAGGAGCTGCATGGCGTCGAACTCGAGCTCGGCCCGCTCAGCCTCCGCCTCCTGGGGACTCGACTCGACTCCCAATGAGCCCGGCTTGCCGCCGTCGAGCGGGTCGGGGCAGAGCTTCAGAAGGTGCGCGAAGCGCTCGTCGCGGACGAGCCGCCCGTCGCGGATCCCCTCCTCCACGTCCTCGTCATCGAGCGCCAGCTCGTCGTAGAGCTCCTCGAGGCGGCCCTCTTCGTAGATCTCCCGCAGCCGCTTGAACCGGCCCCAGTCCGGATAGTGCCCCTCGAAGATCGCCACCTCCGTCCGTCGCTTGAACTGCGCGGACGACCGCACCGGGAAGTGCAGAATTCGAAGCGGCCACATCGGCGCCCAGACCAGCCGGGTCTCGTCCCCGGACGACTCTTCCTCGGTGCCCTCGGCATCCCTGACCGTGCGGTGCACCGCACGGCCGGGCGGGCGAAGGGTCTCGAGGACGCCGTTCGGCCCTTCCATGGCGACGTCGTGGGCGCCCCGGTCCATGCTGACGACGTCCGCTTCGGCGCGATGGGCCACCTTGGGCGTAAGCCGCGAGCTCGCCTCGCGAATGGTCAGCCGTTCGGCGAACAGGCTCGGGCCGTCGGGCCGGCCCACGAACTCGACGCGGGGCGCCACCACCACTCCGTACCTGGCGGGGATGCCCCCGAGCGTGTCCGTCAGCGAGCCCGAGACCGGCCACCAGAACTCGTCGGCGTCCGTGTGGACCACCCAGTCGGCGTCGAGCTCGGTGGCGGCGAGACGGGCCATCTGCGTTAGCCACCCCGCGCCCGCGACCCGGTAGTCGGTTCCCGGCTCGTTGATCACCGTCGCGAGCCCGGCCTTCTCGTAGCGTCCGAGAATCTCCGGCGTCTCGTCGGTCGAGCCGTTGTCGGTGACCACGAAGTGGGCGACGCCGAGGGCGTGGTGAAAGCGCAGGTTCGACTCGAGGATGTCTCCCTCGTCGCGCACCTTGAGCGCCATCACGACGCGGGTGCCGGACTCTGAGGATCTTCCGTCGGTCAAGGGCGGGAAGTGTAGGCGTCGCCTGGGGCGCAACCTGCTACGAATCGACCCGATGAAGCTCGTGATGACGCTGCTGGTGCGCGACGAGGAGGACATCGTCGCCGACAACCTCGACCTCCACCTGGCGCAGGGGGTGGACGAAGTGATCGTCACCGACAACGGGTCGGTCGACGGGACGCTCGAGATCCTTCGCACATACGAGGCCCGCGGCGTCGTGCGCATCATCGAGGAGCCGACCGACGACTACTCGCAGGGGCGTTGGGTGACCCGTATGGCGCGCATGGCGGCCACCGAGCTCGACGCCGACTGGGTGATCAACAACGACGCCGACGAGTTCTGGTGGCCGCGCACCGGGTCCCTGCGGTCGGTGTTCGAGGCCCTCGGTGACGACGTCGGCGCCGTGGTCGGGCACCGCACCAACTTCGTCCCCCGACCGGAGGACGAGCGCCCCTACTGGGAGCGCATGACGCTCCGCGAGCGGGAGTCGCTCAACCCGGTGGGCAAGCCGCTGCCGCCGAAGCTGGCCCACCGTGCCCACCCGGAGATCGTGGTCGTGCAGGGCAACCACCGCATCAAGGGCCCCGACCTCGGGTCGGAGCTCGACGACGGCTCGATCGAGATCCTGCACTTCCCGATGCGCTCCTACGCGCAGTTCGAGAACAAGATCGCCAAGGGCGGCGCGGCCTACGCCCGGAACAAGGAGCTCCCGGAGAAGACAGGGCGCACCTGGCGCCGCCTGTACGAGACCTGGGAGCAGGGAGGGCTACCCGCCCACTATCAGGCGAACGTGGTCGCGGGGGGAGACCGCGAGGACCTGATCGAGGACACCAGGCTTCGCGACTACCTCGAGGCCCGCCGCCTGAGCGCGTCGACGGGTGAGTAGGCCTACTCGGCGTCGGTCGGCTGCGAGCCGTCCGCCGCGACCGGCTCGAGCTCCCTGGTCGCGCGCCGGCGGCGCCGGGTGAACTTCAGAAGCCGCCTGCCCAGGGTCCGCCCGAGCTTGGAGCGGAGCTGCTTGTTCTGAGCGCGCAGCTCGTCGATTCGCTGCCGCGAGCGCTCAAGCTGGACCATGTGGAATCGCTGAGTGCGGGTCATGAGCCGCTGCGTGTCCAGTTCGATCTCGGCGCGCTCGCGTTCGAGCTCATCCGGGTCGAGCTCGACCTCCACCGAACCCGGCGGCGCGCCGGAAAGCGGGTCCGGGCAGCGCGGCAACAGCTTCGACAACCGGTCGTCGCGGACGAGCTTTCCCTCCCGCACCCCCTCCTCGACGGCCGCGTCCTCCCAGACCAGCGCCCTGTAGATCTCGTCCAGGCGCCCCTGCTCGTAGGCGATCCGAAGGCGACGGAAGCGACCCGTGTCGCGGAAGCCCCCGTGCTTCAGGAAGATCTCCGTGCGCTTCACGAACTGCTCGTAAGAGCGCAGCGGGAAGTGGAAGATCCGGAGCGGGTGGGTGGGCGCCCACACGAGGCGCACCTCCTCGGCCCCGACGCTGCCGCCAGCCTCCTCGTCCTCGGCGGCGCCGCGAACCCCGCGGTGCACCACTCGCCCGGGAGGGCGCAGCGCCTCGAAGAGGTCCCCGCCCCCGGCGGACGCCACCTCGTGCGTGTTGCTCAGCACCACCACGTCGGGGTCGCCGCGGTGGGCGACCTTTGGTTGGAGGTTCGAGTGGGCTTCGCGCACGACGAGGCGGTCGGCGAACGAGCCGGGGCCGTCGGGGCGCGCCACGTACTCGGCGCGGGGGGAGACCACCCCGCCGTACTGGTCCGGGATCTGGCCCAGCGCGTCCTTGATCGTGCCCGTGATCGGCCACCAGAACTCATCGGCGTCGTTGTTGAAGACCCAGTCCGCGTCGTACTCGGTGGCCGCCAATCGCGCCATGCGGGTGGTCCAGTCCATCTCGTTCGACCGCAGGCCGCTGGTCGGCTCCTGGATCACGTGCGCCAGCCCGGCGGACACGTAGCGGTCGAGGACCTCGGCCGTGCCGTCCACGGAGCCGTTGTCCGTGACCACGAAGAAGTCCACGCCCATGGCACGGTGGAAGCGGAGGTTGTCGGAGACGATGTCCGCCTCGTCACGGACCTTGAGGGTCATGACGAGCCGCATGGCTGTCCTAGTGGGCGGCCACCTGGGGCACGGGGGCAGCTCGGCGGCTCGGGCCCGAGACGCTCGGCCACAGCGAGAGATCGATCTCGGGGCACAGCTCGGCCAGCCGCGTCGAGTCCTCGCGGTAGCGTTCGGCGAGCTCGCCGCTGACGATCGGCGAGAGCTCCGCGGTCTTGCGGCCGGCCTGCTTGTGCAGCATCAGGCGCTCCGGCGGCTCGTCCGGGGGCTCAATGCCCAGGAAGCGCAGCGTGCGCTCCATCTCCGGGACCGGGTCGGCCGCGCAGCGTTCGAACTGCAGCACGAGGACCTGCTCGCGTGAGAACAGGTCGAACACGTGGCGAAGCTGCTCGAAGTAGTAGCCGCGCCAGATCGCGTCGTTCATCTGCGCCAGCAGCACCCGATTCCCGCTCTCGTCCGCCATCCGCTGCAGCCGGGCGATGGCCGATCGGTAGCGCGCGACGGGGTCGCGGAACATGACCAGGAGCTTGGCGTCCGGCGCTGCGTCCTTCAGCATGCGGATCGCCATCGGGTCGGCCAGATACCGGGGGGTCCACTCGCCGACGATTGTTCCCGGCTTGTGCGGGAAGAGCGACGCGTACTCCCCCGCGATGTCGGCTGGGGGGTTGCCCTGCCAGTACTTGTCGAAGTAGTGGACCTCCTTGCCCAGCGGCGAGCGCTGGATGCCAGGGTAGCGGCGCATCGAGTCGTACCACCAGCTCGTGCCGCAGCGCTGGGCGCCGATGCCGACGTAGTCGGGGGTCCCGGTCACCCAGCCCTCGGGGCATTCCGGAATCACAAGCGGTGCGTTCCACGGCTTGCGCATCGGCTTGTCTTCGGGCTTGATCAAGGCGGTCACAGGGTAGTGGGCGGGCCCGCGACGATCGGTTGCAGGGTGGTGAGGCGGATCGCGGGGCTGCCAGAATAGGCGCCGCCGTGCGACTCCCATCGCCAAGACGTGCCCTCGCCCACCGCCGGGCGGCAGCCGCGCATCAGCCGGCGCCGTTCGTCGTCGGCGTGTCACGCTCGGGCACGACGCTCCTGCGGCTGATGCTGGACGCACATCCGGACCTCACGATTCCGGCGGAGACGCACTTCGTCCCGATGGTTGCCAACGCGGTCGACCGGGCGATCGAGGAGGGCGAGCCCACCGAGGTGGTCCGCGCGCGCGCGATGGAGACGATGACGGGCCACCCCCGCTGGGGCGATTTCCGGCTCGACGAGGCGGACGTCCGGGCGCGCATGGAACAGCACGACCCGCTCTCGGCCGGCGACGCGATCCGCTCCTTCTATGAGGCCTGCGCCGCGCTGGAGGGCAAGCCGCGCTGGGGCGACAAGTCCCCTCCATACACCTACAAGGCGGGACGCATCCAGAGGGCCCTTCCGGAGGCGGTGTTCATCCACATCATCCGCGACGGGCGCGACGTCGCCCTGTCGCTCAGCGAGGTGAGCTGGGGGCCGGACGACATCACGGTCGCGGCGGAGAAATGGGCGAGCGAGCTGCGCAAGGCCCGCAAGCGCGCCGGGAACCTGGTGCGCGGCACCTACATGGAGGTCCATTACGAGGACCTCGTCACCGATCCCGAGCCGGTCCTCCGCAAGGTGACTGACTTCGCCGGACTGCCGTGGAGCGACGAGATGCTCAACTACCCCGAGCGCGCTGCCGAGCGGATGCGGGGGGAGATGGAGCGGACGCTGAGGCCCCTGGGTGGCGGGACGATCACCGCCGAGGAGCGCACTCGCCAGCACCAGCTCGTCTTCGAGAAACCGAGCGCGAGCCGGGCGGGGCGCTGGAAGACCGAGATGTCCGAGGAGAACCGCAAGGCCTTCGAGGAGGTCGCCGGCGGCCTCCTGAAAAAGCTGGGCTACGAGGTGCCTGACTAGAGCTCGCGGCCCGTGATGCGCTCGTGGGCCTCGACGTACTTCGCCCGGGTGTTCTCCACGACGTCGTCGGGGAGCTCCGGCGCCGGCGGGGAGTGGTCCCAGCCGATCTCGTCGAGCCAGTCGCGCAGGTACTGCTTGTCGAAGGAGCGCTGGGCCCGCCCGGGCTCGTACTCGTCGGCGGGCCAGAACCTAGATGAGTCCGGCGTGAACACCTCGTCGGCGAGCACGACCTCGGCGCCGGGTGAGGCGCCGAACTCGAACTTGGTGTCGGCGAGGATGATGCCTCGGCTCTCCGCATGCGCGGCGGCGTGCGAGTAGAGCTCGAGCGAGATCCGTCGCAGCTCCTCCATCAGCGGCCGGTCGCCGACGATCTCGGCGGCGCGGTCGAAGTCCACGTTCTCGTCGTGGTCGCCGATCTCGGCCTTGGTCGCGGGCGTAAAGATCGGCTCGGGCAGGCGATCGGACTCCCGGAGGCCCTCCGGCAGCTCGATCCCGCAGACCGCGCCGGACTCCCCGTACTCCTTCCAGCCGGACCCCGCGAGGTAGCCGCGGACAACGCATTCGACCGGATACATGTCGAGCCGGCGTACGCGGATCCCGCGGCCCGCGACCTCCTCGGGCACGTCCTCCGAGACGAAGTGGTTGGGGCAGATGTCGCGGGTCTCCTCGAACCAGAAGAGCGACATCTGCGTGAGCACACGGCCCTTGTCGGGTATGAGGGTCGGCATGATCACGTCGTATGCGGAGATCCGATCGGACGCGACCATCAGCAGGTCGTCGTCCATCTCGTACATCTCGCGGACCTTGCCGCTTGAGTGCAGTTTGAGGTCGGCGAGCGCTGTGGCGGACACGAGGCGCGATGCTAACAACCGGACCAGAACGACCCCACCCGAATCGAGAGGAGATGGCGGTGAAGGAGATCGGACCCGGCATCCATCATTGGAAGGCCGTCCATCCCAGGATCCAGGTCGAGGTCAGCTCCTACTACGTTGAGCCGGCCGCGACGCTCGTCGATCCGCTGCTTCCGCCGGAAGGGATCGAGTGGTTTCGCTCACGGAGGGCACCCGAGAGGATCGTGCTCACGAACCGCCACCACTACCGGCACAGCGACCGCTTTCAGGCGGAGTTCGGCTGCACCGTGCTCGCCAGCGAGCCGGGCCTCCACGAGTTCTCCGACGGGCGCGAGGTGGAGGGCTTTGCCTTCGGCGACCGGCTCGCCGAGGGCATCACCGCGCACGAGGTCGGCGCGATCTGCCCCGACGAGGCCGCCCTCCACATCGAGATCGGCCACGGCTTCCTGTCGATCGCCGACGGCCTCATCAACTACGACGGGCTCGGCTTCGTCCCCGACAACCTGATCGGCGACGACCCGGAGGCGGTCAAAAACGGACTCCGGGATTCCTACCGCCGCCTGCTCTCGCTCGACTTCGACGGCCTCATGTGCGCGCACGGCGACCCGATCCCCTTGGGGGGCAAGGACGCGCTGCGCGAGTTCGCGACGTAACGAACCTGACAATGCGCGCAACATCCGCTCCTATCCTGGTATCCAAGCGTCGATGGTGGGGGCAAGGACAGGAGCTGGCGCCCTGCGGGTGTGTTGTCGGGCGTGCGCCGGCGCGCCCCGGACGGGAGCCTGCAGCGCAGTCAGCTTTTGGCAAAGGGAGACGGGACGTACCTGGACATGGCGGTCGCGCCGAACGGCGCGGCCATCTTCTGCTGGGAGGACGGGAAGTCCGATCTGCGGGCGCGAGGCCTCACCTCGGGTGGGACGCTCGGTCCGGTAAGGACGGTCGCGCCGCGTAGTCCTGGCCTGTGCCAGCCGGGGATCGATTCTCACGGCACCGTTGCCTTCGCATGGACGGCGTCAGACGGCTCCAAGAGCCGGGTCTACGCCCGCTCGGGCACGCTCGACGGCACGCTCGGCCCCGTTCAGGCCCTCTCCCCGGCGGGCTTCAACGCCGGGGTGCCTGACCTGACCGTCGCTCCGGACGGCACGGCCCCGGTCGCGTGGCCCCTGGGGCGGAAGGGATTCGCGATCCAGGCGGCATTCGGCCCCTAGCCGCGGTAGCCGCCGCAACTTGATCGCCGTGGTGGTTTTTAGAAAGACGATGACCGGAGGGCACCGCCCATGGGCTGGACTGAGCGTTTTCGCGCTCTCGTCCCTGGTCGCATTGCTGGGGGTCGCGCCAGCGTCGGCGGCGTGGACACCGCCCGTTGATGTCGCTCGGGCGCAGCCCCCTGATTCCTTTACCGCCTCGGGCGTCGAGGTTGCTCCTAACGGCAGCGCGATCTTCACGTGGGACCGGTCCGGGGCGCTGGAGACCCGAGTGCGGGCGCCCGCCGGAACATTCACCGCCGTCCGGAGGATCACTCCTCCTGGCACCGTCGCTCGTTACAGCGATTTCGGGGTAGCCGTGGACTCCCAGGGCACCGCGTACTACGTCTGGACCGCGGCGGGCAGCGACCGTCGCTACGTCAGGACGAGAGTGCGTTACGCCGATGGCACGCTGGGCGCCGTGCAGACGCTGGCCAGCGCTCCGGGGACCGGTGACGGCGACAACACCGACGAGGTCGACGTGGGTGTCGATGAGTCGGGGCGGGCGGTGTTCTCGTGGATTCTGTACCGACCCGGTCAGGCTTCTCTCCAGGTTCGAACCCGGAGTCCCGCGGGCAAGCTCGGACCAACGCTCGATGTCGGGACCGGCGGGTACTACGGCATGACCGTCACGCCCGCGGGGCGAGCGATCTTCGGGTGGCAGGCTCGCGCCGGATACCTCGCCCGCGTGCTCAGTCCCGCCGGCAGATTGGGCCCGCAGCTGCGCGTGTCTGCAACCGCCGACGCCGGCGGACAAGTCGCATCAGGCGGCGAGAACGTGGTGTTCAGCTGGCAGCAGCCGGGCCCGGGAGATGACGCACGGATGATGACGCGGGAGTTGTCGGCCGGTGGCTCCCTCGGCCCACCTCAGGCCATCGCCCGGGGAAACGTCACGTCGTCGGGTAGCGGGGAGGGTCTCGTCGCGGTGGCGCCGGACGGGACGGCGGCCTACTACTGGTGGGCTTCGGGCCGCCCGGAGGCACGGGTCAGATCTCCCTCCGGAAGCCTCGGACCGATCGTGCACGTCTTCGGCGACCTCCACCAGGACACCGGTCTCGAGGTGGTCGGGGATGCCAATGACGACTTCCTGTTCCTTGCGGACAATGTCGTGCTCGGCGGCAAGCTCCGCAGCATCGTTCGAACCCGTTCAGCCGACGGCACGTGGGGGCCCATCCACGTGTTGTCTCCCCCCGGGTTCAACGCCTACTCCGGACAGGTGGCAATCAACGCCGCGGGAGACGCGGCGGCTACCTGGTTCGAGGGCAAACGCGGATTCGCCGTACAGGGTGTCTTCGGGCCATAGCGGCCGCTGGGCGTCCATACCCCCGCCGGGTATATACTCGGCATGTGAATCAACATACGCCGGGCTACATCGACGACAAGGACGCGGTCGCGAAGCGGCTCGTCGCGGATCGAGGGGCAGGTGCGCGGGCTGCGCCGCATGGTCGACGAGGAGGCGTACTGCATCGACGTCCTCACCCAGATCTCCGCGGTCGAGCGGGCGCTCGACGGCGTGGCGCTGAAGCTGCTCTCGGACCACACCGACCATTGCGTGCGCGAGGCGGTCGCCGAGGGCGGTACAGAGGCCGACGAGAAGGTCGACGAGCTGATGGCCGCCGTCGAGCGGTTCGCCCGGACGCGCTGACGTGACCGGGACCGCCACGGCCGAGCCCACCGAGGCGACGCCGGAGCCCGTCCGCGCGGCGCGGGCCGGCCTTCCGCCCGGGCCGCGACTTCCTGCCCCGATCCAGACCTTCGGGCTCGTCGCGCGGCCGGTGCCGTTCTTCGAGCGGCTCCGGCGCCGCTACGGCGACACGTTCACTCTTCGGATCCTGCGGGCGGGCGAGATGGTCTTCATCTCGGACCCGCCGTCGCTGAAGCGCCTCTTCGGTGCGGATCGCCGCAACACGATCGCCCCGGGACGCAACGTCATCCTGCGGCCGATCCTCGGTGAGCGGTCGCTGCTGCTCCAGGAGGGCGACGAGCACCTGCGCCGCCGGAAGCTGATGCTGCCGCCGTTCCACGGCGAGCGGATGCGGGCATACGAGACGGTGATGGCCAGGGCGACCGATCGCGAGATCGACTCGTGGCCGATCGGCACCGAGTTCAAGCTCCATCCGAGCATGCAGGCGATCACCCTCGAGGTGATCCTGAGCGCCGTCTTCGGCGTCGAGGAGGGCACGCGCCGGGATGCCCTGCGGACGAACCTGATCGGGATCCTCGCGACGACCCGCTCGCCGGCCGCGATCGGCATGAGCATCGACCGCATGCGCCGCCTGCCCCGCTACCGGCGCGTCGCCGAGATGCTCGCGGCGGCCGACCGGATCCTGTTCGAGGAGATCGCTGACCGCCGCGCCGACCCGCGATCTCGAGTCCCGCGAGGACATCCTCTCGATGCTGGTCGCGGCCCGCTTCGAGGACGGCTCGGGGATGTCAGACGCCGAGCTTCGCGACCAGCTGATGACGCTCCTGATGGCGGGCCACGAGACCACCGCGACGGGCCTCGCGTGGGCGTTCGACCTCCTGTTCCGGGCGCCGGGCAAGCTCGACCGGCTGCGCGAGGAGGTCGACAGGTGGCGGGGGCAACGGCTACCTGGATGCGGTGATCAAGGAGACGCTTCGCATCCGGCCCGTGGTCCCGTTCGTCGGGCGCGAGCTGCGGGAGGAGACGGAGCTCGGGGGCTACGAGCTCCCCGCCGGCACGGTGGTCATGCCGGCGATCTATCTCGCTCACACCCGCCCCGACGTCTACCCGCAGCCGTACGAGTTCCGCCCCGAGCGGTTCGTAGACGACGGCCCTGAGACCTACGGCTGGATCCCCTTCGGCGGCGGCACCCGGCGCTGCATCGGGGCGGCGTTCGCCGAGCTCGAGATGCGGGTCGTGCTGTCGACGATCCTGAGCCGGGCGACCCTGCGCCCCGCGAGCGAGAAGCCCGAGCGCATGGTGCGCCGCAACGTCACGCTGTCCCCGCGCGGCGGGACGCCGGCGATCCTGGTCGAGCGCCGCTAACCCTCACGAAGCGCTTCGAGGCGCTCGAACACCGTGGGCAGGTGCTCGAGGTAGGCGTTCGGGTCGAACACGGCGTTCAAGTCCAGGTCTGGCGCCTTCTCCGCGAGCAGATCCCTGAAGCTCGTCTGCTCGTCCCACGCCTTCTGCGCCGTCTCCTGGACGATCCGGTAGGCGTCGTCCCGCCTCATGCCCGACTCCACGAGGGCGGTCAGCGCGCGCTGGCTATAGAGCGCGCCGTAGGTGAGCTCCAGGTTCGCCTCCATGCGGTCCGTGTGGACCGTCATCCCCGAGGCGAGCCGCGTGCAGAGGTGCTGCATGTAGTCGATGAGGATCGTGGAGTCGGGGAGGACGATCCGCTCCGCGCCCGAGTGGGAGATGTCGCGCTCGTGCCAGAGCGCGACGTTCTCGTAGCCGGTCTGCGCGTAGCCGCGGAGGACGCGAGCAAGGCCGGTCAGCCGCTCGGCCAGGATCGGGTTGCGCTTGTGCGGCATGGCGGAGGAGCCCTTCTGCCCGGCGCCGAACGGCTCCTCGACCTCGCGGACCTCGGTGCGCTGGAGGTTGCGCACCTCGGTCGCGAACCGCTCCAGGCCCGCCCCCGCCAGAGCGATCGAGCCCAGGAGCTCGGCGTGACGGTCGCGAGGCACGACCTGGGTCGAGATGTCCTCCGCGCGCAGGCCCAGCGCCTCCATCACCCGCGCCTCGATGGCGGGCGGCAGCGACGCGTAGGTCCCGACGGCGCCGGAGAGCTTCCCGACCCGCACGCCCTCGAAGGCGCCCTCCAGGCGGCGCAGGTTGCGATTCGCCTCGAAGGCGAAGCCCGCAAGCCGCAGCCCGAATGTGGTCGGCTCGGCGTGGACCCCGTGAGTACGGCCCACGCTCAACGTCTCTCGGTGCTCCAGCGCGCGATCGATCAGCGCGTCGCGGTACGCGCGCGCCCCGCCGAGAACGATCTCACCGGCGTCGCGAAGCTGGAGCGCGAGCGCCGTGTCGAGGACGTCCGAGGAGGTGAGGCCGTAGTGGATCCACCGCCCGTCCTCCCCGATCGACCCGGCCACCACGTCGACGAACGCCGCGACGTCGTGGCCGGTCGTCCGCTCCCGCTCGGTCGACCGCCTCCACCGTGAAGGAGGCACGCTCGCGGCATGCCCGCGCGGCATCGGCGGGCACGACCCCCTCCGCGGCCAGGGCCTCGGTCGCCGCCAGCTCGACCTCGAGCCAGCGCTGCATGCGCCGCTCGCGCCGTCCAGACCGCGCCGATCTCCGGTCGCGTGTAGCGAGAGATCACGCGTTGATTATGCGGACGGCGAGCAATCCGGCGTTCTTTGCGCCGTCGATTGCAACCGAGCCGACGGGGACGCCCGGTGGCATCTGGACCGCCGACAGCAGCGCGTCCAGCCCTCCCAGGTTCTTCCCGGACAGAGGCACGCCCACCACCGGGAGGTCGGTGTGGGCGGCTGCCACGCCCGGCAGCGCGGCGGACATGCCGGCCCCGGCGATAATCACCTTGAGCCCGCGCATCCGCGCGGCATGGCAGTAGTCGCGGACCTTCTCCGGATCACGGTGGGCGCTCATCACCCTGACCTCGTAGCGGATCCCGTGCTCTTGGAGCGCCTCGCCCGCGGGCTGCATCTTCGGCTTGTCGTTCTTCGAGCCCATGATGATCCCGACCAGCGGCGCGTCGACCTCGATCTCCTCGAACGCCGCCTCCACGTCCGGCATCGGCTCGGCCGTGGCCGTCTCGGCCTGCTTTGCGCTGCGTGCCCTCGGGCTCCGCGATCTCCATCGACACTCCTTCTCGGTCTCTAGGGCGAGGCCACGCTGGAGGCGGCCCGCTCGGCGATGTCCGTGCGCATCTGCATCCCGTCGAACGAAATCATGTTCGCCGCCTCGTAGGCGCGGTCCCTGGCCTCGGCCGGTGAGGTGCCGAGGGCGGTGACGTTGAGGACGCGCCCGCCCGCGGTGACGATGTCGCCATTCCGCCGCGCGGTCCCGGCGTGAAGCACCTCGACGTCCGGCACTCGCGCCGCCTCCTCGAGTCCCGTGATCACGTCCCCCTTCGATGAGGACTCGGGGTAGCCCTTCGACGCGAGCACCACAGTGACCGCCCAGCGCTCGTCGAACTCGGCGGCTCATCCCGGCGAGGCCGCCCGGCTCGCGCGCCGCGCGGCAGAGGTCCAGCAGGCTCGAGCGAAGGCGAGGGAGGACCGCCTGGGTCTCCGGGTCCCCGAACCGGCAGTTGAACTCGAGGACCTTGGGCCCCGCCTCGGTGATCATCAGCCCCGCGTAGAGCACGCCCGCGAACGGAGTCCCCCGGCGGTGCATCAGATCCACGACGGGCCGGTGGACGGAGTCGGCGATCTCCTCGGTGCGATCGCGGTCGAACCCGGGAACGGGCGAGTAGCTGCCCATGCCCCCGGTGTTGGGGCCCTCGTCGCCGTCGAAGATGCGCTTGTAGTCCTGAGCGGGCGCCAGCGGGACCACGTTCTCGCCGTCGCAAAGCGCCAGCAGCGACAGCTCCTCCCCCTCGAGGTGCTCCTCGAGCACGACCTCCGTGGCGCCGAATCGCTCCTCGACGAAGAAGACGTCAACGGCCGCCCGGGCCTCGGCCTCGGTAGCAGCGATGATCACGCCCTTTCCGGCGGCGAGCCCATCCGCCTTGAGAACGGCCGGGTAGGACGCGCACGAGAGGTGCTCTCGAGCCTCCTCCTTCGACCTCAGCACCGCGTGCGAGGCCGTCGGCACCCCGGCCGCCGCCATGAGCTCCTTCGCGTGGATCTTCGACCCCTCGATCCGGGCGGCCTCCGCGCGCGGGCCGAAGGCGGCGATGCCCCGCGCCTCGAGAGCGTCCACTGCGCCGGCCACGAGCGGCGCCTCCGGCCCCACGATCACCAGGTCGACGCTCTCCGCCGCCGCCGCGTCGACGATTCCCGGGACGTCATCCGCTCCCACCTCCAGGCAGCGAGCGTCCGCGGCGATGCCGGCGTTTCCGGGAGAGCAGAGCAGCTCGACGCCGTCGCTCGTACGGGCGAGTGCCCGCACGATCGCATGCTCGCGCCCGCCGCCGCCGACGACCAGGACGCGCATCGAGATGCGCGCTCGCTCGGGCTAAAGCGACTTGGTGAAGTCCTCGGCGGGGATGGCCGCCATGGTCTCGTTGGAGGTCGTCCCCCGCGAGCCGAGCTCGACCGACACCTTGGCCATCGTCCCCTCGTCCGGCGCCTCGACGACGCTCACGAAGTCGTACTCGCCCAGCGTCGCCCATTGGTTGAGGACCTTGACACCCAGCTGCTCGACCTCGCGGTTCACCTCCTGGACGCGTCCGGGGTTGTCCTTGATCGTCTTGACCCCGTTGGAGGTCAGCTTGGTCAGCATGATGAATACGGCCATTTCTCCTCCTCAGTCCTGGTTCGTGCGGCCCTCGCGCGTGGCTTGAGCCTATCCTCGTTTACGTCGAGACCGCGGGGTAAGGGGACCTAGGTGAGGAGACTCGAGCCCGTCAGGCTCAAGCCGTGGCTTCTGCCACTGATCGTGCTGGCGATCGCGGTGCCGATCGTCGCCGCTTTCGAGTTCACGGGCCCGGGCGGAGGGCTTGCCGTCGGAGCGATCGCCGCGGGGACGATCCTCGTGCTGGCCGCCCGAGCGCGCTTCGACGAGCCGATCGAGGTCGCCTCGGCCCGCGACGACCGCTTCACGATGCTGGTCGTCGTCACCGCCCCGCTCGAGGACCCGGGGCTCGCCGGAGCGATCGGGGAAATCGCCGCCGCCGGCGCGGGATCGACCCGGCCGGGAGCGGAGCGGAAGCCGGAGGTCCTCGTGCTCGCGCCGGCGACGAACTCGGCGGTCGCTCACTGGCTCTCCGACCTGAGGAAGGCGCGGTTCGACGCCCAGCGGCGCCTGACGCTCTCCCTGGCGACGCTGGCGACGATCGACGTCGAAGCCCGCGGCGAGGTCGGCGACTCCGACACCGTTCAAGCCGTCGAGGACACGCTTCGGAGCTTCCCCGCCCAGGAGGTGGTCTTCGTCACCCGGCGCGGCGGGCAGGGGGACGTCGGCGAGGTCCGGCGGCGCCTCGACCGCCCGGTGCGCGTGCTGGAGGCGCCCGCTACTGCCGCCGTGCCGCAGCGGGCGAGCTAAGCGGCCGTCCCGACGGGCTCGGCGGCCTTCTCGAAGACCAGCTCCCCGTCCGCGGCGTCCACCTTGACCACGTCGCCCTCGGCGAACTCGCCCTCCAGCAGCTTCAGCGCCAGCTTGTCGATCAGCTGCTTCTGGATCACCCGCTTCAGCGGCCGCGCGCCGTAGGTCGGGTCGTAGCCGAGGTTGCCGAGCAGCGTCCGGGCGTCGTCGGTGAGCTCGATCTCGATTCCCTTCTCGCGCAGGCGGCCCGCGAGCTGGTCGACCTGGAGGTCGACGATCCGCCCCAGGTCGGCGCGGCTGAGGCGGTGGAAGATCACCGTGTCGTCGATGCGGTTCAGGAACTCTGGCTTGAACGTCGTCGCCAGGATCTCCTCGATCCGCTCGCGGATGCGCTCGTCGATCGCTTCTCCCGCGATCTCCTGCGAGCCGACGTTCGAGGTCATGATCAGGATCGTGTTGGTGAATCCGACCGTGCGGCCCTGGCCGTCGGTCAGCCGCCCCTCGTCCATGATCTGGAGCAGCACGTTGAAGACGTCGGGGTGGGCCTTCTCGATCTCGTCGAGCAGCACGACCGCGTAGGGGCGCCGGCGAACCGCCTCGGTGAGCTGGCCGCCCTCCTCGTAGCCCACGTATCCGGGCGGCGCCCCGATCAGGCGGGCGACGGTGTGCTTCTCCATGTACTCGGACATGTCGAGGCGCACGATCGCCTGCTCGGAGTCGAACATGAACTCCGCGAGCGCCCGGGCGAGCTCGGTCTTGCCGACGCCGGTCGGGCCGAGGAACAGGAAGGTGCCGATCGGGCGGTTCGGGTCCGAGAGCCCCGCGCGCGAGCGCCGCAGCGCGTTGGAGACCGCCTCGACCGCCTCGTCCTGGCCGACGACGCGCTCGTGCAGGCGCTCCTCCATGTGGATGAGCTTCTCGACCTCGCCCTCCATCAGGCGCGAGACCGGGATGCCGGTCCACTTGGAGACGACCTGGGCGACGTCCTCCTCGGTGACCTCCTCGGTCAGCATCGAGCCCCCCTCGCGATGCAGCTCGCCGAGGCGCGCCTCCTGCTCGGCGACGGTCTTCTCGAGCTCCGGGATCTCGCCGTAGCGAAGCTGCGCGGCGCGCTCGAGGTCGGCGTCGCGCTCGGCGCGCTCCGCCTCGCGGTTCGCCTCGTCGAGCGCGCCTTGGCCTCCTTGATCGCCTCGATCGCGCCCTTCTCGTTCTGCCACCGCGCCTTCATCTCGTTGGAGCGCTCGCGGAGCTCGGCAAGCTCGGCCTCGATCGCGTCGCGCGCGCCACCGACGCGTCGTCCTTCTCCTTCTTCAGCGCCTCGCGCTCGATCTCGAGCTGCTGGATGCGCCGCTCGACCTCGTCGATCTCGGTCGGCATCGAGTCGATCTCGATCTTCAGCCGCGAGGCGGCCTCGTCGATCAGGTCGATCGCCTTGTCGGGGAGGAAGCGGTCGGCGATGTAGCGCGCGGACAGGGTCGCGGCGGCGACGAGTCGCGGAGTCGGTGATGCGCACGCCGTGGTGGACCTCGTAGCGCTCCTTGAGCCCGCGCAGGATCGCGATCGTGTCGCGCGACGTCGGGCTCGCCGACGAACACCGGCTGGAAGCGCCGCTCGAGCGCGGCGTCCTTCTCGATGTGCTTGCGGTACTCGTCGAGCGTCGTCGCGCCGACGGCGCGCAGCTCGCCGCGGGCGAGCATCGGCTTCAAGCAGGTTGGCGGCGTCAACGGCGCCCTCGGCGGCGCCGGCGCCCGACGATCGTGTGGAGCTCGTCCATGAAGAGGACGATCTGGCCCTCGGCCTGCCTGGACCTCCTTCAGCACGGCCTTCAGGCGCTCCTCGAACTCGCCGCGGTACTTGGACCCGGCGAGGAGCGCCCCGATGTCGAGCGCGATGACGCGCCGGTCGCGAAGGCTCTCGGGAACGTCGCCGTCGACGATCCGCTGGGCCAGCCCCTCGACGATGGCCGTCTTGCCCACGCCCGGGTCGCCGATCAGGACCGGGTTGTTCTTGGTCCGGCGCGAGAGCACCTGGATCACGCGCCGGATCTCCTCGTCGCGGCCGATGACCGGGTCGAGCCTGCCCTGCTCGGCCTCGGCGGTGAGGTCGCGGCCGAACTTCTCGAGCGCCTGCACCGTGTCCTCGGGAGTCGGGCTCGTGATCGGGTTCGGGCGCACCTCCTTGATCGCCTCGGCCACCTCGCCGCGGTCGGGCAGGATGTCCGCGACGGGCGAGGACTTGTCGGTCAGCGCGAGCAGCAGGTGCTCGGAGGAGATGTAGGAGTCGCCCATCGCAGACGCCTCGCGCTCGGCGCGCTGGATCGCGCGGACGAACGACTGCGCCGGGCGAACCTCCGGCTCGGCGTCCCCGCCGAGCTCGGGCAGCCCGTCGACCGCCTCGAGCGTCCGGGCGCGGATCGACGCGACGTCGGCGCCCAGCTTCTGCAGCACGGGCACGACGAGGCCGTCCTCCTGGTCGAGGAGCGCGAGCAGCAGGTGCGCGGGGGCGACCTCGGGGTTGCGGCGCTCGGCGGCGAGCCGCTGCGCGGCGGCGACGGCCTCCTGGGACTTCACGGTGAATCGGTCTGGCTGCACCTCAGCTCCCCTTCCGTGCGCGCTTGACCGGGATCTTGATCGGCTGCGCCTGGTCGGCCGGGACGAGGTCGGTGGTCTCGTAGGCGCCGTAGGGGACCAGCTCCGCCTTCAGCGAGCGTCGCACGCGCTCGACCTCCTCGTTCATCTCGCGCTCGAGGTCCTTGGTCCGCCTGCGCATGCGCTCGAGCTCCGCGCGCATGCGAGCAACCTGGTCCTCCATGTTCAGCACCGCCTCGACCCCCGCGAGGTTCAACCCGTCCTCGCTCGTCATCCGCTGGATCCGGCGCAGCCGCTCGACGTCGCTCTGCGAGTACAGGCGGGTCTGCTTGGGGGAGCGCTTGGGCGTGATCAGCCCCCGCGCCTCGTACATCCGCAGGGTCTGCGGGTGCATGTCGGCGAGCTCCGCGGCGACCGAGATCATGAACACGCCGCGCTCGCTGTCGATCGTGGCCTCGACCCGTGTGTAACGCTTCGCCATCGCTCTAGCTCCTCACCTTGCCCGAGGAAGCGGACGCGTCACGCAGCACCCGCTCGCGCGGGATTGCGGTCGTTCATCGTCTTCGCGAACTCCCCCAGCGCCTGCTCCTGCTCCGAGCTCAAATCCTTCGGCACCTCGATCTCGAGCCGGTAGAGGATGTCGCCGCGGCCCTTGCCGCCCGGGCGGGGCGGGCCCTCGCCGCGCAGCCGCTGGACCGTTCCGTGCTGCGTTCCCGCGGGCAGGCGGATCTTCTTGCTGCCGTTGAGGGTCGGGACCTCGACCGTCGCGCCCTGGATCGCCTCGGCGATCGTGATCGGGATCGTGACCTCGAGGTTGCCGTCGGAGCGCTGCACGAAGACCGGCGAGGGCGTCACGCGGGTGACCACGTACAGGTCTCCCGGCGGGCCCCCGCGGGGGCCGTCCTCGCCCTTCCCGGCGACGCGGATCCGGCTGCCGTCCCTGACTCCCGGCGGGACCTTCACCCGGTAGCGCTTCTGCTGGACCGTGAGGCCCGACCCGCCGCAGGTCTCGCACGGGTGCTCGATGATCTGCCCGGCGCCGCCGCACTGCGGGCACGGCCGGCTGATCGAGAAGAAGCCCTGGCTCTCGGAGTCCATGCCGGTTCCGCCGCAGCGGGGACAGGTGATCGGCGACGTCCCCGGCTGGGCGCCCGACCCGTGGCAGGTGAGGCAGGTGGAGTGCTTGGCGACGACGACGGGGATCTCGGCGCCGTGCATGGCCTGCTCGAACGAGAGGTGGACCTCCGTCTCGAGGTCCCGCCCGCGTGCCTGCGCCGGCTCCGGCCCGCCCCGGCGCCCGAAGAAGGTGGAGAAGATGTCGCCGAGGTCGGCGGTGAAGCCGCCTCCGCCACCTGGACCGCCGAAGCCGCGGCCGCCGAAGCCCGAGAACATGCCGCCGGCGTCGTACTGCCGGCGCTTCTCGGGGTCGGACAGCGTGTCGTAGGCCGCCTGCACCTCCTTGAACTTCTCCTCGGCCTGCTTGTCGCCGGGGTTGCGGTCGGGGTGGTAGGAGCGCGCGAGCTTGCGGTACGCCTTCTTGATCTCCTCGGCGCTGGCCTTCTTGCCGACGCCGAGGACGGAATAGAGGTCGCGATCTGCCATTCCGCCTCCTACTCGCTGACGACCACGCGCGCCGCCCGGAGCACCTGGCCGTCGAGGCGATAGCCGCGCTCGAGCGTCTCGATCACCACCCCGGACTCCACACCTTCGGCGGCGGGCCGGGTCGCGAGCGCCTCGGACGTGCTGGGATCGAACCGCTCCCCGGTCGGGTCGTAGGTCTCGACCCCGGCGCGCTCCAGCGCCGAGCGCAGCTCGCCGTAGACGAGCGCGACGCCGCGCGCGAGGGCCTCCTGGGCGGACACCTCCTCGCTGGGGCGATCGTAGACCTCGGCATCCTCCTCCTCGGGGGTCGGCTCCGGCGCGTCCGCGGGCGCCCGGTCGCGGGTCGATGCCCGTGGACCTGAGCGCCCGCTCGAGGTTGTCGAGCGCGGGCAGCAGCTCCTTGGCGATCTGCGCCTTGCCCCGCCGCTCGGCCTCCTCGGCATCGCGGGCGGCCCGCTTGCGGAAGTTCTCGAAGTCCGCGCGGGCACGCTGCGCGAGCGCGAGATACTCGTCGCGCTCGCGCTTGACGTCGGCCAGCAGGGCGTCGAGGTCCTCGGCGACCTCGGCGGCGCCATCGTTCTCCGTGGCGCCGCCAGCCTGCGGCTCAGCCTCCGCCGGCTCGTTCCGTCGTGTCTCGTCCGCCATCGGCTAGGAGCGGTCCTCGTCGACCACCTCGGCGTCGACGACCTCCTCCTCGGCCTCCGAGCCGCCGCCGTTGGCGCTCGCGCCGTCGGCGGCGCCTGCGCCCGGCAGCCTGCTGCTGCTCGGCGGCCGACTGGTAGATCTGCTCGGAGACCTTGTGGAAGGCCTGCTGGAGGGCGTCGGTCTTCGCCTTGATCTCCTCGGCGTCCTCGGAGGTCAGCGACTCGCGAACGTCGGCGATCGCCTTGGTGATCTCCTCCTTCGCGGAGGAGTCCACCTTGTCGCCCATCTCCTCGAGCTGCTTCTCGGCCTGGTACGCGGCGTTCTCGGCCACGTTCCGGGCCTCGGCCAGCTCGCGCTGGCGCCGGTCCTCGTCGGCGTGCGCCTCCGCGTCGGTGACCATCTGCTCGACCTCGGAGTCGGAGAGACCCGAGCCGCCCTTGATCTCGATCTTCTGCTCCTTGCTGGTCCCGAGATCCTTCGCGGAGACGTTCAGGATGCCGTCGGCGTCGATGTCGAACGTGACCTCGATCTGGGGGATGCCGCGCGGGGCGGGCGGGATGCCGGTCAGCTGGAACTTGCCCAGCGACTTGTTGTAGGCGGCCATCTCGCGCTCGCCCTGGATCACGTGGACCTCGACCGACGGCTGGTTGTCGTCGGCGGTCGAGAAGATCTCCGACTTGCGGGTCGGGATCGTCGTGTTGCGCTCGATCAGCTTCGTGGACACGCCGCCCTTGGTCTCGATGCCGAGCGACAGCGGGGTCACGTCGAGCAGGAGCACGTCCTTGACGTCACCGGCCAGCACGCCCGCCTGGATCCCGGCGCCGATGGCCACGACCTCGTCCGGGTTGACGCCCTTGTGGGGCTCCTTGCCGGTGAGATCGGAGACCTTCTCCTGGACCGCGGGCATGCGCGTCATGCCGCCCACGAGGACGACGTGATCGACGCTCGTGCCGGCGTCGGCCAGCGCCTGCTTCACCGGGCCGACGACCCGGTCGAGGAGATCGGAGGTGAGCTCGGCGAGCTTCGCCCGGGTGAGCTTCATCTCCAGGTGCTTCGGCCCGCTCGCGTCGGCGGTGATGAACGGCAGGTTGATCTGCGTCTCCTGGGTGGTGGAGAGCTCGATCTTCGCCTTCTCCGCGGCCTCGTAGAGGCGCTGGAGCGAGTTCTTGTCGGCCGACAGGTCGATGCCCTGGTCGCGCTTGTACTCCGCGACCATCCACTCGACGATCGCCTTGTCCCAGTTGTCGCCGCCCAGGTGGTTGTCGCCGGACGTGGCCTTGACCTCGAACACGCCGTCGCCGATCTCGAGCACGGAGACGTCGAAGGTCCCGCCGCCGAGGTCGAACACGAGGATCGTCTGGTCGGACTCCTTGTCGAGCCCGTAGGCGAGCGACGCGGCGGTCGGCTCGTTGATGATGCGCTTGACCTCGAGGCCGGCGATCTTGCCGGCGTCCTTGGTGGCCTGGCGCTGGTCGTCGTTGAAGTACGCGGGGACCGTGATCACCGCGGAATCGACGGTCTCGCCGAGCTTCGCCTCGGCGTCCGCCTTCAGCTTCTGGAGGATCATCGCGGAGATCTCCGGCGGCGAGTACTGCTTGCCGCGGACCTCGACGCGAACGTCGCCGTTCGGTCCGGCGACGACCTTGTAGGGGACGATCGTCTCCTCCTCCTTGACCTCGGCCTCCTTGCGGCCCATGAACCGCTTGATCGAGAAGATCGTGTTCTCGGGGTTCATGACGGCCTGGCGCTTCGCGACCGTGCCCACGAGCCGGTCATCGGAGTCGGTGAATGCGACCACCGACGGGGTGGTGCGCCCGCCCTCGGCGTTCTCGAGGACCGTTGGGTCGCCGCCCTCGAGGACGGCCACGCAAGAGTTCGTGGTGCCCAGGTCGATTCCAATCGTCTTTGCCATGCGTTTTCTCCTTCTAAGTTCCTCGCCTAAGAAATCTGAGTGCGAGCGTAGCAGATCATCGTGCGCAGGCGACCTGCGCGCGACCGCCGCCTCGTCGACCGGCCGGGCGGTGCTGGCACCGGCGCCCTGCTGCCCGCGACGGGAGGAGGACGACGAGGATGACGACGACGACGGGGCTGCGTGGCTGCTCCCGGAGCTCGGCACGTAGGAGACGTTGTTGGCGACGAAATGCGCGACGGCCTTGGCCTGATCGCCCTGGACGAGCTCCTTGGGCATCCGCCCGCCGATGCCGTTCTGTGACTGCGGTCAGGACCCGGTCGTAGTTGGCCTGGACGATGTCGCCGCTCTTCGACCCGTCCCCAGCAGCTGGTCGAGGTTGGGGCCGATCTGGCCGTCGGTGCCCGCGGCCGCGAGCGTGTGGCAGGCGCCGCAGTTGATCTGGAAGATCTGGAGGCCCTGCTTGTTGTCGGCCGGGACGGTCGATCCCGGCGAGGCGTCGGCGCCGCCCTTCGACTGAAGCGCCCAGAACGGCAGCACGACCAGGCAGATGGCCGCGAACACGATGAAGATGACGATGGGCCGCTTCATTCGCTGGGGTGGCGCCGCTCGGGACAGCGTCGGCGCGGAGATACTAACCAGCCGCCGGCGGGGACCGGCCGGCGAACCGGCCGGGCTCCGCGCCGAGGCGCTGAGGCTGGAGGAGGCAAATCATCAACCTCAGCGGCACTCGGCGCGCAGCCCGCACCGGTCCTTGTCGGCTAGGGGAATCTCAAGGTGCTGAAGAGGCCCGCGTGGTCCGAGTCCCAGAAGTCGTTGTGGGGCTGGCGGCCGGTGACGGCCTGGCGGCCCCGCTTCACGGCTCCCGGGTCGTTGGTCATGACGTGGTCGACCTTGTGGTCGAACTGGGAGACGTCGCCGCCGTCTCCCACCCTGAGCACGTTGGCGTTGAGGCAGCAGCTCAGCGGGTCGCGCGTGCTGCGCTCCGCCATGCCGTGCTTCGAGCAGCCACCAGTCCGCGGCGCCGTCGCCCGGCTTGATCGCGGTCTTGACGTCGCGAGTTCAGGTCGCCGACCAGGATCACCGGCTTGTTCGCGTGCGCCGGGCCGCCGGGAGCGACCAGCTCCTGCGCCTGCGCCTTGCGGATCTTGCCGTTGCCGACGTCGGTGCCCTGGTTCGTGTGGTTCTGACGGCTGGTTGTCGAACGCCTCGAGGTGGGTGTCCACGAACCGGAACCGCGGGCTGTTGCCGACCTTCGCGTTCACCGAGGTCCAGCCTCGGGTGACGTCGACCGGGAGCGCCGCCGGGCCGCACCTGTAGAAGGGTGTTGAAGTGCGCGCCCTTCGGGTTCTTCGTCTTCACGCCGGCGCCGGTCGGGCGAGGATCGCGTCGCGCATCGTCAGCCTGCCCTCGATGTCGCAGCCGAACGGTGTGCCCGTCGAGTGGTCGCCGTCCGTGTTCGCCCAGATCTGGAAGTCGAACTCCGGCTCCGCAATGACCAGGCGGTAGTTGTTCCCGTTCTTGTTCAGCTGGTCGAGCAGCAGGCCGAGGAAGTCGCCGCCGTTGCGGACGTGCGTGGCCGAGGGCGGGATGATCGGCGCGTCGCAGGGGGCGTCACGCCACAGCGCCGCCTCCTGGAGGCCGACGAGGTCCGGCTGCTTGTTGAGGATCTCGGTCGCGAGGCCCTTGGCCCGGACCTGGAACTTGTTCTCGTCGACCTGGTTGAGGATCTGACCCGCCGCGTCCACGAGCTGCGGGACGCTCGAAGCCTGGGTGCCGGGCGCAGGTCCGCGCCCAGGTAGAGGTTGCGGGTCATGACCTTGGCCTTGGCCACCTTCGAGCCTCGGCGTCGGCGGGTCCCGCGAACATCGCGGCGATCAGGATCGTCAGCAGGCCGAATATGCCGGCTGCGACCGCCAACCGGCGATCGACGCGACGGATGGAACTGGTACTCAACTGGCCTCCTCTGTGGGGTATCCGTGCGGGCCAGCCCTTCCGTAGGCAGGCTTGGGCACGCACCTCCAGCAGATCTCATCGGCCGCCCGGCCGAGAATCCTTTAGCTGGCGGGCCAGTTTTTCAGTCGCTCGGTGGGGTGATTGCCTTGAGGCGGCGCCAGATAGGGGCACATGCGTCGCAGCCCGCACTCGTCGCAGCGCGGGCGCGGGCGGCAGATCTCCCGCCCGTGGCGGATCAGGTTGATGTGGAACTCGTAGGCGTCCTCGGGATCGGTGATGCGGAGCATCTCGTCGTGCGCCTCCTCGAACGAGGCCTTCTCGCGGAACAGGCCGAGCCGGCCGCCGACCCGGTACACGTGGGTGTCGACCGGGATCTCGGGGCGGTCGAAGGCGAAGATCAGGACGCAGGCGGCGGTCTTGCGACCGACGCCGGGCAGCGACGTGAGGAACTCGATCGCCTCGTCGCGCGGCGCGTCCTCGATCCAGTCCAGGTCCGGGTGGTCCTGGAGCTCGCGCGAGGATCTGCTGGATCCTGGGGCCCTTGGTGTTGGCGAGGCCGCCGGGGCGGATCGCCTCGATCACCTCGTCGGTCGGCGCGTCGCGCACCTCCTCCCAGGTTCCGAAGCGCTCCCGGAGCCGGTCGTAGGCGACGTCGCGGTTGGTGTCGTTGGTGTTCTGGGACAGCACCGTCCGGACCAGCTCCGCGATCGGATGGCCGTGCGGGTCGTTCACCGGGCGCCCGTAGAGCTCGCGCAGGCGGTCTCGGATCGCCCGGACCCGGCGCTTCGGCGGCCGCTTCCAACCGGTCTCGCTCACTGGGCGAGCATATGGTCCGGCGCCCTACCTCGATTGAAGGGTCGGGCCCGAGCGAGTCGAAGGACCGCGGTTACAATCCCGCGCAACCCGCCCGTGCCCCAAGTCGTCCAAAACCTAGGCAGAAGGCTGCCAAACGGTTGGCTCGATCTGTTTCGCCAGGTCGTGCTGTTCGTGGCTGCCTATCAGGGGTACCAGGTGGTGCGGGGAATCGCCGATTCGCACCCCTCGACGGCGCTTGCGAACGGCACCCACATCATCCACTTCGAGCAGTCGCTCGGCGCCTTCTTCGAGCCCGCGTTCCAGCAGGCGTTCCTGAACCACCAGTGGATCATCGACCTCGCGAACTGGTCGTACTTCAACAGCCACTTCGTGATCACGACCGCGTTCCTCGCCTGGCTCTACCTCTACCGGAACGACCACTTCAACTTCGTCCGCAACATGTTCCTGGTGGCGATGGGCCTGGCGCTGATCGGCTACGTGCTCTACCCGACGGCGCCGCCGCGGATGTTCCCCGGCGACGGCTTCACTGACACGATCGCCGCCTTCACGAGCACGAATCAGGACACCTCGTTCACGAGCCTCTTGGTCAACCCGTACGCGGCGGTGCCGAGCATGCACATCGCCTTCTCGCTGATGGTCGCGGTCGCGGCCATCAACCTGGTGCGGAGCGCCTGGGCGCGGATCCTGTGGTCCGTCTATCCGCTGACCGTCTTCTTCGTCATCGTCGTCACGGCGAACCACTTCTGGTTCGACGCCGCGCTCGGCGCGATGGTCGCCTGCCTCGCCGCGGTGACCGCGCACCAGCTCGCGAGGCTCCGCCCGGACGCCTGGTCGTGGCGCGACCAGGGCGTCGACGAAGCCCCGGCCTGATCCCCCTCAAATCCTTGCCGCTTCGCCGCCTTACATCCTGCTGCGTCGACAAGCGCCGCCTCTACCCCTGTAGCGTCCCAGCCGTGGCGTCGGAGGTACCGGGTGGCCAGCTTCGCGATGTGCGCACGGGCCAGGAGTTCCGGGCGTACGCGCGCGGCCGGCTGATCGAATCGCGGCTGACGCCGAACGCGATCTCCCTGACGGGGTTCGTGCTGAACGTCGCCGCCGCGGTCCTGGTCACGCAGCGCCTCTGGGTGCTCGGCGGGTTCGCGTTCATCGTCGGCTCGGTGATGGACACCCTCGACGGCCGCTACTCGCGGATGTCCGGCAAGGGGACGCTCTTCGGAGCCTTCCTCGACTCGACCCTCGACCGGGTCGAGGAGGGCGTCGTGCTCACCGCCGTCGCCTGGTACTTCGCGGACACCGGCCACGCGATCCCGGCCGCCGCGTGCGTGCTGACGGTGCTCGGATCGCTGATGGTCTCCTACACGCGTGCCCGCGCGGAGGCTCTCGGCGTCGAGTGCAAGGTCGGGATCGCCACCCGACCGGTGCGGGTGGTCATCCTCTCGATCGGCCTCGTGTTCGCCAAGGGTGCGGGGATCTTCGATGTGGAGCTGCTGGCGCCGGCCATCTACGCTATGGCTGCGCTCACAGCGGTCACCGTGGTCCAACGCGTTTGGCACGTACGCGGTGAGCTGCGGGCGCTGGACGAGCCCGAGGTGTAACCGGCACACGAGTGCGGCGTAGTAGCAGGCTGCCACCCGCCGCGAGGAGGACTTCCGACCGAATGAGCACCGAGAACGGATCGCACAACGCCGCAGCCGGAAACGGCCACTTGATCGACGACGGCAAGGTCCGCGTCGCGATCGTCGGAGTCGGCAACTGCGCCAACTCACTTATCCAGGGCGTCACCTACTACAAGGACGCCGATCCCGCCGAGGAGGTTCCCGGCCTCATGCACGTGGACCTCGGCGGCTATCACGTGCGCGACGTGGAGTTCGTCGCCGCGTTCGACATCGACTCCGAGAAGGTCGGCAAGGACCTCGGCGAGGCGATCTGGGCGGGGCAGAACGACACCATCAAGTTCGCCGACGTCCCCGAGCTCGGCGTTCCCGTTCATCGCGGCATGACGCACGACGGCCTCGGCAAGTACCTGAAGGAGAAGATCACCAAGGCCCCCGGGTCCACCGACGACGTGGTCGGGATCCTGAAGGAGACCCGGGCGGACGTGCTGGTCTGCTACCTGCCGGTCGGCTCCGAGCAGGCGACCAAGTGGTACGTCGAGCAGGCGCTTCAGGCCGGAGTGGGATTCGTCAACTGCCTGCCGGTCTTCATCGCCCGCGAGGACTACTGGGACAAGCGCTTCGAGGAGGCCGGGCTGCCGATCATCGGCGACGACATCAAGTCCCAGGTCGGGGCGACGATCGTCCACCGCCAGCTCGCGCGCCTCTTCCATGACCGCGGCGTACGGCTCGAGCGCACCTCGCAGCTCAACGTCGGCGGCAACATGGACTTCTACAACATGCTCGAGCGCGAGCGGCTTGCCTCGAAGAAGGAGTCGAAGACCAACGCCGTCACCTCGATCATGGGCCACGAGCTGCCCGCCGACGACGTGCACGTCGGCCCGTCCGACTACGTCGCCTGGCTCACGGACCGCAAGTGGGCGCACATCAGGCTCGAGGGCAAGGCGTTCGGGGACGTGCCGCTGACCGCTGAGCTCAAGCTCGAGGTCTGGGACTCGCCGAACTCCGCCGGGATCGTGATCGACGCCGTGCGGATCGCCAAGCTCGCGCTGAACGACGGGATCGCCGGCCAGCTCGACGGCCCGTCCAGCTACCTGATGAAGTCGCCGCACACGCAGCGGCCGGACGACCAGGCGCGGCAGCTGACGGAGGAGTTCATCGCCGAGCACGCGCGCAAGGCGCCCGGCGAGCGGGCCAAGGAGCTCGCGACCGATTCGGCCGCCGCCGAGTAACGCGCGACGTGAGATTGATCTGACCGAGGCCCGCCTCCGGCGGGCCTCGCGCGTCTCTATGCTGCGCGACGTGGCCCGGGACTCCATGTCGATCGTCCAGGTGAGCCCGCAGCCGTGGGGTGTCACTCACGAGGTCAACGAGTTCGTCGATCGCGTGTCGGCCGGGCTGTCTGATCGAGGGCATCAGCGTCGTCGTCGCGGCGCCGTCCGGGTCGCGGGCGGCCGTGCGCGAGTCCCGCCGGGCGATCGATGCCGCGCGCCGGCGGCCGGCGGCACTGTTCAAGGGCGCCTGGAAGGGGGACCGGGCCGGCGGGGATGGTGGCCCTCCGGTCCTCGCGGTCGGCTCCAGCATCTCGATGCCCCGCGGCCCCGGGCCCCGGGCGGCGCCGGTGCCGATCGACCTCAGCCGGCCGCTCGAGGATCTGCTCGGTGGCGTGGACTTCGACGTCGTGCACGTCCACGACCCGTTCGCGCCGAGCGCCACCGCTGTCGCGCTGCGCCACTCCCGTTCGTTGAACGTCGGCACGTTCCACGAGCCCACCGAGCGGATCCTGTCGACGCAGGTCGCCCGGCCGCTCGTGGAGATCTTCTTCGGACGGCTCGACGCCCGGACGGTGACCTCCGGCGCGACCTCGGAGCTGATGGAGCGGTTCTTCCCGGGCTCGTACGAGCTGATGGAGCCCGGCGCCGATTCCGGCGTCGAGGGCTCGTGGCCGGGTGACGGCGACTCCGAAGACGACCGGCCCGTTCGGATCGCGTTCTGCCTCGAGGAGGAGCGTGGCGCGCTTCGCCTGTTCCTCCGGGCGCTGCGGCGCCTGCCCCTGGAGATGAACTGGGAGGCGGCGGTGTGGACGCCGGGCGCGACCGAGGTGCGGCTCGCGAGGCGGCTGCGCGACCGGGTCCATGTCCTGGGGCCGAGACAGGCCGACGCCGGAGGAGCTCATCGCCGGCGCCGACGTCGTGTGCGCTGCCTCCGGCGGGCCGCGCACGGCGCCCGGCCTGCTGCGCAAGGCGCTGGCCTCGGGGACGGTCCCCGTGGCCTCGCAGCTACCGCTCTACCGCGAGCTGGTCGGGGACGGCGAGCGCGGCCTCCTGTTTCCGGCCGGGGATGCGTTCACCCTCGCGGGCCAGCTCGAGCGGCTGGTCGCGCGAGCCCGGTCTCCGGGTGAACCTCCTGAAGGGCGCGAGGGGGGCCGTTCGGGATTGGGATGCGGTCATCGACCAGGTCGAGGAGACGTACCGGCGCATCTGCGCGCGCCGCCACGACCCCGCCGGCAATGCCGTTGTGAGGCGCCGGCTCGCGAACCGGCCGTCGATCCACGTCGACCTCCACATGCACACAGACCACTCACCCGACTGCGCGACGCCGGTGGACGTGCTGCTCGACACGGCCAAGGAACGCGGGCTGGGGGCGATCGCGATCACCGACCACAACGAGATCTCGGGCGCGCTGGCGGCGCGCGAGCTCGCGGAGGAGCGGGGCGACGTCAAGGTCATCGTCGCGGAGGAGGTGAAGACGGCCGAGCAGGGCGAGGTGATCGGGCTCTTCCTCTCCGAGAAGATCCCGCGGGGGATGACGATGGCGGAGACGATCGCGGACATCCGCCGCCAGGGCGGGCTCGTCTATGTCCCGCACCCGTTCGATCGACTTCACTCGGTCCCCGACTACGAGCACCTGCTCGACATGGTCGAGGAGATCGACATCCTCGAGGTGTTCAACCCGCGCGTTGCGCTGACCGCGTTCAACGAGGAGGCGGAGCGGTTCGCCGCCAAGTACCGGATCGTCCCGGGGGCGGGCTCCGACAGCCACGTGGCGCAGGGGCTGGGCAGCGTGATGATCCGCGTCCACGACTTCGAGGGGCCCGAGGAGTTCCTCGAGGCGATGCGCGACGCCGACATCGTCCGCAAGCACAAGAACCTCATCTACGTCCAGGCGCTCAAGCTGCTCCAGACGACCGGCCGGTCCGGGGCGGGTGCCAGGCGGCCGGCGCGGCGCACGCGGTGATGCACCCGGGAGGAGCGGCGTCGGGGCCGTCAAAGAACCCCCACATCGCTGCCAGAGACGGAGTCAACGTGCCGGCCACCGACGACGAGATTCAGGAGAAGTACCTAGAGCGGGCGATCCGCGAGCTGAACGAGCTCACCCACCGGCTCCAGGAGTGCTCGCACTGCCCGCGAGGCAACCTGATGCCCGTCCTCGGCTCGGGTCACCCGCAGGCGGACATCATGCTGCTGAAGTTCGCGCCGACCGCCGCCGAGATCGAGGAGGGGGTCGCGTTCTACGGCCGGGCCGGGAACGCGCTTCGAAAGAGCTTCCGGCGGCTCAACATCGACCCGCTCGTCGTCTACGGGACGCTGTGCGTGAAGTGCCCGGTCTCCGATCCCTCGCTGGCCGGAGGGGAGTGCATCGAGCGGATCGTCGAGGAGATCGCGATCGTCCAGCCGAAGATCGTCGTCGTGATGGGGGAGTCAGCGCTTGAGGTCCTCAACGACGTGGACGTCCCGCTGTCGCGGGAGCTCGAGCCCGACGCCGGGCGCATCCAGGAGCTGACGCCCACGATCGACGCGCTCTACGTGCCCGACATCGACGAGTCGCTGGACTCCGAGGAGTCGAAGCGCGATTTCTGGTCGGCCTTCCGCGTGCTCGGCGACTGGTACGCCGATCTGCCGCCCTACTGAGCCGCGGCGGAACTAGACTGCTCTCGCGGATGGAGCTCGAGGAGACGGACTATCGAGGACCTGCCGGAGCGTTGCGAGAACTGCGGCGCGACGCTCACGGATGCCGAGAAGCAGCGGATCCTCGACGACGGCGCGACGGCGGCGCTGTGCACCATCTGCGCGACCGAGCTGGACTCCGTCTCGGAAGGAGACGAGGTGGAGGAGTTCTGAAGGCCGTCTACTAGCTGGACGGGCGGACGGTCACCTTGACGTTCGCCGCGCCTTCGCGTCGCTTCAGCACGAGGTGCTGGGAGTTCCCTTCCGGAGACGCGGCGCCCGTGCGTGACCACGTCGTACCCGGCGGCGAAGTGGCGCTCGTGGGACATAGACGGTGGTCTTCGACCGGCGCGGTAACACTTGCCGTCCGGAGTCTTGGTGGAGTAGGCGAACTCGAACGCGCCGCTTGGGGTCGTAGCCGAACGAGGTGGGAGTGCCGGCGACGACCTGTGGGTAGGGGCGGTCCAGCAGCGCGAGCTTCTTGCGGATGACGTTCGAGCCGGTCGGGGGCTTCCTCGGGTCCTTGACGATCGCCTGGACGTTCCCGGGGCCGCTGGTGGTCGGGTCGTCGCAGCCGCAATAGGCCCACCACATCCACGAGACCATGTGCTGGTCCGCGAGATCGACCATGTGCTGGATCCGCGGGTGCTCATTGGTGGCGCCGAACTCGGTGAGCATCAGCGCGCGATCCGTCTTGACCGCCTCGTCGTCGGCGTTGTCGAACACAGCGCCCTCCGTCGTCGGGCAGGTGGGAGCGCTGTTGTCGAGGCAGTAATCGTGGAAGCTGAAGCCGGAATTCGACCCAATCCGCGGCAGGTGGGTCTTCGGCCCGAAATCGAAGAGGACGTTCGGCTCCTGCCAGACGATGTGCCTGCGATCGACCTTGCGGATCGCGCCGGTCGCCTTGCGGGTCATCGCCGCGAGGGGGCCGGTGTCGAAGGCCGGGCAGCCCTCCGGGTTGATGCACGGCTGCCAGTTAGAGCCTGGCCACGGCTCGTTGAGGAGGTCGTAGCCGAGGACGCCCGGACTCTTCCGGAACTTGCTCGCGACATGCCGCCACGCTGCGGCGTAGCGGTCGATCAGGCCGATCCCGCCCGGACCGGGGTCGTTCGCCCAGAAGTGGTCGAAGGCGTGCTGCAGCGCCGGGTTGGTGAGGTAGTTGCCCGGAAAGCCGTTCTTCGGGTTAGGCAGCCCGTCGTCCTGGACCGCCCAGTCCGGCCAACCCTCGCCCTGGAACTTCTCGTTGTAGAGGTCCTGGTGGAAGTCCAGCAGCGAGAAGACGCCGTTGCGGTCGAGGGTGCGCTCGGTGGCGGCGATCTTCTTGAGGTAGGCGTCGTCGTACTTGCCGGGCTTCGGCTCCACGCCCGCGTAGATCACCCCGAGCCGGACGCCGTTGAAGCCGTGGCGACGCAGGAAGCGCGCGTCGTCCTTTCCGAAGCCGATCGCCTTCGGATAGTAGGGAGGCCGCTTGTAGACCATGTTCACGGCGTGGATGAGGACGACCCGGCCGCGAGCGTCGGTGATCCAGCGCCCGTCGTGGCCGAGTGGCTGCGCCGGGAGGCCGGCGAGGGCCTGCGCGGTGAGGCTGAGGGCGGCAACGGCGACGGTCGCAACCGCGGCGCGCCTCATGCCGGTGCCGCTCCGGCGGCCAGCGGGGCCATGGCCTCCAACGTCGCGCTCGCCAGGCCGCGGACGACGATCACGTCGAGCGCGTCATATCGCTCCAGGTCCGCCTGCGCCGCTGTCACGGTCGGGCGCCGCGACCCCGACGGTTCCCTCGGGGGCCCCGAGCCGGGCGAACTGGCGCCGGTAGCCATCATGGAGGTCGCGGTAGAACGACTCCTCCTTGGCCAGCCGTTCGGCCGCGTCCTCGCCGATGGCGGTTCGCACGTAGCCCAAGACCGGCGGCGGCTCGCGTCCGGCCTCCGCGGCGCCGGCGTGGACGCTCTCGCGCGAGGTCGAGGCCGATTCGGGCGTCATCCAGTTGAGGAACGCGCCGTCGAAGCCGGAGCCCGCAAGGGCGGACATCTTCGGCCCCATCGCCGCGAGCACCAGTCGCACGCCGGGGATGCTCTCGCGCAGAGCCGGGAGCGCGGCGCGCATCGCGGTGAGCGGGCGCTCGGAAAAGCCCGCGCCGACACCAATCCACAGGCGGCTCCGATCGAGCCCGAGGCTGTCGATGCGCCCGTTGATCTCGGCGGGGTCGTGGCGGTCGAGGGCCATCACGCCAACCCCCAGGTCGAGGGAGTTCGAGCCCTCCGCGAAGGCTGCCAGCGTGTCGAGCCCGTTGGCGCCCGGGTGATCGTTCGACCAAATCGACGAGTAGCCAAGCTCATCGCAGCGGGCCGCGAGCGGGGTTGCCACGTCGGGGTCGAGCCCGGCCGCGACTCCGAATCCACGCGTCGCTCATTCGCTCCAGGAGCGCGACGCACTCGACGTGCGGCGTGTGCGGGAACATGTCCACCGGCGTCACCCGCCGGAGCCTATAGCCGGCCTCGGTGAGCTGGGCCGCGTTGGGCGCCAGCGTGGTCGGGTTGCAGGAGACGTAGACGATCCGCCGCGCGCCGCACTCGATCACGCGGCGCACGATCTTCTTCGAGAGGCCCGCGCGCGGTGGGTCGACGACCACCACGTCGGGCTTGCCCGCCGCCTCCAGCAGCGGGCGCACGCCGAGGCGAACGTTTTCGGCCACGAAGCGCGCGTTGTCGATCCCATTTTGTCGCGCGTTGTGCTCGGCGTCGACGATCGCCTCTCCGATCGCCTCGACGCCCCACACCTCCCCGGCCCGGCCGGCGAGCGAGATCCCGATCGTCCCGATGCCGCAGTAGAGGTCGAAGACGCGCTCGGTGCCATGGAGCGCCGCTGCCTCGGCCGCGAGCTCGCAGAGGCGCTCCGCCATCTCGGTGTTGGTCTGGAAGAACGCCGCGTGGGAGATGCGAAACGTGTGGCCTCCCAGCTCCTCTTCGAGGAACTCCCGGCCGAGGACGCCGGTGGGGCCGGCGGTCCCGCCGCTCGGCCCCTCGACGACCGTGTGCAGGTCGACCGGGGGCCTCGTGAAGCTGGCAGCGGAGGTGACGAGACGGGTTTGGATCTGGCCGGTTCGCCTCCCCTCGCGGACCACCAGGTTGCGAAGGACGCCAGCTCTGGTCCCGTCCGTCGTGGGCTGGGATGCCCTCCGCGACGCGCCCACTCGCGGACCTCGTTGCGTGCCTCGTTGTTGCGGATCGAGGCGAGCTGGCAGTCCTCGGCGTCGATCACCTCGGACCAGCTGCCGCGGCGATGGAAGCCGAGGACCAGCCGGCCGCCGCGCTCGCCGAACGAGTACTCGAGCTTGTTGCGGTACCGCCACTGCTCGACGGCGGGGACGATCGGCTCGAGCTCGAATCCGTCCAGCCCGCCGAGGCGGCGGAGCGCCTCGTCGACCTGGCGCGCCTTCTCGTCGAGCTGTCGCTCGTACGGCAGGCCCTGCCACGGCGCGCCCGGGCACGGCTCGCCTTCGTGCGTGCAGCGATCCGGGATCCGGTCCGCCGCCGGGTCGATGAGCTCCACCGCGGTCGCCTCGGCGAACCCTCGCTTTGCCTTCGTGAGCCGGGCGCGGACGCGGTCGCCGGGGAGCCCGCCGGAGACGAACACGACGTAGCCGTCCGCGCGGGCCACGCCCCGCCCACCCTGGGCGAGCGAGTCGATCTGGAGAACGAGCTCGTCGCCGGCGCGGGGGCGTGGGCCGCGCTCTGTCCGGGTCATGGCCATCGTCCTATCGTTGCAGCACCTTGACCTTCGACCTCGAGTCCTACAGGGAGCGCGCCGAGCGGTTCGGCGAGGAGCTCTCCCGCGAGTACTACCTGCACCTCGCCGGCCATAAGCCCGAGCTCGAGATCGAGCGGATCTACGACTCCTACGCGGAGCTGTTCTCGCGTGACTCGGTCGCGGCGCTCCGCGAGCTCGCCGGCTCCGCCGCCGGAGACGAGGGACGGCGGCGCTCCTACCTGCTCCATTTCGCGTTCGACGGGCTGGTGGGAATGGAGACGCGCTCCGAGGCGGCGGAGCTCGCCGGGCTCGAGGCGTCGCTCGAGGTCGATGCGGGCGACGGCCCGATGCCGTACCGCGCGGTGGTCATCGCGCAGGCGAACGAGGTGGACCGCGAGCGGCGCGAGGCGCTCGAGGCCGCCAGGAACGCCGTGCTGGAGGAGCGGCTCAACCCCATCTACCGGCGGATGCTCGAGCGGGCCCACGGGATCTGCTCGGAGCTCGGCTGGCCGAGCTATTCCGACGCTTACGCCGAGCTCCGGGGGATCGACCTCGGGCGGCTCCGCGAGCAGACCGCGCGGTTTCTCGACGAGACCGAGGAGCTCTACGGGCCGCTGGTGGGCGCCCAGCTCGAGCGCGCCGCGCTTCCCGGCTTCGGCGAGCTTCGGCGGTCGGACCTGCCGCGTTTCTTCCGCGCCGCCGATCTCGACGAGCTGTTCGAGGCGGAGCGACTGATCCCCTCGTTCGAGGAGACGCTCGCCGGGCTCGGCGTCGACCTGCGGGCCCAGCCGAACGTCCACCTCGACACCGAGTCGCGCCCGACCAAGTCGCCCCGGGCGTTCTGCAGCACGCCCAGGGTGCCGGGCGAGATCTACCTGGTGATCGCCCCGACGGGCGGCAGGGACGACTACGGCGCCCTCTTCCACGAGGGCGGGCACACCGAGCACTACGCGAACACGGAGGCGGACCTCCCGTTCGAGTTTCGCCAGCTTGGCGACAACTCGGTCACCGAGTCGTTCGCCTTTCTGCTGGAACACGTCGTCTCCGACCCGGTGTGGCTGTCCGAGCGGCTCGGGGTGGCGGATCCGGCGCGGGCCGTCGAGCACACACGGGCGTTCCGGCTGGTCATGCTTCGCCGGTACGCGGCGAAGCTCGCCTACGAGCTGGAGCTGCACGGCGGCTCGGCGGATCTGGAGGCGATGCCCGGGCGCTACGCCGAGCTTCTCAGCGGGGCGGTCCGGGTCCCGTGGCCACGGGCGAGCTGGATCGCCGACGTCGACGATGGCTTCTACGCCGCTTGCTACCTGCGGGCGTGGGCGCTCGAGACGCACTGGCGGGCGGCGCTGCGCGAGCGGTTCGGCGAGCGCTGGTTTCAGCGCCCGCAGGCGGGCGAATGGCTGCGAGGCCTGTGGAGGCACGGGCAGCGGCTCAATGCCGATGAGCTGCTCGCGGAGGCGCTTGGCGAGGAGCTCGATTTCGCGCGGCTGGCGCGGTCCATCTGAGCGCCGTCGGCGGCGCGATCCTCGCTGGGTAAGCTCACACAAATGAACGGCACCAGCCAGTTTCGGAGCTAAAGCTCCTCACTAGAGCAACTTGCCCGCCGTCGGACACGTGCACCTCAAGGTCTCCGACCTCGATCGCTCCGAGGCCTTCTACCGGGACGCGCTCGGGCTCGAGGTGACCGAACGCGTCGGCGGGAGCTTCGTGTTCATGTCGTTCGGCGAATCGCACCACCACCTGGCGCTCCAGGGCCACCCCGACGCGCCCAGAGCCGATCCCGAGGCGCTGGGCCTCTACCACTTCGCGATCGAGGTGGACGACGAGGAGGAGCTGGGCGCGCCGTCGATCGCATCAGGGACGCGGGAATCGACTTCGCCGCCGTCGACCACGGGATCTCGAAGTCGGTGTACTTCAGCGACCCCGACGGGCACGGCGTGGAGGTCTACTGCGACACCCGCGAGCTGCGCCACCGCCCGGAGTGGGAGGGCATCGCCGCGCCGCTCGACGTCGACGAGCTGCCGCGCGAATAGATCCGGCGGGGTTCCGGGCTAGCCCTGTTTCTCGAGCCGGCGGTCGATGTCGCTGAGGAGGCCCTTGCGCGCCTTCCCCGGCGCTCGCGGGTGCGGACCTGGCGCAGCTCCGCCGCGCTGAGGTCGCCCAGCCTGGACTTGATCTGGGTGGCGGTCAGCTGCTCGTAGGCCGTAATCGGGCCGCCGGCGCTCACCCCCGAGCGGCGGCGGAGGCGGTCGGCCTGCGCGAGCGGAGCGTCCGCGGCGTCGCGGGCCGCCCGAGCCGCGCGGCGGGCCTCGGTGGTCGCGCGGCGTCGCGCCGGCGCCGTCCGGGACTCGATCTCGCGCTGCGCCTGGTCGAGGAGTCGCTCGAGCTGCTTGACCAGCTCGTCGGAGTAGCGGCGGCTGCGGGTGAGGAGGCTGGAGACGAGCTCGTTGGCGTCGTCGCGGGTCATGCGGCCCCGCTTGACGGCGTCGTCGACGACGTCCTGGAGGCGGTCGCGCGAGAGGGTCACGCTGTGCTCCAGCGCGTCGCGGAACGCCTCGACGCTCTTGTCGGCGCGCGCGGCGCTTCCGGTGCCCTTCGAGCTGCCGGAGCTCCCCTTGGCGGTGGAGCGCTTGGCGCTCGAGCCCTTGCCGCCCGAGCTCTTCGACTTCGAGCCGGAACGTGAGCCACCTGATCCAGTCGCCATCAAGACTCCTCTCGCCGTTTCTCGTTCGCCCCCTCGTGCGTCGCGCGGGCTGGCCTGACTATCCCACGATCCGGCACCGATCGCTGCGCTGCGCGTACCATCTTCGGCTTCCCGTGACCCGCCATTTCCTTACCGGCGAAGAGCTGACGCGTGAGCAGCTGAACGCGCTGCTGGACCGCGCCGCCGAACTGAAGGCGGGGCGAGCCGTTGGGGAGGGCCGCGACGCGCTCGCGGGCCGGAGCATCGCGCTCGTCTTCGAGCGCCCGTCCACGCGCACGCGCGTCTCGTTCGAGGTCGGCGTGGCGGAGCTCGGCGCAACGCCGCTGATCCTCCGTGGCGATGAGCTGCAGCTCACTCGCGGCGAGTCGATGGAGGACACCGCCCGGGTGCTCTCGCGCTACGTCCACGGGATCCTGGTGCGGTGGGGCTCCCACGAGATCGTCGAGGGGCTGGCCGGCGCAGCGTCGGTGCCGGTGGTCAACGGGCTCACCCCGGAGCATCACCCGTGTCAGGTGCTGGCCGACCTGCTGACGCTGCGCGAGCGATTCGGCGACCTCGACGGCCTGAAGCTCGCCTACGTCGGCGACGGCAACAACGTCGCGCGATCGCTGGCGCTGATGGGCCGGATCGCGGGAGTGGAGGTCCGGGTCGCATCGCCCGAGGGCTACCAGCTCGAGCCAGGGCTCGCGGCCAGTGACGCCACGGATGCCCGCGAGGCGGTCGACGGCGCGGACGCGGTCTACACCGACGTGTGGGTGAGCATGGGCGACGAGGCGGAGGCCGAGCTGCGCCGTTCGGACCTGGCCCCGTACCGGATCGACGCCGCGCTGCTGGCCCACGCGGGCGACCGAGCGATCGTCCTGCACTGCCTGCCGGCGCACCCCGGCGAGGAGATCACCGAGGACGTGCTGTACGGCGAGCGCTCGGCGGTCTTCGACGAGGCCGAGAATCGCCTGCACGCCCAGAAGGCTCTGCTGGAGCTGCTCGTCGCGACTTCGTGACCGGCGGGCCATCGAGCCAGCGCGGCTCCTCGAAGCCCGCGTACTCCTGAATCGCGCCGTAGATGTGCCGGACGAGCCGCTTGCTCTTGAGAACGCTGACGCAGCAGACTCCGTAAGGAAGATGGTTCGTCTTCTGGCCATTGCTGGAAGTCGGGGCGTGGTTCAGCGTGTGCCCTCGAAGCACTGTCCGGGGCAAATTGAGTGCCTCGAGCCAGTGATCCTCGATCTCTCGAAGAGATAGGCCATTGCCGGTGTAGACGTTAAGGCCACGCGCTGCCTCGCGCTCTACGGGCTTTCGCGGCTTTCCATTCCCTACGAACATATGTTCGTACGATACATGCAAAGGCGGACGGAATCCGCCGTTCACCGGCCACGATCATCGCCGCCTACACTGGGCGCCGCGGCCCCGTCGTCTAACGGTTAAGACTTCGGATTTTCGATCCGCGAACACGGGTTCGATTCCCGCCGGGGCCATAGGGTTCGACTTCGCTCACTCCCATCCGCAGATCCAGAAATGCAGCCCGAGATCCACTTAGGCCCTCTCACCCTCCAGACCTTCGGGATCGCGTTCGCCCTGGCGTTCATCGCGGCGGGGGCGGTGCTCGCGAGGCGGCTGAAGGAGATCGGCAAGTCCACTGACTGGGCCTACGAGATGGTCATCTTCGCGCTGGTCGGCGGGATCGTCGGGGCGCGGCTCAACTACGTCATCCAGAACTACGATGCGGTCAAGGGCGACCTGCTCGGCAATCTGTTCTCGGGCGCGGGCCTCGTCTGGTTCGGGGGGGCGGTCGGCGGGGCGATCGGGGTGGCGCTGTGGGCGTGGCGCCGCAAGATGCTGAACCTGACGCTGCTCGACATCTCGGCGGTGCCGCTGTGTGTCGGCTACGCGCTCGGGCGGATCGGTTGCCAGATCTCAGGCGATGGCGATTACGGCACGGCGTGGGACGGCCCGTGGGCGATGACCTACACGCATGGCACCAAGCCGATCGACACACCGGTCCACCCAACCCCCATCTACGAGACGCTCGCCATGGGCCTTATCGCCTACTTCCTCTGGCGGCTGCGCGACCGGGTCCAGCCCGGTGTGCTGTTCGCGATCTACCTGGTGCTGGCCGGCACCGAGCGGCTGTTGGTGGAGTTCATTCGCCGCAACACGCCGGCGCTCCTCGGCCTCACGCAGCCGCAGCTGATCAGCGTCGTGATGATGATCGCCGGCGGCGTCTGGCTGGTGATGAAGGCGCGACGGGGCGAGCTGATGAAGGCGCCCCCGCCGGATACTCAGACCGCTGCGATCCGAACCACGGCGTAGATCAGCGCGTCGGGATGAGCCACCGCGCCGCCTTGCGCCGGTCGCCGGTCTGCATGAGAACGAAGCTGACCATGTTCATCCGGATGGGCTGAGGACTTGACGATGCATCCGGGAACGCCAAGTCGATGCGCAGCATTGCCCACTCGTTCCCGAGCCGCCGAAGAGCGCGAGAGACCGACGAGGGGCCGCGCGCGCTCGCCAGACAATCACGCAAACAGCTTGCGGAACTACACGGAGCGCAACAACCCGCCGTCCAGCGGGATCACGGCTCCCGTGAGGTAAGCCGCCCGCTCGGAGCAGATGAACGCGACGAGGTCGCCGAACTCCTCCGGCTGGCCCAGGCGGCCGGCCGGCACGCCCTCCGCGGCGTGGCGCTCCATCTCCTCCCAGGATCCCCAGTTCTCGGCGAGCCGGTCGGTCGCGAAGCGACCGGTGGCGACCGTGTTCACCGTCACCCCGTCCGCCGCGACCTCGGTCGCCAGCGTCTTGAAGAGGCCGATCGCGGCCATCCGGTTCGCGTTCGAGAGCGTCAGGTGCGGGATCGGTTCGCGCACCGAGCTGGAGCCGACGTTCACGATCCGTCCCCACTTGCGCTCGCGCATCCCGGAGAGCACAGCCTCGGCGAGGACGAGCGGAGCGAGAACGAGCGAGCGATACGTCTCCTCCCACACCTCTCGCTCGTGGTCCAGCGCCGCGCCGAGCGGCGGCCCGCCGGTGTTGGTGACGAGGATGTCGACCGGGCCGAGCTTCGACGCCACCTCGTCCGGGAGCGCCGCCAGCCAATCGAGATCGCCCGTATCCGCCTCGAAGACTGCGGTGTCGCCGTCGATCTCCTTCGCCGCCTCCGCCAAGCGCTCGCGCGAGCGGCTCGCCATCGCAACCCGCGCGCCCTCATGCGCGAGCGCGGCGGCGATCCCCCGCCCGATCCCCCGGCTTGACCCCATCACCAGCGCCGTCTTTCCCTCGATCTTCAAGTCCATGCGCCGAATCTATCGGTGGGATACGGTGAGCGCGATGTCCAGGCGGCGACCTCTACGAACAGATCGTCGACGCCGCCAACGACCTCTACGGCTCCCACGCCGGCAACCGCGCCCTGCATGCGAAGGGAACCTGGTGCGCCGGCACGTTCACGGCGACGCCGGAGGCCGCTGAGCTCACCCGGGCAGCTCACTTCCAGGGTGAGCCCACCCCGGCGCTGATCCGCTTCTCGAACGCCAGCGGCGATCCTCAGTCCGACGACTGGCAGCGCGAGTCCCGCGGCATGGCCGTCCGGTTCCGCCCCTCCGGCGGGGAGGAGGCGGACATCCTCGCGGTCATCACCCCGGCGTTCGTGAGCCGCACGCCGGAGGACTTCCTCGAGCTCATCCGGCTCCGCAAGCCCGACCCCGAGACGGGTCAGCCGGATTGGGAGAAGCTCGGCGCCTTCCTCGGCGAGCACCCGGAGTCGCAGACGGCGGTGCAGGCAACCCTGAACGCGGAGCCTCCGGCGAGCTTCGCGACCCTCGTCTATCACTCCCCGCACAGCTACCGATTCCTCGCCGCCGACGATTCGGCGACCTGGGTCCGCTACCGCTGGCGCCCGGAGGCGGGCGAGGCCACTTTGGGTGACGACGACGCCAAGGCGCTCGGAAGCGACTATTTGAGCGCCGAGCTCCGCGAGCGCCTGGCCGGCGGCCCGGTCTCCTTCGAGCTGAAGCTCCAGATCCCGACCGAGGACGACCCGATCGACGACCCCACCGCCGTCTGGCCGGACGATCGCGAGCGCGTCGCGGCCGGCAGCCTCGAGATCACCGAGATCGTCGACGACCCGGAGGGAGGCGAGCACATCGAGGTCTTCGACCCGACGCGGGTCCCTGACGGCATCGAGCTCTCCGACGACCCGATTCTGCACGCTCGCGCCAGGGCCTATTCCGTGTCCGCCTACCGACGTCTAGGGATGGACGTGGAGAACCCCTCGACGCCACCCGCCCACTGAGGCGCGCATGAGCGGCGGTTTCCGTCGTTCGAGCACGTTCGGCATCGTCGGCGTCATCGTCGTGATGGTCGTCGTCGCTGTGATCGCTCTCCAGTACGGCAGCGGCACGGCCCATCCGACGGGCGCGCTGATCGCGATCGTGGCGATCGTCTTCGGCTTCCTCGCCGTCCTCATGGTCCTCCAGCGCCGGGATCTGAATCGCGTGTCCGGGGCCGCGGAGCGCGAGGCGCTGGCTGACATGGGGCCCGTCTCCGACCCCACCTCCGTCCCGCCCGGCTCACTGATCGCGGCGATGGCCGTTCGACCGGTGGACGAGCGGGCGCTCTCGGGAACCGCCGCCGCATGGGGAGTCGCGCGCGGCTCGATGAACTCGGCGGCCGTGATGGTGGTCCTGATCTTCTGTGCGATGGCGCCCTGGATCATCTTCCAGTGGAAGTGGTCGCTCATCGTGATGCTCCCGATCATCGGGGTGTACCTGCTGTATCTCGTCCTCCGGATATTCATTCCCTCGGGAACCGTGGGGCAGGCGTTCCGGGCGGGGGCCGACATGCTCTCGCCGCTCGGCCTCGAGATGACGCAGCAGCCGCAGGTCGGCCTGAATCCGCGAGTCGACCGGCCTGGGTACAGCGCCAAGATGGTCGGCACGTTCGCCCTCGAGGGCGAGCGCCATGGCCGCCACGTCTCGATGCGGCGCGAGAGCGACGGCCCGACGGTGGTCTCGGTGGGCGGGGCCTTCCCGGAGTTCAGCGTCAAGCCCGACGGCGATCGCCTGCGGGCCGCGCGCGGGGCACCGTCCGAGGTCGGCCGGGCGCTCGGCTCGCTGAGCAGCTCGAAGCGCTGGAAGGGAATCGAGCTCAAGGCCGGCGCGAACGGCATCGCGGTGGAGCGCCGACGCGATCGCTCCGGCTTCGACTGGCTCTGCGACCTGTGGCTGGCCGAGCGCCTGGCGGACGCGGTGCGGCCATAATCACTCCGGGCGGTTAGCTCAGTTGGGAGAGCGCCTCGTTTACACCGAGGAGGTCGTCGGTTCGATCCCGGCACCGCCCATCCCGGGCGGTGTAATGAAAACGGTCGCGAGTCGGCCCCACTGCTGTTCGCGAGCCTTCGCGCGCGCATTTGCCGATCACCCTCGGGAGGTGACCGACTTTTGCCTTCATATTGATGGCAAACCTCGGCTGCCCCTCCTGCGACGTCGCCGAACCCCCGGTCCTTGCAATGGCCCAATGAATCCGACCGGGGTGCGCCTTTGATGCCCTTGACGGCGGGCTTATGCTGCCGCCTCCAAGGCATCAATCGCGGGTAGTCACCGGAAGGAGCACACACGATGTCGGTCGAGCAGACGCTGGCGGAATTTCAGGAGACGGAGAGCCAGGATTCGTTCTCGAAGCAGAACTCGAAGCTGTTGAAGGTGGAGCTCGCCGACGTGACGATCCAGGCGAAGCTCGGGCTCGATGGTCGCCTACCAGGGCGACGTCAAGTTCGAGCACGCCGGGAGCGGCGGCATGAAGCGGATGCTGAAGAAGGCGGTGACCAGCGAGGGTGCCAGCCTGATGAAGATCTCCGGGAGCGGTGAGGTCTTCCTCGCCGACCTCGCGCAGGACGTCCACCTGATCAGGCTCGAGAACGACAAGATCACGGCCAACGGCGCCAACGTCCTCGCGTTCGACGCCGGCATCGACTGGGACATCAAGAAGGTCGAGGGCGCCTCGAGCGCGCTCGCGGGCGGTCTCTTCAACATGGAGCTGGCGGGCAGTGGGTGGGTCGCTCTCGTCTCCGACGGGCCGCCGCTCCTGCTGCAGCTCGACGGCGAGCAGACCTTCGCCGACCCGCAGGCCGCGATCACCTGGTCGAGCGGCGTGAGCACGTCGGTCAATACCGACGTGAACATCAAGACGCTCACCGGGCGCGGGTCGGGCGAGACGATCCAGATCGGCTTCTCCGGCAGCGGCTGGCTGCTGATCCAGCCGTCGGAGGGCCAGGTCGCGGGGGCGGCGGGAGGATCGAGCAGCAGCAGCCAGGGCGGCGTCGGCGGCGCGCTCGGAAACCTGCTCGGCGGGTAGGCCCGGCTCCCTCACGCTTCTCGTTGGGGTAGCGCGAGCACCAAAGCAGGCCCTGAGCCGACGATGGATGCATTTCGGCGATATGGGTGCCGGATTCGATCCATCGTCGTCGAGACGCTCGCCTCGCTCCAGGCGCGCCTGCCTGCCCTCGCAGCCCTGGCCGCCGGCGTTTCAACCACGCGATATGCGTGAGGGGACCCGGCTACTCCGGGTGTGCCGTCGGCGGCGCGTGACCGGCTGGGCTGTTCAGGAATGACCGCGGGGCCAGCGGCGCCTTGAGCTTGTGTGCCTCGCCCCAGATCGTCCGCTGACCGAGCAGCTTGCTGACGGTCACGAAGTGGTAGCCACGGCCGCGGAGCGTCTTGATGATGCGCGGCAGCGCGGCGACGGTCTCGGAGCGGTTGCCGCCACCGTCGTGCATCAGGACGATCGAACCGGGCCGAGTCGCGCTCACGACGCGGCTGTAGATCGCGTCGGTCCCCGGCGTGGACCAGTCACGCGGGTCGACGTCCCAGATGACCGTCGTCATCCCCAGCGCGTGCGCGTCACCGACGACCCGTGAATTGAACGCCCCGCCGGGTGGGCGGAACAGGCAGGGCTCGAAGCCGGTCACCCTGCGGATCGCGGAGTTGGTCGCCGCCATCGAGGAGCGGCTCGGGTCGGTCTCGTGGCGGTAGCTGTGATCAGCGATCTCCTCTCCGGCCTTCGTGACGAGGCGTGAGGTCCTCGACACCTGCTCGCCGATCTCGAAGAACGTCCCCTTGACGTGGTGCCGCTTGAGGATCGAGAGCACCTGGGGGGTGTAGGTGCTCGGTCCGTCGTCGAACGTGAGGGCGACCCGCTTGCCCTTCGAGGGACCGTGGTAGACGGGTGAGGGTCCGCTGTCCTTGCAACCCACGGGCTGCACATGGTGGAGCTCGAACCGCGCGTCGTGGCCGTTCGGAGCCCGATCGAAGCACGGATCGCGCTTGGCGACCGGGCCCGAAGTCCGGCTGGGAATCGGGCACTTGTTGCCCGTCCACTGGCTCACGACCCGCCAGCGGTAGTGGCCAGGATGCAGATGCGCGGCGCCGCGGCCGGAAGGTCGCGATGACAGAGCGGCTGTTCGACCGCTTCACCCTCGCATCGATCCCGGTCCACTTGCGCACCGACTTGTCGGGCTTCAGCACCGCGTATCCCAGCGTGTCGTCGTCGCCCTTCGGGCCCTTGCCGAAGCAGAGCTGGCGCATGAAGTCGTGCTTGGGCTTGTGGATCTGCAGGCAGATGAACCGATCCTCGCGGCTTGTTCGTGTCCGGGTGGCGGTTGAGCGCGCCGAGGTAGAAGCCACCGCTGGTGTGGACGGAGATCCGCATCGAGCGCCGCACCTGGTCCACGCTCACTTGAAGCAGGTCCAGCGGGCCCGACGCATCGGCATGGTCGCGATGCCCCCGCGCCATGGCGCGGGGACCCACCGCCACAACGATGGTCAAAGCGAGAATCCCTGCCGCCCCGAGGGCGTATCTGGCGCGCATGCCGTGTTGCTTGCCTTCCTGCCGCGACATCCGATGTCGCGGGGTTTCGCGATACTACCCCGGCGACGCGGTCGGGTCATGGGAGCATCGCGGCCCGCGCCGTAGTCGGAGTAGATATGCGCGCTCCGAGCACCAAGCGATGGCCGGCAGGCAGGCGGCCTCGGGCATCGACGCCTTCGCGTCGGCGCGATCGGCGTGCCCGCGTGGCGCCCGCCGCGCTGATCGCCGCCGCCCTGGTCGCCGCGGCGCTGCTCCTCCCGGCCGGGGGAACGGCGGCGGGGGGCGGGACGGGCAGCACGGGGCACGCAGGCCGACGGCGGCAAGTCCGACAACCCCTTTCGCGGGGACGGGATGTGGATCTGGTACGTCAAGAAGTCGAGCGGGGGGAAGCTGTCGAAGATCGCCCGCAAGGCGAAGAGGCACGGCATCCGGACGCTCTACATCAAGAGCTCCGACGGCACGAGCGCCTGGAGCCAGTTCACCCACGGTCTGGTGAAGTACTTCCACCACCGAGGCCTGCGGGTGTGCGCCTGGCAGTACGTCTACGGAGGGCACCCGAAGGCCGAGGCGAAGCGCGGGGCCGCGGCGGTGCATAAGGGCGCCGACTGCCTCGTGATCGACGCCGAGGCCGAGTACGAGGGCCGCTACGGGGCGGCGGACACCTACGTCGACAAGCTCCGCCGCGCGGTCGGGCGCCGGTTCCCGACCGCGCTCTCGAGCTTTCCGTACGTCGACTACCACCCGTCGTTTCCCTACTCGGTGTTCCTCGGTAAGGGCGGCGCCCGCTTCAACGTGCCGCAGGTCTACTGGCACGCGATCGGGGTGGGCGTTGGCCAGGCCGACCGTCACACCGTCCGCTACAACCGCGTCTACCAGCGGGGGATCTACCCGGTCGGGCAGACCTACAAGGACGCCGGTGGCCGGCCGCCGCGCAAGCAGCTGCGGAAGTTCCGCCGCCTCGCGATCTCGTTCGGCTTCCACGGCATCAGCTGGTGGTCATGGCAGCACACGACCAAGAAGCAGTGGCGCACGCTGGGGAACAGCGTGAGCAAGGGCGTCCCGGGAGTCCGCCGCGGATCAGACAACTACCCGCAGCTGTCCAAGGGCAGCAAGGGAGACCTGGTCATCTGGGCCCAAGAGCACCTTCGCGGCGCGGGCGCGCGCGTGGCCGTCGACGGGGGCTTCGGGCGCAAGACCCGCCGCGCGGTGAAGCGCTTCCAGCGCAAGCACCACCTGCACGTCGACGGAAAGATCGGGCCGGAGACTTGGCGCCACCTGCTGAAGGTCAAGCCCAACATGGTGGACTGGTCGAGCAGGCAGCACCATCACGCCGGCAAGCTGGCGCCGGCTCACGCCGAGCCCCGCTCGGCCAAGCTGCCCGCCGTCAGGTACGAGATACCGCCGACCGAAGGCGCGCACTAGGCCATGTCGGCACAGGAGGACCCGAGGCAACTCGCTGCGTTCCTCGCGCTGATCTCCTCGGTCCTGGGGGAGCGCCGGCGAAAACCGCCGGCACGGGCCTCCGCGGCAAGGGTCGATGCGCTGAAGGCCCTCGGCGTGGACCTGGGGGGCACCTGCTGGGGGAGCCGCTCGACGCCGCCGCGACCGACGCGCTTCTGTTCAGGGTCGGCCTGCTCGCGGGCCCTTCCGCCGAGGCTGAGCCCCCGGCACCGGACGAGACGACTACGATCGAGCGAGAGGTCGATCGTGGCGCGGATTGAGAGCTACAGCCCCGGGCGAATCGTGGTCGACGGCGTCGAGCATCACACCGACGTCATCGTCCTGCCGGATCGGGTGCTCGGCGACTGGTGGCGCCGCGATGGCCACTCGCTAGTGATCGAGGACCTCGACGACGTGCTCGAGGAGCTTCCGCAGCGACTGATCCTGGGGTGCGGGTACGCCGGCCGGCTGGAGCCGGAGCGCTCGGTCATCGACGACGCTCGCCGAGCGCGGGGTGAAGGTCGAGCCGCTGCCCACCGATCAGGCCGTCGAGCGCTTCGAGGAGCTCGAGGCGCGCGACCCGGCGGCCGTCGCCGCTGCGCTCCACCTCACTTGCTGATCGCGATCCTGTGCGCGCTGGCGCTCGCCCTGGCGGCGCCGGCGCAGGCATCCGCAACCGAGAACTTCGCCAACGAGCCGCCCTTCGGCGGCCAGCTGCCGCCGCCGCTCGAGCGTCCGCCGTCGCTCTCGCGCGCGCCCGCGGGGTTCACCCTGAGCGGCAGGCAGGCCATCGCGGCGGCGAACCAGGCCGGCGCGGTGCGAGGCCGAACGAAGCGAGAGCCCGGGCATGTACCCGATCGTCTTCGAGCGCGGGGGCAACTGGCAGGTGAGCTACTTCACGGGCCCGGAGACGAACCGCACCGAGGTGGCGCAGGCGATCGTCGACGGCCGCACCGGCGCGGTGCTCGGCGCGTGGCACGACATCCAGCTCACTGACCCGCTGGCCCGCGGGTACAGCGGCGCGATCGCCCAGAAGGTCAACGCGCCCTACGTCTGGCTGCCGCTCTGCCTCCTCTTCCTGGTTCCGTTCGTCGACCCGCGCCGGCTCTTCCGGCTGCTCCACCTGGACCTCCTGGTTCTGCTGGGCCTCGGGGTTTCGCTGTTCTTCTACAACCGGGCCGACATCACCACCTCGGTCGGGCTCACCTACCCGGTGCTGATCTACGTGTTCGCACGGATGCTCTGGTCGGGGTTCTGGCCCGGGGAACGGGAGGGGCCGCTGATCCCGGTGATTCCGCTGCGGTGGGTCGCGATCGCCGCCATCGCGCTCGCGTGCGCCCGGATCGCGCTGAACATCGTCGACTCGCACGTGATCGACATCGGCGTCGCCGGCGTGGTGGGCGCCGACCACATCACCCATGGGCAGGAGCTCTACGCCGGCAACTTCGCCCACGGCCTCGCGATCCGCGGCGACGTCTACGCGCCCTTCAACTACCTGGCCTACGTCCCCTTCGAGCTGATCTTCCCCTGGAACGGCCACTGGGGGAGCGTGCCCGCGGCGCACGCGGCCGCCATCACCTTCGATCTGCTGACCGCCGTCGGGCTCTGGGCGCTCGGCCGGCGGTTGCGCCCCGGGCCGCAGGGCCGGGCGCTCGGGGTCGGACTCGCCTTCGCGTGGCTCGCCTACCCGTTCACGCTCTACACCATGAACGCGAACGCCAACGACTCGCTCATCGCGATGCTGCTCGTCGGCGCCATGCTCGCGGTTACCTCGGCACCGGTGCGCGCCGTGGCGGTTGCCCTCGCCTCCGCCGCCAAGTTCGGGCCGGCGGCCCTCGCGCCGCTGTTCGCCACCGGCACCGGGGAACGGCGCTGGCGGCAGGCGATCGTCTTCAGCGTCGTGTTCATCGCCGTCGCGGCCGCGCTCGTGATCCCGTTCCTTCCGCCCGGGGGCCTGCGGCAGTTCTACGACCACACGCTCGGATACCAGGCGGCCCGAAGCTCGCCGTTCAGCGTCTGGGGGCAGGCGCCGTCGCTGCACTTCCTGCAATCGGCCGAGCGGGTGATCGCGGCGCTGCTGGCGCTCGCCGTCGCCTTCTGGCCCCGCCGCAAGACCCCGGCGCAGATCGCGGCGCTCGCCGCGGCGGTGACGATCGCCGTCCAGCTCGGGGCGACGCACTGGTTCTACTTCTACGTCGTGTGGTTCCTGCCGCTCGCGCTGGCCGCGATTTTCTGGGCACAGCGCGGCGATCGCGACGCGCCGGCTACGCGATCCGCGTCTCCAGCAGCCCCAGCGTCGGCGAGCTGATCGCGATCTCGTCCCCGGGCTTGAGCCATACGCGGGGGTCGCGAGTGGAGCCGACGCCCGACGGCGTGCCGGTCGACACGATGTCGCCCGGCTCGAGGGTCATCAGCCGCGACAGGTGGGCGACCAGCTCCGGAACGCCGAAGATGAGGTCGTCGGTCGAGGCGTCCTGCATCACCTCGCCGTTCAGCGTCAGCGAGAACGAGATCGAGCCGTCGGTCAGCGCCTCGTCGGGCGGTCACCAGCGCCGGCCCGCACGGGGCCGAGCCGTCGAACACCTTGCCCGGCATCCACTGCGGCGTCGCGAACTGGAGGTCGCGGGCCGAGAGGTCGTTCAGCAGCATGTAGCCGGCGACGTGGTCGGCGGCCTCGGCCTCATCGACCTCCGAGCATCGCCGTCCGATGACGAACGCGACCTCGGCCTCGTAGTCCACCTTGCCGCTCGCGGCCGGGAGCGCGACCGCGGCGCCCGCTGGCGCGAGCGCGTTGCGGAACTTGGCGAAGAAGGTCGGGACGTCCGGCGGATCGATCCCGGCCTCCGCGGCGTGCGCGCCGTAGTTGAGGCCGATGCAGACGATCTTCGTCCGGGTCCGGGACCGGGCGGAGCAGCTCGACCTCCTCGAGCGCGACACCTTGCCCGGTCGACCGACGTCCGCAGGGCTCCTCGAGGCGGCCGGCCTCGAGCAGCTCACGCACGCTCGAGTCCGTCGCCGCCGAGCGCGATCCCACGCGTCGACCACGGTCCCTCGACGAGCGGACCCCGGCGCGATCGGTCCGCGCTCCGAGCCGATAGGTCACGATCCGCATGGCGGCGGAGACTATCTCGCCCCTAGAATCACTCCGGCGGGCATGGCGCCCGCCGTTTCCCTGGGGGCGTAGCTCAGTTGGTTAGAGCGCCGGCCTGTCACGCCGGAGGCCGCGGGTTCGAGTCCCGTCGCTCCCGCTTAGCACAAACAGTTTGTTCAAGCGGCTTGTGCGGTGTCCGCTTGAATCGCCCCAAAACCTCAGGGCCGCTCAGCGCGGCCCTGAGGCGACTCAGCCGCGGCGCTTCCGTCAAGCGCCGCGGAGGAGCCAGCACGACTCCGGTGATCAGGTCACCGGGGCCGGGGCTGCCGGTGCGGCGACGGCCCGGTCGGTTTGCCCATCCCAGACCTTGTTCAGACCGCCCTGCAGATAGGCGGGGAAGCCGATGAAGAGGAGCAGGTAGAAGGCGAGGGCGATCCAGCCGTTCAGCGGCTCTGTGCCCATCAGCCGAGCCGCTGCCTGAGTGCGCTGAAACGTGTTGTACATCGAGACGATCGCCGGGACGATGATCAGGGCGCCGAGCGTCACCGCGAGCAACGAGTTGCCAGGGTTGTCACCGAGCTCGTCGGTTCCCCGGGCTCGGCCCAGCTCGCTCATCTCGCGGTTCACCTTGTAGTACCAGACGAAGAAGTAAACGCCCAGGGTCACGAGCGTCAGCAGCGCCACCCCGAGCGGGTCCCGCGTCTTCGCCATCGATCCGGTGTTCGCGATTTGGACTTCTGCTGCCATTACGACCTCCAATCCAGAGGGTAGATACGACAAATGTATCATGTCATTGATATCTAGTGATATAAGTCCAGATACGTCCTAGTCCGTAACTAAGTGTTCCGACTCGCTCGTGACCGGAGCAAAAGAGATGCCCCGATACCAGTTCCTCACGAACCACGCACAAGTCCTGCTGTGCGTCGCGCACGACCCCGGCATTCGTCTGCGCGATATCGCCGAGACCGTGGGGGTGACGGAACGAAGCGCCCATCGGATCCTCTCCCAGCTGGTCGAGGACGGCTACGTCGTTCGCGAGCGAATAGGCAGGCGAAACGTATACAAGGTGAAGGCCGAGCTGCCGCTGCGTCATTCCCTGACGCAGGAGACCGAGGAGCGAAGGATCGGCGATCTGCTCGAAGTGCTTCTCGGGGAGAACGGGCGGGGGTCGGCCCGACCACAACGCCAGCGGACTCCCCGATAGGAGCCGATCTTCGCCGGAGAAGTGCCGTTAGTCACTCCCAGGACGGGGGTGTCAGGCCAGGCGCTCGGACTCGGCCTCAAGCTGCGTGTAGTAGCCGCCTTGAGGCGCTGATTCGGCCCCCCGGGGCGTTGGTGCGAAAGCAGAGTTGAATTTCAGTGATGACCTTGACAGCGCACCCAGACCGGATAACGTCGTCCTGAGCGAGCCAGGTCCTAGCGGGCGACCGGGGAAGGTGGGGGAGCGTGCAGCGATTGAAACTCCGGAGCGCCGTCACGGCAATCGTGTCGCTGGTCGCAGGTCAGCGGCTGGATTCTGCCCCACATCTCGACTGCCGACACCGACCGCGACATGGACTACCTCCGCCGCCTCGGCGAGAAGAAGCTCACCTACATCGGTCTCTCCTAGGCACCTACATCGGCCAGACCGACGGCAACGCGGTTCTGCTCACCCAGGAGGGGTACGGTCACCTGTGGTTCCATGACCCGAGCACCTGCGTGGACAAGGCGTTCGCCGCCGACCTGACCAAACTGATCACGCCGCCGAAGGGCACCGTCTGCAAGTCGGACCAGAGGCCCTTCGATCCAGGCTTCGGCGGCTAGCGTGCGCGGGCTTGCGCCTCATCCTCGCCGATCATTGTGGCCGCTCGCGGCTCTCGCCACAGCGCTGATCGCGGTGGCGGGGATATCCACCTCGGCGCAGGCGACTACTGCACCTGACCCAAACCCGGGTGTGGCCGGGAGCGATCACGGCCCAAAATTCACCGGGCTTGCGGCGTCGTTCCTCACGCGCCCGAGTGCGGTGCGGGGCACCGACGGGCGCTTCCACATCGCATATGAGCTCGTGCTGACGGACACGGTGCAGTTCGCGCTCGACGTCAAGCGAGTCGAGGTTCGCGATCCCAAGACCCATCGGGTACTGCTCTCCCTCGACGGACATGCACTGTCCTCCAGGATGAATTCGATCGCCGGCGCGACGACTGGGGTGACGCCATCCGATACGACACTGCTCACTCCCTCCGGCTCGGCGGTCGTGTGGCTCGACGTCCGAGTGCGACGGAAGGCGGACGTGCCCGAGGTTCTGCAGCATCGCGTTGTGAGCTCCACCCGCCCACCGCCGGGGGAGCAATCAATCCGGTTCCCGAGCCGGATCGGTCGCGTTTTGCTGCGGCACCGAGACCCGGTGGAGCTGGGTCCGCCCTCGCGCGGCGGCATCTGGGTGGCCGACGAGGGCTGCTGCGACAAGGACACCCATCATCGTCGGGGCCTACTCGTCGTAAACGGCAACGAGGTTGTCCCGCAACGCTTCGCCATTGATTGGATGCGGCTCGATCGCCGCCATCGAGCCTGGGTCGGAGACCCGACCCGATTGGCCAGCTACCGAAGTTATGGTGAGCCCCTGATCGCAGTGGCCGCTGGGAAGGTCGTCATCGCCCGCGACGGCTTTCCGGACCAATCACCGCCGGACAATCCAATCCCACCGTCGGTCCCAGAACTCCCCGGCAATCGCGTGATTTTGCGTGTCGGGCCGGGAATTTTTGTGACCTACGCACACATGGTGCCGGGCTCCGTCAGAGTCCACGAAGGGGAGCGCGTTCGCCGTGGCCAGATGCTGGGGCGGCTCGGTAACAGCGGCAACTCGGCCACCCCACACCTCCATCTCCAGGTCCAGATCACGCGGAGCTTCCTCAGCGACGGCCTGCCGTTTGTGTTCAACCGCTTCCGACTCCTGGGCCAGATCACCGAGCCGTTCTCGGACGAGAACCTCGGCCTGCGGCCCAACGGAAAGCTGCCCTTTGCCCGAGCCCGGCGGCCGGGCCCCCGACACCGCGAGATGCCGCTCTCGCAGAATGTCCTCCGATTTCCGGACGCGAGGTCGTCTGCGGGGGGGCAATAAGGACCGCGACCCGGACCGCGATCGCGGCTTTCGCTTCGCCACGTCAAGCCCGTGTACTTCTCCTCTTCGTGCGTTGGCAGGTATCGCGAGCCTGCCACTTCTGCTTATCTGAACCAGGGGCCTCCGCGGTCGAGTTCCCGGAGGTGAGTGGCTGAAATCCGTTAGCGCGGCCTTCTACTGATCGAAGGTGCGGGACTGATCGGATGCGCGGGCGGTCATGCCGGCGTAGACCTGAGCAGATGAAGCGCGTCATCGTCGATCACTTCGGCGGGCCTGAGGTCTTGAAAATGGTCGAGGAGGACGATCCGCGACCGGGTCCGGGCGAGGTGCGTGTCAGGGTGCTGGCGGCCGGGGTGTCGTTCACCGATGCCCAGCTGCGCGCCGGCACGTACCTCCCGGGTGCCCCAAAGCCACCGTTCACGCCCGGCTACGAGCTCGTCGGCGTCGTCGAGGAGCTCGGCCCGGGCTGCTCGAGGCTGCGAGTGGGCGATCGCATCGGCGCGCTGACGGTGTGGGGCGCCGACGCGGAGCGCGTCTGTGTGCCCGAGGCGGGCGCGGTCGACGTTCCCGAGGACCTCGATCCCGGGGAGGTCCTGAGCCTCCTCTTTCCCTACATGACCGCCTACCAGGTGCTCCACCGCACGGCGAAGGTGAAGCGCGGGGAGACGGTGCTCGTGCACGGCGCGGCCGGCAGGGTGGGCATCGCGGCCCTCGAGCTCGGAGCGGCTGGCCGGGCTTCAGCCTCTATCGGGACCGCGTCGGCTCGCGACCGCGCCAAGGTCGAGCGGCTCGGCGCGGTGGCGATCGACTATCGCAACGAGGACTTCCTGGCGCGGGTGCGTGAGCTGACCGGCGACGGCGTGGACATCGTGTCCGACGCACTCGGTGGCCCGATCTCGCTTCGCTCATTCCGCGCGCTACGGCCGGGCGGAAGGCTCGTCGTGTTCGGCCGCTACGCCACGCTGTCGAACGGGCGCAAGGACTGGCCGGCAGTGATCAAGTGGTACGCGGCGATTGCGACCCTCTGGCTCTGGGCCAAGCTGTCGCCCCGCCGGCGGGTCTTTGCCATACCACGATCCAGAAGTACCGCGACACGTGCTACGAGGCGAGGCCGGAGCGGTGGGCGGAGAGCCCCAGCGACCCGCGTGGTTCCGGGAGGACTTCCGCGTACTGATCGACCTGCTCCGTGAGGGCAAGATCCACCCGGTTGTCGCCGAGCGCCTGCCGCTGTCCGAAGCGCGTCACGCTCACGAGCTGCTCGAGGAGTCGGCGGCGAAGGGCAAGCTCGTCCTCGTGCCGTAAACGGAGGCTGTAGTAAGAGGCCCCGGGGGTCACTCCACGATGAGAGTCGGGGCTTTCGCCGTGGGGACAAGTTTGGTCGACCGGGCCGTGTTATCGCCTAACGGCGTGCAACTTCGAGCCCGGCTTGCCAGCCAGGAGCGCGTCCACCTGGGGGAGGCTGTATCGACTCGGTGTCTATCCCGCTGCGTGCGATCACCCAAGCGATGACCGAGTTCGAGTTCCACATCTCGCCGGTCCCAAGCTCGTCGCGACCCCAGACAGGAGTTGGAATCTGCTCCACCACCTCGAGCACCAGCCGCGCCGTCTCTTCGTTCGCACTCAGTCGTCGCGGGCTGTCCACGGCCTCGGCGACGTCCGGAATGTGCCCACCGCGCCAGACGCGAATTTCGTAGCGGAAGATCCGAAAGCGGCCCGCCCACCGGCTGCCAACCGGGCCCTCGGCGACGACCCCACGCTCGCTGCCGCTCCAGTCGTGGACCGGCGCCTGCTCGATTACGTAACTGCCCTCCGGCAGCTCCAGCTGCAGCGCGGAGTGGTAGAGATCGCACGGCGGTCGTCGCTGCAGTCGTGCCGCCACCGCCTCGTAGATGCGACCGTTCAGCCTGACGAAGTGGCCGCCCGCCCCCAGCGGCAACCAGTAGAGGCCCACCGCGGCGTCAGCACCATCCAGCACCACGTCGCGAGTATCGCAACGGCCCCCGTGAGCCCGCCCGCGTGCTCAGTAGGGAAATAGGCTGCCGCTGATGTCGGCATCCCTGGCCGAGGACTTTCTGCCCGTCTATGACGTCTCCGACGCGGTCGCGGTCGTCGTCGAGGCCGATCGGGAAGCCGCTTGGCAAGCGTTGCTTGACGTCGACTTGCTGAAGGTGGGCCGGGAGGCTCCACTCGTCGGAATGCTTGGCGCTCTGCGGATGCTGCCCGAGGTGGTCGGTCACCTCCTCCACGGCGAGCGCCCTGCAAATCCGCCGGAGTCGATGCGCGTCCGCGACATGCCGTCGATCCCGATGAACGAGGGCGGCTGGATCCTGCTCGACGAGCGACCCGGTGAGGAGATCGCGCTGGGCCTCGTCGGCAAGTTCTGGCGGCCCGTGATCGAGTGGGCGGGAGTTCGGACCGCGGATGAGTTCCGCGCCTTCGATGAGCCCGGCTTCGCGAAGACGGTCTACAACCTCTCGGTGCACGAGCTCGATTCGAACAGGACCCTCCTCTCTGGCCTGATGCGCACCGCCACCACCGACGAGCACGCTCGCCGCTGGTTCCGCCGCTACTGGACGTTCGGCGTCGGCTCAGGCGCGCACGTTCTCGTCGGCGCGCTGCTCTACTCGGCGCGACAAACGGCGGAGGGCGGTTCGGAGGAGGAGTAACTCTCGCGGTTGGAAGGCGGCCTCATCAAGGACCGATCCCTTCCGCACGTTGCTTGATGCCGAGCGCAGTGGCTGCTCTGATGGGCCATCTCAAGGCCCAGAGATTGCCAGTCTGCGTGACGAGGAGCTTTAAGGCGTTGCGAGGCTAAGCTCAGACCGAACCCCGAACGAAGGAGCGGCGCGATGACGGACCAGACCGAGACGGCGATTCTGGCTGGAGGCTGCTTCTGGGGCGCGCAGGAGCTGCTCCGCAAGCGTGACGGCGTGATCTCGACGCGGGTCGGATACACCGGCGGGGACGTCCCCAACGCCACCTACCAGAACCATGAAGGCCACGCCGAGGCCGTGGAGATCGTCTTCGACCCCGAGCGGATCTCATACCGGGACATCCTGGAGTTCTTCTTCCAGATCCACGACCCGACGACGAAGGACCGGCAGGGCAACGACGTCGGGACGAGCTACCGCTCGGAGATCTTCTACATGAGCGACGATCAGCGCCAGGTCGCAGAGGAGACGATCGCCGACGTCGACGCCTCCGGCCTGTGGCCGGACAAGGTGGTTACCGAGGTCAGCGAGGCCGGCCCGTTCTGGGAAGCCGAGCCTGAACACCAGGACTACCTACAGCGGATCCCGAACGGCTACACCTGCCACTTCGTGCGGCCTGATTGGAAGCTGCCGCACCGCGAGAAGACCGCGTAGGGACGGCTGCCGTTATCTGTTTGGAGCGATTCCGCTCGGCAATGGCTAGCTTCGCCGCCCCGCGCGGGCGACGCTGCTATCCGGGCTTTCCGATGTGTCCGCCTTCGGCCTCGACCACGCGAAGGAACCGCTCGGTGAGCTCCTTGCCCTGCTTGAGCCGGTTGATGTCACGAAGGATGTTCGTCACCCCGCCTGAGAGGGTCTCCGGATTCGCACGACGGACCTGAAGCGGCGCGACGATATAGCGGTCGCCTCCTAGCCAGAGGTGGAGGCTGCCGCGAACCCGGTCGGCCCAGACCTCGGCCAGCGGCGCCTCGGCGATCACGTCGCCCTCTCGCTTCCGCAGACTCATCCGCCCACCGTCGATGGTGGCCGTGCCCCGGCGATCGATGTAGCGAAAGGTCTTGCCGATCTGCACGTCGGCCTCGAATTGCGGCTCGCTCCCAGGTTCCATCGAAATCCTCCGATCTGCAACTGCGACCCGGACATTGTGAAGGCGGACGGATCGGTCCGTGTCCATGGCATTCCCGCTTGTCATCGCCACGGGCGTTCAATGGCCGTTGGAGGGCCCCGCCCTCGGGGCCGCATCCGGTGCCGATAGGGCCAAGGTCGGGCCGCGCAACCAAGGCGAGTCGCTCGCGCCTTCGATCAGCGGAACCGGCTCGCCTGGCGCGAGCGTTCGCTCGCCGTCCACGTGATGGGCCCGGCGGCATCGATGACTGCGGTACCCGGCACCCCATCCCGCGACCGCGCCCTTGTGCCGGTTCAAATCCGACTGTAGGCTCGTCCGGTCCATGGACGGGCGCCGAATCGGTCGCACCCGGCAAGACCCGAACGCCGCTTGGCCTCCGCCCAATCGATCAGGGAGGTCAAGATGCCAGTCAAGCGACTTTTCCGGTTTCCCAACCGGCTGCTCTACGCCGGCCGCCGCGTCGTAATCGCAGCGATCGCGACAACCGTCGCGCTTGGCGTCGGCGCGGCGCCCGGCCTCGCCAACACCGGCAGCGTCTACTACGACGCGAACCACAACGTCGCCGCCGGCCAGACTCTGTTCAACGGGACCTTCACCGGCTCCGACAACGTGGGGATCGGTGACTTGGTGATGCCCAACCTCACGACCGGCAAATACAACACAGCCACCGGCCACGAGGCCCTCTACTCGGACACCGAGGGCGGCGCCAATGTCGCCACCGGCTGGGGCGCGCTCCAATACAACACGACCGGCAACGCCAACGTCGCCACCGGCCTCTCGGCTCTCTACCTGAACACCAGCGGCAGCAACAACGTCGCCACCGGCACCAATGCGCTCATCGACAACGACACCGGTGATTGGAACGTCGCCACCGGCAGCCATGCTCTCCAGTTCAACACCACCGGCTACAGAAACGTCGCCACCGGGTTCAACGCGCTCCTCAACAACACCACCGGTGAGAGCAACGTCGCGAGCGGCGCCAACGCGCTCGTCTTCAACACCACCGGCCACAGCAACACCGCCACCGGCGCCAGCGCGCTCTACGCCAACACCGACGGCACCTACAACGTCGCGACCGGCCACGACGCACTTTTCTCCAACAGCTCCGGCACCCAAAACGTCGCGAGCGGCGTCGACGCCCTGTTCTCCAACACCACCGGCAACAACAATGTCGCGAGCGGCGCCGGCTCGCTCTATGAAAACACCACCGGCCACCACAACGTTGCGGGCGGCTTCCATGCCCTGTTTGCGAACACCACCGGCCGCTACGCTGTCGCCAGCGGCGCCAATGCCCTCTACCACAACACCAGCGGCTACGACAACGTCGCGAGCGGGTTCAAGGCGCTTTATTCGAACACCTCAGGCCACGACAACACCGCGCTCGGCGCCGGCGCCGGCGCCAAGCTGACCACCGGCTCCAACAACGTCGACATCGCCGCCGCCGGCTTCGCGGGGGAGGCGGGGGCGATCCGGATCGGCACGGCCGGCAAGCAGACGAGAGCTTTCCTGCAGGGCGTCTGGAACAACACGATCGGTGGCACGAGGAAGAGCGTGGTCGTGAACTCGGCCGGGCGGCTCGGAACCGGGCCGGCTCCCACCGCGCCGTTCAAGGCCCAAGCCCAGACGCTCAGCCGCCTTCGCGCCCAAAACCGCCACCAAAGCACGAAGCTACACGAGCTTCGGACTGCGCTTCGCCAGCGATCGCACAGGTTCGCCAGCCAGATCCGGCAGCTTCGCGCGGAGGTGCAGAGCGGCGGCTGACTGCGATTGACGCTGGAAGCGGCCCGGCCGCCGGGTGACGCGCTCAACTGCGTCCGCCGCTGCGCCGCAGCGAGCCGTCCAGCGACTGGTACTACCCCCGCCGTGGCTTCGCTCTGCAAACCCGCATTGCTTCGCGCGCTTACCGCCCATCCTTGTCCTTAGACGCTTTCCGGCCTTCCGTGTTTGCGCGAGAGGAGACTGCTTCGGGTTGCCCGCGCGCGGCCCGATACATCTGGCGCACCGCCGTATTCTCTGAGACAGTGAGTCAGATGCGCGTGTCGAGAACTGAGCGACCGCGGCGCCGACCTCGGCCTCACCTGCCGGCGCTGGTCGTCATCGCCGTGCTGGCGATGGCGCTGCTGCCCGTTGCCGGGGCGGAGGCGGCGCGCAAGGCTCCGAAGGAGTTCTTCGGTCTCGTGCAGGCCGCTCCCACGGACCTCCGGGACGTGCAGCAGATGCACGCCATCAAGGTCAAGACGATGCGCATCGGGTTCAACTGGAAGAGGATCGAGCCCCGCCAGGGCGTCTACATGTGGCCCGACTCCCTCGTGGCCATGCTCGCCAAGAACGGCATTCGGCCCGTGTTCACCGTTCAGGCTGCGCCCGAATGGGCAACGGGGGTCGGACACCCGGGGGCCCCGCCGATCACGACCGAAGAGATCGGGAAGTGGAAGGGATTCCTGAAGAAGGCGGTCCGGCGGTACGGGCCGAAGGGGTCATTCTGGCGCGACCACCCCGGCGTTCCGAACAGGGCCGTTACCGCGTGGCAGATCTGGAACGAGCCCAATCTCCCCAAGGCATTCACCCGGGACGCGCCCGGTCCACCGCGCCTGGTGAAGCACGCGCCCAAGGTGTACGCGCGCCTGGTCAAAGCCTCGGACAAGACGATCGGCAAGGTGACCAAGCACGCGAACGTCATCCTCGCGGGCGTCTTGGGCAATCCGAACCGGACGCAGCAGCAGAAGATGTCCCCTGAGAAATTTCTGAAGCGGTTCTTCAAGGTCCGCGGGATCAAAAAGCACTTCGACGCCGTCGGTCTCCATCCGTACGCACCGAGCATCAAGAAGTACGAGACGGTCGTCACGAAGATCCGCAAGGTGATGCGCAAGGGGGGCGTTGGACGGAAGGGCCTATGGCTGGACGAGGTCGGCTGGGGCTCCGCCAACGACGGCTTTAGCCTCAACAGGGGAGAGCACGGTCAGGCGAAGCTGCTCAGAAGGTCGTTCAAGGTGACGCTCAAGCACCGCAAGAAGTGGAACATCCGCCACCTGCTCTGGTTCGACTGGCGCGATCCCAGCCGACCTTACGGGTGCAGCTTCTGCTCGTCTGCGGGCCTGCTGAACTTCGACCGCAGCCCCAAGCCCTCCTACAAGTACTTCAAGCACTTCACGAGAGTGCGGCGCTAGAGGGCGCCTCCGGCGGCGGGAGGCGCGGTCGGATCGGCGCCCTCCTCGCCCAGCCCCTCGCGGGCGAGGTACTCCTCGACCAAGAGCGGGCTGTCGGCGGAGCGCTCGATCACCGTCAGGAGGTCGGTCATCGTCGCTACCTCCTCGACCTGCTCCTTCACGAACCACTGCATGAACTGCTCGGCCTGGAAGTCGTCGGTGTCGCGGGCGAGCTTGAAGAGCGCATTGATCTCGTCGGTGACCCGCTGCTCCTGGTCGAGCGCCATCCGGACGGGGGCGACGACGTCGTCGAACCGGGTCTGTTTCGACTCGATGTCCGGGATGCGGACCTCCTCGCTTGCGTCGAGGAGGTGCTGCACCATCATCATCGCGTGGTTGCGCTCCTCCGCCGCCTGGCGGTAGAAGAACGCGGCGAGGCGGGGCAGGGTCTCCGACTCGTAGTAGACGGCGGCGCCGATGTACTGCTGGTGGGCGGCGAACTCGTTCGAGATCTGCTCGTTCAGCGCTTGAGCGAAGGACTGGTCTGCCATCGGGCCTCCTGTTCGAGAACGGGTCCCTGCGACGGTATCGAGATATTCCGATCAGGGATCGCTCAGACCCGCACCCGGCGGGCGTGCAGCGCCTCGTAGATCGGCCGGCACGCCTCGGCGACGGCGGCGTCGTGATCGGAGAGGGTCGTCTGCCGCGGGTGCAAGGGCTCAAACCCGGTGGAGGACCAGACGGCGCGCGTACCAGTGCGGCGCCCACACGCCGTCGGACGCGCGCGGGCCCGGTGGCCAGGACAGCATCCGGGCGGTGAACGGGATGTTCAGCCAGTGGCACAGCCAGCGCAGGTACGCCTCGGGGGCGTCCAGGAAGTCGCTCGCATCGAGGATCGGCACCTCGACGTCGTGCTCGTCCCACAGCTCCAGCAACCACCGCTGCTGGGGCAGCCCGATGTCGTCCGGCTCGCAGGTCTCGCGCGCACGCACGTACGAGGCCACGACCTCGAACGGATCGCGGATGAGCAGGACGTTGCGGAAGTCGAGCGTCCAGCTCAGGTCCATGTCGCGGGAGACGTGGTGCGCCATGTGCTTGGCGTAATGGACGCGGCGGTCGGGCGGCAGCGGCGCGGAGAGACCGGCGACTGCCGTGGCGAGGTCGGTGGGCTGGGAAGCGATGACCGCTTCGCGCACCGGGTGCTCGATGCCCGTGCGGGCGAGGTAGGCCGCGTAGAGCGGCTCGTCGACGACGACCGTGTCGAGCCGGTTCTCGAACGCGCGCATCATCGCCGTCGAGATGTTCCGCGGGCCGGACCACATCGCCACGCGGACGACTTGGCTCATGGTTCGGCGCGTGCCGCCACGTCGGCGTCGACGAGCTCGCTGTACAGGGCCTGAAGCCGCTCGACCATCGGCCCGCGGCGGCCATCGCCGATCGTGCGACCGTCCACGGCCCGAACGGGCACGACGCCGGCGAAGGTCCCGGTCACGAACGCCTCCTGAGCCGCGTAGACATCGATGAGGCTGAACGTCGTCTCGCGCGCCGGGATGCCGTTGGCGCGGCAGATCTCCAGCACCTTGGCGCGCGTGATCCCCGCGAGGCAGTATCGCCCGTCCGATGTCAGCACCTCCGGCGCGTCGTCGGGGCCGGCGACGATGAAGAGGTTCGTCGAGTTGCACGTCGCCACGAACCCTTGCGGGTCCAGCATCAGCGCCTCGTCGGCGCCGGCGGTGTAGGCCTGGATGCAGGCGGCGATGTCGGTGAGCTTGGAGTGGGCGTTCAGCTTGGGGTCGAGCGTGTCCGGAGACGCCCGGCGCACGTGCGTCGTGAAGAGGGTGATGCCCTCGGCCGCGGTCGCCGGCAGCGGCTCCTTGTGCTCGGCGATGATCACGACGGTCGCCGGCCCGATCGTCACCCGTGGATCCTGGTACGGCGTGCTCTTTTCGCCGCGGGTGACCATCAGCCGGACGTGCACGCCGTCGGTCATCTCGTTGGCGCGCAGCGTGGAGTAGATCGCCTCGGTCAGCTCGCGGCGGTCGCGGCCGATGTCGAGCATGATCGCCTTCGCACCCTCGAAGAGACGATCGAGATGTCGCTCGAGGAAGGCGGGATGGCCCGCCCGCACGCGCAGCCCCTCCCATACCCCGTCGCCCAGGACGAAGCCCGCGTCGAACACGGATACGACCGCTTGCTCGCGCGGCACGAGCTCGCCGTTCACCCAGATGAGGATGCGCTCGTTACGCGCGTCGTCCTCGAAGTCGTGGGTGCCGTGAGCCATGGCGCTCACGTTGTATCGGGCCGGGCTCCCTCGGCGCTGGCCCGCAGGTCGAGCTCCGTGCCGCGACCGGCTCCAGACGCGATTGCCGGGATGCGACGCATGTTCCTGCTCCGCGGGCGGTGTGGTTGCCGACTGGGTATCGCGGCGGCACTCCGGCGAGCTGATATGCCGTGATGCAGCCTCGATGAGACAGCTCCTCCTGACACGACATGGTGAGAGCGAGTTCAACGCTCTCGACCGGATCAACTCGGACCCTCGCATCACCTGTCCCCTCACCCAGCGGGGAGAGGAGCAGGCCCGCCTTCTGGGAGACGCCCTCGCGTCCGAGCGGATCGACCTCTGCATCACGAGCGAGCACGAACGCGCAATCGCGACCGCGGATCTCGCGCTCGAGGGACGGGCCGTTCCGCGCCTCGTGCTTCCCGACCTCAACGATCCCATGGCGGGCCAGCTCGAGGGACGGCCCGCCTCCGAGTATCGCGAGCGCCTCGAGCGCGACGGGCCGTACTCACCGAACCCCGGCGGAGAGAGCCAGCTCGACGCCTTGCGCCGCTACATCCGAGCCTTCCGGCAGCTTCGGCTCGCCCCGAGGAGACGATCCTGGTGGTCGCACACGGCACGCCCTTGGCGTGGCTTCGGGAGGGAGTCCGCATCGCACGCGAGAGTGGAGACCGGGCCGCGCAAGTCGACTTCGGCGATCCGGGCGTCGAGTTCGCCGGGCACCCCGACCGCCTGACCCAGCGTGGCCTCGGTGACGCACTCCTTGCACTGGAGGGCGCCGTCGCCCCAGCGCCCGACAGCACGTCGGGCGAGGCCGCGCCACCTGTGACCGTTCGAGCCGCGGGTGAAGGCGACCTCCCGGCGGTTCTCGCGCTGTACGTCGAACTCCACTCGCAGGACCCGAGGCCGTCACCAGCCGCGGCATTCGAGGTGTGGCGGCGGATTCTGGCCGAGCCAAATCGCACGGTTCTCGTCGCCGAGGTGGAGGGGGTCGTGGTCGCCACGGTTGACTGCCTGATCGTCGCCAATCTGACGCGAGGGCAACGTCCCTATCTCTTGATCGAGAACGTCGTCGTCGCGGCCGCACACCGCCGCCGTGGAATCGGAGCGCAGATCCTGGAGGCTGCAGCGGAGCTGGCGCGAAGCGCTGGCTGCTACAAGGCGCAGCTCGTTGCCGGCGACGGCGCTGACGTCCGCGCCTTCTATCTGAGCTGCGGCTTCACCGCCGTCGCACGTGGCTTCAAGCGATACCTCGCTGAAGTTCCGTGACGATTCGTCCTGCGAGCCGTTGGGCCGCGATCAGTCTTGGTCGTGGCTCGCTCGGGTTAGTGGTCGCCGGCTGTGGTGGCGGCCATCGGGGTCCAGCGCCGGCGGCGGTCGGTGTCGATAAGCCTGCAATCACGGCGCCGCGAGGGAGCGATTGAAGAGTTGACCGTTGTGTGGGCGGTCAAGTCTTCAACCGTCCGTCCGCGTCGGGGCGGCTGAAGCGTTGTCGCCGGTCGCCCGGCCATCGAGGTGAGTGCGAGACGGACTGCTCTCGCCGCTAGTCCGCCCAGCGGAAGCCGGCGTCCGCCGGCTGCGGCTCGAGCGGGCTGGTCGCCAGGCCGTCCGGGACGCTCGGGTCGTTGTAGCCGGACGGCGCGACGTCGTTCGGGGTGTCGGGGTGAAAGAGCGACGCGAGGTACTGGATCTGCTGGCGCCCGACGCCGAGCTCTCCCTGGCCGCCGCCGTAGACCGCGATCTCCTCGCGATCGCAGTACTCGTATACGGACATCAGCTCCTGGAGCGAGCCGAACCGCGAGGGCTTGGAGTTGATGGCCGGCGGCTTGTGCTCCAGCCCCTGGACATCGGCAAGGGAGTGAAGCGGCGCGTCCCAGGTCACCCGGTCCATGTCGAGCACGGGCCGCGTTTCGTCGTTCAGGTCCGGGTCCTCCAGATAGGCGTCGGGGAACGCCGCCGACGCGTTGCGGTACAGGACCGGGTCGGTCTCGACGTCAACCGGGGTGCCGCGGTATAGGCCCTTCAGGTCGAGGATGTCCACGTTCGCGACCTCGGCACAGCTCTCCGATCAGGTCCTCGTCCCAGTCGTTCTCGGGGTCGAGCTTGAAGCGGAGCGTCGGGTATTTCTCCAGGCGGCGGACGACGGGATCGGTGGTGGAGCGGCGTTCTTCGCCGAAGGTGGTCAGGCGGGTCGAGCACACGAAGTAGAGCGGCGAGAGGTCCCGGCCGACGGCCTTCCAGAGCGGCTTGCCCGCCTGGCGGAGCGCCAGGTCGAGAGCGGCGCTCTCGAAGGCCCACCGGCGGTAGTGCCGCGAGGGCTCCCGCACGGGGGGGGCGCCAGGGAACAGGTCGAGCTCGCCGAGAAGCTCGCACAGCTCGCCGAGCGTCGACGGGCCGCTCAGGTCGTGCACAGGTCCCGCGTCGCGATGGGCGATGTGGTCGAGGACGTCGTAGACGACGTCCTCGCCGATGCCCTCCTCGCCGCCGCCCTTCAGGTGGATGATCGTCGAGCCGCGCGTGAACTCCGGCGAGTACTCCCGGTCGTTTGCCTCGAGCTCGTAGGACTCGACCTTGATCGGCAGCTGGGCGATCGCGTCGTAGGCGGCGCTCATGGACCGGCAGGCTATTGAGTTGCGGCCGGAATGCAGTGCGAAGCCGCATGCACACGAGTCGTGCGGTCCGACCCGACCACGAGGATCCCGGTCGTGCAGATCGCCCAGCCGCCGAGCCACTCGATTTGGCCGGGCCGAACCCGCGGCATCGGCATCCGTGCCGGTTGTCGCCGCCGATGCCGAGGCTCCGGCTGCGATGCGCTCGCGCTCGCTCTCCACGTCCTGCCCCGACCCCTAACCGACGCCGGGTGGCGCTCGGGGTATGTAATAGGCGCCGATGGTGGAGATCGCCAACCGCGGCCTCGGCGTGCGAGACGTCGTCGCCGTTGCCCGGGAGGACGCCGAGGTTCGCCTCACCGACGCGGCGATCGAAGCGATGGCGGCGAGCGCCGCGATCGTCGACGGTCTCGCCGATTCCGACGAGCCCGCGTACGGAGTGTCCACCGGCTTCGGCTCGCTCGCGACCACTCCGATTCCGGCCGACCGGCGGGTCGATCTGCAGCGATCGCTGATCCGCTCGCACGCGGCGGGCGTGGGGCCGCCGGTCGAGCGGGAGGTGGTCCGGGCGATGATGGTGCTGAGGGCGCGCTCGCTCGCCTTCGGCTACTCGGGCGTGCGTCCGGAGATCGCCGGGGCGATCGTGGCGCTGCTGAACGCCGGCATCACCCCGGTCGTGCCCGAGCACGGGTCGCTCGGTGCCAGCGGCGACCTCGCCCCGCTCGCGCACTGCGCGCTGGCGATGATGGGCGAGGGGGAGGTCCTCGAGCCCGACGGACGCGGGCCCGCGTCCGCGGCGCTCCAGGCGGCCGGCATCGAGCCGGTGATCCTTCGGGCCAAGGAGGGCCTCGCGCTGATCAACGGGACCGATGGGATCCTGGCCATGCTCGCGCTTGCGATCGAGGACCTGGAGCGGCTGCTCCGGGTCGCGGACCTGACGGCGGCCATGTCCGTCGAGGCGCTGATGGGGACGGACCGAGCGTTCGCCCCGGACCTGATCGCGCTCCGGCCGCATCCGGGCCAGGCGTCGAGCGCCCACAACATGTACCGGCTGCTGGCCGGGTCGGCGATCGTCGCCTCGCATCGCTACGACGACCCGCGGGTCCAGGACGCCTACTCGCTCCGCTGCGCTCCCCAGCTGAACGGCGCCGCCCGCGACGCGCTCGAGGACGCGCGCCGGGCGGCGCACGCGGAGCTCGCGGCCGCGATCGACAATCCGATGATCCTGCCCGACGGCCGGGTCGAGTCTTGCGGCAACTTCCACGGCGCCCCGGTCGGCTTCGCCTGCGACTTCCTGGCGATCGCCGCGGCCGAGGTCGGTGCCATCGCCGAGCGCAGGACCGACCGCCTCCTGGACGCGTCGCGCTCGCACGGCCTGCCGCCGTTCCTGGCCGAGGATCCCGGCGTGGGCTCCGGCCTGATGATCGCCCAGTACACCCAGGCCGCGATGGTCGCCGAGAACCGCCGCCTGGCGGCGCCGGCGAGCGTCGATTCGATGCCGACGAGCGCGATGCAGGAGGACCACGTCTCGATGGGTTGGGGCGCGGCCCGCAAGCTCCGGGCCTCGCTGGACAACCTCGCGGGGATCCTCGGGATCGAGCTAGTGACCGCGGCCCGAGGCCTCGAGCTGCGTCAGCCGCTCGAGCCCGCCGAGCCGACCGCGGCCGCGCTCGCGGCCGTTCGCGAGCAGGTGCCCGGATTCGGGGCCGATCGCTGGCTCTCGCCGGAGCTCGAGGCCGCGAAGCGCCTCGTCAAGTCCGGGGCGGTCCTGGAGGCCGTCGAGGCGAACGCCGGGGCGTTGCTGTGAGTGGGCCGCGTCCAGTCCGCGCCCCCCGTGGCGGCGAGCTCTCCTGCCGCGGCTGGCAGCAGGAGGCGGCGATGCGAATGCTGATGAACAACCTCGATCCGGAGGTGGCGGAACGGCCCGACGACCTCGTCGTCTACGGGGGTACCGGCCGGGCCGCGCGCTCCTGGGACGCGTTCGACGCCATCGTCCGCACGCTTGCAGTCGCTGGGCGACGACGAGACGATGCTGGTCCAGTCCGGCAAGCCGGTGGGCGTGTTCCGCACGCACGAGTGGGCGCCCCGCGTGCTGATCGCCAACTCCAACCTGGTCCCCGACTGGGCGAGCTGGGAGGAGTTCCGCCGGCTGGAGGACCTCGGGCTGACGATGTACGGCCAGATGACCGCCGGCTCCTGGATCTACATCGGCAGCCAGGGGATCGTGCAGGGAACGTATGAGTGCTTCGCGGAGATCGCGCGGCGGCGCTTCGACGGCACCCTCGCGGGCACCGTCACGGTCACCGCCGGGCTGGGCGGGATGGGAGGCGCGCAGCCGCTCGCGATCACCATGAACGGCGGCGCGGCCCTGTGCATCGAGGTCGACCCGGAGCGGATCGAGCGCCGGCTCGAGACGCGCTACCTGGACGAGCGCGCGGACGACCTCGAGCAGGCGATCAACCGCTGCCAGGCCGCCAAGGCCGAGCGGCGGCCGTTGAGCGTCGGGCTCTGCGCAAACGCGGCCGACGTGGTGCCCGAGCTCCGCCGCCTCGGATTTGCGGCCGACATCGTCACCGACCAGACGAGCGCCCACGACCCGCTCAACGGCTACGTCCCCAACCTGATGAGCCTCGAGCAGGCGAACGAGCTCCGCCGGGTGGACCCCGACGAGTACGTGCGCCGCGCCCGCGCCGCCTGCGCCGCCCACTGCGCGGCGATGGTCGGCTTCCTCGACGACGGCGCCGAGGTCTTCGACTACGGCAACAGTCTGCGGGCGGAGGCCCAGCTCGGCGGCTTCGAGCGGGCCTTCGCCTACCCCGGCTTCGTCCCCGCCTACATCCGGCCGCTGTTCTGCGAGGGCAAGGGGCCGTTCCGCTGGGTGGCGCTGTCCGGCGATCCGGCCGACATCGCCGCCACCGACCAGGCCGTGGTCGAGGAGATCCCCGACGACCCGGCGCTGGCGCGATGGATCCGGCTCGCCGGCGAGCGGATCGCCTACCAGGGCCTTCCCGCCCGGATCTGCTGGGCCGGCTACGGCGAGCGCCACCGCCTCGGCCTGCGCTTCAACGAGATGGTGCGTTCGGGAGAGCTGAAGGGCCCGATCGTGATCGGCCGCGATCATCTCGACTCGGGCTCGGTGGCGTCGCCCTACCGCGAGACCGAGCGGATGGAGGACGGCTCCGACGCGATCGCCGACTGGCCGCTCCTGAACGCCCTCGTCAACACGGCCTCCGGCGCCTCCTGGGTCAGCATCCACCACGGCGGCGGCGTGGGGATCGGGCGATCGATCCACGCCGGCATGGTGTGCGTGGCCGATGGCACCGACCTCGCGGCCGAGAAGCTCGAGCGGGTGCTGACCGCCGATCCCGGGAACCGGCGTCATGCGCCACGCCGACGCGGGGTACGACCGCGCCATCGCCGTCGCATCCCGGCGCGGGGTGCGGATTCCCGATGCGCGAGAGCTAGCTGGAGCTCCGGGGTTCTCGGTGGCATTCCGCGAGATCGTGACCATCGGCGACCCGGTCCTGCGCGAGCGCGCACGCGAGGTCACGGCCGCCGAGCTGCGGTCGCCTGAGGTCCAGGGCCTGATCGACGACCTGATCGAGACCAGGCGTGCGGCGAACGGGGCCGGGCTCGCCGCCAACCAGGTCGGCGAGCCCGTCCGCGTCGCGGTCGCCGAGGTCGACGGGACCAACCCGCGCTACCCGTACAAGCCGCCGATCCCGCTGACGGTGATGGTCAATCCGGTGATCGAGCCCGTGGACGACGAGACGATCGAGATCAACGAGGGCTGCCTCTCGGTACCCGACCTGCGCGGCTATCTCGAGCGTCACGCGAGCATCCGTGTCCGGTACCTCGACCGCGGCGGCGTGCGAGCAGGCGGAGGTCAAGCGCGGCCTCACCGCTGGCACGTTCCAGCACGAGGTCGATCACCTGGACGGCGTCCTTTTCGTCGACCGCGCCGACCCCCGCACGTTGGCGACCTGGGAGCAGTACGAGCGCCGCCAGCGCGCGGAGTTCGAGGAGCGCGCCCGGGCCATCGTCGAGCGTACGGATCGTGACCGAGACCTACTGGTGCGAGCTGGCCTGGCTCGGCGGGGAGTCCGCCGCCGAGGGGGTGACGGTCGAGGTCGAGGGCGAGCGGATCGCGAACGTGACCACCGGAGTGGCCAATCCGCCGCCCGACGCGACTCGCCTCGACGGGCTCACGATCCCGAGCCTCGCCAACGCCCATTCCCACGCGTTCCAGCGGGCGCTTCGCGGCCGCACCCAGTCGGGTCAGGGGGACTTCTGGAGCTGGCGGGAGGCCATGTACGAGCTGGCGTCCCGGCTCGACCCCGACCTGTACCTCGCGCTGGCCCGCGCCACCTTCGCCGAGATGGCGCTGGCCGGGATCACCTGCGTCGGCGAGTTCCACTATCTCCACCACGGCCCCGACGGCACGCCGTACGCGGACCCGAACGCGATGGGCCACGCGGTGATCCAGGCCGCGCGCGAGGCCGGCATCCGGATCACGCTGCTCGACGCCTGCTACCTGCACGGCGGCATCGGCAAGGAGCTCGCCGGCGCTCAGCGGCGCTTCGGCGACGGCGACGCGGAGCGGTGGGCCGAGCGGGTTGGCGAGCTCGAGGGCGACGCCGCTCACCCGGATCGGCGCGGCGATCCACAGCGTCCGCGCGGTCGACCCCGATTCGGCGGCGGCGGTCGCGGCTTGGGCGGGCGAGCGGGAGGCGCCGCTCCACGCGCACCTGTCCGAGCAGCCGGCCGAGAACGAGGCTTCGCGCCGGGCCTACGGAGCGAACGCCGACAGCTGTTCTGGCCGACGCCGGCGCACTCGGGGAGCGCTTCACCGCCGTCCATTGCATACACCTCGGCAAAGCCGACTTCCGGGTCCTGGGCGGTGCGGGCGCCACGTGTTGCCTGTGTCCAACGACGGAACGCGACCTCGCGGACGGGATCGCGCAGGCGGAGCGACTTCGCTCGGCGGGCGCCCGGCTGGCGCTCGGCTCGGATTCGCATGCCGTGATCGACCTCTTCGAGGAGGCCCGTGCCGTGGAGCTCGACGAGCGCCTCGAATCCGGGCAACGGGGCAAGAACCCCGCCGACGCCTCCTCGATGCTGCCACCGACGCAGGTCACCGCTGCCTTGGGTGGCCCGATGCCGGGCGGATCGAGCCCGGGGCGATCGCCGACCTCGTCACGGTGGGCCTGGACACTCCGCGGCTGGCGGGGAGCGACGCCGGTAGCGCGGTCGGCACGCTCGTCTTCGCGGCGACTGCCGGCGACGTCAAGCGGGTGGTCGCCGGCGGCAGGGAGATCGTTCGCGACGGCCGCCACACGGACGTCGACGTCCCCGCCGAGCTTGAGGCGGCCATCCGGGGGGTGTGGGCGTGAGCTCGCTCGTCGTCGACGACATCGGCCTGCTGGTCACCAACGATCCGGAGCTCGGCGACGGCCAGCTGGGGGTCGTCCGCGACGCAGCCCTCGTGATCGAGGACGGCGAGGTCGTCGCCGTCGAGCGCGCGGGCGCGGACGGCGACGAGCGGATCGACGCCGGCGGGCGCTGCGTGATCCCCGGGTTCGTCGACAGCCACACGCATCTCGTCTTCGCCGGCGATCGCGCCGACGAGTTCGCGGCCCGCATGACGGGGAGGCCTTATGAGGCCGGCGGGATCCGGGTGACGACCGACGCAACCCGCCGCGCCACCGACGAGGAGCTGCGCGAGCTCACCGCGGGCCGCCGTGCGGAGGCCCTGCGAGCCGGGATCACCCATCTCGAGATCAAGTCGGGATACGGGCTCGACACTGAGAACGAGCGGCGCCTCTGCGAGGTCGCCGCCGAGTTCACCGACGACGTCACCTTCCTCGGCGCCCACGTCGTGCCGCCGGAGTACGAGGGGCGAACCGACGAGTACGTCGAGCTCGTCTGCGGCGAGATGCTCGCGGCCTGCGCGCCGCTCGCGCGGTGGATCGACGTCTTCTGCGAGCGCGGCGCGTTCGACGCCGAGCAGTCGCGCGCGGTGCTCGAGGCCGGGCCGCGACGCCGGGCTCGGCCTGCGAGTCCACGGCAACCAGCTCGGCCCAGGCCCTGGCGCGCGGCTCGCGGTCGAGCTGGGCGCCGCGTCGGTGGACCACTGCACCTATCTCGACGACGCGGACATCGAGGCGCTCGCGGGCGGCGACACGGTCGCGACCTTCCTGCCGGCAACCGACTTCTCGACCCGGCAGCCCTACCCCGACGCCCGCCGCGCGATCGACGCGGGCGTCTCGCGTCGCGATCGCGACCAACACCAACCCGGGCTCCAGCAACACGACCTCGATGAGCTTCTGCATCGCGCTGGCGGTCCGCGACCTGCGGATGACCGTCGAGGAGGCGGTGCGCGGCGGCGACGGTCGGCGGCGCGCGCGCCCTGCGCCGCGACGACGTGGGCGCGCCTCGCTCCCGGGGCGCGGGCCGACGCCGTGATCCTGGACGCCGCCGAGCTACGCCGATCTCGTCTACCGGCCGGGCGTGCCGCTGGTGGCAGGGACGCTGCTCGCCGGGGTCTCAGTCAGCTAGGCGCGACCAAAAGCGCACGTACTCGCGCTGGTGGCCAACGCCGCCCTCCAGCGCCAGGCGTGCTCCCTCCTGGATCCCGTCCTGCGCGAGCATCTCCTCGTAGGTCGCGAGCCGGCGCTCGTGGTGCTCGAGCTGCCGCCGTGCGAGCTCCTCGGGATCGGCGCCGCAGAAGAGCTTCAGCAGACCAGGGTCGCGGACCTCGTACAGATCCGCGTCCGGGTCGGCCTTCCACTCCTCGAGCGCCTTGCGCCCCGGCGCTGTGAGCCTGTAGATCCGGCGCCGGCGTCCGGACTCCTCTCGGCGCTCGTCGAGCAGTCCCGCCTCGGCGAGCCGTGAGCACTCCGTGTAGATCTGGGTGTGGGGGATGGCCCAGAAGTGGAAGATGCTCACCTGCGCGGCCTGCTTGAGCCGGTACGGCGTCGCCGGTCCGCACTGATCGATCAGTCCGAGCACGGCGTAGGAGGTGTCGGTGAGACGTGGCGCGGCCACCCGCAGCATGATACAGTGCACATCGAACGGTTCGATCCGAACGATTCAGGAGGCATTATGACGACCGTTGCCGAGAGCCCCACCCGCGTCAGCCCGCGCCACGGCTTCGACTCGCTCGAAGACGAGACGCACATCGGGGGCCTGCCGGTGACCGGCGCCATGCCATCGTGGCTCCACGGATCGCTGATCCGGACCGGCCCGGCGAAGTGGGAGGTCGGCGACCGCACGATGGAGCACTGGTTCGACGGCCTGGCGATGCTCCACCGCTTCTCGTTCGCTGACGGGCGGGTCTCGTACGCGAACCGGTTCCTCGAGACGAAGGCGTATCGGGCCGCGAAGGAGACGGGCCGCATCACCTATTCGGAGTTCGCGACCGATCCGTGCCGCTCCCTGTACCAGCGGGTCACGGCGATGTTCTCGCCGAAGCTGACCGACAACGCCAACGTCAACCTCGTGAAGCTCGGAGAGCGCTTCATCGCGATGACCGAGACGCCGATCCCGGTGCAGTTCGACGCCGACACGCTCGGCGCGGCGGGCGTCGCCTACGACGTGCCGGGTCATCTGACGACCGCGCACCCCCACCTGGACCGGGCGACCAGGGGGATGCTGAACTACGCCGCGAAGCTCGGGCCGCGGTCCAGCTACCGCTTCTTCCTGCTTCCTCCGGACGCGGCGAAGCCCAAGGTCATTGCCACCAGGCCCGTCTCACGGCCGGCCTACATGCACTCGTTCGGCCTCACCGAGCGCTGGCTCGTGCTCGCGGAGTTTCCGTACGTCGTCAACCCGCCGGCGCTCGCCTTCAGCGGCCGCCCATACATCGAGAACTACCGCTGGAAGCCGGAGCTCGGCACGCGGTTTCATCTCTTCGACCGCGCCACCGGCGAGAGCACCGGACCGTTCGAGACCGATGCGCGCTTCGGCTTTTCACCACGTGAACGCCTACGAGGACGGCGACGACGTCGTGGTCGACATCTGCACGTTCGCCGACGCCGAGATCGTCGAGGACCTCTATCTCGAGCGGCTGCGCGAGGGCAAGCCCCTTGCTGAGCCCCATCTCGAGCGGTTCACGATCTCGACTGGAGACGGCACCATGCGGACGGAGCGCCTGATCACCGACCAGATGGAGCTCCCGCGGATCAACTACGGACGATGCAACGAGCGGCCCTACCGTTACGCGTGGGGCGTGGGCAGCGCGAGCCGAAGCTGGCTCGACCGGATCGTGAAGGCCGATGTCGCCGAGCGTCGCGGATCCGTCTGGCACGAGGACGGCTGCTACCCGGGCGAGCCGGTGTTCGTCGCGGAGCCCGGCGCTCAGGACGAGGACGCGGGCGTTCTACTGTCGGTCGTCTTCGACGGCCGGAAGGGCAACTCGTTCCTGCTGGTGCTGGACGCGGCATCGCTCGACGAGGTGGCGCGGACGGAGGTGCCGCACCACATCCCGTTCGGGTTCCACGGGCAGTTCGCGCGCGGCTAGGCGAGGTCCAGTGCGAGCACGCGGTTCGCCAGCAGGCCGAAGGCCTCGATCGCCGCGATCAGGTCGGCCTCGTCCGTGTCCTCCTCCTTGGCGTGGCTGATGCCCTCGATCGAGGGGCAGAACATCATCGCCGTGGGAACGACGCGGGCGGCCTCGGCGGCGTCGTGAAGCGCGCCGCTCGTCAGCACGAGGTCGGAGCCGGTGGCCTCGCGGCTCGCCGCGCGGGCCTGCTCGACGAGGTCCGGGTCGAACGGGATCGGCTCGATCGACCAAACGTGCTCGGAGGAGAACTCGCAATCGCGGTCGGCGGCCGCCTCCTGCCCCGCGCCCCACGCCTCCTCCAGCATCGCCGCCAACTCCCCGGCGTCCGGATGCCGCAGGTCCACCAGCAGCTCCGCCTCGCCGGCGACCGCGGTTGCGATCCCCGGGCGAAGCGCGAGGGCGCCGGTGGTCGCCATGCCTCCGCGGCCGCGCCCGACCCGCTCGATTCGCAGCGCGCCGTCCGCGGCGGCGAGCCCGGCGTCGCGCCGGCGATCCATGGGAGTCGTCCCGGCGTGCGATGCCTGGCCGCGAAAGATGAAGCGGTGCCGCTCGATCCCGACGCAGCCGTTCACCGCGGCTGACCTCAGACCCTCGGCATCGAGCACCGGGCCCTGCTCGATGTGGAGCTCGAGGTAGGCGCCGAGCCGGCTCCGGCGCGAGCCTGCTTCGAGCGCGCGGTCGAGATCGACGTCGTTCTCCGCGAGGGCGTCGACGATCGAGACTCCCTCGGAGTCGCGAAGCTCGCGCGCCCCGTCCGGCACCATCGTCCCCGAGAACGCCGAGCTTCCGAATAGGCTGCGACCGAAGCGCGCGCCCTCCTCGTCGGCCCAGTCGACGAGGGCCAGCGTGCGCGGCGGCCGGTCTCCGCCCTCCACCCAGGCTCGCACGACGCCGAGCGCGGCCATCACGCCGAGCGCTCCGTCGAGCCACCCGCCGTCCGGGACCGAGTCCACGTGGGAGCCGACCGCGAGCGCGGGCTCGGCATCGCCCTCCAGATAGGCCCACACGTTGCCGGCCGCGTCGCGCTCGGGCTCGAGGCCCAGCTCGCCGAGGCGCTCCGCGAGCCACGATCGCGCCTCGCGCCAGGTCTCGGTCCAGCACACGCGCTGGGCGCCCGCGTCGGTTCCGGTGAGCGCGTGGAGCTCGCGCAGATCCGCGACCACGCGGCCGGCGTCGATGGCCGGCCCGTAGCTCACGCCCGAATCAGCTCTCGCCGGAGGGCCTGGCCGAGGCAGTGGGCGCCGCCCCCTCCCAGGGTGAACATCTCGAGATCGGGGGCGAACAGCTCGAGCCCGTGGGCCTTCATCTGGTCGTTCAGCGAGCGTGCGCCAGCACCGGTGAGCACGCGGTCGTCGCCGAGCGAGATCGCGTTGACGCCCAGCTTGAAAGCCTCGTCGCCCGGCACCTCGAGGATCTCAAACCCCTTGTCCCGCAGCCACGCGACCAGGCCGGTCGAGACGAGCTCGACGCAGACGGCCACGAGCTTGGGCGCCAGCACGGCCATCAGTACGTCGATGTGAACGAAGACGCCCGGGATGGGCTCCACGCGCGCCTCCCAGCCCTCGGCCCGGAACCACTCGGCGAGCTGGTGGGCCGCCGCGTGCTCGGTGCGCTCCTCGCCGTTGCCGATGACGACGCTGCCGGGCTCGACGATCATCACGTCGCCGCCCTCGATCGCGCCGGCCGTTGCCATGCGCCAGATCGGGATGTCGTGGCCCTCATAGAAGCGGATCACCGGCGCGTACTCCCCCCGCCGCCACCATTGCTTGAGCTGGGTGACGTAGGCCCCCCACGGGGTCATGACGCTCGAGTCGCGGGCGAACACCTGGTACGGGAGCGCCGGATCGGGCTCCAGCAGGTGTGCGCTAACGCCGGCCTGCTCGTACGCGGAGACGAGCTCGGTGTGCTGTGCGCGAGCCGCCTCGGGGTCAAACCGGTGGCCCCGGTCGAGCGTCCCCCTCGAGATCACGCTTGTGGCGTGCCAGCGGTAGTTCTCGGGAGGGCAGACGAGGACGTCTGTGAGGCGCCCGTACTCCGAGTCGACGCCCCAGCGCGAGCTCACTGAATCACCACTCGTATCGTCTTCAGCGAGCGGTCGACCGCGCCGCGAACCCATCCCCCGCCCTCCACGACCTCGTTGATGTAGTCGATGGTCTCCTGCGTCAGCCGCTCCCCCGGCAGGACGTTCGGGATCCCGGGCGGATACGCGGCGAGCGACTCGGCGGCGATCCGCCCCACGGCCTCCGCGAACGGGATCGCCTCCTGCGGCCCGAAGAACGCGGTCGCGCGGCGGCATCTCCAGTGCGCCCCACGGAGGCGGGGGCGTAAGGGGCTCCGAGGGCGGCTCCTGCTCGGCGCCGAGCATCTCGACCGCGTGACGGAGCCCGTCGACCAGGCGCTGCGCGCTCGCGGCCACGTCCTCGCCGGCTCCGAACACGGCGACGATGACGTTCTCCGACTCCAGCTCCAGGATCACGTCGTCCAGCTCCCGCATCAGGGTGCCGATCCGCGATCCGGTGCTTCCGGTGCCGCGCACGTCGACCGCCAGCCGGAGCGGATCCCAGTCGTGAACGCCGGGACGCCCGATGAGCCGCTCGTCGAGGACGTCGAGCCCGGGGATCTCGCGGATCGCCTCGCGGGCGTGCTCGACTCCGGCGATCGTCTCGGTGAGGAGCGAGGCCCCGCGGACGGCGGCCTGGCGACGGGCTGCGTCGAGGGACGCGGTGAGCAGTGCGCTCGGGCTCGTGGACTCGGTCAGCGTGATGCAGCGGTCGATCACGTCGGGGTCGATGAACTCGTCGTGGCCCAGGTGCAGGATCGCTGACTGGGTGAGGCTGCCGAACAGCTTGTGCACCGACGAGAGCACCAGGTCCGCGCCGCACTCCAGCGCGCTCTCCGGGAGCTCGGGCGAGAAGCGAAGATGCGCTCCCCACGCCTCGTCGACCACCAGCGGGATGCCGTTGGCGTGAGCGATCTCCGCCAGCGCGCGGACGTCGGCTACGGCGCCGAAGTACGTCGGGGACACGGTGAGCGCGGCGACGACGTCCGGCGTCCGGTCCAGCGCCTCAGCGAGCGACTCTGGCGTCAGGCAGTGGGCGATGCCGAGCTCCGCATCGAGCTCCGGCGCTACGAAGGCGGGCTCGAGTCCGGCCAGGACGATCCCGTCGACGGTGCTCGAATGAACGTTTCGCTGTGCCACGACGCTGCGCCCCGCATGCCGAAGCGCGAGGCAGGCGGCGTGGTTTCCCTGCGACGCGCCGCTGATCAGGAACCAGCTGCGCTTCGCTCCCCAGGCCTCCGCTGCGAGGCGCTGGGCGCGCTGGAAGGGCGAGTCCGCTCCGATGTCGACGCCCTCGATCCCGGCCGGGATGTCGTGCACGAAGGCCGCCTGGCTGAATGCGGCGACGAGCTCGGGATCCGCTCCCTCGCCGCCCTTGTGGCCGGGGACGTGGAACCGACCGGGATCGCGCTCGGCATAGGCGACGATCGCCGCCAGGTACGGCGCCTCCCGCTGGTCCATCTCGACCTCGCGCTGGGTCCCCTTGGCCGATTCGAGCGTCTCGCCGGACATGCCACAAGACACTAGTGCTCAACCTCCCGGACTAGTGCTCAACCTCCCGGACTAGTGCTCAACCTTCCGCGGGCAAGCTCACCTGGAGCGCGACTCGCGGGTGACGCCCCCGGTTTCTCGCCGGGAAACCCCTTGCTAGCCTAGGCTCCGCCGGGCTTGATGAGCGACGACGACCAACCTCCGAGTACGCGGCCGCATAGGGCAGACCGCTGCGCCGTGTGGCGCCCGGCCGGGCGATGAGCGCTCTCCTCCTCGCCGTCCTTCTCCTCCTCGTTCTGCTCAACGGTCTCTTCGTGGCGGCTGAGTTCGCGCTCGTGCGCGCGCGGCGCTCCCGGATCGAGACGATGGTCAAGGACGGGGTAGGGGGCGCCGACGCCGCGCTCTCCGAGCTGGCGCAGCTGGACGAGTACCTGTCCGCCTGCCAGGTGGGGATCACCATGGCCTCGATCGGCATCGGCTTCCTCGGCGAACCCTCGATGGCGCACCTGCTGGAGCCGATCTTCGGCGGCCTCTCCCATGGCGTCGCCGTGGCGATCTCGATCGTCATCGCGTACGTGCTGGTGACCTCGATCCACATCTCGATCGGAGAGCAGGTGCCGAAGATGCTCGCGATCACCCGCGCCGAGCGCACGCTCAACGCGCTGGCGCGACCGCTGGCGATCTTCAGGGCGGTCAGCGGCCCCTTCGTCGTCGCCCTGACCAAGCTCTCGAACGCCATCGTGCGCCTGTTCGGCGTCAGCCCCGAGCGGCTCGAGGAGCAGCACACGGAGGAAGACGTGAAGGCGATCATCCGCCAGTCGGCGACTGGCGGCAGCATCGATCCCGAAGAGGCCGGTCACCTGGCCGGCGTCTTCCACCTCCACGAGCAGCAGTCCCGGGAGGTGATGACGCCGATTCCCGCAGTGGTGACGGTGAACGCCGACGAGTCGGTCGAGGACGCCCTGCAACGCTGCGTCTCGTCCGGCCATACGCGGCTGATCGTGATCGAGGACGACAACCCCGACCGGGTCCGTGGCGTCGTCCACAACAACAGCCTGGTCCGCCTCTACATGAACGCCGGGTCGGACACATCGATCGAGCCGGCGATCCGCGAGGTGCCGATCTTCCCCGAGACGAAGCCGCTCGACGACCTGCTCGCCGAGTTGCAGCGGCAGCGCAGCTCGATCGCCGTGGTCTCCGACGAGTACGGTCGCACCGTCGGGATCGTCACAGTCGAGGACATCCTGGAGGAGGTGGTCGGCGAGATCGAGGACGAGACCGATCCCCGTGCCGCGTCGGTCCGCAAGCTCACCGACGGCGACTGGTACGTGCGCGGCCACGTGTCGCTGGGTGACCTCGAGGACGTCGGCATCCGGCTGCCGGTCTCCTCTGACGCCTTCAACTCGATCGGCGGCTACGTGTTCTCGGAGCTCGGGCGCCTCCCCAAGCGCGGCGACCGGATCTTGGCCGACGGATACCAGATCCGGGTGGAGTCGGTGCGCGAGAACCGGATCGTCGCCGTGCGGATCCACAACAGCGCCTCGCCGCCGGATTCCGCTCCCGCAGGCGAAACCCCAGCACCCGCATAGGGCCGCTATTAGCGGAAATCCAGGGTCGCATTTCCGTCCGCGAGCGGCTCTAGCTTGCGATCGTCCGGCTCACCTAATGAAGGGGCAGCCATGTGGGTCGTAAAGCTGACGGATAAGCAACTCGAGGTTCTTCGAGCTGTGCTGCGAGCCGAAGAGCATCTGGGGCCGGCCCTCCGCGGAGCGCTCGAGGCGCTCGATCTCGCCCGATGGGACGAGCTCCCGGAAGCTCATCTTCCCTGGGACGACGTGGCCGAGTCCGCTCGCCGTCAGGGGATCTCCGAGGCCGACGTGATCTGGGATCTCGCCGGCAAGAAGCGCAAGCGCACCGCCGCCTAGTAGTCGTAAAATCCCGCGCCGGTCTTCCGGCCCAGCTTGCCCTCGCCGATCAGCTCCTCGATCAGTCCCGGCGCCCGGTAGCGGTCCTCACCGGTGTCGTCGTAAAGGCTCTGGCCGATCGCGGCCGCCACGTCGAGTCCGATGAAGTCGAGCAGTTGAAGCGGGCCCATGGGGTGTCCCGCGCCGAGCTGCATGCACGCGTCGACGTCGGCTGCCGGCATGCCCGTCCGCTCGGCAACCCGTACGGCGTCGAACAGGTACGGGAAGAGCAGGCGGTTGACCACGAAGCCGGGTTGATCGGGGACCTCCACCGGCGTCTTGGCCAGGGCTGTGCACCAGGCGCGCGCTCGGTCCGCGGTCCCCTCGCGTAGGGCGTCCGGGAGACAGAGCTCGATCAGCTCCATCCGCGGGACGGGGTTGAAGACGTGCAGGCCGAAGATCCGGTCCGCGCGGCCGCTGCGCTCGCCGAGGTCGCGTACCGGGAGGGAGGAGGTGGTGCTGGCGAGATCCGCCTCGCCCGTCTCGCCGAGCGTGCGCAGCAATTCCGTCTTCACCTCCAGGTCCTCCTTCACGGACTCCACGATCAGGTCGCAGCCGGAGAGGTCCTCGATCCTCGTCGTGACCCGGATCATGCGCGGGGAGGCGCCGTCGACCTTGGCGCACTCGGCCTCGGCGCGCTCCTCCGCCCGCCAGGCGGACACGTCGCTGCGAGCCCATAGGCGCACCTCGCCGAGCGCGCTCGCGCACGCCGCGATGCCGCACGCGATCGCCCCGCTTCCGGCGATCCCTGGCCGCTCGTATCCCTCGGAGCCGCTCACCCCGGCCGGTTACTATCACGCGCGGGTGGCCCGAGAGCCCCCGACCGTCGCAGCGGACCTTCCAGTCGGCGTCCCGAGCGCCGTACCCTGAAGGTGGAGTGGAAGAGCGTGCGCACAGAATGAGGCCCGTCTTCGGTGCGGCCGCCGCGCTCGTGGTGGCGATGATGGTGGTGGGGGCGTTCTCGATGTGGACCGTGATCCCGTTCGGCTGGATCTGGATCGGATCCAAGGTCTCCCATACCCAGCAGCCCTCGGGCGGCCCCTACATGGTCGTGTTCTTCGGCATCGTGATCTCGATCTGCACGATGGCCTGGATCCTCTCGCGCCTGAACCGCGTCTACGTGCGCCTCACCGGCAGCAGCAATCTCGCCGCCGCGCTACCTGCCGGCGTGGAGGAAAAGCCTGAGCGACGAGCGGGGGAGCTCCTACGGGCCGTCGGTGCTCGAGGCCGTGATCCTGGCCTCGGTGCTGCTGGCGGGCGTGGCGATGGCGATTTGGTTCTTCATCGCCGCCGGCTCCCCGCTCCCCTCGCAGTAGCAGCTCAGACGTAGACCTCCGCCCAGATGTCCCGACGCGGGGCCTCCCGGATGCCCCAGCGATCGGCGAGCTTGTCGAGCAGGAACTGGCCCCACTCGGCGAGGGCTTCGGGGGCAACCCCGTTTCGATCGCTCGACGCCTGGGTGGGTGCCGTCGCCTCCATGCGAATGGCGTCCTCCCGCAGCTGAATGGTGAGGTCGACCGGCCCGCCCGCCCAACGCGGCTCCCTGCCGACGATCTGTGCGATCAGCTCACTCGCCAGCAGCGCACAGCTGCGACGCGAGCCCTCCCCGTACTCGCCCAGCAGTGACTGGACGTCCCCGGTGACCGACTTCATGCTGCGAGAAGGATCCACACGAACATGGTGAGTTACCACCAGAGCCCCCATCGACGGAGTGCTGCCCGACATAGCTTTTGGCCTCCTGTGTGTCCCGTCTCGTGCCCGGCGGGGACGGTCCGGTCCACATCGAAGTTCAGGCCGGCCCCTCGAACGGGCTCGTTTCGTTCGCGCAGCGCCGCGCGTCGCGGTCGGTCTTCCAGCCAGACTACGCTCATCCTCCCTCCCGCGAGCCGGTTCGACGCGGGAATCTGACCGGCGCGCTGTTCGAAGGTGTGAATCAGACTGGTTGACTCGCCAGTCAATCGATCGGGTATCGTCATTTCCGTACCTTTCTGGCGCCCATCGTGGGTGATCCGGTGTCGAAGACGTTGAACGGAGGCTGATTCGCAGATGGCGAGCAACGGCAACTTCCAGGGGCGCGAGGTAGTGATCGTCGAGGCGGCCCGCACCCCGATCGGCCGCGGTCACGAGGAGAAGGGCTACTACAAGGACGTCCATCCCTCGACCCTCCTGGCGAAGACCTTCAAGGAGGTCATCGATCGCGCGGGCATCGAGCCCGCCGTGGTCGAGGATGTCGTCACCGGCTGCGTCCAGCAGTTCGGCGAGCAGGGGCTCAACATCGGGCGCAACGCCTGGCTCGAGGCCGGGCTGCCGATCGAGACCCCGGCAACGACGATCGACCGCCAGTGCGGCTCCGCGCAGCAGGCCGTCAACTTCGCCGCCGCGCTGGTCGCCTCCGGCGTTCACGATGCGGCCATCGGCGGCGGCGTCGAGCACATGGGCCACATCTCCTTCGCGGACAGCATGGAAGTCCAGAAGGAGCACGGCTTCGCGTTCTCCCCCAAGCTGATGGAGCAGTACCAGCTCGTCCCCCAGGGGATCTCGGCCGAGATGATCGCCGACCAGTGGGAGATCCCCCGCTCCGAGCTCGACGAGATCGGGCTGCGCTCCCACCAGCTCGCCGCCAAGGCGACGGAGGAGGGCCGCTTCGAGCGCGAGACGATCCCGTTCTCGGTCAACGGCGACACCTACGTGACCGACCAGGGGATCCGTCCCGACACCTCGCTCGAGAAGCTCTCCCAGCTGAAGCCGGCCTTCAAGGAGGACGGCAAGGTCACCGCCGGCAACTCCTCGCAGATCTCCGACGGAGCGGCGGCCGTCCTGGTGATGACGCGCGAGAAGGCCGACGAGCTCGGCCTTACGCCGCGCGCGAGGATCGTCGACCAGACGACCGTCGGCGTCGACCCGGTGATCATGCTCACCGGCCCCATCCCGGCGACCCAGAAGCTCCTGGAGCGCAACGGGATGAAGATCGACGACATCGACCTGATCGAGATCAACGAGGCGTTCGCCTCGGTCGTCGCGGCCTGGCGTCGCGAGCTCGAGCCCGACATGGACCGGGTCAACGTGAACGGCGGCGCGATCGCCCTCGGGCACCCGCTCGGGCTCCACGGGCGCGCGGCTCATAACCACCCTCCTCCACGAGATGGAGCGCTCCGACAAGGAGACGGGCCTGGTGACGATGTGCTGCGGCGGCGGCCTCGGCACGGGCACGCTGATCCAGAGGGTCTAACGCAGCGGACATCACGAAACGCCCATCCCGCGACGTTAGGTTCGGAGGATGAGTCCGCGCGTGACCAAGGCCGACGAGCACCTGCGCCGTGTCGACCACGTCATGCGTCGGCTGATCGACGAGGGCGGGCCGATCCACCCCGAGCGCGATCGCAGGGGCAGCCGGCCCGACCCCTACGAGGCGGTCGCCCGCGCGATCGTCGGCCAGCAGCTCTCCACCAAGGCGGCGCGCTCGATCTGGGAGCGGGTCGTCGACATCCTCGGCGGGAGCCTGGGGCCGCCGTCCGAGCTGCTCGCGGTCGACCCGGAGACGCTGCGAAGCGCGGGGCTGTCGCGCGCCAAGGTCTCGTTTCTGAGGGATCTCGCCGAGCGCATCGACGACGGACGGCTCGACATCGACGCCCTGGGGGAGCTCATCGACGAGGACGTGATCGCCGCGCTCACCGAGGTCAAGGGCGTCGGGCCGTGGACGGCCGAGATGTTCCTGATCTTCCATCTGGGGCGCCCGGATGTTCTGTCCACCGGGGACCTCGGGATCCGCCGCGCCGCCCAGATCGCCTACGGCCTCGACGAGCTGCCCGGGCCCCACGACCTCGAGCGGATCGCCGAGCCGTGGCGCCCGCATCGCACGCTCGGTTGCCTCTATCTGTGGCGCTCGCTCGATAACGCGCCGGCGTAGGTGAACGGCGCTCGAATAGGCATACGCCGGCGATGGCCAATCGAGTCGGATGACGCCCTCGACCGGATCTCGATCGCGGCGATCGCCGACACCGCCGATGATCTCGCGGCACAGGCCCGCGAGGCGGAGGCCGCCGGCATCGACTGCGTGTGGACGCCGGAGCTCTTTCGCAGCTCGGTGACCCAGGCCACGTGGATCGCCGCGGCGACGGAGCGGATCGGCGTGGGCACCGGGATCACGTGGGCGTTCACGCGCAGCCCGTTCATCCTCGCCGTCACCGCGCTCGACGTCGACGAGATGTCGGGCGGGCGCTTCCGGCTGGGGCTGGGCGCGGGGGTCAAGCGGCTGAACGAGACCTGGCACGGCGTCGACTACGGCCGGCCGGCCCCGCACCTCCGCGAGACGGTGGAGGCGGTGCGGCTGATCATGGAGAAGGCGCCGACCGGCGAGCCGATCCGGTACGAGGGCGACTATCACGACATCGACATCAAGGGCTGGGTCGCGCCCGCACGCGCCGGTTCGCGAGTCGGTGCCGATATACACGGCGGCCGTTCGGGAGGGGATGGCGCGGATGGCCGGCGACGTGGCCGACGGGCTGATCGGCCATCCCATGTGCTCGCTCCGCTGGCTCGACGAGGTCCTGGTTGCGAATTTCGAGACCGGCCTGCAGCGCTCAGGCCGCTCGCGCTCGGACTTCGACTTCATCCCCACCGTCTGCTGCGCGATCTCCGACGACGAGGAGGCGGCGTATGAGGCCTGCCGGCGCACGATCTGCTTCTACGCGACCGTCCGCACCTACGCGCCGCTCTGGGAGATGCACGGCTTCGGCGACGCTGCGGCCCAGGTCGGGGACGCGTTCCGCTCCGGGGACCTCGCCGGGATGCCGGCCCACGTTCCCGACGAGATGGTCGACGCATATTGCGCGGCCGGGCCGGTCGGACAAGGTGCGAGCTCGCGTCGAGGAGGTCGCCGAGCGCGGGGACGGCGTGTTCCTGACGCCGCCGAGCTACTTCATCCCGCCCGAGGAGCTGGCGGCCTACCAGCAGCGGATCGTCGAGTGGCTTCGCTCCCTCAGGCCGGCTAGCCGCCCGCCGACGAACTGCACCATCCCGGCGAGCCGCTGGCGGACATTAATGAAGCCGCGGTCGGCGAGCGCGCGGACGATCTCGTCCGACTCGAACATCCGCATGCCGCTGGCCCGCTCCATCACCGGCTTGAGCGGCGGCAGCGTCACCTTGCGGCGCACCGAGGTCATGAGGGCGATGCGGCCGCCCGGGCGCAGCACCCGCCGCATCTCGTCGAGCCCGCCGAACGGGTCGGCGAAGAGGTGCAGCGCGGCGAAGCAGCAGACGCCGTCGAAGCTCGAGTCGCGAAACGGCAGCCGGGTGGCGTCGCCCCGCACCAGCGCAAGATTGGCGAGGCCCGACGAGCGCAGATCGGCGACCCCTCGGGTGAGCATCGTCCGCGAGGCATCGATCCCGACCACGAGGCCGTCGTCGCCGACGGCCTTCGCGAACTCGCGCGAGAAGTTGCCGGGACCGCACGCGACGTCGAGGACCACGTCGCCCGGACCGAGGCCCAGCAGGAGTCGCGCGATCCGCACCTCCTCCGTCATGCCGGGGCCGGTGAGGCCCTTCGCGACGCGTGCCAGGGCGGGGCGCCAGTACCGCTCGTAGATCGCCGGGACGAAGCTCGTCGTCATCAGGTCCTGCGTCGCGCCGGTCGACTCGAGGTCCTCCGGAAGCAGGTCCAGGTAGCCGCGCCCGCTCGAGCCGGGCCGCTCGGCGGCGGTGGCGGCCTCCGGGGTGAGCAGCTCCCGTGCCCTCCGGAGCCCCAGACTGCTCCGGAGCCTCGACCGCGGCCATCAGTGGGCGGCCGGGGCTCCCGGGCCGACGCCTCGCGGGTCCCCCGAGTGCTTGGCGAGCTCCTCGAGGCGCGCGATGTGCCGCTCGCCCTCGGCGCGGACCGGGTCGTCCTCGGGCAGCCCCTCGATCAGGCGGCGGATGCGGTTGCGGATCTGAAGCGCGAAGTGAGGAGTCGACGGCCCGGCCAGCGCGCGAATGTCGTCGATGGTGACGCGGTGCCCCTCGGCGAGGCGATCGGGTCGCTCGGCCTCGCTCATCGGCTCGGCGCTCTCATCGGCTCGACTTCCCGTTCTTCGGCTGACTTGGCTGCTGGGGCGGCGGCTTCACGCCGGCTCCAGTGCCGGACCTTACCGGCGCGACCTCCGCGAGATCGTCGACCTGCGCCTGGAAGGCGACCGAGATCGTCGTCTGGTCCCCGATGATCCAGACGTGGTTGTAGACGGCCCGGGTCGGGTCGCTGACGTAGCCGGGCTTGATGTCGAGGAGGAACCCGCGAAGCGACTCGGGGACCTGCGCCGCATCGTCGGTGACGAGGAGCGGGCCCCAGGTGCCGCTTGCCGAGAGCGAGGCCGCCGCGGCGGCGTCCATCGGGTCCTTGTCGGAGGCGATGACGAGGCCGTGCCCCGGGTCGGTGATGTTCCAGCCGAAGCTGCCGTTGGAGTAGCGGGCGAAGTCGATCGCGTTCGCAACCGGGTCCGGATCGCCGATCCGCACCACCTTGGACGTGGCGCTGCCGGCGTTCGTCAGCGCCTTGTCGGAGATCGCGGAGGGCGGGCCGAGGGCGTAGACGTTCGCGCCCCTGTCCCGCTGGAGGGCGTCGATCGTGGGCTTCGGAACCGAGTCCTTGTTGACGAAGAGCACCGGATCGCCGGACCTGGCGGCCCACGAGGCGGCGGGCATCGCGTACTGGGGCTCGGAGGAGCTGACGAGCAGGACGTTCTCCGGCTTGGTGCCGGTGAGCTTCTGGCGCAGGGCATCGACCCCGGCCGCGACCGCGGCCGGGTCCTTGCCGGTCACGTGCTGGACGTCGACCCCAGTCGGCGAGGCGGCATCGCCGATGCGGAAGACCTGCGCGCCCTGCGTCGCGGCCGAGCCCGCGGGGCCGAGGGCGGTGATCGCGTCCTGGGTGAGGGTCGGGATGCTGTTGCCGGTGGACAGAAGGATCGGCGAGCTGACCGGCTGCGCGGTGAGGCTCGCGGCCGCGATCCCCGACTGCCAGTCATTCGAGTCGACGAGCGAGACCGCATCGGGGCCTGGGACCCCACCGGTCGATGGAAACGCGGCCAGCGCGACCCCCGCGGCGTTCGCCACCGGATCGGCGCCTGCGACGCGGGTCGTGTTCTTCGTCGCGAACTCCGGGAACCCCAGCTGCTGAGCCGCCTTCGGGCTGCGCCTTCTTCGTGTGCACGACGATCTTCGGGGCGGGCGGTGGCGTGGCCTGCTCCGACTTCTTGTTCAGCGCGTTGACGAGGAAGTAGATCCCCACGCCGATCGCGCAGAGCGCCACGAGCGCCGCCCCACCGATCGCCAACCGGCGCTTCCAGATCATCCACACGGTCCGGGAACGGTAATCCACCGGGCGGTGCCCCACGGGCGGTTCGCGAATGCGCGAGCGGTAGACTGGATACTGGTTGACTGACCAGTCAATCGGGACATCAGGTTCCGCGTGGTCCAGGCCGGGGACAAGGCCGGGCCCGAGCAACGGAGGTTTAGATGGATTTCGGACTGACCGACGAGCAACGGGAGTTCCAGGCCCTCTGCCGCAGGTTCGCGACCGAGGTGATCCGGCCCGTCGCCGCCAAGCACGACGCCGAGGAGTCGACGCCGTGGGAGGTCATCAAGGCCGCCGGCGAGTGGGGCCTCAACGGGATCGAACATCTTCAGCGGCTCGCCGGCGATCCCGACGGTCAGTTCAACGTCATCTACGCGGAGGAGCTCCACTGGGGCTGTGCCGGCATCGCCCTCTCCATCTCGGGCTCCATGCTCGCAGCGGCCGGGTTGGCTTCCTCCGGGACCCCGGAGCAGATCGCCCGTTGGGTCCCCGAGTGCTTCGGCACCGGCGACGAGATCAAGCTCGGCGCCTACGCGGTGACCGAGCCGCAGGCCGGTTCCGACGTCAAGAGCCTGCGAACCACGGCGAAGCGGGACGGAGACGAGTGGGTCCTGAACGGCACCAAGGTCTTCATCACGAACGGCGGGATCGCCGACGTCCACGTGGTCGTCGCCACCGTGGACCCGGCCCTCGCCCATCGCGGCCAGGCCTCGTTCGTGATCCCCAAGGGCACCCCCGGCCTGAAGCAGGGCAAGAAGGAGTCGAAGCTGGGGATCCGCGCCTCGCACACCGCCGAGGTGATCCTCGAGGACTGCCGCATCCCGCTGGACAACCTCCTCGGCGGGATGGAGAAGCTCGAGCGCAAGCTGGAGCGCGCCCGGTCCGGGGAGTCCAGCGGCCGGGCCTCGAACGCCCTCGCCACCTTCGAGCTGACGCGCCCCGTAGTCGGAGCCTCCGCGATCGGCATCGCGCAGGCCGCGTACGAGTGGACGCTCGCCTACCTCGACAACGGACCGTCCGTGGATTTCATCGCCGAATGGCTGGACCAGAGCTCGACCGCCGGCAAGGCCGCCGCTCCAGCGGCAGGGGACCCAGCAGCGGATCGCCGACGTCGCGACCGAGATCGAGGCGGCGCGCCTGCTGATCCAGCGCGCGTCGTGGATGGGCCGCAACGGCATCCCGATGACGGGCGGCCAGGGCTCGATGTCCAAGCTCAAGGGCGGCGACGTGGCGATGTGGGCGACGAGGACGTGCATGGACCTGGTCGGACCGGTCGCGCAGACGACCGGTTCGCCGCTCGAGAAGTGGTTCCGGGACGCGAAGATCTACCAGCTGTTCGAGGGAACGGCCGAGATCCAGCGCCTGGTCATCTCGAGGATGCAGGCGGCCGAGTACCGCGAACGCCTCAAGGACGGCGCCGACATCGCCGCCGAGGCGATCGCGGGCGGGGTGGGCGCGAACGGCAGCGAGCCGGCGTCCTCGCCGAACGGCGCGGGCATGCCGGCGGACGATCGCACCGCCACCGTTTCCTGAGCCCGGTTAAGCCCAAGCGCGCTTCGCCCGATGCAGAGGGCAGGCCCTAAGCTCGGCGCGATGGCACACGCACATGCCCACGGTCGGGGCGTAGGGCGACGGGAGCCGACTCGCGGAGCGCCGGAGGCGCTCGCAGCGCGCCGCGCCGCGAACCGCCGCCGAATGCTGCTTGCGGCTGCGATCAACGGCGGGATGTTCGCCGTCGGGGTCGCGGGAGGCATCATCACGGGCTCCCTGGCCCTGCTGGCGGACGCCGGGCATGTCCTCTCCGATCTCGCGGCGATCGCGCTCGCCCTGTTCGCGGCGCGGATTGCGACCCGATCGGCCAGCGCGCGCCGCACGTTCGGCTACCAGCGCAGTGAGGTGATCGCCGCCCTCGTCAACGGCCTCACGCTGGTGGGCATCGCGATCGTGATCATCGTCGGCGCGATCGACCGGCTGAGCGACCCGCCCGGGATCAAGGGCGCAGGGGTGCTGATCCTCGGTTTCGTCTCGCTCGCGGGCAACGCCGGCGCGACGTGGGTCCTCGCACGGGGTGAACGCGAGGACCTGAACCTGGAGGCAGTGCTGCGCCACTCCGCCGCGGACGCGCTTGGCTCCCTCGGGGTGATCGTCTCGGGTGTCGTGATCCTGGCGACGGACTGGAAGCCGGTCGATCCGTTGATCGCGATCCTGATCGCGCTGCTCATCCTCGCCTCCTCAATCCGCCTGCTCCGCGAGCCGTTCGACGTCCTGATGGAGGCGGCACCCGAGGGCGTGGATGCGGACGCGGTCGCCGAGGCGATCGGCATGGTGGAGGGAGTCGGCAGCGTCCACGAGCTCCACGTGTGGTCGGTGACGCCGGGGTTCGACGCGCTCGCCGCGCACGTGGTCGTGGAGCGAGGGAACGACCGCGATCGGGTCCGGCGGGAGATCGAGTTCCTGCTCCGCGACCGCTACGAGATCGCGCACACCACCCTCCAGATGGAGGATCCCGGCGACGACGACGCCATCCTCCAGGTGGAGACCTGAGCGGCGCTCAGGCTCAGAAGCCCGGCGGGTGGCGGACCGTGAAGCCCTTGGGGTAGGGAGCAGTCATAGCCGCGTGATCGCCACGAGGAGTGCCCGCCGCCCCAGACGTAGGGGCTACCGACGATCTGGTTTGCGGCGCTGATCGCCCGTCCTGATGACGATCCTCTGCGCCTGCGGAGTCGCCGAGGTCTCGCCGCAGCCGTAGACGGCGGCCGCGCTCAACGCGAGCACCGCGACCGCCGGTCCACACCGGCGGGCCCGGGCGCGGCGCTGTCGGTATCGCGGATCGAAAGGCATCGAGTCAGGGATTGTCCCGGACCGCGGCCGTCTACGCGGGTCGCACCTCGAAACCGGACTTGGTTCGCGACCGGTGGCGGGGCTCCTTCCTCATCCTGAAACATGCGTTGCAGCAGGGATAATTGATGTTAAGAACTGCTTGCAAACCATTCCGCGGCTGCTAGGGTCCCGCCGACATTTGTGCCGAGTCCATCCGGCGCCGCTGGGTGGAACGGGGGAACCAATCCCTGGGGCGAATGGTCGAAGAGCCGAGAGGGCTCCGCTGGCCAAGCGCGTCTCCTCCGCGCTAGCCCGTCAGCTAACCCCGTAGGCATCAGAGCGAGACATGAGAACGCCGAAAGACCGACCGGGACCAAGACGCCGATCCGTCGCGCTCGCGCTCGCGGGTGCGCTCATCGTGGCCGCCGCGATGGCCGTGGCCAGCGGCGCGCCCGCGCAGTCCCTCCAGGAGATTCAGCACAGGCTCAACGACTCGCGGTCCCAGCTCGACCAGAAGCAGTCGCAGCTTCAGCACGCGAAGGACCGGGCCGGCGTCCTCTCGACGACGATCCAGAAGTACGGGGACCAGCTCGACCAACTGCGCAATCAGGTCGCCTCGCTGCGCAACCAGATCTCGATCGTCCAGGCCCAGCTGAACAAGAAGGAGGCCGAGCTCAAGCAGGCGAAGGCCCGGCTCCTCGAGCTGCGGGCCAAGCTCAAGCGCTCGCTGCGAATCCTGCGGGGCCGGCTCGTCGACATGTACGAGTCGAGCACCCCCGATGCGATGACGGTGATCCTCAACTCACACGGCCTCCGGGACATGCTCACCCGCTACGACTACCTCCAGCGGATCCAGTCCCAGGACACGTCGATCGCCGTCCGGGTCAAGGACCTTCGAAACCAGGAGAAGCAGACGGTCGACCGGGTGCGGGCAGCCCGCAACGCGATCGCGGACAAGAAGGCCCAGCTGGAGCAGTCGCAGGCCGCGCTCGAGTCGAAGCAGAGTGACCTGGCGGACGCCCGCCAGAAGGACCAGCAGGTCCTGGGCCAGGTCCAGCAGACCAAGGACCAGCTGGAGGGCGACATCGGCGGCATCTCCTCGCAGATCGCCTCACAGCTCCAGGCCCAGCAGCGGGCCCAGGCGGCCCAGGCTGCGGCGCAGGCCTCCTCCTCCTCCTCCTCCTCCTCCTTCTTCTTCTTCGACGGGCACCGCCACCGCCCCGAGCGGGCCGGTCCAGGGCGAGAGCTCCTCCGGGATGGTCTGGCCGGTCAACGGCCCGATCACCTCGCCCTTCTGCGAGCAGCGCGCCTGGGAGAGCTGCCACCCCGGCATCGACATCGGCGTGCCAAGCGGCACGCCCATCCACGCGGCCGCCGCCGGGACCGTCTCGATCGCGGGGCCGGAGTCCGGCTACGGCAACTACACGTGCCTCGATCACGGCGGCGGGCTCTCCACTTGCTACGCGCACCAGGAGTCGATCTCGGTCTCCGTCGGACAGCACGTGAGCCAGGGACAGGTGATCGGGATCAGCGACTGCACCGGCCTCTGCTTCGGGCCTCACCTCCACTTCGAGGTGCGCGTCAACGGAAATCCGGTCGACCCGATGGGGTACCTGCCTTAAGCTCTGCGGGCCAGCTGCCGATGCGATGTGTGAACCGCCCACAGGTCGGGCGAGGCGTGCCATCCTTCGGGACCGATGACGACGCTCACCGAGACTGAGACCCAAGCGCCGCGACTGACGCACGCGCGCGCCTACCTCCTGGGTACCGGCGCGACAGGCGCGTTGATCGCCGCAGCGGTGATCGTCTTCATCTCCCTTGCCGCGTACGTGGCCGTCAACGGCATGCCCTTCGCCGGCAGCGGGGGCGGGTCCGGCACGAGCTTCGTCGGTGTTGAGGCCGGCGCGCCCGCCTCCGCAACCGCCGCCGAGCTTCGGGCGGCGCCCGGTGCGGTCGCCGCACGGCCAGTTCCCGGCGCTCGAATTGGAGCCGGCGCCGCGGGCGCGTTCACGGCCGGCGGGGCGGGCCCGGGCGGTGGCAATGGTGGCTTCGCCGCCGCCGGCGGCGGGAACATCCCCGGCGGCGGTGGCACGACACCGCCCGGCGCTACGCCCGGTGGCGGCGGCGGCGGCGGCGGCGGTGGTGGATGTACGAGCGGCTGTACCTCGCCCTCTCCATCCACCGGCATCGCGACCAACACCCTGAACCAGGTGGACAACACCGCCGGCACGAACCTTTCCGATGGCGCGACCGGACAGGTCGCCGGGACCGTTGACAACACCGTCACGGGCACCGTCAATCACGTCGGCGGCAAGGTCGGCAAGCCCGGGCTCGGCGACACCGCCAACAACACCGTGAACGACACGGTGAACAACGCCGTCGGCGACGCCGGCGGGGTTCTGGGCGGCGGCAAGTAGGCCGCCGCCGCTAAGCCAGGCTCCGATCCAGCCAGCGCAGGGCGATCCCGTGTAGCTCGGCGTCGTGCTGAGCCGAGCGATGATGACCGCCCGGCAGGACGATGAGCTTGCGTGGCTCGGCGGCCCGCGCGTAGAGCTCCTCCGACCAGTCGGCGGGGATCTGATCGTCGCCGCGCGCGTGGATGAGCAGCAGTGGCTTTGTGCCCATCAGCTCCACGGCCTGGCGCAGGTCGTGCTCGGCGAGCCATGCCGAGAGCGCGCTTTCGCCCCCGGGGTCGATCCGCATCTCGAGCCCGTCGCTCTCCAACCCACGCATCAGGTGCTGCGCCCCGGCCGGGCAGATCGCGATCGTGCCGGCGATCGCAGCGGACGTCGCGGCGGCCTGAATGGCCATGAAGCCGCCCATGCTCGAGCCGCGGACGCAAACCCGCGATCCGTCGACGCCGGCGATCCCGGCGAGGAACCGGGCCATCCGGCTGACGTCGGACAGCGCCTCCGGGCTCATCGTGTCCTCGGCGGCCCCGTGTCCCCGCTGGTCGTAGGCGAGCGCCGCCCAGCCGCTCGCGGCGCAGGCCCGGCCGAAGTCGCCGTGATTCTCCTTGCGCGAACCTGCGCCGTGGAGGATCAGCATCGCCCGCCATGGTGCCGGGGAGTCCGGGAGCCAGAGCATGTAGGGGCGTCCATCGTGAACGCCCATGTCGGTGGGCCTCGCAACGCCTCTGCTCATGGCGTTGCAAGCTACCCGTCGTTTGCGGCGATCGCGCGCGCCACGTCAGAATGGTCGGTTCCATGAGCGCGACGAGCGAACGCACGGCCGTGGAGGCGTCGCCGGTCTACCCGGTGGGCAGCCGCGTGAACGAGCGCGGCCACCTCGAGATCGGCGGCTGCGACGTGGTCGAGATCGCTGCGGAGCTCGGCACCCCTTCCTACATCTACGCCGAGGACGACATCAGGCACCGCGCCCGGGCCTACCTGGATGCCTTCCGGGCGCGCACCGATGACTTCGAGGTCCTCTACGCGAGCAAGGCTGCGCCGATCACGGCGATCTACCGGGTGTGCCTGGACGAGGGATTGTCGGTCGACGTCGCGTCGGGCGGCGAGCTCCACATGGCGCTCGGGGCCGGGTTCGACCCGGCGCGCATCTACCTCCACGGCAACAACAAGGCGGACGCTGAGCTCCGCTACGCGATCGACGCGGGGGTGGGCCACGTGATCGTGGACTCGTTCGGCGAGATCGCGCGTCTCGACGCGATGCTCGACCGGCCCCAGGACGTCCTCATCCGGGTGACGCCAGGGGTCATGCCCACGACCCACTCCTACGTCCAGACCGGGGGTCTCGACTCCAAGTTCGGCTTCGGGCTGGAGGATGGGCTCGCCGAGCGGGCGATCGCCGAGGTGCGGGGCTCGCGGAACCTCAACCTGGTCGGCCTCCACGCACACATCGGGTCGCAGATCTTCCAGCTCGAGCCGTACGTGTCGGCGATCGAGGCGCTCGGAGGGCTCACGGGTCCCGAATGGGAGTGCCGGGTCCTCAACGTCGGCGGCGGGCTCGGGATCGCCTACACGTCGGCCGACCAGCCGCCGGCGATCGCCGACTATGTCGACGTGAAGGTCCGGGGCGTCGAGCGCGTCTTCGATCCGGTGCCGCGGATCCTGATCGAGCCGGGACGGTCGCTGGTGGGCAACGCCGGCGTCACTGCCTACGAGGTCGGAACCGTGAAGGAGATCCCGAACGTGCGCACCTACCTGTCCGTGAACGGAGGCATGTCGGACAACCTGCGGCCGATGTTGTACGGGTCGCGGTACGAGGCGATCGTGGCGAATCGCGCCGCGGAGGCGCCGGACACCCCTGCGACCGTTGCCGGGATGCACTGCGAGTCCGGCGACATCCTGATCACGGACGCGGTGCTGGCCGCACCGGAGCCCGGCGACGTCCTCGTCACCCCGGCGACTGGCGCATACGGCTACTCGATGGCCTCCAACTACAACGGTGCGCCGCGTCCGGCGGTGGTGCTCTGCAAGGACGGCGACGCCCGCGTCGTCGTGCGGCGCGAGACGTGGGACGACCTCGTCGCCCGGGACGTCGAATGAGTGAGGTCGTTCGGATCGGGGTCCTCGGGAGAGGGACCGTCGGGGGCGCGTTCTGCGACCTCGTGGTGGAGCGCGCCGACGCCGTCGAGGCAACCACGGGGCGGCGGCCGGAGATCGCCGGGGTGCTGCGGCGCTCCGAGGGCGACTTCGACGAGATCCTCGAGCCCTCGGACATCGTCGTCGAGCTGATCGGTGGCACAGACCCCGCGCGCGATTACGTGCTGCGGGCACTCGAGGCGGGCCGCCACGTGGTGAGCGCGAACAAGCAGCTGATCGCCCAGTTCGGCGACGAGCTGTTCGAGGCGGCGCGCAAGGCGGGAGTCGAGCTCCGCTTCGAGGCGGCGGTCGCGGGAGTCGTCCCCGTGATCCGCGTGATCCAGGAGAGCCTCGCGGCCACGGAGATCACCAAGGTCTTCGGGATCGTCAACGGAACGACCAACTTCATCCTCTCGGAGATGGCGAGCACCGGCGCGACCTACGGCGACGCGCTGGCCCGCGCGCAGGAGCTCGGCTACGCGGAGGCGGACCCGAGCGACGACGTGGGTGGGGCCGACGCCGCGGCGAAGATGGCGATCCTGGCCCGGCTCGCGTTCGGGTCGCCGGTCGCGCTCGACGACGTCGCGTACCAGGGGATCACCGAGATCCAGCCCGACGACATCTCGTACGCGAAGGAGCTCGGGCTCTCGCTCAAGCTGCTGGGCGTCGCCGAGCTGCGTGACGGCGGGATCAGCGTCCGCGTCTTCCCTTGCTTCCTCTACGCGCGCCACCCGCTGGCGCCGGTGGAGGGTCCGTTCAACGCGGTCATGGTCGAGGCGCCGGCGATCAGCGAGATCACCATGTCCGGTCCCGGTGCCGGGGGAATCGAGACGGCCTCGGCCGTGCTCGGCGACGTGGTCTCGATCGTCTCCGGCAAGGCCCCCGTGCATGCGGCGCACCGGCGGTTCGAGATCGTGCGGGACATCAGCTCGGCCTTCTACCTCCACCTCGAGGTCGCCGACCGGCCGGGCGTCCTGGCGCAAATCACCGACGTACTGGGCCGCAACGAGGTCTCCGTGCGCAGCGTGGTCCAGCGGGGGCTGGGCAACGACGCGCGACTCGTGATGGTGATGCACGAGGGCCCGGAGTCGCGCTTCTTCGCTGCGCTCGAGGAGATCGCCACGCTCGAGTTCCTGCGCGCGCAGCCGCGAGCGATTCGCGTGATCGAAGAAGAGTGGGTGTGAGCCCGGCGCCGCTCATCGAGCGGTATCGCGACCGCCTGCCGCTCGAGGAGGGCGACCCAGTCGTCACGCTCCACGAGGGCTCGACGCCTTTGGTAGAGGCGCCGGTGATCTCCGAGCGAGTCGGTGCGAGCGTCTACCTCAAGCTCGAGGGCGCCAACCCCACCGGCAGCTTCAAGGACCGCGGGATGACAGTCGCGGTCTCCCGCGCACAGGGCTCCGGTGCCGAGGCCGTCATCTGCGCCTCGACCGGCAACACGGCGGCCAGCGCGGCCGCCTACGCCGCGCGGGCCGGATTGCGGGGCGCCGTGATCGTGCCCGAGGGGAAGATCGCGATCGGCAAGCTGGCCCAGGCGCTGATGCACGGGGCGCGGGTGATCGCTCTGCGGGGCAACTTCGACCAAGCGCTGGAGATCGTGCGCGAGCTGGCCCAGAGCCACCCGATCGAGCTCGTCAACTCGGTCAACCCGTACCGCATCGAGGGCCAGAAGACCGCGGCATTCGAGGTCTGCGACGAGCTCGGAGCTCCTCCCGACGCGCTGGCGATCCCCGTGGGCAACGCGGGGAACATCACCGCTTGGTGGCGCGGCTTCCGGGAGTACGGCGCCGAGCCGACGATCGCGCAGCACGACACGTTGCCGGTTCTGTACGGCTTCCAGGCCGAGGGCGCGGCGCCGCTGGTGCTCGGCGAGCCGGTGGCCGAGCCGGAGACGATCGCCTCCGCGATCCGGATCGGCAATCCGGCGCGCTGGGAGGAGGCCATGGACGCCGTCACCGGCTCGCGCGGGCGAATCGCGGCCGTCTCCGACGAGGCGATCCTGGACGCGTACCACCTGCTGGCATCCCGCGAGGGCGTCTTCTGCGAGCCGGCCTCCGCAGCGTCGGTGGCGGGCCTCCTCGTCCACGGCCTGCCGGCCCCCGAGGGTGGCGAGCCTCCGAGCAGTGTGGTCTGCGTGCTCACCGGCCACGGGCTGAAGGACCCGGACACTGCGCTCGGCAAGGCGCCGGCCGTGATCGGCTGCGAGCCGGACGCGGCGGCGGTCGAGCGGCTCGTATTCGACTGAGGCGAGGGCGTTGAGACGGGCTGCGCCACCGGCTTCCAGTGGGCGCCGCTGGCGCGGGGTCGTCCTTCGCTGCCCATGGGGCCCGCGCGGGCGGACCGCTGCGGATAACCCTTCAATCGCAGGAGCCTCAATACGCGGTTGAAGACTTGACGGTTCTCAGAGCGGTTAACCCTTCAATCGTTCGCAGACCCGACACCGGTTGAGGAGGTAGCGACGCGCGGCAGCCCTCGGCATTTCGGACGGCTGGGGGCGCTGCCCTCGTTGCCCAGTTGATTCTTTTGACGCGCCCCGCGTGACGCTTGCCCCGTCAGGATCGGGGCATGCTCGAGGAGCTCCTTGCCCTGGTTGCGCCGCCCGCCTGCGCCTTGTGCGGCTCGGGCTGTGCGCTGGGGCGCCGGACATGCGAGGGATGCGAGCGCGCGCTCCGGAGCCGGGCGCCCGTCACCTCGTCGGTGCCCGACGTCGACGAGACGTGGTCGGCTGCGCCCTATGGCGGCGCGGCCCGCCAGCTCGTTGGCGCGCTCAAGTTCCGCGCTCGGGTCGGGCTGGCCGACGATGCCGCCGCCCTCATCGCCGGCCACGTGCCCGCCCGCCTACTGACCGGCGCGATCGTGCCCGTTCCGCCGGCGCCCGCCCGCCGCCGTCGCCGAGGGTTCGACGCCGCGGAGGCCATCGCGGCGGCGATCGCCAGGCGGTGCGGCCTGGCGATCGTGCCCTGTCTCGCGCGCTCCGAGAGCCCGCGTCAGGTGGGGCGCCGGCGGGCGGAGAGGCTCGCCGATCCGCCCGGCGTCTCGGCGGTCTCTCCCGCGCCGAACGAGGCGATCCTGGTGGACGACGTGATGACCACGGGCGCCACCCTCGCTGCCTGTTCCGGGGCGCTTCGCGGGGCAGGTGCGTCGCGGGTGGTGGCGGTCACCCTCGCGGCGTCGAAGCCCGCCGCTGGAGGGCTTGGCGCGAGCGCTCGCGCCGCGTAGGATTGGGAGTCACCTGCCACTCAACGAGAGGAGGGAGCGTGCGGATCGAGGTCAGGGGGCGAAACAAGGAGGTAACGGACGAGCTGCGCCGCCACGTCGAGAAGCGCTTTGCGCGGATCGGCCGGCAGGTTTCCGAGCACGCTGTGCTGGAGGTCGAGCTGACCGAGGAGCAGAACCCTCGTATCGCGGACAGCGAGGTGGTGGAGGCGACGCTCCACCTTAAGGGGGTCACGCTGCGCGCTCGCGAGGCCTCCCCCGAGGTCCTGCACTCCATCCACGAGGTCGCCGAGGACCTGCGGCGCCAGGTCAAGCGTCACCGCGAGAAGCGCCGCAAGCGTTCCCAGACCCGGCGGTTCGCGGAGAGCCTGCGGCGAGGCACGGCGTAGGCGACAGGCGGGCTCCATGAAGCCCGCAGCCGGTCGGTACCCTCAGAACCCGTGGCCAAGGGTCTAATAGATCGCGCTCTCCGGCTGGGCGAAGGGCGCCAGTTCAAGGAGTATGAGCGCCGCGTGGCGTCGATCAACCGCTTCGAGCCGGAGATGGAGCTCCTCGAGGAGTCCGAGATCCGGACCGAGGCGGACGAGCTCCGCGAGCGAGCTCGAGGGCGGCGAGTCGCTCGACGACCTGCTTCCAGAGGCGTTCGCGCTCTGCCGCGAGGCGGCGCGCCGGACGATCGGGCAGCGGCACTTCGACGTCCAGCTGATCGGCGGCATGGTCCTGAATGACGGCTCCATCGCCGAGATGAAGACCGGCGAGGGCAAGACGCTGACCGCGACGCTCGCCGTGTTCCTGAACTCGCTCGCCGGTGACCCCGTCCACCTGGTCACCGTCAACGACTACCTTGCCCGACGCGACGCGGAGTGGATGGGTCCGATCTACGACGCGCTGGGCGTGAGCGTCGGCGCGATCCAGTCAGAGCAGGAGCCGCCCACGCGCAAGCTCCAGTACTCGTGCGACGTCGTCTACGGGACCAACTCGGAGTTCGGGTTCGACTACCTGCGCGACAACATGGCGGCCTCCCTGGAGCACTGCGTGCAGCGCGAGTACTCCTACGCGATCGTCGACGAGGTCGACAACATCCTGATCGACGAGGCGCGGACGCCGCTGATCATCTCCGGTGCCCCCGAGGCCGCGGCCGACCTCTACTACACGTTCGCCCGCCTCGCCAAGCAGATGAAGGGAGTGCCGGCGAAGGAGAAGCTGAAGTCACTGGGCGAGGACAAGGACACCACGAATGTCGACTACGACTACGAGTACGACGAGAAGCACAAGACCGTCGCGCCCACCGAGCCGGGTGTCGAGAAGGCCGAGAAGTTCCTCGGCGTCGACAACCTCTACGTCTCCGAGCACGGCACCCTCGTCAACCACCTGGTCCAGTCGCTCAAGGCCGAGTCGCTGTTCCTCCGCGACGACGACTACGCCGTGATCGACGGCGAGGTCAAGATCGTCGACGAGTTCACCGGCCGCATCCTCGAGGGAAGGCGCTGGTCGGAGGGCCTCCACCAGGCGATCGAGGCGAAGGAGGGCGTCTCGATCCGGGAGGAGAACCAGACCCTCGCGACGATCACGCTCCAGAACTACTTCCGCCTCTACGACAAGCTCAGCGGGATGACCGGCACGGCGCTCACCGAGGCGCAGGAGTTCATGAAGATCTACGAGATGCCGGTGGTCGACATCCCGACCAACGTGCCGATGATCCGGGACGACCACAACGACCAGATCTACAAGACCAAGAACGGCAAGTGGAAGGCGGTGATCAGCGAGATCACCGAGCGCCACGAAAAGGGCCAGCCGATCCTCGTCGGCACGATCTCGGTCGAGGTCTCGGAGATGCTCGCGGGCGAGCTCACGCGCCAGGGCATCGACCACGTCGTCCTCAATGCGAAGCCCGAGCACGCGCAGCGCGAGGGCGAGACGATCGCCCAGGCGGGCCGGGTCGGCGCGGTGACGATCGCGACCAACATGGCCGGCCGCGGCGTCGACATCAAGCTCGGCGGCGATCCGGAGCAGCTGGCACAGGCTGAGCTCCGCAAGCTGGGGGTGAAGCCGGAGGACGCCAGCTACCAGGAGGAGCTCGAGCAGCTCCTGCCCCGCATGGAGGAGCAGTGCGAGGAGGAGGGCGAGCGCGTTCGCGAGGCGGGCGGCCTGTTCATCACCGGCACCGAGCGCCACGAGTCGCGCCGGATCGACAACCAGCTCCGCGGCCGTTCAGGGCGCCAGGGCGACCCCGGCGAGTCGCGCTTCTACCTCTCGGCCGAGGACGAGCTGATCCGCCTGTTCGCCGGCGACCGGATCTACAAGATCCTGGACAGGCTCGGGCCAGTCGACGAGCACGGCGAGGAGTACCCGCTCGAGGCGAAGATGCTCAGCCGCACGGTCGAGAACGCACAGAAGAAGGTCGAGCAGCAGAACTTCCTGATCAGAAAGCGCGTCCTCGAGTACGACGACGTGATGAACGAGCAGCGCCGGGTGGTCTACAAGTACCGGCGGGAGATCCTCGAGGGCCGCGACATGTCCGAGGTGGCCGAGCAGGAGATCAGCGACGTCATCTCTCGAATGGTCCAGGAGTACACCGAGAGCGAGGTCTTCGAGGACTGGGACCTCGGCGGTCTCCAGACCCAGGCCAACCAGCTATGGCCGAACACGGTGGACCTCCGGCAGGTCGACACGTCCAGCGGGGATCGGGAGGAGATCACGAGGCTGCTCACCGAGGACGCGCTCGCCGCCTACTCCAAGCGCGAGGAGGAGCTGGGCGACGAGCTGATGCGCTACCTGGAGCGCCAGATCCTGCTCCAGATCATCGACAACCGCTGGAAGGAGCACCTCTACGAGATGGACTACCTGCGGGAGGGCATCCACCTCCGCGGATTCGCGCAGATCGACCCGCTCGTGGCCTACAAGAACGAGGGCTTCACGATGTTCCGCGACCTCATGAACTCCATCTGGGAGGAGTTCGCGCGAATCATCTTCCACGTGGAGGTCAACATCGAGCCCGCCGACTTCGAGCCGGAGCCGGCGGCGCCCGACCAGGAGCTCACCTACGCGGGCGGCGGGGCCGAGCAGCCCTCGGCGATGGACGAGGCCGCTCAGGCCGCGATGGCCCAGGGCGCGGCCCCGGCAGGCGCCGCGGCCGCGGTCGGCGCGGCCGCGGGTGCCGGCAACGGGGCCTCGAGCGAGAACCCGGAGACCGTGGTCAAGTCGGACCGCGACAAGATCGGCCGCAACGACCCGTGCTGGTGCGGATCGGGCAAGAAGTACAAGAAGTGCCACGGCGCCTGACGGCGCGCGGCTAGCTCAGGCCTCGTCGGGAACGGATGGCGGCGGGTGCCGGGTGATACCCGGCGTGCGCCCCACATTGGCGCCGACCCAGCGGGAGCGGCGGGTGAAGATCGGGCCGGTCGTGACGCGGTCGGTCTTTCGGACCAGGAGCAGGCAGGCGACGGCGCCGAGGAGGGCGATCGCGCCGCTGACCACGAACATCAGTTCGAAGCGCCTCCACGTGCGCCAGGACCGACTGGTGGATGGCCACCTGGATCTCATGCGCCTGAGCGTGACCCAGGTTGGCCTGTGCGTGGCCGAGGCCCTGCTGCTCCGCCCGCTGGGTGAAGTCGGTGAAGTCGTCGATCTGCTGCTGAGTCGGGAAGATGCCGTTCTCGTGGAGACGGGCGAAGAGCTGGTGCTTGTAATAGCTCACCTCGATCGCCGCGAGGACCGCGATCCCGATGGCGCCGCCGAGTTGCTCCGACGTGTTGATCATGCCGGCCGCCTGCCCCTGGTCCTTCTCGGGCACCGAGTTGAGGCCGGTCGGATCGTTGACGGTGAGTACGACCCCGAGGCCGATGCCCTGGAGCAGGAGGCCGGGGATCAGCCACACCGCCGACTCCTTCGACGCGGTGACCGCGAGGACGAAGCCCGAGGCGGCGAGGACCAGGAAGCCGACAACCAGCGGAACCCTGCCGCCCATGCGGTCGAAGGCCCTGCCGGCGAGCGGGCCGGCGAGGATGATCGGCACCGTCGCCGGGATCAGGGCGATGCCAGCCACCTCAGGGCTGACGCCGACGACCAGGAGCAGGAAGAAGGGCAGGAGGAAGCCGAGGCCCAGCTCGATCGAGCCGGCGAGGACCTGGCTGATGTTCGAGGCGAGGAAGTTCAGGTGCCGGAAGAGGCGGAAGTCGAGCATCGGGGTCGAGGCGCGGAGCTCGATGAGCACGAAGATCGCGAGGAGGAGCAGTCCGATGAGCGCCGGGACGAAGGCGCCCGGCGCGTCGAGCCCGCTCGCTTGGATGACGGAGAGCCCGTAGATCAACGAGCCGGTAGCCGAGCGCGAATGTGGCAACGCCGGGGAGGTCGAGGCCTTGGCGGTCGCTCTCCGAGTCCGGGCGAAGCGGCGGCGCGTACCGCGCGGTGAGGGCGATGGTGATCGCGGCGAGGGGAACGTTGATCCAGAAGACCGTCCGCCAGTCGATGCTGGTCAACAGTCCGCCGATCACCGGCCCGAGGGCCGCGAAGAACGCGGAGCCTCCGGCCAGCACGCCCAGCGCTTGTCCTCGTCGTTCGACCGGGAACACCTTGCTGACGATCGCCACGGCGGTCGGCATCATCAGCGCCGCGCCGCAGCCCTGGGCGGCGCGGGCGGCGATCATCCAGGGAAGATCCTGGGCCGACCCCGCAAGCCCCGTCGAGATCATGAAGATGAAGCCACCCGTGAGGAACACCCGCCGCAGGCCGAACATGTCGCCCAGCCGCCCGCCCAGCACCATGAACGCCGCCAGCGGCAGGATGTTCGCGGTCAGGAGCCACTGGCTCTGGGAGAGGCTCCCGCCGAGATCGCGGATCGCGTCCGGAGTCGCCAGCGGAACCGCCGTCTGGTCGACGAGGATCATGCTGTTGGAGAGCGTCATCGCGACGAGCGTCACCCACATCGCCGCATTAGAGCGCGCCGCCCGGCCCGAGTCCGTGCCCTCCATGAATGCGCAGGTTAAGAGGTAAGGGCGTGAGCGACGCAACCCCACCGAGCTCGCTGGCAGCCGGCCCGGACGGCCGCCCCGGTGCCGCTGGGCGACGTCGGCGCCCGAGTACGTCGCCTACCACGACGACGAGTGGGGCCGTCCGGTCCGCGACGACCGCGGCCTGTACGAGAAGATGTCCCTGGAGGCGTTCCAGTCCGGGCTCTCGTGGCTGACGATCCTTCGCAAGCGCGAGGCATTTCGCAGCGCCTTCGCGGGCTTCGAGATCGACCGCGTTGCCGCCTTCGGGTCAGGTGACGTCAAGCGGCTCCTCGCCGACGCCGGCATCGTGCGCAACCGGGCGAAGATCGACGCGGCGATCGCGAACGCGCGCGCCGCGATCGAGCTGCGCGAATCCGGCGAGTCGCTGTCGGAGCTCCTGTGGTCGTTCGCGCCGAGCCGGGATCGGCCTGCGCCGCGAACGCTCGCCGACGTGCCCTCCACGACGGACGAGTCGAAGGCGCTCGCCCGGGAGCTGAAGCGGCGGGGATTCCGGTTCGTCGGGTCCGACGACCGCCTACGCGCTGATGCAGGCGTGCGGCCTCGTGAACGACCACCTGGCGGGTTGCGCCGTGCGCGACGCGGTCGAGGCGGAAAGGCGGGCCGGCTACACCTCTAAGATCAGGGCCGTGGCCGAGGCAGTCTCCAGAGAGAGCGTGTCCGCGCGGCTCGCGGAGGTCCGCGAGGGGCTGACGCTGCTCGCGGACTACCTTTGACCCGGCCGCGCTGGCTCAGAGATAGAGCGGCTCGAGGGGGAGATGCAGCGTCCCGGCTTCTGGGACGACGCTGAAACGGCCGCGCGCGTCTCGGCCCAGCACGCCGCGACCCAACGGCGCCTCGAGACCTTCCGCGCGCTGGAGTCCGACGTGGCCGATCTCGATGAGCTGCTGGAGCTGTCGGCCGGCGATCCCGAGCTCGCCGCGGAGCTCGACTCGCAGCTCGGCTCGATCGAGCGCCGGCTCGAGCAGCTCGAGGAGGCGCGCCTGTTCAACGGCCGCTACGACGCAGGGGACGCCGTCGTCACCGTGCGCTCGGGCGCAGGCGGGACGGACTCCCAGGACTGGGCCGAGATGCTCCTCCGGATGTATCTGCGCTGGGCGGAGCGCCGCGGGTTCCAGGTGGAGATGAAGGAGGCGTCACCCGGCGAGGAGGCGGGCCTCAAGTCGGCGACCTTCATCGCGCGCGGCGAGAACGCCTACGGTCTGTTCGCGGCGGAGCGCGGGGTCCACCGGCTGGTCCGGATCTCGCCGTTCGACGCGCAGAAGCGACGCCACACCGCCTTCGCCCAGGTCGACGTGGCGCCGCTGGTCGACGACGACGTGGAGGTCGACCTGGACGAGGAGGACCTGCGGGTCGACACCTATCGCGCCTCCGGCGCCGGGGGCCAGCACGTCAACAAGACCGACTCCGCGGTCCGGATCACCCACGTCCCCACCGGGATCGTCGCCCAGTCCCAGAACGAGCGCTCGCAGACCCAGAACAAGGCGACGGCCATGAAGATCCTTCGCGCGCGTCTGCTGGAGGAGGAGGAGCGAAAGAAGGCCGAGGAGCTGGCCGCCGAGCGCGGCGAGCAGAAGGCCGCGGAGTGGGGCTCGCAGATCCGCAGCTACACGCTCCACCCGTCGACGAGGGTCAAGGACCACCGCACCGGCCACGAGGTCGGCGACGCCCAGCGGGTGCTCGACGGCGACATCGATGGGTTCGTCAGGGAGTACCTGCTGAAGAGCGCCTCGGAGGGCTAGCGGTGCCCGTCCGCGTCGGCGTGGGGATCTCGGAGAGCTTCGACGCGGTCGAGGCGTTCACCGATGCCGCACGCGACGCGGCCCATGGGCTCGGCGGGCGAGCGCTGTGACCTGTGCCTGGTGTTCGCCGGCGCTCCACACCTCGGACGCGGCAAGTGGATCCTCTCGGCCGTCCACGACCACCTCGGTCCCAGGCACCTGATCGGCTGCGGCGCCGGCGGCGTGGTCGGGAGCCGGTCGCGAGATCGAGGAGGGGCCGGCGGCCGTGGTCTGGGCCGCGGCCATGCCGGAGGCCGAGATCGCCACCCACCACTTCGAGACCGAGCAGACGCCGGACGGCTTCGAGCTCCACGGCGTGCCCGGGCCGGATGGCGCTCGGGGACGCGCTCGTCGTGCTCGCGGACCCGTACAGCTTCGCCACCGAGGCGCTGCTCGGCTCGCCTGGGCGAGCTGCGGCCCGGAATGCCTGTGCTCGGCGGCCTCGCGAGCGCCGCCGCAGCCGGGTCCGCATCGCTATTCCGGGACGGCGAGGTCCTGGACGGGCGGCGCCGTCGCCTGCTCGCTGGCGGGCGTCCCGGTCCTGCCCTGCGTCTCGCAGGGCGCCGCGCCGGTCGGGCCGGAGATGACGATCACCGCCGCCGAGGGCAACGTGATCGCGCGAGCTGGCCTCCAAGCCGGCGATCGAGCGCCTGCGCGGAGGCGCTGGCGGGGCTCGACCCGCGCGAGCAGGAGCTCGCGGCGTCCGGCCTGATGCTCGGAATCGTCATCGACGAGAACAAGCCCGACTACGGCCGAGGCGACTTTCTCGTGCGGCCGATCATCGGCGCCGACTCCGAGTCCGGGGGGCTGGCGATCGGCGAGCGGGTGAGGGTTGGACAGACGGTGCGAATGCAGATTCGCGACGGCGCGTCCGCCGACGAGGACCTGCGCGACGCGCTTCGCGCTCAGACCCAGGCGCTCGGGTCGGCTCCCCCGGCGGGGGTTCTGCTCTTCACCTGCAACGGCCGCGGCTCCCACATGTTCGAGGTCCCGGACCACGACGCGTCGACGATCGAGGACACGCTCGGCGCCCCGGCGGGCGGGTTCTTCTGCGCGGGCGAGATCGGCCCGGTCGGTGGGCGCAACTTCCTGCACGGGTTCACGGCGACCATGGCCCTGTTCCCCGCCGAGTAGTGGACTCCGCCGCTGCGCGAACTCGTCGCGCGGGCGCTCGCCGAGGACCTTGGCGCCGGCGACATCACCGCCGAGGCGCTCGTCCCCGCGGATGCGCGGGCCACCGCACGCATCGTCCAGAAGCAGGACGGCGTGGTCTTCGGTCTGGACGCGGTGGAGGAGGTCTTCAGGCAGGCCGGCGCGGAGGCGGCTCGACCGGCGGGCGCCGGAGGGCGAGTGGCGCGATGAGGTGCCGGCGGACGTCGCGTTCGTGGCCGGGCCGGCCCGCGCTCTGCTCGCGGGGGAGCGCACCGCCCTCAACCTTCTCTGCCACCTCTCGGGGGTCGCGACGCTCACCGCGCGCTTCGTGCGCGCCGTCGCCGGCACGGGGGCGACGATCCTCGACACGCGAAAGACGACGCCGGGCATGCGGGCGCTCGAAAAGGCGGCCGTCGCGGCGGGCGGCGGGCGGAATCACCGGATGGGCCTCTACGACGCGTTCCTGATCAAGGAGAACCACATCGCGGTCGCCGGCGGGATCGCCGAGGCCATCGACCGCGCTCGCGAGGCGTCCCCGGAGCGCGAGATCGAGATCGAGTGCCGGAATGCCGCCGAGGTCGCCGAGGCGCTGGAGGCCGGCGCCGACCGGCTCCTGCTCGACAACATGGACCAGGGCGAGCTCCGCGCGGCCGTCGCTGCGCGGGACGCCTCGGCCGAGGGCGGGCCGCACGGGCGCAACTGGAGGCGTCTGGGGGCGTGACGCTCGATACGGTCGCCGCGATCGCTGCGACGGGCGTCGACTTCGTGTCGGTCGGCGCGCTGACCCACTCGGCGCCGGCGCTCGACCTGAGCATGCTGGTGGTCGTATGAGGACTGAGCAGGGGTAGAGTCGGTCCGATGGCAGTCAGCGAGGAGCTCCGCAGGGCGCGTGAGGAGATCGTCGTCGAGCACATGGAGTCGGAGAACCGGCACGAGTTCGACGTGACGCTCGAAACGTTCGACCATCCACGCTACGAGCTGATCGGGACCGGCGACGTCTACGACGGCCCGCACGAGGTCGCGCGGTACTTCGAGGAGACCCGCACAGCGTTCCCGGACCAGCGCAACGAGCTGATCGCCATGCACCATTCGGATGACGCCGTGATCGTCGAGGCGAACCTGTACGGGACCCACGACGGGCCCTTCCGCGGCCTGCCGCCGACCGGGCGCAAGTTCGAGATGCGCTTCTGCGCGATCTTCGTCTTCGAGGAGGACCGGCTGGTGTGTGAGCGCGTGTACTTCGATCCCGGCACCATCTTGCGGCAGCTCGGCATCGCCCACGATCCGCTGTCGCTGTCCGGGCGGGTCGCGACGGTCGTGAACCACCCGGTCACGGTCGGCCGCGCCCTCGCCGGCCAGCTGCTTCGCCGCTGAGAGGCGCCGGTCCTGTGAACGCAAAGCGGCCGGCCGCAGGGCGGCCGGCCGCTCGAGCGTTCAGGTGGTGCCGGTGCTGGTTACTGGCGCTGCTTCAGCTGCCCGCGGATCGCGCCGTTGCCCGGGTACTTGTCGTTCTTCACGGTCACGTGGAACTGCCGCGGCTTCGCGCGGATCGCCTTCATGTCGGCCTTCGTGACGTTCTTCGCGCAGCCCTTGACCGGGCTCAACCGCTTACCGGTGAACAGCGTCTGCACCAGCGCGCCGTTCTGGCCCTTCGCGCCCTTGTAGATGGCGCCGTTCAGGCCCTTCTTCGGCCCGATCTTCTTGTACGTGATCCGGAAGCAGATCTTCTGCTTCGCCGGCCGCAGCGTGACCTGGCGTTACCCGTCCCGGCCGGTGCGCCCTGGCCGCCGACGACCTGGCCGCCGGTGAGGTTGGCGAACAGCTTGTTCGCGGGGTTGCCGCCCGCTAGGGCGACGCTCGCAACGACGAGCGCGCCGATGAGCGCAGCGCCACCGAGCAGGGTGAGCAGTCTCAATCGCATGGGGAATTCCTTCCTGTACTTGCTGTCTCCCCGGCATGAGTCCCTGCACCGGAGCTTGAGAATGGCCAGCCTACCAGCCCTATTTGAGGAGCCTGGAAAGGCGGCGGTCCTTGAGGACGCGCCCGCCCGTCTGCTCGTCCGGGCAGTAGGTGGTACGTGCTCGGCGAAATGCACCGCCGCGAGCGTCGCGCCGCAGCGCGGGCACGGCTCCCCCTCGCGGCGGTGCACCTGCAGCGGCATCGGGAGCTTGTCGGGCACGACGTCGCCAATCACCTCCTCGTAGTGGTCGATGGCGTCGCCAAGCACGTGCATCGCCTCATGGAGCCGCTCGACCTCCTCGTCCTCGAGCTCCGAGCCCTGGCGAAACGGCGACAGCGCCGCCTCCCACAGCACCTCGTCCACCCACGAGCGCCCGATCCCGGCGATCACGCGCTGGTCGCGAAGCATCGGGTGCAGGTGGCGGGGCTGGGCGATGCGCCGCGCCAGCTCCTCGAGCGGAGGCGCGGGCCATGCCTCCGGGCCGAGGGTGGCGACCATCTCGTCGGCCTCGACCTCCGCGGACGGGCATGAGCTTGGCCCAGGCGCGCTGCTTGGTGCCGAACTCGCGCAGGCGGAGCTCGCGCCCGTCTGCGAGCCGCACCAGCACGCGGGAGCTGCGGTCGCGCAGCGAGGCCCGCTTGTCGAACACCTGGAGGCGGCCGGCGGACATCAGGTGCACGAGCATCGCGATCAGCCTCGCCTTCGCCGCCCGGGTCGGCGAACTCGACCACCGGCATCTTGCCGACTCGCCATACGTCGCCGATCCGGCGGCCGGTCGAGCGCTGCGAGCGGCGGATCGACGGACTTCAGCGCGACCATTCCAGGGGAAAGCGCCGACTCCACCTCGGCGTCCCGGAGCGCCGTGCCCAGCCGGCGGGCGGTGATCTCGACCTCGGGCAGCTCGGGCATGCGTCTAAGCGTAGGTGTCAAAGCTCGCGGCACGCGAAATGCCCGCATCCGCCCACTAGAATCTGGGTCAGTTCATTCGCTCGAGCCCACGGGCCGGGCGAACATCAATTTCCGCCGCCGCGTCACACGGCCGCGCTCCGCGTACCCGGATGCATCAACTGCCCACACTCCAGGCACCGCCCCCGGAGGCCCTCGCCCCGGATGACGTCAGGCGGCTGTCGGAGGAGGTTCGCGCGCTCGCCGCCGAGCGGAACGCGGTGATCCTCGCCCACAACTACCAGGTGCCGGAGATCCAGGACGTGGCCGACCTCACCGGCGACTCGCTCCAGCTCTCGCGGGAGGCCGCCGCGACCGAGGCCGACGTGATCGTCTTCTGCGGGGTCCACTTCATGGCGGAGACGGCGTCGGTGCTGTCGCCGGAGAAGACCGTCCTCATCCCGGACCCGGACGCCGGCTGCTCGCTGTCGGACTCGATCACCGCCGACCAGCTGCGGGCGTGGAAGGCCGAGCACCCGGGCGCGCTCGTGGTCATGTACGTGAACACAGCGGCGGAGGTCAAGGCGGAGACGGACTACTGCTGCACGTCGTCCAACGCCGTGCAGGTCGTGGAGCACATCTGGAATGAGCATGGACCCGAGACGGAGATCCTCTTCGGCCCCGACATGTGGCTGGGCTCCTTCGTCGCCCGCGAGCTGGGGCTCACCGAGGACCCCGAGCGCTACGCCCGCTTCTGTGTGTGGGACGGCGAGTGCCACGTCCACGCCGGCATTCGCCCCGACGACATCGCGGAGATGCGCGCCGAGCATCCCGACGCGGAGTTCCTGATCCACCCCGAGTGCGGGTGCTCCACCCAGGCGATGGAGTACGTCGCGTCCGGCGATCTCGACCCCGATGGAGTGCAGATGCTCTCCACCTCGGGCATGCTCCGTCACGTCCGCGAGCACCCGGATGGCGAGTTCATCGTCGCGACCGAGACCGGCATGCTCTATCCGCTTCAGCAGGTGGCCCCCGAGGCGAACCTCATCGAGGCGAACCGGATGGCCTTCTGCAGGTACATGAAGATGATCACCCTGCCGAAGCTGCGCGACTCGCTCCGCAACCTGCGCTTCGAGGTCAAGGTCCCCGCTGACGTCGCCGAGCGCGCGCGGGTGCCGATCGAGCGCATGGTGAGCATCTCGTAGCCCGCCGGGCGATGTGACGAGGGTCGATCCGGTGTGAGTGAGCCGGGATGGCGAGCGGGTGGAACCGCCCGGGCACCGTCTGACGGCGGCGCGAACGGTGCTAGCTTGAGCCCGTGCTGGGGCTCGTCGCGCGGCTCATCCTTGGGCTCATCCTCGCCGGATCCGCGGTACTGAAGCTCGCGAGCCCGGCGACGAGCCGGGCGGCGCTCGGAACGTTCGAGATCCACGGTGAGTACACCCGCTGGGCGGCCTGGATCCTGCTGATCGCCGTCGAGCTCGGCCTCGCCGTCGAGGTGATCGCCGGGAGCGACACCGCGGCGTGGCTCGCGGCCGCGTTCCTGGCGTTCTTCGCCGCAGCCCTCGTCGGCTCGATCCTGCGCGGCCGGGCCGGCGCCCCGTGCGCTTGCTTCGGCTCGCGGTCGACCGTCGGCTGGATCTCGGTGGCCCGGAACCTGGTGCTGGCCGCCTGCTTCGCCCTGCTCCCGCTCCTGCCGGACGGGAATCCCTCCACCGAGGGGTGGCTGGGGCTCGGACTGATCGTCGCGCTCGTCGCGTGTGCCGGGCTCGCGGTCGCCGTCCTCGCCCTGGCGCGCGAGGTGGGGATGCTGCGGCTTCGCCTCGGGCCGGCGTCGGCGCTCGAGATCCCGCACGAGGGCCCCGAGCTGGGACGGCGCATCCCCCTCGTCGATCGCTTCCCCGGGCTGCACGCGGAGGGCATCGGCCTCGCCGTGTTCACGTCCGAGGGCTGCCACGTATGCCGCGGCCTGGCGCCGGCGATCGCCAGCCTGGGCGGCGAGGAGGACCTCAACGTCGAGGTCTTCGACGAGTCCTTCGACGCGGACGTGTGGGAGGAGTACGCGATCCCCGGCAGCCCATACGCGCTCGCGCTCGACGCCGACGGCATCGTCCTCGCCAAGGGGACCTTCAACAACCTGGCGCAGCTGGAGAGCGTCATCGGGACGGCGAGCCGCCGGCGGGCGAACCTGGAGGCGAGGTACAACTGATGGCTCGTGCCGGTGGGGATCGCGACCGTGTGGGAGAGGCACTCGACTCGCTCGCGGCCGACACCTCCCGCCGCGGCTTCCTCGCGCGCGTGGGAGCTGGGATGGTCGGGCTCGCCTTCGGCGGCGCCATCGCCGACGCGCTCAACCGCGACGCGGAGGCCTACACCAACTTCTGCGGCCACACCTACACCACCGGGTCCTGCGTCCACCCGTACGGGCTGCCACGGATCGACTCGAAGGGCTACCCGGTGCGGCCGAGCGATGGGCGCCGGGTGGACAACATCGGGCGACTCGTCAACGAGCGCGGGCAGCCCGTCCACCAGGACGGCTCGCTGATGCGCGATCCCGACGGCACCCCGATGCCGCCCGCCCCGCGGACGAAGATCTGCCAGCAGACCGCGAAGGAATACGGATTCGGTGCGCATCTCGAAGGCTCCTGGTACCGGTGCTGCGGAGGGCGGGTGCGGAAGCTGTGGGACTGCTGCGCCCACCATCACGACCGCATCAACGGCGACGCGGCCCTACGCGGCTACTGCTACGGCGACCGCAAGGTCTTCTGCGTCACCTACTACCAGACCCACGTGCCGTGCTGAGCGGAGCGCTGTCACGATGAGCCCGCTCGAGCTGAGCCTCGCCGCGGCCGCCCTGGTCATCGGGATGACCGGGACCTGGTCGCCATGCGGGTTCTCGATGGTCGAGACGCTCGGCCTGGCCGGCGATGGCGGGCGGCGCTTGACCGCCGCCGCCGCGTGCGCGGCGTTCGTTCCCGGTGCCCTGGCCGGAGGGGCCGTCACCTTTATCCTGCTGTCGGGATTCGGGGAGCTCATCCACGGGGCCGGCCGCGCGGCATACCTGGTGGCCGCCGGCATCGCGGTCGTCGCCGCGGCGGCCGAGGCGCGCGGGCTGCGGATCGCCCCCCAGATCCGCCGGCAGCTGCCGGAGAGCTGGCGCTGGACGATGCCGCTGCCGCTCGCCGCGCTGCTCTACGGCGTCCTCCTGGGGCTCGGCTTCACCACCTTCGTGCTGAGCTTCGGCGTCTGGGCGCTGGCCGGAATCAGCCTGGCGCTCGGGAACGTCGAGTCGGGGCTCGTGATCGGCGCCGCGTTCGGGATCGGCCGCGCGATTCCCATCGTCGTGGTCGCGCTGCAGGTGGACCGACCCTTCGGGCAGGCGTGCCTGCGGGGGATGGCGGAGCGGCCTGCGCTCTACCGGCTCTTCCGCCTGGGCGATGCCGCGACGCTCGGCCTCCTCGCGGCCGTGCTCGCGACCACCACCGCCACCGCGCAGCGAATCGAGGTGATGAACGGGGCCGATCCGTCGGTCGCGGGCAAGGCGATCGCGTTCCAGAAGGGGAATGGGGCCGGCCTCCTGCGCGCGGGCGGCAAGACCCACCGGCTGCCGGGCCGCGACCCGGCGCTCGGCGGCCCGCTGGCCGCTGTGATCAGCGGCGACCAGATCAAGATCCTCAACCGCTTCAAGCGGAACGTCCTCACGTCGCTCTCCGCCCCGCACGCGGAGGCGCTCGCGATCTCGCGCGACTGGCTCACCTATCTGAGCCGCAGCCATGGCCGCACCGTGCTGATGGCGAGGCGCATCACGGACATGTTGCACCCGGGCGAGGTGAAGCGGGTCGCGAGTGCCGACCCGCCGGCCGCCGTCGGCCACCCGAGCCTCACCGGGGGCCGGATGGTCTTCACCCTGTCCGGGCGCCGCAGCAACTCGATCAGGCTCGTCCGCCTGAACTCGGGGAAGGAACGGACCCTGCTGAGCGCCCGGAGCGCCCAGCTGCTCAACCCCGCCATCCTGGACAAGCGACTCGTCTACGTCCGGGTATCGCGCGGCTCGCAGGGCCCGCTCGCGACCGCCCCGCGGCCGCTCCACCAATCCCTGATGCTGCGGCGCGCCGGCGGTCACGGGAAGGGCCACCAGATCTACCGGCAGAGCCGCCACCGCAGTCTCTGGACCACGTCGCTGGGCGCCAAGCGCGCCTACGTAACCTTGCTCGGCGGCCACGGCCCGCAGGTGGTCTCGGTTCAGCGGTAGTGCTCACCTCGGCGGGGCGAGGACGGTCGGCGGGATGTCGCCCACGCCGATCGCGCGGTAGAGCGCCGCGCTCGGCTTCGCGATCAACCAGCGTTCGCCCTGGTGGTGCAGGTACATGACGTCGTCCTCGATCGACGGCTCGCGGTTGCCCGCGAAGTCGGTCACGACCGTGGCCACCACGCGCGCGTCGGCTCCGCTGATCTTGACCGACGCGATTCGGGCCACACGCGAGCCCTCGTACACCGGGAACCCGCGCGGATCGCGGTAGCCGATCGACGACCCCAGCGAGGAAGCGCAGGCGCCGCGGTCGCGGGGGAACTTGACCTCGTTCAGCGCGCCGGGGACGAAGAGGGAGCAGGCGCGCCCGCCGTCGCGGGTGTCGAGCGCCTCGACGTAGTCGCGAACGACGGCCGCTGCGCGGCGCTGCGCCGGATCCAGGCGGGCCGGCCTCGTCTCGGACACGGCCGCCTTCACCGGGTGATGCCCGGGCCGGTCGCGTCGCTCCGTGCGACCCCGGCCTTCGTCTCCTTCTTCGGGCCGGGCCGAGCACCCTGGCGAGCGGTCGTCGGCGCCGCGCTCGTCGATGAGCCGGCGGTCGAGGCCTCCGTCGTGGTCGACGCCCCCTCGCCACCGCCGCAGGCGCTCACGCCCAGCGCGAGCGCCGCCGCGACGAGGACGCCCATCACTGAGGCTGCCCGCGGCACCTGTCCGTTATAGCGGCGCTGGCCGGACGCGACAAACCCCGCTCGTTGCGGCGATCCGGTCGGTCGGTTCCGTCCATGAGCGGCCATAGGCTGGCCCTGCTCGTGGCAAGTCTAACGCTAACCTCGCCGCCGTGAGGCACCTGACGCCGGTACCGGATCCCAAGCCGCCGCCCAGGCTCGCCGAGCGGGGCGAGGCGCAGCCGAGCATCGCCGAGCTCGAGCGCTGGGCGACCGTCCTGCGCGTCGACTGCGTGCGAATGCTCGCGGTCGCCAAGTCCGGCCACCTCGACTCCTCGCTGTCGGCGGCCGACATCGTCACCGCGCTCTACTACCGGGTCCTTCGCCACGACCCGGACAACCCGGACTGGCCGGAGCGCGACCGCTTCGTCCTCTGCAAGGGCCATGCGGCGCCGATCCAGTACGCGGCGCTCGCGCAGCACTCCTACTTCCCGCTCGAGGACCTCATGGGGCTCCGCCAGATCGGCGCCCAGCTCCAGGGCCACCCGGACATGCGGCGCACGCCGGGGATCGAGGTCTCGACCGGCTCGCTCGGGCAGGGACTCTCGATGTGCCTCGGGATCGCCCTCGCGCTGCGCCTCGACGGCCTCGACGAGACCGCTCAGGTCTTCGGCGTCCTCTCCGACGGCGACTGCCAGGAGGGCCAGACGTGGGAGGCCGCGACGGCCGCGGTCCACTTCGGCGTCCCCAACATCACGGCGATCGTCGACTACAACCACCTGCAGACCGACGGGACCACCGAGGAGGTCATGGACATCGGCGACATGCGCGCGAAGTTCGAGGCCTTCGGGTGGGACACGGTCGAGATCGACGGCCACGACATGGAGCAGGTGGTCGAGGCGCTCGAGCGCAGCCGCACGCTGCGCAAGCCGGCGGCGATCATCGCCCAGACGACCAAGGGCAAAGGGGTCTCGACGATGGAGGGGCGGTTCGGCTTCCACGGCAAGGCCGCGGTCAGCCCGGAGTTCGCCGCCGAGGCGTTGGAGGAGCTGACCGACTCGCCTCGAGGAGCAGACGACGGCGCTGCAGGCGGCGAGGGACGAGGAGTAGATGCCGGCCGAGGCGAAGACCGAGCCGACCGCGACCCGAGCAGGCTACGGCGACGCGCTGGCCGACCTCGGCGAGGCGCACGAGGAGGTCGTGGCCCTCGATGCCGACCTCGCGAGCTCGACCCAGGCGATGAAGTTCGGCAAGAAGTTCCCCGAGAGGTTCTTCAACGTCGGCGCCGCGGAGGCGAACATGATGTCGATGGCCTGCGGCCTCGCCGCGACGGGGAAGGTCCCGTACTGCTCCACCTTCGCGATCTTCGCCTCCGGCCGCGCGTACGACCAGGTTCGCCTCGGGATCGCGCACAACGAGCTGAAGGTGCGGATCGGCGCCTCGCACGGCGGCGTCTCGCTCGGCGAGGACGGCGCCTCCCACCAGATGATCGAGGACATCGCGCTGATGCGGGCGATGCCGCGGATGACCGTCGTGGTCCCAGCCGACTACAACCAGGCCTACCGCGCGACCGCCGAGTCGTACGAGCGCGAGGAGCCGATGTACCTGCGCTTCGGCCGGCCGGCGACGCCGATCGTCTACGAGGACATCCCCGAGACGCTCGGCGACGGCGTGGACGTCGTGCGCGAGGGCAAGGACATCAGCCTGATCGCCACCGGCCACATGGTCTGGCGGGCGATGGAGGCGGCCGAGTCCCTCGAGGCCGAGGACGGGATCGAGGCCGAGGTCCTGAACGTCTCGATCATCAAGCCGCTTCACTCCGAGACCATCCTCGAGTCGCTCGGCAAGACCGGCGTGGGGGTGACCGCCGAGGAGCACCGCGTGGTCGGCGGACTCGCCGACGCCGTCCGCCAGGTCGCGGCCGAGCAGCACCCGGTGCCGATCTTCGCCGTCGGCATGGGCGACGAGTTCGGGATCTCCGGGACGGGCGAGGCCTGCATGGAGCACTTCGGCCTCACCGCCGCGCGGCATCGCCGACCGGGCCCGTGAGGCGCTGGTCCTGAAGCCGATCGTCTCGCGCCCGCCGCTCTTCGGTCCCGAGTGGACCTAGATCCAGGCCGCCGCTCGCGCGCGCGCAAATTCGCGTGCAAGTGTGAGGGACCGCTAACGATCTTCGCTACGCTTTCGCGGCTTCGTCGCGCAAGCCCGAGTGCAGGGAACCCGGTGGCAAGGATTGCGCGGCGCATCGAAGAAAGACGCTCGCATGGCGCTACTTCCGACACGCAGACGGCGCAAGCGCGCCGCCGAGGGCCGCACCGAGCGGTCCCGCGATGACGCGCCGGCGCCGCTCCGGCGCGGCCGCCGATCGTCGAGCTTCGCGACGCCACCGTCGTCTATCCGGGCGGGCACGTCGCGCTCGAGCGGGTGTCGTTCGGCATCCAGCGGGGCGAGTTCGTCTTCGTCGTCGGCCCCACCGGCTGCGGCAAGTCGACGCTGATCAGGACGCTCATCGGCGAGGTCAGGGCCGCGAGCGGCCAGGTGCTGATCGCCGGCCACGACGTCGATCGCCTCCGGAAGGGCCGCATCCCGCACCTTCGGCGCCGGATCGGCACCGTCTTCCAGGACTTCAAGCTGCTGCCCAACCGCACCGTCTACGACAACGTCGCCTACACGCTCAAGGTGACCGGCGCCGGCCGCGGCGACATCCGGCGCAAGGTCCCCGAGATCCTGCGGCTCGTCGGCCTCCAGGGCAAGGTCCACAACTATCCCGACCAGCTCTCGGGCGGCGAGCAGCAGCGCGTTGCGATCGCTCGCGCGTTCGTCAACCACCCGCCGCTCCTGCTCGCGGACGAGCCGACGGGGAACCTCGACCCCGAGACCGCGATCGGGATCATGCAGCTGCTCTACCGGATCAACCGCACCGGGACCACGGTGCTGGTGGTCACTCACAACCGCGAGATGGTCGACAAGATGCGCCGCCGCGTGCTCGCGCTCGACGAGGGCCGGCTGGTCCGCGACCAGGTGACGGCCACGTACGACGAGGAGTCAACCAGTGAGTTCGCGCTCCGCGTGCGCGCCGAGATGGGCGTCGCGCGAGGGCCACACCAACGGAGAGCCTGCGGCGAGTCCGCCGAGGAGCTGACGTGGGCCGGATCTTCTTCTTCATCGCCGAGGCCTTCCGCGCGCTGCGCCGCAGCGCATCCCCGAGCCTCGCCGCGATCGTCACGGTCGTGATGACCACGCTGCTGCTCGGCGTCTTCATCCCGGTCATCAAGGCGAGCTCCACGACGACCCAGAACGTGCCAGTCCCAGCTCGCGCTGTACGTCTACATGTTCCCGGACGCCACCTCCAAGCAGGCGAAGGCGGCCCAGAAGGAGATCAACAAGATCCCGCACGTGGAGCGAACCGAGTTCGTCTCCAAGCAGGAGGGGCTCAAGCAGCTTCGCAGCGAGATCGGCAAGGGCCCGATCGGCCAGGGGATCACCCAGCTCCACGGCAAGAACCCGCTGCCGCTGGCGATCGTCGTCCACCCCGACAACGCCAACAACCTTCGCTCGATCCAGGACGCGATCGTCCCGCCGGGGCCGAACGGCAAGCCCAAGCCGATCAGCCCGGCCATCGAGGAGGTCAACAACGGTCAGAAGGCGGCGAACACGATCCGCACGGTCACGAACGCGGTCAAGATCATCCTCTCGGTGATCGCGGTCCTGCTGCTGATCATCTCCCTGATGCTGATCGCCAACACGATCCGCCTGTCGATCTACGCGCGGCGGCGTGAGGTCGAGGTCATGCGCCTCGTGGGCGCGACCAACTGGTTCATCCGCTGGCCGTTCGTGATCGAGGGGCTCATCGTGGGACTCACCGGCGCGGCCATCGCGGTGGGGATGCTGTACGTCGGGAAGGTGATGATCATCGATCCGCTCTCGCAAAACTTCGCCCTGATCGACAACTTCTCTACTGTGGGGTTCGTGCCCCTGATCATCGTCTTGCTGGCGGCGTCGGTCGTCGTTTCCATGCTCGGAAGCGGCATCACGCTGCGCCGCTTCCTCCGCATTTGAGCGACCCTCGCGCTCACGGCCGCGAGCGCTTCATCCTGGGCTTTGCAACCGGGGTGATCGCCGCCGCGGTGGTGGCTCTCGGAGTCGTCGCGCTGACCGGAGGCTTTAAGTCATCGAGCAGCGTCTCGACCGACGCCCAGGACGTCATCGAGCAGAACTACTTCAAGTCCGTCAACTCCTCACTGCTCCAGAACGCCTCGGTCGACGGGATGATCTCGGCGCTCAAGAAGCGCTACGACGACAAGTTCTCCCACTACTTCGACCCCAAGGAGCTGCGTCAGTTCGACCAGTCGAACTCCGGCCAGTTCTCGGGCGTCGGGCTGACGGTCCACGCCGTCAAAGACGGGGGCTGCAGGTGTCGAGCGTCCTGCCGGACAGCCCGGCCAAGCGCGCGGGGCTGCGGCCCGCCGACCTGATCGTGGGCGTTGACGGCAAGTCGATCGCCGGAGTGGCCGAGGACGTCGCGGTCTCCCGGATCAAGGGGCCGCCGGGCACGCCCGTGACGCTCACGATCCGCCCGGGCGGCAACGGCAAGCCGCAACAGGTGCACCTGAAGCGCGCCTCGGTGAAGCTCCCGGTCGCCCAAGGCCGGATCATGCACGCCGGCCCGACGAAGGTTGGCTACGTGCACTTCGCGACCTTCAGCACGGGCTCGCACGGCGAGCTCGCTTCGGCGATCCAGCGGCTCGACCAGAAGGGCGCCAAGGGACTGGTGCTCGACCTGCGCGGCAACCCCGGTGGGCAGCTGAACGAGTCGGTCCTCGCCGCGAGCCTGTTCCTGAAGAAGGGCCAGCGCGTCGTTTCCACGCGGAGCCGCACGCAGGGAACCAAGGTCTACGACGCCATCGGAGACCAGCTGCCCAAGATGCCGATCGTCGTCCTGATCGACCACAACAGCGCGTCCGCGGCCGAGATCCTCGCCTCGGCGCTGGCGGAGCACCACGTGGCGACAACCGTAGGGACACGGTCGTTCGGCAAGGGGACGTTCCAGGAGGTCATCCGCATCGACGGAGGTGGGGCGCTCGACCTGACCGTGGGGCGCTACTTCACCGCTGACGGCACCTCGCTGATCGGCAAGGGGATCACACCGGACGTCGAGGTCCGGAACAAGAAGGGCACCAAGCAGGACGAGCAGCTGCAGAAGGCGCTCTCTGTGCTGGCCGAGAACATCTCCGTCGAGAACCGGTGAGCGCCCGCCGCGGCGCCGGCCTCGGGCGCCGAGTCGCGACAGCGGAGGGTCGCGGGCGCTTCACGGTGGTGGAGCCGCTGTTCGAGCGCGGTCCCCAGGCCACGCTCACCGGTGGCCCCAGAGTGCGGCCGGGGGATATCGCCCTCGTCGACTTCGGGGCGAGGGGAGCGAAGGTCCTGCGCCCGCTCGGCTCGGCCGAGTGCGCTCGCGACGTGGTGACCGCACTGCTGTGGGATCGCCATGCCCACCGTGGCTTCAGGCGGGCGATCGAGGACGAGGCGCGCGACGCCGGTGCCGCGGCCGCCGAGATCGGTGTGGAGCGGCGCGACCTCACCGGGCTTCCGACCTTCACCGTCGACCCCGCCACGGCGCGTGACTTCGACGACGCGGTGTCCGCGCAGGCCGAGGGCGACGGCGTGCGCCTCTGGATCCACATCGCCGACGTCTCCGCGCACGTGCGGCCGGGCAGCGGGCTGGACACCGAGGCGCTGCGCCGAGGCACTAGCACATACGTCCCCGGCACCGTGGAGCCCATGCTGCCGAGAGCGCTCAGCGACGACGCATGCAGCCTGGCGCCGGGGGTGGAGCGGCTGGCGGTGACGTCCGAAATCGTGCTGGGCGGCGACGGCGAGCCGCGCTCGGCGAGCTTCTTTCGCAGCCGCATCCGTTCCGACGCGCGACTGGACTATGAGCAGCTCGACGAGATCTTCGCCGGCCGCGCCGAACCGCCGGGCATCGTCGCCGCGCCGCTCGATCTCGCCCGTCGCGCTGCCGCGGCGCTCGCGGCCCGGCGGCCGGTCGGGTCGCTCGAGATCGAGTCCTTCGAGCCTGAGTTCGAGTTCGACTCCGACGGCGCCGTGATCCGCGCCCACTCCGTCAAGCAGACCGAGGCGCACAAGCTGATCGAGCACCTGATGATCCTCACGAACGAGCGCGTCGCCGAGCTCTGCGAGCGGCGCCGGATCCCGACCGTCTATCGAGTGCACGAGCAACCGGAGCCCCAGCGGATCGAGCGGCTGGTGGAGCAGCTGGCTGCGCTCGACGTGCCCACGCCACCCTTGCCGAAGAACCTCGCGCCCGCCGCGGCCGGGGAGCTCGCCGGGGAGATCAGCCGCACCGTCGCCAAGGAGGCGGCACGGCGCGGGCACGGGCGCGACGCGTATACATCCCTCGTGCTCCGTTCCCTGAAGCCCGCGCTCTACAGCGAGCGAAACCTGGGCCACGCCGGGCTCGGCAGCCCGGCGTACGCCCACTTCACCTCACCCATCCGGCGCTACCCCGACCTGGTGGCGCACCGGGCGCTGCTGTCGGCGGTCGGCGCCGGTGAGGCCGAGCCCGATCCCGGGCAGGTCAGGGAGGCGGCCTGGCGCAGCTCCGAGCGCGAGCGGGAGGCGACCGCGATCGAGCGCGACGCCGACGGGGTCTGCGCCTCGTTTCTGCTGGGCCGAGAACTGTTCGAGGGCGGGTGGGGGCAGGCCTTCGAGGGCGAGGTGTCCGGCGTCATCGGAGCCGGGGCGTTCGTTCGCTTCGGCGGCGAGCTCGGCGACGTCTATGAGGGCCTGGTGCCGGTGCGGCTCATCCGCGGCGAGCGCTTCGACCTCAACGAGACCGAGACGGCGCTGGTGGCCCGAGGGAGCGGGCGAGCGATCAGGCTGGGGGATCCGGTGTCGGTGAAGGTCGATCGGGTTGAGGCTCCGCGCGGCCGCGTGGACCTGGTTCCGGCGGGTGAGATCGGCGCCGGCGGCGCAGCGGCGACGAGCCGCCGTGGGGAGCGCAGGTAGCATGGCGAAGAAGGCCCGAAAGGCCGCCTCCGGGGATGTCGCCACCAACAGGCGCGCCGGCCACAAGTTCGAGCTCCTCGATCGCTTCGAGGCCGGGATCGAGCTCGTCGGCACGGAGGTGAAGGCGCTGCGCGAGGGCAAGGCGCAACTCGGCGACGCGTACGCGCTGATCGATCGTGGCGAAGTGTGGCTCCGCAACGCCCATATCCCGCCGTACGAGCCGGCGGCCGGCCAGAACCACGACCCGGAACGGCCCCGAAAGCTCCTGCTGCATCGCTACGAGATCGAACGGCTGGCCGGCAGGGTCGAGCGACGAGGGCTGACCCTGATTCCGACTCGGATCTACTTCAAGGGGCCCTACGCCAAGGTCGAGCTGGCGCTCGCCCGAGGCAAGGAGCAGCGGGATCGCAGACGTGAGATCCGGGATCGCGACACGCGACGCGAGGTCGAGCGGGAGTTTCGCCAGCGCCTGAAGTGAGGCTCCGTGCTGAACGCTCGCCTTCAGCAAAGCGCGCAAGCTGACGGTTTGTGCCGCTCATGGGAGGATTAGGGCGATGGCATTGTTCAGGCGCGGTCGCCGCGGCGACTCGGAAGGGAAGGAGCCACCGGACCAGGCACAGGCAGCGCCCCCGGTAAGCAAGCGTGAGCAGCGAAAGCAGGCGCGGGAGGAGCAGCGGCGCCGCCGGACCGAGGAGCGGGATCGCAAGGAGGCAGAGCGAACGCAGGCGGTGGAGCAGCGCAAGGCCGCTCGCGAGGCGTTGAGGCAGGAAAAGCTTGCGAAGCGTCGGGGCGCGCCCGCGCCCGCGCCACCACCCCCCGCTCAGGGGGCACCAACTCAGGCGCCCTCCACTCCGGCTGCCCCTCCGGCGACCCAGCCGCCCGCCGCCGAGGCTGTCCCGCCGGCCGCGCCCACCCAGCAGCCTCCGGGCCAGGCCACGCCCCAGGCGCCGGCGCCGGCAGCGCCGCCGCTCGACGAATCGCCGCGCGCGCGGCGCAAGCGTCTCAGTCAGGAGAGGCGTGCCGCCAAGGCTGCCGAGCGCGATCGCGCCAAGCAGGAGCGCCAGCGAGCCATCGAAGAGCGTAGGCGCGCCCGGGAGGAGCAGAAGCGCGCGAAGAAGGAGCAGCGCCAGGCGCGACGCGGCGGTCGCAAGGCGCCAGCGCAGCAGCTCGCGGCTCCCGCGGCGCAGGAGCCGGCCGCCGAGTCCGCCACCCCTCCCGTCCCTCCGCCGGTCGCAGCAGCCGGCGAGTCGCCCACCGCCTCGCCGGACGGGCCCCCGGATACATCGATCCAGGAGGCCGCAGAGCGTGAGGCCCTCGCACGGCTCGTCGAGTCCGAGGGCCGCGCAGGCGCCTCCGCCGAGCCCGATTACGCTCGAGTCCAAGCGGAGACAGAGCGGCGGCTCGCCGAGGCCGCCGAGCAGGTCGCAGCCTTGGCACCCGAGGCACCGGCGCCGCAACCCCAGACGCCCGAGCCCGCCGAGCCTCGGATCGCGGAGCCGCAAGCGCCGGCCCCCGTCGAGGCGGCTACGACGAAGCCGGTCGAGAGCACCCAGCGAGAGGCATTGATCTCGGAGCTTCGGGCCGCCGAGGAGCAGCTCGAGCGCCGCCGCGCGCAGGAGCAGGCGCTGGCGCGGGAGATCGAGGACGCGGAGGCGCGCCTCGTCGCGGCCCAGCAGCGGACCGGTGAGGCGCTGGACCGCGCCGCGACGAGGCTCAAGGAGGTCGAGGCCCGGGCCAGTGAGGCCGAGGCCCGTGCCGAGCACGCCGAGAAGCTGGCGAAGCTCATGAACGAGCAAACGGAACGCGAATCACGGCTCGGCGAGCTTCTGGACCGCATCGCGCAGACCGAGGAGCGTGCCGCCGAGGCGGAGCAGCGAGCACGCGAGACGGTGGGCAGGATGGCGGATCCCGCGTCCCTGCCGGAGCCGAGCGCCGGCGATCAGCCGCAGTCGCCGTCGATCTCCCCGCCCGCTCCGCGCACCGACACCCGCGCCCGAATCTCCCGAGCCGTCCGCCCGGGCCGAGGAGAGCTCGAGTTCCTTCGAGTTCCAGCCGCCCTCCTCCCAGGCGTCCTTTCCGCCCGCGCCGCGGCCGCAGGACGGGGGAGTCGAGCGAGCCGGCCTGGATCCCGCAGCCGCCCGCGGCAGCGCCCGAGGAGGCCGAGGTTTCCGAGCCCGAGGCCGGCGAGGCCGAGCTGCCCGCGGTAAGCGAGGGCGCGCCCCTCAACATCAACCAGGCGACCTACGAGGACCTACGGCGGCTCCGCCTGTCGGTGACTCAGACCGGGCGAGTGCTTGCCTATCGAGATCGGGTTGGCGGTTTCAAGTCACTCGACGAGCTCGACCGGATCCCGGGCTTCCCGAAGAGCTTCCTCACCGAGCTCAAGCGCGGCCTCACCCTCTGAGGCCCGATGCCGTAGCTACAGGCCGTAGGCCTCCATCAGCTTGAGCCACACCTCGCTGCGGGTCGGGTAGGCGGGCACCGCGTGCCACAGCTGGTCGAGTGGGACTTCTCCGACGACAGCGATCGTCGCCGCGTGGAGCCATTCCCCCGTCTCGACCCCGACGAAGGTCGCGCCCACGATCACGCGCCGATCCTCGTCCACCACGATCCGAGTCGTCCCGGGCGTGTTGCGGCCGTGGAAGCTCGCACCCGCCGTGCCGGAGGTCTCGACGTCGATCGCGCGGGCGTTGACGCCGTCTTCGGTGGCCGCGGCCAGCGTGCGCCCGACCGCGGCGACCTCCGGGTCGGTGAACGTAACCCGGGGTGACCCCTTGCGGTCCGCCGTGGCGGCGACCTCCTTGCCGAGGATGTGATCGCCGGCGATGCGCCCCTGGTACTTGCCCATGTGCGTGAGGAGTGCTCGCCCGTTGACGTCACCCACCGCGTAGAGCCAGTCGGAACCGCCCACCCGCAGCTGGTCGTCGACCTCGAGCCAGCGCCCCACCTCGACGTCCACTGACTCGAGCCCGATCCCGTCCGTCCGCGCGGTCCGGCCGATCGCGACCAGGATCTCCTCGCCGCTGACGCTGTCTCCATCCTCGAGCTCCACGGTCACACCGCCGTCCCGCGCCCGCACGGCGGTCGCCTTGATGCCGGTCCGCACGTCCACGCCGCGCTGGCGCAGGGCGTCGGCGACCTGTTCGCCGGCGAACGGCTCCTCGTTCGGCAGCAGCCTGTCAATGGCCTCGACGAGGGTGACCTCGGCGCCGAAGCTGTGCCAGGCCTGTGCCATCTCCGAGCCCACGGGCCCGCCTCCGAGCACCACGAGGCTCTCGGGGACATCCTTCGAGGTGGTCGCCTGGCGGTTGTCCCACGGCGCGGACTGGCGGAGGCCGTCGATCGGGGGGATCGTGGCGTCGGATCCGGTCGCCACGACCACCGCCTTGCGCGCCACGAGGACGTCGTCGCCCACCTTGACGCGCCGCTCGCCGTCGATGACCCCCGCTCCGCGGAACAGCTCGATCCCATGCTCCTCCAGCCACGGCAGCTGGCCGGAGTCGTCCAGATCGTGGATCACCTCGTCGCGGCGCTTGAGCGCTGCCGAAACGTCGAGCTTGCCGGCCAGCGTCTCGGCGGCGCCGGGGACACGCCGCACCTCGGCCAGGACCTCCGCCGGTCGCAGCAGCGCCTTCGAGGGCATGCACGCGTAATAGGAGCACTCGCCGCCCACCAGGTGCGGCTCGACGATCGCCACCTCGAGGCCGCCGTCCGCGATGCGCCCCGCGCACACCTCCCCCGGGGCGCCGGCCCCCATCACGATGGCGTCGAATTCCCGCTCGGCCATGGACGTGCCGGTTACCCTATTGGCAGTGACATAGCACGGGGCCGACAGGTATCGATTCGGTCATTTGTGCGAACGGTTGCAGGTCGAGGTTCCCGGAGGCCTCGTTAAACACCGGGAAAAACCAATATGTGCGGACCATGAGTTCGCCCTCGCCGCTTAGTTCATAGCTAAGTAGGTGAGAGTCGGCCCTCCCTCGGCCCGTGGGGAGGGGCCCCGGCTTCAGAAACGGGCTCACCCGAAGCGGTCCGTCCTCGCCGCAAGGGGAAATTTCAGGGGACTGGTCTCCCGGAATTCACCCGCCGGCGCGGGGTCCGGGAGACGAGATCAAAGCGCCGGCTAAGCCTGTAGAAGCCTTCGCGCGGAGACCGGACACGGGAGTTCGAATCTCCCCGGCTCCATAATTTTTCCGCGCGCGTTGGTCTAGCTCGCGGGTCCCCAGACCATCAGCGACTGGGGGTCGTCGGGGTCGACCTTGACGACCACGTCGCCGCCCTGGGCGATGCCCTGGAGCGTCGCGTCGTGCATCGACTGCGACGTGGCGACCTGGTAGTCGGCGCCGCCGTCGGCCGGGTGCACCGTCAGCTGGAAGTCGATCTGGTGGCCGCCGCCGAGCTGGGTGCCGGTCTCCTGCATCGAGTCGACCGTGGCGCGCGCCTCGACCCCGGACTGGTTGATCTTCATGATCTTGTCCCGCTCGGCCATCTGGCCGCCCGGGCTCATCGCCTGCTTCGCCGTGCCCTTCATCTTGTCCATGAAGCCCATGTGGCTCTCCTTCCTAGAGGGACCCGATCAGACCACATCCGGTGACCCGCGCAAGAGCGCGCGAGCGTCAGAGCGAGAGAACGTGGCCGACCGACGGGTCGGTACGGCCGTCGAGGAGCTCCAGGTAGGCGGCCTGGACCGCCTCGGGGCCTTCGCCGCGCACGATCTCGAGCCAGCCCGTCGCCCACTCGACGAAGGGCAGCCAGGCGTCGGCTACTCGACGGTCGAGCTCCTCGCGTCCCCAGTCGGAGCTGCGGCTGCGCACGTGGTCCGGAGCGAAGAAGAACTCGGGCTGCGGCCCGGGAAGCGGATCGCGCGCTCTCGTCCGCCGCCGCCTCCCAGTGAGTCGCACCGACTACCGCGCTGTGTCGCAGCTCGTCGCCGAAATGGCCGTGGACCGCGGCCCGGACCCCGGCGTCGCCGGCGATGTCCACGTAGACCGCGGGCGTCGCCGGCAACGACGGGACGTCCGGGTAGGCGACGACGCGGTCGTAGACGTCGAGGCCCTCGACGAACTCCACCCTGGCAGGGCGAGGTGAGCCCGACGACCTCGACCCCCTCGCGGCGAGCCAGGAGGAATGCCGCGCTCAGCGCCGTCTTGCTGGATGCGCTCGAGACCAGCGCGGTCCCCGCCCCGAAGAGCTCCTCGCCGCCCAGGAAGTCGTCGATGAGAAACGCCGTGAAGAAGAGCGGCCACAGCAGCATCTGCTGCTCCTCGAACCGCTCCTCGTAGAGCGGCAGCCCTTCGACGAGGGCGTAGCTGTTGTAGGCGGAGGGCAGGCTCGCCCGGTGGGGCGAGGCGTCCACGAACCCGCGCGCGTCGATCCGCTCGGGGACGACGACGAGCTCGCTGGACGGGGGGAAGTAGCCGAAGACCCTGCTGCCCCCGGAAAGCTCCGTGTCCCCGGTCGCCGCCACGTTCGCGAAGCCCCACACCGGAACCCGGCCCCATCCTGCGTCGGCCGGGAAGAAGTTCCAGTACGACATCGCCTCGCCGAAGACCGCGTAGGTGATGTTGTTCGTCGTCAGGCCGAACGCGTCGATCTCGAGCAGGGCCTGGCCGGGCCCCGGCTCAGGCGTGTCGCCGGCGACCACGCGAAACGCGTGGAGATCATCGCGCCTGACCTGGAAGTCCATCCGTTGCAGCCTATGGCCCAGACGCCTGGCTCGCGGGGCTTACCCGGGCGCACGCTTCGTCAATCGCCGCTGAGGTAATCTCGCCGCGACCCTGAACGTCCTCGCCCATAGGAGGTCTTGTGATGCGACGTCGGTCCCTCGCACTCGGTATCGGAATCGCGGCATTGCTTGCCTTTCCCGCGACGAGCTTCGGCCGCACCATCGACGTCTTCCCCGGCGACTCGATCCAGCACGCGGTCCACAAGGCCCACCCCGGCGACGTGATCAAGGTTCACGAGGGGGTCTATCGCGGCAGCGTCGAGATCACGAAGAACGGCCTGACGCTGAAGGGCTCCGGAATGGACCGCAACAAGGGCAGCGTGATAAAGCCGCGCAACACGAAGCGCTGCCAGAGCGGCATTGCCGGAATCTGCGTCCTCCCGCACAAGAACGGCGGGCACAAGGTCCGGACGAAGGACACGGTGATCGAGGGGTTCCTGGTGCGGGGCTTCAAGGGATCGGGCTACCTGGGCACCGGGACGAAGCGCGTCACGGTCGAGCACAGCAAGTTCGCCGCTGACACGGAGTACGGAGCGGCCGCCTTCAACACGGTTCGCACCAAGTACCTGCACAACCTGGCGACGGATAACGATGAAGCCGGCTTCTACGTCGGTGACTCCCCGCATTCGCGGGCGATCGTGCGCGGCAACCGCGCGCGCGACAACGGCAGCTTCGGGTTCTTCCTGCGCGACTCCTCGCACGGTCGCGCGATGCGCAATGAGGCCGTGCACAACTGCCTCGGAATCGGACTGCTCAATACCGGCGCGCCGGGCGGCGTGGTCAATTGGAAGATCCGCGACAACGAGGCCAACTCCAACAACCACATCTGCAAGGACGAGGGCGGGGGTCCGCCGATCACGGGCACGGGGATCGGTGTCCTGGGCGCCAAGAAGACCTTCGTCAAGGGCAACTCGGTGCTGAGCAATCGCCCGGCGCAGTCCGGGGCACCCTTCGCCGGAGGCATCGTCGTCGGCTCGACGAAGCCCCTCGGCGGGAGCGTCGCCTCCAAGAACCGGGTCGTGGGGAACCACGCCCTGAAGAACAAGCCGGCCGACCTCGTCTGGGATGGCCAGGGAAACGGCAACAAGTTCCGGAAGAACCGGTGCGACACCTCCCTCCCGAACGGCCTCTGTGGATAGGCGGAGGGCCACGCTGAGCCGTGACCCTCGGGCCCGGGCGTGAGCCCGGGCCGTGAGGACTGGCCACACCAGTTCCGGCCCGCCGGCGGGGAGCCCGACGGCGCGCTGATCCTGCTTCACGGGCGGGGCACCGACGAGTTCGACCTCGTGCCGTTGCTCGAGGCGCTCGATCCCGAGCACCGCTTCGTCGGGCTCACGCCGCGGGCGCCCCTGTCGCTTCCCCCGGGCGGCGCCCACTGGTACATCGTGAGGCAGGTCGGGTACCCGGACCGCGACACCTTCTTCGAGAGCCTCGCCAGCGTGACGCAATGGCTCGACGAGACGCGTGAGGAGCTCGACATCCCCTGGGAGCGGATCGCGGTCGGCGGGTTCTCGATGGGCGCGGTGATGTCCTACGCCATCGGGCTCGGCCCTGGCCGCCCGACGCCGGCCGGCATCATGGCGCTGAGCGGCTTCATCCCGACCGTCGAGGGGTTCGAGCTGGACCTCGAGCGGGCCACGGGCCTGCCCGTGGCAATCGCACACGGGAGCGCCGACGAGGTGATCTCGGTCGAGTTCGGTCGCGACGCCCGGGACCGGTTGCAGGCCGCAGGCGCCGACCTGCTCTACCGAGAGTCACCGGTCGCCCACACGATCGACCCGGCGATCATCCCCGACCTCCGGGCATGGCTCGCGAAGATGGTCCCGCCTCCGGCGGGGGCCTGAGGCCCGCTACCGAGCGCCGGCCGAGCCGGGAGCCAGCTTCGGCAGGCTCACCCGGAGCTTCGAGACCTTGACCCTGAACGGCCGGTTGCCGGCCTGGTAGTACGGGGCGTCCTTTCCGAGCAGCTGCAGCTCGGCGACGTCGCCGTTCGCGAACCGCCACCCGTTGCCGTGGAGCTGGAACGCGATCCGTCCCGACTGATTCTTCTTGAGGCTGTAGGTGCCGCGGCTGATCAGCCGCTGCTGCCCGCCGCTGATGTCCCACAGCCGCGCGTCGATCTGTCCGAACTTGCCGGTCGTCTCGATGTTCGCGCGAACGGTGGGGAGGCCCATCATGGTCATCGGTGAGCTGAACTTGTGCTTGTAGGTCGCCGTGTCGGGCTCCTTGGTCTGCGCGATCGTCTTGCACGAATCCGACGTGCCTCCGATCGGGTCGAAGCCGGCCGCCACCTGGGGATTTCCCCCCGCGGACGTGAACGTCTTCGCCGCCTGAGCGCCGAAGGTAATGCCGGGCCGCTGCAGCGCCTCCCACGTCCGCGCCCTGTACGGGCCGCCGTCGGGAGTCGTCTTCGGGCAGGTCTGCGTGAACGCCGTCACCGACCCGGGAGCCGGGCCCTTGGCGTAGTGCGCCAGGCGGGCGGCGAAGAATCGGTACCCCTGGTTGTTCAGGTACTTGTTGGTGCGTGCCTTGTTCGCCCCCCGGCTGTGGCCGAGGTCCCCGAACTGGAGGCTGACCGGGAAGCTGCGGTAGGCGTTGCGCAGGTAGTTGTATGGCCGCAGCGCGTGCTCGGGCGGGAAGAGATCGTCCGTCCAGCCGTTCTCGATCAGCAGCGGCGCCGGGCGCGAGTGACCCTTGACGAACCGCAGGGCGTATGCGTCGTGGAACTCGTAGGTGCGCTTGAGCTCGGCCTTCGCGTCGGCGCTCATCGGCTGCCCGGCCTGGATCTCGGCGAAGCTCATCGGCAGGTTCGCGTCGCGGTTCGTGCATGGCGTGGAGGCGGGGGCGGTGCCGCAGTAGTAGCCGGCGACCTTGCCGAGTGCGAACAGGCCCGCGAGGTAGCTCTGGATCGGGACCCCGATCGGGTTCAGGCTCTGGCCCTCGGGGGCGACGCCGGTGTCCATGAAGCGACCGTTGGGAAGCAGCGCGTCAACGAGGTCGGACCACGGCCAGCGCGGCCAGGCGGCGGCGACGTGCAGCGGCGTCCCCTTCGGGCTGCGCCACGGCGCAAGCGAGCCGTCAGGCTTGCGGATCTTGTCGTGGAGGAACGCCAGCTCCATGCTCTGACCGCCGCCGTACGAGATCCCGGTGACGCCGATCGCCTTCGGCTTGGTCACGCCCTCGTCGACGAGCTTGCCGAGCAGGTACTGCGTGTCGCGCGCCTCGTAGCGCGTATCCGCGAGACGGATATAGCCCTGGCCGCATGCGCCGGAGTGGTCCCCGCTCGCGCCGCCACCGCAGGAGTTGCCGAAGCCGCGCGCCGTGTAGTTGAGGACCGCGTAGCCGAGCTTGGCGTAGTAGTTGTTGTTGTAGTCGTAGGTGACCGATCCGTCGCCCCGGGGCGTGCTCGACTCGAAGTCGGTCTTGCTCCCGCCCCAGCCGTGCAGCATCACGATCGTCGGGAACGGTCCCCTGCCCTGCGCGGGAAGAGTCACGTCGGCATCGAGGGGGACGCCGTCCCAGGTCGGGACTCGCTGGCTCGAGTTCGCCGCTGGACAGAAGCGAACGCCGTTCTGGGCCGTGCACGAGTGACCGAACGGCTTGGGGGCGGCCGCGCTGGCGCCGGCAGCCAGCGAACACGTGAGCGCAATGGCAGCGAGGGAGGCGATGGTCGCTGCCAGTGCTCGGTGCTTTACGAGATCCATCTCTATCCTGCCCCGCAGGAGAATATATCCAGCTCGGTACATTTGGCAAGCGAGGCGGATGATCGACCTGGATGCCTGGCTGCCGGACCCGCAGGTGCGCGGCCGTCACCGCCGCACCGCCCGGGCGGACCCAGACGAGCTCTGGCGGGCAGCCGCCGAGGTCACGATCGCCGAGGCGCCCAGGCTGGGGCGGGCCGTCCGGTGGCGGATCCCGGGCACTCCGGCGAACATCTCCTTCAGGGAGCTGCTTCGCTCCTATCCCTTCACCGTCCTCGCCGAGGGCGAGCGCTGGTCGGTGTCGGGGCTCTGCGGCCGGCTGTGGACGCTCCGGCGCGACTATCCGCGGCTGGAGGGACCCGCGGAATTCCTCGAGTGGGACGAGCCCGGGACCGTTCGCGTGCTGCTCGCCGACTGGGTCGAAGCGGAGGATGGCGGATGGGCGGCGGTGTGCAACGAGTCGCGCGTGGCGCCGGTCGATCGCGGTGCCTCGCTTCGGCTCCGCGCGCTGTGGGCAATCGTCGGCGGCTTCGAGCGGCTGGTTGGCGGGGAGGCCCTCGGCGCGGCGACGCGCCGCGCCGAGGGCCGGCGCTCGGGTCCGTGATCAGGGCGCCTGCTTGAGGTGATAGACGGTGCCGCCCAGTGAGGTGACGTAGATCTGCCCGCCCGGGGCGACGCCGAACGCGGAGGGGGCCACGGCGTTGAGGCCGAGGTCGTGCTCGCCGATGGCGCCCGTGAGCTGCGGCGTGAAGGCCCGTATCTCTCCGGTGCAGTTGTCGGTGTAGACGTACTGGCCGGTGATTGTGGGCAGGTGCGAGCTGCGGACGACGTCGCCGCCGATCACCGCACACCCGAAGGGAGCGCCGCCGCCGGGGTCGGAGTGGGGGTAGTCGAGGATGGGCTTCACGGGCCGTCCGGGCCCCGGCCGGCTCGAGTCGTACAGATGGAAGCCCTCGTACTTGGGCCAGCCGAAGTTCGCCCCGTTCGCCCCGGCGAGGGTCGCGTAGTCGACCTCCTCGTAGAGGTCCTCCCCGACGTCTCCGATGGCGATTCGATTCGTCTTCGAATCGATGCTGAAGCGGAAGGGGTTCCGAAGGCCGTAGGAGTAGATCTCGTCCCTGCCGGGCTCGCCGACGAACGGGTTGGAAGACGGGACTCTGTACCGAACGCGGTGGGCCGGCAGCGGATCGATTCGCAGGATCTTGCCGAGCAGGGTGTCGAGGTGCCGGGCGTTGTCATAGGGGTCGCCGCAGCAGCCGCCGTCCCCCGTGCTGATGTAGAGATGCCCGTCGGGGCCGAACAGGATCGTTCCGCCGTAGTGGTTCGTGCCGGGCTGGTGCGGGATACGGATGACCAGGCGGCGAGTGCTGGGCAAGGCCTGCAGAGGGTGGTTCGCCGTGGTGCGGTAGCCGTCGATCACGATGTCGTGATTCAGGTCGCTGTAATCGAGGTAGAAGCGGTGCGAGCTCTGGTAGTTGGGCGCGAACGCGATGCCCATCAGCGCGCTGGCGTGATCGGTCGAGACGCGGTTCGAGATGTCGATAACGGTCCGCTGCTGCGTCCCGTCGCGATTGACCACCTTCACCACGCCCGAGCGCTCGAGCACCCACATGTGCTTGGGATCGCCGGGGGCGAAGGCGGCGTACATCGGCTGGTTGAAGTTCGCCACCGGCCGGAGCACCAGTCCCCCGCCGTGCGCCAGGGCGCCCTGTCCGGTCACGGCGCCAATGGCGACGACCCCGATCACAACCCCCGCTGAGAGCAAGCTCCTTCCCTGAAGCCTCATCGCGCCCGACCCTAGCGCACAAGTTCGCCGATTCGAGTGGGGCGGGACGCACCCCTCACGAGCACGCCGTTGCCGGCCGGATCGCTGGTCAGGAGGCCCTCCGGAAGTCGCTCGACGTGGGCTCCGGCGTCCGCGAGACGCTGCTCGAGCTCGGGCAGGCCAGCGGGGTCGTCCGGGTGGAGCTCGAACCACTCCAGGCCTCGCGAGCCCCGGGGCGGGGCGGGCGCGCCCGGGCCGGCCCACGTGTTCACGCCGATGTGGTGGTGATAGCCGCCGGAGGAGACGAAGAGGGCGCCAGGATAGGACCGCACCGTGACGTCGAATCCGAGCACGCCCGAGTAGAAGCCCTCAGCCGCATCGAGGTCGGAAACGTTCAGATGGACGTGGCCGATGCGGGTGCCGGCCGGCACCCCGTTCCCTCGCGGCCCGTCCTCGCTGAGCTCGGCGAGCAGACCGTTGACGTCCAGCGGCAGGGTCGACATCCGGATCTCTCCGCCCTCGCGCCCCCACTCGGCCCGGGGACGGTCCCGGTAGATCTCGATGCCGTTGCCCTCAGGGTCGTTGAGGTAGAGCGCCTCGCTCACGAGGTGGTCGGACGCCCCGCTCAGCCGTCCCCCCGCTCGGACGACGCGTGCGAGGGCGGCGGCCAGGGCGGCGCGATCCGGAACCAGGATCGCCAGGTGGAACAACCCGGTCGTCTGCGGTGGCCTCGGCGGCGCCTCGGGCACCTGGTGCAACTCCACGACCGAGGTTCCACCGGAGCCGAGCCGCATCACTGCGTCGGCGAAGTCGATTTGCCGAAGCCCGATCGCGTGCTCGTAGAACTCGCGCTGGCGATCGACGTCGGCGACCCGCAACCTGACCGCTCCTGGATCCACGAAACGAGGCTAGATGATCAATTCCACGACATCGCACGCCTCGATGACGCGCGTTGCGGAGAGATCGGCCAGTCCCGGGCCGCAAATTTGGCCGTTTCGGCGTGTTTGAGGCTCGGCGACGCGGGAACGTGCCCTTTTGAGATGGATCTCACAACCGCAATCGAGGAGGACGACTCAATCGGGGTTTCCGACGCTGCCGGAGCGGATGGCTTCGGCAGCCCAATCGAGAATCCGGCGATCGACCGGATTGTCGACGATCCGCTTCTGCTGCCGCATCCGGGAGAGCCGGGGGTTCGTGCCGACGGCACCGCCGCTCCGCTCGAGAATCCCGACGACAGCGTCTCGGCGGATCCGCTGATCAGGAACCGCTAGCCAGCTGGCCCCGCGCGGCGTTGACCGCGCGGACCGAGAGGTCGCGAGGCGCGCCGCTCTCCCGCAGGCGCCGCCGGCGACCGAAGCTGAACGCGTCCTCGCCCAAGGTCGCCCGTGCCGGGTCGGAAACGAGGACCTCGCCGGCCTTCGCGCACTCCCCGACCCGGGCCGCGATGTTCACGTCCACGCCGAGGTAGTCGCTCCCCACGCGGCGCGGACGGCCGACGTGAACGCCGGCTCGCAGCGTGGGGATGTGGCCCCGGACCTCCACCTCGCGAACGCCCTCGCGCGTCTGGAGCGCGGCGCGCACGGCATCGCCCGCGCCCCCGAAGACCGACATGGAGCCGTCGCCGAGCCGCTTGACGAGGCTCCCGCCGTAATCGGAGATCGCCTGGTCCTCGACGGTTGCCACCTGGCGCAGGAGCTCGAGCGCCGCCTCGTCGCCCGCTTCGAGGGCCCAGGGGGAGAACTTCACGATGTCGGTGAACAGGATCGCCACGTCCGCGCTTCCGCGCCCGCGACCCTGGGCCTCTGAGAGCGCCTGCCACGCCTGGAGGGCGCCGAGCCCGAGCTCCCGCACGGCGCTCGGCCGCTCGGACTCGACGCCGGAGACCAGGCGGCCGATCCGCTCGGGCATCTGGCTGCCGCTGGTGGAGAGGGCATCGCCGTAGCGTTCGTCACCGGGGAGGAGCCGGCGGATGAACTTGGCGGTCGCTACGAGCTGCGGGCGCGAGTCCGCGCGGCGGGCGCTCTCGCGCACCCGCTCTCCGCGCTTGCGCTCCTCGGTTCGGTCCGGCTCGCGACGTCCATCCTCGTCCACGGCAGTGATGGTGGCGGATGCCGCGACGCAACGTGCCGTAGGCCTCGCCCTGAAGGTTTGTCAATCCAGGGTCGCCATAGGGGGGTCCATGAGTTCGACAAAGGCTTCCGCAGCGACGGCGACGCCACCCGTTCAGTGCCCGTTAGCCTGGCCGCTGTGATCGACGTCAGCGCCGCGCTCGGACGTGTAGGGCTCCCGGAGCCGGTCTCCGGACTCGCCGCTCGCGACTGGGACGCGATCGTCGTCGGCGGCGGCCACAACGGGCTGACCGCCGCTGCCTACCTGGCCCGGGCCGGGCGGCGGACCCTCGTACTCGAGCGTCGAAAGCAGCTCGGCGGCGCGTGCACGCTGGAGCAGCCCTTCGACGATCCCCGATACCTGATCAGTCCCTGCGCGTACGTCGTCGGCCTCCTGGACGCGGTCGTCGTGCGCGAGCTCGAGCTCGAGCGGCGGGGCTACCGGGTCTTCGTCTGCGACCCCAACCTCTGGTGCCCGCTCCCCGACGGGCGATCCCTTGCGATCTTCTGCGACCGCGAGCGCACCGCCGAGCACATGCGGGCGAGCGGGTTCGCGGCGGCCGATGTCCGCGGCATGGTCGCCTACGAGGAGGTCTTCGGCCGCCTTCGGAAGCTCCTGCGCGACGGCCCCCGCGGCGACACGTGGAGCGGCTCCTCGCCAAGCCGGGAGGAGATCGAGGAGGTGCTGGGAGGTGACGAGGAGCTCATCTCGTTGGTGTTCTCCGAGTCGATCGCGGACACCCTCGACCGGTACATCGCGGACGAGGGCATCAAGCACGCGCTGTTCGGCCAGGGCGTGATCGGTGCGTTCGCCGGCCCTCGCGATCCGGGGACCGCGTCGGTGAAGCTGATGCATCACCAGGGAGACGTTCAGGGCCATGGCGCCGTCTGGGGCTACGTCGAGGGCGGCATGGGCCGTGTCTCGTTTGCCATCGCGCAGGCTGCCGCCGACGCGGGCGCGGTCCTCGCCGCGGGCGTCCCCGTCGCCCGGATCGTTCCGGGGGAGGGTGTCGAGACAGACAGCGGAGAGCTGATCCGCGCACCGACGGTGATCTCGAACGCCGATCCGAAGCGAACCCTGGGAATGCTGGCCGAAGGCGACGTGCCCGCCGAATTCGCCGACGCGAATCGCCGACTGGCGCATCTCCTCGCCCGTGGTCAAGGTCAACGCCGCCCTCAGCCGCCTGCCCTCCTTCACCGCCGCCTCCGACATCCCCCCGCACCGGTCGATGGTGTCGGTGACGCCCGGGCTGGACGCCGCCCAGGACGCCTGCGACGCGTCCCGGAGCGGCGAGCCCCGAATCGGCTTCGCCGAGCTCTACTTCCAGACTGCCTACGACCCGACGGTGGCGCCTCCCGGCCGGCACACGGTCAGCGTGTTCGCGCAGTACGCGCCCTATCAGCTGGCCGACGGCACATGGGATGAGCGACGCGACGCCATCGGCGAGCGGGTCCTCGAGGTGATCGCGGCTTACGCCCCGGACTATCGGTGAGTGCATCGAGCAGATGGAGGTCCTCGGACCGCCCGACATCGAGCGCCGGATCGGCCTCACCGGCGGGCACATCTTCCAGGGCGAGGCGCTTCCGGATCAGATGTGGGACCGGAGGCTCGATCACCGCACGCCCGTCGAGGGCCTCTACATGTGCGGGGCCGCCACGCATCCGGCCGGGTCCGTCATCGCCCTGAACGGGCGCAACGCTGCGATGGCCGTTCTCGAAGACCTACCCGGGGCTGGCTGATCGGGCCCGGCTCAAGTCGGCGGCACCTAGAGCCTCTCCAGAGGCCCCGATCCTCCGATCGGAGGATCGATCCCCCACCGATCGCAGGGTGCCAGGTTCATCCGCAGAAACGTCCGACCGGAGGATTGCGCGTGGTGGCGGGCGTGGCGAGTATGCGTACAGCCATCCTCCGCACTGGTTGATCGCTGGAGCTGGATGAGCGAGCTGCCAGCCACGCGATTGACCCGGGAGCGCCGCACCAGTCCATCCCTAGGTGCGGCGCTCCCACTTTCTTTGTGCTCGTTTGAAACCAGCCGCGCCCATCCTCCGGATGGCGCCGGGGCTGGTTTCTTCACACCACTCGCATCCCTGCTCGTTTGAAACCAGCCGCGCCCATCCTCCGGATGGCGCCGGGGCTGGTTTCTTCACACCACTCGCATCCCTGTCATTCGCCTTTTCGCGGGCGTTGGGTTAGCCTGAGCCGGAATGAACGGGGACGCGATGGTGTCCGTGGCCAGCGTGATCTGGAGGAGGCTTGAGCGCTAGGAGGTCGGATCGGGTGCGGGTGTTCGTTGCCGACGACCACCCGGTCTACCGCGACGGGATGGTGCGGGCCATCAGCGAACGCCCCGACCTGGAGCTCGTGGGCGAGGCCAGCAACGGCCGCGACGCCCTCGAGGAGATCGGGAATCTCAAGCCGGACGTCGCCCTGCTCGACATCAGGATGCCGGGGCTGGACGGCCTGGAGGTGCTCGGCGCTGTTCGCCGGGACAGCTCGAGCACGGAGATCCTTCTCCTCTCGGCTCACCTCGACAGCGACCTCGCGTACCGGGCCGTCGCCGCAGGGGCGAAGGGCTACCTCTCGAAGCAGGCGGCGCGGACGGAGATCTGCGACGGGATCGCGGCGGTCGCCGGCGGTGACACGGCGTTTGCCCCCGAGGTCCAGACGGGCCTGGCGAGCGAGCTGCACGAGCGCGAGCGGGGCCAGCAGGGGCCGATCCTCACCTCCCGCGAACGCGAGGTCCTGAAGCTCGTGGCCGCCGGGCACTCGGCGCCCGAGATCGCCGAGCGCATCCACCTCAGCCCGGCCACGGTCAAGTCGCATCTCCAGGCCATCTACGACAAGCTCGGTGTTGCCGAGCGCGCGGCGGCGGTCGCCGAGGGGATGCGGAGAGGGTTCCTCGAGTAGGGGCCGTAGGAGTTCACATGAGCGTCCAGTCCAGGCGCGAGGAATCCGAACGGCTGAAGGCGGCCCTGCTCGACGGGGCGCTCGACTGCGTCGTCGCCATCGACGAGCGAGGGCGCGTCCTGGAGTTCAACCGGGCCGCGGAGGTCACGTTCGGGTACACGGCGGACGAGGCAATCGGGTCCGAGCTGGCGGAGCTGATCGCGCCGCCCGACCTCCGCGACGAGTACCGGTGGGAGCTCGAGCCGCGGCCGATGGACGATGGGGCGCCGGATCGCCGCGTGGAGCTGACCGTGATGCGCAAGGACGGGTCGACCCTCCCGGTCGAGGTCGCGGTCCGGCGCGTGCCGGGAGTGGAGCCGCCGATCTACGCCGGCTACATCCGCGACGTCACCGACGTGAAGCGCACTGAGGAGCGCGCGCTCAAGCAGAGCCGTGCGATCGCCGATCTCGCGCAGGCCCGGGGCGAGCTCGTCTCCCAACTCATGCTTGCGGAGGAGCGAACGCGGCAGCGCATCGCGCAGGTGCTCCATGACGATGCCCTCCAGCTATTGCTCGCCGCGCACCAGGATCTGCTGGAGGCCGCTCCTGGAAGGGAGGGCGTGACGCGAGCGCAGCACGCCCTCGAGGGCACGATCGACCGCCTTCGCGAGGCCGTGGCCGCCCTCCATCCCGTGACCCACCAGCAGGGGGACCTGCAGACGGCGATCGGCGCGATCGTTCGCGAGAGCGCCACACGCGGCGGCTTCCGGTATACGGTTCGCGTCGAGCCGGACGCGGCAGGGATGCAGGACGAACTCGTGCTGTCGGCGTGCCGCGAGTTGGTCGCCAACGTCGCCAAGCACGCAAAGGCATCCCGCTGTGCGGTGAGCGTCGATCGCGACGACGAGCTGGTCAGGCTGGAGGTGGCGGACGACGGCATCGGCATTCCAGCGGGGCGCCAGGAGGCAGCCCTCCGGGAGGGGCACATCGGACTGGCGTCGACAATCCAGCGCATGCAGGCGATCGGGGGCGATGGCGAGGTCACGAGCGAGGACGGGAAGGGGACGGTGGTCCGCGCCTCGATTCCGATCGGCTCGGACTAGCCGCGACCGGCCACGACCCTCCAATCGTCTATGCGCGCATCCCCCGATTGGTGGGCTGCCCTTCAACCCCACAAACGTTCGAACGGACTATGTTCAGGGTCCTGGTCTGGGTTCAGTATCGGTGGGCCGAACGCAGCCGCAACGGGAGACCGAAACTGACGAGGAAGGAACCGCAAGTAATCGGGCAGGAGGCCTCATCGAACGGGTCCGAGGCGGAGGCGCCGGGACCGGACGAGGCCCGGCTGACCCTGACCGTTCCGGCGGGCCCCACATCGGTCACCCACGTGCGCGACGCCCTCGGCGACCTGATCGCGGAGGGCGACCCCGTTGTGCTCGAGCAGGTGGCCGTGCTGGTGGGGGCGCTGACGAGCGGAACGGACCGGCCCGGGGCGCCGCCGTCGGCTCCGTTCGAGATCGAGCTGCGCGCCGATCGCTCCCGCGTGGTCGTCGAGCTCTATGACCGCGACTTCACCACTCACCGGTCCGAGGGTGGGCTCGTGGAGCTCGAGCGCAGCATGCTGACCCCATGGCGGCTGAAGCTCGTGGAGCGCCTGGCGGACCGCTGGTCGGTGATGCACGACGAGCTGTTCGTGATGCGCTTCGAGTTCGACTCCGAGCAGGGCATGGCGTTTCGGGACACGTCCGGGGGGTCCTGACCGCGCCGCCCGCTTCGCCGATCGTCTGAGGAGGCATCCGCCGATCGGGTGGTGATCCATCCCCCGATCGGCGGATCCGAGGTCCATACGCAAAATCCTTCGATCGAGGGATGGCGCGACGTCGGCCGGGCCGCGACAATCGCCTCCGCGTGGGCAGGGATGCTCGCGTTGTGCCAGTACCAGTTCAGTAGTGCCAGTAACTGAGAGGGCTCCCGGATCGCGGCTTAGTCCCGACGCGGCCGGGGGCCCTTCTCAAGTCCGCCCAGGTCGAGGGCGGTGCCCGCCGGCCCCAGGTTGACGACCTCCGTCGGGCCGATCTCGGAGCGCTCGCCCCACGACTCGTGGATGTGCCCGCAGAGCGCCAGCCGCGGCTCCCTCGCGACGATCGCGTCGCGCACCGCGACGCTTCCGAGATGCTCGCCGGCGCCGCTCACATCGACGTGGCCCCGCGGCGGCGAGTGGACGGCCAGCACGCAGCCGTGCGGGCATGAGGCGAGCTTCTCGGCCGCCTCCTGCTCGGTCAGGTCGAAGCTCCAGTCCCACGGTGTCACCGGGATTCCGGCACCGAGGCCGAAGAACTCGACCCCGTCGATCGCGGTGGACTCGCCATGAAGCACGACCGCGTTCTCCCATCCGTCGCACGCGGCGCGCAGCGCGTCCTCGGTCTCGTTGTTTCCGGGCACCAGGACGGCCGGCTTGGTGATCTGCCGCAGCACGCCGATGGTCTCTTCGAGGCCCGAGTGGACGGACGCGAAATCGCCGACTCCCGCCACGACGTCGGCGTCAGCGCTGGCGGCGACCAGCCTCTCGGCCTGGCCGGTGTCCACGTGCAGGTCGCTGAAGGCGAGCAGTCTCATTCGACTGAGTGGTCGGACTCTAGGCGCTTCGCCAGGGCGAGCGTCCCGGGATCGACGGGCACCTCTCGCAGCTCGTAGAGCTCGCCAAGTCGCGCGAGGATCGCGTCCTCCACGCGCTGCAGCGTAATCCCCGGGACCTCGTCCTCGATACTGCCCGCGGTCGCCGGGTCCCAGGCGAGGTCCAGGGCCTCGTAGACACCGATCAGCGGGTCGCGCACGCTCGCGCTGTCGCCGACGACGATCACGGCGCCGCGGTGAGCCGCCCCCGCGATGAGCCGCTGGCCCGTCCCGACGAGCTTCGTCGCACCGCGGGCGTTCACGGTCCACGCGCCGGGGCAGTACTCGCCCGGGACCTCTCCGACGCGCGCGTCCACGCCCAGCTTCCGGATCGAGTGGGCGAGCAGGTCCGCGAGCGCTCTGAATCGCTCCTCGGTGCGGGCTGAGGGGCGGCTGTCGGGAACGGCCCAGGACAGCGCCAGCGTGTGCTCGTGGTAGACGGCAGCTCGGCCCCCGGCCAGCCGTATGACCGGCTCGAAGCCGGCATGGCGCGCCGCTTGGACGGCGCGCTCAAAGCCGGGGTTCGCCGCGTCCTGCTTGGAGAAGGCGAGGATCCTGGGCGGGCGGTGTAGCCGGAACGTCGCCGGGACCTCGCCCGCGGCCACCCTCATCAGCGTCGCGCGTGCAACCGCCGTGCCCAGGGCGGCCGGCTTCGCGAAGCCCTGCCGCGAGAGGAGGAGTTGCTCGCCTCGCTCAGTCATGGCTTTGTTAGGTCTGTGACCGGAGTCACACACAAACGCGCGTTCGCCTGCCACCCTCCGCCGCCGTTACGGACCACCCCTGAGGCAGGCGCCTGACCTGGCGCCGTCACCAAGTACCGCCCAGGGGAAGTAACGCCCGGCAGGCCGAGCGACGTTTGCGGCGCCGCCATGTGCGGTTGCCCTTCCGGCGCACGGCTCCGCGATGAGCGCGGCCGGTGCACGCGATTTGGAGGTGGTTCATCCCATGTCCGTGGCTATCAGAGGGCTCGCAGCCGCAGGTGCGGTCGCGCTGACCTTCGGCATCGTCACACAGCCGAGCGGATCCGCCGCCCAGACTCCCGGGCACGCGCGGGCCGGCGACAAGCAGCCGCACCAGCGAGTCGCGGTGCTGGCGAGGCCTGCCAAGCACTTCACCGAGCTGATGCGCGAGGCGCATCAGCGGATCAAGCACCGGCACGCGGTGCGCGAGGCCAAGCAGGCGACGGCGGCTGGCACCGCCCCGGCTTCCACCAGCGGCGGCGGGTTCCCGTCGCCCGAGTCGGTGGGCGTCTCGAGCTCCACGCTCCAGGCGGTCGCCGCCTGCGAGTCCGGCGGCGACCCGAACGCGGTCTCAGCCGACGGGACCTATCACGGTCTCTACCAGTTCGACTACGGCACCTGGGCCTCCGTCGGAGGCTCCGGCGACCCCGCGGCGGCTTCGCCCGCCGAGCAGACGTACAGGGCGGCGCTGCTGTACTCCCGCGGCGGCTCCAGCCCGTGGCCGATCTGCGGGTCGTAGCGAGTGGCGGCTTCGATCCGTTCGCTCAATCGAGTGAGTGATACACGGCATATAAGGCGGTGAATCACTCACTCGGCGTGCGTAAGTGCCAACCGGGCACCGAGACGATCCCTGGTTGCCTGTTTGAGCCCTGCGGGGCCTACGCCGCGGCGCCGTTTCGCTCCGGCTCTTCCTCCGCGTCGGGGCCGATGAGCGCGCGGCGGAAGACCCGCTGCTCGTCCTCGAACAGGAAGCCCCATAGATGGCGCCGCTCGAGCAGCGTCCTGCGCTTCGTCTCCAGGATCGCCTTGCGCGGCAGTCCCGCGATCCGCTCGGCGAGCTCCATTGCTCGAGCCATCAGGTCGCCGCGGACGACCTCGCGGACGATGCCGAGCTTCTGCGCCTCCTCGGCTTTGACGAGGCGGCCGGTGAGGCAGAGGTCCTGTGCGACGGTCGCGGGCAGGACGGCGCGCGCGGCGGCGTAGCTCGGCGGGATCCCGCGCGGGAGCTCCGGATACCCGAAGACGGCCTCCGTCGAGGCGATTCGCAGGTCGCAGAGGAGCGAGAGCGCGAAGCCTCCGGCGATCGCCGGCCCGTTCACGGCGGCGATGATGGGTCGGCGGCACTCACCGATCGCCTCGAATGCGAGGGTGCTGGTCTCGACCAGCTGCCTGCGGTTCTCGAGATCGCCGCCGAACTGGCTCGTGTCCATGCCCGCGCAGAAGGCGGGGCCCGCCCCCGTGAGCACCACGCAGCCGACGTGCTTGTCGCCCGAGAGGCGCCCGAACGCATCGGCGATCTCCTCGCGGAGCTCGATCGAGAGCGCGTTTCGCCTCTCGGGTCTGCGGAGCGTGACCACCGCGACCTCGTCGCGACGCTCGATCGAAAGCAGTCCGCTCCCATTGGGCACGGGGGCACCCTACCCCGACCGTCAAGTCCGCGCTAGGCGGCCGTCCGCGCCTTAGGCCGCCCGGCGCCGGTCCTGCCGGCGCCGGGTCAGGCGCGCGGACCGCGTGATGCGAATCTCCGCCTCGGTGCCGTCGGGCCGGTGCCGACGCATCTGCGCCTGGAGGCAGACGCTGCAGGAACACTCGGGGATCGTCAATCCGGTATGCGGGCAGATCGCCAAACTCGGCCTTTCCATCGGCACGACCGCGCGCAAATGTAAACGCACGGCAGGCGGGAAAAGTTGCGCTGCTGTGCCTGAGACACTGCGCGTGTGAGCGCGAACGAGGCCGAGAGCATCGCCGCGGGGCCCGACGAACGTGGAGGGACCCCCGCCGAGGCGATAGCGGGCGCGAGGGTGCGGGCGCCTACCCGCGGCAACCGGCGCCTGGAGGCGCTGCTCGAGGGCGCGAACGCGGATGCCGAGCTTCGCGCCTGGTGGCACATGGCCCAGATCACCTCGGAGCGGCTCGGGATGTCCGACCACTCGTGGGTGCACGTGCAGATCGTGCTCAACATCGCGCTCCGGATCCTGCGGCTGCTCGTGAAGGCCGGCATCGAGCCGGCGATGGTCGCCGACCACAAGATGGGGCGGCGCGACGCGGAGGTGGTCGTCGCCTCGGGGGCGCTCCTGCACGACGTGGGCATGTCGATCCACCGCGCCGATCACGAGGCCTACAGCCTGTTCCTCGCGGAGCGCAAGCTGCGGGAGCTGCTCGCCGACCTCTATGACGAGCCGGAGCGGACGGTGGTCGCCTCGGAGGCCCTCCACACGATCATCGGGCACCGTCGCCGCGGCGAGCCGTACACGGTGGAGGCGGGGGTCGTTCGGGTGGCGGACGCGCTCGACATGGCGCAGGGCCGCTCGCGGGTGCCGGTCGAGGCGGGCCGCATGGGGATCCACGCGCTCTCGGCCGCGGCGATCGACGAGGTCGTGATCGAGGCCGGGGAGGACAGGCCGGTGCGCCTCGAGATCCACATGAACAACTCGGCGGGGATCTTCCAGGTGGACGACCTGCTGGCGACGAAGCTCCGCGGGACGCCGCTCGAGAGCCAGGTTGAGGTGGTCGCAACGGTCGAGGGCGAGACCGAGAAGCGCCTCTTGGGCGAGTTCCGGCTGCCCGAGGCCGGGAACTAGACGCCCGCGCCCTGGGCGCCCCGGCCCTCGCCGGCGGCGAACCGGGTGGCGCCCCGGATGCCGGTCTCGATCGAGGCGCGGCCGATCTCGGCCTCCAGGGCCAGGCCTTCGGTGAGCGAGAGCCCGGCGCCCTCGATCGCGGCGCGCCGGTCCGACAGCATCGTCGTCTGCGGGAAGCGCGCGAGCCCCTCCGCGATCTCCAGTGCGCGGTCCAGGTGAGCGCCCTCGGACACGACCTCGTTGAGGAGCCCCCAGTCGAGAGCCTCGCCGGCGTGCAGGACCCGACCCGTCAAGATCATCTCGAGCGCCCTTCCCATGCCCACGATCAGCGGCAGGCGCTGGGTGCCGCCGTCGATCAGGGGCACGCCGAAGCGGCGTTCCGTGAACCCGAGCCGAGCGCGTCTCCGTGGCGATCCGAAGGTCGCACCACACGGCTAGCTCGAGGCCGCCGGCCAGGCACCAGCCCGAGATCGCCGCGATGGTCGGCTTGGACGGGGTGAGCCGCGTGAAGCCCATCGGGCCCTCGGACCGCGACGCGACCGACTCGATGACGTCGGTGGGGACGTCGGGCCCCGCCTCCGCGAGGGCCTTCAGGTCGGCGCCCGCGCAGAAGGCCTCGGGCCCCTCGCCGGTGAGGACGAGGGCGCGAGCTCCTCGTCGGCCTCGAATTCCCGGTAGCCCTCGAGCAGCAGGCTCGCCGTCTCGGCGTCGACCGCGTTGCGGCGCTCGCGCCGGTCGATCGTCAGGACCGCGGCGGCGCCGATGCGCTCGTAGCGGACCTTGGGCACGGACGCGGGTCTCGGGTCAGTCCGCCGCCGGCGGGCGCAGGCGCTCGAGCTCCTGGCGCCTGCGCTCCTTGCGGTTCTCGAGCCGGCCCTGGACCAGCGACAGGACCGTGACCAGGACCGTGAAGAAGATCAGGCAGCCGAAGCCGAAGTACGTGACGACCTTGTCGTCGGTCGGTCCCCAGAGCCCGACGCCGTCGGCGGCGAGCGCGGACGGCGCGAAGGCGCGCGAGGATCGCGAGCGAGGCTGCGGCGACGGCGATCAGGCGTGCGACTCGGGCGCGGCTCACGCGCGTAACTCTACTTCAGGGGCTTCGCCCAAGAGGAATCAGCGCGTTTCTTTAGGCAGACTAAAGACGCCCTGCCTACCGTGCGCGCGCCGCCGCCCGGCCCCTGACCGCCCATGCTCTCCTACCTTCAGGCAATCGTCATCGCCCTCGTCCAGGGCGTGACCGAGCTGTTCCCGGTGTCGAGCCTCGGCCACTCGGTGCTGGTCCCGGCATGGATCGGCGGCAGCTGGCAGACGCTCGTCACCCAGTCGTCCGAGCCCCACAGCGAATCGTCGTTCTACCTAGCGTTTCTGGTGGCGCTCCACGTCGCCACGGCGCTGGCGCTGCTCTGGTTCTTCCGGGCGGATTGGATCCGCATCGTCACCGGGTTCTTCCGCAGCGCGAGGAGGAGCATCGGCGAGCGCCGGTTCACAGCCACAGACCAGGACGAGCGCCTGGCGTGGCTGATCGTGATCGCGACGATTCCCGTCGGGATCACGGGCGTCGCCCTGGAGCACGTGTTCAGGACCGCCCTCGCGAAGCCGGTCGCTGCGAGCGCGTTCCTGTTCATAAACGGCCTGATCCTGCTCGCGGGCGACCGCTTCGCTCGCATGCAGCGCGCCGCGGCGCGGGCCGCGCGCAGGCAGCGGGCCGCCGAGGGCGCGCGGCCCACGGCTGAGGGGGAGGCCCTCGCGGCGGAGGCGTTCAGCGCCAGCGGCGCGCGTTCGGCGTCCGACCTCGCCGAGGCATATGCCTCCGACGCCCGGATCTCCCGGCTGCCGTACGCGGACGGGCTGCGGGTCGGGATTCTGCAGATCTTCGCTCTCTTCGCCGGCATCAGCCGCTCCGGGATCACGATGACGGGGGGTCTCTGGCGGGGGCTGGGCTACGAGGACGCCGCCCGGTTCGCGTTCCTCCTGGCGACCCCGGTGATCCTGGCTGCCGGCGTGCTGAAGCTGCCGAGCCTCTTCGGCAAGGCCGGCGATCACATCCACGGGCAGGTGATCGTCGGCATGCTCGTCTGCGGTGTCGCCGCCTACTTCTCGGTGCGCTACCTGGTCAAGTACTTCGAGACACGGACCCTGCTGCCGTTCGCGCTCTACTGCCTCGTGGCCGGAGCCGTCAGCTTCATCCGCTTCGCGGCGTTCTGAGCCCCACTGTCTAGGATGCGCGCGTCTTGTCCGCGCTCGAGGCCCTTCTCCTCGGGATCGTCCAGGGGCTGACCGAATTCCTGCCGATCTCCTCGTCGGGGCACCTGATCCTGGTGCCCTGGGTGCAGCAGTACCACTTCCTGGAGCACCACGAGTCCTTCAACAAGACCTTCGACGTCGCCCTCCACGCGGGCACCCTGGTCGCCGTGCTCGCCTATTTCCGCACGGACATCGCGCGCCTCCTGGCGGCGCTGTGGCGCTCCATTCGAGCCCGCGCCGATCCGCGATTCCGACGAGCGCCTTGCCTGGGCGATCGTGGTGGCGACCATCCCCGCCGTCATCGCGGGGGGGCTCGGGCAGAGCTTCATCGAGGATCACCTGGGCGAGCCGTGGCAGATCGCCATCCTCCTGATCGTGTTCGGGCTGCTCCTGGGCTACGCGGACCGGCAGCCCGCCCGCGAGCGGCTCGAGCAGGTCGGAACGCGACAGGGCCTGTACGTCGGCCTGGCACAGGTGCTGGCGCTCGCGCCGGGTGTCTCGCGATCGGGGATCACGATCACGGCGGGGCGGTTCCTCGGCCTGGATCGCGATTCCGCGGCGCGCTTCTCGTTCCTCCTGCTGGCGCCGGTGACCGCGGGGGCGGTCGCGTACAAGGGCTATGAGGCGATCTCCGAGGGACTGCCGCACGGGGTCGCGGTCCCCATGGTCGTCGGCACGATCGCCGCGGCGGTCTCCGGATACCTGGCGATCGCCGGCCTGCTGGCGCTGGTCCGCCGCCACAGCTACGACGTCTTCGTCGCCTACCGGGTGCTGCTCGGGCTCACGACCCTGGGCCTGATCGCCTCGGACACCCTGCCCGCGACCTTCTGACGGCGGCTGGTTGAGTCCCAACGCGCGTGTGGCCGGGGATTCGCCTCGGCGGATCGGGGGGGTGGGTAGCGCAACGTCTTGCCGACCCCTGGACTTTGGCACGCATACGGAATCAAGCTCCAGCCTCGAGCCAGAACGGACCTCTGCCTAGGCTGAGGCGGCTAGAGGACGGCCCTGGGCTGGGAGTTCCTGGCGACTAGACCGACGAGCATGTCCATGAGCGATCGCGTGTTGTCGATCGCGTCCTCCAGGCCCTGGAAGACGTCCTTCCAGCGCAGGATCACCATCGGGTCGATCCCGTGGTCGAACAGGGAGGCGATCGCCTCGCGGTAGATCCGGTCGCCCTCGTGCTCCAGCTCGCGCATCTCGCGCGCCTCCCGCTGGAGGTCAGGAAGATCGCCAAGCCGCTCGAGCACGGGCCGGACCACCCGCGCTGAGTCCCGGGCGACCGCCGCGAGCTGCTGCGCCTGCTCGACGGGGGCCTCGATGCCGTAGAGGGCCATCTCCTCCGACACCTCCTCGATCTCGTCGACGACGTCGTCGATTGCCTCCGCCAGCGCGTAGATGTCCCTGCGGTCGAGCGGGGCGATGCGGCTCTGGTGAAGCAGCTGGATGATCTGCCGGGTGATCCGGTCGCCCTCGTGCTCGCAGCGGGTGATCTGGGACCGAAGGTCGCGGCTCTCGGGCCACGACATCATGAGCTCGTAGACGTGCTCGGCCGTCAGCTGGAGGTTGGCGCCGGCGCGGGCGAAGAGCTTGAACATCTCGCTGCCGCGCGAGTGGGCGAACCGAGCCGGGCCCGGGTCGGCTTGGATCCCCTTGTGCTCGACCGAATTCCCATGGCGCTATACCGATCCCCGCTGGCCCTGGCTGCTTTGTCACATTCCCAAGTCTCGCGTCGTGCGAGCGCGACGCTGTGAAAAGGATGTGAATTGCGCGGGCCGATATCTGTTAGGACTATCCCCGTGGTGCCAGCGCGATGGAGAGATGGAAGCGTCCCGCGAAGCCACGATGAGCACGACCCAGGTCCCGCCGGCCTGGATCACCGAGTCGGCGTTGCTGGAGAGGGCGTACTCGCTGGCCGAGTCGGCGCATCGGTCGCAGAGCCGCCCGACGGACGGCCGGCCGTTCCTGGACCACGCCGTCGAGGTCGCGACGTTCCTACACGAGGCCGCCTTCGACGACGAGTTGGTCGCGGTGGGGCTCCTGCACGACGCGGTCGAGCGCGGAAGCCTGACCGAGGAGGAGCTGCGCGCCGAGATGGGGGAGGCCATCGCCACGCTCGTCATGACCCTCAGCGAGGACCCCGCGATCGACTCCTTCGAGGACCGCAAGGCAGCCCTCCGCGAGTCAGGTGCGAGCCGGGGGCGGGCTGGCGATAACCGTGTTCGCCGCCGACAAGCTCTCAGACATCGTGGGCCTGCGCCGCGGCCTCCAGCGCTACGGCGACGTCATCGAGGACCGGATGGGAACCACGGTCGCGGGCATGGCCGGCCACTACCGCGAGTCGGTGGAGCTGATCGAGTCGGTCAGGCCCGGGTCGGCCTTCCTGCCGGCGCTCCGCGTTCAGCTGGACCGCCTAGCGGTCGAGGCGCCGGCGCCGTAGGCCGCGCCCGGACGCGCCTCGCGGCGCGCCCGGGTCGCGGAAAACGAAGGCGCGCGACCCGGGGCAGGGAGTGAGGTCGCGCGCCGCACGAGAGAGGACTTCTCGCTGCGGAGCAGTCTCGCGGCACCCCGCCCGGGCGCGGTGAAGATTTCGAGAACCCACTTGTGAAACTTCTGTGAAGCCGCGGGCCGACGCCCGGTCCGGCGTCATTACCATGGAGGCGGTTCAGACGGGAAGGCGGAGCGCGGAGCAGCTCCGAACGTCGCGGCCACAGCCCATGAGCGCGAAGACCGCCACACTGCGCGTAGCCGTCCTCGACGACGACTCCGGGTTCGTGCACGTCCTGGCCAAGCGCCTCGAGGGCGCCGGGTGCCGAGTACCGCGTGCTCTCGGGGCCAATCCCCGCCGAGGAGCTCGCGGCGATGAAGCTGAACGCCTTGGTGGTCGACCCGGCGATCCTCGGTCCGCTCGGCCTGGGACTTCATCGAGCGCGTCTGCGGCATGCTCCCGGACCTCGGCGTGATCGTGTGCACTCAGGGCGCGACGCTCGCCCAGCGGGTCCGGGGGCTCCGCCTCGGCGCCGACGACTGGGTCAACAAGCCGTGCCATCCGGAGGAGGTCATGGCTCGCATCGAGGCCGTGGTCCGGCGCCACCGCCGCGGGCGGGCCCGCGAGGACTCCGGGCCGCTGATCGCCGGCGACCTCGAGATCCGCGCGGACCGCTTCCAGGTCTACGTTGCCGGCGAGAGCCTCGACCTGACCCGCCGCGAGTTCGAGCTGCTCCAGGTTCTTGCCGATCACGCCGGCAAGGTGCTCGAGCGCGACGAGATCTATCGCCGGGTCTGGGGCTACGCGATGATCCACGGCGACCGCTCCGTCGACGTCTTCGTCCGGAAGCTGCGCTCCAAGCTCCAGCGGCGCTCGCCCGGCTGGGACTACATACACACGCACTTCGGCATCGGCTACCGGTTCGATCCGCAGCCGCTCGGGGCCGAGGACGAGCCCGCCGTCGAGAAGATCGGCACAGCCGGCCGCGGAGGCCGAGCCGGCATCCGAAGCGCAGACCGCGCCCACCGCCCGGCACTGACGACATCCGCAGGATCCGGGACCTCGGGGATACCCGGCGCGCAGCGGGCGGAATCGCCCATTTCGCCGCTCTACGCAGGGTTTCACCACTTGTTAACAGGTCGGCCACCGCGCGGTAACAGGCTTGCCGCAATGCGCTGGGACGCTCCCGCCGACAACCGACCAAGGAGACTCAGCCAAGTGATTTCTCGCAAGTCGATACTTGCCGTTGCGTGCTTCGGAGTGCTTGCGCTCGGCGTTGCCGCGTGCGGCTCGAGCAGCAGCAGCTCACCAGCGGATCGAGCGGCGGCTCATCCGGCGGCCCGATCACCGGAGCCGGCAGCACGTTCGTCGCACCCCTCATGTCCAAGTGGCAGTCGGACTACTCGTCGAAGACCGGCGACACGGTCACCTACGGATCAATCGGCTCCGGCGGCGGCATCGAGCAGATCACGGCTCGGACCGTCGACTTCGGCGCCTCCGACGCGCCGCTGACCCCGGACCAGCTGACCGCCTGCAAGGGATGCATCCAGCTTCCCTGGTCGCTCGGTGCGGTCGTTCCGGCCTACAACCTGAATGGCGCGCCCAACAACATCCATCTCGACGGGCCCGGTGCTCGCCGACATGTACCTCGGCAAGATCACCGCGCTGGAACGACCCGGAGATCGCGAAGCTGAACCCCGGCGTCGAACCTCCCCTCGACGAAGATCACTCCGGTGTATCGCTCCGACGGCTCGGGTGACACGTACGCGTTCGCCGACTACCTCTCGGCCGTGAGCCCTGAGTTCAAGTCGCAGGTCGGCGTGGGCACCGAGGTCAAGTTCCCGACCGGAACCGGCGCGAGCGGCAGCGACGGCGTCGCCGCCTCGGTCTCGAAGACCGATGGCGCCGTCGGCTACCTGACGATCGCGTACGTGAACTCGAACGGGTTCGACTACGCGCTGCTGCAGAACGCCGCCGGCAACTATCCGAAGGCGACGATCCCGGCGATCAACGAGGCCGCCTCGACGGCGAAGTCCGTTCCGCCCAGCGGCGTCTCGATCGTCGATCCGCCGGCCTCGGCCAAGAACGCGTGGCCGGACTCCACGTTCACCTACGTGATCCTGCCGACCAGCACCGACAAGGCCGACGCGCTGAAGAAGTTCGTCACCTACGCGATCGGCTCCGGTCAGTCGTTCGCGGAGGGTCTCGGCTACGGCACCCTGCCGAAGCAGGTGGTCACGGACGACAAGACCGCCCTCAACAAGGTCGGCGGTTGAGGAACGAGCAGTAGCCAGATGAAGGCGGGGACGGATGCCCGGGGCCGTACGCGGCGACCCCGGGCGTTGTCCGTCCGTCCGCCCAGGGAGGCTTGATGACCACGGACGCGGCAACCGCATCAGTCGGATCGGTTCTCACCGGGAAGGATCGCGGGATCCTGGACCGGTTCGGCGACCGTGCGCTTTACATCATCACCCTGCTCGGCCGCGATCCTCTCCGCGGTCATCCTCGGCGCCATCACCTACAAGGTCTTCGACCTCGCGGGGAGCGCGATCTCGCAGTTCGGCCTCGGGATTTGTCACGACGAGCAACTGGGACCCGGTTCACGAGCAATTCGGCGCCGCGCAGTTCGTCTACGGGACCTTCATCAGCTCGTTCGGCGCGCTCTTACTCGCCACGCCGCTGTCGATCGCAATCGCACTGTTCCTGACCGAGTTGGCCCCGCGCGGTACGCGCACCCCGATTGCAACCCTCGTCGAGCTGCTCGCCGGCGTGCCGAGCGTGATTCTCGGGCTTTGGGGCATCCTCGTCCTGGGCCCGTTCCTGAACGACACGATCGAGCCCGCTCTTCACGCAGTACTCGGATGGATTCCGCTATTCGGCGGCACCTATTCCCCTGTTGGCCTGTTCCCGGCGATGGTGATCCTCACGATCATGACCGTGCCGATCGTCTCGAGTCTCACCCGTGAGGTCTTCACCACGGTGCCTGCGACCGCCAAGGAGGGTGCCCTCGCGCTCGGCGGGACTCGCTGGGAGATGATCAAGACCACGGTCCTCCCTTATTCGCGCCCCGGGATCATCGCCGCGGTGATGCTGGGCCTGGGTCGCGCGGTGGGCGAGGCGATCGCCGTGACCCAGGTGATCGGCGGCGCCCCGGGGATTCACGCAAACATCTTCCTGCCCGCCCAGACCATGGCAAGCCAGATCGCGGCGCAGTACCAGGGCGCGAGCCCGCTGAACCAATCCGCCCTCGCGTATCTGGCCGTGATCCTCCTCGTCCTCTCCCTGGTCTTCAACGGCATCGCGCGGCTGCTGGTCCGCGGAGTCCAGCGTCGCGCGAGCGAGGGATAGCGGTGACGCCAGGCGACAAGTCGGCCGAGGCCCTGCTGGCTCCCAGTGGCAATCTGCGCCGGCGGCACGCGGTCAACCGCGCCGTCGAGGTCGGCTGCTGGGTCGCTGCGCTGCTTGCCGTGGGCGTGCTGGCGGTCGTGCTCGGGAGCATCGCCGTGAAGGGCATCGGGAGCATCAATCTCGACTTCCTCACCCAGAACACGGCGAACTTCGGTGGCGGAGGGATCGGGAACGCCCTGATCGGAACGGGGATCCTGATCGGGCTCGCGGCGCTGATGGCGATCCCACTCGGCATCCTGATCGCGATCTACACGAGCGAGTTCGCGGGAACGCGCTCGGGCTTCTTGATCCGCTACGTGCTGGACATCCTCAACGGGGTGCCCACGATCGTCACCGGGGTCTTCGTCTTCGCGCTTCTGGTCGTGGGGCACCAGCAGAGCGGCTGGGCAGGCGCCATAGGGCTCGCGATCGTCATGCTCCCGCTCGTCGCTCGGTCGTGCCACGAGGTTCTGACCCTCGTTCCGGGATCGGTCAAGGAGGCCGGATTGGCGCTCGGCGCAAGCCGCTGGCGGACGACGCTCTCGGTGACCGTCCCGACCGCGCTGAGCGGAATGATCACGGGCGCATTGCTGGCCGTTGCCCGCGCCGTGGGCGAGACGGCCCCACTGCTCCTCGTCTGCTCCATCTTTCCGGACACGGTCGTCACGGATCCCTCTCAACCCCTGCCGAACATCCCGGTGACGATCTTCCGCTACTCGGAAGCCCCAGATCCCGTCAAGCACGCGCAGGCGTGGGGCGCGGCACTGATCCTGATCCTCTTCGTCCTCGTGCTCAGCATGATCGCGAGGGCGTTCTCCGCACGCACACGGAAGCGCCTGGGAGCTGCGCGTTGATGATGAAAAATGCACTCAAGGGAGCGTTCACGCATGGACTACGACGACTCGACTGAAGTGAACGTGGTAGACCGCAAGGAAGAGACATTGCCGAGAAACCCCGGACAGCCCGAGACAACAACCGCCCGCCAGACTTCTGAAAGCGTGCCCGTCGCCCCTCAGCCGACCGACGGGGCGGGGGGAATCGAGCAGATGCACGCCACGCGCCGGGTGCACCTCGAGGGTCTCCATGCCTACTACGGCGACAACCACGCCGTCAAGGGCGTGAACCTCGCGTTCGAGCCGGGGAAGGTGACGGCGATCATCGGTCCGTCGGGCTGCGGCAAGTCCACGATGGTCCGCTGCGTCAACCGCATGCACGAGGAGATCCCCGGGGCGCGTTCGGAGGGGCGTGTGCTCTTGGACGACGTCGATCTGTGCGGGAGCGGGGTGGACGTGGTCGCGGTGCGCCGGCTCGTCGGCATGGTGTTCCAGAAGCCGAACCCTTTCCCCACGATGTCGATCTTCGACAACGTCGCCGCCGGTCTCCGGTTCACGGGCACCGCCCGTGACGAGGTCACCGACCGGGTGAACGCCGCGCTCGAGGGCGCCGGTCTCTGGAGCGAGGTTCAGGGCAGGCTCTCGAACCCCGGCATGAGCCTCTCGGGCGGCCAGCAGCAGCGCCTGTGCATCGCCCGGGCGCTCGCGGTGGAGCCGGACGTCCTGCTGATGGACGAGCCCTGCTCGGCGCTCGACCCCGTGGCGACCCTGAAGATCGAGGAGCTCATCGGCCAGCTCAAGGACAGGGTCACGATCGCGGTGGTCACGCACAACATGCAGCAGGCCGGCCGCGTCGCGGACACGACCGCCTTCATGTTGAGCGGTGACCTGGTCGAGGTGGGCCCGACGGACAAGATGTTCACCAACCCCGACGACTCCCGCACGGAGGAGTACGTCACCGGGAAGTTCGGCTGATGGAGCTCGAGGCTAGACACGAGTACCGCGAGGAGCTCGGGAACCTCGAGGAGCCGCGCCCTGGACGGTCTGGACCTCGTCGTCGCATCGCTCGACCGGACGATCGAGGCCGTTCAGCACCAGGACATCGAGCTCGCCGAGCTCGTGGTCGCGGACGACGACGTCATCGACGGCCGCTACCTGGAGGTCCACCAGGCGATCCTGACGCTGCTCGCGACTCAGGCTCCCGTGGCGACCGACCTGCGCCTGATCTCGGCGCTGCTTCACGTGATGAAGAACATCGAGCGGATGGGCGACCAGTGCGTGAACATCGCGAAGCTGATCCCGATCGCCGGCCACGAGCCGCCCGCGGACGAGCGCCTGATCAAGAACCTCGTGACGATGGGCAACGCGACCCGCGCGGAGATCAGGCAGGCGAAGCGGGCGTTCGCCGAGCGCAACGTGGACATGGCGCGCGACCTCGTCCGCCAGGACGACGTGGTCGACAACCTGAACAAGGACTGCTTCCAGCTCGCGCTGGAGATCGGGGACGATCACGACCGCCGCGAGTGGGCGATGACGATGCTGCTCGTCGCGCGGGCGCTCGAGCGGATCGGCGACAACGCGGTCGACGTCGGCGAGCAGGTCGCCTTCGTCGTCACCGGGCTGTTCCGCGAGTTCGAGGACGCTTCGCATCCGGGCGAGCCGGTCGTCGAGCCGCAGCCGTCCCCGTAAAGTCGAGCATTAATGCCGAGGCCGCGCAGGGCGACTTGGGGCCACATCCGTGTGGTCTGACAAGATCGGGTTCAGAGCACCACTGATGCTCTGCGCGGCGATCGACATCGGCTCGAACACGACCCGCGTGCTCGTCGCCGAACCGCAGGGCGGCCAGCTCCGCAAGGTCATGGAGCAGCGCGCCTACACGCGGATCGGCAAGGCGTCGCAGCACGACGGCGCGATCGATCGCTCCAAGATCGACGAGGTCGCCGAGGTGGTGGCGACCCAGGTCCGACTCGCCCAGGAGATCGGCGCCCAGGCGATCCGCACCGTCGCCACCGCGGCGATCCGCGAGGCGGCCAACCGGGACGAGATCGTGTCCGAGATCAACCGCATGGCCGGCGTCGACGTGGAGATCCTCAGCGAGCACGAGGAGGGACGCCTGGCGTTCATCGGCGCCACCAAGACCCTGGGCCATCCGGTGGAGGGGGAGATCGCGGTGGTCGACGTCGGCGGCGGCTCGTCCGAGGTCGTGCTGGGCAGCGTGACCGATGGCCTGTCAGCCGTGCGGTCGTTCAAGATCGGCTCGGGGTCGCTAGCCGACGACCTGCTCACTCAGGATCCACCTTCGACCGCCGAGGTCCGTCGCGTGCGCGACGCGATCGCTGATTTCTTCGAGGACGTCGAGTTCGAGCGCCCCGACCAGGCCGTCGCTGTCGGGGGCAGCGCGACCTCGCTCCGGGCGCTCGTGGGCACCGTGCTGGAGTACGAGACGCTCGAGCGGGCCGTCCGGGTGCTCACCGGCGACCCGATCGACGACGTCGCCAAGCGCTTCGAGCTCGACCCCCGGCGCGTGAGAATTCTCCCGACCGGCGTCCTGCTCCTGGAGAAGCTCTCCGAGCTGCTGGGCCAGCCGCTTCAGATCGGCAAGGGCGGCCTGCGCGAGGGCGTGATCCTCACGCTGCTGAACGGCGCGAGCAACGGCGCGCACAGGGCCCTGGCGGCCTAGTTCCCCGGATGGGGACTAACGGCAGGCGGCTGCGACCGGCGACGGAGGATGACGGCGCGGCATGCGCCGCGATCTACGCGCCGTACGTGACCGGCACGGCAATCAGCTTCGAGACCGAACCTCCCTCTCCCGCCGAGACGTCGAGGCGCATCCAGGCCGCGTCGCAGCGACACGCGTGGCTCGTCCTCGAGGAGGGTGGAAGCATCATCGGTTACGCCTACGGCGCCCCGTTCAGGGACAGGGCGGCGTACGCCTGGACCTGTGAGGTGAGCGTCTACATGGAGACGGGACGTCATCGCACCGGCGGCGGCCGCGACCTTGTACGCGGCCCTGCTCGAGCGTTTGACGGACCGTGGATTCCATCTGGCGGTTGCCGGCATGACGCTGCCGAACGACGCCAGCGTGGCGCTCCACCGGGCGCTCGGATTCGAGCCAGCCGGCGTCTATCACCAAGTGGGCTTCAAGCACGGGCGCTGGCATGACGTCGCTTGGATGCAGCGGCTTCTGAGCCCCGAGGCCGACCGGCCGCCGGCTCGCATCGGGCAGGACGCCGAGCAGCGCTAGGACTCGGCCCGCGCGCGATCGCCGCGGACGAGCTGGTAGGCGACCGCGCCGAGGGTCGCTCCGGCGAGCGGCCCAACGACGTAGACCCAGAAGTCCGTCCAGGTACCGCTCGACGAGCGCGGGGCCGAAGGAGCGCGCCGGGTTCATCGACGCGCCGGTCACGGGGCCGCCGAAGAGCGCGTCGAGGCCGATCGTCCCGCCGATCGCGATCGCCGCCGCGGCGCCGACCGCCCGGGTGTCGGTGGCCACGGCCATGATCACGAACATCAGGAAGGCGGTGAGTAGCGCCTCGTATACGAGCGCGCTCCCAACGCCGACGCTCGGAACGGTGGCGCCGAGCTCGGCCGGCTGACTTGGCCATACCGCGAGGAGAACGAGGGCGGCAGAGATCGCGCCCCCGCACTGGGCGGCAACGTAGGCAACCGCCTCTCGGGCCGGAAAATGGCGCGTCAGGGTGAAGGCGATCGTCACGGCCGGGTTGATGTGCGCGCCCGAAAGGTGGCCGGTGGCATAGATCATCACCATGATCACCAGCCCGAATACGAGCGCGATGCCCACGGTTCCCAGGGCGGAGTCGTATGAGGCGTTGGCGACGATGGCTCCGCACCCCGCGAACACGAGGGCGAACGCGGCGAAACCTTCTGCGAGGGCTCGGCGGCCGAGGTCAGGCCGGGTCAATGCTCACTCGTCAGGAGCCAGCTCCGCGAGCAGGGAGCGGACGCGGTCGGCGATCTCGTCGCGGATGCGCCGGACCGTCTCGATGTCCTTGCCGGCCGGGTCCTCGAGCTCCCAGTCCTCGTAGCGCTTGCCCGGGATAGATCGGGCAGGCGTCGCCGCAGCCCATCGTGATCACGGCATCGGCGGCCTTGACGACCTCGTCGGTCAGCGGCTTCGGGAACTCCTTCGACAGGTCGACGCCCACCTCGGCCATCGCCTCGACGGCCGCCGGGTTGATCTCGATCGGCCGGGTCCGAGCCGGCGGTGCGGACGTGGACGCGGCCGTCCGCGAGCTGGTCGAGGAGGCCAGCCGCCATCTGGCTGCGCCCCGCGTTGTGGACGCAGACGAACAGCACCTCGGGAACATCCTTCGTCACCTTTCCCTCCGCCTGGGCCAGTGCGCGCAGCCGCTCGCGCGCGAACCGATGGACGAAGAGTGGCACGAAGTCGTGAAATCGCGCTCCTGACAGATCCGCGAGGGATTCATCCACGTAACGCTGGACTGTCTCTGGGGAGAAGACGCCGCGAAACTCACCGATCAGGTCCTTGGCTCCTCGTTCGACGTGGCCGCGGATCTCGGGGTCGAGTTGGTCGAGTTGTAGTGCCATCGCTCACCTCCGCCTGCCCGCTTCGCTGTCTCGGACCAGATTATTCCATTGACATACATCATTTCAATTGATATACGTAAATAGATGGCCGTCGATCTGGAGCTCTCCCCGAAGCAGAAGCGACCCAAGGGTCAGCCGTGCTGCGAGCCGGTGGTCTACCCGGACGTCGAGCGGGCTCAGGCCGAGCGGATGGGAGCCGTGGCGAAGGCGCTCGGCGATCCGATCCGCGTGCAGCTCGTCGACGTGCTGCGAAAGCACGCCGGCAAGGTCTGCGTCTGCGAGCTGGTGCCGCTCTTCGATCTCTCCCAGCCCACCGTCTCCCACCACCTGAAGGTGCTGCGCGAGGCCGGGCATCGTCGGCTCGGAGCGACGCGGCCTGTGGGCCTACTACTACGTCAACCCGGAGGCATTGGAGGAATTGAGCGCATGGCTGAGCTAGATGAGATTCGTGACACCGTCCGCGAGCGCTACGCGGGTGCAGCGCGGTCCGTGGGGGAGGGCAGGCCCGGATGCTGCGGGCCATCGGCATCAGGGTCCGGCTGCGGATGCGGGACGGACATCCCGGACGCCTGCGGTGATGCGACCTTCGGCGCCGGCGTCTACAGCGGCTCCGACCGCGACGAGCTGCCCGACGCGGCCAAGCTCGCGTCGCTCGGCTGCGGGAACCCCACCGCGGTCGCCGAGCTCCACGAGGGCGAGACCGTCCTCGACCTCGGCTCGGGCGGCGGGATCGACGTGCTGCTCTCGGCCCGTCGTGTCGGACCGGCCGGCAAGGCCTACGGCCTCGACATGACCGACGAGATGCTCGATCTCGCCGGCGCAACCAGCGGGAGGCCGGTGTAGCCAACGCCGAGTTCCTGAAGGGAACGATCGAGGAGGTGCCGCTGCCCGACGACTCCGTCGACGTGATCATCTCCAACTGCGTGATCAACCTCTCCGGCGACAAGTCCGCCGTGCTTCGCGAGGCCGCCCGCGTGCTGCGACCCGGTGGCCGGTTCGCCGTGAGCGACGTCGTCGCGGACGACGACATGGACGAGGCGACGCGCCGGGACATGGAGCAGTGGACGGGCTGCATCGCCGGCGCCCTCACCCGCGCGGACTTCGAGCGCGAGCTCGTCGCGGCGGGATTCGAGGACGTGGAGGTCGCCGAGACGCACCGCGTTCACGACCAGGCCGCGTCGGCGATCATCCGGGCCAGCCTGCCCGGATGACCACGGCAGAGATCCAGCTCAACGACCCCCAGACGCTCTACCGGCGCTGGGAGGACCAGCAGTGGAGCCCGTTCGAGATCGACCTGTCCACGGACCGCGAGCAGTGGCCGCGAGATGAGCGACTCAGACCAGGGCCTCATCTACTGGGCGCTCGTCGTCGCTGATGGTCGCCGAGGAGCGCATCACGACCAAGTTCTCGGGCCTGGTCTCCGCCTACGGGAGCGAGGAGGAGGCCACGTTCCTCGCGACCCAGCAGGTCGACGAGGCGCGGCACATGCAGTTCTACGCGCGCTTTCGCGACGAGGTGGTCGACGCCCCGGCCATCATCGCCGCACACGTGGAAACGGCGCGAGAGCAGGTCTCCCCGGCGTTCCGGAAGATCTTCGACGAGTCCCTCGTCGAGGCGCATGAGGCGCTCGTGGCGGCGCCCGGCGATGCCATGGCGAAGGTTCGGTTCGTGACGATCTACCACCTGATCCTCGAGAGCACGCTCGGGCTGACCTCGTTTCGCTTCATCACGCGATACCTCGAGGGGCAGGGGCTGCTGCCCGGGTTCGTTGCGGGCTACTCCAAGATCCACCACGACGAGACTCGTCACATCGGCTACGGCGTCTGGTTCCTGCGCGAGGCGGTCCGGGAGGACGAGGAGGCTGCGGAGGTGATCCGCGCGACCCTCACAGAGCTGCTGCCGGCGGTTGCCGAGTCCCTGACCCCGCCCGGCCGCGAGACGGACACCGACTGGGACGCGCTCGGGGCCGGCTCCGACGAGATCCGGGAGTTCGCGCTCGGCGGGCTTACCCGGCGCCTCGACGTGATCGGCGCGCCGCTGTAGGCCGGCGACCGTCGCCTCGCCGTCCCGGCGCTCAGGCTAAGGTGACGCGATGGCGAAGGCGCGTGCGATCGAAGGGCTCCGGGCCGAGGAGCCGTATGCGGTGGCCGCGGCGAAGGTGGTCGCCGTCCGGGCGCGCGAGGTGGCCGACCACTCCCAGAACGTCCTCGACACGGACGACATCGAGCGCGTTCACGACATGCGCGTCGCGACGCGTCGCCTGCGAGCCGCGCTAGAGATCTTCGAGCCCTGCTTTCCCGAGGCCCAGCACTCCGAGGCGCTGAGCGAGGTCAAGGCGGTCGCTGACGCGCTCGGAGAGCGTCGCGACGCCGACGTGACGATCGCGGCGCTGGAGCGCTTCACTGAGAACCTCGCCGCCCCGGACCGCCCGGGAGTCGCCAGCCTCGTCGCTCAGATCCGAGCCGAGCAGGCCGAGGCGAACGACCGGCTCGAGGCGTTCGTGCAACCCCGCCGCCTCGCGGCGCTCAGCGAGCGGCTCTCCGAGCTGGCGGTGGAGGCCGAGGGGCTCGAGGCCGAGGAGCCCGCGTGAAGGCCCGGCGGGTCAAGAAGCTCGACCCGCGGGAGTCGCTGGCCGAGAACGCGGCACGCATCGTGCGTGTCCGGCTCGACGAGATGCGCTCGCTGGCGCCAAAGGCATGGAAGCCCGGTGGCGTCAAGCCCCGTCACGACATGCGCATCGCGGCCAAGCGGCTGCGCTACGTGCTCGAGGCAACCGAGTTCTGTTTCGGTCGCGCGGGCGAGGTCGCCCGCCGGCGGGCGCGCGATCTGCAGGAGATCCTCGGCGAGCTTCATGACTGCGACGTCATGCTGCCCCGGGTCGAGCGCCATCTCGCCGAGCTGCGCGACGCGGACGCGGACGCGGTTCGCGGGCGGGCGGGCGGCGGCCGACGATCTGGATCCGGCGTTTGCTGCGAGGGCTCCGCACCGGACGTCCTACCGCGGCCTCGAGATCCTGATGGTCTATCTCCAGGCTCGCCGCAGGCTGCTCTTCGACCGGTTCCGGGAGTTCTGGGCAGAGCATGAGCGCGCCGGAACCTGGGATCGGCTCGAGCGGTCCGCCGAACGACGAGTGGAGGAGGCCCGCGAACGCCGCCGCGCCGCGAAGCGGGCAGAGCGAGCCAGGCTGGAGCTGGAGGAGGCCGAGCGCGAGGAGCGCCAGGCCGCCCTGCGCGCCGCCGCCGCGGCGGAGGAGCTCAGGCGGGCCCGCAGGACGGCTGGACCGCAGACCGCGTCCACTCCTCAGCGCGCGCCGGCGCCACCTCCACAGCCCCAGCCGTCGGCGCCACGGCCGAGCCGACCGGCCCCGCCCGAGCGCCGGACGGCGGGCGTCGAGGCGCGCGAGGGCGAGCGATCGAACGGCGTCGAGGTCCCGCGCGAGGGCGGCGGCTGAGGGCTTGCGCCGGCTGCTCATAGTCCTGGCGGGCGGGGTTCTCGCGAGCCTGCTCCTGGCGGCGCCGCCGCCGGTCACGTCAAGTTCGTCAAGGGCTCGGCGGGGCTGGGCGACCCGTACTTCCCGAAGGCCGGCAACGGCGGTTATGACGTCCGGCACTACGAGATCCAGTTCCGCTACAGGCCAAAGTCCAACTACCTCAAGGCGAAGACGCGAGATCCTCGCGAGCGCGACCGAGAACCTCTCGCGGTTCGACCTCGATTTCAGGCACCTGGGTGTAACGAGCGTGCGCGTGGGCGGAGCGAAGGCCTCGTTCGTGCGCCGGGGCCAGGAGCTCAAGATCACGCCGCGGCACGGTCTGCCTAAGGGCAAGCGGTTCACGGTCCGGGTCGCCTACCGGGGTCACCCGCGCCCGGTGACCGACCCCGACGGCTCCTACGACGGGTGGACCCCGACGGACGATGGCGCCTTCGTTGCGAGCGAGCCCCAGGGCGCCCCGAGCTGGTTCCCGTGCAACGACTATCCGACCGACAAGGCGACGTACACGGTCCGCGCCACCGTGCCGAAGGGCAAGACCGTCGTCTCCAACGGGTCACTCGTAAGCCGGGCCACGCGCGGGCGCTTCACGACGTTCACCTGGCGAGAGCAGTCGCCAATGGCGACCTATCTCGCGACGGCGACCTCGGGCAGGTTCGACGTGACCCGTTCGACAGGCGAATGGGATCCCCTCCTACGACGCCGTCGATCGGCGCGAGGCGCAGGCCTCTACGGGGCCGCTGGCCCAGATTCCGGCGATCCTCCGCCTCTTCGGTCCGCGGTTCGGCGCTTACCCGTTCGGCACCACCGGCGCCACGGTCGACCACGCCCCGGCGGTCGGCTACGCGCTGGAGACGCAGACGAGGCCGCTCTACGACCGTGCGCCCAGCGTGAGCACGGTCGCGCACGAGATCGCGCACCAGTGGTTCGGCGACACGGTGTCGCTGAAGCGCTGGCGCCAGATCTGGCTCAACGAGGGCTTCGCCACCTGGGCCGAGTTCCTGTGGCAGCAGCAAATCGGAGGGAAGAAGCTCACTGATCGTTTCGCCGACCTCTACTCGACGCCGGCCAGCGACAAGCGGTTCTGGAATCCCCCGCCGGGCAATCCCGGCGGCGCCAAGAACCTGTTCGTCGGCTCGGTCTACGTGCGCGGCGCGATGACCCTCGAGGCCCTTCGGGAGGAGATCGGGACGCACACGTTCCTCCGGATCCTCAGCGACTGGGTACACGACCACGCCTACGGCAATGCCGGGACCCAGGCAGTTCATCGACCTCGCCGAGGCCGACAGCGGCATGGACCTCGGCCGCTTCTTCCACCAGTGGCTCTTCAAGAAGGGCAAGCCGAGGAACTGGGGCTCCCCGCCACCGCCGGCTACGAGGTCGCGCTCGGCGGCGCGGGACGAGCCGGTTCATGGGCGCCGAGGCTGATCGCCGCCTGAACCACCCGTCAGTAGCATGATCGCTACCTGAGGATGGAGCCTTCCGACGTACAGTCAACCGCTGCTGAGCCCGTCGAATCGGTGACGCTGCAGCGGGCTCCGGGTCCCCTCAACCTCGAGGACTCGTCCCTCTACTTCAACCGCGAGCTCTCCTGGCTCGACTTCAACGACCGGGTCCTGCAGCTCGCCGAGGACGCGTCGGTGCCGCTCATGGAGCGGGTCAAGTTCTGCGCGATCTGGGAGTCGAACCTCGACGAGTTCTACATGGTGCGGGTCGCGAATCTCCACGACCAGCTCGAGGCCGGCATGGACGCTCGGGGGGCCGACGGGATGGGCCCGTCGGATCAGATCGACGCGATCCGCCAACTCGTCATCGACCAGCGTGACCGCCTGACCCGTTGCTTCGAGCAGGACCTCCGTCCCGCGCTGGCGGAGCATGGGATCAGGGTCATCTCGCCGTCTCGCGCCGATGCGGAGGAGCGGGCCGAGCTGGACCGGATCTTCGAGTCGAGCATCTTCCCGGCGCTGACCCCGCTCGCAATCGGCCTCGGCCGGCCGTTCCCCTACATCTCGAATCTCTCCCTGAGCCTCGCCGTGATCCTCCACGACCCCGACCAGGGGACGGAGATCATCGCCCGCGTCAAGGTGCCGAAGGAGCTGCTCGGGCGCTTCGTCACGATGGGCGACGGCGGGCGGACGCTCGTACCCCTCGAGGACGTGATCGCGGCTCATCTCCCGTCCCTGTTCCCCGGGATGGAGGTGACCGACTACGCGTTCTTCCGGGTAACCCGTGACACCGACTACGACGTGTCCGACGAGGCCGACGACATGCTGCAGGCGGTGGAGGAGGAGCTTCGCCGCCGCCGTTTCGGCGAGGTCGTCCGGCTCGAGGTCGAGCGAACGATGAGCGCCCGGTTGCGCGAGCAGCTGAAGTCGGCGCTGAAGATCGAGGAGCGGCAGCTCTATGACGTCGACGGCCTGCTGGACATGGCGGACCTCTGGGACGTGCACCGGATCGGGGGCTTCAGCGAGCTTCGCGATCCGCCGTTCACCCCCGTCACCAAGCCCCGCCTGAGGGGCGAGGACGAGCAGGAGGCGGACCTCTTCGCGGTCATGCGCGAGGGCGACGTGCTCGTTCACCACCCGTACGACTCGTTCACCACGTCGGTGGAGCGATTCGTAAAGCAGGCCGTGCACGACCCGGACGTGCTCGCGATCAAGCAGACCGTCTACCGGACGAGCGCCGACTCGCCGCTGGTTCCGTCCCTGATCGACGCGGCCGAGCGCGGGAAGCAGGCGGTGTGCATGGTGGAGCTCAAGGCGCGCTTCGACGAGCGGGCGAACATCCGCTGGGCGAAGAAGCTGGAGCAGGCCGGCGTGCACGTGGTGTACGGGCTACCCGCCCTGAAGAGCCACGCCAAGTGCATCCTGGTGGTCCGTCGCGAGGGCACGGGCGTCCGCTATTACGCCCACATCGGAACGGGCAACTACAACCCCAAGACCGCGAAGCTGTACACCGACTTCGGCCTCCTCACCGCCGATCCCCAGATCGGGAACGACATCGCCGAGATGTTCAACTACATGACCGGCTACTCGCGGCCGAGGGACTACCGCAAGGTCCTCGTCGCGCCGTTCAACCTCTTCGAGGGGATCATCGGTGAGATCGAGCGGACGATCGAGTCGCACTCCGCGGACCGGCCGGCGCGCATCCGGCTGAAGATGAACTCGCTGCTCGACGCGGCCAGCATCCGCGCCCTCTACCGCGCTTCGCAGGCCGGCGTCGAGGTCCAGCTGAACGTGCGCGGGATCTGCGCGCTGCGGCCGGGCGTGCCTGGGATCTCGGACAACATCCAGGTCGTCTCCGTCGTGGGGCGCTTCCTCGAGCACTCGCGGATCTACTCCTTCGAGCGCGCGGGCGAGGAGGAGCGCGTGTTCATGGGCTCCGCCGACCTGATGCCGCGAAACCTCTACAACCGTGTCGAGCTGGTGACGCCGGTGGAGGACCCGCGCATCCGCGGGGAGATGCTCGACGTCATGGAGCGCTGCCTGGCGGACAACACCAACGCCTGGGTCCTCGGCCAGGACGGCTCGTGGCGCCGCCGCCGCCCCAACGGCGAGCCGCGCAACGTCCAGCGCGAGATGATGGAGCAGCACGAGGCGCGAGCGTCAGAGCCGGCGCGCTAGCGTAGGGGGCCGGGGGCCGGGCGCTCGCCCGGGAAGACACTCGCAATCCATGCTCGCATTTCAGCTCGCAATCCCTGCTGCGCAGTCTTCCCGCACGAGCGCCCGGCCCCCGGCCTTGGCGGGTCATGGCTGATCCCCCGGGTGCTTGACACCACGGTGCGTATCCGGTTCGCTCAGGCTGACGCCTGAGTCGCTCGGCACCGAAGGCGGGGCGCCAGCGTCCCCGATCGCGAAGCAATCGTTCGTAATGGTGCTAACGGGTCCCGAGCTCTAGGACAGACGCCGGCCTCGCTTCCAGCGGCGAGCGACCGATTTTCCACCGTATAGGTGGATTTCATGCCGCTCGCGTGACCGCCGAGTCCGTCCCCACAGCGAGCGGCCGATTATCCACCGCATAGGTGGGTGGTCTCAAGTCACCGCCGCACCACCCGAGAGAGTCAGCCCCGCCAGGGGCTGACGAAATCGAGGAGGTGCATAGTGAAGAGGGGACGCAAGGGCCTCACCCAGGCCCAGCAGGATCGGATCTGGAGCGCGAGGGCCGAGGGGCTGAGCGAGCCGAAGATCGCCAGGCGGCTCGGCCTCACCCGCTCGCAGGTGAACCACTACCTGACCGCATGCGGGGGCATCCGCCCCCGCCGCCCGCGTCGCCGCTCACCGCGCTGCCTGACGCTCGCCGAGCGCGAGGAGATCTCGCGCGGGATCGCCCGCGGCGATTCCTATCACCGGATCGCCCGCCGGCTGCGGCGCTCCCACACCACGATCTCGCGCGAGGTCGACCGCTGCGGCGGCCGGCGCCGCTACCGCGCCCACTTCGCCGACGAGGAGGCCTGGCGCCGGGCCCGGCGGCCGAAGCGGGGAAAGCTCGAGCGCTGCCCCGAGCTCGCCCGGATCGTGGTCGAGCGCCTGCGCCAAGACCACTCCCCGCAGCAGATCGCGGGCTGGCTTCGCCTCCGCTACCCCGACAATGAGGGGATGCGGGTATCGCACGAGACCATCTATCGCTCGCTTTACGTGCAGTCGCGGGGGTCGCTCAGGCGCGAGCTCACCCGGCATCTGCGCAGCGCTCGCAAGAAGCGCCTGCCTCGCTCCCAAAGTCGCCGCGGCCAGGGCCAGGGCAAGATCCGCGACATGGTTCCGATCTCCGCGCGCCCGCCGGAGGTCGAAGACCGGGCCGTCCCCGGCCACTGGGAGGGCGACCTGCTGATGGGGACGAAGACGAACGCGATCGCCACCTTGGTCGAGCGCTCCACCCGCTACTGCCAGCTGGTGGCGCTGCCCGATGGCTTCGGCGCCGCCCAGGTCAAGGCGGCGCTCGCCCGAAGCGTCGAAACCCTGCCCTCCCAGCTGCGCCGCTCGCTCACCTGGGACCAGGGCCTGGAGATGGCCGAGCACGCCCGGTTCACGGTTGACAGCGGCGTCGAGGTCTACTTCTGCGATCCCAAGAGCCCCTGGCAGCGGGGATCGAACGAGAACACCAACGGCCTCCTTCGCCAGTACTTCCCGAAGGGCCGAAGCCTCGCGGGGGTGAGCCAGAACGAGCTCGACCGAATTGCCGCGCGGCTCAACGGGCGCCCGCGGCAGACCCTGGGCTGGATGACCCCAGCGCAGAAGCTCGACGAGCTGCTCGTCGAGGCCGACTCCGAGCGCTGATCTCGCTCGGCCTACGGCCTTCGCTCGACAGCGCTCGGATCTCCATGAGACGATTACAAACGTCAGGGGTGGTGCATTGACCCGTTGAGGTCAAGTGGATTTCATGCCGGTCGCGGATGTGAGTCCGGTTCTGCTTCGGCGGAGGCGGAGTCGTGTTCCTCCGCGCGCTCCCGAACCGAGTCGCAATCGTCTCTGTGCGCCTCGATGGTTCCGATGAGCGGGTCCTGGCAAGGGGTTTCATTGGCGGGTCGGTCCCCAGGTACTCGCCCACCGATAGGCGAATCGTCTATAGCAACGGAGCGAACGGAGCCGCCATCTGGGATATGCGACCGGATGGCTCTCACAAGCGCCAGCTCGTCCCCCCACGGAGGGGCGGCTACGGTCCGGACTACAGCCCAGACGGAAAGCACATCGTCTTTGAACGCAACGCTCGACTTCGCGTCGGGCGCTCCGATGGGTCTCACCTGCACAGGCTCGACTGCGGCAGGGCGGCAAAGCTCGCCCCAGTATTCACCCAACGGCCGGAAACTGGTCTGGGAGGGGGAGATTGGCCACGGCCGAGGCGCGAGCTCCGACATCTTCACCAGCACCCTGCGCTGCACCGATCCATTTCGGGTTACGCACGAGGCGGATTTCGGCGGCGCGTTTGAGCCGACTTGGCAGCCGCTTCCTTAGCTGATGAGCTGACGCAGCTGCCCGCCCTGGCCCTGCGCGTCACACTCCCAGCCATGGCCGAACGCCACACTCGCTACGGCTACTGGCTCCAGGAGGCCGGGATGCCCGAGCCGCGGCCGCCGCTCGCCGGGGACGTCGACGCCGACGTCGTCGTGGTCGGGGGCGGGTACACCGGGATGTGGACCGCGTGGTTCGTCTCGGAGCTCGAGCCCGACGCGCGGGTCGTCGTGCTCGAGGCCGATGTGTGCGGCACCGGGCCCAGCGGTCGCAACGGCGGCTTCGCCAACTCGATGTGGCCCAGCCTCGACTCGCTCCGCAATCGCTTCGGCGCTGCCGCGGCGCTCGAGCTCGCTCGCGCCAGTGACGCCGCTGTGGCCGGGATCGGAGCGTGGTGCGAGGAGGAGCGCGTGGACGCCTGGTATCGCCACGGGGGGTACCTGCAGGTGTCGACCACGCCGCTCCACGACGGTGCCTGGAACACCGCATGCGCGGCCTGTGCCGAGCTCGGCGAGCCGGGCGCCTGCGTCCCGCAGAGCTCGCCCGAGGTGCGTGCGCGTTGCGCCTCGCCGGTGTTCCGCTCCGGCGCCTTCTACCCGTCGGCCGCCACGGTCCAGCCCGCACGCCTCGCGCTCGGCCTGCGGAGCAAGCTGGTCGAGCGGGGGATGGACGTGTTCGAGCGCTCGCGGGCCCGGCGCCTGCGGTCGGCACCCGGCGGGGCGATCGTCGAGACCGACGGTGGGCGAGTGCGGGCTCGCGCCGCCGTTCTCGCCGCCGGTGGCCGGCTCGCCGCGCACCGGCCGCTTCGCCGGCGTCTGACCGTCACATCGAGTCACATGGTGATCACCGAGCCCGTGCCGGACGTGCTCGAGGCGATCGGCTGGACCGGCGGCGAGTGCATCACGGACTCGCGGGCGATGGTCCAGTACTTCCGCACGACCCCGGACGGCCGGATCGCGTTCGGCTGGGGCGGTGGCCGCGTGGTTGCCGGAGGACGGGTCAACGGCCGCGCCGAGGTCGATCCCCGCATCGCCCGAGAGGTCGAGAGCCGCATCCTGCGCCTGTTCCCGACGTTGCGCGGCCGCCGCATCGAGCACGCGTGGGGCGGCCCCATCGACGTCTCACCCACTCACTTACCGGCGGTCGGCAGCCTGACCGGCGCCCCGGTCCACTATGCGTTCGGATACACGGGCAACGGCGTGGCGCCCTCCCGGGTCGCGGCGAGGGCCCTGGCCGCCATCGCCCTCGATCGGCGCGACCCCCACACGCGCCTGGCGCTGGTGGAGCCGGAGCCGGTCCGCGTCCCGCCTGAGCCGTTCCGCTACGCGGGCGGAACGATCATCCGAGCGGCGCTCGTGCGCCGCGAGCGCCTGGAGGAGGAAGGCCGCAGGGCGGACGCGCTCACCAGGTTCGTCGCCGGCGTCCCGGCCCGGATCGGCATCCACATCGGACGCTGAGCCGCTCAGCCTGTCCGCCGCAGGTGCTCCGAGTACCACTCAGCGGCCGCGTCGGCCGCGCGGTCTAACTGGTCGGTGTAGGCGGAGAAGTGTCCGCCACCGAACAGCTCGAGCCGCTTCGGCTCCCCGGCGCGGTTGAACGCCGCGAGCGCCATGTCAGTCGGGCAGACGACGTCGCGGTCACCGACGATCATCAGCAATGGCGTCGGCGCGATCCGCTCGATGTATGACCCCGGCTCGTATTCCGAGTAGAGCTCGAGCGACCGCAGGGTGATCTCGTTGCGCCACTTCTCGAACCGCCATTGATCCGCCGCCGCCGCGTCCTTCCCGGTGAAGAACTCCCAGGCATCGGCGCTCGCATGGGACGCCGCGCCACCCTCGGAGGGGTCGACGACCATCGGAACGGTCTTGGGCGCGCCGCCCCGGAAGCGCTCGTGGCGGTCAGCGTCGAATGCCTGGCGCTGCGCGACCAGCGCCGGCGGCGCAAGTCGGCGCATCGTCGTCTGCCAGCCGCTGATCGTCGGCACCTGAGCCACCACGCACCCAACTCGCCGGTCGATCGCACCTACGACGAGGACGTGACCGCCCGCGTAGCTCGAGCCCCAGACGCCGACGCGGCCGCCGTCGACCCCGTCGAGGGTCTGGGCGTAGGTGATCGCGTGGCGGTAGTCGCGCACCTGGACCCAGGGATCCAGCTCCTGCCGTGGCTCCCCGTCGCTGTCGCCGAAGTTCCGGTGGTCGTAGGCGAGGACCACGCATCCCGTACCGGCGATCCTCGCCGCGTAGCGATCGAGGTAGAGCTCCTTGAGGCAGTTGTATCCGTGCGCCATGACCACGACCGGCGCGTCGGAGTCCTGGGAGCTCGGGCGGAAGAGCCAGCCGCGAAGGGCGACCCCCTCGGCGTCGAACTCGACCTCGGAGACGCGCGCATCGCCCTGCTCGATCACGACGCGATTCTGTCACGTCCCCGGCCGAGTGGCGAGGGCCTACTCGCCCAGCGCGACCACCAGCTCCCGGATCGCGCCGGGGTAGCGGTGAGTGAGGCCGCCGTGCTTGCCGTCGAAGAGGTCGAGCGAGTACTCCACGCCGATCGCGTCGAGCTCGCGCGCGAAGGCCGTCGCGCCGAGGTCCAGGAAGTACTCGTCGCTCTTGCCCGCGTCGAGGTAGATGCGACGCATGCTGCGAAGCGCGTCCGCGTTGCGGGGCGCCATGCGCACCGGGTCGAAGTCGAGCCACTGCTGCCACACGTCGTCGATCAGGCGCGCGGTCTCGATGTCGAATGGCAGGAGCGCCTTGCCGGGGTTGTCCGGGTCGGGCGAGTAGCAGGCGGCGCACCCGTACCACATGATCGGGTCCCCGAACTTCTCGAACGGCTTCGCGTCGGCCTCCGCGAAGCGCTCGAAGAAGACGTCGTAGGAGCCCTCGAAGTCGTCGCGGAGCGACCTGACCACCGACGGGATGCTCGAGAGGTACGAGGCCTCGAACAGAGCGTCGCCGGCGTGGGACGCGAGCGCGCCGAACACGTCCGGCCGCATCATCGGGACCACCATCGCCCCGTAGCCGCCCGATGACTTCCCGGTGATGCCGCGCCGGTCGCGATCGGCCGCGGTCGGGTAGCGCCCGTCGATGAACGGCACCACCTCGTCGCACAGGTAGGACTGGTACGGGCCCGTCGACGCGGAGTCCACGAACTGCGAGCCGCCGTAGGACGTCCATGCGTCGACGAAGACCACGATCGCGTCGGGACAGTCGCCGGCGGCGAACATCGCGTCGAGGCGCTCGAACATCCCCGGCTCGAAAGCAGTGCGATTCGCCCACATGTCGAGCTGTCCCGTGTAGCCCTGGATCACGTAGACGCTCGGCAGCGGCCGCGGGTGATCGAGGTCGACGCCCGGCGGCCGGTACACGTAGAGCGGCCGCCGCTGGGGATCGCCGAGCGGGTTGCCCGCGAGGAGCTCCGACTCGACGACCAGGCGGTCGAGGGTCCCGGCCATGGGCCGCTCCCAGGGAGCTCCGGCCGGGCCCTCGGTCTCGGTCAGCGCCATCTGGAGGTGACGACCTTCTTGCGGGTGTAGAACTCGACCGCGTCGCGCCCGTTCGCGTGCAGGTCGCCCTCCATCGAGTCCTTCCAGCCGGAGAACGGGAACCAGGCGATCGGCGCCGCGACGCCGATGTTGACGCCGATCATCCCCGCCTCGACGCCGTATCGGTACTCCCGTGCCGCGTCGCCGGAGGTCGTGAAGATCGATCCCGCATTGCCGTACCGGGACCCGTTGACGAACTCGAGCGCGCCCTCGAGGTCCGGCGCCCTCACGAGCGTGAGCAGCGGGCCGAAAAGCTCCTCGCGCGCGAGCTCCGACCCGTGGTCAGCGCCGTCGACGATCGTAGGCCCGAGCATCGTCCCGGCCGGGCCGGGATCCGCATCGCGGCCGTCGAGGAGGATCTCGGCGCCCTCCGCCGCCGCCCGCTCCAGCGCTCCCGTGACTCGCTCGCGGGCATCGGGCCCGACCAGCGCGCAGACGTCGGTGGCGTCGTCGGCCCCCGGCCCGACCCGGAGCTCGGAGGCCGCCGTGACGAGTGCGTCTCGGACTTCGTCCTGTCGCGCCTCGTCGCCCACCAGCACGGCGACCGAGCCGGCGAGACATCGCTGGCCGGCGGCGCCGAACGCGGAGCCCATGACGCCCGCGACGGTCAGCTCGAGGTCGGCGTCGGGCATGACGACGAGCGAGTTCTTCGCGCCGCCCAGCGCCTGGCAACGCTTGCCGGTGGCGGCGGAGCGCTCCGAGACGTAGCGGGCGGTCGACGCCTGGCCAACGAACGAGATCGCGTCGATCCCCGGGTGGTCCAGCAACCCGTTTACCGCGTCGCGTGCGCCGTGGACGAGGTTGCAGATCCCGGACGGGATCTCGTTGATCCCGTCGATCAGCTCGTACATCAGCTCGGAGGGGCGCGGGTCGCGCTCGGAGGGCTTGAGGATGAAGCCGTTGCCGCAGGCGAGGGCGAACGGCAGGAACCAGAGCGGGATCATCGCCGGGAAGTTGAAGGGGGTGATCGCGGCCACGACGCCCACCGGCTGCCGGATCTGCTCGACGTCGACGCCGCGGGCGATCCCCTCGAGGTTCTCACCCTTCAGCAGGTGGGGGATCGCGCATGCCGCCTCCACCGACTCGATCCCGCGGCCGACCTCGCCCCGCGCGTCGTCGATGGTCTTGCCCATGTCGGCGGTGACGAGCCGGGCGAGCTCCTCACGATGCTGGTCGAGCTCCTGGCGCAGGCGCATGATCGCCCGCGCGCGCCGCTGCGGGGCCAGGTCACGCCAGGCTGGCTGGGCCTCGCGGGCAGCGTGGACGGCGGCGTCGACGTCCGCGGAATCGGAGAGCGGGACGAGCGTGGCCACCTCACCGCTGACCGGGTCGCGATCCTCGAGCACGTCGCCGGCCGAGGCGGATCGCCACTCCCCAGCGGCGTAGTTGCGCAGGGTGCGGGCCTCCTCGGTGGCGGCCCGCGATGTGGCCTGCGACTCGGTCGTGACGGGCTTCACGACTCCGATGCTAACGAGACCGCGCGGGCTCGTAGAGTCGGGCCGTGAAAGACTTGCGAGCGGTGACCATGGCCGAGGAGTGGCGTGTAGAGGTGAATCTGGAGGACGAGGGCCACGGGCTGACGCTCGGCGACCGGCTCAAATCCCTCGACCTCGATGACGAGGCGCGAAAGCGCTTGGGCGAGCGCGTGGTCGTGACCCGCGACGGCTCGCACATGTTCCTCTACACGGGCAGCGAGGAGACCGCGCGCGAGGCCGAGCGGGTCGCGCAGGAATTGGCAGCGGCGGACAAGCTCGAGGCGAAGACCAAGATCACCCGCTGGCACCCCGACGAGGAGGAGTGGGTGGATCCGTCCGCGCCGATGCCCCAGAGCGAGGCGGGGCGCGCCGCCGAGCACCGCGAGCACGAGGCCCACGAGGAGCGCGAGGCGGCGGCGACCGGGCACAACGACTGGGAGCTTCGGGTCGATCTGGGCTCCCTGGGCGAGACGCGCGAGTTGGCCGATCGCCTGGAGGAGAAGGGCATCGAGCACCACCGCCGCTGGAAGCACGTGCTGATTCCGGCGGCGACGGAGGAGCAGGCGGCTGAGCTCGCCGACCGCGTCCGCGAGGTCGCGCCCGGCGAGACCGAGATCCACGTCGAGCCGGCACCCGGCAGCATCCCGCACCCGGCCTTCGTGGTCATCGGCGGCCACACACCGGGCATCGGGCGCGACCTGGGACTCTGACCACCTTCGCGCCGGGCCCGGAGTGCGAGCCTCCGGCTAGCCCTCTTCCTGCTGGGGGCGCATCGCCGACATCCGCTCCGCGCGACGCTGCTGGATGACCGTGAAGCCCATGACGATCAGGGTCGCGGTGAACAGGATCGTCGCGACCGCGTTCACCTCGACCGGGATGCCCCGCTGGGCGGCGCCGAAGATGTAAAGCGGGAACGTGACGGTGGTTCCCGAGTTGAAGTTGGAGACCACGAAGTCGTCGATGGACAGCGCGAACGCGAGCAGGGCGCCCGCGATGACGCCGGGGAGGATCAGCGGGAAGGTCACCCGCCAGAACGTCTGAACCGGAGAGGCGCCGAGGTCCTGGGCCGCCTCCTCGAGGCTGCGATCGAAGCCGATCAGGCGCGAGCGGACCACGACCACGACGAAGCTGATGCAGAACATGATGTGGGCGATCATCAGTGTCGCGGTGCCGAGCGAGGGGGTGCCGAGGATGAGGAAGAAGGACAGCAGCGACGCACCCATGACGATCTCCGGCGTCGCCATCGGGACCACGATCAGGAAGTTCGTCGTGCGCCGGCCGAAGAACTGGTAGCGCACCAGAGCCAGGGCCATGAACGTCCCGATGATCGTGGCCACGATCGTCGCGACCAGCGCGATCTCGAGGCTCTTGGTGAGCGCGCTGTTGAGGTCAGGGAGGCTGAACACGTCGGCCCAGTGCTTGAGGGTGAACCCCTCCCAGGTGAAGTTGTACTTCCCGGCCGGGTTGTTGAAGGAGAAGACGATGATCACCGCGATCGGGATCAGCAGGTATGCGATCGCGAGCCCCGCGAAGATGTTGAGCGCGTGCTCCTTGAGCCATGCCCACGCCCGTCGCGGCGCAGATTCGCGGCGGACGTAGGTGGGGGCGGTCGCAGCTCGGGCTTCCATCAGACCGGGGCCGCCTCCTCGCCCATCAGGGCCTCCGACCCGGCGAAGCGGATGTAGATGAAGACGATGATCATGATCACCGCCATCAGCACGAACGAGAGCGCGGCGGCGGCCGGATAGTCACGCGTCGTCAGGTAGAGCCCCTGGATCGTGTTGCCGATCATCTTGTTGTTCGGACCGCCGAGGAAGAAGGCGTTGACGTAGTCGCCGGACGCGGGAATGAACGTCAGCAGCGTGCCCGCGACGACACCGGGTGCGGAGAGGGGCAGCGTGACCTTGACGAAGGCGGCGCGGGACGACGCGTACAGATCCTTCGCCGCCTCGATCAGCCGAGGGTCGACCCGCTCCAGGCTGGCGTAGATGGGCAGCACCATGAAAGGCAGGAAGTTGTAGGTGATGCCCGCGATCACCGCGCCCGCCGTGGCCAGCACGTGACCGCCCGGCGACGAGGCCGATCGCGTCGAGCGCCTTCGTGACCGGGCTCTGGTCGGACAGGATCGTCTGCCAGGCGTAGGTGCGGATCAGGTAGGTCGTGAAGAAGGGCGCGATGACCGCGACCAGCATCGCGTTCTTCCACCTGCCGCCCTTGAACGCGATCGCGTAGGCGAGCGGATAACCGATCAGGAGCGCGATGATCGTCGCCGCGCCCGCGTACTCGAACGCGCGGATGAACGGGTCCTTGTAGAGCGTCAGCGCGTCGCTGTAGTTGGACCACTGCCACGTGAACTCGAAGCCCTTCTCGATCGTCCCCGAGTCGAGCGAGAGCCGCGCCATGTAGTACATGGGCACGACGAAGAAGACGACGAGCCAGAAGAACCCCGGGAACAGGAGCAGGTACGGCGTGAGGCGGCGGCGGCCGGTCGCCATCTCCCTCTAACCTCCAGCCGCCGCCTGGCTCAGCTCTAGCCGTTGACCACGGCGTTGAACGCGGCGGTCACCTTCTGCTCCTCCGCGCCGCTCAGCGGGGGCGCGGCGTCGCACTTGGCGGTGAATTGCTTGCTCGGGAAGATGAGGTCGCTCTTCGCCGCCGTCGGATCGGTCTTCTGGAGGATCGGCTTGACCCCGCTGACCGGGCTCACGTAGTAGTTGTAGTCCGTGATCTGCGCCTGGTTCTTCGGGTCGTAGACGTAGTTCATCCAGGCCTCGGCCGCCGTCGGGTTCGGCGCCCCGACCGGGATGACCATGTTGTCCGACCACAGCATGCAGCCCTCCTTGGGCATCACGAACTTGATGTCCGGGTTGTCGGCCTGGAGCTGGATCGCGTCTCCCGACCAGCCGATCACCGCGTCGACGTCGCCGCTCGAGAGGTCCTTCGCGTAGTCGTTTCCGGTGAAGCGCCGGATCTGCCCGCTGTCGGCCGCCGCCTTGATCTTGTCGATCGCGTTCAGCCAGTCCTGCTCGGTCGCCTTGGCGAGGTCGACGCCCTGGCACTTCATGACCAGGGGCACCGTGTCGCGCATCTCGGTGAGCATCTCGACCTTGCCCTTGTACTTCGGGTTGAACAGGTCGCAGATCGACTTGACGTCGGGCGCCAGGTCCGTCCGGACGATGAGGCCGGTCATGCCGCTCTGCCACGGCACCGCGTAGGCGTCCTTGGGATCGATCGGCCGGCCCCGCAGGTTTGGCACCAGGTTCTTCTCGACGTTCGGGATCGCGGCCTTGTCGAGGTTCTGCAGGTAGCCGAGGTCGTACATCTTCTTCGCCATCCAGTCGGTGACGACGACGATCGAGCGGCCGCCGGACTCGCCCTTGGCCAGGAGCGGCTGCACCTTGCCGAAGAACTCCTGGTTGTCGTTGACGTCCTCGATGTACTTGACCTGGACGCCGGTCGCCTTCTCGAAGTCGGGGACCGTCTTCTTGTCGATGTACAGCGGCCAGTTCGAGATCGTGAGATTGCCGCTGGGCTTGCCGGAGACCTTGACCGTCTCGACGTTGGCGTTGCCGCCGCCGCCCCCCTCGATCCCGCCACCGCCGCCGCAGGCGGCGATCGCGAGGCTCGCGGCGAGCGCCAGCGCGGCGATGGCCACCGAGCTTCAGCCCACGGGCCCGCGCAGCGCGCGGTCGTCCTTGCCGTCGGTCCTTACCCATGCGTTCAGCATTTGCCCCTTCACGCCTCCTCGGCTGTCTGGTGCGGTTCGTTCCATCCCAAGCTCGTTCACGCGAGGACCGTCTCCTCGATGTCGGCGTGGATCTCCGACTCCCGAACCACGTGCATGTGGTCGGGCTCCCAGCTCAGCCGCACCGGGGCCCCGCCGCCGGGCAGCCGCGCGCGCTCGGCCTCGCTGGCGTTCGGCACGAGCACCGTCATCGAGACGTCGCCGGGCAGGGCGACGATGATCTGGGTCGAGGTGCCGAGGTAGACGGAGGCTCTGGACGACGCCATCGACGCCGGGCAGGCCGCCCGCAGGCTGCCTGCGAGTCGGCCGTGATGATCCGCAGCTTCTCCGGCCGAACCACCGCGTGGCAGCGCTCTCCGCTCGCGATCCCGTCGACCCTCGTCTCCACCTCGAGCCCGGTGTCGAGCTTGATCGTCCCGCGGCCGCCGGTCGCCGACGTGACCGTCCCCGGCATCAGGTTCGAGACGCCGATGAAGCCGGCGACGAAGGTCGTGCGCGGCCGCTCGTACACGTTCTCGGGCGTGTCCACCTGCTCGACGACCCCGTTCGACATCACCGCGATGCGGTCGGACATCGTCAGCGCCTCCTCCTGGTCGTGCGTCACGTAGACGAACGTGATGCCGACCTCCCGCTGGATGCGCTTCAGCTCCACCTGCAGGCCCTTGCGGAGCTTCAGGTCGAGGGCGCCGAGCGGCTCGTCGAGGAGCAGGACCTTCGGCAGGTTGACCAGGGCGCGGGCCAGCGCCACCCGCTGCTGCTGGCCGCCGGAGAGCTGGTTCGGCCGGCGGTTGATCTCCGCCGCGAGGCCGACCCGCTCGAGCTCGGACTCGACCCGCTTGCCGATCTCGTCCTTCGAGACCTTCTTGCGCTGAAGGCCGAAGGCGACGTTGTCGCGGACGCTCAGGTGCGGGAACAACGCGTAGCTCTGGAAGACGGTATTCGTGGGCCGCTTGTAGGAGGGGAGGCCGGCGACGTCGCTGCCCTCGATCAGGACCCGGCCGGCGGTGGGCTGCTCGAACCCGGCGACCATCCGCAGCGTCGTCGTCTTCCCGCACCCGCTGGGGCCGAGCATCGTGAAGAACTCGCCGCTGCCGATGTCGAGGTCGAGGTCCCGACCGCCACGAGGTCGCCGAAGTGCTTGCTGACGCGCTCCAGGCGGACTGTAGGGTCACCTCCGGCAGGCTCCGCAGGCTGCGCGGATTCTTCGGTGCCGGTGCCCGGGTCCAAAGTGGCCAATCCTCTCCGTTCCGCTCGGTGGTACCGCCGCCGTGTACTGACGGCAGGCCGAAACCTAACCGCTCCGTCCAAGCAGACTATGCACCAAGGGGCAGGCTGGCAAGGTTCGGAATCCCCAAAACGTCCAAAAGGCGTTATGCAATTCGTATAAAAGAGGGATAGGATCTTTGAACCTAATCCCGGTTGTGCGGTCGGCCCGAGCCAGATACGGTTATACGGAACGTCAATACAGGGTGGACATCAAGTCGCAGCCGGGAGGAGGATGCAGATGGCAGCAGCTACAAGCGCAACGGTGACCGCGACGGAATCCGGTCTCCAGGACCTCGCCAAGCGCCACCTCTGGATGCACTTCACGCGTCACGGCGCCTACGACGACGCCGACGTCCCGATCGTCGTCCGCGGAGAGGGCCCCTACGTCTGGGACGAGAAGGGCAACCGCTACCTCGACGGCCTCTCCGCCCTCTTCTGCGTCAACGCCGGCCACGGGCTCACCGAGCTTGGCGACGCGGCCGCCAAGCAGGTTGCGGAGCTCGACTTCTACACGCTCTGGAGCTATGCGCATCCGCGGGCGATCGAGCTCGCCGGCACGCATCGCGTCGCTGGCACCCGAAGGCCTGAACCGCGTCTTCTTCACCAACAGCGGATCCGAGGCCGTGGAGTCCGCGATCAAGCTCGCCCGCGCCTATCACCAGCGCACCGGCTCCCCGCGCAAGACCAAGTTCATCACCCGTGACGTCGCCTACCACGGCACCACGCTCGGCGCCCTGGCCGCGACCGGGATCTCAGCGTTGCGCCACGAGTTCGAGCCGTTGGTGCCCGGCGGGCCACCAGGTGCCGAACACCAACAGCTACCACTGGCCCGAGGGCCGCGATCCGCTGTGGGCCGCGGACCAGATCGAGGAGAAGATCCTCTACGAGCACCCCGACACCGTCGCGGCGGTGATCCTCGAGCCGCTCCAGAACGCGGGCGGGTGCATCCCGCCGCAGGACGGCTACTTCCAGCGCGTCCGGGAGATCTGCGACCGCCACAACGTGCTGCTCGTCTCGGACGAGGTGATCTGCGCCTGGGGGCGCCTCGGCCACTGGTTCGGCTGCCAGCGGTACGGCTTCGTGCCGGACATCATGACCGTGGCCAAGGCGATCACGTCCGCGTACGTGCCGATGGGCGGCATGATCGTCTCCGACGAGGTCGCCGAGCCGTTCATGAGCGGCAAGGAGATGTTCTCCCACGGCTCGACCTTCGCCGGCCATCCGGTGGCCGCGGCGGTGGCGATGGCCAACCTCGACGTGTTCGAGCGCGAGGACATCAACGGACACGTGCTCCGCAAGCAGGGCGAGCTCCGGGGCATGCTGGACGGTCTGCGGGACATCCCGATCGTCGGCGACGTGCGCGGCGACGGGTTCTTCCATGCGATCGAGCTGGTCCGCGACCAGGAGACCAAGGAGGGCTTCTCGGACGACGAGTCGGAGTGGCTGCTTCGCGGGTACCTCTCCGGCGAGCTGTTCCGTCGCGGGCTCATCTGCCGCGCGGACGATCGTGGCGACCCGGTGATCCAGCTCGCGCCGCCGCTCATCTGCGACACGGAGCAGTTCCAGGAGATCGAGGACGTGCTGCGCCCGGTGTTGACCGAGGCCTGGGAGCGCCTCAACAAGTAGTCGCGGGTACGACTGATGCTCACGGTCGGCAGCCTCGTTTCCGATTGCGGCCTCGAGCTGATCGCCGGGGACGAGGGTGCCGAGCGGCCGATTCGCTGGGTGCACATCTCCGAGCTGGAGGATCCGACGCCGTGGCTCTCCGGCGGGGAGCTCCTGCTCACCACGGGGATCCAGCTTGAGCTCGCCCGCCCGCCAGCGCAAGTTCTGCGAGCGGCTCGCCGACCGCGAAGTCGCCGGTCTCGGGCTCGGCACCGGCTTCGAGCACAAGCACGTGCCCAAGGCCCTCGTGGACGAGGCGTCCAAGCGCGGGATCCCGCTGTTCGAGGTCCCGTACGAGATGCCGTTCATCGCGATCACGGAGCGCGCGTTCGCGCGGCTCGTGAACGAGCAGTACGCCGTCCTCGAGCGCGGGACGCGTGTCCACGAGAAGCTCGAGCGCCTGGTGATCGAGGGCCGCGGGCTCGATGCCGTCCTCAGCTCACTGGCCGGCGCCGTCGGCGGGACGGCGATCGTCCAGGACGCGGGCGGTCGTGAGCTCGCCCGGCAACCCGCCAAGGGCGGCCCCCGTGCCGCCTCGATGAAGGCGCTCGGAGCGGAGATCGCGGCCCGGCAGGCGTCGGGCTCGATCACCGCGTTCGAGCCGCGCCAGGGCTCGCTCGCCGAGCGTGCGCTCGCCGTACCGGTGTCCGGACGGCGCGGCGTCGGACCGGTCGCATGGCTCGTGGTGATCAGCCAGCACGGGCCGCTCGGCGAGTTCGAGCGGCTTACGGCGCGCCAGGGGGCGATCGTCGTCGGCCTGGAGCTGATGCGCGAGCGGGTCGTACGAGAGACCGAGCGCCGGTTGGCCGGCGATGTCCTCGCCGAGGCGCTGGGGGGGAGGCTCAACGCCGACGAGCTGCGTGGCCGCCTGCGGCCGTTCGGGATCGGCGCCGAGGCGGCGATGGTCATCTTCGACCTCGACGACACCGACGCGGGGGAGGAGGCGCTCGAGCGGGAGCTGGCCGATGCCGCGATCCCGGCACTGGTCGCGACCACCTCCACGGCCGGGCGCCCGCTGCTCTGCGCGATGATCGACGGGCGCGCGGGCGATCCGGTGGACGTCGCGGGCACCCTGAGGTCTGCTCTGATCACCGCTCACGGACCTGTCCGGGTCGCGGCGAGCCGCCGCACGTCTGTGGGATCACTCCGCCGGGCCTTTCACGAGGCGCGCTGCGCGCTCGAGGCGACCTCGCTTGCGGACGGCGACGCACCCGAGGTCGCCAGCTACGAGGATCTCGGCGCGTTCACGCTCCTGCTCTCGCTTCAGGACGACGACGCGCTTCGCCTTTACAGCGATGGACTGCTGGAGCCGATCGAGCGGACCGAGGGCGAGTACGGAGGCGAGCTCCTGCGCTCGCTCGAGGCATACATCGAGCACAACGGCAACTGGGAGCGCGCCGCGCGCGAGCTCTACTGCCACCGCCACACGCTTCGCTACCGGATCCGGAAGATCGAGGAGCTCACGGGCCGCGACCTCTCGCGCGCGACCGACCGCATCGAGCTCTGGCTGGCCCTGCGCGCGAGGGAGTTGGTGACATGAGGGTCGCGATCCTGGGGGCCGGGGGCACGATCGCACCCGCCATCGTGCGCGATCTCGCCGAGTCCGACGAGGCGGAGGAGCTCGTCCTCCTCGACATCGACGAGGAGCGGGCCCAGGCGGTGGCCGACCGGCACGGCGGGGCCAAGGCCCGCGCCGCCCGCGTTGACGCGCGCGCCGAGCACGGCGCCGAGGAGTCGCTCGCAACGGTCTTGGAGGACGCGGACGTCCTGGTCAACTCCGCCAGCTACCGCGTGAACCTCGACGCGATGGCCTCGTGCCTGCGAGCCGGGTGCCACTACGTCGACCTCGGCGGCCTCTACTGGATGACCGAGCTGCAGCTCGAGCTCGACGACCAGTTCCGCCGCGAGGGCCTGCTCGCGCTCCTCGGCATGGGCTCGGCCCCGGGCAAGACGAACCTGATGGGCCGCATGGCCTCCGGCGAGCTCGACCGGAACCCCGCCGCCCCCGCATCGGGGCAAGCCCCGATGACCGGTCGCCCTGCGGGCTCCCTGCAAGCAGAGGAGGCGGCGGGCATTGATTCCATGGATGTGTCAGCCGCCGGACGGGACCTCGACCCGCCGGACGGGTTCAGCATCCCGTACGCGCTCCAGACTCTGCTCGACGAGCTCACGATGAAGCCGGTGGTCCTCCGAGACGGGTCCCCGCTCGAGGTCGCGCCGATGTCTGACGGCGGTACTGTGGACTTCGGGGAGCCGATCGGAGAGGCTGAGACGATCCACACGATCCACTCCGAGATGCGCACGTTCGGGCCGAGCTTCGGCTGTCGTGAGGCCAGCTTCCGACTGGGCCTCAAGCCCGAGCTGGTGGAGACCCTCCGCGAGCTGACGGGGGCGCCGGCGGACGAGGTCGCGCGGAAGGCGAAGGAGGCGCTGCCGCCGTCGGCGTCGACGGTGTCGGTACACCTGGTCGAGGCGTCCGCCGACGGGCGCGCCGTGAGGGTCCGGGCGGTGACGGAGCCGATGGAGGAGTGGGGGATCGGCGGCGGCATCGTCTCGACCGCCACCCCGGTCTCCGCGGCGGTGAGGCTGCTCGCCCGCGGCGACATCGCCGAGCGCGGCGTGCTGCCGCCGGAGAGCTGCGTCGATCCGGCGGCCCTGTTCGCCGAGCTCGAGCCGCGAGGATGTCGTGTCGAGCTAGAGGAGGCGGTGGAGGGGGTGCGTGAGTGAGGTGTATTAGCACCGAAACTGGCGTGTCAGGCGGGTCAGGCGGCGAAGCCGCCGCAGGAGGTTTGTCTTGAAGGTAGGCGTTCCCACCGAGATCAAGTCCGACGAGTACCGGGTCGCGCTCACGCCGGTGGGCGCGCGGGAGCTCTCCGAGCACGGGCACGAAGTGCTGATCGAGAAGGGAGCGGGCGAGGGGAGCGCCATCAGCGACTCCGACTACGAGGCCCAGGGTGCGCGCATCGTGCCGGTCGAGGACGTCTGGGCCGAGGCCGACCTCATCCTCGGTGTCAAGGAGCCCCAGCCCCGGGAGGTCGAGCTGCTTCGCCCCGAGGCGACCCTGTTCACCTACCTGCACCTGGCTCCCGCGCCGGAGCTCACCAAGGGCCTGTGCGAGTCGGGCGCGACCTGCGTCGCCTACGAGACGGTGGAGGACAGCCGCGGCCGTCTGCCCCTCCTCGCTCCGATGAGCGAGATCGCGGGCAAGATCGCGACCCAGGCGGGGGCGTTCATGCTCGAGAAGCCGCTCGGCGGCCGGGGCATCCTGCTGGGCGGTGTGCCGGGCGTGCCGCCCGCGAACGTGATGATCATCGGCGGCGGCGCCGTCGGGATGCACGCGGCCTTCATCGCGATCGGCATGGAGGCGGACGTGTTCGTCTACGACACCAACCTGGACCGGCTGCGCGAGCTCGACGTCGCCTTCGGCGGGCGCGCATCGACGGTCTTCTCGTCGGTCCTCTCGATCGAGGAGCGGCTCCCGCGGATGGACCTCGTGATCGGGGCGGTGCTGCTCCACGGCGCCAAGGCCCCGCACGTGATCAAGCGCTCCCAGCTCGGGGTGATGAAGAGGCAGGCGGTGCTCGTGGACGTGGCCATCGACCAGGGCGGCTGCTTCGAGACCTCGCACCCCACGACCCATCAGGACCCGACCTTCGAGGTGGACGGCGTCATCCATTACTGCGTGGCGAACATGCCCGGCGCGGTCCCGATCTCATCGACCTATGCACTGACGAACGCCACGCTGCCCTACGTCGTCGCGCTCGCGGACCACGGCATCGCCGACGCGGCCCGACGGGACCCCGGGCTTCGGCTGGGCATCAACGTCGCCGGCGGGAAGGTCACCCACCCGGCGGTCGCGGAGGGCGTGGGGATGGAATACGTGCCGCCCTCCGAGGCGCTGGGCCTCGGGACGCCGAACGGCGACGGAGCCGCCGGCGCGGACGGCGCGGGTGCCACGGCCGCCCAGGCGACGCCAGGCGCCCATTGAGCTGGACAATCAGGAACTGAATGCAACTGACCGAGCTGACAAGGAGTGGATCAAGTTGAGCATGTACGCAGTCGTTAACCCGGCCACCGGCGAACAGATCAAGGAGTACCCGGAGATCTCCGACGACCAGCTTGACGCCGCGATTGCCAAGGCCTGGGACGCAGCTGCGGGCCTCGCCTCGCTTACGGTCGCCGAGCGCGCCGCGAAGATCAGGCGCGTCGCCGAGCTTCACGCAGAGCGCAGCGACACGCTCGCAGCGATCGCTGTCAAGGAGATGGGCAAGCCAACCGAGCAGGCCGCAGGCGAAGTCGAGTTCTGCGGCGACATCTACAACTACTACGCCGACCGCGCCGAGGACTTCCTGAAGGACGAGCCCATCGAGCTGCTTGCCGGCGAGGGCACGGCCGTGATCAGGCGCTCGGCGATGGGTCCCCTCCTCGGGATCATGCCTTGGAATTTCCCCTACTACCAGGTGGCGCGATTCGCCGGACCGAACCTCATCGTGGGCAACCCGATTCTGCTGAAGCCGGCCCCCCAGTGTCCTGAGTCGGCCGAGGCGATCCAGCAGATGTACGAGGACGCGGGCTTCGGCGACGGGGCGTACCAGACGATTCTCGCCACCAACGAGCAGATCGCGGAGAAGGTGATCCCCGACCCGCGCGTGCGCGGCGTATCTGTCACCGGGTCCGAGCGGGCCGGCTCCGCCGTGGCCGAGGTGGCCGGGCGCCACCTGAAGAAGGTCGTGCTGGAGATGGGCGGCTCCGACCCATTCATCCTGCTTGCCACCCAGAACCTCGATGAGGTCGTCGACGCGGCAGTCGAGGCGCGCCTCGACAACACGGGCCAGTCGTGCAACGCGGCGAAGCGCTTCATCGTCGCCGATGACCTCTATGAGGATTTCGTCGCGAAACTCGCCGAGAAGATGAAGGCGGTGGAGCCCGGGGATCCGACCCAGAACCCAGGGATGGGGCCGCTTTCGTCCTCGACCGCGGCGGAGCGCCTTCAGGACCAGCTCGACCGGGCGAAGGCCCAGGGCGCCGAGGTGGTGCTCGATGGGGAGCGGAAGGAGAACTTCTTCGGGCCGACCGTCCTCACCGGGATCAGCCCGGACAGCGACGCCTACCGGGAGGAGTTCTTCGGCCCCGTCGCGAGCGTCTACAAGGTCGGCTCGGAGGAGGAGGCGGTCAAGGTCGCCAACGACACGCCGTTCGGCCTCGGCTCCTACCTCTTTACGACGGACCCAGAGCAGGCCGATCGCGTGGCCAACCAGATCGACGCCGGCATGGTCTTCGTGAACGGTGTCCTCCTCGACGGCGCCGAGCTGCCATTCGGGGGCGTCAAGCGTTCCGGCTTCGGACGCGAGCTCGGCCCGTACGGGATGGACGAGTTCGTCAACAAGAAGCTGATCCGGGTCGCGAAGTAGCGCTTGTCGGTCGGTCGGTCGGGGGCGAGGGCCGGGCCCTCGCCCGGGAAGACACTCGCAATCCATGCTCGCATTTCAGCTCGCAGTCCCTGCTGCGCAGTCTTCCCGCACGAGCGCCCGGCCCTCGCTCCGCTAGCGCAGGCCCGCCTCGAGCAGCTGGCCCGCGGCGCGCTCGCCGCTTCGAAGCGCTCCCTCCATGAGGCCGTGCCAGTCGCCCGCGGTGTGCTCGCCGGCGAAGAAGAGCGGGCCGAGAGGGGTCGAGAGCTCGTCGTCGCGGAGGGGTGAGGAGACGCTCCGGGCCGAGTAGGCGCCCCTGACCCACGGATCGTCGTGCCAGGTGGAGAGCAACGCCACCTCGGGGTCGAGCTCCAGCTCGGGACGGAGCGCCACGAGCTCCTCGATCCAACCGAGGGCCGCCGGATCGGCGAGCGTCCGGACCGCATCGGCGGTTCCGGCGTAGGCGGTGACGAAGGGAGCCGGCTCACCCCCTGGATCCAGTTGGGTGTAGGACCAGAAGCGGCCGCGCACCGACATGATCGCGCTCGGCGGACTCGGCGCTCGAAGGCGGACGAAGAGCTTCGCGTTCTGCCCGTACCGGACGGAGGCGAGCGCCTCGGCGGTCGGCCCTCGAAGAGCGGGCTCGACGTCGATGTCCGCAAGCGGGGCCGTGGGTACCGCGATCACCGCCGCACGCGCCGAGAGCTCGCCGTCGTCGGTCCGGACGTCGACTCCCTCGTCGCTCCACCGCAGCGCGCGGACGGGGGAGGACAGATGGATCCGCCCGCCGAGGCCGCCGGACAGGGCCCGGGCGAGCTTGGCGTTGCCGCCCGCCACCGTGTAGCTCTCGAAGTCGCCGAAGGTGGCAGCGCCCTCGCCGAGCACCTCGGGGCGAAGGTCGTCTGCTGGGTGGCCCATGGAGACCTCCAGGCGGGCGCGGATGAGGGCCGCCAGCCGCGGCTCCAGCTCGAGGCCGTCGATCGCCTCCGCGAGCGTGGCGGCGCCGGCCGGCACGGGCCCGGCGGCGATGCGGTCGAACGCGGCGTCGAGCTCACCCGCGGGGACGGCCTCGCCTCCGCGCGGCTCCCGGCGGCCATACGGAGTGCCCTTGGGCGCCGGGCGCAGGCCGAAGCGCATGGCCAGCGACTCGATCGCCGTGTTGCCCGGAAGGATGAACTCCGCTCCCCGCTCCGACGACGCCGCCCGCGAAGGGCACCGACCAGACCCTGCCGCCGACCCGGTCGCGGGCCTCGAGCACGGTCACGTCCACTCCCGCGGCGTGCAACGCGTCCGCCGCGGCGAGTCCCGCGAGCCCCGCGCCCACGACGACGACCCCCGGCACTGCGGCTCGTCAGACGGCGGCTCGGCGACGCCAGGGCAGCCGCGAGGGCAGCCGCGAGCGCCGCCGGTCGCGGAGGATTCGCTTGGCCGCGTTGTGGCCGGCCGCCGCCATGACCCCGCCGCCCGGGATGGGTGCCCGCTCCGCAGAGGTAGAGGCCGTCGACGGGCGTTGCGTACTGCGCGAGCAGGGGCGATGGGCGCATGAACGCCATTTGGTCGAGGCCCTGCTCGCCCTGGAAGATCGAGCCGTCCACCAGGCCGAAGATCTCCTCGAGGTCGGGCGGGGCAAGAACCTCGCGCTCGACGATCGCACCCGGGACGTTGGGCGCGTAGCGCGCCAGGTGCTCGACGCACGCGTCCGCGTAGCGCTCGCGTGCGTCGCCCGCCCAGGCATCGGGGTTCGGAGGGCCGTACTGGGTGAACATGGTCATCACCCAGCGGCCGTCGTCGGTGAGGCTGGAGTCGATGGCGGAGGGCAGCTCAGCCTCGACGTACGGCTCGCTCGCGGGCCGCCCGGCGAGCGCGTCCTGCCAGGCGCGTTCCAAGTAGTCGATCGACGGGCAGAGGTTGACCCCGGTTCGCTCGAGCATGTGCTGCTCGTCGGCCGTCACGCGCTCGTAGCGCGGCGGCTCCGACAGCACCATGTTGATCTTCACCGAGCCGCCGCGGGTCCGGTAGCGGCGCATGTCCCGCGCCACGTCCTCCGGGAAGTGCTCGCTGCCGGCGAGGTCGAGGATCGTCGTCTTCGGGTGCGCCCCCGATGCGACGATGGGCGCCCGCAGCTCCGATCCGTCGGCCAGCGTGACCCCGACGACCCGCCCATCGCGGACGTCGATCGACGCCACCGCGGCATCGGTACGAATCACAGCCCCTGCGTCCTCGGCCGAGCGCGCGATTGCGGTGCTGATGGCGCCCATCCCGCCGATCACCTGGCCCCAGCCGCCGGGGATGCCGTCGATCTCGCCGAGCGCGTGGTGGAGGAGGTTGTACGCGGTGCCCGGCGTGCGGGGGCCGGCCCACACACCCACGACGCCCGTCGAGGCGATCGACCCCTTCAGGCCGTCATGCTCGAACCAGTCGTCGAGCAGGTCCGCGACCGACATCGTGAAGATGCGGACCAGGTCGTGGACGTCCCGGCGGGACAGCCCCGCGGCTCGCGCACCTTCGCGCAACAGCGACAGGAGATCTGTCGGCTGGCGCGACCCGAGCGCCGGAGGCTCGCGGAGCATCATCGGCCGCAAGAACGATGCGGTGCGCTCGAGCAGGTCCTCGAATCCCTCGTAGACCCGCCCGTCTCGCTCCGAGAACCTCCCGACCGATGCCGCGGTCAGCTCCGGGTCGTTGTGGAAGAAGATGGGGCCCTCCGTAGTCAGCGCTGCGTACGCGGGATCGAGCGGTACCGCGCGGTAGCCGAACTCGCGAAGGCGCAGGTCCGACACCACCCTCGGCTGCAGCATCGAGACGACATAGGATGCCCTCGATACCCGCGCCCCGGGCCAGACCTCCTCGGTCACGCAGGCACCGCCGAGAATCGGGCGGCGCTCCAGCACGATGGTGCGCAGCCCGGCGCGCGCGAGGTAGGCCGCGGCGGTCAGCCCGTTGTGGCCGCCGCCCACGACGATCGCGTCGAACGAGCTTGGCCCGGAGGCCGCGACGCGTCGCTTTGGGGGAGCGGTTGTAGTCGAGGCCTCGATGCCCGCCAGCCTACCATCTTCGTACGATTGACTACAAGGTCAAGGCGAGGCGAGGCTAGGCGGTTGATGCACGACTTGGCGCGGCGGCTCGCCTGGCGACGGCGTCCAGCGCGACGCAGCCCTCGCGATGAACGGCTACCGGGTTGAGCTCGATCAGGTCGAGGCCGGACTCGAGTAACAGGGTTCCGACGCCGGCGGCCAGCTCGGCCACCGCCTCGACGTCCACCGCGTCCCGTCCGCGTCCTCCCTCGAGAACCGCGGCTCCCCGAAGCGAGCGGATTGCACTCCCGATGCGATCCGGGCCGGCGGGCAGGGGGACGATCGCCACGTCGTCGAGGGCCTCCGCCCAGATCCCGCCGAGGCCGATCACGAGCGCGGGGACGACGGCGTCGGCGCGCGCGGCGACGAGCAGCTCGACCCCGGGGGCCGCCATGCGCTCCAGCAGGACTCGCGCGCCGTCATCCGCCGCACCCGTCACCTCGCTGTAGGCGACGCGCACCCCCTCGTCGGTGTCGACCCCGAGCCGCAACGCGCCAGCGTCGCTCTTGTGGCGGAGCGCCGGGCTCGAGGCCTTGACAGCGACCGGGCCTCCCAGCTCCCGAGCGGCGAGCGCCGCCTCCCCTTCGCTGGCGACCACCCGGCCATCCGGCACCGGCAATCCAGCCGTCCGCAGGAGCTCCTTGGCGTCGATCTCGTCCACCCAGCCGTCGTCAGCGCGGGCCGGTTTACCTCGGCACGAGCCGAGGCGGCCGCGCGCAGCGATCTCCCGCAGGCGGGCGCGATCCGCCGGCGGGATCCGCAGCGCCTGCGCGCAGACGAGCGCCGTCCGCAGGCCGGCGACCGCGGGAACGCCACGCTCGGCGAGCTCGCCGCTCGCCTCGTCGTCGATCAGGTCCGGGAGGGTCGAGGCGACGAGCGTCGCGGCCTCCGTCTCCGCCGCGCCGGCGACGATCCCGGCGCGGACGGCCGCCCACTCGGCCGCCGCCTCGGGCGCGAGGCCCTGGGGATGGTCGTAGAGGATCAGCAGCTGGTCGATGGCGGGGTCGTGGCCGACCGCGACCGTGATCCGACGCAGCAGATCGGTGTCGCCCCAGATCATCGCGGTGTAGTCGAGGGGGTTGCCGACGGTCGCTGCCGCCGGCAAGAGCTCGGTGAGCCGCTCAGCGGTCTCGGGAGCGAGGGCCGGCAGCTCCGCCCCGAGGCGGCCCGCCTCGTCGGCGGCGATGGTCGAGTCGCCGCCCGAGCAGGTGAGGATCGCGAGGCCGCCGTCTCCGCGCGGCCGCGCGCGCGGCTCGGCCAGCACCCGGGCGAGCTCCAGCAGCTCGTGGAAGTCCCGCGCCCAGGCCCCGCCCGCCTCCTCGATCAGGGCGCGGAAGACCCGCTGCTCGCCGGCGACGGCTCCGGTATGTGCCGACGCCGCGCGCAGCCCGGCCTCGCGTGGAGCCCGCCTTCAGCACCGCGACGCGGACGCCGCGATCGGCGCACACGGCAAGCGCTTCCGCGAGCCGCTCGCCGTCGCCGTCGGACTCCAGGAACATCGCCACCGAGCGCACGCCGTCTCGCTCGCATAGCGCGGCGAGCCAGTCGCTGGCGTCGAGCGTCGCCTGGTTGCCGGTGGAGAGGACCGTGTGGAAGCGGATTCCGCGGCGGGAGCCGAGCGCGTTGACGGCGACGTTGCCGCTCTGCGAGATCATCGCGACGCCGCCGGGTTCGAGCGGGGCGACCGAGTCGCCCCACATCGGCGCCCGCGAGCCGACCGCCACGATGCCGTTGCCGTTCGGGCCGCACAGGGGCAGCCCGCCTGCGGTGGCCGCCTCGCGCAGCTGCCGCTCGAGCTCCCGGCCCTCCTCGATCTCCCCGAAGCCGGCGGAGAGCACCACCGCGCCGCCGCAACCTGTGGCGGCCGCCTCGGCGATGACGGCGGGGACCGAGGCAGCGGGAATCGCGACGACCACTGCGTCCACGGGATATGGCAGGTCCGACACGCTCGGGACGCAGGGGCGTCCGTGTACCTCCTCGCGCCGCGGGTTGACGCCCCAGACCTCGCCCTCGAAGCCGGCGCGCTCGAGGTTGCGCAGCACGATGTCCGCGTACGAGCCGGGGCGGTCGTTCGCTCCGACCACCGCGATCGAGCGCGGCTCGAGGAGAGGGGTGGGGTCCGGGGTTGGGGTCGTGCCGCTCAACTAGTGCAGGATTCGCTCGACGCCACGGCGCTCGAGGCCCCGGGCGACGATCAGCCTCTGGATCTCGCTCGTTCCCTCCCAGATCCGATCCACGCGCAGCTCGCGGAGCAGGCGCTCGGCGACGTTCGAGCGCCGGTAGCCGCGGCCGCCGAACGCCTGGACGCAGCGGTCGGCGCATCGCCATGCCGCCTCGCTCGTGAACAGCTTCGCCATCGAGGCCTTGTGGTGGACGATCTTCGGATCGGCCCCCTCGTCCGCGAGGCGGGCGACGGTCAGGGTGAGCAGGCGGCCGGCGGCGGCGTCCGTGGCCGAGTCGGCGAGAGGGAATGAGACGCCCTGGTGATCGTAGATTCGAGCGCCCGCCCTGCTCGCGGCCCACGGCCCACTCGACGGTCTCGTCCAGGAGCCGCCACATCGCGCCGCCGCACCGGGCGGCGATCCCCAGGCGCTCCTCGGTGAACCAGGAGCGCTGGAGCTCGTCGCCCCCGCCGACCCCTCCGATCACGTCGTCGGAGGAGAGCTCCACGTCCCGGAACGCGATCGTCGGGTGGCTCTCCGGATAGGTGTGCGTGTAGGCGGGGTCGTCGACGATCTCGACGCCGGGCCGGTCACGGTCGACGACGAAGAGGGTCGGCAGCCGATCGGCGCCGTCGATCACGTTCGCCATCACCACGTATACGGATGCGACGTCGCCCGCGGTCACGAACCACTTCTCGGCATTCAGCCGGAAGCCGGACGCCGTCGGCACCGCGGTTGCCGCGATCGCCGAGGGATCGGAGCCGGCGTCGCGCTCGGTGACCGCGTAGGCGTCCTTCAGCTCACCGCGGAGGGCCGGTCGCAGGTACCGGTCGACCTGCTCGGGGCTCGCGTGGGCCCAGACGTTGTAGGCGTTCGGGACGAGCCAGTGGAGGGCGTTGGTGGTGCGCCCGTACTGCTCCTCGACGAGTGCCCACTGGACCCGGGTCCAGCCCTGCCCGCCGTGACCTGTGGCGTGCATGCCCCCGTGGAGATGCGCGTCCATGGCCCGGCGCCGCAGCTCCCCGACGACGTCGTCTGGGAGCCGCCCGCCTCGCCGTTCGGCCTCCTCCTCCAGCGGCATGAGCACGTTCTCGGCGAAGCTCCGGGCGCGCTCGGCCAGCTCGAGGGCCTCCTCGTCGAGGTCGAGGGGCGGGGCGCCCGCGGCGGCCGGGGGCGGAGGCGTCGACTTGACCTCCATCGGCTCCGCAGACTAACATGCGATTGACTACAAGGTCAACACCACGATCGGGTTCCCGCCGAAGCCGATCGGGGCCCCGAAGGAGGCCGAGCTTGGCACCCACCGCGCAATCCCCGTTCAATCTTGAGCTTCGCGACGTGGAGGCAACCCTCGAGCCATTGGAGCGGGCGACGATGCTCCCGCCGCGAGCGTTCGTGGATGAGAGCGTCTTCGAGTGGGAGCTCGACCGGATCTTCCGCGGCTGGATCTGCGTCGGGCACGCCTCGAGCGTGGCCGAGCCCGGTGCCTACGTCATGCGCGAGATCGGCGACGACAGCGTGGTGGTCATGGGCGGAAGCGACGGCCGCCCACACGCATTCCTCAACGTCTGCCGCCATCGCGGCGCCAGGCTGATCAGCGACGCCGAGGGCAGCGTCCGGGCGCGCATCACCTGCCCCTACCACGCCTGGTCGTACGGGTTCGACGGCGAGCTCAAGGGCGCTCGGCACATGGAGGGGGTGGAGGACTTCGAGCCGTCGTGCTGGGGCCTCATCCCGGTGCGCGTCGCGACGCTCGGCGGCGTGGTTCTCGTGGACCTGAGCGGCGAGGCGCCGGGCCCTGCCGAGCACGTCGGCGATATGGCCGGGCATCTCGAGCACTACCGGGTCGATGGCCTCGCCCGCGGCGGCCGCATCACATACGAGGTGAAGGCGAACTGGAAGGCGATCGCCGAGAACTACAGCGAGTGCCTGCACTGCCCCGGGGTGCACCCGGAGCTGAACGCGCTCAGCCACTACATGAGCGGCGAGGTGATGGATGGAGCGGGCGCCTGGTGCGGTGGATCGATGACGCTGCGCGACGGCGCGGCGACGATGGCGCGCGAGGGTGGAGCCGAGCACGGCCGGCCGCCGATCAAGGGCCTCTCAGGCGACGACCTCGGCTCCGTCCTCTACTTCGTGCTGTTCCCCAACTCGCTCGTGTCGCTCCACCCCGACTACGTGATGCTCCACACCCTGTGGCCGCGGGCCGCGGATCGGACCGAGGTGATCTGCGAGTGGTACTTCGAGCCAGCGACGATCGAGGGCGAAGGATTCGATCCCTCGGACGCGATCGACTTCTGGGACCAGGTGAACCGGGAGGACTGGCACGTGTGCGAGCTGACCCAGAAGGGCGTCCGGACGACGGGCTACGTCCCCGGCCGCTACTCGGGCGAGGAGGTCGATGTCCACGCCTTCGACGTCATGGTGGCCGAGCGCTACATGGAGGCGCTTCGCGAGGGTCAGGCGGTTCCCGCGTGAGCGGCAACGGCGCGCTTGCCGCGAACGAGATCGCGGCGAGCCTGGGGGAGGTCGGGCTTCCGGGGCCGGTGGCGGAGCTCGCCGGCCGCCGCTGGGACGCGGTCGTCGTCGGCGGCGGGCACAACGGCCTCACCGCCGCGGCCTACCTCGCCCGGGCGGGCCGCAGCGTGCTCGTGCTGGAGCGGCGCGAACGGCTCGGGGGCGCCTGCACGCTCGAGCGGCCGTTCAGCGACGAGCGGTACGTGATCAGCCCGTGCGCCTACGTGGTCGGGCTGCTCGACGACCGGGTCATCCGCGAGCTCGAGCTGGAGCGGCGGGGCCTCCGCTACTGGATGGCGGACCCGAACCTCTGGGTCCCGTTCGAGGACGGCACGTCCTTCGGGCAGTGGCTCGACGATTCGCGCACCCAGGCGAACCTCGAGGAGCTCGGCGTCTCTGCGCGCGACATCGACGGTTACTGGGCCTACGAGGAGCTGTTCGACGAGGCACGGCGCCGCCTGCGCAAGGGCGAGCGCGACACCTGGGTCGGCGATTCGCCAACCCGCGAGGAGATCGAGGAGCTGGTCGGCGGCGATCAGACGATGATCGACCTCCTGTTCGAGGCCTCGATCGCGGACGTTCTCGACGACCACATCTCCGACGAGCGCCTGAAGACCGCCCTGTTCGGGCAGGGGATCATCGGCACGTGGGGCGGGCCGCGCGAGCCCGGAACTGCGTCCATCAAGCTCATGCATTACCAGGGGGACATGACCGGCGACGGACCCCTCTGGGGGTACGTCGAGGGCGGGATGGGGATGGTCAGCTTCGCGATCGCCGACGCCGCGCGGGAGGCGGGCGCGGTTCTGGCCTGCGGAGTGCCCGTGGCGGAGATCGTCCCCGGCGAGGGCGTGACGCTCGAGGACGGGACCTCAATCCCGGCCGAGACCGTGATCTGCAACGCGGACCCGAAGCGGATGCTCTCGATGCTCGACGGCCACGAGGTCGACGCAGCCTACCGCGCCAGGCTCGAGCAGTGGAAGGTCCGCAGCCCGGTGGTCAAGTTCAACGCGGCGCTCGAGCGGCTTCCCGACTGGACGGCGGCGCCGGGCGAGGCCTGGCCTGCTAAGGCGACGATCGACCTCACCGGCACCATGGACGACGCCCAGCGCGCCTTCGAGGCGTGCGATCGCGGTGAGCCCGCGGTCGCGTTCGGCGAGATCTACATCCAGACCGGCTACGACCCCAGCCCAGCGCCGGACGGAAGACACCTGCTGAGCGTCTTCGGGCAGTACGCGCCGTACGAGATCTCGGAGGGGGACTGGGACTCGCGCCGCAACGACGTCGCCAGGCAGTTCATCGACCTGATCGACCGGTTCGCGCCGGGCTTCGAGGGGCGGCTCGTCGACCACGAGGTCCTCGGGCCTCGCGACATCGAGTCGCGGATCGGCCTCACCGGCGGCAACATCTTCCAGGGAGAGGTGACCCCCGACCAGATGTGGGAGGGGCGGCTGTCCGCCCGGACGCCGGTGCCGGGCCTCTACCTGTGCGGTGCCGCAACCCATCCCGCGGGGAGCGTGATCGCCCTGAACGGCCGCAACGCCGCCGCCGCCGCCCTCGCCGATGCCGGAGTCGCGCTGGCGGTGGCATAGGCTCGGCCGATGGCCGCGGGCGTCGACGCAAGCACCCAGAGCGCCCCCGACCGCATCCTCGAGGCCGCCTGCGACCTGATCGCGGCGGAGGGGATCGACGAGGTTCGCATCGCCAGGGTCGCCCAGCGAGCCGGGGCCTCCACGGCCCTCGTGCACCACTACTTCTCCACCCGCGAGGAGCTGCTGGAGCAGGCGCTGATCCACTCGTTCGAGGAGGCGGGGGACGAGCGCTTCCGCGAGTCGACCGACGCCGAGGAGACGGCCACTGAAGCGCTCGCCCGCGGCCTCGCCGAGTCGCTGCCCTATCCGGGCTCCCAGGAGCGTGAGTGGGTGCTGTGGGTGGAGCTATGGCTGCGAGCGGTCCGCGAGCCGGCGCTGCGGCCAGTCGCGGCGCGCCTTTACGGCCGCTACCGGGAGTGGGTGGCGGGGCTGATCCGCGCGGGCGTCGAGAGCGGTGAGTTCCGCGCCGACGCGGATCCCGAGGCGCTCGCGGACGTGGCGATGGCGCTCCTCGACGGCGCCGGCGTACGGGCGCTGCTTCGCGATCCGGCCATGGACGTCGACGCCGCCCGGACGCTGGTCGCCGAGCGCCTGTCGGTGGAGCTCGGGATGGATCCCGACGCGCTCAGCTGAGGGCTCGCGGCGGCCGCCCAGTCGTTCGGGCCCCCTCGCGGATATCGCGGGGTTGAGTACCGCCACCGGTTCACGCAACGAGGGAAGCTCGGCCAACGTGGTTCGGGCCTTCGTCCGTTACGGATCCCAGCCAGCGGTCCGATTTCCACCGCATGGGTGGATTAGCTGCCGCTCGCGGGGACCGGATTCGAGCTCGACCCTACGAGCGGGCGATTTTCCACCGCAGAGGTGGATTAAGTGCCGCTCGCGGGCATGCGCCAGCTCGGGCGGCCAGCTCACCGTTCCATTATCTCCTTCAGCCGCCGAAGGTCGGCCTTGTTCGCCCGCCGCATCGCTCGCGCCATCAGCGGCGCTGAGATCTTCGCGAACCCGGATGGCTCGCCGCGATTGCGGAGGGTCATCCTGGTCGCTCCCGGGCGCGCGTCCTGGAAGGTATAGGTCGTCTCCATGGGAAACGGGCCCTCGGCGGTCGTCATCACGAACCGCCTGCCGGCATCGAGCTCGCGGATCTCGTAGGTGTAGATGAGCGTCCTCCCGAGAAACTCGGCGACGAAGCGAACCCGGGAGCCGATCGTCGCAGGTGGTGGCGTGTCCCACTCGATCGACTTGATATTCGCGTACCAGCGCGTGGTGTTGTCGAGATCGGCCGAACGCCGCGACCTCGTCGCGCGGACGCTCGATCTCGATCTCGGTTGTCACATCGACGGCCATCGTGCGGACGCTAACGCGTCTGGCTATCAGCAGGAAGAGCCCGTGCGGACGGATCGTCGGAGGGGAAGTCGGGTGCCTTGGACGCCGAGTAGGTATAACTTGAACGGCTATTCAGCTTTGCGAGGAGAGCTGGTGCGGACGAGCGAGAGCCCTGTGAGGACACCAGAGCGGATCGAACGGTGAGTCCACGCCCGCAGATCGATCACGTCCGGCGCCCGCAGCTGCTCGAGGCCGCGGCGGGAGTGATTGCGGAGCGGGGTATCGCCGCGACGCGGATCGCAGACGTCGCCGAGCGCGCCGGCACCAGTCCGCCGGCCGTTCTGTACTGGTTCGACTCGAAGGATGAGCTTCTAGCGGAGGCGCTCACCGTCGACGAGGAGCGCTTTTACGGGATGCTCACCGAGCGCTTGGAGGCGCTGGACAGCCCACGGGAGAGGCTGCGGCTGCTCCTTGAGTCATCGGCCGAGGAATACGACTCGAGGCTCTGGATGGAGATCTGGACGCGGGCACTTCGCGACCGGTCGACGCGGCGCGTCCGCCGGCGCCTCGACCAGCGCTGGCGCGCGCAGATCGCCGAGGTGATCCGCGACGGCCAGAACGCTGGCGAGTTCGGGGAGGCCGACCCTGACGACGTCGCCCTGCTGCTCGCTTCGCTGGTCGACGGGCTGGCCGTCCAGGTGACGCTCGGCGATCCGGACGTCCCGAAGGAGCGAATGCTCGCGCGAGTGGTGGACGTGGCCGAGAAGCTGATTGCGACGGAGCTCGGGCCGGTCGAGGCGGCCATTGTCGGATCGAGAGAGGAGAACGAGGATGGCTGAGTCCCACCACCTCTCGGACACCGAACTCAGGAGGGAACTCGAATGACGCAGCACCCGAAGGAACGCTGGAACTCCCTGAACAGGCGCGGTTTCCTGCTACGAGGCGCAGGTGCCGCCGCGGCTTTCTACGGTGCTGGCGACCTGCTCGCCGCCTGCGGCAACTCGACGAGCGTCCCCGGGAGCACCGGCGCGGGCGGCGGGCTCGTCGGGCCGGGGGGCCTGCCGCTCGCGAGGCCCGACAAGCGCGTGACCCTGCCGCGTTGGGAGGATCCCATCGAGTCGGGGCTCAAGCCGGAGACGGGCGGGACGTTCACCGTCTTCAACTATCCCGCCTACTTCTACAAGAAGCTCCTCACGGAGTTCGGAGCCAAGTACGACGTCGAAGTCCAGTACACGCCGTTCGACAACATCAACTCCGGACTCCAGCGGCTTGCCTCCGGAGCGGTCAACCCCGACGTGATGGAGATCACGCCGGACACCCTCGATATCGGCGTTGCCGGCAAGCTGATCAAGCCGCTCAACCTCGACTACATCCCGAACCTCCAGAAGAACATCTGGCCGCAGCTCGTCGACCCGTTCTACGACGGCGAGTCGCGCTACACGGTTCCCTACACCGTCTACGCCACCGGCATCGCATGGCGGACGGACGAGGTCAAAGAGGACATCGCCGGCATGAACCAGCCGTGGGACATCTTCTGGGAGTCTCAGGCGTACAAGGGCAAGGTGGGGCTCCTCTCCGAGAACCGGGAGACGATCGGCATGGCGCTCCTGCGCAAGGGGATCACGGACATCAACACCGAGGATCCCGCGCTCGTGAACAAGGCGGTGTCCGACCTCAAGGAGCTCTACGGCATCTGCAACATCAAGGTGGACGACATCCAGTACCAGACGATCCCGGAGGGCTCGAGTTGGCTCCACCAGGCGTGGTCGGGGGACATGATCGCGGGCTACATCTACTACCTCCCGAAGGGAACGCCGGCGAGCGACCTCGCCTTCTGGAGGGCACCCCGCGGCAAGGTGCCGGTCCAGAACGACTGCTTCGCGATCTGCTCGACCACGAAGAAGCCGGTGCTCTCGCACCTCTTCCTCAACTACCTCCTCGACAACGGCGTCGCCTATCAGAACTTCGTCGACTTCAACGGGTATCAGCCCCCGCTGAACGAGATCGACCCGAGCACCCTGGTGCAGAAGGGAGTCGTGCCCAAGAACCTGGAGAACAGCGTTCTGACGAATGACGATCTCGGGCCCGACTCGCTGCAGTACGGGACGCTCACGTCAAAGGGACAGCAGCTGTGGGAGGACGGCTACTCGAACTTCCTCGCCGGAGGAGGGAGTTGACGGGTCCGGGGCGCGAGCGTTAGGGCGTCGTGTACCGGCGCTCGTTGTGGCCTGCTCTTGCGCTCCCGGGCGTTCTCTGGCTGGTTCTCCTCTTCATCGTTCCGTTCTATGCGGTCCTCGGGGTCGCGCTGGGAACGGTCGACCCGGTCCTCTTCCAACCGGTTCCCGTCTGGAACCCGCTCGATTGGAACGTGGGTTGGCTCAGCGAGGTCCTCGGTCGGCTCGCGCCGGGAGGAATCTGGTTCGACGTCGGGGTCAGGACGATCGTTTACGTCCTCATCTCCCTGGCCCTCTGCCTGCTGATCGGGTATCCGGTGGCCTACTACACGGCCCGGCACGCGGGGCGGTGGAAGGCCGTCATTCTCATCCTGATCATCCTTCCCCTCTGGATCAGCTACATGATGCGAATGCTCGCCTGGGTGAATCTCCTGCAGGACAACGGCTGGGTGAACCAGTTCCTGATGTTCACCCACGTGCTCAGCCAGCCGCGGGACTGGCTCGGCGGGAGCGCCTCGACCGTCATCCTCGCCCTCGTCTACGGCTACATCCCGTACCTGATCCTGCCCCTCTTCGCCGCGCTCGATCGCATCGACCGCAGCCACCTGGAAGCGGCACGTGACCTCGGTGCGAGCCCCTGGTCCGCGTTTCGCACGGTCACCCTCCCGCTCTCGAAAACCGGCATCCTGGGGGGCGCCGTCCTCATCACGCTACCGATGTTCGGCGACTACTACACGCCGAACATCGTCTCGGACTCGCCGAAGACGTCGATGATCGGCAACCAGATCGACCTCTACTTCCACGGCGGCCCGCAGCCGACGATCGGCGCCGCGCTCACGATCGTGCTTGCCGCCTTCCTGATGATCCTCATGCTCTACTACATGCGGAGCATCCATCGCGCCCAACGCGAGGCCGGGGCGGTGGGGGCGCTGTGACGGTCGTTGCCGAGCCGCGAGCGAGGCCGCAGCCCTCGACCTTGACCCGCTTGCGCGGCTGGTTCCGCAACCCATGGGGAAAGCCGCGCTTCCTGGTCGCCGTCACCTGGGCCTACATCCTGTGGTCGATCGTGCCGGTGCTGATCGCGGTGCAGTTCTCCTTCAATGCGACCCGCTCGCGCACGGTCTGGGACTCCTTCTCGACACGCTGGTACTGGGGAGATCCAGTGGACTCGGTCTGGCACGACCCGGCCCTTCGGCATGCTCTTGTTCAGAGCTTCAAGCTGGCGGGAGCGGACGTTCTCATCGCTGTCCCGCTCGGGGTCTTGCTCGCCCTCGGTCTCGCCCGCTGGCGCGGTCGCGGCTCCGGCACCTCCAACTTCATCATGCTCTTTCCGCTGGTCACGCCCGAGATCGTCATGGGCGTGTCGCTCCTCCTCGTCTTCAGTCACATCTTCACATTCGTTCACACGGGAACGGTCGCCCAGATCCTCGGCCACGTGACCTTCTCGATCTCCTTCGTGGTCGTGATCGTGCGCGGTCGGCTGTTCTCGATCGGCAGGCAGTACGAGGAGGCCGCCGCCGACCTCGGGGCCTCGCCGTTCGTCGCGTTGAGGAGCATCCTCCTGCCCTTGCTCGCCCCGGCGATCGTCGCCTCGGCCGCCGTGGTGTTCGCCATCTCGGCCGACGACTTCGTCATCAGCCAGTGGCTGTCGAGCGGCGCACCCACGGACACCGTCCCGATCCAGATCTACGCAGCGACGCGCGCCGCGCCGTTACCGTCTGTGAACGCGATCGCAACGATCATGATGGTGTCAACCCTCCTCATCGTCACGGCCGGCTTCCTCACCTGGCGCTTCTTCACCCGCGGAGAGCGTCAGGCGGGCAAAGCGGCGGAGGACATCGGCGGCGCCTTCAACCTCACCTAGCTTCGGGAAGACCAATGGCACGCGGCGAAATCGAATTGAGCAAGCTGACCAAGCAGTTCGCCGAGGTGACCGCGGTGGACGGCATCGATCTCCACATCCCGGGTGGTGAGTTCTTCTCGCTCCTCGGGCCTTCCGGCTGCGGGAAGACGACCACTCTGCGAATGATCGCCGGCTTCGAGCAACCGACTTCCGGTGAGATCCTCCTGGACGGCACAGACGTTGCCTACACACCGCCTCACCAGCGCAACGTCAACACCGTGTTCCAGAACTACGCGCTCTTCCCGCACCTGAACGTCTACGACAACATCGCCTACGGGCTGAAGCGGGCGAAGCGGCCGAAAGCCGAGATCCGCGAGCGCGTCGGCAGGGCGCTTGAGCTCGTCCAGCTTCCGGGCTACGAGGGGCGCCGGTCGTCCCAGCTCTCGGGCGGGCAGCAGCAGCGCGTTGCCTTGGCGCGCGCTCTCGTCCTCAACCCGGCCGTGCTCCTTCTGGACGAGCCGCTCGGCGCCCTCGATGCGAAGCTCCGCAAGGCCCTCCAGATCGAGCTCAAGTCGCTCCAGCAGGAGGTCGGCATCACGTTCCTCTACGTCACCCACGACCAGGAGGAGGCGCTCACGATGAGCGACCGCCTCGCGGTCATGAACAGCGGGCACATCGAGCAGGTCGGGGCGCCTCAGGACGTCTACGAGGATCCCGAGACGCTCTACGTCGCCGACTTCCTCGGCGTGTCGAACCTCATGCAGGCCACCATCGTCAGTGCCGGCACGAGCGCCTGCCGCGTCGCGCTGGACGGCTACGAGCTCGAAACGCGCGGAACGGACCGCGACGTCACCGGGGAGGCGAAGATCGTCATCCGACCGGAGCGCATCGAGCTCGAAGAGCACGGGTCTCCGTCGGGGCCGAACCGCATCCCGGGCATGGTGGAGCGCGTCGTCTACGTGGGCTCGGCGATCCAGGTGATCGTCCGGGCCGCCACCGGGGAAGCGCTCCAGGCGCTCGTTCAGAACACCGGCGGCGGAATCCCCTACGAGCAGGGCACCCCGGTGCAGCTCCACCTACCCGTGGACGCGCTGCGCGTCCTCCCTTCGGGCATCGGCGATGCGCCTTCCCTCAAGGGTGAGGAGCCGGATCCGGAGACTGTCGCCGCCGGCTGAGCTCAGCGCGGCGCCTTCCGGCTAGATCGTCGGCGGTCGCCTCGGCTTCGACCGTCGCGGCGCCGCGCCCGCCCGGGAGCCCCTCCTCCTCGCGCGTGAGGCGGTGCGCGAGGTAGACCGGGATGATCGACAGCAGCACGACGACCACGGCCACGACGTTGACGATCGGGATCTGGTTCGGACGGAACAGGTTGGCGAAGATCCAGATCGGGAGCGTCTCCTCGCCCGGCCCGATGGTGAACGTGGTCACGATGATCTCGTCGAACGAGAGGGCGAAGGCGAGCAGTCCGCCCGCCACGAGGGCGGTGCTCATCTGCGGGAGCGTCACGTACCGGAACGTCTGCCAGGGATCGGCGCCCAGGTCCGCCGATGCCTCGTCGATCGAGCCGGAGCTCCTGCGGAGCCGCGCGACGACATTGTTGTAGACGACCACGATGCAGAACGTGGCGTGCGCGACGATGACCGTGAACAGGCTCAGACCGATCCCGAGCACCTGAGTGAAGGTGTCACTGAGAGCGACACCCGTGACGATTCCCGGGAGCGCGATCGGAAGCACCACAAGGAACGACACCGTCTCGCGCCCGAAGAACCGGTGGCGGGCGACCGCCATTGACGCGAGCGTTCCGAGTAGCAACGCGATCGCCGTCGCGGCGGCTCCGACCTTCAGCGACGTCACGAACGCGTCGCGGGCCCCCGAGTCCTTGAACGCCTCCGGAAACCAGTGCGTGGTCAGGCCGGGCGGAGGCCACTCCAGAAGGTTCGAGGAGTTGAACGCGTAGATCAGGATCACGATCAGCGGGATGTAGATGAACGCGAGCACGATCGGCGACCGCGACTCGGAGCGATATTCGGGAGCTTCGTGAAAGTCGCACTAGAGATGCTCGAACGCCCCGAGCCGGCGGGCGATCAGCAGGTAGATGACCATGACGATGATCGGCACGACGGCGAATGCCGAGGCGAGCGGCAGGTTGTTGGTGATGTTGGAAAAGACGACGTTCCCGATGAACTGGCTGTTGGAGACGAGGCGCGGCGTGATGTAGTCGCCCATCGTCAGGGAGAACGTGAAGATCGAGCCGGCAACCACGGCCGGGAAGGACAGTGGGAGGATCACCCGGCGGAAGGTCGTGAACGGGGACGCCCCGAGATCCTCCGACGCACTGAGCAGCGAGTTGGGAATCCGTTCGAGGCCGGCGAAGATCGGCAGGATCATGTAGGGGAGCCACAGGTAGCTCATCACCAGCCATACGGCCGTGGTGCCGTAGCCCGGCCCGTGGATGTGCAGAGGGCCGAGAGCCCAGTTGATCACCCCGTCCGCGGAGAGCATCGTGCGCCACGCGTAGACCTTCACCAGGTAGAAGGACCAGAGCGGCATCAGGATGGCAACGACGAGCGTGGCCCGCGCCCGGCGCGAGGCGACCTTCGCCATGTAGAACGCGATCGGGAAGGCGAGCAGCGCATCGGTGATCGTCACCAGCCCCGCGGTCCTCACGGTTCGCCAGGCGATGGTGCGATACACAGGATCGTCGACCAGCGTCTTGAAGTTGTCGATCGTGAACGTCTGCGCGACCTCGCCGGTGAGCGCGCTGACGCTCCAGAACGAGGCGATGAGCAGGACCGCGAGCGACCCCAGGTAGCCGATCACGAGCCACGCGAGCGGCCCGGTGAGGAGGCCTCCGACCTGGAGGCGGGGGCGGCCGTGGAAGAGGTCGGCGAGCCTGCGGCCCACCGACCTCTTCGGCGCCGACGCTAAAGCGTCAGCGGCTTCCATCGGCCCCCGTCGGTGTCACGTGGAGAGCGCCCGGTCACCCCTTGATGTCCGTCCAGGCGTTCACCCAATCGTTGTAGTCCATGCAGTCGCTGCTCCCATTGCCACAATCGGCGAGCGGCGTCTGCCAGTAGTAAACGCGCTTCCAGAACGACGGGTCCGCGGCGTGATACTGGTCGCAGAACTTCGGGTTCTCCGGCAGGCCGGCGGCCTTCGCCGCCGACGTCAGCGTGGACGTATCGCATGACTTGCTCTGCGCCGGGGCTTCTCCGAAGTACTGCGCGACCTCGGCGTTCACCTGCGGCGAGACGATGAAATTCATCCACTTGTACATGCAATTCGGGTGCTGTGCCTGCGAGCTGATCATCCAGGTGTCGGACCAGCCGGTCGCGCCCTCCTTGGGCACGAAGCCCTGACTCGCGGGGCTAGATGCCATCGGCTTGCCCTTGTCGAGCAGCGCGAAGTACTGGTACTGCCAGGTCGTGCCGACAAGATCGTCACCGCTCGCAAACGCCGAGATCTGCTTCAGCGCGTCCGACCAGTACTCGCCGACGTTCGGCCGCTGCTCCTTGAGCAGGTTCACGGCCGCGTCGAACTGGTCCTGGTTCAACTCGTACGGGTCGTCGATGCCCAGATCCGGCTGATGCGTCTTCAGGTAGACGGCCGCGTCGGCGATGTAGATCGGGTCGTCGTAGACCGAGATCTTGCCCTTGTAGGCGGCCGCCTTCTTCGGGTCGAGCATCACGTCCCAGGAGGTCGGCGCCGGCTTGACGCTGTCCTTGTTCCACATCAGGAGGTTCGCGCCACGGCCGTGCGGGATCCCGTAATGGGTGCCGTCGAACGTGTTGTACGGCTGGTCCTTCAGGTCCGGGAAGACCGTCTGGTAATTGGGCACGAGGTTGACGTTGACCGGCGAGACGTCCCCGGCGTCTACGAGGCGGGCCGTCGCATTGCCTGATGCGGAGACTCCGTCGTACTGCCCGGTCCGCATCAGCTGCACCATCTCGTCGGACGTGCCCGCGACCTTGACGTTGACCTTGCAGCCGGTCTGCTTCTCGAACTGCGATTTCCACGGGTTCGATACGTACCCGGCCCAGGCGACGAGGTTCAGCGCGCCCTCGCCCTTGCCGACGCTCTGCGCCATGTCCGTGTTGCGGTCGCCGCTCGACGACGAGCTTCCGCAGCCGGTCGCGAACAGGGCCGCGACCAAGCCGGCGATTATCAACCAGGCGGCCCGGACGGGGCGACTGGCGGTTCGTCCTCTCATTGGGGGTTCTCCCTTCGTGTTTTCTCCGTGACGGCTACCGAGTGCTCGGGTCGCCATCCGACGGTTGCCTGCCGCCCGCGCTGCTCAAGCGCCTCCGAGGAGGACGTCTCGAGGTTCTGCCGGACGACCTGAAGCTCCCCGCCGGCATCGAGCTCGATCAGATAGCGGGTCACCATGCCCGCGTACGCCACGTCCCGGATCACACCGGTCTCGGTATGCAGGCCCGCGGCATCCTCATGCTCGTCGAGAAGCCTGATCTTCTCGGGCCTGACCGTGAAGCGCGATCCGTCGCGCTCGATGAAGTTGGATGCGCCGACGAACCCGGTGACGAAGGGATTCGCCGGCTGCTCGTAGATCTCGGCGGGCTTGCCGACCTGCTCGATCTGCCCGCCGTTGAAGACCGCGATACGGTCGGACATCGTCAGCGCCTCGTCCTGGTCGTGGGTAACGTAGATGAAGCTGATCCGGACCTCGCCCTGGATCCCCTTCAGCTCGACCTGCATCTGCTCGCGAAGCTTGAGGTCCAGCGCGCCGAGCGGCTCGTCCAGGAGCAGGACCCGGGGCCGATTGACGATCGCCCGGGCGAGGGCCACCCGCTGGCGCTGGCCGCCCGAGAGCTCTGAGGGCTTGCGGTCCTCATACCCCGAGAGCCGGACCATGTCCAGGGCGTCCTTGGCGCGCTTGCGGCGCTCGTCCTTGGAGACCCTCTGCACCCGCATGCCGTACTCGACGTTGTCGGCCACGGTCATGTGCGGGAACAAGGCGTAGTCCTGGAAGACCGTGTTCACCTCGCGGTCGTACGGGGGGATCCCGGTCACATCCCGGCCGCCGAGCTCGACCTTGCCCTGGTCGGGCTCCTCGAACCCGGCGATCATTCGCAGCGTCGTCGTCTTGCCCGACCCGGAGGGACCGAGCAGGGTGAAGAACTCCCCCCTCGCGATCTCGAGGTCGATGCCGCCGACGGCGACGACGTCGCCGTAGCTCTTGCGGAGGCCGTTCAGCCGTACGTCCGGAGGCTCATCGCCCCTGGGGCGCTCGCTCGGCATCGCCGCGGTGTCGTCTTGCCCGCCGTTTCGCGCTGTGATGGCTGCGGTTTCCTCCACTCGGATCGGCGACGCCCGAGGCGTCACCGATGAAGAACGTACCCGAACCACCTGCCGCCTTGTAGGAAAGGCGTGGACAAATTTCCGCACCTCCCATGGACTGATTGGAGCGCGGCATGCGTACCGGGCCGCTCCGCGGAGCGGCCCGGTTTGGACGATTCGTCCATGGGCGGCCCGGCTGGCGGGCCGCTCCAGCCCCGCCTAGTACTAGTACTTGCCCTTCTGGCGGGCCTTGAAGTCGCGCAGGTTCTCCTCGTGGATCCGCGCGCTCCAGCCTGGTCCGTCCCCGTGCGTCATCGAGGTGTCGAACCGCAGGCCGGCAACCACGAGGAACGCGTGGCCGGAGTTGGCGTATACGGTGAACCAGTCGCCCTTGCCGCGCTTCGCCCAGCGCATGTAGCCGGAAGAGTCCATCGGCGTGTCGACGAAGCGCCCGCCGTGGAGAGCCTTGCTCACCGCGCCCGAGCAGTCGTAGCAACCCGACTTGAAGCTCGAATGGCCGCCGCCGTAGCAGTAGCTCGTGCCCACGATGTGGTTCGCCGCGCGGATGACCTTCTGGATGCGCGTGGGAGCGCAATCGGGGACCTTGGCGTGATGGTGGCGGATCTTCGCCTGGCAATGGGAGGGATCCCCGCCGCCGCCGTCGGATCCCGTCACGGAGGTCCCGCCGCCGCCCGCCAGCGCCGGTGCTGTCGGTAGCGCGATCAGAGCCGCTGCGGCAGCAAGCAGCGTGCCTGCGAGCCTGATCCGCCTGCCGGGCTTCCCTCGCCTGGAAAGGTCCTGCCTTGGGGTATGCAAAATCGCCAGTCTCCTTCGTCGGCCTGCGGGGTTAGCTGTCGGGCTGGCGCTAAAGGAGCTGCGCCCCCACTGATGTGGGTTCGCCCCAAACGTGTGGTTCCCCCGCTCCCCACCCGAAGTCAGGCGGGGATTCGGCGTTTACCGGTTATCGATGGCGCGGCACGTTACACCATCCGGCCGGTCATTTCCTCACACAACGCTCACAATTTCGTGGCGGAAGGCGAAATCCCTGCAAAACTCGAAAATCCCGAAATCCACCGGGGGTCTCGGGACGAGGCCTGAGAGCAGGCACCGCGGATCGGAGTTGGCGCCTTCTTCTCGCGCGAGCGGCGCGAAATCCACCCATGCGGTCGATAATCGGCCGCTCGCTTCGAGGCAGGGGTCGGCCGGCGCGCGAGCGGACCGAAATCCACCCAGGCGCAAACGTTGGATCCGCGCTTGCTGCGGGCGCCTCTACTTGCCTGAGGTGCTGGCGGTGCCAGAGCCCGCGCGGTGCGCCGGGTTCGCCTCCGCCCACTCGATGATGCGCGCAGAGTCCGAGACGACCTCGCCGTCGTCCGTCACCAGCACGGGCACCGCGCGCTGGCCGGTCAGCTCCTCGACCTCGCGTCGCCCGTCGGTGATCCAGTGCACGAAGCGCGGGCCGATGCCGAGGCCGCGCACCTTGATCACCTCCGGCTCGTAGCCGGCGAGATGCAGAGCCGCATACGCGTTGTGGCACGGATGCCCGCCGGGGCGGGGCGTCTGGATGGTGGTCCAGCAGACGTAGAGCTTCATCGCCGGCAGCCTATCCACCAGGCGCCGGTTGGTAGTTTGCTTACGTGGAGCTCGATGGCAAGACGGTACTGCTCACCGGGGCGACAGGCGGCATCGGGCGGGCGATCGCTGAGGCTCTCGCGGGACGGGGCACGCGCCTCGTTCTGAGCGCCCGGAATCCCGACGCACTGAACGAGCTCTCCGGCTCGCTGCCGGGTGAGCACAGCGTGGCCCCCGCGGATCTCGGCGAGGACGGCGCCGCCGAGCGGCTTGCCGCGGACGCAGGGCAGGTCGACTGCCTGGTCGCCAACGCTGGGCTTCCCGGGACCGGCAAGCTGGAGAGCTTTAAGACCGACGAGCTTCAGCGCGCGCTGCGCGTGAACCTGGAGTCGCCGATGCTCCTGGCCAGAGCGCTCGAGCCCGGGATGCGCGAGCGCGGCGACGGCCATCTCGTCTTCGTGTCCTCGCTGTCGGGCAAGGCGCCGAGCCCGCGGTCCGCGGTCTACGCGGCCACCAAGTTCGGGCTGCGTGGCTTCGCCCTGTGCCTGCGGGCTGACCTCGCCGGCACCGGTGTGGGCGTCTCGCTTGTCGTCCCAGGGTTCATCCGAGACGCGGGCATGTTCGCCGACTCGGGCGCCAAGCCGCCCCCGGGGATGGGGACGTCCACGCCGGAGGAGGTGGCCGCCGGCGTGGTGAAGGCCATCGAGCGCAACAAGGTGGAGGTCGCGGTCGCGCCGGTACAGGTTCGCGCTCTTGCCCACATCGGGCTGGCCAGCCCTCGCATCGCCATGCGCGCGGTCTCCGGCGGGACGGCTAGCAAGGCGGCCGACCGGGTAGCCGAGGGCCAGGGCGACAAACGCTGAGCGACGCGAAAGGAGGAGTGGCGTGAGCAAAGACAGCTTCAACGCCCGCGACACGCTGAAGGTCTCCGGCACGGGATACGAGATCCACCGGCTGGACGCCCTGCAGTCGTCGTACGACGTCGCCAGGCTGCCGTACTCGATCAAGGTCCTGCTGGAGAACGCGCTGCGTCTGGAGGACGGCGAGTCGGTCACCAAGGACCATGTGGAGACGATCGCCAAATGGGACGCGAAGGCGGAGCCCAGCGAGGAGATCCCGTTCCAGCCGGCCCGCGTCCTGATGCAGGACTTCACGGGCGTGCCGGCGATCGTCGACCTCGCCGCGATGCGCGATGCGATGGAGGAGCTCGGCGGAGATCCGGACAGGATCGACCCCCTCGTGCCCGTGGACCTGATCATCGACCACTCAGTCCAGGTGGACGCCTTCGGCAACGCGCGCGCCTTCGACATCAACGCCGATCGCGACTACGAGCGAAACGGCGAGCGCTACGGCTTCCTGCGGTGGGGCCAGCAGGCCTTCGACAACCTCCGCGTGGTCCCGCCGGCGACCGGCATCTGCCACCAGGTGAACCTCGAGTACCTGGGCCAGGTCATGTTCCGGCGCGAGCAGGACGGGGTCGACCCAGGCGTACCCGGACACCCTGGTCGGGACCGACTCGCACACGACGATGATCAACGGGCTCGGCGTGCTCGGGTTGGGGCGTGGGCGGCATCGAGGCCGAGGCGGCGATGCTGGGTCAGCCGATCTCGATGCTCCTGCCGCAGGTCGTCGGCTTCAAGCTCTGCGGGGAGCTGCCGGAGGGGTCGACCGCGACCGACCTCGTGCTCACCGTCACCGAGATGCTGCGCGAGCACGGCGTCGTGGGCAAGTTCGTGGAGTTCCACGGCCCCGGGCTCCACACCCTGGGGCTCGCCGACCGGGCGACGATCGGGAACATGTCGCCGGAGTTCGGCTCCACCTGCGCGATCTTCCCGGTTGACAAGGAGACCCTCCGCTATCTGGAGTTCACCGGCCGGCCGACGGACCTGATCGAGCTCGTCGACGCGTACTCGCGCGAGCAGGGGATGTTCCACACCTAGGACTCGGAGGACCCGACCTTCTCTGAGAGCCTGGAGCTCGACCTCGGGGACGTCCAGCCGAGCATCGCCGGGCCCAAGCGTCCGCAGGACCGGATCGCGCTCGCGGAGGCGAAGGACGCGTTCCTTGAGTCGCTGGCGGAGTTCGACCCGGATGCGGCCGAGAGCCTCGGCAACGGCTACGACAAGGCGATTGCCGAGAGCTTCCCCGCCTCGGACCCGCCGGCAGAGGATCACAACGACGACCGCGGGAAGCCCCGCCGCGCGGGCGGCACCGCCGTCGAGGAGCGCAAGGCGGACCCGGTCGCTTTGACTCTCGAGGACGGCACCGAGACCGAGCTCGACCACGGGCGCGTGGTCATCGCGGCGATCACCAGCTGCACGAATACGTCGAATCCCACCGTCATGGTGGGCGCGGGGCTGCTCGCCAAGAAGGCGGTCGAGCGCGGTCTCGAGCGCAAGCCGTGGGTGAAGACGTCCCTGGCGCCCGGCTCCACCGTGGTCACCGACTACCTCGAGCAGGCGGGTCTGACCGAATACCTGGACAGGCTCGGCTTCAACCTCGTCGGCTACGGCTGCACCACGTGCATCGGGAACTCGGGACCGCTGCCCGAGGAGATCTCCAAGGTCGTCAACGACAACGACCTCGTGGTCTGCTCGGTCCTGTCCGGTAACCGCAACTTCGAGGGCCGGATCAACCAGGACGTGCGCAACAACTACCTCGCGTCGCCGCCGCTGTGCGTGGCCTATGCCCTCGCCGGGCGGATGGACGTCGACATCCTCGAAGAGCCGCTGGGCACCGACTCTGACGGCGAGTCCGTCTTCCTGCGCGACATCTGGCCGACGAGCGACGAGATCAAGCAGACGGTCTCCGACGCGGTGCGCTCCGAGATGTTCACCAAGAGCTACGACGACGTCTTCACCGGCGACGATCGCTGGCGCGGGCTCGACATACCCGAGGGCGACCGCTACGAGTGGACCGATTCGACCTACGTACGCCAGCCCCCCTATTTCGAGGACATGGACCCCGAGCCGCCCGAGCCGGAGCCGATTGAGGGCGCGCGGGTGCTCGCGGTGCTCGGGGACAGCGTCACCACCGACCACATCTCCCCGGCGGGGGCAATCAAGAAGGACAGCCCCGCGGGCCAGTGGCTGATCGACCAGGGTGTCGACCTCCGTGACTTCAACTCCTATGGCTCGCGCCGCGGCAACCACGAGGTGATGATCCGCGGGACCTTCGCCAACATCCGGCTCCGCAACGAGCTGGTGGACCGCGAGGGCGGGTACACGCGCCATTTTCCAGAAGGCGAGGAGACCACGATCTATGAGGCCGCGATGCAATACGCGGACGAGGGCGTGCCGCTGGTCGTTCTGGCCGGCAAGGAGTACGGCTCGGGATCGTCGCGCGACTGGGCCGCGAAGGGCACGGCGCTCCTCGGCGTCCGGGCGGTGCTGGCGTCAAGCTACGAGCGCATCCATCGCTCGAACCTGATCGGGATGGGCGTGCTCCCGCTGCAGCTCTCGGAGGGGGAGACCACCGAATCGCTGGGGCTCACCGGCGAGGAGGTGTTCACCGTCGAGGGTCTCGAGGAGGCCGTGTCCCAGAACACCAAGGGCCCCCGGACGGTGAGCGTGAAGGCCGAGCGCGAGGGCTCCGATCCGGTCACCCTGGAGGCGCGCGTGCGCCTCGATACGCCGAACGAGGTCGCGTACTACCTCAACGGCGGCATCTTGCACCGCGTGCTTCGCGACCTGCGATAGGGTTCCCCTACACCGCTTGTCGGTGGATCCGGATTGTGAGCGGGAATCCAGGGAATAGCTATTGACTTTCCCGCCCCGGATGCATCAAAATGGCTCAGAACCCACGGATAAGGGAGACTTCAAAGCTCGTCCCCGGCCAGTCCCGCCTCCGGGGGCGATCGCGTCGGCATCCCTCCCTGGCTACCGACGCGCAGGCGTGGGCGCGGGCTGTGTGGACCCCCTGCCTCCCACAGCCCCGCCCCGCCATCCTTTTCGGCGCCTGCAAACCGGCACAGCTGCGGCCCGTCTGACGATCGACTCGCTCACGTACGTCAGAACTACGCTCGCTTCGCCGATCGTCAGCTCCGGCGCTTGCGCTCGATGACCTCGATCCCGATGACGCTGCCCAGCGGACCGACCGGGGTGAGGGTCGCGGCGAGGAGCGTGTACGGGGCCTCGCGGCGCAGGATTGCGATCCAGATGAACACGCAGAGGGCGATGAAGCCGAGGCCGTGCGCCCAGCCGAAGATCATCGCCTCGTGGTCGTAGCCGGGAGCGAGCCAGAAGAAGCAGAGCGCCGCGAAGATCGCGAGCTCAATCCAGCTCGCGCGCTTGACCCACGGCCACAGGGCCCCAGGCTCGATCTTGCGCAGCGGCTCCGCGTCGGGCGCGCCGGCACTCGAGTCAGTCCGCTCGGGGGAGGCGATCTCCACGTGCCGAGATTAGCGCCGTGGGTCGCTAGAACTCACGAGCGGTGCCGCGCCCCCGCAGCCAGGGCATCACGTACCAGAGGAGGGCGAAGACCATGCCCGACGGGATCGCGACGGCAATCGACGCGGCCTCGCCGAAGATCACGTGTGAGATCAGGAGGATGGCCCCGGTCATCGCAAGCGCGAGGACACCCAGCCCGGCCATCGCGGAACGGTTCGCGAAGAACAGGATCTGAGGCTTGTAGCCCTTGCGGAACAAGACCCGGTGATATGCCGTCGGCGCCATCAGGAGCGCGGACGCGAGCGCGGTCAACAGGAGGACGACCAGGTAGAGGTCGCGCTCGAACTGGGTGAGGCCGGTGAACCCCTGCGCGAACGGAACGGTCAGGAGGAACGCGAAAAGAACCTGCACGCCGGGCAGCGCGATCCGCAGCTCGCCGAGCAGCTCGTTGAAGTTGCGATCGATGCGCTCCGCCTCGGTCTCGTCCCGCTCGACGTGCAGTGGCCCGCGGGGGCTGTCCGAGCGATCCATGTCAGCTCCGTTACCCTGCCGGAAGCGGTCGAAGCGAGTTTCGCCCGCGAGCCTAGCCCGGCACCCCTCACGCATGTCGTTGGGTTGAAGACCGCATTCGGCTCACGCAACGAGGAGGCTCGGCGAGCGTGGGCTTCCTCCAGCAGGGATCCCAGCCCAGCGGGCCGATTTCACCATATGGGTGGATTAGCTGCCGCTCGCAAGAACTGAATCGTGCTCGAATTGCCCCTGCCCGCCGCAGAGCCGCTCGTTCAGGCCGGCCGCAGCGCAGCGAGATGCGACGCTCCAACCGGACCCGGCCACGGATAAAGGGCTTACCCCAACGCGAAGCGTGGGGGGCCCCGGCCTAGCCCTCGATGGCGGTGAGGACGATCCGCTCCTGTTCTTTGCGGTGCGCAGCCGGGTAGCCCTCGCTCGGGCTTGCGCGCTGCGGACGGCCGACGTAGCTGAGCTCGACGCCCTCGGGGAGGATCTCCGGCAGCCGCCGCCACATGACGCTCCAGGCGCCCATGTTCTTGGGCTCCTCCTGGGTCCAGGCGACGTCCTTCAGGTTCGGGTAGCTCTCGATCAGCGCGGCGAGCTGGTCGCGCGCGAACGGATAGAGCAGCTCCACGCGCGCGATCGCCACCGATTCGGCCCGGTCACGGCGCTCGTGGCCGTCGATGTCGTAGTAGAGCTTGCCGCTGCACAGCACGAGCCGCTCGACGCGGTCCTTGCGGTCCTGTGCGCGCGGGTCGTCGAGGACGAACTGGAACGTCCCCGACGTCAGGTCGTCGAGTCGCGAGGAGGCGCCCGGCAGTCGAAGCAGGCCCTTGGGCGTGAAGACCACCAGCGGGCGTGGCTTGGCGATCCGGGCCTGCCGCCGGAGCAGGTGGAAGTACTGGGCGGCCGTGCTGGGGTTCGCGAGCCGGATGTTGCCCTCGGCGGCCAGTTGCAGGAAGCGCTCGATGCGGGCGCTCGAGTGCTCCGGGCCCGCGCCCTCGTACCCGTGCGGGAGGAGGAGCGTCAACCGGGTTGGTTGGCCCCACTTCGACTCTCCGGACACGATGAAGCTGTCGATGATCACCTGGGCGGCGTTGGCGAAGTCGCCGAACTGCGCCTCCCACAGGATCAGGCTCTCCGGCGATGCCGCCGAGTACCCGTACTCGAACCCGAGGCAGGCGTTCTCCGAGAGCGGGCTGTTGTAGAGCTCGAACGGGGCGAGCGCGCCGCCCAGATGCTGGATCGGCACGTACTTGAGCCCGGTCTTCTCATCGAAGTACGCGAGGTGGCGGTGCGAGAACGTCCCTCGCGCCGTGTCCTGGCCGGTCAGGCGGATGTGGGAGCCCTCCGTGAGCAGGGAGGCGAACGCGAGGGCCTCCGCGTGCCCGAAGTCGATGCCGCCATCGTCGGCGAGCGCGTCAACCCGCCGGCCGAGCGGTTTGCGGAGCTTGCGGTGGATGGTGAAGCTCTCCGGGACCTGCAGCAGCTCCTCGTTCAGACCCTGGAGGCGCTGCGCGGAGACGGCCGTGTCGACGGCCGGGCTTTTGGTCCGGTCGAGCTCCCCCGTGCCGACCTGCGTGGCGGTCTCGGACTCGTAGTCCCCGGACTCCATCTTGGCCTTCAGTTCCTTGTGAATCTCCGAGAACTCCTCGGTGTCCTCGGTACTCTCCCGCTCGACGTCCTCGGGCGTGATCACGCCCTCCTTGGCGAGCGTTCCCGCGTAGATCTGCGAGACCGGCGGGTGCGCCTTGATCTGCGCCGCCATCTTCGGCTGCGTGTATGCGGGCTCGTCGGTCTCGTTGTGCCCGTAGCGGCGGTAGCCGATCAGGTCGATGACCATGTCCCGGCTCCAGCGCTCGCGGTAGGCCATCGCCAGGCGGATGGCGGAGATGCACGCCTCCACGTCGTCGGCGTTCACGTGGATGATCGGGACGTTGAATCCCTTCGCCATGTCCGAGGCGTACGGCGTCGAGCGGCCCTCCTCGGGGTCCGTGGTGAAGCCCACCTGGTTATCGGTGATCAGGTGGATCGTGCCGCCGGTCGAGTAGCCCTCGAGCGACTGCAGGTTGAGCGTCTCCGCGACCACGCCCTGGCCCGGGAACGCCGCGTCGCCGTGGAGCAGGAGCGGCACGGCGAGCTCCGGGTTGTGGTGGAGAACCGGCCCGGAGTGCGAGGTCTGCGCGGCCCGAGCGGCCCCGGTGACCACGGGATCGACGAACTCGAGGTGGCTCGGGTTCGGATAGAGGCGGATCTTGATCGTCTCGCCATCGGCAGTGGTGAACAGCCCGTCGGCCCCATGGTGATACTTGACGTCTCCGGTCCCGCCGTGCGGGATCGCCGCGACGCGCTTGACGCGCTCCAGCGCCTGCGCGCCCTCGAACTCGGCCATGATCGACTCCGCCGACCGGCCGAGGTTGTGGGTCAGGACGTCGAGGCGCCCGCGGTGCGCCATCCCGATCACGACCTCCTGGGCTCCGCCGCGGCTGGCGATGGTCACCAGCTCGTCGATCATCGGCACCACCGCGTCGAGGCCCTCGATCGAGAACATCTTCTGACCCAGGTAGGCGCGCTGCAGGAACCGCTCGAACTGGAACACGTGGATCAGCCGCTTGAGGAGTCCTCGCTTCTCCTCCGTGCTGAGGGGCTTGCGGTGGGCCCCCGTCTCGATCGTCTCCCGCAGCCACATCCGCTGCTGGTGAGAGGCGAGGTGCTCGATCTGATAGGCGATCGTGCCGCAGTAGGCCTCGCGCATCCGCGGGAGCGCCTCCAGCAGCGTCTCGCCCTCCACACCGATCCGGAGGATGGACGCCGGGATCTGCGACATCAGCTCGGGGGTCAGGTTGAGGTTCTCCGGCACGAGCGCCGGGTCTCCCTCGCCCTGTGAACCGAGCGGATCGAGGCGCGCGGCGAGGTGCCCGTGGGTTCGGTACGCCTTGAGCAGCGACGTCGCGGCCTGCACCGCCTGCAGCAGCTCGGTGTCCGGCGCCGCCGTGGCGGAGGGGGCGGCCGCGGGCGCCGACGTGATTGGGGGCGCCGACGCGGACGCGGGATAGGCGTTCGACACCACGTTCGCGGGCACCCCGAGCGACTCCGCGACCGACTCGTAGAAGGAGTCCTCTCCCTGGAGCAGCTGGTCGATCCGGCGCAGGAACGAGCCCGATTCCGCGCCCTGGATGATGCGGTGGTCGTAGGTCGAGGTCATGGTCATGACCTTCGAGATCCCGAGCGCCTTGATCTTGTCGGCGGGGGCGTGGGCCCACTCGACCGGATAGGCGATCGAGCCTGTGGCGACGATCGTCCCCTGGCTCGACATCAGCCGCGGGACCGACGCCACGGTCCCGAGGCCACCCGGGTTCGTGAGGGTGATGTTCGTCCCCTGGAAGTCGTCGGCGGTGAGCTTGTTCTCACGCGTCTTGGTGATCAGGTCCTCGTAGTAGGAGTGGAAGCCTGTGAAGTCGACGCCGTCGGCTCCCTTGATGCAGGGCACCATCAGGCTCCGCGAGCCGTCCTTTCGCTCGACGTCGACGGCGATCCCCAGGTTGATCGAGCCGGGCTCGACCACCTGCGGCTTGTCGCCCTCCTCCGCGTAGGCGCGGCCCATCACCGGCCATTCCTGCGCCGCCTTGACGATCGCCCACGCCACCAGGTGCGTGAACGACACCTTCATCCCGCGCTCCTTGAGCACGCCATTGAGCGCCCGGCGCTTCGCGTCGAGGACGTCCACCGGGAGGGTCCGGAACGAGGTGGCGGTGGGAACCGACAGGCTCTCGTTCATCGCCTGGGCGAGCATCCCGGCGGGGCCTCGGAGGGGAACGACTCCGCCCGCAGCCGCCAAGGGAGCCGCAGACGACCGGTGATCCGAGCTTGCTCGGATTCGTCCGGTGCCGGTGGGGCCCGGCGGGCTCGGCTTCGTCGCGGCGCCGGTGCCATCGCCGCCGTTCGCCGCCGCCAGCACGTCGGCCTTGATCACCTTGCCGCCCGGCCCGGAGCCGCTCACCGCGCTCAGGTCGACCCCGTTCGCCGCGGCGGCGCGTCGCGCGACCGGGGACGCCCGCTTGCCGTCCACGTCGCCAGCGGGCGGACCCGCGGGCGCGGCGGCGGGGGCTTCCGCCGGTGCCGCCTCACCCTGGCTCGAGGGAGCTGCGCCGGCGGTCATCTCCGCGAGCGCCTGGCCGATCTGCACGGTGTCGTCGGGCGAGACGAGGAGCTTCGTGATCACGCCGCTCGCAGGAGCGGGGACCTCGGCGTCGACCTTGTCGGTGGAGACCTCGACGACGGTGTCGCCCTCACTGACCTGCTGGCCCTCCGACACGTGCCATTCGAGCACGGTGCCCTCGGTGACCGACTCGCCCATCTCGGGCATCGAGATCTGAATGATTCCGCCCGCATCCTCCGCTTCCAGGGAGCCCGAAGGGCGACCGGTCGTCCGGCCGTGGCCGGACGCGGTGCCGGCCGGGCTCGGCGCTTCCGCTTGGCGTCCGCTTCCAGCGGGGCTCGGCGCTTCAGCGGGGGCCTCGGTGGGGGTCACGGTCGCCGTCACGCCCGGCTGGGGCGCGTTCGAGGGCGCCGTCTCGTCGCCAAGGTCGGCGTCGCCCTCGCCGGTCGCGCCCGCCGTGAGCCCGGGCCCGAGCTCACGCTCGCCGTCCGCCGTGGCGGAGGCGCCGTTGCCGAACCCGCCGTCGGCGGACACCTCGGCGCTCGTGTCGAGCTCAGCGAGTGTTTGGCCGATCTGAACGGTGTCATCCGGTGAGACCAGAAGCTTGGTGATCACGCCGCTGGCGGGCGCCGGCACCTCGGCGTCGATCTTGTCGGTGGAGACCTCGACGACCGTGTCGCCTTCGCTCACCTCGTCGCCCTCCGCCACGTGCCACTCGAGGACGGTTCCCTCGGTCACCGACTCACCCATCTGGGGCATCTGAATCTCGACGGCTTCAGCCATCCATTACCACAAGGTCAGTGTATGCACTTGCCCACGGTGAATAGGACGGTCCGGATGCGGCTTGAGGGAGCCTTTAGGGCGGACTGGATCAGGCGACGCGAGCGACGAGGTAGACCTCGTTCGAAACGGTGTCGTAGACGTCCTCGGCGAGGAACTCGCGGGCCGGCGCGGTGTGCTCGCAATAGCCGCATACGAGGCGCGCTCCGACCGGAAACGGAGCCGATGCGGCAAGCGGGATCGCACAGCTCGGGCACACCAGGGCTCCGTGCGCCAGCACCTGTGCCCCGTCGCGCACGAGCCGCCTGTGCGCGCCGGCGACGGACCCATCGACACGGCCCGTTCTGACGTCGGGCTGACCCGGGTCGCCGGGATCCGCTGGCAGCTCAAAGCCCATCGCGTTGAGTGTAGGCTCGTTTCGTGACCCTGGAGGAGAGGAAATGAGCTACTTCGTCACCGGAGCGACCGGATTCATCGGACGCAACCTCGTGGAGCTCCTGTTGGAGCGCGAGGGCACCATTTACGTGCTGGTCCGCGAGGGCTCGAAGGGCCGGTTGGAGGAGCTTCGCAACCGCTGGGGAGTCGACTCCGACCGCGTCGTCGGCATCGTCGGCGACCTCGCGCAGCGGCGCCTCGGGATCTCGGGCGAGGACACGGAGATGCTTCGCGGCCAGGTCGATCACCTCTTCCATCTCGCCGCCATCTACGACATGACCGCGGACGCGGCCAGCCAGAACGTCGCCAACATCGAGGGGACCCGGCACATGGTCGAGTTCGCGGATGTCGTGGAGTGCGGGAAGAATCCACATGGTCAGCTCGATCGCGGCGGCGGGCCTGTACAAGGGGCTCTGGCGCGAGGACATGTTCGAGGAGGCGGAGGACCTCGACAACCACCCCTACTTCCGGACCAAGCACGACTCGGAGGGGATCGTCCGCTCGGAGTCCACGCGGCCCTGGCGCGTGTACCGGCCGGGCATCGTCGTCGGCAACTCGGAGACCGGCGAGATGGACAAGGTCGACGGCCCGTACTACTTCTTCAAGCTGATCCGCCGGCTCCGCGGGACGGTGCCCGAATGGGTGCCGATGCCCGGGGTCGAGGGTCGCGAGATCAACCTCGTCCCGGTGGACTTCGTCGCCCGGGCCATGGATCACATCGCCCATGTCGAGGGCCTCGACGGGCGTGCGTTCCACCTGACGGACCCCAATCCCAAGACCGCCGGCGAGGTCATCGACATCTTCGCCAGCGCCGCGCATGCCCCGCAGTCGTCGGTCCGGCTGCCGGCGGCCATCGTCGATCTCGCGGCGCCGCTCGTGAAGGCCGCCGCGTCGCTTCCGCCCGGCGACATCGTGACCGATCGGGTGCTGAGCGACTTCGGCGTCCCGCGCTCGGTGCTGACCTACATCAACTATCCGACGCAGTTCGACTCGCGCGGGGCGCAGGCGGCGCTCGCCGGCACCGATATCCGGGTGCCGCCGCTCGAGGCGTACGCGGACAAGCTCTGGGACTACTGGGAGCGGCACCTCGACCCCGATCTGTACGAGGACCGCACGCTCGATGGGGGCCGTGCGCGGTCGCCGCGGGGTCGTCTCCGGCAGCGCCCAGATCGTCGAGCAGCAGATACCGGACGAGCTCCTGCGGGTCGGTCCGGCGCGTACGCTGGCCGTGCCTCCCTGGAGGCGGCCGTTCGAGGGCGGGTGGTGCTGGTCACCGGCGCGTCATCGGGCATCGGCAAGGCGGCGTCAATGAAGATCGCCGAGGCGGGCGGAATCGTCCTGCTCGTCGCCCGTACCGCCGAGAAGCTCGAGGAGACGAGGGACACGATCGAGGCCCGCGGGGGCACCGCCTACGTGCACGCGGCCGACCTCTCGAACATGGAGGACATCGATCGCATGGCCGACGAGGTCCTCGCCCAGCACGGCCACGTGGACATCCTCGTCAACAACGCCGGGCGGTCGATCCGCCGCTCGATCGCGCTCTCCTACGACCGCTTCCACGACTTCGAGCGCACCATGCAGCTGAACTACTTCGGGGCGGTGAAGCTGATCCTGAAGCTGCTGCCTGTCATGCGCGAGCGGCGCTCCGGCCAGATCATCAACGTGAGCTCGATCGGCGTGCAGACGAACACGCCGCGATTCTCGGCCTACGTGGCATCGAAGGCGGCGCTCGACGCGTTCTCCCGCTGCATCGCGTCGGAGATCATCGACGACGGGGTCTACGTCTCGACGATCTACATGCCGCTCGTGCGGACTCCGATGATCAAGCCCACGAAGATGTACGACCGCTTCCCGACGATCACGCCGGACAAGGCGGCGGACATGATCACGCGACGCGATCATCCATCGGCCGAAGCGGATCGCGACGCCGCTCGGCACCCTGGGCCAGATCCTCTACGCGATCAACCCGAAGTCGATCGACTACATCCTCAACAGCGCCTACAAGCTGTTCCCGGACTCGAGCGCCGCCCGAGGCGAGAAGCGCGCCGCTCCAGGGGAGCCGCGCGAGCCCACGGCTCCCCCGGCGGCCGACGAGGAGGCCTCCAGGGAGCAGGTCGTCTTCGCCTCGCTGATGCGCGGCATCCACTGGTAGCGCCGATCAAGCCGTAACTAGGGCCTCGGCGGGGGCACCCAGGGGGCCGAATTCAAAGCTTTTGGCACCTCAGGTACGTGATGGCGTACTTGAATTGCCAAAACCTCGCGGGGAGGGTGTGGCGACTCGCTCGATCGCAGCATGGGGTCGTCGCCCTCTTCCAACTCGTCGGGCTCGGATACACCATGAGTGCGGTCAGGCCGGGTGGCAACGGGCACGACTACATCCTGCCCGACAGGGCGTCTACCGTCGGGCGCCCGGGGCTCATCGGAAGGGCACGTCGATGGCGGCCGTTCTCAGTTGTGGGCCTGGCGCGGCGCTCGGTCACCTCAGTGCTACGGCCCTCTGGGAAATCGCCCGGGAACGGGGCGGTGATTCACGTTCGATCTCCCGTGGCGGGATCAGGTGCCAGAACGGCGTCGTCACCCATCGCCGGTCGGCCGTCGGGGGGGACGCGACCCATTGCCAAGGCATCCCGGTAACGACATCCGTGCGGACTCATGTGGACATCGCTACCGTGTTGCCAACGGGAGTGCTCGAGGCGGCGGTCAACGAGGCGGACGAGCGCGACCTGGTCGGTCTGGAAGACCTGCGAACCGAGCTCGAGCTACGGAAGGGACAACACGGCGTCCGCCCTCTACGTGCGTTGCTCGACAGAGCCACCTTCACGCTCACCGATTCGGAGCTCGAGCGACGATTTCTGCCGATCGCCCGGCGCGCAGGGCTGGCCCTGCCGCGGACCCAGGCGCACGTGAACGGGTTCAGGGTGGACTTCTACTGGCCTGACCTCGGCTTGGTCGTCGAGACCGACGGCCTTCGCTACAACCGCACGCCGGCACAACAAGCGCGGGATCGCATCCGCGACCAGGCTCACGCGGCGGCCGGGTTGCGTCATCTGCGGTACACCGAATGGCAGGTCCACTACGAGCCTCGGTACCTGCGTCGCCACATTGGAGGCGCTGGCACGGCGCGCCCGGGAAACTAGTTGTCAGGACTGAGGTACGCCGATGGCGTATCTATCTACACGATCCTCGGAGAGCCTCGGCCGTGGGCCGAGGCGCTAGCGTTGGCTCGTGGCCATCGCGGAGCGCAGGAGAAAGCACTGGGGCTGGGGGTTCGCCGACCGGCAGCCGGACCGCGCCGGGCCTGGAGGCGGCCGCCGCGGGGATGCGCGAGCAGCTCGGGCTTCGGCGCCGAGGACGTCGAGGAGCCGGTGCCGCTCGAGGCGATCGAGCTGCGCGGCGCCGCGGCTCGAGCCGCCGGCCTCCCTCGGGCATCTCTCCACCGACCGCCTACGAGCGCGTCTCCCACGCGCTCGGCAAGGCCTACCGCGACGTCGTCCGCGGCTTCCGCGGCCAGATCGACAACCCGCCCGACCTCGTCGCCTGCCCGCGTGACGAGGCCGAGGTCGAGCAGGTGCTCGACGTGGTGCGCCGACGAGGGGCCTGGCCGCGATCCCGTTCGGCGGCGGCACCAGCGTGGTCGGCGGCGTCGAGCCGCGGATCGGCGACGCCTATCGCGGCGCGGTGACGATCGACCTCGGCGGGCTCGATCGGGTCGATCGAGGTCGACCGAGGTCTCGCGGGCCGCCCGGATCCAGGCCGGGGCGCTCGGCCCGGCGCTCGAGGACCAGCTTCGCGAGCACGGCTGACCCTGCGCCACTTCCCGCAGTCGTTCGAGTTCTCGACCCTCGGCGGATGGATCGCCACCCGCGCCGGCGGCCACTTCGCCACGCTCTACACGCACATCGACGACCTCGTCGAGTCGGTGCGGGCGGTCACCCCCAGCGGGGCCATGGGAGTCGCGGCGGCTGCCGGGCTCCGGCGCCGGGCCGAGCCCCGACCGCATGCTGCTCGGCTCCGAGGGGATCCTGGGGGTGATCACCGAGGCCTGGGTGCGGGTGCAGGAGCGGCCGCGGTTCAAGCTCTCGTGCGGCGTCGCGTTCGACTCGTTCGCGAGCGGCGCCGAGGCGGTCCGCGAGCTCGCCCAGTCGGGGCTCCACCCGTCCAATTGCCGCCTCCTCGACGCGGCCGAGGCCGCAGCTCACCGGCGCCGGGGCCGCCCGGCAAGGCGCTGCTCGTCCTCGGCTTCGAGTCGGCCCATCATCCGGTCGACGCGGCGATGGACGTCGCGCTCGAGGCGCGCGCGCGACCACGGCGGCGAGCCGGGCGAGGTGCGCGGCAGGCGGGAGCCCAGAGCGACGGCCGGGCCGGAGCCCGCGCCAACCCGCCGCCGCAGCCGACGGGGACGATCCGGTGGGCGCCTGGCGGCACGCCTTCCTCGCCGCGCCCTACCTGCGCGACACGTTCGTCGCCTGCGGGGTGCTGAGCGACACCTTCGAGACCGCGATCACCTGGGAGCGGTTCGCCGACTTCCACGACGAGGTGATGGAGACCGCGCGCCGCGGCGATCGCCGACGCGTGCGGCTCCGCACCCGACGGCCCCGGATCACCGCGGCTGTCATGTCCGCTTCACGCACGTCTATCCGGACGGCCCGGCTCCCTACTACACGGTGCTCGTCCCGGCCCGCCGCGGCGGCGAGGTCGAGCAGTGGGACGAGATCAAGGCCGCCGTCTCGGACGCCGTGATCGCCGCGGGTGGAACGATCACTCATCACCACGCCGTCGGCCGCGACCACCGGCCCTGGTACGACCGCCAGCGCCCGGACCCGTTCGCGGAGGCGCTTCGCGGCGCCAAGCGCGCGGTCGACCCCGGCGGGATCCTCAACCCGGGCGTGCTGATCGATGCCTGATTTCGCGTCGATCGTGCGGCCGGCGCTGGAGGGCGCGCTGGAACCCGGCGAGACGCTCGAGGGAGTCTGCGCCGCGGCGCAGCAGAGCACGTTGCGGGGCCGCTCGCTCGCGCTCGGGGTTACCGACCGCCGGCTGCTCCTCGCCCCCCAGGACCGCCGCGGGCGGCCGACCGGCGAGGTCGTTTCGATCCGGCCGGACGAGATCACCTCGGCCAAGGCGGGCGGCGCCGGAGGCGGCTGGGCCTCGGTCGGCCTGGCCATCATGGACTCCGCCGCGGTCACCCTCGAGCTCCGGACCGCGGACGAGAAGTACAAGCTGAACCTCATGCGGGGAACCGGGGTGTTCGGCAAGCTCGGCGGAGGCGACGCCCAGCGCCAGGGCGTCGAGGCGCTCGCGGCATGGTTCCAGCGTTTCGCTCGGCAGGAATAGCCCATCTCGTCATCCCGGGCGCCCTAACCTGTCGTGCGATGGAGACGCTCACCGAGGAGGAACGTCGCTCCGTTTCGCCTGAGCCCGAGCGGGCGGACGGCGCTGCGCGACGGCGCTCGCAGAGCATCGCGCTCCTGGTGGCGATGCGGCCGCCCGAGTGGATCAAGAACCTGCTCGTCTTCGCCGGCCTCCTGTTCTCGCAGAAGCTGAAGCAGGGGCCGCAGGTCGTCGACGCTCTGATGACCTTCATCGCCTTCTGCGCGATCTCGAGCGCCGGATACCTCGTCAACGACCTTCGCGACGCCCCGCTGGACCGTCGCCACCCCGAGAAGCGCCACCGCCCGATCGCGAACCGCGAGCTGTCGGAGGGCGTGGCCGCGGCCGCGGCAGTGCTGCTCACGGTGTTCGCGATCGCGCTCTCGTTCCTGAGCGTCTCGGCGGGCGTCGCCGGGCTCGTCGCGCTCTACGGGGTGACCACCGTCGCCTACTCCGCGATCCTCAAGCGCCTGGTGATCATCGACGTGATGACGATCGCGTCGCTGTTCATCCTCCGCGTCGTCGCCGGTGCGGTCGCGGTCGAGGCGCACGCGTCCGAGTGGCTGCTGCTCTGCACCGCGATGCTGGCGCTGTTCCTCGGCTTCACCAAGCGCCGCCAGGAGGCGATGGAGGAGAAGGAATCAATGCCCGGTGCCTCCTCCGCTTCCAGGGAGCCGAAGGCGATCGGTCATGCGACGAAGTCGGATGCGGGGGCGCCGGGTCCTCGGACAACGCGGCCTGTCCTGGAGCATTACTCGCTGCCGTTCCTCGACCAGATGGTCGCGATGGTCACGGCCGGCGCGATCATGAGCTACGCGATCTACGCCGTCAACAGCCCGCTGATCGGCAGCAAGATGCTGGCGACCGGACCGTCGGTGCTGTACGGGATCTTCCGCTACCTCTACCTGATCTACGACCGCGGGGACACTCGCTCGACGGCGGCGATCCTGACCGAGGACCCCGGGATGATCTTCGCGGGCATCTCCTGGATCGGGACGGCGCTGCTGATGCTCTACGTCGTCGACTAGGCGGCGCCCTATAGAGTCCCGCGTCGTGGACCTGACGCTGACTCGCGAAGAGGAAGCCTTCCGCGACGAGGTTCGCAGCCTGGCTCGAGGACAACCATCCCGGGCCCCGAGCCGGACGGCGAGGAGGCGAAGTTCCTCTTCCGGCGCGACTGGCAGCGGAAGATGCACGAGGCCGGCTGGGCCGGCATCTCGTGGCCGAAGGAGTACGGCGGCCGCGGCGCGACGCTCATCGAGCAGGCGATCTTCAGCGAGGAGATGGCGCGCCCGAAGGCGCCCGCGCCGGCCAACGTCCTCGGCCTGGTCATGGGCGGGCCCGTGGTCATCGCCCACGGCACCGAGGAGCAGAAGGAGCGCTTCCTGGAGCCGATCCTCTCGGCGGCCGAGATCTGGTGCCAGGGGTTCTCCGAGCCCGAGTCGGGATCCGACCTCGCCTCGCTGAAGACCAAGGCGGTCACGCGAGAACGGCGGCTGGCGGGTGAGCGGCCAGAAGGTCTGGACCACCTACGCGCACGAGGCGAAGTGGTGCATGCTCGCTCGCCCGCACGCGACACCGACGCGCCCAAGCACAAGGGCCTCACCTACTTCATCTGCGACATGGAGCAGGACGGGGTCGAGGTCCGGCCGCTGCGTCCAGATCACCGGCGAGGCGGAGTTCAACGAGATCTTCTTCGAGGGCGCTCACGTCCGACGACGAGAACGTCGTCGGCGGCGAGGGCAACGGCTGGATGGTCGCGATCACGACGCTGATGCACGAGCGCGCCGGGCTCGGCGCCGCGTCGGCGATCTCGGTCGCGACGCGACCTCGACGAGCTGATCGGCTGATCAACGAGCGCGGCCTCGGCGACGATCCGGTGATCCGCCAGCAGATCGCCGAGCTCAAGATCGGGGTGCGAGGCGCTGCGGCTCGGTCGCGATGCGCGCGCTGACCGCGCAGATGAAGGTCGGGATCCCCGGCCCCGAGGGCTCGATCGCCAAGTGGGAGTGGGCGATGCTGAACCAGAAGCTGACCGAGCTCGCCGCCGACGTCCTCGGCCCGGAGGCGCTCGGCCAGGCACGCGAGTGGTCCTACCGGCTGCTGCGCTCGCGCGCCAACTCGATCGAGGGCGGCACCACCGACGTGATGAAGAACATCGTCGCCGAGCGCGTGCTCGGCCTCCCGAGGCTGCGCTAGGGGCCCAGAGCGATGGACTTCGGCTTCAACGACGAGCAGCACGAGATCAAGGAGACGGCGCCGCGAGTTCCTCGCCAAGCGCTTCACGCCTCGAGGTGGTCCGCGAGCTCGCCGAGTCGCGGACGCTACGACGACGCTCTCTGGAAGGAGATCTGCGAGCTCGGCTGGCCCGGCATCGCGATCGACGAGGAGTACGGCGGCCAGGGGCTCGGGATGGTCGAGCTGGTGATCCTCTGCGAGGAGCTCGGCTACGCCTGCGCGCCGCTCGCCGTTCCTCTCCAACGCCTCCGCCGGGCCTCGTTCATCGAGCGCGCGCGGCAGCGACGAGCAGCGGCGAGCGCTGGCTCGGCGGGATCGCCTCCGGCGAGGCGCGCGGCGCGGTCGCCTTCGAGCCGCACAGCAACGAGCTGGTGCCCGACGCCGAGGGCGCGGCCGTGATCGTGGTCACTGAACGACGGCGACGAGGCCGTGCTGGTCGACGGCGGCCGACGCGCAGATCGAGCCGGTCGAGCTGATCGACGCGACCCGCGCACTACGCCGCGGGTCTCCGCAAGCGGCGGGGAGCCGCTGCCGGGCGACGTCGGCGGCCCGCGGCCGATCGCTCGGTGGTCGCCCTCGCCGCCGAGCTCGTCGGGCATCGCCCAGCGGGCGATGGAGATGGCGGTCGACTACGCGAAGGAGCGCCAGCAGTTCGACCGCCCGATCGGCGCCTACCAGGCCGTCTCGCACCGGCTGCGCGGGGATGCTCTACGACATCGAGGAGGCGCGCTCGCTCACCTACTACGCGGCCTGGGCGCGCCGACGCCGAGCCCGAGTCGCTGCCGCTCGCGGCGTCGATGGCGAAGGCGCGCGCCTCCGAGGCCGCCTGGCACGTCACCAACAACGCCGATCCAGGTGCTCGGCGGGATCGGCTTCACCTGGGAGCACGACCTCCACTTCCTGCTCAAGCGGGCCAAGGTCGGCTCGGAGCTCCTGGGCGACGCGCGCATGCACCGCGAGCGCGTGGCGACGCTCGCCGGCCTCGGCGCGGCCTGAGCGCCGGGCTCAGTCCGGGCAGGACCTCGACGTCGGAGGCGAGCTTCACCTGGCCGCCGGCGCGGTACTCCACGTCGACGGTCTCGTGCTTGCGGTAGCTGCCGACGACCCCGATCAGCATCGACGAGCCAGCGGATCGCGCCGAGCTTGCCCTCCTTGACGATCGGCCGGTTGAAGACGATGTCGGAGCCCTCGATCCGGTAGTCCGTCGCCCTCCGCCTGGCCGACGCCGTTGACGTAGACCGTGATCGGCGGCTGGGCACCGCGCGGGAGGCGCACCCGGCGGCCGGCCGCGACGCTGCCCTCCGGGACCTCGAACTCCTCGGCGCCGCTCACGCGAGGGCCGCCCTCGACGGCGTCGAAGGGGAGTCTCCGTCGCTCAGGCTCGAGTGGCTCCTTGCGGACCGCCGCCGACGAAGGGGACCAGCGTCCCGTCGCCCATGAGGTCCATCCCGGCCTCGCGGCGCCGCAGGAACCCGCCCGAGGAGAGCTCGAGCCGCGCGTGGACGCGCTGTCCCGGCTCGTAGTCGCGGATCGCGCTGACCTCCTCGAGCGGGCCCTCCTGGCGGATGAGCTGGGTCTGGCGCTTCATCGCGGCGAGCGCCTCGTCGAGGTCGTCGAAGCGCTCGTGCGCGACCCGGGACCGTGCCGGACCGTCAGTGCGATAAGGCGCCATGGCCGCCTCCCGCTCTCGACTCCTGGACGGCTGACTAGGCGCCGCGGCGCTGGCGCTTCGGCCGGCGCGCGGGCGGGCCGGTGATCTTCTCGGGGCCGTCGCGGTCGTCGATCTGGACGTAGTCGCGGTCCCGGTCGCCGGTGTAGATCTGGCGCGGCCGCGCGATCTTCTGCTCCGGGTCGTCGTTGCATCTCCATCCACTGGGCGACCCAGCCGGAGGTCCGCGGGATCGCGAAGATCACCGTGAACATCTCGTTCGGGATCTCAAGCGCCTCGTAGATGATCCCCGAGTAGAAGTCGACGTTCGGGTAGAGCTTGCGCTCGACGAAGTAGTCGTCGTCGAGCGCCCGCTTCTCGAGCTCGGTCGCGATCTCGATCAGCGGGTTGTACTCGGTCGCCTCGAAGACCTCGTACGCGTGCTTCTGGATGATCCGCGCCCGCGGGTCGTAGTTCTTGTAGACCCGGTGGCCGAAGCCCATGAGCTTCTCCTCGCGGTTCTTGACGCCCTCGAGGAAGTCGGGGATGTTGTCGGCGGCTCTCGATCCGCCGCAGCATCCTCAGCACCGCCTCGTTGGCGCCGCCGTGGAGCGGGCCGTAGAGGGCGGCGACGCCGGCGGCGACGGCCGAGTAGGGGTCGACCTGGGAGGAGCCGACGGCGCGCACGGCGCTGGTCGAGCAGTTCTGCTCGTGGTCGGCGTGGAGGATGAAGAGGACGTCGAGCGCCCGCTCGACGCGGGGATCGGGCTCGTACTTCGCCTCGGTCTTCTTGAACAGCATCGAGAGGAAGTTGCCCGGGTAGCTCAGGTCGTTGTCGGGATACACGTACGGCAGGCCGAGGTTGTGGCGGTAGGCGAACGCCGCCAGCGTCGGCACCTTGGCGATCATGCCGGATCGCCGCCATGTAGCGCTCCTCCGGGTCGTCGATGTGCTTGGCCTCGGGATAGAAGGTCGAGAGCGCCCCGACGCCGGACGAGCAGCATGCCCATCGGGATGGGCGTCGTAGCGGAAGGCCTCGAAGAGGTTCTTGATGTCCTCGTGGACGAAGGTGTGGTGGGTGACGTCGAAGATCCAGCGCTCGAGCTGCGGCTTGGTCGGCAGCTCGCCGAACGTCAGCAGGTAGGCGACCTCCAGGTAGGTCGACTGCTCGCACAGCTGCTCGATCGGGTAGCCGCGGTGCTGGAGGATCCCGGCCTCGCCGTCGATGTAGGTGATCGCCGAGCGGCACGAGGCCGTGTTCGTGTACGCCGGGTCGTAGGACATCAGGCCGAAGTCGTCGTCCGACACCTTGATCTGGCGCAGGTCCATCCCGCTGATCGTTCCGTCCGTGATCTCGAGCTCGTAGGTCTCCCCGGTGCGGTTGTCGGTGACGGAAAGCGTGTTCTGCTCGGCGGTCGCTACGGCACCGTCGCCCTGCTGCTCGGTCTTCTGCTCGGTGGCCATCGCCTCTCCTCTTGAAGTTTCGTTTCGCACATTTTCGCATTGTCTGCTCGCGCGGTGACGTACGTCACCGCGACTGGCAGGTGCCGTTGCCGTTGCTGGTGGTCGAGACACAGCCGGACGCGAGCGATTTCTGGAAGGCTTGAGCGGAATTGGCCACCGAAGGCGTTGCCTCCGAGCGCAAGCGCGGCGCGCTGACGCTGTTCGCGGGACTCGAGCGCCGCTACGACCTGCTCTCGGCGGCGCTCAGCCTCGGGCAGGACCCGCGCTGGCGGCGCGCGATGATCGCGGCGATCGAGGCCGGGCCCCGAGGATCGGGTGCTGGACGTCGCGACCGGCACCGGCCTCGTCGCCGCGGCCTGGTCGAGCGCTACGGCTGCAGCGTCGTCGGCCTCGACCAGAGCCGGGACATGCTCGCGCGGCGCGCGCCGCGCGCTCGCGCGCGCGCCCGGACCTCGCGCGCGCGGATCGAGCTCGTCAGGGCGAGGCCGAGCACCTGCCGTTCGCCGACGGCGAGTTCGACCACCTGACCTTCACCTACCTGCTTCGCTACGTCGACGATCCGGCGGCGACCCTGGCGCGAGCTCGCGCGCGTCGTCAGGCCCGGCGGCCGCGATCGCCTGCCTGGAGTTCGGCCTGCCCGACCCGCCCCTTGGCGCCGCTGTGGCGGCTGTACACCCGCCTCGGTGCTGCCCGCGGCCGGGCGGGTGTTCGGCGCCGACTGGTACGAGGTCGGGCCGGTTCCTCGGGCCCGAGCATCGAGCGAGCTCTACCAGAGCTGCCGCTCGAGCGCCAGGTCGAGCTCTGGCGCGCGGCCGGGATCTCGGACGTGCGCGGCGCAGGATGAGCCTCGGCGGCGGCGTCGTCTTCGCGGGGGTCTCGCGACGGCTGAGGTCGAGGCAGCGCGCGGCGTTCTACGCCCTTAGCCCGGGCGGCTGGCGGGATCTCGTCACCCTCCTGCACCCGCCGTACACGGCGTGGCACCTGAGCTACGTCGGCGCTCGGCGCCGCCGCGGCCGCCGCAGGTCCACGCGGTGCGCCTGCTGGGCGGCGCTCGGCGCCTTCTTCCTCGCGGTCGGGAGTCGCCGCGCACGCGCTGGACGAGCTCCACGGCCATCCGCTCGGACACGCGGCTGTCCGATCGCACCCTGGAGGTGCTCGCGGGGGTGGCGCTCGCGGGCGCCGTGGCGATCGGGATCGCCGGCCTGTTCATCGTGTCGTGCGACGCTGCTGCCGTTCGTCGCTGGCCGGGGCCTTCGGCGTTCTCGCCTACAACCTGGAGCTCTTCGGCGGCCGCTTCCACACCGACTTCTGGTTCGCCGCCGCGTGGGGCGCGTTCCCGGCGCTGACCGGCTTCTGGGTCATGGCGCTCGGCATCCACTCCGCGGCGCCGCCGTGGCCGTGCGTCGGCGTGACGGCGGCCTGCTTCGGCCTCAGCGTCGCGCAGCGGCGCCTCTCGACGCCGGTGCGCGAGCTGCGCCGGCGAACCGTCGTCCGTCGCAGGCGATCGCAGCGGCTCGACGACGGCACCGAGAGGGAGCTCACGCCGGCGCGCCTGGCGGCTCCGCTCGACGGGGCGCTGAAGGTTCTCTCGGCGTCGGTGGTCCTGCTGGCGGTCGCGGCGGTGGCGATCCGGCTCTAGGGCTCGAACCTGTCGTTTGTCGCCATATAGCCGACAAACGACAGCTTCGCCATCCGGGTGATGCCGATGCGCTAGGGCTCTCCCTGGGTGCTCGCTTGAGCTTTGACTAGTCCGGGGACTCGAAGTGGGTCATGCCGCGGAGGGCCTCGTAGCGCTCCGAGATCTCCTCCTCGGTCAGGCGGGCGACCCGCTCGGTGCCGAACTCCTCGACGTTGAACGAGGCGAGCACCGTTCCGTAGGCCATGGCGCGCCGCAGCGCCTCAGCGCTTGGCCTGTCGGTCCCCTGCATGTCGAGGTAGCCCAGGAAGCCGCCCGCGAAGCTGTCGCCGGCTCCGGTCGGATCCCGGACGTCCTCCAGGAGGAAGCCGGGGAGGGCGAAGAAGCCATCGGGCGTGAAGAGGACCGCGCCGTACTCGCCGCGCTTGGCGACCACGATCCGCGGGCCCATGTCCATCACCGCGCGCGCGGCGCGGGCGAGGTTGGGCTCCTCGGTGAGCATCCGGATCTCCGAGTCGTTGAAGAGCAGGCAGTCGACCTCTCCGATCGCGGCGATCAGGGAGTCGCGGGTCGTCTCGATCCAGAGGTTCATCGAGTCGAGCGCGGCGAGGCGGGAACCGTTGGCCTGCGCGCGCACCCGGCGCTGGAGGTCGGGCTGGATGTTGCCCAGGAACAGCACGTCGGCCGAGCGCGACTCCTCTGACAGCTTCGGGTCGAAGTCGGCGAACACGCCGAGCTGGGTGTCGTCCGTGTGGGCGACGTTCATGTCCGCCTCGTAGTGGCCCTGCCAGACGAACGTCTCGCCGCCCTCCACCCGCTCGACGTCCGAGACGTCGACGCCGCGCTCGTCCAGCATCTCCAGGTGCGCGTCGTCGAAGTCCCCGCCGACCGGCCCCACGATCTGAACCCGGGTGAAGAAGCGGGCCGCGAGCGCGAAGTGGACGGCCGAGCCGCCCAGCATGCGTTCGCGCTCCCCGAACGGGGTGCGCACGGAGTCGAACGCGATCGAGCCGACGACCGTCAGAGCCACGGGCGTGCATCCTAGGGATGAGGGCGAGAGATGAGCGCAGGGGCGGGGGCGCTACCGTTCCCGCCCATGGCAACCACTGCCAAGGCGCGCCGGGGCCGCGGCAGGGCGGCCGGGCCGGATTTCCATCCCATCGGGGACTATGGGTTCCTCTCCGACTGCCACACGGGGGCGCTCGTGGCGTCGGACGGGACCATCGAGTGGATGTGCGTGCCGCGATTCGACTCGCCGAGCATGTTCGCGGCCCTGCTGGACCGCGACGCCGGGGCGTATCGCCTCGGCCCACACGATCTCCGAGCTCCGGTCTCCCGGCGCTACGTCCCCGGAACGAACGTGCTTGAGACGAGCTGGATGACAAACACCGGCTGGCTCCTCGTGCACGACGCCCTGGTCCTGACGCCCGGGGTGGACGAGGACCCGGAGGACGTCCGCGGAAGGCCCCTCGGGCCCCGCGATGCCGAGCATCTGCTGGTGCGGACCGTCGAATGCGTTCACGGCCAGGTGGAGATGGAGGTCGTCTGCGAGCCCGCGTTCGACTACGCGCGAGAGCAGCACGAGTGGCGGTTGGTCGACGACCAGCGGCGAGCCGCGGACGCGACGGGCGGCGGCGAGATCGTGCGCCTTCTGGGCGACATCCCGCTCGAGATCGAGGGCTCGGCGGCGATTGGCCACCGCACGCTCCGGGCCGGGGAGCGAGCGTATTCGTGCCTGTCGTGGCGCGAGGAGCTGAGCGGGCCGGAAACCGCCGAGGATGCCGCCCACATGATCAAGGCCACACAGCACCTGTGGCGGCGCTGGCTGGAGCGCGGGACCTTCCCCGACCACCCCTGGCGCTGGCTGCTCCAGCGCTCGGCGCTGGCGCTGAAGGGCCTCACCTACGAGGCGACGGGGGCGACGGTCGCGGCGCTCACCACCTCCCTGCCCGAGACCCCAGGCGGCGAGCGCAACTGGGACTACCGGTACACCTGGATCCGCGACGCCACGTTCACGCTCTGGAGCCTGCACGTGATCGGCTTCGACCAGGAGGCCAGGGAGTTCATGGAATTCGTGACCCACCTGTGCCACGGCCGGGGGCCGCAGACCCAGATCATGTTCGGGATCGACGGTGAGACGGACCTCACCGAGGAGACGCTGGACCATCTGTCCGGTTACGGCGACTCACGCCCCGTCCGGATCGGAAACGGCGCCTTCAAGCAGCGCCAGAACGACGTCTTCGGCGCCCTCCTCGACTCGATCTACATCCACTCGAAGACCCGCGAGGGCGTCCCGGAGGAGATGGCGCCGATCGTGTTCGAGCAGGCCGAGGCCGCGTCCTCCGCCTGGCACACGCCGGACCAGGGAATCTGGGAGTCCCGCGGCGAGCCGAAGCACTACGTGTCCTCGAAGCTCATGAGCTGGGTCGCGCTCGACCGGGCGACGCGGCTATCCCGCAGCTACGGCCGCGAGGAGCTCGCGGAGAATTGGGGGCGGGAGGCCGAGACCGTGAAGGCCGACATCCTGGAGCGCGGCGTCTCCGACCGCGGCACGTTTCGCCAGCACTACGAGACCGACGCGCTCGACGCTTCCCTCCTCCTGATCCCCCTGGTCCGCTTCCTCCCCTGCGAGGACGAGCGCGTCCAGGCGACGGTGCTCGCGATCGCGGATGAGCTCACCGAGCACGGGCTCGTGCTCCGCTACAAGGTCGACGAGACCGACGACGGGCTCAGCGGCAGGGAGGGGACGTTCACGATCTGCTCGTTCTGGCTCGTCTCCGCCCTGTCGGAGATCGGAGAGCGCGAGCGGGCGCGCAAGCTGTGCGAGCGGCTGGTCGCGAACGGGACGGCGCTCGGCCTCTATGCGGAGGAGATCGAGCCGTCGAGCGGGGGGCAGCTCGGGAACTTCCCGCAGGCGTTCAGCCACCTGGCCCTGATCAACGCGGTCACGCATGTGATCGCCGACGACCAGCGCGGCGAGCGCGGCGAGCCGAGCGCGGTGTTCACCGAGATGCGGTCGGTCGGGGCCGCCGGGTAGACCGCGATGGCCACGTTTCGCGATCTCGGCCTGTCCGACGCGCTCATCGAGACGCTCGACGAGCTGGGCTACGAGGACCCCACGCCGATCCAGGAGCAGGCGATCCCGGAGCTCCTGGCCGGCCACGACGTGATCGGCAGGCCCAGACCGGGACCGGCAAGACGGCGGCGTTCGGCCTGCCCCTGCTCGAGTACCTCGACCCGGAGAGCCAGGACACCCAGGCGCTCGTCCTCACGCCCACGCGCGAGCTCTGCATCCAGGTGACGCAGGCCCTGCGCGCCTACGCCGAGCACCTGCCCATCGAGGTGATCGCGGTGTTCGGCGGCCAGGCGGTCGCCACGCAGCAGTCCCGCCTGCGACAGGCGGCCCAGGTCGTGGTCGCGACGGTCGGAAGGACCCTCGACCTCGTCAACCGCGGCTCGCTGGACCTGAGCTCGGCTCGCTACGTCGTCCTGGACGAGGCCGACGAGATGCTCGACCTCGGCTTCATCGACGACGTCGAGCGCATCCTTCGCCTGTGCCCGTCCGGGCGGCAGACGTCGCTGTTCTCGGCGACGATCCCGCCGCCGATCGAGCGGCTCGCCGATCGCTACATGTACGACCCGGTGACGATCCGCGTCACCCCGAAGCAGCTCACGGTCGACGCGATCGAGCAGGCGTACGTCGAGGTCCCGGCACGCCAGAAGGTCGACCGCCTGATCGAGGTGCTCCGGGCGGAGGAGCCCGAGCAGGCGATCATCTTCTGCCGCACCAAGATCGGCACGGCGCGCCTCGACGACACGCTCCGCGCCCGCGGCCTCGGCGTCAAGGCCCTGCACGGCGACATGAGCCAGGGCCAGCGCGACGGCGTGATGCTCTCGTTCAAGGACCACCGCCTGCGCCTCCTGGTGGCCACCGACGTCGCCGCCCGAGGCCTGGACATCGAGCACGTCACCCACGTCATCAACTACGACGTCCCGGACGTCAGCGAGACCTACGTCCACCGCATCGGCCGGACCGGCCGCGTGGGCCGGACCGGCCGCGCGATCACCTTCGTGACCCCGGCCCAGCGCCCCGAGATCGACCGGATCGAGCGCGAGGTCAAGACCAGCATCGGCGAGTGGGAGCCACCGGAGGAACGCCTGGAGCACGCCCCCCGCCCGCGCCACCGCGAGCACAAGGGCGGGAGGAAGACCGAAAGCGTCCGGCAACGTCGACCCTCGGAGACCGGCGGGCGCGACGCCGAGGGCGCCGAGCCGGATGTCGACCAGGTAGCGGCCGCCGACAGTGATTCTGCCGCCGAGCGCGAGGAACCTCGTCCCTCGGAGACCGCCGGCCGTGACGCCGGAGGTGCCGAGCGCGCCGTCGACCGGGTAACGGCCGGCGACAGAGATGTCAAGCTGTTCATCAATCGCGGCAAGCGCAGCGGCATCGACGACGATGACGTCCGCTGGGCGCTGACCGAGGGCGCCGTGATCCCGGAGGACGCGATCGGGCCGATCCGCGTCCTCGAGCGGTTCTCGTTCGTCGAGCTCGATGCGGCGCACGCGGAGCAGGCGCTCGAGCGGCTGGAGGGCACGAAGCTCAAGGGCAAGCAGATCCGCGTTGAGTACGCACGCGGCTAGCCGCGTCCGCCTCTCAAGCGGGGTGGTCGCGGCGGCGATCCTCGCCGTCGTCTATCTGGTCCTGGCGCCGTCCAGCGTCGACCTCGCGGCGCAGACGTTCCGCGCGGACCTCTTCGACGCGAACGGGTTCCTGCTCTGGAACAACTACTGGTACGCGGGTCACTACCTGCTGACCTACAGCGTCCTCTTCCCGCCCCTCGGCGCCTGGCTCGGGCCGCGCCTGGTCGGGGCGATCGCCGTCGTCGCGTGCGCGGCCCTGTTCGCCGCGATCGCGCACCGGCGCTACGGGGATCGCGCCTGGATCGGGATCCTGTGGTTCGGGGTCGCGACCGCGACGATGCTGATGGCGAACCGCCTCACGTTCGCGCTCGGTACCGCGATCGGCCTGGGCGCCCTGCTCGCCGCCCAGCGGGGGCGCGCCGCGCTCGCGACGGCGCTGGCCGCTCTGTCGGGGCTCGGTAGCCCGGTCGCGGCGCTCTTCGTGGCGATCGCCGGCGGCGCGCTTGCGGTCACCGGGCGCCGCCGGCTCGGCGCCCTCCTGGCGGTCGGGGCGCTGGCGCCGATCGCCCTGCTCGGGCTCGCGTTCCCGACCGGCGGCTACTTCCCGTTCGTCTTCACGGCGTTCCTGCCGGTGCCGCTGTTCGCCGCCGCCGCGCTCCTCCTGCTGCCGCCCGAGGAGCGGGTGCTGCGCGCCGGCATCCTGATCTACGCCGCCGTCTGCGTCGTGCTGTTCATCGTCCACACCCAGGTCGGGGCGAACGCCGCGCGGCTCGGCTCGCTCTTCGGGGGCCCGGTACTGGCGCTGGGCCTCGCCGGCCGGCGCCCCGTCGCGCTGGCGATCGTGGCGCTCCCGCTCCTGTGGTGGCAATGGACGGCTCCCGTGCGCGACTTCGCGGCCGGCCAGGACGATCCGTCGGTGACCGCCGCCTACTACCAGCCGCTGATCGATGAGTTGAAGGCCGAGACCCGCGGCCGGCCGGTCCGGATCGAGATCCCACCCACGCGCAACCGCTACGAGGCGAACTACGTCGCCCCGCACTTCCCGCTCGCCCGCGGGCTGGCTGCGGCAGTCGGAGTCCGGTGACTTCGACCTCTTCACGGGGGACAACCTGACTCCGGCCTCCTACCTGGCGTGGCTGCAGGAGCACGGGGTGACCTACGTCGCTCTCGCGGACGCCGACCCCGACTATCTCGCCTCGGACGAGGACGACCTGATCCGCACCGGCCTCCCGTACCTGCGCCCGGTCTGGTCGAACGAGCACTGGCACCTCTACCGGGTGCAGGGAGCCGTGGGGCTGGTCTCCACGACCGGTGCGCCCTCGAGGCCCGCTCCCGAGGGACCGTCTCACCTCGATCGGCGCCGCGGACTTCGGCTTCTCAGCGCGCGACGCCGGCACCTATCTCGTCCGCATCCACTACACGCCCTACTGGACCGTGACCTCCGGCGACGCCTGCGTCCAGCGCGACGGCGACTGGACCCGGCTCGAGGTGAGGTCGCCCGGCCCGGTTGAGGTCGCCGCGCGCTTCAGCCTCGCCGGCCTCTTCGGCCGCGATTCCGAATGCTCGGGATAGTCCTCGCGCTGGCGATCGAGCGTCGCCTGGGGGACGTCGGACTTCCTGGGCGGCCTTCGGGCACGGCGGATGTCCGCGCTGACTGTGCTCCTCGTCAGCCAGCCGGTGGGCCTCGTCCTGGCGGTGATCGTCGCGCTGATCGTCGGCGGGGACTCCCTGAGCGCGCGCGATACGTTGATCGCCGCCGGCGCCGGCGCGACTGTCGTGATGGCGCTGGGCGCCTTCTACAGGGCCATGGCACTGGGCTCGGTGACCGTGGTCGCCACCATCGGGGCCCTCGGCGTGCTGGTCCCCGTGATCGGGGGCCTGGTGCAGGGCGATCGCCCGGGTGCGATCCAGGCGGTGGGCGCCGTGGCGGGCATCGTGGGCGTCGTCCTGGTCGCGCGCGAGCCCGATCCCGAGTGGCGCGCCGCGGGGCGCCTGTCGATCGGACTGGCGGCGCTTGCCGCCCTCGGCTTCGGCACCTTCTTCCTGGGACTCGATCTCTCCTCGGGCCCGAGCCCCGCGTGGACGATCGTGGCGGCGAGAACCGGCGGGGTCCTGACCCTGCTGGTCGCCGCGGCGTTCGTCCGGCCGTCGATGCAGATCGACCGGGACCTGCTGCCCTCCCTCGTCGCCATCGGCCTCTTCGACGTCACCGCGAACTCACTGTTCGCCGTTGCGACCAATCACGGCCTGCTCTCTCTGGTCGCCGTGGCCGGATCGCTGTACTCCGCGGTGACGGTGCTGCTTGCGAGGTTCGTGCTGGGCGAGCGGCTTGCCGCGCCGCAGCGAGCCGGCGTGGTCGTCGCTCTCGGGGGAGTCGGCGCTGATCGCCGCCGGCGCCTAGAGGCTGGGCGTGCGGGCGGCGCGCGGGCCAAAGAAGGACGCGCTGCTCGCGATCGACGGCGTACATGGCCCATCGTTTTCACGAGCATCGTGTCGGTCCCGCCACCTTGATCCCGAAGAGCTCCTCGATCCGCCGATGCTCTCGGCGGGGTCGCGGTGGAGGATCGCCGTCATGCCGACGGCCTCGGCGCCGGCGCAGTTCTCGCGCAGGTCGTCCACGAACACGCACTCCTCCGGCGGCACCACGAGCCGCTCCGCGGCGAGCCTGTAGATCTCCGGCTGGGGCTTGTGGAGCCCGACCTCGGCGGAGATCACCGCGGTGTCGAAGAGCTCCTCGAGCATGTCCTGGTCGTAGTGGGACGTGCTCCAGGAGTTGGAGATCAGGCCGGTCTCTCACGCCGCGCTCCCCGGCCGTCCGCACCGCGTCGACCATCGGCTCGCAGGGGAGCATGCCGCGGAACATGCTCTCGATCAGGTCCGTCGCCTCGTCGAGGCCGAGGAGCTTGGCGAATCGGCGCTCGAACTCGTCCTCCTCGATCGCCCCGGTCTCGAGCCCGCGGAGGGTGGCGAGCGCCTCGGGGTCCTCGCGGAACAGGCGCTTGACCTTGTCCTCCTCGAGCCCCTTCTCCCGGCAGAAGTCGGCGAAGCTGTCCCAGACCGAGGTGGTCAGCACGCCGCCGAAGTCGACGAGCAGCGCGGTGTGGCCGTCCGATTCCTGCATAGGATCTGCGCGCCATGGCGGACGAGGCTATCGACCAGGCGAGCCTGGAGGACTGGTTTGCGCGCGAGATCGACGGGGCCCAGCCCCCGCTCGAATTCGAGCGCATCTCGGGTGGGCGCTCGAACCTCACCTACGGCGTAACGGACGCGGCCGGGAGGCGCTGGGCACTGCGGCGGCCGCCGCTCGGCAAGCGACTCGCGTCCGCACACGACATGGCGCGCGAGCACCGGATCATCGCCGCGCTCGCGCAGACCGCCGTGCCCGGTGGCGCCGGCGGTGGCGCTGTGTGAGGACGAGTCAGTCAACGGCGCGCCGTTCTACGTCATGGACTTCGTCGAGGGCCCGATCCTGCGCACCAAGGCGGAGGCGGAGGAGAGCTTCGGCGAGGACGACCGCAGTGCGATCGGGGAGCGCGTCGTGGACACCCTGGTCGCGATCCACGCCGTCGACCCGGACGAGGTCGGCGTCGGGGACCTGGGCCGCAAGGAGGACTACGTCGCGCGCCAGCTCCACCGCTGGCACGGGCAGTGGGAGAAGTCGAAGACCCGCGAGCTCGAGGTGATCGACGACGTTCACAGGCGCCTCTCTGAGCGCATCCCCGAGCAGGGCCCCGCGACGATCGTCCACGGCGACTATCGCCTCGACAACCTGATCCTTTCGGCCGACGGCGAGATCGCCGCGGTCGTGGACTGGGAGCTCTGCACCCTGGGCGACCCGCTGGCCGACGTCGGCATGCTGCTCGTCTACTGGTCCCAGCCGGGCGATCAACTGATGCCTCTATTCGATCCGCCCACGACGGCGGCCGGCTTCCCGCTCCGCGCCGACGTCAGGGAGCGCTACGCCGAGCTCTCCGGGCGCGACCTCGCGGAGATCGACTACTACGTCGCCCTCGCCTTCTGGAAGCTCGCGATCATCCTCGAGGGCGTCTTCGCCCGCTACGCGGCCGGGCAGTACGGCAAGGGCGAGGAGGGCTACCAGCAGTTCGCCGAGGTGGTCGAGCGGCTGGCCGACGGCGCGGACCAGGCCGAGCGCGCGACTGAGCCGTGCTACGAGCGGTAGCTGCTCAGGCCTTCGCGGTGGCCGCGTCCCGGACCGGCTCGGCCGGCCCGGAGCCATCGGAGGCGCGCCTCGTCCTCCTTGGCCCAGTGGTTGAGCTCGCGGCGGGCGATGACCATCTTGTGGACCTCGTCGGGGCCGTCGGCGACCTTGAGCATCCGCGAGAAGCGCCACATACCGGCGAGCGGCGTGTCGTCGGACATGCCGAGGGAGCCGTGGACCTGGATCGCGCGGTCGAGCACGTCCATGACGACGTTCGCCGCCACCACCTTGATCATCGAGATCTCGCGCCGCGCCTCGCGCTTGCCCTGCGTGTCCATCTTCCAGGCGGCCATCAGCGTCAGCAGGCGAGCCTGCTCGACCTCCATGCGCGACTTGGCGATGAAGTCCTGGACGAACTGCTTGTCGGCGAGCTTGCCGCCGAACGCCTCGCGCGTGTTGGCGCGGCGGCACATCATCTCGATCGCGCGCTCGCAAGTGCCGATCGCGCGCATGCAGTGGTGGATGCGCCCCGGGCCGAGGCGGTCCTGCGCGATCACGAAGCCGGCCTGGCGGGGGCCGAGCAGGTTGGACTCGGGGACCCGGCAGTCCTCGTAGCGGATCTCGCAGTGTCCCGGGCCGCCGTCGTGGCCCATGACGGGGACCGGGCGGATCAGGTTGAACCCCGGATTGTCGATGGGGACGAGGATCATCGACGCCCGCGCGTACTGATGGGCGTCGGGATCGGTGACGCACATGACGATCGCCACCGAGGCGCCCACGGCGCCCGACGTGAACCACTTGTGGCCGTTGATGACCCACTCGCCGTCGGTGAGCTCGGCGCGCGTGCGCAGCGTGGTCGGGTCGGAGCCGGCGACCTCGGGCTCGGTCATCGAGAAGCAGGACCGGATGTCGCCTTCGAGCAGGGGCTCGAGCCACTGCGCGCGCTGCTCATCGGTGCCGTGCTCGGCGAGGATCTCCATGTTGCCGGTGTCCGGGGCCGCGCAGTTGAAGGCCATCGGCGCGATCGCCGGGCTGCGGCCCATCTCCTCGCAGATGACCCCGTACTCCCAGTTGGTGAGCCCGGCGCCATAGCGCTCGTCGGGCATGAAGAGGTTCCAAAGGCCGGCCTCGCGGGCCTTGGCGCGGATGTCCACGACGATCTGCGGGTAGGGCGTGCCGGGGGCGACCTCGTCGTCGAGGGCGCGCGTGGCCTCGAGCTCAACGGGGAGGACGTGCTCCTCCATGAACGCCCGCACGCGGTCGCGCAGATCGGAGACGCGCGGGCTCAGCTCGAAGTCCACTCGGGGAGCGTACCCCTCCCGGCCGCGAGCGGCCGGAACGACCCGTTACCCGGCGGCCGCGGGCGCCTGTCTGGTGCCGTCGCGCCCGTGCCGGTGCAGGTAGATCTGGTACCCGAAGAGGCCGACGATGGCCGCGGTGGCGACGCCGAGTGAGGGAAGGAGGATCGCCTGCGGCACCTGCTCCTTCGTGATCAGGACGATCGCTGATCCGCAGAGGACGACGCCCAGGGCATTGCGCAGGAAGCCCTGCGGGACCCTGACCGACAGGTGGCTGCCCACGAGCACGCCGGGGACTGAGCCCAGCAGGATGTTTCCCGCCAGCCCGAAGTCGATGTTGCCACCGACCCAGTGCGCGGCACCGGCCGCCCAGAGGACCACCGAGGCCTGGAAGATGCTGGTGCCCACCACCCGTTGTGGCGTCAGTCTGAAGATGGTGATCAGGGCGATTGCGACGAACGTCCCACCGCCCGCCGAGGTCAGCCCGATGATGAAACCGGTGATGACGCCGGTCACGATCGCGGCGACGATGTGCCGGCGGTAGAGGTGCATCGCGTGGCGCTCCGGCATGACGTCGGCAAAGAAGAGAGAGCGCAGGAGGGTGGCCACGCCAACCACCAGGAGCGTGGCGCCGAGGGCGCCGAGGACCAGATCGTTGAGCTCCTGCTCTCCGTAATGACGCTGGATGAACTCGATCAGCCAGACGCCCCCGACCGTCGACGGAACGGCCCCAACCGCAAGCCAGAACGCGATTCCACGGTGCACCGTCCCCTGACGAAGATGTCGCCAGCCGCCGACGGTCTTCGTGACGGCGCCGTAGAAGATGTCGGTGCCGACCGCGGTCACCGGCTGAATGCCGAAGACAAGGATCAGAAGCGGCGTCATCAGCGACGCTCCGCCCATGCCCGTGAGGCCTATGAGCGCCCCGATCCCGAAGCCGAAGATGATGATTACCGGATCCACGCCTGCAACTCGGCCCCGGCCCCGGCCCGAGGTCTCGTGCCCCTTGGCCAGGATGGGCCACACGTCGCTTTGTCTACCGATTTACTCGACAGACGGCCCAGCATGGTAGCCGGTTCACGGCGGGCGTCCTCGCCCGCGGGAATGACAGCCGGTTACGCCGTACGGGCTCGAAGCCCGCGATTGAGGTAGATCTGGAAGGCGAACAGCGCCACGACCGCGGCACCGGCGACCGCGAGGGACGGCACGAGGACGATGTTGGGCACCTGCTCCTTGGTGACCAGGATGATCGCGGACGCGATCATCACGACGCCCAAGGCGTTTCGCAAGAATCCCGTCGGGACCTTTACCGCGAGCTGGCTGCCGATGAGGACGCCCGGCACGGAGCCGATGAGGATGTTGGCGGCCAGGCCGAGGTCCACGTTGCCCCCCACCCAGTGCGCTATCCCCGCTGCCCACAGCAGGATCGCCGCGTGGACGACGTCGGTCCCCACGACCCGCTGGGGCACGAGTCGAAAGACCGCGATCAGCGCGATCGCGATCAGCGTTCCGCTCCCCGCGGAGGTCAGCCCGATCACGAATCCGGTGGTAGCGCCGGTGATCATGGCCGCGATGATGTGGCGCCTGTACATGTGCATCGCGCGACGCTCGGGAATGACGTCGCGAAGGAACAGCGCCCGGATCAGGGTGGCGATCCCGACGACGAGCAGGGCGGCCCCGACGGCGCCGAGAACGATCTGGTTCACCGTGTCCTCGCCGTAGGCGTTCTGGAGCACCGCGATGATCCAGACGCCGAGGATCGCCATCGGCACACTGCCGACGGCGAGCCAGAAGACGAGGGCCTTGTGGACGGTGCCGTGCTTCAGATGCCTCCAGGCGCCGGCGGTCTTGGTGATCGCGCCGTAGAAGATGTCCGTGCCGACCGCCGTGACCGGCTGAATGCCGAACAGGAGGATCAAGAGGGGGGTCATCAGTGACCCTCCGCCCATGCCGGTCATCCCGATGAGCAGGCCGATGCCCAGCCCGAATATGACGATCGTCGGATCCACTGCCTAACCCGCCCTTTCCGCTCTAGGCCGCGCTGCTCCCCGCCTTTTCACCTTTGTTAACTCGTTCCATCGAGAATGTTGGATTGGGAGCCTAGCACGAGTGCGTCAGGAGCGAAGTCGGGTTCAGCAGCGAGATCGGCGCGTCGCTGCCGGGCCGATCCTGCGGCTTAGCGCTTCACCCAGGCGTCCGGGTCATCGACCAAGTGGCCGATCGGCTCCGGCAGCCGGCCCTCGCAGATGTCCGCCAGGGTCACCTGCTCCAGGACCGCGCGGAGGTTCGCGCGCACCGCGATCCAGACGTCGCGCAGGCGCTCGGCTGGCCCCGGGTACTCGGTGTCCTCCGGCGCCGAGTCCTGGACGTTCGCGATCGGGCCTTCGACCGCGCGGAGCACGTCGGCGACGGTGACGTCGTCGGCCGGCCGCGCGAGCCAGTACCCGCCCCGCGCGCCGCGCCTGGCGCGGACTAGCCGGGCGTGCTTGAGCTCCAGCAGGATGTGCTCCAGGAACTGCAGTGGGATCCCTTGCGACTCGGCGAGCTGCTCGCCCTTCACGGGCTCGCCGTCGGGCGCCGCGGCGAGCTCCAGCGCCGCGCGCACCGCGTAGTCGGCCTTTGCCGTGATCCTCATTTCGTAAGAATGCTGCGCTTCATGATCGACCTGCAGGCTCACTCGACCGTATCGGATGGTCAATTGCCCCCGCGGGAGGTCGCAACCTCCGCGGCGGCGGCCGGCGTGACCGTGATGGCGCTGACCGACCACGATGCCGTCGCGGGCGTCGCCGACGCCGTGGCGGCCGCAGAGGAGGCGGGGATCAAGTGCGTGCCGGCCGTGGAGATGTCCTGCGTGCACAAGTACTCGGACGACCTCCACATGCTCGGCTACTGGGTCGACGTCGACGAGATCGCCGCGGCGTGCGAGCGCGCCCAGCAGGAGCGGGTCAACCGCGCCCGCGAGATCATCGAGCGCCTCAATGCTCTCGGGGTGGAGGTGACATTCGAGGACGCGGTCGCCCAGGCTGGCGCGGCGGACTCGATCGGCCGCCCGCACATCGCCCGCGCGGCCGGCGCGGGGCCGGACCTCGGCCCCTTCTTCGAGGAGTACCTGGTCCCGGGCGCCAAGGCGTTCGTGGCGCGGCGGTGGCCGAGCGCCGAGGAGGCTGTCGACCTGATCCACGCGGCGGGCGGCAAGGCCGTAGTCGCGCACCCGTACTGGGACGTCGCCGAGCCGGACCAGGTCCGCGACCTGGTCTCGAGCCTGGTGCGCGACGTCGGCCTCGAGGGCATCGAGACCTTCTATCCGCCGCATACGAAGGCGCAGACGCACCACTGCCTGGACCTCTGCGAGGAGTTCGGCCTCACCCCGACCGGTTCATCCGACTTCCACGGCCCTACCCACAAGACGTTCTCGCGCTTCGGGGCGTACGACACGTACGGGCTGGGCGGGCCGAAGGTTCCCGAGCGCCCGTAGCGGCACCGGCGTTCGAAAAACGGCGGCACCCAAAGGGGGGCGCTCCCAGCCGGATAACTGCGCCCTCGCCATGCCTACGCGCCCTCATAACCCTTCAACCGTTCATGTCAGGCGCGACGGTTGAAGACTTGACCGTCCGTGGAGCGGTTAACCCTTCAACCGCCGTCCCGGGATCAAGCCGTTGAGGGGTTATCGCCGTCGGGCTGGGCCCGATGCGGGGCGGCCTGGGGCGTGCCCTCATTGCCCGTCGTTCTTCGGGCCGAGATTCGGCCCACGCGCCGGGGCGGCTAGCTGGTCGCGGCCAGCTCGGCCGACGGGATCAGGTCGCGGCCCTCGAGGTAGTGGAGGATCTGCTGCGCCGACTCCTCCGGCGACTGCTTGTCGGTCTCGATCAGGAGCTCCGGGTTCTCCGGGGGCTCGTACGGATCCGAGATGCCCGTGAACTCCTTGATCTCGCCCGCGCGCGCCTTGGCGTAGAGGCCCTTGACGTCGCGCTCCTCGCAGACCTCGAGGGGCGCCTGCGCGTAGATCTCGATGAACCGCTCGCCCATCTTCTTGCGCGCCTCGTCGCGGATCTCGCGATAGGGCGAGATCGCCGCGGTGATCACGGGCACGTCGTTGCGGGAAAGCAGGTCAGCCACGAACGCGATCCGGCGGATGTTGGTGTCCCGGTCCTCCTTCGAGAAGCCGAGGCCCTTGGACAGGTTCTCGCGGACGATGTCGCCGTCGAGCACCTCGAGCTTGGATCCGCGCCTGCGGAGCTCCTTGACCAGGTGGGTCGTGATCGTCGTCTTGCCTGACCCCGAGAGGCCGGTGAACCAGAGACAGAACCCCTGCTCCGATGCCATTTAGTCGTTCTCCTTTCGATAAGCGTCGATCAGGATCTCAGCAACCTCGTCGCGGCTGAACTCGGGTGGCGGCTTCTCGCCGTGCCCCAGCATCTCCCTGACCTTCGTGCCCGACAGGAAGAGATGTGACTCCTGCGGGTGCGGGCACGTCTTCGTCGAGCCCATGCCCTCGCACTCGTTGCACCAGAAGGTGTGCTCGAAGAAGAGGGGCGTGATGCCCAGCTTGTCGACGTCGATGTCGTCGAAGATGCGCTGCGCGTCGTAGGTGCCGTAGTAGTCACCGACCCCGGCGTGGTCGCGGCCCACGATGAAGTGGGTGCAACCGTAGTTGCGGCGGATGATCGCGTGGAGCACGGCCTCGCGCGGGCCCGCGTAGTGCATCTTGCCGGGGTTGACGCCCAGCATCACGTGCTCCGGGTGGTAGTAGTTCTCCATCAGGACCTCGTAGCAGCGCATCCGCACGTCGGCGGGGATGTCGCCCGTCTTGGTCTCGCCGATCAGCGGATGGATGTAGAGGCCGTCGCAGATCTCCAAGCGCGGCCTTCGTCAGGTACTCATGCGCCCGGTGGATCGGGTTACGCGTCTGGAAGGCGACGATGCGCTTCCAGCCGCGATCTGCGAACGCCGTGCGCGACTCCGCGGGCGTCTGGTAGCGGCGCATGAACGCCTCGTCGTGGTCGGGCAGCGCGTCCGCGTCGATCTTGCCGGCGATCGAGCGCGTGCCCTCCTGGCGGATCGCCGCGACGCCCGGGATGCTCGTCGTCGGTCGTCAGGTAGACCTTCTCGGCCTCGAGCTCTGTGTCCCGCTCCCAGACCTCCTCGACGGTCAGGCGACCGAGCTGCTTGCCGTTGGGCGCTGACAGCTCGACGACGTCGCCCTCGCTCACGTCGAGGTCGGACTGCAGGGTGATCGGAATCGACCAGATCTCGCCGGAGGCGAGGCTCATGTCCTCGACCACCGAGCGCCAGTCCTCGGAGCCCATGAAGCCGGTGAGCGGCGCGAAGCCGCCGTTGGCGAGCAACTCGAAGTCTGAGGCCTGGCGCGCGGTGAGCTTCAGCGCCAAGGCCGTTGAGGAATCAGCGGCCATCAGGAGCGCGAGAGGTTAGCGGGTCGAGACAGGCCCTAGCCGTTGAGTCCGCACTCGGTCCGGTCGGTGCCGGCCCAGCGGCCGGCGCGCGGGTCGCCATCATGCCCCGGTGTCGTGGTGCAAGGCATGCAGCCGATCGAGGGATAGCCCTGGTCGTGCAGCGGGTTGTACGGGACGCGACGGTCCTTGATGTAGTTCCAGACCGCCCCGTCGTCCCAGTCGACGAGCGGGTTGAGCTTCCAGCGGTCGAAGCGGATATCCCAGCCGAACCGGGAGGCCTCGGCGCGCGTTGCCGAGTCGACCCGGCGAACGCCCGAGACCCAACACTCGGTCCCCTCGAGCGCCCTCCGCATCGTCTCGACCTTGCGAGTCGCGCAGCAGTCGTCATCGTCGCCCCACTCTCCGGCATCCCACCGCTCGCGAAGCCGCGGCGGATTGTGCTGGACGAAGCGCTCGAACTCGATGCCATAACGGGCAGCGAGGGCGTCCCGCGTGTCGTAGGTCTCCGGGAAGAGCAGCTCGGTGTCGAGGTAGAAGAGGCGGACGTTTGGGTCGATCCGGTGGGCCATGTCGACGACCACGGAGCTGGTCTTCTGGAAGGAAACGGCGAAGCCGAGGCTCGATTCGAAGTTCTCGATCGCCCAGGCGATCGCTTCCTCGGCCCCCATCTCCTCGACCTCGGCCGAGATCTCGCTGGGATCAACCACGCGGCCGTTGATGGTAGGGAGCCGCTTCGGACGCCCGTTGCCGTTGGCGCCGTTGCGGTTCGCGCTTGGCACTTCGGCATCTTCGGCGTGCAGCAGCCGAGGCCTCGTCTCGAGCGCCGTCTGACGCACGCTCATACCGCGCACTCACCCTCGCCGCGCTCGACCTTGTACGGCTCGGAGCGGCTCCAGTCGATGAAGTGGTCCATGTTTTCGAGCTTGAACTCGATCGGCATCGTCAGCTCGCTCGCGAGCTCCTCGAAGTGAGCGGTGCCGACGCGGTCGACGAACTCGTTGAAGGTCTCGCCGTCGTGCCGCGAGGCCTCGTAGTCGCGAATCCAGCGCTCGACCGCCTCCGGAACGCGCTTCGCGGGGAGCCGGAGCTTCAGCCGCTGGCCGAAGACCGTCTCGCCGCGACCGTTCCCGCCGACGTGGGCGATGTAGGCGGGCACCGTGCGATCGCCCACCTTGATCGAGGCACCGTAGAAGCCGATGTTGCCGATGTGGTGCTGGCCGCACCCGTTCGGGCAGCCGCTCATGTTGATTCGAATGGCGCGCGTGAGCTCGTCGGTGATCTGCATCTCCTGGATCCGCTCCTGGATCGCCTGGTTCAGGCCCATCGAGCTCGTGATCCCGAGCTTGCACGAGTCGGTGCCGGGGCACGAGACGACGTCCGAGACCTCGTCGTATCCCGCGTCGCCCAGGCCAAGCTCGACCAGCCGCGTCCACACGTGCGTAGACGGCCTCGTTCCGGACCCAGCGGAGGACCAGGTTCTGCTCGACGCTGGTCCGGGCGTAGCCGCCGGTGAAGTCGCGCATGAGATCCGCGACTCCGCGGAGCTGTTCCGGTGTCAGGTCGCCGCGAGTGATCTTGATCGCCACGGTGGAGAAGTCCGCCTGGCGCTGCGGGCGGACGTTCGACTCGGCGAAGCGGTCGAACTCGGACCGGTCGCCGTTCGGGCTTTGCTGCTCGGGGACGGGGCCCGGCGCGGCCGCCTCCTCGTCGTCGGTGAAGCAGCAGGCGCTCCATCGAGAAGTCGCGGTCGGCGACCCAGTCGCCCTCCATCTCCTCCTCGACCATCTCGCGGAACGCATCGACACCGACCTTGTCGACGAGGACCTTGATCCGGGCGCGGGCGCGGTTGACGCGCAGCCACTCCTGGCGGTCGAAGATGCGGAGGATCGCCTCGGTGACCTTGAGGTAATCGCCGTTGTCGAGCTCGACGAACTCGTAAAGGACCGGCGCGACTCGGGGCATGATCGACGTGCCGCCGCCGACCACCATCTTCACGCCGCGCACGCCGTCCCGGACGCGGGGCACGAAGCCGAGGTCGTGAATGCCCACGATGGCCCGGTCGGCGTCGCTGGCCGTGAAGGCCGTCTTGAACTTCCGCGGCATCGTCTGCGAGACCGGGTGGCGCACGAAGTACCGGACGTAGGCCGCCGCCGTACGGGGTGATGTCGAACGGCTCGTCCTCGGCCACGCCGGCGTAGGGGTCGCCGGTCACGTTGCGCATCGTGTTGCCGCAGCCCTCGCGCGATGAGAGCCCGGCGTCCCCGAGCTCGCGGATCAGCTTCGCCGCGTCGGGGAGCGGAACGTGGTGCATCTGGACGTTCTGCCGGGTCGTGACGTGGCCCTTGCGCAGCGGGACGTACTTCTCGATCACGCCGGCGAACGCCTCGAGCTGCTCGGGGGTGACGCCGCCGAGCGGGAGCTTCACCCGGATCATCTGGCGATCCGGCTGGCGCTGCCCATAGACGCCCTGCTTGAGGCGGAACTTGATGAACTCGTCCTCGGCCTGCTCGCCCTTCAGGAAGCGCGTGGACTCGGTGTCGAAGTCGTCGAACTCCCGCTCGAGGATGGGGATGACGTGGCCCGGGACATTGTCGTAGACCTCGGGGTTCTCCAGCGAGCCGACCTTGCCCTTGCCGGGCTGGTCGCTGGGGGTGACATCGAGCTTGTGCTCCTCGGCGACGCGCTCCGCCCCCGAGCGGCTCTCGACGGCCGTCGGCTCCATCGGGGGAGTATTACACAAATCCTGACCGACTTTAGGGCATTTAACCCCCCCCACGCCTAGACCAGGGGTTGGCGAAATGGGGCGCCCGTCACGGGCGCCCCATTCGCCCTACACCTGTGCGTCAGTCGACGTCGGTGCCCTCGATCAGGAAGGCTACGCGCACGTGGGCGCGGTACTCGTCCAGGTTCTCACCGCGGATTCCGGTGCTGACGATGTCGATGGCGCGGATGTTTCGCAGCGAGCTCTGCGCCTGGCTGAGCGCCTGCTTTGCCGCGTCGTCGGTGGACGTCTTCGAGCTTCCGACCAGCTCGATGATCTTGACAACCGCCACTCTCTCCTCCTGTCGTCGGGGTGAACGGAAAGACGCTTTCTCCGGGTGTTCTATCCGGAATCGGAGCCCCAGGCAAGGAGCTGGGCCGGGGAGACGCCCTCGAGCAGGGCCGCGCGCTGCCAGCGACTCTGCGTTGCGCCCTTCGGCGCGGGGGCGGGCGCGGTGTCCGTCAGGAACTGCTCGACGGCGGCGACGACCGCCGCCGCCTCGCTGTCGGAGCCGGTCTCGGTCAGCAGTGTGATGCTTCGGTCGGGGGGGATGGCGCTCGCCGTTCCGGGACATCGGCGCCCACTCTAGGGCCCTAACCTCGGCGGCGTGACGGAGGTTCCGGTCACTGAACAGCGAGGCGGTCGTGGCGGCCGTCGGCCCGGCGCTGGCCATCGACCGCGTGCGGACGGCGTTCGAGCGTCACGCGAGCGGTGAGTGGGCGATGCCCTCGAAGGTCTATCTCGACGCGCCCCCCAACGGGGACTTCCGGGCGATGCCCGCCCGCGGGGACGGATTCGCGAGCGTCAAGTGGGTGACCTCGTTCCCGGGAAACTCGCAGCGGGGCCTCCCCGTGGTCACCGGAGCGCTCCTGCTCTCCGACGCCGCGACGGGAGAGCTGCGGGCGATCGTGGACTGCGCCTCGATCACAGCCCTGCGGACCGGGGCGGCCGCCGCTCTCTCGGCGCAGGTGCTGGGCGCACCCGGCGCGAGCTCGGTTGGGATCATCGGCTGCGGCGTGAACGGAGCGGCGGCCGCGCGCTGCCTCGCGGCGGCCGGCTTCGGGCCCGGCGTCTGCGCGGACCTCCGCGCGGAGGTCGCCGAGGCGCTCGCATCGGAGCTCGGGTGGCGCGCCGGCGATCGCGCCGAAGCCGCCGCTCAGGACGTGGTGGTCACGGTGACGCCGGGCACCGAGCCCGTGGTCCTCGCGCCCGACCTGCGTCCCGGCCAGCACGTCGCGGCGCTGGGCGCCGACGCCAGGGGCAAGGCGGAGCTCGAGCAGGAGGCGCTCGGGCGCTGCCGGCTCTTCTGCGACGACTGGCCGCAGGCCTCGGCGGGGGGCGAGCTGTCCGGCGCCGTCGCCGCGGGTCGGGTCGACCGCGATAGCGTGACGCAGCTCGGCGACGTCATCCTCGGCCGCGCGGAGGGCCGGCACGGGCCGGATGAGGTCACCTTCTTCGACTCGACCGGCCTGGCGATCCAGGACCTCGCGATCGCGATCGCGGTCTACGAGGCGTGGCGGGATGATCGGATTCGCGCCACCGTCGTCTCGCTGTAGTGGCGCGCAACCGGCCGCACTAGCCCTTCTTCTCGTGGCCGGGCGGCTCCTTGGGCGGTTTCGGCTCTTTCGGAGGCTTGGGTTCTTTCGCGGGTTTCGCGGGCTTCGGCTTCGGCTCAGGCTTCGGGGCGGGAGCGGACGTCGTCACCGTCGCGGTGGTGGTGGTCGGAGCGGCGGTCGCGGTCGTCACCCGCGGCGTGGTCCGCTGCGGGGAAGCCTTGTCGCGCGCGCCCGCGGTGGTGGTCCCATCGGATCCGCCGCCGGCGAGGGCGACGGCCACGATGCCCCCGACGATCGCCAGCGCCACGAGGGCGGCCAGCACACGTCGTGCGTTGACCTCGAACACTCGCGAGTCGGTGCTCGCGGCGGCGCCGATGGGCACCGTCGCGGTGGTCGCGCGGTGCTCATAGGTATCCATCAGCGTCATGGCCTGGGTCGCCGACGCGGGGCGCTCGTGCGGATCGGCGGCGGTGAGGCGGTCGACGAGTGCCTCGAGCTGGGGCACGGAGGCTCCGGCGAGCGTCTCGGTGAGAACGACCCCGAGCGCGTAGAGATCCGAGCGCTCGGTGGCCGCCTCGCCGGCGAGGACCTCGGGCGCCATGTATTTGAGCGTCCCGATCACCTCACCCGTCGCCGTGAGCTGCGTTGCGTCCTCGGGCTGGGCGATGCCGAAGTCGGTCAGATGCGCATTGCCTGCGCCGTCGAGCAGGATGTTCGAGGGCTTGACGTCCCGGTGGACCACGCCGGCGGCGTGGATGGCGGCAAGCGCGCTCAGGAGCTGGCGTGCGAGGCGCCGCGGATCGACCGCATCGGTCTCGCCGGCCGTGATCCGGTCGGCGAGCGTCCCCCCGGCCACGTACTCCATGACGATGTACGGGCGCTCGCTCTCGTCGGAGTAGTCGAGCATGGCGACGAGGCTCGGGTTCGACAGACGCGCGGCCACCCGGGCCTCCCGCCGGAAACGCGCGACGTAGCCGGACTTCTCTGCCAGCACGTCGGAGAGGACCTTGACCGCGACGTCGCGCTCCAGCTGGGTGTCATGGGCCAGCCAGATGGTTGCCATGCCGCCGCTGGCGATCCGGCGTTCGAGCCGATAGCGCGCGCCGAGAATCACCCCAGGCGCCGGCGTGCCGCCCTCGGGGGCCATCGAGCTCGGCCGTCAGCTTCTGCTGCCGCGAGGGAGAGGCTGGGTCGCCGTCTCCGCCTCGAAGTCGCCCTCGGGACCGGTCGGTGCGGGCGGAGGCTCAGGGGCCGGAGTCCGCGCGGCGGAGCGGTCGGTTCCCTGATTTGGCTTGAGCGTGATCACGACGGAGATCCTCGCCCGGCCGAGGAGCGCCCCCGCAGCGAGGACCACGGCCGCCCCGAGGCCGATCCAAGCGCCGACCTGGAGCCCGGCGCCCCGGGCCGCTGGAGGATGGTTGACGAGTGCCACGACCACGATCACCAACGCCGCGCCGGCAAGGAATGGCAACCACCGCTCGGGCACCAGGTGCTCCGCGGGCACGTCCCGGCGGCGCACCGGGATCACCGCGAGGATCGAAGCGACGCCGATCGCCGCGAGCACCACGTCCCAGGCCTCGAACACGGTCCAAGCGCTGCGGTTGGGCTCGTACCAGTGCAGGAAGAGGCTGGCAATGAGGGCGATCGCACTCAACACCACCACCGCCTGCCCGCCGTTGATCCGCTCCGGCATCGATCACCTCCTACCCGAATCGCTCGCAGATACGACACCAGTACGATCGCCCGCATGTTGACGTGGCTGGACGACGAGCGCTTCGTGCTTGGTGACACGACCTTCCACGTGATCCCCGAAGCCGCGAGTGCGTCCGAGTTCACGGCGATCGCCCGCAGAGCGTCTCAGGCCGGCGATTTCTTCGTGGCCAAGCCGCGGTGGAGGGTGGACCGATACGTGGAGCTCCTAGATCGACTGAAACCTCAGCGGATCGTCGAGCTCGGGATCTACCAGGGTGGGAGCACGGCGCTGTTCGCGGAGGTCGCGCGCCCGCAGCGACTGGTGGCCATCGACAAGGAGCAGAGGGGGTACGGCCGGCTCGACGAGTACGTCGCCGAGCGGCGACTCGGCGACGCGGTTCGGACCTACGGGGGTGTGGATCAAGCCGATGACGGGCGGATCGCGGACATCGCGGACGAGGCGTTCGACGGCCAGGCGATCGACCTCGTGGTCGACGACTGCTCGCATCGCTACGGACCCACGCGGGCCTCGTTCAACGAGCTCTTTCCGCGCCTCCGCGCCGGGGGGGTGTACGTGATCGAGGACTGGCCGTGGGCGCATAGCGCGGTCGACGCGGAGGATCCCGCCGGGTTGTATCCCGACGAAACGCCGCTGACTCGCCTGATCTTCGAGCTCCTGCTCGCCATTCCCGGCGTGCCGGGATTGATCAGCGAGGTCTCCGTGGACACGAACTCCGCATTCGTGACCCGCGGCGAGAAGCCGGTGGAGCGGGCGAGGTTCGACGTAGTGGAGTGCTCGAATCCTCGCGGCCAGAGCCTGCTCACACCGATTTAGAAAGCGGCCCGCTCGCCGCGATCACGGTCAGCGCGAGGCGGACCTCTTGGGGATCAGGTGCCGCCACGTGGAAGGCCGCAGACCGAGACCGGGCGCGGCGAGCTGACCCACAGAGTCCAGGGGATTGCGGACCGGTCCCGCGGGATCCTGAGGTAGGCGGCCCCGGAGGCGGCGGGCGCCTTGAGCGGGGCTGCCCGCACGGGAGCGAACCGACTGAGGGCAAGCGCCTGCTGGCTTCCTACGTCGCTAAGCCACGCACCGCCCGGCGGAAGGGAAATCGCTGCCCGAGCGACTCCGGACTCGGGGTTTAGAGTGAGGCAGGATCCGCTCGCCTTGGCGCTCCCAGCCGGGACAGCCTTTGCCTGCGGGCGTGGTCCTTGCCCCGGCCGGCGCGCTGGTGCGGGTTCCAAATGCAGCCGGGTGCCGGCGACGAGGCCGGCGTCAGCAGCTTGGCGTGGCGGGATCGCGCGGAGGGTTGCGAGTTCCTGAGGCGAGTAGGCCGGAGATCCGAAATCCTGCGCGATGCGGAGGTACTCGCTCGAGCGCATCAACGAGCCGACTCCGCCGGTCCCCAGTGGTGTGGCGGGAGCTCTGGGTGCGATGCCGAAGACTTGTTGAATCTGGGGTGTGAATACCACGAAGTTGGGATCTACGTTCCGGCGCGCGATGTCGATCGCCCCGAGTTCCGCCTTCACCTGCGTGGACGAGACTCGCAGGTGATTCGCGCTGCTTCGAACGTCCTGGAAATTGGCGATGAGAGCGGCTGTGATGACGGCCGTGGCGATCCAGGCCGCGGTGCGGGGGAATCGTGTCGGCCGCGCTACCTCGGCCAGCAGGAGGAGAAGCAGGACCGCCTCCGGGTACAGGTAGCGCGGCGTCCCGGGCGTCCGCTCGTAGCTCACAGGGGCCAGACCGGTGGTGACGAGCAGTGTGAGCAGCGCGGCAGCAAGGGCCCAGAACATGGGTGCGAGCGGCGCTGATCGGCGGCTCAATGCCAGGGCCACGACGACGATCAGGATTCCCGCGCCGATCCAGCCGAGCGCGTCGTGGAACGCGGGCCCATCGATCACGCCGGAAACGCCGGTGATCGCCGCGGTGATCGCAACGAACGATTGGGCGACGAACGCTGGAAGATGGTCGATCCGATCGAATGCCGGGCTCGTTCCCCCTGAGTTCGTCTGGAGCGCCGACAGGATTCCGATCAGGGCAATCGGAGCCAGGAACACCCAAGACCGCCGCCAGCGTTCCGGTGACGGTCTGAAGATGATGAGCACGATGGCGGCGGCGGCGAAAGCCGCGCTCTCGGGGTGTGATGTGAGCGCAACCGCGAGCAACAGGCAAGCGACGACGTCCGCGCGCAACGTCCTTTGATCCAGAGCCAAAAGCATCCCCAATCCGGTGGCGACAGCGATCTGACTGGGGATGCGGAGCGAGGTCACGACGACCTCCGATGCTGAGCCGAAGAAGAGCAGCAGGATCGTGGGCGGCGCCGCGAGGAGATCGCCAACCCGGCGCCGGGCGATGAGGAAGAACAGGCCCGCGCAAAGGATCACGAGCCCGATCCCCACGACTCGGTAGGGCGCGTAGGACCCGATTCCGAAGATCTCGAACAGCCCCTTGTAGAGCAGCAGCGGAACCACGATGAGGTACTTGTTCGGCGGCGGCTGAAAGAGGGCGTGGCCGAGCGGCTGCGAGCTGAGGCGGATGGCGTAATCCCACTCGTCACCTCCGAGGGTCTCGCCACGCGACTCGTAGCCGAGGAAGATCGCTGCGGCCACCACGGCGAGCCCGAGCGCGACCCAGGCGGCGTGGCGACTCTCGAGCGCTCGGTCGCCCAGTCGCATGACGCTACAGCGGGATGTTCCCGTGCTTGCGCTTCGGCTGCTCGACCCGCTTCGTCTGCAGCGTGCGCAGGGCGCGGATCAGCTTCGGGCGGGTCTCGTGAGGGACGATGACGTCGTCGATGTAGCCGCGCTCCGCCGCCGAGTACGGGTTCGCGAAGCGCGCCTTGTAGTCGGTGATCAGCTTCTCGCGCCGCTCCTCCGGCGTCGGCGACGTCTGGATGTCGCGCCGGAAGATGATGTTGACCGCGCCCTCCGGGCCCATCACGGCGACCTCGGAGGTCGGCCAGGCGAAGTTGAAGTCGGCCAGCATGTGCTTGGAGGCCATGACGTCGTAGGCGCCGCCGTAGGCCTTGCGCGTCACGACCGTGAGCTTCGGCACAGTCGCCTCGGTGAACGCGTAGAGGAGCTTCGCGCCGTGGCGGATGATGCCGCCCCACTCCTGGGAGGTGCCCGGGAGGAAGCCGGGAACGTCGGTGAAGCGTGATCAGCGGGATGTTGAAGGCGTCGCAGAAGCGGACGAACCGAGCGCCCTTCACGGAGGAGTCGATGTCGAGCACGCCGGCCAGGTGGCGCGGCTGGTTGCCGACGATGCCGACCGGATAGCCGTCGAGGCGCGAGAGCCCGACCACGATGTTCTGCGCGTAGTGCTGGTGGACCTCGAAGAAGTCGCCGTCGTCCACGATCAGTGAGATCACCTCGCGCATGTCGTACGGCTTCGAGGGGTCGTCGGGGACGATCGTGTCGAGCGCCTCGTCCATCCGGTCCGGGTCGTCGTAGGGCTCGACCCGCGGCGGCATCTCCAGGTTGTTCAGCGGCAGGAAGGACATCAGGTAGCGCACGTCCTCGAGGCACTGCTCCTCGTTCTCGGCCGCGAAGTGCGCGACCCCCGACTTGGTGTTGTGCGACATGGCTCCGCCGAGGTCCTCCATCCCGACCTCCTCGCCCGTGACCGTCTTGATCACGTCGGGGCCGGTGATGAACATGTGGGAGGTCTCCTTGACCATGAAGATGAAGTCGGTCATGGCGGGGGAGTAGACGGCGCCGCCGGCGCAGGGGCCCATGATCACGCTGAGCTGCGGGATCACGCCCGAGCACTGGACGTTGCGGACGAAGACGTCGCCGTAGGCGCCGAGGGAGACCACCCCCTCCTGGATCCGCGCCCCGCCCGAGTCGTTCAAGCCGATCACCGGGCAGCCGATCTTGGCCGCCAGGTCCATGACCTTCACCATCTTCTCGCCCATCACCTCGCCGAGCGAGCCGCCGAAGACCGTGAAGTCCTGAGAGAACACGGCGACCGGACGGCCGTCGATCGTCCCCCAGCCGGTGACCACCGCGTCGCCGTAGGGCCGGCGCTTCTGCATGTCGAACTCGTAGGTGCGGTGCCGGACGAAGGTGTCGAGCTCCTCGAACGAGCCGGGGTCGAGCAGCTTCTCGACCCGCTCGCGGGCGGTCAGCTTGCCCTTGTCGTGCTGCTTGGCGACCGCCTCCTCGGAGGCCGAGTGGACCGCCTGGTCGCGCAGCTCGCGCAGGTAGGCGAGCTTCTCTTCGTGTGTCTCCGGGAACTTCTCGCGCACGGCGAGGCGCGATTCTATGGCCGACCGCGTGCGCGGGGGATCAGCGCGACGATCGGGGCCCGCGACGGCGCCTTCATGCGTCTTGCCATGGAGCCATGGCGCGTGCCTCCGCGAAACGGGGCCCCGAGGGCCCCGTTTCGCATGGTCGGCTCATTCTCACCTCGTGGGGCGCTCAATGAACGCGTTCGCTGCTTCCGAGGAGTCAGCGGTGCGCTGAACGCGCTGCGCTCATTGCTCGAGGCAAAGCGCGAACGCCCTGAACGTCTGCGCAACGCCGCTCGTGTTGAAGCCCCGGGCTCGCCACTCGGTGGCGCCATCGATCGGGAAGCTGTGAACGGTGCGCAATCCGTCGCTGGTGGCGTCCCCGGCGCCGGGCCACAGGTCGCCTCCACTGATCGCGGTCTCTCCCGCCTCACAGGGTGCGACGGCGAGTCTGCTCGCGTTGTTCGGAATTGTGACGTCCGCGCTTCGGCGGGTGATGACTCCGAGCTCTGATGAGGTCACCGCTCCGTTCCCGATCTTCTCGGATGTGACGGCCCCGGTCGACAACTTGTCGGTACCGATCGCGAGGTCCTGGATGTTTGTGAACTGCACCGCCTGGTCGGCGATCTTGCCGGTCGTCACCGACTGGTCGCCGAGCTTCTCGGTTTTGACCGCCGAGTCCTTGAGCTTCTTCGTCTTCACCGCCTGGTCGGCGATCCGGTTCGTGACGACCGCCTGCTTGTCGATCTTCGGCTTGGTCACGGCCTTGTTCTTGATGTCGTTCGTGTCGATCTTCGAGGCCGCGTAACCGACCCCTCCAATCGACACGAACAGGGCAATCAAGGCGACCACCATCGCCGGCGATGGCGTCTTCAGGCGCCTTCCCATACAAACCCCCCGGTATGTGCGCGGGGAGCCCCTCGACCCCCCTGATGACTCCGACGCTAGGGGTTTCAAGGGGCTGCGTCAAGCGTGGCGACCCGCGGCCAGGAGCTTCAGGCCTCGACGTCGACGATCAGCTCGTGGGTCGTTCCCGTGTCGTTTCCGCCCCTGGCGGGAACGGACCCGGGCGGGTCAGTGGTCTCGCCGCCGTTGTGAGAGCCGTGGTCCAGTGCCCGGACCGATTGGCGATGAGACATCCGGCCCTACGGACCGTAAACGACCTGTACCTCGGAGGGCTCCACTGTGGCGCAGTTGACGAGTTCGAGATAGCAGAAGAGCGCCCGCTAACCAGCGCGGGTCACACGGTCCAGCATTCCGGCGAGGGCCTCGACCACTCGCGGGTCGAGCTCACGGCCTCCTGCGGCGCGAAGCACCTCGAAGGCGGCGGCGCGATGCTGGGCGGGGCCTCCCCCTGCCTCGGGAGCGGTCAGTGCCAAATCGCAGGCACATGCAACGCGGACGATCCGCGCCTCGAGCGGGATCCGCTCCCCGGCGAGCCCACCGGGGCCTCGGCCGTCGAAGCGCTCGGCCGTGGCCCCGATCCATTCGCAGATCAGCGGCGGAACGCCGGCTCCGAGGGCCAGTTCCGCTCCGTATCCCGGGTGGGCGTCGATTAGGGCCCTCCCCTCTGCGCTCCGATCCTCAGGCGCCGCCGCCAGGACGGCGGTCGGCACATAGATCATCCCCACCTCGTGGAGGCGGGCCGTCTCGCGCACGGCCTCGGCGTGCTCGCGTTCGAACGCGAGCTCGACGGCCGCCGCGAAGGCGTAGGAGGCCGTCGCCTCGGCGTGCTTCCGGGAGCCGGGGCGGTGGTCCTCGAGGGCGTCGAGCAGGGTCGCGCCTCGCGCCCGCGCGAGCTCCGCCGGGTCCGCCTCGGCGCCGCCCCCCGCGAGGTCAGCCGCGCTCGAAGGGGCGCCGCTCTGGGGATCCCAGCTCATCGAGGAGCTGCTCCAATGCAGCGTCCGCGCCGCGCGGATCCGGCCGCGAGTGCTCGGCGGTGATCGAGACCGAGGTACCGAAGCCCTTCTCGGCCAGCTCGAGCGCGATCCGCCCGCTGCCGGAGCCGTTGCCCAGCGTGGACCACGCGAGCACCCGTTCCGGCTCCCGGTCGGTGACCTGGACGGAAACCGGCTCCGCTGTGCCCACGACCCCCGCCATCCAGGCCTCCATGCGTGCCACGTCGTCCGCCAGCTCCCACAGCTCGGGCGGGGACTTCACGAGCGTTCGCTTCGCTTTTGATTCCATCGCGCCGGGGTTCTGCCATCCGGTGGCGACTCCTCCCCGCGACCAGGCCGTTGCAGGCACCGCCCTTAGAAGAATGGGAGTGCTGCCAGGCCGTCGCGTCTCCAGACTGCAGTGCGTCGGCCAGCGCCCGGCGCCGCTCCGGGCCGAGGCGCCTCGAGACCCGCCTGGACAGCCGGATGAGGGCATTTGGCCTGCTCAGGGGTAGATTTTCGAGTTCGGCTCGCTCGGCATTGGCCTGGGCGAGCTGCCCTCCGGATCCGCCGCTCGCCCTTGGCCCCCAACAGCTGCGATGCGAAGGGAACGCCCGCAGGGACTCGTCGTTCGGCGGGTAGAGGCTCGAGGCGTGCGAACAGTTGGCCTCATAGAACGTGACCTCCCCCTCGCCAGCGCATAGGGGAGGTAGCGGACCGGCGGGTCCTGCGAGGCCGCCTCGCGGTTCAGGCGCTCGCACTCGACGGGGCCCGGCTCGAACCCGACCAGCATCCGATGTAGGCGCGAAACGGCGCCCACCGAGGGTCGAGCCCCCAGTCGTTCGAGGTCGACTCATCGAGGGGGAAAGTTCCTGCTCACCGCGAGCCCGGGGGGATATCTACGGCGGGCCGACGCTCAGGGCTGACCCGCCAGCCCGCACACCGACGCCGGGCGGTCCGATGCGACCCGAAGCTTCCACGGGACGCTTGAACCGCCGAGTGGTGTCTTCAGGATCGCGGAACGACCCTTGACGCTCGGCAACGCGACCGTCGGAGGAGCGAACCGGCCGAGGAGCAGATGCACCTGGGACATATCGGACGAGGAGAGTTGGACTCCCTTGGGCGGGACCGAGAGCTGGACCACCAGCGAGCCCCCGGACCCCGCAGGAGAAAGATCCACGCAGCCGTGATTGGGCGTGGCGCGCCCGGCGGCCGCGTCGACGACGTCGGGTGCGGGACCACCTCGGCTCGGCCGCTCGGAGGTGGACTGCGGGCGGATCCCCAGCGATCCGGCGAGTGCCCGATCGGCGGAGGTGCGGGTCAGCGCGGACGCCCGAAGGAGCTCCGGTGGCGTGAGCGCGGGCGATCCGAAGCGCGCCATCCCCGCCAGGTCTAGCCCTGCCGGGGTATCGAGCGGTGTCGGCCGGTAACCGGGGTTCACGTCATGCCCGGCGATCCTGTAGGCGCTGAGTTGGCCGGTCGTCACTTGGGACTTGGCACGGCTGATGGCGCCCCCGTTTCGCAGCATCTCGAAGTTCGCGACCAGGCCGAGGAGAAGCACCACCGCTACGGCCCCCTGAACCCACCGCGGCAGCCTCGCGCCGGCCACGAGCCCGGCGAAGATCAGGAGGAACAGGATCGTCTCCGGGTACAGGTACCGGACCTCGTCCGGACGACGCAGGAATCCGCCCACGGAGAGCCTCGTCGAAACAAGGAGGAAGGCGAGTCCCAAGAGAGCGGCCCAGTAGAGCGGGGGCAACCGCCGGAAGCGCACGGCGGTCACCGCCACGAGGAGAGCGAAGAGGAGGGCGCCGGCGATTTCCGCGATCGGCTGCCGGTAGACCGGAATGGGCAGCACGCCCGAGAGGCCTGTGACGGTCGCGGTGAGCATTACCCACGACTCGCGGACGAACAGAAACACATCCGAGGCGGTGTTCGGGAACACCTGCGGGGTCGTGGTGCGCCAGATGAAGTACCAGAGTGCGAACAGCGCAACGGGAATGAGGAACACCCATGCGCTTCGCCAGCGCCGGGGCATCGGGGAGAGCACGACTACCACGGCGGCCGCGGCAGTGAAGGCCACCCCCGTCGGATGGGAGGCGACCGCGATGCACAGGAGCACCGCGGCTACCACGTCCCAGGCGAGCTCTCGCCGCTCCAATGCCAGCAGCGCCCCGAGGCCGCTCGCGATCGCGATCAGCGAGGGGAGCCTGATCGCTGTCAGGACCTCTTCCCAGCCGGAGCCGAAGAAGAGCAGGAGGATGGTCGGGGGAAGGGCCAGGAGGTACCCCACCTGCTTTCGCACGAGGGCGAAGAACAGGCCCCCGGAGATCAGCACCAGCACGATTACGAGGAAGCGGTACGGGAAGTAGTTGCCGAGCCCGAAGACGCTGAACATCACCCGGTACACGAGCAGGGGCGCGGCGATCAGGTACTTGTTGGGCGGCGTGTGAAGGAGCGGGTGCCCGAGCCCCTGGGTTGCCAGCCGCGTCGCGTACTCGAGGTTGTCGCCCCGGATGGTCTGATCGCGCCCGAACCACAGCAGGGCCGCGAGTGCCAGGACCATAGCCCCCGCAAGGACGATGAGCCCGACGGTGCGATCGGAGGCGCGAGAGGCGCTCAATGGTTGCGTAGTGGTGTCGCTGGCCCGTGCACGAGCGGGGGCATTCTACGGAGACGGCCGCTGCTCACACTTCGTATCCCAGCTCCGCGAGGCGTGGTCCCATGATCTCCCGCGCGATCTCCTGTTCGCGCGGCGTGAGCGATTCGCGCCACCGACCCGGCGTCGCGGCCCGACGGCGCTTCCCGGGCCCCTTCTTTTGGTCGGGCACCGCCTCGAACGCGTGATGGTCGGCGATCTCGCCGATTCTTGCCGGGTCGTGTGAGAGCCCGAGCCACGCCGCGACGTCGCCCAGTACCGTCGGCGTCTCCGCCAGGAGGTCCTCATAGCGGACTCGCAGTCGCAGGTCCGGGTCGTGACGCTCGTACGCGTCGACGCAGACGTTGATCCGGGCAGCCCATGTCCGGCAGCTCTCTCGGACCCATTCGAGCCGCTCGCTGGCGCTCTCGAATCCGCCCCTGCCGAGCCCGGTGCGGGTGAGCCAGCCGCCGGAGCTGTTCGCGTCGATCAGGGAGTCGAGGATGTCGCGCCCGTCGCGGATCATGAGGATCATGCGCGACCGGGGAAACAAGGACATCACGAGGTTGGCGGCGTGGGACCCGTTGACCTCCTTGATCACGAGCAGCGGCAGATCGGGCGGCAAGGCGAGCCCTGCCTTCCGCGCCCGCTCGATCACTGCGTAGAGGCGGACCAGCGTGAACCGCCGAGCCTCCGGGCGCCACACGTCCTCGAACTCCCCCGAGAAGGCGTAGCTCGAGCGTCGCTGGAACAGGCTGTTCAGAGTTGCCGGATAGGGGACGTCGAAGACGTCGATGATCTCTCCGTGATGGGGCGCCAAGTGCGCCGAGATCTGGAACTCATCGATGGCCAGCGCCGGAACCGTGCCGTCCCAATCCGGCGGCCAAGAGAACCCGAGCGGCTCATCGCGCTTGGCCTCGAGCGGGTAACACAGCATCTCGAGCAGCCACGTGCTTCCCGTCCGCGGCGAGCCCCAGATCCAGACCAGCTTCGACTCGAGCTCGGAGTCGTCGAAGGGGAGGCCCGCGGTCGCGGAATATCCCCGGTCGGAGGCCGTCCTCATGGCTCATACCCCAGCTCAACGAGGCGGTCGCCCATGATCTCCCGGGCCACGTGCTTGTCCTCGAGACGCAAGCCCTCACGCCAGGCTCCCGGGCTCGCCGAGCGGCGGAACCTTCCGGGGCCTTTGCTCTGCTCCGGAATGGCCTCGAACGAGTGGGACTTGACGATGTTCTTAATCCGGCGCGGTCCCGCTGGAAGCCCGAGCCAGCTCGCGAGCTCCTGTAGTGCGCCCTCGGTGTCGGCCAAGAGGTCCTCGTAACGAATCTGCCGGCGGAGCTCCGGATCGTGATTCTCGTAGGCCCGGATGCACACGTTGGTCCGAGCCACCCAGGTGAGCGCGCTGTCGCGTACGAACTGTCGCCGCTCCTCGTCGGTCTCGAATGCTCCCTTCGCGGACTCTCGCGTCTTCATCCACCCCTTGGGGCTCCCGGCGTCGAGCAGCGAGTCGAGGACGTCGCGCCCGTCCCGCACCAGGAAGATCAGCTTCGAACGCGGAAACAGCGACATCACCAGGTCCGCGCCATGCGAGCCGTTGACCTCCTTGATCACCAGATCCGGCAGGTCGGCGGGAAAGGCCAATCCGGCCTCCCGCGCCCGCTCGATCACGGCGAACAGGCGAACCAGGATCAGACGCCGCACCTCGGGTCGCCAAACGTCCTCGTACGCGCCCGAGAAGGCGTAGCTCGGCAGGGAGCGGAAGAAGTAGTTGAGCGAATCGGGGATGAGGCTGCCGTCATCTGCCTCCGCGACGCCGTTCATCGCCACGAGGTGCGAGCCGATCATGAACTCGTCCACCGGCAGCGCGGGCGCCGCGCCGCTCCACCCCTCGCGCCACCCGAAGCCCACGTCGGTGCGGGCGCTCGCCTTGAGCGGGTGGCACAGCATCTCGAGCAGCCACGTGCTTCCCGTCCGCGGCGAGCCCCAGATCCAGACCAGCTTCGACTCGAGCTCGGAGTCGTCGAACGGGAGGCCGGCGGCCGCGCGGGAGCGCCGAGACCGCGAGGACGTCACCGCTCGTACCCGAGCTCCAGGAGACGGGTCCCCATGATCTCCTGCGAGATCTCCTGCTCCTCGAGGCTCAGGCCCTCCCTCCAGCGCCCCGGCGTCGCTGAGCGCCGGATCTTTCCCGGGCCCTTGCGTTCGGCCGGAACGCGCGCGAACGAATGCGCCTTGACGACGTTCTCGATCCGGCGCTGCCCACCGGGCAGGCCCAGCCAGCCGGTGAGATCGCCCAGACAGCGCTCCGTGTTCTCGAGCAGGTCCTCGTACCGGACGCGGCGCCGACGCTCGGGATCGTGGGAGTCGTACGCGCGCATGGACACATTCGTGCGCGCCACCCAGTCGAGTGCGCTCTCGCGCACGAACTCGCGTCGCTGCTCCTCGCCCCGGAACCCACCGGCCGCTCCGGTCATCAGCCAGCCCCCCGGACTGTTGGCATCCAGCAGCGAGTCGAGGACGTCGCGCCCGTCGCGCACGAGAAAGATCATCTTCGAGCGGGGGAAGAGCGACATGACCAGATCGGCCCCATGCGAGCTGTTCACCTCCTTGATCGCCAGCACGGGAAGGTCCGCGGGAACCCGCAAGCCCGCGGCGCGCGCCCGCTGGACCACGGCATGGAGGCGGACGAGCGTGAACCGCCTGGCCTCCGGTCGCCACACGTCCTCGTACGCGGCGGAGAACGAGTAGCTGGAGAAGTCGCGAAAGAAGAAATTGAGAGAGTCGGGGATGACCGCCCCGTTGTCCAAGGTCGCGACTCCGCTGGCCGCGACGAGATGGGAGGCCATCCTGAACTCGTCGACCGGCAGCGCGGGCGCGTCGCCCGTCCATCCTTCGCGCCACCGGAAGCCGACATCCGAGCCGGGGTCCAGCTTCAGCGGATGGCAGAGCATCTCGACGAGCCAGGTGCTGCCGGTGCGCGGCGATCCCCAGATCCAGACGAGCTTGGACTCGAGCTCCCGGTCGTCGAACTCGAGCGCCTCGTTTGCCCTCAGAAGAACGCACCTCCCCTGTACTCGCCGAACACGTCCCGCATCGCGCCGCAAACCTCGCCGATCGACGCACCGTCGCGCAGGGCGTCCTTGATCGGGTAGAGCAGGTTCCCGTCGGCGGCCGCGACCTCCCTCAGGTCGCCGAGCCGGGACTCGACCGCGGCGGCGTCACGGCTCTCCTTGAACCGCGACAGGCGCTCCAGCTGGCGGCGCTCGGACTCCGGGTCCACCCGCAGGATCTCGACGTCGTCGATCTCGTCGGTCACGAACTTGTTGACGCCGACGACGATGTCCTGGCCGGTGCGGTAGCGCTCGTGGTAGGAGGCGGCGGACTCCTCGATCTCGCGCTGGATGAACTCGAGCGCCTGCACCGAGCCGCCGAGCTGCTCCACCTTGTCGATCAGCTCCCATGCGCGCTTCTCGATCTCGTCGGTGAGCGACTCGATGAAGTAGGAGCCGGCGAACGGGTCCACGGTGTCGGCGGCGCCCGACTCGTAGGCGAGGACCTGCTGCGTGCGGAGCGCGATGCGCGCCGAGCGCTCGGTCGGAAGCGCGAGCGCCTCGTCGAAGCCGTTGGTGTGGAGCGACTGCGTGCCGCCGGTGACCGCGGCGAAGCCCTGCAGCGCGACGCGGATGATGTTGACCTCGGGCTGCTGCGCCTGGAGCGTCACGCCGCCGGTCTGGGTGTGGAAGCGGATCGTCTGCGAGCGCGGGTCGGTGGAGCCGAATCGCTCGCGCATGATCTTGGCCCACATCCGCCGCGCGGCCCGGAACTTCGCGATCTCCTGGAAGACGTTGTTGTGGCAGTTGAAGAAGAAGGCGAGGCGCGGCGCGAAGTCGTCGAGCGCGAGCCCCCGGTCGAGCGCGGCCCCGACGTAGGCGATCGCGTTGGCCATCGTGAACGCGACCTCCTGGACGGCCGAGCAGCCCTTCTCGCGGATGTGGTAGCCGGAGATCGAGATCGTGTTCCACTTCGGCACGTGCTCGCGGCAGTACTCGAAGATGTCCGTCGTCAGGCGCATCGTGGCCTCGGGCGGATAGATGTAGTTGCCGCGCGCCACGTACTCCTTGAGCACGTCGTTCTGGACGGTGCCGCGTAGCTTCTCCGCCTCGACGTTCTGCTCCTCGCCGACGAGCTCGTAGAGCAGCAGCAGGATCGCCGCGGGGGCGTTGATGGTCATCGAGGTCGAGACCTGATCGAGCGGGATCTGATCGAAGCAGATCCGCATGTCCTCGATCGTGTCGATGGGGACGCCGGTGCGCCCGACCTCGCCCTGGCACAGCGGGTCGTCGGAGTCGCGCCCGAGCTGGGTGGGCAGGTCGAAGGCCATCGACAGCCCGGTCGATCCGTGCTCGATCAGGTAGCGGTAGCGCTCGTTCGTGTCCTCGGGGCTCGCGAAGCCCGCGTACTGGCGCATGGTCCACAGGCGGTCGCGGTACATGCCCGGGTGAATGCCGCGCGTGAAGGGATATTCGCCCGGCTCGCCAAGCCGCTCCTCGAGGCCCGGGCCCACGTCGTCGTGCTCGTACAGGCGGTCGACCTCGATGCCGGAATCGGTGAAGCGCCGCTCGTCGTCGGGGCCGACGACCGGGGCGATGTAGCGATGGAGGTCGTCGGCAACCGCCTCGGCCTGCTGCTCGGATCGCTTCTCCTGCTCGGGCTCGGACGGCTTCGGCTTCTCGGTCGGACGGGTCGCCACAGGGACAGGATAGGTTCGGGCTACGGCTCCAGGTCGTAGGCGTAGCGGGTGAGGGTCTCCGCGCCCGCGTCGGTCACCAGCACGAGGTCCTCGAGCCTGACGCCGCCGATGTCCGGCCGGTAGAGGCCGGGCTCCACGGCCAGGACGTCGCCGGCGACCAGCTCCTCGCCGCGCGTGCGGCCCAGGCTCGGCGACTCGTGGACCTCGAGGCCGACGCCGTGTCCGAGCGAGTGGAAGAACCCCTCCTCGAGGGTCTCGCCGGCGGCCTTGGACAGCTGCGTCGGCTGGCCGTGCTCGGCGAAGTAGTCGCAGACGACCTCGAACACCTCTCTGCCGGTGACGCCGGGCCGGATGGCCGCGACGGCGCGGTCGAGCGCCTCCCGGCAGAGGCCATGCCATTCGTGGATCTCGGCGGGAGGCTCGCCGACGACGAACGTGCGCGTCATGTCGGCGAAGCAGGCGCTCTCTGTGTCCTGGGGCCAGAGGTCGATCACGACGGCCACGCCGGGGGCAACCGGCCCGGATCCGCGGTCGTGCCCGAGGGCCGCCTGCGGCCCGCACGCGACGATCGGCTCCTCGCAGGTGACCGGATAGGCCCTGAGCGCGTCGTCGATCGCCGCCTTCAGTCGCTCGCTCGTGACCGGCTCGCCCTCTGCGAGCACCTGACCATTCGCCGGCTCCGCGTCGCGCAGGAGCGCGGCGGCGGCGCTCATGGCGGCCTCGGCGGCGCGCTGGGCGCGGGCGATGCCGGCGAGCTCGTCCGCGTTCTTGGCGCGGCGGCGAGCCTCGAACAGCCTGTGGTCCGCGGTCAGCTCGACCCCCGCGTCGCGGAGGCGGTCCCCCAGCTCCAGCGGGAAGGTCGCGGGCGCGACGGCCTCCGTGATGCCCATTCGCCTGCACGCCCTCACGACCAACTCCTGGCTGGCCTCCTCCCAGTCGGGGTGCCGCTCGACGAGCTCGTCCCAGCCGAGCTGCTCGGGCAGGATCACCTCGACGTCCGGAGCCTTCTCGGCTACCGACTGCACCTCGAGCTTGCTGACGACCGCGTAACGGTGGCCGTCGACCTCGGCGTAGAGGAAGGGGTCCATGATCTCGGCCGGGATCTCATGGCGCATCTCGGGCGAGCGGATCGTGTCCGCGCAGATGAGAACGGAAGCCATGCCTCGAGTGTTACACGGACCGCGAGATCGCTCCTTGCGCCACCGCCGCCATGCGCTCGGCGACCGCCGGGATACGAGTAGCGCTCGCGCGCGTCTGGGTCAGGCGGAGGAACGTCGCCGGCCACCAGGCGCCGCAGCGCCTCGACGATCGCCTGCGGGTCGTCCGCCGGAACCGCCTCGCCGCCCGCCTCGGCGACGACCCGCCCGGCCTCCGTTCCGGCGGCGAGGGCGAGGATCGGGGGCCCGGCGGCCAGGTACTCGAAGACCTTGAAGTTCAGGAGCTGGGTGCGGCGGGACGAGGCGAGGAGGAGCAGCGCGTCGGCGGCCCGCTGAAGAGCCAGCGCGTCGGTTCGCTCTAGGGTGCCCGCGACGACGATTCGCGCGGGGGAGACGTCGGTCCGCATGAGCGCGGCCTCCTCGTCGGTCAGCGGCCCGGCGATCACGAGCTCCAGCTTGGCCGCCGCGTCCGGGTGCTCGGTCGCGAGCATGCGCAGGGCCTCGATCAGCCCGGCCGGGTCGCGGCCGTAGCTCCCGAAGCGCCCGGTGTAGACGAGCGAGGTCCGTTCGGTGTCGAGCAGGCGATCCGCCGCGTCGGTCGGGGCGGGCTCGGTCGGCGAGGTCCGGGTCCCAGCCGTTCGGGATCAGCTTCGGGTCCAGGCCCAGCCGGTCGCGGAGATCGTCGGCGGCGGGCCGGCTAACGGCGACGACGGCGTCGGCATCGCCCAGCCAGCGGCGCTCGAGGCGCTCGTCGTAGCGTCGCTGGAGGCCCGTCGGGAACCCGGGCCGGATCGGCTCGAAGGTCCAGCCGTCGCGAAGATCGGCCACCCACGGCACGCCGCGCCGCCGGAGCGCGCGGCCGACGAAGTGCACGGATTCCGGCGGCGAGCTCGTGATCACGCAGTCGAAGCGCTCGCGGGCGTTCAGTCGCAGGGCCTTGAGATACGCGTACGGTGCCCACGCCACCATCAGGGGCTCGGGAACCACCACCTTGCTCAGGAAGTGGGCGTGTCCCGAGTAGGTGTCGGAGTCGAACAGCGCGTCGACGCGTGTCGCGGCCGTGCAGGCGGGCGCGCAGGCGCTGCAGGTCGGTCGTGCGCACCACGCCCTCCTCCTCGTCCGTGTCCAATGTCCCGTAAGCGGACGTCGTCAGCACGGTCACCCGGTGGCCCAGCCGCCGCAGCCACTTCGCCATCGCGGCGGGCCGGTGGGCGCCCGTGTCGCGGCACGGCGGATAGAAGTAGGCGACGAGCAGGAGGTTCACGGGGTTCTCCGGCGCCTCGATGCGATCGCCTCGGCGTAGGCGGCGTCCATCCGGTCGAGCAGCCGGGGCCAGCTCCAGAGGCGCTCGGCCTTCGCGCGACCGGCGGCACCCATCGCCTCGCGCCCGGACGGGCCGGCGTCGGTGAGGCGGCGGATCGCCCCGGCGACCGCGTCGGCGTCGCCCGGCGGCACGATCAGGCCCGTTTCGCCCTCGTCGACGACCGCCCGCACGCCCGGGTACTCGGTGGCGACGGTCGGCAGGCCGGCCGCCATCGCCTCGATCAGGACGATGCCGAAGGACTCCGGAGGCTCGGTGGTGAGCAGCAGGAGGTCCGCGGCGCGCAGTACCGCCGGCAGGCGGGAGTGGGGGACGGCGCCGAGAAAGTGGACGCGCTCGGCGATGCCGAGCCGTCCCGCCTGGCGCACGGAAGTCGTCGAGGAGCTCGCCGCCGCCCGCGACGAGCAGGTGGGCCCGCTCGTCGTCGAGCTCGGCGATCGACTCGAGGGCGACGTCCAGTCGCTTGAAGTGATGGGCGCGGTCGAGCGTCGCGACGAAGGCGGCGACCACGGCGTCATCGTGGGATGCCCTCCGCGGCTCTCACTCCGGCATCGTCGGGGCCCGGAGCGAAGAGGGCGGCGTCGACTCCGTTCGGCATCTCGACCAGCTTGGAGGGATCGCGCTCCGCGATCCGCCGCAGGTACGGAGACGGATCCGGCGTGGTCGGGCGAGAGGACGCAGATGCGATCGGCGGCCCTCACCAGCAGCGGCGCGACGGTGTGCTCGTAGGCCTCGAACGGGACCTGGCGCGGCCCCTTCGCGACCAGGCGGTTCTTGTAGTGGATGAGCAGCGCCTGCCGCCGCCTGCGACGAGCCAGCCGGCCGAGGAGCGTGAGCTCGGAGCCGAAGATGAATGGGTAGTGCAAGTGCACGACGTCGAACCCGTCGATGCCCGCCAGGCTCGGGATGAGCGGCGCGTTCCCGATCGCGAACACCGGCTTGATCCGGTGGACCACCGCTTCGCCGGAGTCGGGGGCCTCGCCCTCCGCCGGCGCGGTGAAGACCTCGACGTGGTGGCCGCGCTCGGCCTGACCCTTGGCGAACCGGTAGGCGGTGTTCCCGGCGCCGCCGGGGTACGGAGGAAAGGTCGCCGTCAGGTGCGCGATCCGCAGCCGCGCCGCTCGCTCAGCACTCAATCCGTGGCGCCGACGAGCCGCTCGACGCCGGCCTGCTCGATCGTCCGCTGGAGGCCGTCGCGAAGCTCGACCTCCGGCTCCCAGCCAAGTACCTGACGCGCTCGGGCGATGTCCGGCTGGCGGACCGTGGGGTCGTCGACCGGCAGCGCCTCGAAGACGATCTCCGATCGCGATTCGGTCACCTCGATCACGGTCCTCGCCAGGTCGATGAGCGCCATCTCGTCGGGGTTGCCGAGGTTCACCGGCAGGTGAAAGTCCGATTCGGCGAGCGATACCAGGCCGCTGATGAGGTCGTCGACGTAGCAGAAGCTACGCGTCTGGCTGCCTTCGCCGAAGACGGTGACGGGCTTGTCCTGCAGCGCCTGGCGCAGGAAGGTGGGGATCGCGCGACCGTCGTGCGGCCTCATTCGAGGGCCGTAGCTGTTGTGGATCCTGGCGATGCAGGTATTGAGCCCCTGCTGGCGGTGGTAGGCCATCGTCAGCGCCTCGGCGTAGCGCTTCGCCTCGTCGTAGACCCCGCGCGGTCCGATCGGGTTGACGTGGCCCCAGTAGCTCTCCGGCTGAGGGTGGATCTGCGGATCCCCGTAGACCTCCGACGTGGAGGCCAGTAGGAAGCGCGCACGCTTGAACTTCGCGAGGCCGAGCATGTGGTGGGTTCCGTAGGAGCCCACCTTGAGAGTGTGAAGGGGGAGCCGCGCGTAGTCGATCGGGCTCGCCGGCGAGGCGAGGTGGTAGACGAAGTCGACCTCCTCGTCGAGAAAGACGGGCTCGGTCAGGTCCTGGTTCAGGAACCGAAAGCGCTCGTCGTCGATGTGCTCGATGTTCTGCAGCGACCCGGTGTCGAGGTTGTCGATGCAGATCACGCTGTGGCCCTTGGCCAGCAGCCGATCGGAGAGATGGGAGCCCAGGAATCCCGCTCCCCCAGTGACCACGCAGGTGCTCATCTCAATCCGGCAGGGTACGCGACCGATCGCGATGGACGCGCGCGGATGGCGACCCCGTGGGCGCCGTGCTTCAGGCGGCGGACCGGCCGATCGGGAGGGCGCGCCGATCCGCAGAGGGGTTGACATCTGTGTGGCGACGCAGAAGTCCCAGCTTTGCGGCGGGCGCCGCGAGCGGGCGCTTGGCCGTGCTCGCGGTCGCCGAGCCCGAGTTCCGGCGCACGGCGCGCCGCGTCGTCCCTGTGCGCCGACGACGCCGAGGACGCGTTCCAGCGCGCCGTCGAGATCCTGCTGACGAAGGCCCCGGAGCGCCCGCCGAACGCGCTGATCGCCTGGATGCAGGTCGTCACCCGCAGGGAGGCGCTTGCCGTGCGCCGGGCCCGCGAGCGCATCCTCGCAGCGTGGCGCGACGACGGCAACGACCTCTTCGACGGGCTGTTGTGCGAACGCCCAGGCCCGATGGAGCGCGCGGAGCGCCGCGAGCGCGTCGCCGCGGCCGCCGAGGCCCTCGCGGAGCTGAAGCCCGACGAGCGCCTGGCGATCGTCCTCCAGGCCCACGGCTACTCCTACGCGGAGATCGGCGAGCTCTGCCGGTGGACCTACACGAAGGTGAACCGATCTCTGGCCGAGGGCCGGGCACGCCTCCGCGGCGTGATGACCACGTCGTCAGCTGAGACCGCGACTTGACTGCTCGATAGCGGCGGCACCGTCGCCCACAAGGCTGACGTCGCCTTTGCCAAGAAGCCGGGCCTAGTCTGAATTTCGGATGCGCGCTGCTAAGCGGCGCGCCGCTCGAGGATCACCAGCGGGATCTCGCGGCCCGTGCGGTGCTGGTAGTCCTCGTATGTGGAGTAGGCGTCGACGACGCGCGGCCAGAGCCGCGCCCGCTCCTCGGGGCTCGCGACGCGGGCGTGAACGGGCCGGCGCTCAGAGCCCACCTGCACCGTGGTGTCCGGATGCGCGCGCAGGTTGTGGAACCACGCGGGGTGCTTGGGATAGCCGCCCTTCGACGCGACGATGACGAGGTCGTCTCCGTCGGGGATGTAGAGCAGCGGGCTCGTCCGCTTGGCGCCGCTCTTCGCGCCGACGTGGTCCAGGAGCAGCATCGGGGCGCCCACTCCCGGAATGTGGTGGCCGACGATGCCGTGCGTGGCCCGGTAGAGCAGGGTGTGCACCCCCATCAGCCGGCGGAGCACCGGCCAGCTGCGGTCGGCCAGATCCAGGTAGCCGGTCAAGGGGTCAGCACGAGCTTGCCCGTCGTGCGCCGGGCGCGGATGTCCTCGTGGGCGCGGCGGCGCCTGGTCCAGCGGATAGGTGTCCCCGACGATGACCTCGAGCTCGCCGGCGCGGATCGCCTCGAACATGTCCTCGAGCGCCTCGCCGAGTCGCTCGGGCTCGCGGATCAGATGCATCAGCCAGAAGCCGATCACGCCCCTGCTGGTCGCCATGAGCTTGCCCGGGCTGACCTTGGGCGCGCCCTGACGCGCCGACTGGCCGAAGTGAACGAGGCGGCCGAAGTGCGCCACGGCGCTGAGGCTCTGCTCGAACGTCTCGCCGCCGACCATCTCGAGGATCACGTCGAGGTGGCGACCCTCGTTGGCCTCGATCAGCGCCTCCTTGAGATCGTCGGCGTTGGAGTCGACGGTTGCGTCGGCCCCGAGCCGCTCGGCGAGCTCCCGCTTTTCCGGGCTCGACGCAAGCCCGATCAGCCCTGCCCGCGCCGAAGCGCTTCGCCAGCTGAACCGCGATCGTGCCGACACCGCCGGCCGCGGCGAAGACGGCGACGCTCTCGCCCTCGCGCAACTGCGCGCTGGTCCGAAGCAGATGCCAGGCGCTCGTGCCCTGGAGGACCAGCGCAAGCGCCTGGGCGTCGCTGACTCCCTCCGGCACCTCCCACATGAGCGACGGGTGGGCGATGGCTCGCTCCGCGTATCCGCCGCCGTTGAGGAGCGCCACGACGCGCTTTCCCTCCGGCGTCGTGCCCACGACCTCACCACCGGGGACGAGCGGCAGCTCGGCCGCCGCCAGGTAGCGTGTTCTCGGCCTGGTGCGTGTCCGCCCAGTTGACGCCGGCGGCGAGGACGTCGAGGACGACGAAGCCCTCGGGGGGCTGGGGATCGTCGAGCTCCGTCGGCACGAGCACCTCCGGGCCACCGAACTCGGTGATCTGGATCGCGCGCATCGGAGGCCCGGACTAGAGGCCCTGCGGCCAGTTGAACTTGGGCTGCTTCGGGAAGGAGCCGGGCTTGCCGTAGCCGATGACGATGATGTCGTGCTCCTGCATCACGGTGTTGACGGGGTCCTTGGCGAGCTGGCCGTTGACGTAGACCTGGAGCTTCTGGTCGCCCTGCGACTTCAGCGAGCCGATCTGGCTGTCGGAGAACTTGACCCCCCAGACGTTCATGAACTGGCCGAGCGTGAAGTCGTATTGCTGGTCGGCCTCCATGTGGATCGTCCCCTCGGGGTTGTCCGGAGCGGTCGGGTGGGTGTGGAGCGGGGAGAGCGTCCCTGTGGCCTCGTCGACGCCGATGTTGGCCGGAACCGGCTCCTTCTTGCCGTCGACGAAGATCTCGAGGTGCGCGTGGATGTGGAAGGTGGTCTCGTTGAAGCCCGGCAGCCCCATCGCGTCGATCCGCTGCGGCAGCTGCTTGTAGTTGGGCTTCCACGGCGGCGGTGTGTCCTAGGAGCGCCGAGCTGGGAGTCCGCCGGCACCGAGTCGTTGTGGATGCGTGAGGCCGCCGGAGGTGGTCGTCGTCGCTGCTGCTGCCCCCACCGCTGGCGATCACGATCACCGCGACGACGATGCCGGCGATCGCCAGCAGGCCGACCCCCACCCCGATCTGCATTCGCGTTCGCCGCGACGACTCGCGCTTCGCGGCCTCCTCCTTCGCCACCCGCTCGGCGCGAGCGCGCTCCTTCTGTTCCTTTCGGCTGGCCACCGGTCGCAAGAGACTAGTAGGGGGCGGTTCGGCGGGGCGTCGCCGGGGTAATGTGACCGGCGCGTCGAGTGTCCCAACGGGATCTACACTTAACCGTATGGTTAACTTATTTGGGAGGTTGCTGTGAGATCCGTCACATGGTCACGCATGCGACCCCTCCGAACCGGCGCCGCTGTCAGGGAGCGGGTCTAGCGTGGCCCGAAGGTGAGCTCACAAGAGGGCAACGGGCACGAGCTCACGGATGAGCAGGAGGAGGAGGGATCACGGACGGTCCGGATCGCGGTCTCGGCGGCGCTCGCGATCGCGGCGCTGATCGTCGCCTACCTCCTCCTGTTCGGCGGCAGCGAGTACACCGTCACGGCGGAATTCCAGAATGCGGCGCAGCTCGTCCCCGGCTCCCAGGTCGTAGTAGCCGGCGTCCCCTCCGGCACGGTCTCCGACATCGCCCTCGGCGACCACGGCCAGGCCCTGGTCACCTTCAGCGTCGATTCCCCCTACGCCCCGCTCGGCAGGGAACGACGGCGACGATCCGCTCCTACTCGCTCTCTGGGATCGCCAACCGCCAGCTGCAGCTCGACCTGCCGGCGCCCTCTGCGGCGGGCGCCGAGATCCCCTCGGGCTCGACCCTGCCGGAGTCCGCAGACCACCTCCGAGGTCGACCTCGACCAGCTCTTCAACACCCTCAACGCGCGCACGATCAAGAACTTCAAGCACGTGATCGAGGGCTTCGAGCTCTCCTATGAGGGGGTCGCGAAGCAGGCCAACACCGGCTACAGGTACCTGAACCCGTTCCTTTCCACCTCGCGCCAGGTATTCGGCGAGCTGACCCGGGACACGCCGACCCTCGAGCGGCTGATCGTCGACACCTCGCACCTGTCCGGGGCCCTGGCCGCAGCGCTCGGACGACATCTCGCTCTTGATCCACAACGCCAACCTGATGATGGGCGCGATCGCGGAGCAGTCGAGCGCGCTCGAGCAGGCGCTGGTTCGCCTCCCCGACTTCATGCGCCAGTCGAACACCACCTTCGTCAACCTGCGCGCCACCCTCGACGACCTGACCCCGTTCGTCAACGCATCGAAGCCGGTGGCGGAGAAGCTCGGCCCCTTCTTTCACACCTTCCGCCGCGCGGCCCACGACGCGGTGCCGACGATCACCGACCTCGAGCAGACGATCCGCAGGCCCGGAAGCCCAAAACGACCTGGTCGAGCTCACCCGCGACGCGGTGCCGCTGGCGAAGGCGGCGGTCGGATCGGGCTCCCCCGACTGCGGCAAGAACCCCTCCACCGACTACCTGAAGGCCGCCGATCGCAACTTCACCCAGGGCGCCTTCGGCGAGTCGGTCTGCTCGCTCAGGAACGGCCTGCCGAACCTCTCCTTCTTCCGCTCCTACACGCCGGAGCTCGTCGGCCTGGACCAACGACTTCAGTCCGACGACGGGCGTCTCTGACGCGAACGGCGGCATCGGCAGGATCGCGACCACCTTCAACGCCTTCAGCCCCGGGCTCCCCGACCTGTTCAGCAAGCCGCTGTCGCCGATCAGCCAGATCGCCGGCATCGGCGGCACCGGCAAGACCGCCCGCTGCCCCGGCGCCAACGAGCGCAACCCCGGCGACAACTCGACCCCGTTCACCGACAACGGCACCCTGGCCTGCGATCCGTCTCAGGTGCCGCTGGGCCCGTAACCGGCATGATCCATCCCGCTGCCGCGATACTGCGGGCATGCAGATCCGTCCCGCCGTGGAGAGCGACGTCCCGGCGCTGATGCCGCTGATGCGCGGCTACTGCGACTTCTACGAGGCGAACCCGTCAGATGCCGGGCTCGACGAGATGGCCCGGGCGCTGATCGCGACTGAGGACGACAAGGGGATGCTCCTCGTGGCCGACGAGGGCTCGGGGGCGATCGGCTTCGCGGCGGTGGGCTGGAAGTGGTCGAGCCTTCGCGGCACCAGGATCGTCGTGCTGGAGGACCTGTTCGTGGCGCCCGAGGCGCGCGGACGGGGGGCCGCGGACGCCCTGATCCAGGCCGTCGCCGAGCGCGCACGCGAGAACGGCGCCCCAGTGGTGACCTGGCTCACGGCGCCGGACAACCAGCGCGCGCAGGCCGTCTATGACCGCGTCGGCGGGAAATCCGACACGTTCCTCGAGTACGAGCTCGAGCTGGGCGGCTGAGCGACAGCCGACCAGGGCTGAGTCAGCCGAGCCTCGAACGCCGGGCTGTCGTCGAGCGGCTCGACCCGGAACGTCAGCTTGATCCTTGCCCTTGAAAATTCCCATGCCCGGCGACCCCAACCGCAATCGGTGGTCGAGGCAAGGGATCGGCTGGAGGCGGAGGGGGAGGGATTCGAACCCCCGGACCGGCGAAACCGGTCAGCGACTTTCAAGGCCGCCGCATTCAGCCACTCTGCCACCCCTCCAGGTGCTCTGGCCTGGGAGGGTAGTCCTCCGATGCGACCCGGCCTAGAATCGGGGCCCGGCGGAGATCCCGTCCGCCAGTTCCCAGGAGAGGTGGCCGAGTGGCTGAAGGCACTCGCCTGCTAAGCGAGTAGGGGGCGCAAGCTCTCTCGAGGGTTCGAATCCCTCCCTCTCCGCTAGTCCCAGAAGCCATGCACAGGCACGCAATCGCCTGCAGATAGCCGAAGTAACCACGCCTGCCGACCTGCGACTCGCGGGAAACCGGTCGCAAACCGGTCGCAGTCCACGCCGATGACCGGTCGCAAACCGGTCGCATGTCGCCGACGGTGCCGCGGCCGCGTGGAGAGCTGGGGCGAGGGCGAGCGCGACGCGCGCTGGTGCTGTGTGCGCTTTGGCGCCGGCACGCGCTTGCCGGTGAGGTCCGCGCGGGTAGTCGAAGGCCCAGGCGGGCCCGCGAAGGCGCACAGGTGAGCCGTCGGTGTGGGTTTGGCACCTGCGGCGGAATGCGATTTTCGCGGAGGCGAATCCCTGCGTTGACCCGCCTGCTCGGAGGACGCTATGCCGGCGTTACACCCGCGGTCACAAGTGCATCGACTGGGTGAGAGCTGGTCCCCCTTTTCACGATCCAGCAGGCCCGGCGGCTTGACTTCCGGTCGGCTTCCAAGGATCATGGCGTGCGTGATGCCGGGGAGCGGCAGGTTTCCCAGGCTGGAGTGCAGTGATCGAACCTGGATCAGGCGGGACCAAGGAGGGATTAATGACGAGGCGGATGCTGGTCGCGATCGGGGCGGCGGGGGTATGCCTGCTCGTGGCCGCGCCCGCGGGGGCTACGTTCCCCGGGGAAAACGGGCGGATCGCTTTCCTCGCGGCAGACACCTATACGGTCCGGCCCGACGGAACCGACATTCAGCCGCTCGTAAAGGGCTTTGGGGCATCGTGGTCGGCGGACGGGCAACACGTCGCCTTCGCCCGCTTCGTCGGCCCCTCGCAAGCGGCGATCTTCACCAGCAGGGCGGACGGCAGCCATCTGCGCCGTGTCACTCACAGCCAGTTCAATGAAGGCAGCCCCAGCTACTCACCCAATGGGCGGCGCATCGTCTTTGACCGCACGACCCCGCGCCTAAACCGAGTTGTCATCGTTTCCGTGCGCGTCGATGGTTCTGGCGAGCGGATTCTGGCGAGGGGTTTCGTCGGGGAGCCCACCTATTCGCCCACCGATAGGCGAATCGTCTATACCAACGGAGCGGAGGGAGCCGCCATCTGGGATATGCGGCCGGATGGTTCTCATAAACGCCAACTTGTCCCCCCACGGAGGGGTGGCTACAGTCCGGACTACAGCCCAGAGGGCAAGCACGTCGTCTTTGAACGCAATGCTCGACTTCGCGTCGTGCGCTCGGACGGCTCTCACCTGCACAGGCTCGACTGCGGCAGGGAGGCAAGCTCGCCCCAGTATTCACCCAACGGCCGCAAACTGGTCTGGGAGGGGGAGATTGGCCACGGCCGGGGTGCGAGCTCCGACATCTTTACCAGCACCCTTCACTGCACCGACCCATTCCAGGTCACCCACGAGGCAGGTTCCGGCGGTGCGTACGAGCCGAGCTGGCAGCCGCTCCCCTAAGGCCCTGGGTCCACGGTGTTGGCCAGCTTCGAGAACCCACAATCCGGGGATTGGTTCAGGAAGGGATCCGTGGCGTCATAGACGCCAGCCGTCCTCGTGGCGGAATCACTGCCGTTGCGGGTGAAGCGATAGATGAATACCTTCCCAACGTCGTAAGCGCTGTTATCGCCGGCCTTCAGGAACATCTGCTTTAGGTATTCCGGCTTGTAGGTCGCGCCGCACACCGCGGGCCCCGGGTAGGGGAGGACACGCTTGAGCGCTAGATCCTGATCGTATACGCCCGTTTCGGTGATCCAGAGGTCACGATCGACGCCCCAATCTGCGCCGGTGTAGATGCGGTCCAGGGCGACATAGGTCTCGACGGCGAAGGCCGCGTAGGTGGGCGCGGTGAGTTCCTGGCCCTCGGGGTAGATGTGCGACGAGATGATGAGGTCCGACCCGGCGTTCTGCGTATCGTGCCCGAACTCGTCGAGCCACTCGTACCAAGTCAAACCCTCGTTCGAGGGCGTGTTTCGCTCGACCGATGCAGCGAGCACCGGTACGGGTGGGTCTTCTCCCACGGTGGCCAGCCGAATCCCCTGCTCACAATGAATCGCATATTTGGCGTACCGGTCCACGGACCACGGCTCGCCGCCGATCGTCACCCCCTGTTTCCGCCCGAGCGTGTTCGGTTCGTTCATTACCTCGAACGCGTCCGCGTTGGAGTGCTGGTTCGCGTAGGTCTCGCAGACATTCGTGTATTGCGCGGGAGTGGTGTTCCCCGACACCCATTTACCGCCCGGATGGGGGATGACGTAGAGCACCTTTAGCCCCACGTAGGCCGCGCGAGCCACGTAGGTATTCTGGTTGTCGCTGTCCTCCTGCATCTCGGGCCCGCCGCGGAACCAGGTCGCATTACCGTTCTTCGCCGTGACGAAGTTGCCGTTGGGATCAAGCACATTCTGAAGCTGAATCGTGTTGTAGCCGAGCTTCGGCGTGGTCGTCGCGGCGGCGCTGGCGGGCGCGCCGGCCGAGAGCGAGGTGACCATCGTCGTCACCGCGATCGGATAGGTCGTGCTCGAATCGGAGTCGGGCAGGTCGAGCTCGAGCGAGTCGCCGCTCACGCTCAGCGTCGCTTCCACCGGGTTGCCGGCGGCGTCGAAGGCAAGTGGCGGGCTGAAGTCTGCCAGCACGTTGCCCCCTTGGACCACCCAGGCGCCGCCCGAGCCTGCGGACTGGAGGCTGGCGCCGTCCGGGAGCGTGAGCGCCATCTCGAGATGCTCGGGGCTCTCCGGGGCACGAAGCTGGTAGGTGGCCTCGAGGCCGTGGCTGACCGGCGCCAACGCGACGTCGGTGGCCGGGGCGGCGCCGGCGTAGAAGAGCCCCTTGCCGTCGGCGAACGACTTGGCACTGGACGTCGCCGCAACCTGCGGATCGGTGGCTCCCATGTCGATCGCGATCCCCTGATCGCCGAATGCAACCTGATCGCCAAGGTCGGCAGGCAGGGTTAGGGCGACCAGTGGAGCGGCGGGCTGAAAGCCGTCCGCGGCGGGCTCAAGCGAGAGGTCGACGGGGACGCTCGCGCCGCTCTCATCGGTGGTCATGAATGGCGCGCTTTGGGAAGAGTCGCCGGCGAGGGCATCGCCACCGGCTTCGTCCTGAGCGCCTGACGCCTGCGAGCCGGAGGAACCGGATGGATCGGTGGTGAGTGAGTCCAGCAGGCAGGGGAAGCTTTGGGTAAACAGGTCAGCGGCGGCCGTCGGCGATGCATCCGGGTAGCCCTGCGTAGAACCGCCGCCACCGCAATCAGCCTGGAAGGAACTCGGTGGCGGGGCGGCCGTGGTGCCGGTCTGCGCGACGGCGGGAGCGCCGGCGAGCGACAGGAGAAGGGCGCTCCCTACCAAGGCCAAGGCGGCCCGTCCGACACGTCCTCCCTGCTTCGGCATCCTTGCCACTGCCCTCCTGTTTGATCAGCGTTTCCGAACGCTCGATCGCACCGTATTCGAACTGCTTCGACGCGTCAAGGCGAGTAACTGGGGCTCGAGCCCTACAGGGCGCGGCTCGGCGTGTCGGGGCGCCGTTGGCCAGCGCTCGTCGGCTCCGTGCGTTGCAACCAGCAGCGGGCGCCGCCACCGCCGCTCTGGCAACCGCCGATCTACCGACCTTCATTGAAGACGGCATCGCCGTGCTCACTCGCCGACAGAGCGCCGAGAATGCTTAACACAGTCGATGCCGGACCCCTCTGACCGACGCGCCCTCACCCAGCCCCGTGCAGGCCGGGCACATTATCATCCTCGGATGACATGTAGCATTGTTAACGTATGGCGGCAAGGGGAAAGGTTTCGCGGGTCGCGGTCGACGACGAGCGCTGGGTCGCCTTTCGCCAGGCCGCACTGGCGCGGGGGATCTCGGTCTCGGCCTACCTCGGCAAGCTGGTCGAGGCGGAGCTGAAGCGACGGGGCGGGCGAGCGGTCACAGGCGTAGAGCCCGAGGCGCCGGCCGATGAACAGGCGATCGCCGCGCTTGTCGAGGTCAGAGCCTCGATCGATGAGCTCGACCAGATCGCGGGGCGACTGGCGCGCTCGGCGATCGAGCACGGCGGGTCGTGGTCGGATGTCGCGACCACGCTTCGGATGGACGAGCCTCGGGCGCGGCGCGCATATGGGGCAGAGCCCGCTCGATAGCCGCTCCTCGGCCGGACCTAAGCCGAGACTCCGCCCTGAGGCCCTCCGAGCCTCCCCAGACAGCTTGCGCGCCCCCTGCCTTGCGAGCAACCGCCCCTCACCGCCGACCATCGACCCCCTCACACAGTTGCAATTCGAAATCGCGCGCCCTTCTGACCGCCGCAACGAAGGTTCATCGGGCGGCGATCCAGCAAATCCGATGCGACTTTTTGGCGCCGGCTCCGACGTGCCTTGTAGAGAGAGAAGTGTCGGCAGCTATCCAAAAGTTGGACGTTTGGGGTCCGGCTCCCACTTACAGGTAGAGGGGCCGATCGATGACGTCCCGCTCGAACACCCAACGCCAACTCGAGCTCGACCTCGCGGGCGAGGGGACCGACCCGGCCGTGCACACGCGGGGCGCACGGAGGACATGCCCAATCTGTGGCACCGCGCTCGTCAACTGCCGGCGTGACGCGCTCTATTGCGGCGGGCCATGTCGCGCCGAGGCTTCACGTGTGCGCCGCCTGCGGGAGGGGAATGCCGTCGACGGGTATCCGGACCTGAAGGCATACGACGCCCGGCAGAGGCGCACAAAGCTCATAGCGGTGGAGAGCTGACATGGGAGCCGCAATCAGGGCGGGCGGGCCGGCCCGCGGTCGGCGAACAACGAGAGGCCCGGGCCGCGCGGCCTCCATTGTTCCCCTCGCCGCCCCAACCACGTCCGAGATGTGGCTAACGAAGCCGCAACTTGCGGAGCGCCTCTCGGTTTCCCAGCGTTGGATCGACTACCGTCGCGCCGAGGGAATGCCCTCCCACAAGTGGGGCGGAATCGTTCGCTTCAGGCTTTCAGAGGTTGAGACCTGGCTAGATCGGAGGACTGCGGCATGAGCGTTCACAAGCGAGGTGACCGGTGGGTGGCCAAGGTCTGGGCCGACGGAGCCTGGCGCTGGATCGGTACCTACTCGACGCGAAAGGCAGCGCGTGCTGCGGAGCAGGCGGCTCGTCCAAGCCGCGCATGGGGGATCACCGTCGATGACTTCTGCGAGCGCTGGCTTCGCGACTACGCGCGGCCGGCGCTCTCGACACGACGCAACAACCGCTACTCGCTCAACGCGTTTCGCCGCGAGTTCGGGAGCAGAAGACTGGATTCGGTCGAACGTCCTGAGGCGCAGCGCTGGGCCCTCCGCGTTCCGTACGCGACCTACCGAACCGTGCGGACGATGTATGCAGACGCGCACCGCGACGGCCTTGTCTCCGACAACCCGTTCTCGCGGCTCCGGATCCCGGCGCCGCACGGTCGCCGTCGCCTCGACGTGCTCACCGAGGCCGAGATCATCCAGCTGGCCGATTGTGCCGTCGATGTCCACGACGAGCCATTCGCAGCCAGCGTCCGTGCGGTCATCCTGGTTGCCGGGTTCGTCGGCCTGAGGGCGGGGGAGATCGGTGGGCTCGAGTGGGGCGACGTCGACCTTCGCCGCGGCGAGCTCCACGTGGTGCGCTCGATTGCTCCGGAAGGAATCAAGCCGCCCAAGAACGGCGAGCCGCGCATCTGCGTCCTGCCGCCACCGGCCGCGCACGCGCTGGCGGACCTGGACCGCCACGCCGACGAGCCGGCAGTGTTCCTAACCCCTCGCGGACGCCGGTTCGGCAAGGGGGCAGTGCACCGATACTTTGTCCCGGTGCGGGTCGCCTTTGGTCGGCCCAAGCTGCAGTTCCACGAGCTGCGGCACGCCTGCGCGACACTGCTCTTAGAACGCGGCCTCACCCCCGAGGACGTGGCTCTCCAGCTGGGGCACCGCGACGGCGGTGGCCTGGTGCGGCGCCTTTACGGACACCCCTCGGAGAGCCTGGCCCGCGAGCGAATCGCGATGGCGTTCGCCGAAGTTCCCTCAGAACCGGTCGCAAACCGGTCGCAGTTGGCTGATAGAAGTCGCCTCTGAGCAGGGTCTTTCCAGCGAGCCAATCCCTCCCTCTCCGCTCAATGCTTGGCCGCTCAGCCGCCGTCGGATTGGCTGCTCTCGAGCCACTCTCCGAGCGAGTCCAGCAGGCTGCCCATGCCGTGCTCGCGCCGGGCCGGCATCTCGTGGCCGTCAAGGAACGCGCCCTGCTCGGTGAAGACAAGGCGGGTGCCGCTGTCGCCGTCGGGCGTGAACTCCACCGTCGCCAGCGAGACCGAGATCCTCCTCTCCGCCAGGAGCATCTCGTAGGTGTAGACGATGCGCTGGGCCGGGACGATGTCCTGGTAGATCGCCTCATAGGTGTAGGCGTTGCCGTCCGGCGCGGTGCCCCGGCTGGTCTCCCGCCCGCCGACGCGGAAGTCGAGCTCCAGATACGCGTCGGAGTCGACGAACCAGCGCGCCTTCGCCTTCTGATCGGCCCACGCCGCGAACGCTCGCTCGGGCGACGCCTCGTACCTGCGCTCGACGACGAAGGTGGAGTGCTCTATGGATCGTTCGCTCATCGCGCGCCCGCTTTCGGTGGCTCGTCGCCGCTTTCGGCGAGGTAGTCGCCCAGGCGGTCGAGCCGGCGCTCCCAGTTCGAGCGCCGGGCGCTGATCCACTGCTCCACCGGCCGCAGCGCCGCCGGCTCGATCTGGCAGGTGCGCACACGGCCGACCTTCTCCGAGCGGACGAGCCCGCTGGTCTCCAGCACCTCGAGGTGTTGCACCACCGACGGCAGCGACATCGGCAGCGGGCGTGCGAGCTCCGAGACCGAGGCCGGTCCGCGGCTCAGCCGCTCGACGATGACCCGTCGACTGGGATCGGCCAGCGCGTGGAAGATGCGATCGATGCGCTCGCCGCGGGAACGATACTTAAGCATCTACCTAACTATACTTCGCGCGCGGACAGCTACCAGGAGGTCACATGCAGGATGAGCAAGCTTAGGTGTGATATCTCGATCTCGCTGGACGGTTTCGTCGCCGGCCCCAACCAGAGCGCGGAGAGCCCGCTCGGCGAGGGCGGTGAGCGGCTCCACGACTGGGTGGTTCCGCTGGCCGCCTGGCGCGAAGCCCACGGCAAGGAAGGCGGCGAGGTGAACGAGAGCGCGCGCATACTCGAGGAATCGCGCGAGAACATCGGGGCCGCCGTGATGGGCCGGAACATGTTCGGGCCGGTCGGCGGTGGTCCATGGGGCGAGTGGACGGGCTGGTGGGGCGACGACCCTCCCTACCACTACCCCGTGTTCGTTCTCACCCATCACCCGCGCGATCCGGTGGAGATGGAGGGAGGGACCACCTTTCACTTCGTCACCGACGGAATCGAGTCCGCGCTCGAACGGGCCAGGGAGGCCGCCGGCGGCAAAGACGTCATGCTTTGGGGCGGCGCCGACGTCGCGGGGCAGTATCTGGCAGCGGGGCTGCTGGACGAGCTTGAGCTTCACGTCACTCCGGTCGTGCTCGGCGCCGGTGCTGGCCTCTTCGACCACCTCGGGGACGCGCAGGTGGAGCTCGAGCAGGTCCGGGCCGTCGAGGCGCCCGGCGTCGCCCACCTCAAGTACCGGGTGGTGACATGAACCGGGTCGCCACCACCAGCCGCGGCAACCCAAAGATCGATCCGAGCTCAAGCGCCGGTTCGGGCGCGGCACAGCGTGTTACGCCAATAGCTGCTCGGCCAGAGCGGCCTCCAGGTCCGCGCCGACCTCGTAGATGTCCGCGAACAGGTCGCGATCGCCGGTGACGCCGAAGAAGACGCCGCCGTTATAGCTCACTACCCCGATCGAGAGCGCGTGCTGCTGAGGCGAGAGCGGGACGACGGGGTAGACCTCGACCATGCGCCGGCCCAGCAGGTAGAAGGGCATCTGGGGCCCGGGGACGTTCGACACCACCAGGTTCCAGTTGAGCTGGCGGGAGAGGACGTCGGCGAGCACCCGGTTGATCGTGGGCGGGGTCCAGCCGGTGGCCTCGATGACCAGCGACGCCGCTCGCGCCTGCTCGGACTCCTTCACCCGGGTCGTCTCCTCGTGCACCAGGCGAAGCCGCTCGACCGGGTCGGCCTCGGACAGCGGCAGCGCGACCATCAGCGTCGCGATCCGGTTGCCGAGCTCGAGGTGTTCGTCGCTGCGCCGGATGCTCATCGGGACCAGGGCGACCAACCGGTCGGGCACCGTCTCGCCGCGGCGCTCAAACAGGCGGCGCAGGCCACCGGTCGCGACGGCGAGGATCACGTCGTTGACCGTCGCCCCCGTCTCGCCGCGGCCCCGCTTCAGCGCGTCGAGCTCGGTCCGCACGAATGCCACGCGGCGGTCACGCCCGATCTCCTCGTTCAGGAAGGTGCGGGGCGCGATCGGGCCGCCGGCCGCGAGGCTCGCGAACGACTCCGCGGTGCGCATGACCCGGCCGGCGGTCTCCCGTGGCATGCCGAGCGCGCTGAGCGCCGCCTTGCGCGCCGCTCGCATCGGGGTCCGGATCCGGTCCGTCGCCCCGCGAACGAACAGCAGCTCCGGGCTGGGGACGTCCGGATCCCATCGCTCCTCCGGACTCGGCATCTCGGTCCCCTCGGGGTTCGGGTCGAGCATGATCGTGCCGACGTCCACGGCCGAGACGCCGTCCACCAGCGCGTGGTGGGTCTTGGAGATGTACGCGTGGCGCTCGCCCTCGAGACCCTCGACGAGGTAGAGCTGCCACAGGGGCCGCTCGAGGTCGAGCGGCGCCGACATCACCCTGCCGACCAGCTCGCGCAGCTGCGCGCTCGTGCCGGGTCGCGGCAGCGCCGCGTGTCGCACATGCCACTCGAGGTCGAACCGAGGGTCGTCGGCCCACACCGGATTGGTGAGCTGCAGCGGAGTCGCCCGGACGCGCTGCCGAAACCGCGGCACGAGCGCCAGCCGCGACTCGACGTGCGCGAGGAGCACGCCGAGAGTCGGCGGCTCGCCCTCGAGTACGAGCGTCGCGCCGACGTTGACGTGGATCGGCCCGCGCTCGGCGAGGAGCGAGGACATGTCCGACGCGGACAGACGCTCCGTTCGCTCGCTCACCGGGCGAGCTAATCACTTACCAGTCGATCAGCGCCGCCTGGAGCCGCAGGTCGCCGTCGTGTAGCAGGCGAGCGGCGGCTCGCTTCCGACGGTGGGGGAGGTCGCGATCACCCTCCCGATGTAGGCGAGCTCGCGCGCGTAGTCGGTCGCGAAGCTCGCTGGGCGAACTCCCGGCATCAGCGGGTGAAGGCAGGCGGAGACGCCGATCCGCTCGGGGTCCGCGGGCCCGCGATGGGCGAGCGCGTCGATCGCGAGCGCGTACGCGGTGTTGTCGTAGGTGCCGATGGCGAGGTGCTCGGAGGCGTCGGCCGGGCAGACGTCCTGGATCGCCACGTTGGCGATCGCTCCTCCGCCGCCGTGTAGCGACGAGGAGGCGGCCGGTCCCGCGTTGGGGACGACAACCTCATCCGTGCGCGTATAGATGCTCGTGTACGAGACGCCCCGAAACGTCTCCTGGTAGGAGTTCAGCGCGCGCAGGAAGTTCGAGCCTCTCCGCTGCTGCCAGAAGGCGGGCGCGCATCCCGCCGCGCACGCCGGGATCGCGTCGACCGTGCCGTGGTTGGAGGGGGACATCCCGATCAGGTCGTCGACCATGTCGCGTGTCCGCGGCCAGAAGCGAAGCGCCCAGCGCGGAAGCATGCCGCCCTGCGAGTGGCCGATGATGTCGACCCGGCGATTCGAGCGGGCGTGCATCCTTCGAATCGCGTAGACGACGTACTCCCCCGCGACCTGGACGTCGCCCATCGCGTTGCCCGGAAGCGTGACGGTGCAGAACGGCCGGCCGAGCTTGGTGAGCGCCGGTTCCCAGTTCCACGAGTACTCGACCTTCGGCGTCAGGGTCGTGCCCGGGACGAGCAGGATCGGCGCCCGGTCAGCCCGTCCCAGGTGGCCGGTGCACGCCAGCGCCGCGGCGAGCTCGTGACGCGGGACGCTCAGCGGCGGCCCCGGGGTGCCGGGCGGCGCAAACGCCGCCTCCCCCGCGGCAGGCGTCGCGAGGATCGCCACCACCGCCGCGGCCGCGATCAAGCATCTCCGCACCGTCTTGCCTCCTCCGATCCGCTGCGTTCGCTCCAGATCGTAGTCCGCTCGCGACTCCATACAATCGACGGCCGGGGGCTCGCTCCCCTTTCCGCGCCCGTAGCTCAGTTGGATAGAGCGCTGGTCTACGAAACCAGAGGTCACAGGTTCGAATCCTGTCGGGCGCGTCCACTGTTCAAGCCGTTCACGCGCATTCGGCCGCCTTGCACCATCGGTCGAATTCGAACGGATGCGGACTTGGCCGGAGTCGTTCCCCGCGGATCGCGCCATCAACCATCACGTCGCCGGCCATGGGCCGTGGACGCAGATAAGCCCGGGCGCCCGGCACACTGGCCCACTCATCAGATCAGCCAGAGCTGCGTGCGAGGTCCACGAGCGGTGGTTGCGACCCGGCGCGGTCCTGCATGCGGCGCTTCGCAATCTGGACGGCAACGTAGACGACGGCGACGACCAGGGCCAGCCATAGGACGAACATGAACGGAACGTATGCGATGCCGACAGCGGTGCTGGGCGCCGGCCACAGGCTCAGGTAGTAGGCGACGGTGGGCACGATGAGGAATGCCTGCAGCATCGCGACCTCGGCTAGGTAGCCGGCCATGATGAAGAAGGGCAGGCCCCAAACGAGGTAGGTCAAAAAGAAGTTCGGGCTGAATGCGAGCGTGACAAGCCAGAGCAAAACCGCCGCATCTATCAGGGCGGGTCGATATCGGTAGACGAATGCCGCGTAGGCGACGAGGGTGCCCAGCGTGATCCAGCGAGCCGCGCTGTGTACATCCCGTGTCAGCTCACTCGAGGAGATCAGGACCGGGCCGATCGTCACGTTGTGCCACGCGAGCCCGGGGTCGAGTGCCAGGCTCAGGCCGCCCCAGCCGGCGACACCCGTGTATCCCGTCACCTGGTGGAGATCGATACCCGACGCCCATAGTGGCCCGAGGGCGAGCGCCGGAATGACGATCGCCGCCGCAACGAGCTTGGCCCCCTCGCGCCACGATTTCGCCGAGATCAGGAGCGGTAACACCATGAGCAGCGGCACCGTCTTCACAGCTCCACCGAGGCCGATCAGGAGTCCGGCCTCCACAGCCCGTGTCGGCTTCTCCGAGCGTCGTTCCCAGACCATCAGCCCGAGCACGGCGGGCAGGATCGCCACGGAATCGATCTGACCGTGATAGCCGGATGTTGCGATGAACGTCGGGCCGAGAATGACCAGGGCGGCACCAATGAGCCTGGTTCGCTCCTGCGCTTCGCGCCACCCGAGGTAGACGTAGACCGCGAGTGCCAGTCCGACGTCGGCGAACGTCGGCCCGAGCTTCGCTAGGCCGTGAAAGGAGAGTCCGGAGGCATCGCTGAGCCACGACGCACCTGCAAGCCAGCCCAGGAAGAGCGGTGGATAGGTCCAAGCCGGCGCCATCGCCGTTCCCTCATAAACGGCGTGCCAATCCCATGAGCGAACTCGGCTCGCGGCGGCCTCCTCCACGAGCAGGTGGTTTGTACCGCGAAATGCGAAAGCGAGCGCAACCCGGATCGCCAAGCCGATGGCGATCAGCGCCCAAAGGCGCTTGTCACGAAGGTTGCTCATCCACCTGCTCGAGCCACTGTCCGTTCCGCCCGTATGCGTCGTACCCACACGTAGATGAGAGACAGCAACCGAAGCGGGGATCAGATTCGCGTTGTGGTCGCTGCTCGGTTGGTGGTGGCCGGAGATGTGGGGCGCCCCTCTCACCCGAGGCTCGAGGGGTGAAGTCGGTTAAGTCACTATCCCGGGGATCCATGGTCCGGTGGCGCTTCTGCTTCCGCGTGTGAAAGCGGAAGCGGGGCGAATGGCACGGCTCACGCTGGACTATGGGAGTGGCTTCTAGCACTGATGTTCGATCCCGCCGCGGGGAGCCTATCCCCTGGACGGCTCAGTCTCGGCGGCCGGCGGGCGCGCATTCCTAGCCGGTCACAGGTTCGAATCCTGTCGGGCGCGTCCAGGTCACTCCAGGGTTCGAACCTGTTACACCGCTCGCCTTCCGGCGTCCGACCGCGCCCTGGGCCCCGGTCAAGTGAATCCGCGCCCCACGGGTGGGCCCAGATTCACTTGACCGGCCGGTCAACGCAATCTGCGTCCGGTCTCCGGACGCAGATTGCAGTGACCCGGCTTCCACGCGCGATCTGCTGATAGCGCTTTCGCCGCGAGCGGGGAACCAGCCGGCGTGTGGCAGGCTGTATTGATGCCTGAAGAGGGGGTGGCCTTCAAGAGCACGGCCGGGCGGTGGGTTCTCGCTATCTCCGTGCTCGGCTCCGGGATGGCGTTCCTGGACGGGACGGTCGTCAACGTCGCGTTGCCCAAGATCGGCGAGGACCTCCACGCCTCCACCGCGGCGCTGCAGTGGATCCTCAACGGCTACCTGCTCACGCTCGCCTCGGTGATCCTGCTCGGAGGCTCGCTCGGGGACCGTTACGGACGGCGGCGGATCTTCGTGGCGGGGGTCGTGCTGTTCACAGCAGCCTCCCTGCTTTGCGCTGTCGCCCCGAATGCGGGGTTCCTGGTCGCAGCCCGGCTGCTCCAGGGACTCGGCGGCGCGCTGCTGACCCCGGGAAGCCTGGCGATGATCGAGGCGAGCTTCAAGCCCGGCGACCGGGCGCGCGCCATCGGTGCATGGTCGGGGCTTGGTGGGGTGGCGGCTGCGATCGGTCCGCTGCTCGGCGGATACCTGGTCGACGCCGTGTCCTGGCGGGCGATCTTCCTGATCAACCTCCCGATCGGGTTCTTCGTTGCGGTGGCCGCGACCCGACATGTCCCGGAGACCTTCGACCCCGACTCGCGCGGGCCGCTCGACCTTCGGGGGGCGGCTCTCGCCGCGCTGGGGCTTGCGGGGACCACCTACGCTCTGATCGAGGGACCCGAGGGCATGTCCGCCGGGGTCTGGCTCGCGGCCCTCATCGGCGTCGCGGCGCTTAGCGTCTTCGTTACCGCGGAGCGCCGGAGCTCGAATCCGATGCTGCCGCTCGACATCTTCCGCTCGCGGCAGTTCAGCGCGGCGAACCTCGTCACATTCGCGGTCTACGCGGCCCTCGGGGGGTTCTTCTTCCTGATGGTCGCCTTCCTCCAGATCTCGATGGGCTACTCCCCCATCGAGGCCGGGGCGGCGACGCTGCCGGTGACCGCGATGATGCTCTTCTTCTCCGCTCGCGCCGGCGCGCTGGCGCAGCAAATCGGCCCCAAGATCCCGCTGACGGTCGGGCCGCTGGTGATCGCCGCGGGCTTCCTCCTGATGACGCAGATCAGCCCGGGGGACTCCTACCTCACCAGCGTCCTGCCGCCCATCCTCGTGTTCGCGGCCGGTCTCACCCTCGTCGTCGCGCCGGTCACCGCTACCGTGCTGGCTGCCGCCGACGCTCGCCACGCAGGGATCGCGTCGGGCATCAACAACGCGGTGGCGCGCGTGGGCAGCCTCCTCGCCGTAGCCCTGCTGCCGTTGATCGCCGGCCTCACGGGTGACTCCTTCTACGACCCGACCAGCATGACCGACGGCTTCAGGATCGCGATGGTCGCCTGCGCCGCGCTCTCCGCGGCCGGCGGGGTCATCGCCTGGTTCACGATCAGCTCCGATGTCCTCCACGCCGAGCCCGAGCCGGGGGGCGTCGCTCCCACTGAGGTCCTGCACGAGGTCTCGTGCGGCGCGCCCGGACCCCTGCTGCGACCCGGCCGCGAGGCGGAGTGCGAGCCCGTCGTCGTGGAGGAGCGCGTCAGCGTGCCGAGCCGCTGAGTCCCAAGGCGCGTCCCCGGTGCCGTATTAAGGACGCCCTGGAGATGGCAGTGCGCGCGCCCTGTAGGTGGAGATCTCGTGACGCACGGCGGTCACGAGGTTTCCGAGCGCGATGTTCGCGTCGGTGAGGTGGAGGCCCCAGGCCGCGTTGGGCACCGGGCGCAGTGTCGGGGCCCCGTCGTTGCCGGCTATCTGCAGGACATTGGCGCCGTTCGCCGACGAGCAGTGCCCGTTGTAGGCGCCGTCGGCCTCGATCCACCGCGTCGACGTGTCGACGACCGGGAAGCCAACGGCCTGCGTGGCCGCGCCGATCGTGGTGTTCGGGGCGAACGGCTTGCTCGGGTAGACCGTCCGTAGGTCGGCCGAGCCGCCGCCGAGCGCCGCAGGGTTCGTGCAGAGCACGTGCTGGCCGGGAACCGTCGTCCTCCCGAAGAGCGAGTCGCACGGCGGCGGTTGCGTTGTAGGTCGAGAACGCCATCACGCAGTGAAGCTGGTCCTGCGAGGCGCACGCCGGGATGTGCTGGAAGTCGCCTCCGACGTCGCTGCCGTCCTTGACGGTCACGTTGCCGCCGAGCAGGATCGCCGAGATCATGCGGTTCCGGAGCTTGGCGTTCGGATCGATCTCGTTGGCGAGCAGCATGCGCAGCACGAACGAGCCCTGCGAGTGCCCAATGAAGACGACCCCGCGCCCGTCATTGAACTTCCTCAGGTACTTCTTCCACGCGTTGAGGACGCTGTCGTACGCGATCTCCTGTCTCCTTCGGCGTGATGCCGCTGGGATCGAGGATGGCGTTGAGCGTCAGCTGCCGGTACATGGGCGCGTAGACGCGGCAGTACTGCGAGTAGCGAGCCGCCTGGTACAGCGCGATCGATCGTTCCTCCGGATCGATGTGCAGGTTCGCGTTCGGCGTCTGCTTGATCGGAGACCGTGGGGTAGACGTAGAAGCAGTCGACCTTTCGGCGTCCATGAGTCTTCGGGTTCTTCACCCCGAGCTTCTCGCCGCTCGGCGAGATGAGCGTGGTCTTCAGCCCCCGCTTGCACGGGTTGGGGTCCTTGCCGGGCTTGCACAGCCACCTGCTGTTCTGCGCCGCGGTCGCGCCCGCCGGGGCGGCGAAGCAGGCGACGGCGGCGAGCGCCGCCAGGATGATCAGCCCGGTCATCGGGCGGCGACTACGAAAACTGCGAAGCGGCGTCATCCGGCTCCTTCCGATATGAGTCATCTCCCTCCGGAAGACTCTAATGCGTCGGCGGGCCCTCGGCAGGCCTCGCGTGAGCCGCCGCAACCAGGTCGAGCACCTCCGCGGCGTGTCGGGAGACGAAGGCGGGGCCGATGCCGTGGATCTGGGCGAGGGAGACCCTGCCGCTGGGCCGCGAGGCTGCGATCGCCTCGAGGGTCCGGTTGTGGGCCACGGTGTAGGCCGGCTTGCCCGCCGCAGCTCGAAGGCGCCAGGCCTTGAGCGCGTCCAGGAGCTCGACGTCCGCGGGGGAGAGGTCCGGCGGCGGCGTCGCCGGACGGCCCCTGGAACGACTGCGCCGGATCACGATGGTCTCGGGGTCCGGCAGCCAGCCATCCGGATCGCAGACGTCGCAGCACCGCCCATCGGGCTCACTGGCCCGCGAGTCGCCGAAATGGTCGAGGAGGCTGCGGCGCCGGCACTGCGATGAGAACGCGTACGCCTCGATCGCGCGATACGCCCGCCAGCCCCGGTCCTTGGCGACCCGGCACGCGGCGGCCGCTCGGCGAAGGTCGAGCTCGCCGATCAGCTGGACGCGAGGCGGCCGCCCGGCGCGGGCTCGACGGTGCAGGCTCCGGCCCGCTCGGCGATCGCCAGGCGAAGCCTCTCGGTGTCGTCGCGCGGGTTGTCGATCACCATCGCGCCGTCGTGGTCTGCGATGCCGCGGAGCTTGCCGAGGTACGAGGCGATCGCCTGCGGCTCGACCGTGCGCTGCTGGTTGAAACGCACGAGCCGCCCGAGGTCCGAGCGCCCGGCGAGCAGCACCGCACGGGCTGGCAGGCCGTCCCGGCCCGCCCGCCCGGCCTCCTGGTAGTAGGCCTCGACGCTCGTGGGGATCGCCCAGTGCCACACCGAGCGCACGTCCGCCTTGTCGATCCCCATCCCGAACGCGTTCGTGGCGGCGATCACGCGGGCGTCCCCGGACATGAACCGATGCTGCGCCGACGCCCGCTCGTCCGGCTCCATCCCCGCGTGGTAGGCGGCGGCGAGCACGCCGGCGCCCCGCAGCGACTCGGCGACCGCCTCGGTGTCGCGCCGGGTGCCGCAGTAGACGATCGCGGGCAGGTTCTCGTCGTCCCGCAGGCAGTGCTCGAGCAGCGCCAGCTTGCGCGCTTTCGAGCCCTTCCCCTCGAACGTGAGGGTGTCGAACGAGATGTTCGGGCGGTCGAAGCCCGAGCGGATCTGGAGCGGGTCGCGAAGCCCCAGGCGTTCGGCGATCTCGGCCGCCACCTCCGGCGTCGCCGTGGCCGTGCACGCCATCACCGCCGGGCGCCCCAGTCGCTCGATGGCCTGTCGGAAGGCGCAGGTAGTCGGGGCGGAAGTCGTGTCCCCATTCGGAGACGCAGTGGGCCTCGTCGATCGCCATCAGGGCCACTTCCCGCTCGGCGAGGGCGTCGAGAAATGAGGTCGAGCCGAAGCGCTCCGGCGAGCAATAGACGATCCGGGCGCGGCCGTCGCGGACCCTTGCCAGGGCGTCGCGGTTCCGGTCCTCGCCCATGCCGGACGCGACCATCACGACGGGATGGCCCTCGCCCACCAGGCCGCGGCACTGGTCGGCCATCAGGGCGATCAGGGGGCTGACGACGACCGTGAGGCGCGGCGACGCAAGCCCGGGCAGCTGGTAGCAGAGGCTCTTCCCCCCGCCGGTCGGCATGACGATGAGGGCGTCCCGGCCGGCGAGCGCCGCGTCGACCGCCTCTCGCTGGCCGGCGCGAAAGGCGCGGTGGCCGAGGTGGGCGAGCAGGGCATCGGGGTCGGCCGGCCCGTCATAGGTACGCGTGGCCTCGGTGTGCTGGATCGACTCCTCGAAGCCCTCGAGTCCCTGGAGTGCCAGGGTCGCTTGTGAGTGCTCGGGCTGCGCCATCGGGCAAGCCTAGGCTGCGCCCCGGCACGAAATCCGGGCGAAACGTGACGAGTTGCGTACCCAGCCCGGCGCGAGCCGGCTCAGCTCACGGCAGCTGCGGTCGCCAGGGGAGCGCGTCGTCGCGGGCTCTTGCGTACGCGCGCCGAAGGAAGCGTCGCTCGCGGCCGGAGCAGTGACGCCGCTGGGCGCGGATGAACCGCTCCCACAGGGCGACCGCACGGCCGGCGTCGGGCGAATCGCTCCGCTTGGCCCGCGTCAGCAGACACGGCTCCTCCTGTCCGTTGGGAGCGTTACAGCCCTGTCCTGGGGGGCAGCATGCCTTCATGTCGGGCACCTACCCGCGTCGCCAAGCGTTGATGCAACCGGTAACGCACGAGGTCATCGATCGAACAGTCCGCCGAAAGGCTGGCGGGCCGTGGTTAGGGAGATGCTGGGTGGGTATGCGTTTCGCGGAGGCAAAATGAGCGATACGGTGGCAATCGATTTGCCCCTCGAGCCTGAGAGCGCTCGGCGCGCGAGACAGCAGCTCAAGCCGTTCAGATCCTCGCTTGACGAGGAATCTTTCGTGGATCTCTGCCTGCTGGTTGGCGAGCTCGTGGTTGAGGCGGTCCAGGCTGGTAGGGAAGCAGTCGGGCCGATCAACCTTCGGGCCGAGAACGAGGGAGACCGTATCCGCGTCGCGATCGGCGACGGGGGCGCCGCCTATCGCCTCCCCTCGCGACGCCCGGAGCCCGGCGATCCCGGGTTCGGCCTACATCTCGTCCAGCGTCTCAGCGATCGCTGGGGGATGCGACGCGATCACGATCGCGCCACTGTCTGGCTGGAGATGTCGACGAGCCCGGCCCGCACCGGCTGAGCGCCGGTCCAACCCGGCCATCGGCACGGGCCCCGACCGATCAGGCGCTGACGACCTGAGCCAGTGAGGCGTCGAGAGCCTCGTTCCAGCGAGCCCCGATCTTCTGGGCGGCGAGCCGCTCCTCGGCGAGGATGCGCTCGACCGTTCCCGCCGTCTCGTGGTCCTCCGCCCGTTCGGCCACCCGCTTGAGCTGCTCGTAGCCGCCGATCTCGAGGTGCTCGAATGCGTATGCGAACCCCGCGAGCTTGGCCGGCGTGTCCGGTTGCGCCTGGAAGAACGCGCCCCAGTTGAGGGCGCCCAGTCGCATGCCGGCGTCCTTCAGGAGCGAGGGTGACCCGCCGAGCGCCTCGAGGCGCATACGGATGCGGTCTTCGTGGCCGTGGGTCTCCTCCAGGTGTTCCTCGTAGAGGCGGGCAAGGCTCTCGGGCTCAGTGATCTCAGGTGCGCGCTCGAGCATCTGGATCGCCTGCATCTCGATCGCATGAGCGTCAGCGAGATACTTGCCGAGCTGCTCGGCGAGGTCGTCCGGCGCCACCTCGCGGAGGGAGGCATCGACGGCGCGATCGAACACGGTCTCGAGCCGGCCCGCCATTCGCCGTTCCTCCTCGCAGATCTCCCGCGCCGCGTCCGCGGTCTCAGCCGAGCCCGCCCGCTCGGCGACCCGGCGCAGCAGCTCGTAGGCGGCAACTTCAAGGTGCTCGTAGGAGTAGGCGTGCGCGACCAGCTTGCCTGGCGTGTCGGGCTGGAACTTGGCGAACAGGAGCATCCCGATGCCGCCGGCCTTGCCCGCCACGTCCTTGAGCCTGGACGGGCTGGCTCCGGCGGCCTCCAGGAGCGCGCGAACGCGCTCCTCCTGGCGCTCGGTCTCATGACAGTGTTGCTTGAACGCCTCCGCGATCTCGGGATCGCCCGCGATCTCCGGGGCACGACGCATCTGTGCCAGCGCCTGCTCCTCGATCGAATGGACGTCGGTCAGGTACTTGACCAGCTGCTCGTTCAGGTCCCTGTCACTCACTTCACTTGCCTCCATTGCTTTGCGTGGGTGGTCACGGCTGGAGCAGCACCTTGATGGCGCCGTTCTCCTTCTTCTGGAACATCTCGTAGGCCTCCGGAGCCTGGTCGAGGGGAAGCTTGTGGCTGGCGAAGTCCTCGGTCCCGAGCGGGTCGCTGTCCTCGCTGACCAGCGGGCGGATGTCGTCCGTCCAGCGCCGGACGTTGGCCTGGCCCATGCGGATCTGGATCTGCTTGTCGAACAGGTCCATCATCGGCAGGGGGTCGAGCGCCCCGCCGTAGACGCCGACCACCGAGAGCGTGCCTCCACGGCGGACAGCGTCAATCGCGTCGTAGAGCGCGCGCATCCGGTCGATGCCTGCCTTCTCGATCGTCTTCGAGGCCACGGCGTCGGGAAGCAGCGCGGCCGCCTGGTGGGCGGTCTTGCCGATCAGGTCGCCGTGCGCCTCCATCCCGACAGCCTCGATGACGGAGTCGGTCCCGCGACCCTCGGTGAGCCCGCGGATCGCCTCTGGCACGTCGTCCACGTCGTCCGCGTCGATCGCCTCGATGTCGTACTTGCGTGCGAGGTCGAGGCGCTCGGGTACCAGGTCGACGGCGATGACCCTGGCCCCGCGATGCTTGGCGATCCGAGCCGACATCTGCCCGATGGGCCCGAGGCCGAACACGGCGACGGAGCCTCCCTCCGGGATATCCGCGTACTCGACCGCCTGCCAGGCGGTGGGAAGCACGTCGGACAGGTAGACGAAGCGGTCATCGGGCGGCCCGTCGGGGACCTTGATCGGCCCGAACTGGGCCTGGGGGACGCGCAGGTACTCGGCCTGCCCACCCGGCACCTCGCCGTAGAGCTTCGTGTAGCCGAACAGCGCCGCGCCTTTTTCGTGCTCCCGCACCTGTGTGGTCTCGCACTGCGAGAAGAGTCCCTGCTCGCACATGAAGCAGTGCCCGCACGAGATGTTGAACGGGATCACGACGCGGTCCCCGGGCTCTATGTGATCGACCTCCGAGCCGACCTCCTCGACGACCCCCATCGGCTCGTGTCCGAGGACATCTCCCTCGCCCATGAACGGCCCCATCACCTCGTAGAGGTGCAAGTCGGACCCGCAGATCCCGGATGACGTGACGCGGATGATCGCGTCCGTCGGCTGCTCGATCGTCGGATCGGGTACCTCGTCGACGCGAACGTCGCGCCGGCCGTGCCAGGTGACGGCCTTCATCGGGATGCCTCCTTGACTCGCGTGCCGGGTCCTTGGTGAATCGCGGTTACCCCGCCGCTTCTGTGTGCAATCGAACCGCCCGCGTGAACGGTTCTCGATCCGACACTCGGAAAGCCGGGGGCGCGCTAGTGACCGCCGTGCCCGCCGCGCAGCAGCTCGATCGCGTGCGGAAGCGCGTCCGCGATGGCGGTGCCGGCCTGGTCGATGCTCCGAGGGCTACCTGGGAAGTTCACGATCAGCGTCCCGCCGCGGATCCCCGCCACGCCTCGGGAGAGCATCCAGTGGCGTGTGTGCTCGCGCGACGCCGCGCGCATCGCCTCCGTGATGCCCGGCGCCTCGCGCTCGATCACGTCCCGCGTCGCCTCGGGCGTGACGTCGGCGGGCGCGACCCCGGTGCCGCCGGTCGTGAGGACCAGGTCGCAGCCTCCGTCGTCCGCCCAGCGGCGGAGCCGATCGGCGATCATCGGCCGGTCGTCGGCGACGATCTCACTGCCGGCGATCTCTGCGCCGAGACCCTCGGCGAAAGCGGCGAGACGCTTGCCGCTTTCGTCCTCGCCCTCACCGGCGGCCTTGGACGTGCTCACCGTGACGATCGCCGCGCGCAGGCTCATTCGGCGTCGGACCGGCGCCACTCGCCGCTGCGACCGCCCGACTTCTCCCGCAGCTCGATGCGCTCGATCCCGATGCCCCGCTCGAGCGCCTTGGCCATGTCGTAAACCGTGAGCGCGCTGACCGCGCATGCGGTCATCGCCTCCATCTCGACCCCGGTGCGGGCCGTCGTCTTCGCCTCGGCGACGACCTCGACGAGACCTTCGGCGGCGACGACCCGGATCTCGACGTCCACATGGGTCAGCGGCAGTGAGTGCGCCAGCGGGATGAGCTCGTCCGTGCGCTTCGCCGCCTGGATACCCGCGATGCGGGCCGTGCCGATGACGTCGCCCTTCGGCGCGTCGCGGTTCTCGATCGCCTCCGCGGTCTCGGGCGACATCCGCAGCGTGGCCGCGGCGACCGCACGCCGAGCCGTGGCCTCCTTCGGTCCCACATCCACCATCCGTGCCCGGCCGGACTCGTCCAGATGCGTGAGTTCGCGCTCACTCATGCGGCCGGCTGCGCCTCGATCTTCCAGATCGGCGCCTCCGCCTTGATGCGGTCGATCGCCTCCCTGGCGCCAGCGAATGCCTCCGCCCGATGCGGCGCCGACACGGCCACGAGAACGCTCGCCTCCTCCGCCGGCACCGGTCCGGTGCGATGCTCCGCCGCCGCAGCGGTGAGTCCATGGCGATCGACGCAGTCGGCGAGGATGGAGGCGATCCTCTCCTCGGCCATCGCCCCGTAGGCCTCGTAGTCGAGCTTGGGAACATCGCGCGGAAAGCCCTGGAACGTGGCGACGGCTCCGGCCGAAGGGTCCACAACACGCCTGGTGACGTCCTCGAGTGAGATGGGGTCGTCTCCGACGCGCACGTGAATCGCCGCGCCACCGCTGACCGGCGGCACTAGCGCAAGCTCGTCGTCGGCCGACAACTCGGTCGCGGGCTCCGCGTAGTCGCGGTTTACCGCCATGCGGACCGGGACCCGGTCGAGCACGTCGCGGAGCCCGGGCTGCGCGGCGAGCGCGGCGAGCGCATCCGCGACCGTCGCCCCCTCGTCCACCTGGATCTCGACCGAATCGCGGCCGGCACGCTGCCTGAGGACCGCGAACAACCGCACCCGAACCGTCATCGAGCCAGCCACCAGCGTCATGCTAGAGCTGCCCACCGCACGATTGTCGGATTCGTGGGACATCTGCGCTACGAGTCCGACAATCGCGGGGCGAGGAGCTCGATTGCCACTTGCTCGCCTGCCGCGACGTCCCCCCGCTCGGTCGGGATGATCGCGAAGGCGTCCGCGCCGAGCATTGAGGTGAGGACGTGCGACCCCTGCTGCTTGGTCGGCCGTGCGTGCCACCCGTCCTCGCGCGCCGCCAGGCGCACCCGGACGAAATGCGCCCGGCCAGGCCGCTTCTCGTACGGCTCGTCGAGCACCGCACTCGCGTGGCGCTTCTCCGGATGCGCCCCGGCGAGGGCGAGCAGCGCCGGGCGGACGAGGAGGATGAACGTCACCATGGCCGACACCGGGTTTCCGGGCAGGCCGAAGGCCAGCGTTCCGTCCGGGGCAGCGCCGAACCAGGTGGGTCGTCCCGGCCGCAGGGCCAGCCCCCAGAACACCTCCTTCACACCGAGCTCGGCGAACGCCGGGCGGACGTGATCGTGCTCCCCGACGGACACCCCGCCGCAGACCACGGCGACGTCCGCGTCGAGCAGCCCCCGGATCGCCTCGCGGGTTGCGTCGGCGTCGTCGCCCGTATGGGCAACCGCGGTGACGGCCGCCCCCGCCGTTCGCGCGAGGGCCGGAACCGAATGGGCATTCGCGTCGCGGATCTCGCCGGGGCGGAGCTCCGGGCCCGCGCCGACCAGCTCATCGCCGGTCGTGAGCACGGCGACCCGAGGGCGCGCCGCGCAGCGAACACGGTCGCGCCCGACGGACGCGATCACCCCCACCTCGGAAGGGCCGAGAAAGGCTCCCCGTGCGAGGACCTGCTCACCGCCCCGCACGTCGTCACCTGCGCGGCGCACGTCGTGACCCGGCTCCAGTGGCGCGGTCACGACGATCGACCCGTCGCGCAACTCAGTGTCCTCGAGTCGAAGGATCGCGTCGGCTCCCTCCGGCATCGCGGCCCCGGTGGAGATTGCGATCGCCTGTCCTGCGGCGAGGGGCGATTCGGCAGGTGCACCGGCGCGCGACTCGCCCACGACCACGAGACGAACCGGCGCGTCCGGCGCCGCATCGGCCGTGTCCGCCGCGCTCACCGCGTAGCCGTCCATCGCGGAGTTGTCGAACGGGGGGATGGGGTGCGCGCTGGACAGATCCTCGGCGAGGATCCGCCCCAACGCGTCGTCGACGGCGACATCCTCGGTTCCGAGGATCGAGCACCGCTCGAGCACGGCGCTCCGGGCCACCTCGATGTCCATCAGTTTCCCGGGCACCGACTGGATCATCGCTGCCAGACTGGGGGCCATGCTCTCCCGTGTGCCGGAGCCGCCGGGTCGCGCCGCCTTTGCCGCGGTGCTCGCCGGAGGAGCGAGCGCCCGGATGGGCGAGCCGAAGGCGGCCATCGAGCTGGTCGGGCGCCCGCTGATCACGTATCCCGTCGAGGCGGTCAGGGCGGCCGGGCTCGAGCCGGTCGTGGTCGCGAAGCCGGACAGCCTGCTTCCCGATCTGAGCTGTCGAGTCGTCCGCGACCGCGACCGGGGCAGCCACCCGGCGGCAGGCATCGTCGCGGCGCTCCGTGCGGCCGGCGGCGCGCCTGTCGTGGTGCTGGCCTGCGACATGCCGTTCGTAAGGCCGCAGCTCATCGACTTCCTCGCGGGCTCCGATGCAGCCGTGGCCATCCCGAGGGTGGGGGGCCGTCTCGAGCCCCTCCTCGCGCGCTATGCGCCGTCCGCCATGCCGATGCTGGAGGCCACGATCGCGCGGGCAGGCGCGCTCCGCGACGCGATCCCCGCTCTCGATCCGTTGATCGTCGACGAGGCGGAGCTGGCGCGCTTCGGCGAGCCCGATCGCATGACCTCGAACGTCAACGATCGCGCGGAGCTCGCAGCCGCCGAACGGTTGCTGGCCGCCGGCGCGGCGCGATGAGCAAAGGGGCGGCGCGGGAGCCGGGGACGTTCACCGGTCGCACCTACGCGACCATCGAGCACGACGGAGTCACGGACGAGGTCGCCGTCGAGGAGCCGCTCGAGATCCGCGTCGACGGCCGGCCCCTCGCCGTGACCATGCGCACTCCCGGCCACGACGAGGAGCTCGCGCTGGGGTTCCTCGTCGGCGAGGGCCTGATCGACGAGGCGCGCGACGCCGGGCCGCCGGCGGACTTCGCCGCCAACGCGGTGGACGTGGCCGGTCCGCTTCTGCGCGAGCCCGGTGAGCGGCGGTTCTACGCGACGTCCTCCTGCGGCGTGTGCGGCAAGGGCGCGCTGGAGGAGGTCGAGGTTCGCAGTGCCCCGCTCGCGGATGGCCCGCGCATCCCGCGAGACCTGCTGGCGTCTCTGCCGGACCGCCTCCGGCAGCCCACGTTCGAGCGAACAGGCGGGCTCCATGCCACGGGCCTCTTCGATCCGGATGGCGAGCTCCTGATCGCGCGTGAGGACGTGGGTCGCCACAACGCGATGGACAAGGTCATCGGCCGTGCCCTCGTCGACGGCGGCCTGCCGCTTGGCGAGCGGGTCCTCTGCGTGAGCGGCCGGCTCTCGTTCGAGCTGGTTCAGAAGGCGGCGGTCGCGGGCGCGCCGATCCTGGTCGGCGTCGGCGCGCCGAGTTCGATCGCCGTGGAGCTGGCGAGCGACCGCGGTATGACCCTGGCGGGATTCGCGCGGCACGGCACGGTGAACGTCTACACCGGGACGGGCAGGATCACTCCTCCGCACCCGGATTGATTCGCTTCGCGATCTCGCGCAGGGAGTCGGCCGAGCGTCCGGTCCGCCCGCCGATCCAGCAGGCCACGGGAGCGGCTGTGCGCTCCGATCCGTGCGCCGCGATGGCGGCGAGCTTCAGGATCTGATCGAGCTCCTCGGCGGACGGCTCCTCCGACCCCACCTCGGTCGCGAATCGGCGCACCCACTCTTCAGCGTTCATCGCACGCTCCTAGCGGTCTCGGGTCCGCCGGCATCCTCCCACGCGTCGGGGCGCTGCGATGCGCCCACCCACCGCCGCAGGAGGGCCCGAACGACGAGCGCGGCGATCCCCGCCCCCGCGCCGACGGCGAGATTCCCCGTGAGGAGCGTGATCAGTCCGACGCCGGCCGCGAGGATGCGATCGTCGAGACGTTCGAGCTTCCCCGCCAGCAGCCCATGCTGAATCGCCACGAAGAGCAGCATCCCCGCCAAGGCCCCGGGCGCGAGGAGATGGAGGAAGGCTGGGAGCGATGCTCCAAGGCCCACGCCCAGGCTCACGTAGAGAGCGCCGACCATGAGCGTCGCCCCGGCGGTCCTGGCGCCGAGACGGTAATGCGCCGTGACGCCGCCGGCGCCGTGGCAGACGGGGAGCCCGCCGGTGAGGCCCGCGGTGACATTCGCGAGCGATATCGATGAGGTGAGGCGTCGCGCGTCAACGCGCTTTGCCCGCGCGCCGAAGTACTCACGCTCGGCGTCCGCCGTGGCGACGATCGAATTGCCGAAGGTCAGCGGGATCTGGGCGAGGACCAGCGTGGTGAGAGCGGTCGCGAACTCCGGTCCGCCGGGGAGCGAGAGCGAGACCGCCTGCGGACCGGCAACGATGCCGGATGGCAGCCCGTCGACCCCGAGGCCGATCGCAGCCCCAGCCGCGAGAACCAACAGGCTCCCCGGCAGCCACCGGTCACCGGCCACGCAGAGGAGGAGCACGCAGGCGGCCGCGGCGATCGCGATGCTCACCGTCGGGTCGATCGGCGGGAGCCCGTCCCAGTTCCCCTTCTGCGCCAGCTCGATCGCCGCCTTGGCCAGGAGCAGGGCGACGCTCGCCTGGATGCCGCGGACGAGCACGGTGGGGAAGCGCTGGGCCAGCCAGCCGGCCGCACCGGTCACGGCCAGCAGAGCCATCGCCGCCGCCATCAGGAGCGCGCCGGCGGCGAGCGTCGCCGCGCTGAGATGCAGCGCGATCGCGGCCGCGGCAAACGCCTTCAGCGGTTGCACCGGCACGGGAACGCGAAAGTAAAGCGCGGTGGCGATGTAGGCGAGCCCCGCGACGGCGAACACCGCGGTTGCGTTGAGCCCGTTGAGGGTGATCATCGCGACCGCGATCGGGATGAAGAGCCCGGCGTCGCCAAGGCCACCCGCGAGCTCTCGAAGGCTGAACCGCATCCCGCCCGCCGACACTCAGCCCCCGATCGCGCTCATGGTCCGTGGCGGCGGGCGGAACCCGGGCTCGTTGACGCGGTGCTTGAGCTCCTTGCGCCAGGCCGCCTCGCGCACGATGCCCTCGAGCTCCGCGTCGGACGCCCCGGCACGCATCGGCTCCCGCAGGTCCGTCTCGTGGATCGAGAATAGACAGGTCCGGAGCTTGCCGTCGGCGGTCAGCCGGATGCGGTTGCAGTCCGCGCAGAACGGCTCCGAGACGGGGCTGACGAACCCAATCTCCCCACGCCCGTCGGCGAAGCGAAACACCTGCGCGGTGGCGTGCGGGTCCCGGCCGACCTCCTGGAGGGGATGGACCGCCTCGATGATCCTCCGGATCTCGGCGCCGGTGAGCACCGAGTCCGGCCGCCACGCCCGGTCGCCGTCCAGCGGCATGAACTCGATGAAGCGCACCTGGTAGTCGGTCGAGCGCGCGAGGTCGCAGAAGCGCATCACCTCGGCCTCGGTGAAGTCGCGCATCGCGACCGCGTTGACCTTCACGGGCCGGACCTCAGGGTGTGCGGCGATGGCCTCGAGCCCGGCCAGGACGCGCGCCAGCGAGTCCCGCCGGGTGATCTGGAAGAAGCGGTCCCGTGCGAGTGAGTCGATCGAGACGTTGACGCGCTGGATCCCCGCAGAGACCAGCTCCGCTGCGTGGCGTTCGAGCAGGAAGCCATTGGTCGTCAGTGACAGGTCACGCAGGCCGTCCACGGCGGCGAGCATCTCCACGAGACGCGGAAAGTTCCGACGCACGAGCGGCTCCCCGCCGGTGAGCCGGACGTCCTCGATCCCGAGGCGGACGAACAGCCGCACGAGTCGCTCGATCTCCTCGAAGCTCAGGATCCCGTCCCGTGGGAGCCACTCGAGGCCGTCGGCCGGCATGCAGTACTGACAGCGGAAGTTGCAGCGGTCGGTGACCGAGACCCTGAGGTCCGAGATCCGACGGCCGTGTGCGTCGTGAAGCGGCCCGTCCACTCCCCGGAGGGTACCTCCGCCCGGCCCGGCGCGAACGCCCCGAAGCCGCAGCCTGTCCGGGCGATGACCCGCGGGTTTGAGACGTGCCCTCACGGGTGATATGGATTGGCCAGACCACTTCGAGGAGGAATCGCTGGCTCTCGACCTGCCCCTGTTCCGTCAGTTCCGCGGCGACGCCACCGCTCGGGGAGCGGCCGCGAAGTCGAAGCGCTCGGCGGCGCTCGAGCCGCGGACGAAGACGGCGGACCGCGTGGTGCAGTCCGTCTGCCCGTACTGCGCGGTCGGCTGCGGTCAGCGGGTCTACGTCAAGGACGAGCAGGTAGTCCAGATCGAGGGAGACCCGGACAGCCCGATCTCGCGGGGACGCCTCTGTCCCAAGGGGGCGGCCTCGAAGCAGCTCGTCACCAGCCCCGTTCGCGAGCACAAGGTCAAGTACCGCCGCCCGCACGCGACCGAGTGGGAGGAGCTCGATCTGGAGACGGCGACGGACATGATCGCCGACCGCGTGGTCGCTGCCCGAGAGGACACGTGGGAGGACTGCGTCGACGGCGACCCGGATCGCAAGCTGAATCGCACCCGGGGGATCGCCTTCCTCGGCGGGGCGACGCTGGACACCGAGGAGAACTACCTGATCAAGAAGCTCTTCACGGCGCTCGGCGCGATTCAGATCGAGAACCAGGCCCGTATATGACACAGCTCCACCGTCCCCGGTCTGGGGACGTCGTTCGGAAGGGGTGGCGCGACCACCTTCCAGCAGGACCTGCAGAACTCCGACTGCATCGTGATCATGGGCTCCAACATGGCCGAGTGCCACCCGGTCGGCTTCCAGTGGGTGGTCGAGGCCAAGGAGCGGGGCGCGAAGGTCATCCACGTCGATCCGCGCTTCACGCGGACCAGCGCGCTCGCCGACGTCCACGTCCCGCTGCGGGCCGGAAGCGACATCGCCTTCCTGGGCGGCATCGTCAACTACATCCTCGAGAACGGCAGATGGTTCGACGAGTACGTGAAGGCCTACACGAACGGCCCAGTGATCATCAAGCCCGAGTTCCGCGACACGGAGGACCTCGGCGGGTTCTTCTCGGGCTTCGACGAAGAGAGCGGTTACTACAACATCGCGAGCTGGAGCTACGACGGCACCGATGAGGAGACGGCAGCGGGCAAGCGCGAGCAGATCGCCGACGTCTCCGGCGAGCAGGCGCATGGCGCACACGGCATTGAGCTGAACGGCGGTGACCCGCCCCGGATGGACCCCGAAATGCAGGACCCGCGCTGCGTCTTCCAGCTCCTGCGCAAGCACTACTCCCGGTACACGCCGGAGATGGTGGCGCGCATCTGCGGCGTGCCGAAGGAGCGGTTCCTCCGGGTCGCCGAGGCGCTGTGTGAGAATTCGGGCCGGGAGCGGACGTCCGCGTTCGCCTACGCGGTCGGCTGGACGCAGCACACCGTCGGCGTCCAGTACATCCGCACCGCCGCGATCATCCAGCTCCTCCTGGGGAACATGGGCCGCCCCGGAGGAGGGATCCTGGCCCTGCGCGGGCACGCGAACATCCAGGGCTCGACCGACATCCCGACCCTCTTCAACATCCTTCCGGGGTACATCCCGATGCCGCATCCGGAGTCGCACGGCAACCTCGACCAGTTCATCGAGAACATGGGACCCCAGACCGGCGCCTGGGGCTCGCTCCGCTCCTACATGGTCAGCCTCTTGAAGGCCTGGTGGGGCGACGCGGCTGGCGAGGACAACGACTTCGCCTTCGATTTCCTGCCGCGCATCAACGGCGACCACTCGAACTACACGACAATGAACCGGATGCTCGACGGCAAGGTCAAGGGCTTCTTCGTGGTGGGCGAGAACCCGGCGGTCGGCTCGGCCAACGGCAAGCTCAACCGCAAGGCGATGGCGATGCTGGACTGGCTCGTGGTCCGGGACCTCGCCGAGATCGAGACGGCATCGTTCTGGAAGGACGGCCCGGAGATCGAGACCGGCGAGCTGCGCACCGAGAACATCGGCACCGAGGTCTTCCTGTTGCCGGCGGCCGCGCACACGGAGAAGGACGGCTCGTTCACCAACACCCAGCGCCTGCTCCAGTGGCACCACCAGGCGGTCGATCCGCCCGAGGACTGCCGCTCCGAGCTCCACTTCTTCTACCACCTGGGCAAGGAGATCCAGGAGCGTCTGCGAAGCTCGCGCAAGCGCCGCGACCGGCCGATCAAGCGGCTCACCTGGGATTACCCGACCGTGGGGCCGCACGATGAGCCCGACGCCGAGGCGGTGCTGCAGGAGATCAACGGTCGCGGGCCCGACGGCGAGCTCCTGTCCAAGTACCAGGAGCTGAATGACGACGGATCCACGAGCTGCGGCTCGTGGATCCACTGCGGCATCTACAAGGACGGCACCAACCAGCCGGCACGGAAGAGGCCCGGGAGCGAGCAGGACTGGGTGGCACGCGAGTGGGGCTGGGCATGGCCCGCCGACACGCGCATCCTCTACAACCGCGCCTCCGCGGATCCCGACGGCAGGCCGTGGTCAGAGCGCAAGCGCTACGTCTGGTGGGACCCGGACGCGGGCGAGTGGACCGGCCACGACCACCCCGACACGGGCCGGCCCGACAAGCCGCCCGACTACAAGCCGAAGAAGGAGGCGACGGGGATCGAAGCCCTGCGCGGCGACGACCCGTTCATCCTCCATCCCGACGGGCTGGGGTGGCTGTTCGTGCCCGCCGGCCTGGTGGACGGGCCGATGCCGACTCACTACGAGCCGCACGAGTCGCCGTTCGAGAACCCGCTCTACGAGCAGGGGCAGAATCCAACCCGGCAGCGCTACGACCGGGAGGCGAATCCGTACAACCCGTCCGCCGGGCAGCGCGGCTCCGGCGCCTATCCGTACGTGCTCACCTCCTACCGCCTCACCGAGCACCACACGGCGGGCGGCATGTCGCGAACTCTCTCGTACCTCTCCGAGCTCCAGCCCGAGTTGTTCTGCGAGGTGAGCCCCGAGCTCGCCGCCGAGCGCGGGCTGGACCACGGCGGCTGGGCGACGATCGTCACCTCCCGGACGGCCATCGAGGCCCGGGTGATGGTCACCGAGCGCATGAAGCCGCTTTCGATGGATGGCCACGTCGCCCATCAGGTGGGCGTGCCGTATCACTGGGGCGGCAGGGGCATCGCCCGCGGGGATGTGGTCAACGACCTGTTCTCGCTCGTTCTGGATCCGAACGTCCACATCCAGGAGGTGAAGGCGGCCAGCTGCGACGTCGTCCCCGGCCGGCGCCCGCGAGGGGAGGCGCTTGTGGAGTTCGTGGCGTCGTATCGAACGCGAGCGTTGGCTCCAGCAAGCAGCACGCAGCAGGCAGGGGGGAAGCGGTGAACGGCCGTGTCATCGAGACGCCCGCCTGGCCCGCCGGCCACGGCGAGGAGACCAGGACGCGAGTGGGCTTCTTCACCGACACATCGGTGTGCATCGGATGCAAGGCGTGCGAGGTCGCCTGCAAGGAGTGGAACGACGTGCCGGCCGAGAGCCTGGGCTTCACCGGCGAGTCCTACGACAACAGCGGCGGCCTCGGCGCCAACCGGTGGCGCCACGTCGCCTTCATCGAGCAGAGGGTGCCGGTCGACGGCGTCGCGGAGGCGGCACCGGACTCGTGGGTGAAGGAAGCCGCAAAGCAGCAGCTTGTTGAAGAGGGCCTCGACCCCCACGACGACGACGCGGGCTTCCGTTGGCTGATGAGCTCCGACGTCTGCAAGCACTGCACCGAGGCCGGCTGTCTCGACGTGTGCCCGACGGGCGCTCTGTTCCGCACGGAATTCGGGACGGTGGTCGTGCAGGAGGACATCTGCAACGGCTGCGGCTATTGCATCGTCGCCTGCCCGTTTGGGGTCCTCGACCAGCGAAAGGACGACGGGCGCGTCTGGAAGTGCACGCTCTGCTACGACCGGCTGCTCGACGACATGGAGCCCGCCTGCGCCCAGGCGTGCCCTACCGACTCGATCCAGTTCGGGCCACTTGACCAGCTTCGCGAGCGCGCCGACCAGCGTGTTGAGGAGCTGCACGGGCGGGGAATCGAGGACGCTCGCCTCTACGGCCACGACACCGACGATGGGGTCGGTGGATTCGGCGCGTTCTTCCTGCTGCTGGACGAGCCGGAGGTGTACGGCCTCCCGCCCGATCCAGTGGTCCCGACCCGCAACACGGCTCGAAACTGGACGGCGGGTGCCGCCGCTGCCGGCGCGCTCGCGCTCGGCGTGGCCGCGTCGTTTCTCGGGGCCCGGCGGTAGTGGCGGCCAGCGGAGACTCGGACGGGACTCGCGGCGACGTCAGACGCGCGGGCGGCGAGCGGGCGATGGTCCCGCGCGAGCGGCCGACCTCTTACTACGGCAAGCCGGTCATCAAGCAGCCGGTATGGACCTGGGAGATACCCACCTACTTCTTCACGGGCGGACTCGGTGGGGCCTCTGCGACCTTTGCGCTGGCGGCGGAGCTCACCGGCAACCGGGAGCTTGCCCGGCGCTCGTGGCTGATCGCCTTCGGGGGGCTTGCCGTTGGCCCGCCCTTGCTCACATCGGACCTCGGGAAGCCGCTCCGGTTCCTACACATGCTCAGGGTCTTCAAGGTGACGTCGCCGATGAGCCTTGGCTCGTGGGTCCTGACCCTGGGCGCTGTCCTCACCGCGCCGGCTGCAGCCGGCTCGTTCCTCGGCCTGCGATTGCCCGGTGCCCGGGGTGCCCAGTACCTGGCGGGTGCGCTGGGGCTTCCGATCGCGACCTACACGGCGGTCCTGGTCTCCAACACGGCCGTGCCCGTGTGGAGCGAGGCACGGTGGGAGCTCCCGCTGAGCTTTGCCTCCAGCGCCGCGGCGAGCGCCGGGGCGGCCGCCACTCTGCTCACGCCCCCCGAGCTCGCCGCCCCGGCGCGACGGCTGGCGATCGGCGGCGCGATCGTCGAGTCGGCGGTCACGGAGATCATGCAGAAGCGCCTCGGCGACCTCGGGGAGCCCTACCGCGAGGGCGCCGCGGGCAGGCTCGCGTTCGCGGCGAAGGCCCTGACCGTCACCGGAGCGGCGCTGATCGCCGCCGGAGCGCGGCGCTTCCGGCCGGTGGTCGCCGCTGGATCGGTGGCGCTGCTGGCGGGCTCGGTCTGCCAGCGCTGGGCCGTCTACAAGGCCGGCTTCGCATCGGCGAGGGATCCGAGGTACACGGTCGGCCCCCAGCGCGAGCGCGCCACCGCCCGCTAGCAAGACCATCTCTCCGCGGCCCCGCTACCGGCGAGCTTGTCGCTCTATTCCACCTGGATATGTCCTGCCGGACCCTCGACCAGCGACCCGATGCGCGTTCCCGGGGCCGCAGAGGCTCTCTCGGCCGGAATCGCGACCAGGAGGCCGCCCGACGTCATCGCGTCCGTGAGCAGCACGCGCCGCTCGCGGGACACCGACGGCGACCAGGCGGCGAATCCCTCGGCATCGTCGGCGTTGCGCCGGCTGCCTCCTGCGACGCACTGCTCGTCGTGGGCGAGTGCGCTCGCACCCTCGATGACGGGGATGGCTTTCGCCTCGACGCGGGCCGCGATGCCGCCTGCGGCGCACAGCTCGTGCAGATGCCCGAGCAGCCCGAATCCAGTGACGTCGGTCATCGCGTGGGCGCCCGCGTCGACGGCCGCCCTCGATGCCGCATCGTTCAGCTCGGTCATCGTCTCGACGACGCGAGCGATCAGGTCGGCGTCGGCGAGGCGGCGCTTCGCGGCTGTCGTGACGAGGCCGCCGCCGATTGGCTTGGTCAGGAACAGCTCGTCTCCGGGTTCCCCGCCCGCGTTGGTAACGAGCGTGTCGGGATGGACGGTTCCGGTGACCGAGAGCCCGTACTTCGGCTCCGGGTCGTCGATCGAGTGGCCGCCGCCGATCGCCACCCCGGCCCGCTCGGCGACGTCGCTTCCGCCGCGCAGGATCTCCTTCAGCGTGTCGGCGCCGTGCTCGGCCAGCGAGAAGGCGACGAGGTTGAGCGCGAGGACCGGCTCTGCCCCCATCGCGTAGATGTCGGACATCGCGTTCGCGGCGGCGATGCAGCCGAAGTCGTAGGGGTCGTCCACGATCGGCGTGAAGAAGTCGGCGCTCTGCACCAGAGCCAGCTCGGGAGTCATCCGGTAGACCGCGGCATCGTCGGCCGTGTCGGCACCCACGATCAGGTTCGGGTCCGTCGGCCGGGGCAGGCCGGCCAGCGCGTCCCGAAGGTCCGCAGCGGAGATCTTGCAGGCGCACCCCGCGCCGTGTGAGAGGGCCGTGAGGCGCACCCGTGCCGTGCTCGTGGCCACGGCACGAGAGTACTCTCGGCGCGTGGATGACCGACTGCGTGGCCTGCCGTCGGTGGAGCGCCTGGCCTCCGCCGTCAACGGCGTGCCCCGTGCCGCGGCGGTGGCGGCGTCGCGGCAGGAGCTCGAGGAGCAGCGCTCGCGCATCCTGGCCGGGAATGACGCCGAGACCGACTTCGACCGCCTGGTCGACGCGGCGACGCGGCGCGGAAGCGATCTCGCCGCCGGCACCCTGCGGCCGGTGATCAACGCGACCGGGGTGATCCTCCACACCAACCTCGGGCGGGCGCCACTGGCACCCGCTGCAGCCAAGGCCGCGGCCCGCATCGGCGCCGGCTACTCGAACCTCGAGCTGGACCTCGAGACCGGCGAGCGGGGGAGCCGCATGGATCACGTCGAGCCGCTGATTCGCGAGCTCAGTGGAGCGGAGGCGGCGATGGCCGTCAACAACAACGCCGCCGCGGTCCTGCTTGCTCTCGCGGCGCTCGCCGCGGGTCGCGAGGTGATCATCGGCCGTGGCCAGCTGGTCGAGATCGGGGGCTCCTTCCGGATTCCGGAGATCCTCGCGCAGTCGGGGGCCCGGCTGGTCGAGGTGGGGACGACGAATCGCACGCGAGCCTCCGACTACGTCGAGGCGATCGGCGCGGACAGCGCGGCGATCATGCGAGTCCACCAGTCGAACTTTCGAACCGTGGGCTTCACCGAGGAGGTTCCGCTCGCCGAGCTCGCTCGGGTCGCCCGCGAAGGCGGCCTGTCGCTGATCGACGACCTGGGCTCGGGCGCGCTCGAGCCCCTCGGCGACGAGCCGACCGTCCGCGCCAGCGTGGATGTCGGAGCGGAGCTCGTCTGCTGGTCCGCGGACAAGCTGCTGGGCGGGCCGCAGGCCGGGATCCTGGCCGGCACCTCGAAGGCGGTGGAGCGCTGCCGCTCACATCCACTCGCCCGGGCAATGAGGCTCGACAAGCTGCAGGTCGCCGCGCTCGAGGCGACCCTCCGCGCCCATCGAGACCAGGGCTCCGAGGCGATCCCCGCGGTGGCGATGCTCCACGCCGACGAGGCGGAGCTGAGCGCACGCGCGGAGCGGATGGCTGCGGCCATCGGGAGCCCGGCTGTCGTCCGCAGGTCGACGGCCCGCGCGGGCGGCGGCGCACTTCCCCTGACGGCGCTGGAGGGCCCCGTGTGCGTCGTCGAGCCCGGTCCGGCCGGCGTCGATGCGCTGCTCGCTGCCCTGCGTCGTCATCAACCGCCCGTGATCGCGCGCGTGGAGGAGGGAGGGGTCGTGCTGGATCCGCGGACGATGAGTGACGCCGAGGCAGCGCAGGCGGCGGTTGCCGCGAGTGACGCGCTCGCCTGAATGGGCTCGGCGCACCAGATCCCCCTGACCCTGGGCACCGCCGGCCATGTCGACCACGGGAAGACCACGCTGGTTGAGGCGCTGACCGGCGTCAACACCGACCGGCTGGAGGAGGAGCGCCGGAGGGGCCTCTCCATCGAGCTCGGCTTTGCGGAGCTCGAGCTGGCCGACGGCCGCTCGATGGGCGTGGTCGATGTCCCCGGCCACGAGCGCTTCATCCGCACGATGGTCGCCGGCGCGACCGGTGTCGACATGTTCCTGCTGGTCGTCGCCGCCGACGATGGCCCGATGCGACAGACCCGAGAGCACCTCGCTGTCCTCACCGCACTCGGACTCGAGCACGGGGTGATCGCATTGACCAGGTCCGACCGAGCTGGCGGCGAGGTGCGCGCGGTCGCCCGCGAGGAGGCGCGCGGCCTCGTGCCCGGCGCGCCGCTCGCCGAGGTGAGCGCCGTGACGGGAGCGGGCCTCGACGAGCTCCGCCGCGCGCTGACGGAGGTTGCCGACGCGGTCGAGGTGGAACGGAGCACAGAGGACGCCGGTTCCGCCGGACCGGCGGTGCTGCACGTGGACCGGTCCTTCTCCCTGCGGGGAATCGGCACCGTCGTCACCGGGACGCTGTGGAGCGGCTCGGTTGAAGCGGGAGAGCACATCGAGATCCTTCCCAGTGGTGCCACGGCGCGGATCCGGAGCGTGCAGGTTCACAACCGCGCCGCCGACCTCGCGCGGCGGGGTCAGCGCGTCGCCCTCAACCTCAGCGGCGTAGACCAGGGTGACGTGGCCAGGGGCGACGTGGTCGCTTCGCTGGACTCAGGGCTGCGGCCTGCATATCGCCTTGACGTCGAGCTCAGGATCGCGGAGGCAAGGGTGGATGGCGAGCGCGTCCAGGTCCACCACGGCACGAGAGCGGTTCCCGCTCGAGTTGTGGAGCTGGGTGATGGTTTCGCGCAGCTTCGCCTGGAATCGCCATTGGTTGCGAGGGCCGGAGACCGTTTGGTTGTCAGGAGCATTTCGCCGGTAGACACGATCGGGGGCGGCACCGTGCTGGATCCGTCTCCCCGGCGGCACGGCGCGAGGTCCGGCGCACGCGATCGTCTACTGGCGGTCAGGGAACACGGGTTGCAGGCGGTTCTCTGCGAGGAGGAGCGCCAGCTGGCCGAGGCGAGGTCGGCGGAACGGGCGCGGCGCGAGCGTGTGGCGGAGGCGGAGCGCAGTCGCCCGCTGGACAACCGGGAACGCCTCCTGCTCGCGCTGCTCCGTGCGGGCGCCGCCGAGCCGGCCGCTCCCGGCGCGCTGGCGGACCGCATCGGGATCGAGCCGGTGGATGCCGTCAAGGCGCTCGATCGCCTGGTCGACCGGGGCGACGCCGTGCGCGTCGGCCCGGAGCTCTATTTCGCGAGCGACTCGCTCGAGCATCTTCGCTCTCAGGCGCTCGCGCTCGCTCGGGCGCGTGGCGAGATCACCCTGCCGGAGCTCCGCGATGCGCTCGGGACCTCCCGCAAGTACGCCCAGGCCGTGCTGGAGTACCTGGACTCCACCAAGGCGACCGTTCGACTGGGCGACCGGCACGTGTTGCGGGGCGGTAACAGCTAGCCCTAGGCTTGCGGCGGGGCGGCAGGGGTCTGGTGGCCCGTCTGGCCTTCAAAGCCAGCAGGGCGGTGCAGCCCACCGCTTGGAAGGTTCGATTCCTTCGCCGCCTCGCCTACCAAGGACAATGACCAGAACGTCTACCGCGACCGGTCACTCGGAAAGCGGCGCCACCTCATCGCCCACCGAGATCTCGCCGTCGGACAGGATCGCTGCCCGCAGCCCGCCTCGATGGACGAGCCCGCGCAGCACCCCGGCCTGCGTCAGGCCCTGGAGGTGGTTGCACGGCTCGCAAAGCTCGATGCCCTCGCATTCAACGTCACCCACTCGAAATGGCTTGCCCTCGAGCTGGTTGAGGTCGATGCCCCGCGTCGCGACGTTGCGCCGCGACTCGGCAGCGGTGAGCTCGATCCCGTGCTCCGCAGCCAGTGCGCCCAGCGCCTCGGTGGCGATCAGCGTGAGCTCCTTGTCCCGTTCGGGTTGAGCGCCCTCGCCCTGGTAGAAGTTCCGGTCGCCCTCGAGCCCGCGCCCCGCGACCGCGCGAACGCTCTCCACGGGCGCGGGAAGGACCTCGTGCTCGGCCGAGATGTTGATCTCGACGACTCTTCCGCGGGCCTGCGACGCCACACCGCCAGGTTAACGGCGGACCGTGGCGCCTAGCAGCGCGGACCGGTGGGGTAGTCGGGCGCCGCCTTTGCCTTGCTGACGACGTCCGCGCCGAGCTCGTTCAGGAAGCGGGCCATCTCGCGACCGGAGTGGGTCTTCATGCCCTCGCTGTAGCAGCGGGAGGCGCGGGGGTCGCCGCGCTTGTTGGCCCAGCCCATCTCGATCCCTGTTCCGCTCGGGAGCGCCTTGGCGATCGTGTCGCCGGGTCCGACCTTCGTACCGGCCGGGGCGAGCTTCTTGAGCGTCTCGGCGACGTAGACGATGTCGCCCTTGTGGTCGCCCCGCAGCAGCTTGTACCAGATGAAGTGCCCGCCCGGCCATCCGGAGTGGCTGTCGGAGCCGATGATCTTCGCCTTGCCGATCGCGCGGACCGGGTAGCGGTGGTTGGGCATGTAGTCGACGCCCATGTCGATGCGCCCCGCGTACCAGGACTGGTGCTTGAACGGGTTCACGTACTTGCCGCCGCCCCCGCCGCCACAGCCCGAGCCCGTGGTGCCCGTTCCTCCGGTACCGCCGGAGCCGTCGCAGGTTCCGGCGGTGGAACCCGCGGGTGCCAGGGCTGCACCGATTGCGATCGCGGTCACGGCCGCGGCCGCGGCGATCCCTGCCTTCGTGCGCATGGAAGTCAAGCCAGTCTCCTTCGTCGGCCGACGGGGTTAGCTGTCGGGCTGGCGCTGAAGAAGCAGCGCTCCCACTGAGGGGTTCGCCCCTAACTGTCTGGTTCCCCCGCTCCCGGCGCGTGGCGCCGGGATTAGGCATTACCGGTCTGAAGCTGGCGGCAGTCTAGAGCATGTTGTGGATGTTCACTAACACAACCCTCATGGGTTGCCGCGCCCAGTGCTCTAGTCACCGAGCCGGCCCAACGGTATGCGTGAGAGGAGCGGCGGCTACTGCAGGCGGCGGTACTTGCGCACGCACAGCGGAACGAACACGAGCAGGATGCCGGTCACCCAGGCGATCACCTGCCAGAGCGGGTCCCAGACGTCCCCGCCGATCGCGAGCGCCCGCGCGGCGTCGGCCGTCGCGGTCACCGGGCTCACGTTGGCGATCGCCTGAAGCCAGTCGGGCATCGTGTCCACCGGGACGAAGATCGAGCTGGCGAAGACCAGTGGGAAGATCGCGACGAAGCCGGCGGACTGGGCAGCCTCCGGGCCCTTTGCGACCAGGCCGACGTAGACGAAGATCCAGCTCAGCGCGTACCCGAACGCTGCGACCACCAGGATCGACGCGACCGCCTCGAGTGGGCCCTCCTCGAAGCGAAAGCCGATCGCGTAGCCGACGATCGTCATCAGCACGATCACGAAGATGGTCCGGACGAGGTCGGCGAGCGTACGTCCCGCGAGCACGGCAGAGCGCGCCATCGGCATCGAGCGGAACCGATCGATCACTCCGCGCTTCATGTCCTCGGACAGCCCGATCGCCGTTTGCGTGGCACGGAACGCAGTCGACTGGACGAAGATGCCGGGTAGGAGGAAGTCCTTGTAGCTGACGCCCTCCGGAAGCGAGCCGCCGATCGCGCCGCCGAACACGAACGAGAACAGCAGCACGAACATGATCGGCTGGATGGTCGAGAACAGCAGCAGCTGCGGCTGGCGAGTGAAGTGGCGCATGTTGCGCACGGACACGACGTAGCCGTCGCGAAGCGTCCAGCGCGAGCTGCGCGACCATCAGCCCGGTGCCTCCGCGGCTTCGGGCTCGGCCGCCGGAAACTCGCCGGTCTCCGGGCTGGCGCCGTCGGCGGTGGCAGGCGCGCCGGTGAGCGTGAGGAAGACGTCGTCGAGCGTCGGCCTGCGCAGGCCGAGGTCCGAGACCGGGATCGCCGCATTCCGAAGGGCGTGCGCGGACCTCTCGATCATCGAGATTCCGTCCTCCGGCGCCGGCAGCGTGAGCTCCCGCTCGAGCTCGGAGGGCTCGGGCGTCCCGCACCCCAGCCGGGTGAGTGCCTCGATCGCGCGCTCGCGATCCCATGGGTTCGCGAGCCGTACGAAGATCATCTGGCCGCCGACGGAGTCCTTCAGCTCATCGCCGGTCCCCTCGGCGATGACGCGGCCGTGGTCGATCACCGCGATGCGGTCAGTCAGCTGATCCGCCTCCTCCAGGTACTGCGTGGTCAGGAGCAAGGTCGTGCCCTCCCGGACGAGCTCCCGGCTTATGTCCCAGATCTGGTTACGGCTGCGCGGGTCGAGCCCGGTGGTCGGCTCGTCGAGGAACAGGATGCGGGGCCGGGTCAGCAGGCTGGACGCGAGGTCCAGCCGGCGCCTCATGCCGCCTGAATAGGTGCGCGCCAGCCGGTCGCCGGCGTCCGCGAGATCGAACCGCTCCAGCAGGTCGTCGGCGCGTCGGCCCGCCTCCCGGCGATCAAGTCGGAAGAGCTGGCCGAACATGCGAAGGTTCTCGCGGCCGGTCAGAAGCTCGTCGATCGCCGCGAACTGCCCGGTCAGCGCGATGAGCTCGCGGACCTCGTTGGCGTGCGCAACGACGTCGCGGCCGAAGACCGACGCGCTGCCCTCGTCCGGCCGAAGCAGGGTTGCGAGCACCCGGACCATCGTCGTCTTCCCGGCGCCGTTCGGGCCGAGGAGGCCGAGCACCGTGCCCTCCTCGACCGCGAGGTCCACGCCGTCGAGGGCCACGGTCTCGCCGAAGCGCTTGACGATGCCCTCGGCTTCGACCGCCCGTTCAGCCATACGGGTAGTTCAGCAGGCCGGCTTCAGGTCCGTCCGTCAGGCGCCGATCAACTATATGCCGGTGCCTTCAGGACTCGACAACCTGCCGCGCGTTCTCGGCGGCGACACGAATACGTACGAAGGGGCTGACCGGGTCAACGCCGCTCGCCTGGTCGGGATCCTGGCCGCTCTGAGCGGCGTCCTCACGCTCGCCTATCTCGCCTTCGCTCACCCAACGCAGGCAATTGGAGGCGCCGGATGGGTGATCGCGGGAGCAATTACGGTGGCACAGGTCGCCCTCGGCGCCATCCTTCTGCGCAATCGGTGGCGCCCGGGGTTCAACGAGCTCCTCGTGCTGAGCTACCTCGGGCTCGGGTCAGTGGCCCTGATGGTGTGGCTCGCAGGCGGGACGGGGACGCCATACGAGAGCCTCTACCTGCTGTGGCTCGGGTCGGCGGTGGGCGTCCACCCCCCTCGACGGGCGCTGACCTTCCTGGTATGCACGGCCCTGGCCGCCAGCCTTCCGCTCGCATATCAGGGATGGGACTCGTCCACGGGAACTGACATCGCGACCTCATTCCTGATGTGGGCGGCGATCGCGACCCTGCTCATGCTGTTGATGATCTCGGTGAGGGCGCAGCGGGTCCGGCTACGCGCGGAGGAAGCGCAGGCGCAGCAGCTCGCTCGCGCGGACAGTCTGACCGGGTTGGGCAACCGGCGAGCGTTCGACGAGGCACTGACGGCGGAGATTGCGCGAGCCCGACGCGTCGCGTCTACCGTGAGCGTGGCCCTCGTTGATGTCGATGGCTTCAAGCGGCTCAACGACCGGTTTGGACACCTGCAGGGAGACAGGTGCCTGCGGGAGGTGGCCGACGCGATCACCGTCTCCATCCGGGGCGGGGACCGCGTCTTCCGCTGGGGTGGCGACGAGATCGTCGTCCTGCTCCCCGACACGGATCACGAGGGCGCCCGCGAGATCATGAGCCGGATCGCCGACCGGGTTCGAGGCCGGGTTGACGGCCCCGAGGGATGCGAGGTGACGATCTCGTGGGGAGCCGCCGAGCTGACCGATGCGATGGCCGCGTCCGATCTGCTCTCGGCCGCCGACGGTGTGTTGATGGCGAACAAGAGGGGCTCGGCGGGGGTCGGCTCTGACATCCACGCGCCTCTCCCGTCGCCCGGAATCGCTTCCTCCGCCGAGCACGTCTGACGATCCGGGCGGTGAGGGCGCCGCCCCCGAGGCGTTAGGCGACGGCCGGAAGTGATGCGGGGGCGGGCTCGAGCGCTTGCTCGAGCACCTCGTCAATCGTCATCACGGGGTGGAATCGCATCTGCTCTCGAACGTCCTCCGGCACCTCCTCCAGGTCACCCCGGTTTCGCTCGGGGATGATCACCTCGGAGAGCCCGGCGGCGTGCGCCGCCAGCACCTTCTGCTTGAGGCCGCCGATCGGCAGCACGCGCCCCTGGAGCGTGATCTCGCCGGTCATCCCCACGTCGTGGCGGACCGGGCGGCCGGAGAGCAGCGACGCCAGCGCGGTGGTCATCGTGATCCCGGCGCTCGGGCCGTCCTTGGGGATCGCCCCGGCGGGGACGTGCACGTGGAACGTGCGGTCTGCAAAGCCGTCCTCGTCGATCCCGAGCTGATCGGCTCGGCTGCGAACGAAGGACAGCGCGATCCGCGCCGACTCCTTCATCACGTCGCCGAGCTGGCCGGTCAGGACCAGGCCATCGTCTCCGGGCATCGCGGTCGCCTCGATGAAGAGGACGTCGCCGCCCGCGTTCGTGACCGAGAGGCCGGTCGCGACACCGGGAACGGCCGTCCGCTCGGCGGCCTCCTGGAAGAACCGCTGCCTGCCGAGCGCGTCGCGGATCGCCGCGACGTCGACCTGAACGGGGGCCGTCGCCTCGGCGGAGGCGATCCGCGTGGCGATCTTGCGCAGCGCCTTGCCGAGCTCGCGCTCCAGGTTCCGCACGCCAGCCTCGCGCGTGTACTCGGTGATCACGGTCCGGATCGACTCGTCATCGATCTCGACCTCGTCTTCGCGCAGCCCGTTGCGCTCGCGTTGGCGCGGCCATAGATAGCCCTTGGCGATGGCGACCTTCTCGTCGGTCGTGTAGCCGTCGAACCTCACGACCTCCATGCGGTCGAGCAGGGGGGCGGGGATCGTCTCGGCGATGTTCGCCGTGGCGATGAACAGCACCCCGGACAGGTCGAGCTCGACGTCCAGGTAGTGGTCGCGGAAGCTGTGGTTCTGCGCCGGGTCGAGCACCTCGAGCAGCGCCGCCGAGGGGTCACCGCGCCAGTCGGCGCCGACCTTGTCGACCTCGTCGAGCATGATCACCGGGTTCATCGTCCCGGCGTCGCGTAGCGCGCGGACCAGGCGGCCCGGCAGCGCGCCGATGTAGGTGCGGCGGTGGCCGCGGATCTCGGCCTCGTCGCGGACGCCGCCCAGCGACATGCGCACGAACTCGCGCCCGGTCGCGCGGGCGATCGACTCGCCGATAGAGGTCTTCCCGGTGCCCGGAGGACCGATCAGGGTCAGGATCGCGCCTGAGCCGCGCTCGTCGGCGATCTCCCGCTCGCGGCGGAGCTTGCGGACGGCGATGTACTCGGTGATCCGGTCCTTCACGTCCTCGAGCCCAGCGTGGTCGGCGTCCAGGACCTCGCGGGCATGCGTGGGATCGAGCCGCTCCTCCGACCGCTCACCCCACGGCACGGCCAGGAGCCAGTCGAGGTAGGTGCGGATCATCGAGCCTTCGCCGCCGTTCTCGCCCATGCGCTCGAGGCGGCCCAGCTCGCGCTCGGCGTGCTCGCGGACGTCGTCGGGCATGCCGGCCTCGTCGATCTTCTTGTTGTAGTCGTCGACCACCGAGCCCTCGTCCTCGCCGAGCTCCTTGCGGATCGACTCCATCTGCTTGCGCAGGAAGTACTCGCGCTGCTGCTGCTGGGCGCCCGACTCCACGTCGTCGCGGATGCGCTTGCGGACCTGGAGCTCGGCAAGTCGCTCGCGCTGCGCTGCCACGGCCTTCTCGAGCCGGGCGGTCACGTCCAGCGTCTCCAGGAGCTCGCGCTTCTGCTCGAAGCTGAGATCGGGGGAGTAGCCCGCGGTGTCGGCGAGCTCGCCTGGCTCGGTGATCGAGCGCAAGAAGGCCTGGATGCGAGGGTCGGCGTCCCTGATCTCGAGGATCTCGTCGACAACGGCGCGGTACTCCCGCTCGAGCTCGCGGGTGCGCTCGTCCGTGGGGGAGTCGTCGCGGTGCTCGGTCACGTCGACGCGGAGCCGACCGTCGGTCCCGGAGGCAGCCGCCCCGGCAACGCCCCGGTAAAGGCCCTCGAACGCGACGGCCTCGATGCCGCCCGGGATCTTCATGCGGTCCGCGACCTGGGCGACCGTGCCGACCGAGCCGAACTCCGCGCCGTGGCGCGGCACCACGAACACGCGCTCCGCGTCGCCAGTGTCCAGCGCGAGCGTCGCGGTCATGCCGGGGAAGACGACCGAGTCCTCGATTGGGATCAGGGGAAGGTTTTCCATGGTCTGGCTCCTCTTCTAAGATTGAGAACGAGTATAGCCAGCAATCATTATGAGCTATAACTATCTGTGACGTGAATCCGGCCTCGGCCACATCCACTCCGTCAGCGCCCGACATCGGGGACGCGACGCTCGGCTCGGGATGCGGCCTCCTCGTGCTCCGACTGGCGCGAGCCGCGGCTTGGCGCCTTGGTCGCAGCCTCGCCGAGAGCGGACTCCGCTGGACGGAGTTCGCCGTCCTCCATCACCTCGAGGCGCAGGGCTCCTCGTCGCAGCGGGACCTGGCGCTGGCGCTTCGCATCCAGCCCTCCAACATCGTCGGCCTGCTAGACGAGCTCGAACGGCGGCGCCTGCTGACGCGCACGCCCGATCCGAGGGACCGGCGCCGCCACCGGGTGCAGTTGACGGCCCGTGGCCTACGAGCCGTGGTCCTTGCCCGCGAGGCGACGCAGCGCGCGGAGGCCGATGTGCTCGCGCCGCTCAGCCCCGCCGAGCGGCGGGAGTTCCACGACCTCCTGGTCCGGCTGACCGCCCACACCTGCGACCGGGGCGGCTTCGGCGGCTCGGGCTGCTGAGCGGCCTACTCAGAGCGGTAATACGAGATCGCGCCGGTCTCGGAGAGGTCGCCCTCGTGGATCGCCTCGGCGTCGAGCACCAGCTCGATTTCGTCGCTGACGACCCGGCCGCCGCCCGGCAGCTCGTCCTGCCACGAGACCCCGAAGTCGTGGCGGTTGACCCTCGCGAGCCCCTGAAACCCGATTCGCCGGAGCGTGCCCCGGTTCTCGTCGCCCACCCAGAAGGGCGTCTCCCAGCCACCCAGATAGGAGATGTCCATAGGCACCGTCCGCGTGACGCCGCGAATCGTGATGTCCGCCTCCGCCTTGAACTCGGTGTCGCCGGTGCGCTCGGTGAACCTGCCCTTGAAGCTGATCACGGGATGGGCGTCGACGTCGAAGAAGTCCCCGCTACGAAGGTGAGCGTCGCGCTCCGGCTCGCCGGTCCAGAGCTTCGTCGCGTCGATCTCGCCCTCGAACGTGGATTCCAGGCAGCTGTCCCAGTCGAACTCGAGCGACCCGTGGACATCCTTGAACAGGCCACGCACCCATGTGACCATCATGTGCATGGCGCGGAACTCCACCTCGGTGTGGCCGGGCTCCAGGATCCAGGTGGTCACGGACCTAACCGGGCTCGACGACGAAGGCGACCTCGTCCACGTAGCACCAGGACCAGTCCTCGCCGGGCTCCAGCGAGCTCACGATGGGGTGGCTCTCCGCCGCCGCGTGCTTCGAGGCGTGCTGGTTAGGGGAGGAGTCGCAACAGCCGACGTGACCGCAGCTGCGGCAGACACGAAGGTGAAGCCAGCGGCCGCCGATCCGCAGGCAGTCCTCGCAGCCCGCGAACTCCTCGGGCGGGTCGACCTCGATCTGGTCGAGGTGGGTGCAGGTGGGCATGTACTCAGTGTGGCAGGGCGGTCAAGCCAAGTCCCTACGCTTGGGGCCAATGGCCAGAACCGCCGCTGAGCTGCTCGTCGAATGCCTCGAGGCCGAGGGGGTCGAGCACGTCTTCGGCATCCCGGGTGAGGAGACTCTCGACCTGAACGCCGCCCTGGCCGACTCGAGCATCGAGTTCGTTCCGGTGCGCCACGAGCAGGGAGGCGCCTACATCGCGGACGTCTACGGCCGCCTGACCGGCAGGGCGGGGGTCTGCCTCGGGACCCTCGGGCCGGGAGCGACCAACCTGGTGACCGCGGTCGCCGACGCGTTCCTGGATCGCGCGCCGCTGGTCGCCCTCACCGGACAGGCGGACCTCGAGCGTCAGCACAAGGAGTCCCACCAGCACATCGACGTGGCCGAGATGATGCGCCCGATAACCAAGTGGAACGCGCGCCTCTCGGATCCCGAGATCGTCGCCGAGGTGGTCCGCAAGGCGTTCAAGGTCGCCGAGTCGGAAAAGCCGGGCTCGACCCACATCGAGCTTCCGGAGGACGTGATGGCTTCCGAGGTCCCGGACGATGCGCGGCCGCTCCCGCGGCGCCCAGTGCCGGCGTCCGAGCCCCCCGCCCGAGTCCTGATGGAGGCAGCCGGCACGATCAACGGCGCCGAGAACGCCGTCTGCCTCGCGGGCAACGGCGTCGTCCGCGCCGGCGCCGCCCCGGCCCTGCGGGAGTTCGCCCGCGCCACCGGGATCCCGGTCGCCGTGACCTTCATGGGGAAGGGGCTGATCGAGTCGGACTCGGAGCTGGCTCTCGGCGCCGTGGGCCTGCAGGCCGGCGACTTCTCGATGGCGGGCTTCGACGACGCGGACCTCGTGATCACCGTGGGCTACGACCTGGTCGAGCACTCTCCGGCGCTCTGGAACCCGAACGGCGACAAGCGAGTGGTCTGCATCGACTCGCTCCCGGCGGAGACCGACGAGAACTTCATGCCCGAGGTCGAGCTCGTCGGCGACGTCTACGCGATCCTCCTGCGCTTGGCGCAGGAGTGCCGGGACACGCCGTCCCCGGGCGGGTCTCCCAAGCTGCGCCACGCCGTCGCCGGCATCCTCGACGCGGCATCCACGGCCGACTCCTTCCCGGCGCTTCCGCCGCGCGCGCTCCTCGAGATCCGTGAGGCGCTCGGCCGCGACGACATCCTGGTCTCCGACGTGGGCCTGCACAAGCTCTGGATCGGGAGGGCATTCCCCACCTTCGAGCCCAACACGGTGCTGATCGCCAACGGACTCGCCGGAATGGGATTCGCTGTCCCCGCCGCGATCGCCGCCAAGCTGGTGCATCCGTCTCGAAAGGTCGTGGCGGTGTCGGGGGACGGCGGCTTCCTCATGAACTGCCAGGAGCTCGAGACCGCGATGCGCCTGAAGACCGCGTTCGTGAACGTCGTCTGGGAGAACCGCCAGTACGGCTCGATCGTCTGGAAGCAGGAGAACCGCTTCGGCCGCCACTTCGGGACCGATTTCCAGAACCCCGACTTCGTCCAGCTCGCCGAGTCCTTCGGCATGCCCGCCTGGCGCTGCGAGTCGATCGCGGACTACAGGGGGAGGCTCCGGGAGGCGATCGATCTCGACGTTCCGTCCCTGATCGCGCTGCCGATCGACTACTCCGTCGACGTCGCGATCGCGACCGAGCTCGGCACCGAGACGACGCGAATCTAGAGTGCCTATGTGCCCCATGTCACACGCCCTCGCGCGGCCACCGGAGTACGGTCCCGGCGAGGAGAGATGACCGTCCGCTCGGAGCTTCCCCCTGGCCCCAAGTACCCCGTCGCGCTCCAGACCGTCGGCTGGTGGGCGCGGCCGATCGCCTTCATGGAGCGCGCGCGGGCCCGCTACGGCAAGCGGTTCACGATCCGGCTTCTGGCATCCCCGCCGTTCGTGATCCTCACGGAGCCGGACCAGCTGAAGGAGCTGTTCGCGGCTCCCCCCGATGTGCTGCACCCAGGCGAGGGCGCCGCGATTCTCGAGCCTGTGGTCGGGAGCAAGTCGCTGATCCTCCTCGACGAGGCCGAGCATCTCGAGCAGCGGAAGCTGATGACGCCCGCGTTCCACGGCGAGAAGATGCAGGCGCTCTCCGGCCTGATGGCCGACGTCGCCGAGCGCGAGATCGCCGGCTGGCCCCGCGACCAGGCGACACCCCTTCACCCCCTCTTTCAGGGGCTGACCATGGAGATCATCCTCCGGACCGTCTTCGGGCTCGATCCCGGGCGACGCTTGAACGAGCTCCGCGAGCTGCTCACTGCGATCCTCGACTTCAGCTCAAAGCCCGCCTCGATCATCCCCCAGCTGCAGCGCGGTTACTTCGGCCGCGGGCCATGGGTTCGGTTCGCGCGGATGCGCGAGCGGGCGGATCAGCTTCTGTACGAGCTGATCGACGAGCGCCGTGACAGCGCCGAGGAGCGCGACGACATCCTCGCCCTGCTGCTGTCCGCCCGCCATGAGGACGGCTCCCCGATGATGGGCACGGAACTTCGAGACGAACTGATGACGCTGCTTGTCGCCGGCCACGAGACCACCGCATCCGAGCTCGCGTGGGTATTCGAGCGCCTTGCCCGCGAGCCCACGGTGCTCGACCGGCTCGTCAGCGAGATCGACGCGGACGAGGGCGACGCATACTTGACCGCCACGATCCAGGAGACCCTGCGCCGCCGGCCGGTCCTGCCGAACGCCGAGCCGAGGTTGGTGAAGAAGCCCGTGGAGATCGGCGGCTGGAAGTATCCGCCCGGCGCCTGCCTGATCGCCAACGCGTACCTGCTCCACCACGACCCGGACATCTATCCCGATCCCTATGCGTTCAAGCCGGAGCGGTTCCTCGATTCGCAGCCCGGCACGTTCACCTGGATCCCGTTCGGTGGCGGGCGCCGCCGCTGCGTGGGCGCGAGCTTCGCCACGCTCGAGATGAAGATCGTCCTGCGGGCCGCGCTTTCGGCCTACTCCGTCGAGCCGGCTCCGAACGGAGCCGAGCTCACCCGCCGCCGCAGCATCACGCTGAGCCCCAAGCTCGGGGCGCCGACGGTGCTCCGCGAACGGGACCCGGTCCGGGCGCCGGCGCCGGCGGAGCCGACCACCGCGGGCGTCGCCGCCACCTGACGGCCGCCGTCGCGCGGTGCGGATTGGGCAAGTAGGGCAGCGTTCCGGTCGACATCGGCGGGTCAGGTGAACCCAGGCCCACCTGTCGGGCGCAGATTCACTCGACCCAGCTATTTCGCCCCAAGAGCATTGCCTACCCAGCCTCGAGACCGTCTGCGGTGCGAGGGCGGCGGGGCGGCCTACGGCGGGACCGGGTGTGGCTCCGGCGTCAGGCGAACCGGGGCCGGCGCGCGGCCCGAGACCTCGTCCAGCGAGCGGCCCTTGGGCTCGATCCGGAGGACGTAGGTCACGACGAGGGCGACCAGGCAGATGCCGGCGATCCCGAACAGAAGCGCGCTCGTCCCGATGTCGTCCTCGAGGATGGGGAACAGGAAGACGCCGAGCGCGGCACCCAACTTGGCCATGCCCGCCGCGAAGCCGCTGCCGGCCGCCTTCAGCTCGCACGGAAAGACCTCGGCGGGGAGCGCGTACGTCGTCGCGTTCGGCCCGGCATTCATGAAGTAGTTGAAGACGATGAAGCCTGCGATGACGAACCCGATGTTCGCGTCGCCGCCGCCGGGAAGCGCCGACCCGAGGCCAAGGAGACTGAGGCCGGCAGCCATCATCGCGAAACCGGTCAGCTGCAGTGGGATCCGGCCCAGCCGCTCGACCAGGAAGATCGCCGTTATGAACCCGAAGACGAGGAACACATCCAGGGCCGCCGTGCCCTTGGTCGAGGCGATGTCGTCGGCGAGGAACGACGTGTCCGCATGTGAGAAGGCAAGCGCGGCGAGGAGCGTCGGGGTGAAGATGCCGACGCCGTAGGTGGCGATGTCCATCAGGAACCAGGGCACCGCCGTGAAGGCCGTGCGCCGGATCATGCCCCGCTTGAAGAGCGCCGGCTGGATCAGAGCCTTCAGGCCCTCCGGGACCTCCACGTCCTTGCGCCGGTCCACTTCGGTGACGGTGACGGCGTGCCCGACCAGGGATTCGGTGACATTCGCAGCCTCTTCTTCATGGCCGTTCTGCGCGAGCCAGCGCGGGCTCTCGGGGACTTTCCGCCGCAGCCAGATGATCACGAGGGCCGGCACGACGCCGAAGCCGAGCATGATCCGCCACGAGTTGACGTCGGGGAGGATCGCGAGCACCACGACGCCCACGACCGCCCCAAGAACGATCCCCACCGCCTGGAGGCTGAAGGCGCCGACGAGCCACCGGCCGCGGACGTTGACGGGCAGGACCTCGGCGAGATAGCTCGAGGCGACGGGGTAGTCCAGCCCGATCGCCAGGCCGAGAGCGAACCGGAACGCGATCAGCGCCCAGACGTTCCAGGCGAAGATGCAGGCCACCGAGAACGCGGCGAACATCACGAGGTCGAACTTGAAGATCCGCCGCCGGCCGATGCGATCCGCAATCGGCCCGAGCAGGCTCGCTCCGAAGATCGCGCCGACGATCGCGGCGGCGGCCACAAGCCCCTTGATCGCGTCGCTCAGGTCCCACTGATGGGCGACGAGCGGACTGGCGACGCCGATGATGAAGAAGTCGAAGCCGTCGAGCATGATCCCCAGCGCAGCGAGGAGCCAGAAGCGCCGGTGAAGGGGAGTCATGTCGGCGCGGTCCAGCGCGTCGCCGAGTGGCTCCGCACCTTCCGTGGTCGTGGCGGCTGCCTGGTCGATCGTCTAGCTCCTGCCTGGTCCCTCGGCTGCGCAAAGCCACCCCACCGAGGGACGCTCGAAGAGCTCGATCCTGCCAGCGCGCGCGAGCTTCGAGGTTGCCAGCTTGTTACGCATTGCTCGCCGGTTTCGGCATACGATTGCCACCACGCGATGGCGTGGTGGTCGAACAGGGGGAAGGTCGAGGTGAATCTTGACTCGGTGCGGCTCGACCCTGGTGCGCACCGGTCACCCCGGGACGGCGTGTGCCTCATGGAGCTCGCGTCGCTCATGGCCCGGGAGAGGTTCTCGGACCGGCCGCGCTGCGCCTGCGTTGTGATCTCGGCCTTTCTCCGCGACTGGAACGACCGCTCCGGCTACGCCCACCGCCAGCGCCTGCGTCCTTACGCGAGGCGAGTCATCGGGTCACGGGCTGGCAGGAGCGTCACGCATCGCCGCCGTGATGTCTGCCTGATCTGGTCCGGCGCGAATCTGAGCGGCAATTGGGTGAGTCGCTCCATCCGGCGGACTGCCATGCGCCTGCGGATCCTGGCGCTCTTGGGGATTCGCCCCGCGTTGCGCCTGAACGAGGGCGCGGGGCAGCTCGCCGCGCGGGTGGTGTTCTCCAAGTACGACTCCGAGACCGGGCTGATGCTGGTGGACGAGCTGCTCGAGATCGGCTCCCCGGATGAGCCGGACGCCGTCGCCCAAGGCGACGGTCGCGACGGGGATGCGCTGGCGCGGGCCGTGGTCGAGAGCGCGGTTCGCAACCCCGTGCCGCTCCCCGATCCGGTGGTTGGCGGGGGCGGCAACGGTCACGCGGACGGGAACGGTCACGGGTCCGCCGAGGCCCCCGAGCGCGCGCCGGCTGACGTCTAGAAACCACGGCGCTCGCGGGCGCGGTTCCGAGCCCGGCGAAGGGCCGGATCCCCACCTCGGTCCGCCAGCTCGCTGGCCACGCGGATGCTGCGGATCGCGAACAGGATCGCGAGCGTGACGATGACAAGCGTTACGCCGGCGACCTGCCCCGGAGAGACGTCCGCCACGGTGACGAAGAAGGCGTACACGACGATGATCCCGATCACGCCGAGCCATAAAGGGACCGCGAGCCTCCCCAGGATCCGCATGGCACGGGCAGGTTAGCTCCTAGCATGCCGCGGATGCGAAGGGCCTCCGAGGTCACTGTCCGCGAGCTCGCCACCGTCGTGGTCGGCGCTTGCCTGGTCGCGCTGGTCATGCACTGGCCCCTGATCCTGAACCTGGGCCACGACATCCCCAAGGACCTGGGCGACCCCCTCGCGCAGGCGTACCAGATGGCATGGGACGGCCACGCGCTCGCCCACCAGCCGCTCCACTTCTTCGACGCCAACCAGTTCTGGCCGTTCGGCGACTCCCTCGCGTTCTCCGACGCGCTCATCGGCTACGCCCCCGTCGGGCTGATCGGCTCCGGGCCGCACGCCGCCGTCTTCCGCTACGACCTGATGTTCCTGTTCGCCTACGCGCTCGCGTTCGTGGGCGCCTATCTGCTGGCCCGCGAGCTCGGGCTCGGCCCTGGCGGCGCGGCTTTGGCGGGCGCCGCTTTCGCGTTCGCCCCGTTCCGCCTGGAGCAGGACGGGCACATGCAGGTCATCTCGAGCGGCGGCATTCCGCTCTCGCTGGCGTTCGCGCTGCGGGGTTACCGCCGCCGGCGGCCGGGCTTGGTCCTGGCGGGCTGGATCGTCGCCACGTGGCAGCTGCTCTTCGGGTTCACGCTGGGCCTCCCGTTCGCCTACCTGCTGGTCGCGCTCTGGATCGTCGCCGCGATTGTCTGGTGGCGCCGCGGCAGGCCCGGGATCGACCGCGGGCTGGCGATTGCCACGGTCGCCGGCGCGGTCATCTTCGTCGGCACCGGCTTCGCCCTGAGCCGGCCGTACGAGCACGTCGCCGATGCGCATCCGAACGCGAAGCGCACTCCGTCGGAGGTGGAGGCGTTCGCGTCGCCACCCTGGGCGTACCTGGTTGCGCCGGAGGAGAACTTCGTGTGGGGGGCGGCGACCGGACCGATTCGGGACACGCTCTCGAACGTCCCGGAGGAGACGCTGTTTCCGGGCGTCGTGATCCTGATCCTGGCGATCGCCGGGCTCGGCTCGAGCTCCTTTCCGCGCTGGCTGCGGCGGGGCCTCGGCATCGCGGCGCTGGTGGTCGCGATCCTGGCGATGGGCTTTCGGTCGGAGGTGACCTTCCTGTGGCCGTACCGGTGGGTCTACGAGGTCTTACCGGGATGGAACGCGATCAGGGTCCCTGGGCGTCTCGACACGTTCACGGCCCTCGGCCTCGCGCTGCTCGCCGGCGCCGGGCTCGAGCGACTGATGGCCTGGCGCCCCCTCCGCGGCGCGGCCGCCTGGCGCGGTGGCGCGGCGATCGCGGCCGTCGCCGTCTTCCTGGTCCTGGTTGAGGGACGCGGGCTCCCCTTCGACCCGTTCGACAACCAGGCGCAGCCAAAGGTCCCGGCGGTGCCGCCGTCGGCCGCGTCAGTGCCGGCGCCGCAGCTCCACCTGCCGGCCGAGCGCGCGACCGACAACCGCCGCTACGTTCTGTGGTCCACCGACGGCTATCCGAAGATCGTCAACGGCCGCTCGAGCCTCAACCCGCAGTACACGCGGCGCATCATCCGCAAGGAGGAGGGGTTCCCCGATCCGCGAGGCGTGGAGCTGCTCCAGCGCCTGGGCGTCAGGTCTGTGGTGCTGCACGCCAACCGAACGGAGGGCACGCCCTGGCAGGACGCCGCCCGAAGGCCGCTTCGCGGCTTGCCGCTCATGCGCAGCCGCGACGGCGACCTCCTGATCTACGAGCTTCAGCCCGTGGGCTCGGGCGCCAAACGCCCGGCGGACCGCTCGTCGCGCCGTACGCGATAACGGAGCACGGCGAGGGTTGCCGCCGAGATCGCCGCCGCTCCGGCGACGAGCGTCAGCGCCGCGGTGCCGTGGTGAAGCGGCGTCACCGGGTCGCCCGCGACCGTGGGCCCGAACACGAAGATCAGGACCCACGCGGCCAGCGCGCCGGCCGCCAGGCGGGCGTCGCTCGAGCGAACGCGGGGCGTCGCTCGAACCGTGAGCACGATCGCGGTCGCCAGGGCGGCGACTATCGGAGCCGCCGCCAGCCAGCCGTTGCCGACACCGACGACCGTGAGCAGCGTGTGCTCGAGGATGCCGTTGCCGAGCTCCCCCGCCCAGGTGCTGGTGCCGTTCTGCCCGACGAGTGGGAAGGTCATCGACCCCACGAGCATCAGGAGGAAGGACGGGATGGCCATCGCCAGGGTCAGTGCCGGCAGTCGCCTGTAGGAGACGGCCCAGCCGAGCGCCAGGAACGGCATCGCCGGGATCAGGAAGCGCGGCCCGGGCGTCCCGCCCCCGAACGGCAGCCAGTAGCCGGAGTTGTAGATGAAGAACACCGCAGCGACCGCGAGGACGACGTTGGCCTCCGCTCGCCGCTCGGTCTCGCGCATGAGCACCGCTCCGATCAGGGCGACGGCCAGAACCGGCGTCAGCGTCAGGATGCCGCGGCTCGCCACCAGCAGCTCGAGGGCGGCCGACGGGCGGGGGACGCCGATGCCGAAGAAGCCGGGGTCGTTCAGGCCGAGGACCGCGTGGCCGCTCAGCCCCTGGATCGCGACCGCCGACGAGTAGGCGAAGTCGAGCGGGGATCCGAGCGCCCACCAGTTGAAGGCGAGCGCGGGGAGCGCGCCGGCCACCGCGGCGGCGCCGTAGGCCAGCGCGCGGGGCAGCCGCGGCGTCGGGCGAGAGAGCGCGTAGACGAACAGGATCACGCCGAGCAGGCCGAACGGGTACTCGAAGGTCACCGCGAGCCCGGCGGCGAGTCCGGCCGCCGCGACCGGCAGGAGACGAGGAGGCCCCTCGCGCTCGCGGAACAGGATCGCGAACGCGGCGAACCCAAGGGCGGCCGACGCCACGTGAGAGAAGTACTCGGCGGCGAACGTCATTACGATCGTGCCGAGCCCGAGCGTGACGGCCGCCGCCGTCCCGTATCCGGGCTGGATTCGGTCCCCGGCCCAGCGCACCAGGAGCAGTAGGGCGATCGCGGGGAGCACCGCGCCGAGCAGCGTGAGCGCCCACACCATCGGCGTCTCATCCTGGACCTGGGTCTCGACGCGCACCGCCCGCCGCGGGTTGAACCCGTAGTTGATGACGTACGGGTACGAGCGTCCCGCCGGTGCCCACCGGGGGTGCGCCGCGTGACTTGCGTTCTCGGCGGCCTCGGTCGAGACCGACCAGGCGCCCACGGCGTCGAGGGCCATGTACTCGGGCAGGGTGAACAGCGGCAGGCCCGGCGCCTTCACCGAGTAGAAGTCGCCGTTACGGAACGCCTTGTCCTTCGTCTGCCAGTGCCAGCGGTCGATGTTGGCCTGGCCATCGGCCAGCGCTCGCACCTGTGCGAAGTGGGCCAGCTGCGCCCAGCCCATCGAGTGCATGACGAACCCCCACGCGATCCCGAGGCAGGCGATCGCGGCGAGGCCCGGGCGGGCGCGCACCGGCTCCGCCATCCGGCGTACGCGACTCACGGTCACGAAAGTGTATGGGGCCTCACCGGGTCCGGCACAGGGCCATCGTCCAGGGGAGCGGAGCGCGCACCTCGACGACCTCTAACCTCGCCTCCAGGAAGCGGACGAACGAGCGGCGCGACCAGTGGCTGAGGTGTCCCGGCGTGTTGCCGAGCGAGCCCAGGTACTTGAGGCGCGCCATGTTGAGGGCGCGCCACAGCGGTTCCCGGGGGACGCTGACTATCGCCCAGGGCGACGCCAGGGAGGCGACGATCGAGAGCGCCCCGTCGGGATCGGGCAGGTGCTCCATGACCTCGCAGCAGACGATCAGCTGGGCGGCGTGGATGGCGGGGTCGAGCTCCTCCACACGAGCGATGCGGAAGTGCGCGGAGACCCCGGCCTCCCCGGCCCGCCGCTGCGCCTCCGCAATCACGTCAGCCGACGCGTCGGTGCCGCGCACGCGGAGGCCGCGCACGGCCAGCCGCCGGACCAGCTCGCCCTCGCCACAGCCGACCTCGTGCGCCTCGGCCGCGCCCGTGAGATCCACCAGCTCGAGCAGTTCGCGGATGAAGCCCGCGACCAGCCGCCGTTCGATCGGGTTGGCGGTCCCGTACTTGTCGTAGACGTTGCCGCCGGCCTGGGCCGGTGGCGCCGCGGCGGAGCTCAGACGCCGACCTCGCTGCGGTTGCGCTCGCGGGCGCTCCCGGGCTCGGCGGGATGCCCTCCGGTCCTGGCGGCGATGGGCTCGGCGCCCGGCTCGTAGTGGGACGGCTCGATGCCGGCCTCCAGCTCGAGCCTGCGGACGCGTTCATACGTCCGCTGAGCGATCACGCGCTGGCCCGCCAGGGCCTCGCCGACGATCCCAAGCCCGAACATCTGCACGGCGGTGAGTGCGAGGATCGCGCCGAGGATGAGGGACTGGATGTGGCCGGTCGTGTCTCCGTTCAGGATCGCGTCCGTGAGGAAGGGGCTGAAGGCGGCGAGCGCGGCGAGCGCGAAGAGGATCGCGACCACCGTGAACACGCGAAGGGGCTCATACAGCACGTACGCCCTGAAGATCGCGAGCGCATTGCGACGCACGTAGCGCGCGGTGGTGTCGACGAGTCGTGAGTCGCGCGTCTCCGGGTTGCTCGAGATCGGCACGTGCTCGAGCGCGACCAGCGTCTTGCCCGCCTGGATCAGGCTCTCGAGCGTGTACGTGTAGTTGGAGACGACGACGAGCTGCAGCGCCGCCTCCCGGTTGTAGGCGCGAAAGCCGGAGGTCGTGTCGGGGATGGCCGTGCCCGAGGCCCGGCGGACGACCCAACTCCCGAGCCGCTGGAGCAGCTTCTTCGACGCCGAGAAATGCTCGACGTCCTTCACCTGGCGGTCGCCGACGACCATGTCGGCGCGGCCCTCGAGGATCGGCCCCACGAGCTGCGGGATGTCCCCCGCCTGGTACTGGTGGTCGGCGTCGGTGTTGACGATGACGTCCGCCCCGAGCTTGAGCGACGCATCGATGCCCGCCTGGAAGGCCGCCGCGAGCCCCTTGTTGTTGGTGAGCCGGACGATGTGTTCGACGCCGTTCGCCCGTGCAACCTCGACGGTCCGGTCGGTCGAGCCGTCGTCGATCACGAGCTTCTCGACCTCGTCGAACCCCGCCAGCCGTCGCGGTAGCTCACGCAGGACCTGGGGAAGGGTCTCCTCCTCGTCCAGGCACGGAATCTGGATCACGAGCTTCATGCCCCGCGGCCATGGTACGGCGCAGGGCGTCAACTGCGGCAGCGCCGCCCACCCCCAGCTAGTTTGGGCTCGCACATGCACGTGCTAGCCGGAATCTCGCTGCCGCTCGTCCACGGCGGCGATCTCGTCAAGGCGATCACGATCCCGCTCTTCACGGGCGCGATCGGTTACGTCATCAACTGGACCGGCGTCTGGATGCTCTTCTACCCCGTCCGGTTCGCGGGCTTTCGGCTTCCCGGCCTAGGCTCGGCGGTCACGCTGCTGCCGCGGCGGGTGCAGCAGGTTCCCGGCTTCATGCACGGCGCCCTTGGATGGCAGGGCATCGTCCCCTCGCGGGCCGCGAAGATGGGCTCGATCGCGGTCGACAAGGGGATCGCGAAGCTGGGCAGCCCGGCCGAGTTCTACCGCCGGCTCGACCCCGAGCGGATCGCCGAGCACATCATCGCCTCCTCCAGGGACGACGTCCGCAACGTGGTCGAGCGGATCATGCGCCGCGAGAACCCGGGCGTCTGGGACGACCTTCCAGCGCGGATCCGCGAGGCGGTCCACTCGCGGGTGCAGGAGCAGCTGCCGGACATCGTGCGCGAGATCACCGCCGAGATCGGGGACAACATCGACCAGCTCCTCGACGTGAAGCTCATGGTGATCCGCCGGATGGAGGAGCACCCGGAGCTGGCGAACCGCGTCTTCCGCGACGTCGGCAAGCGGGAGCTGCGCCTGATCGTCAACCTCGGCTTCGTCTTCGGGCTGCTGCTCGGGATCCCGGTCGTCGGGATCACCTTCGCGTTCCCGCACTGGTGGGTGCTGCCCGTCTGCGGCGTGGTCGTCGGCTGGGTCACCAACCTGCTCGCGATCTACATGATCTTCGAGCCCGTGGAGCCCCGGAAGCTGGGCCCCGTCCTGATCCATGGCCTGTTCCTGCGCCGGCAGAGCGAGGTGGCCGACGTCTACGCGGGGATCATCGCGGACGACATCGTCACCGTCGGCAACATCGGCGAGCAGCTCATGCACGGGCCGAGCTCGGACCGCACACGGCTCATGCTCGAGTCCTCGTTGCGGCCCGCCATCGACCGCGCCGCGGGTGGCCTTGTGACCCGCGAGGCGGTCCGGCTGGCAGTCGGGCCGCGCGAGTACGAGACGATCCGCGAGTCCGTGGCAACCGAGGCCGCTCGCTACACGATGACCCCGCTCTCCGATCCGGAGTTCAGCGCCCGCCAGAGCGAGCGCATCGAGGAGCTGCTGAGCGCCAGGATGCGTGAGATGTCATATCCCGACTTCTCCGAGCTGCTTCGCTCGGCGATTCGAGAGGACGAGTGGCTCCTGTACCTCCACGGCGCCGTGCTGGGGTTCGGCGCCGGCCTGATCCACCTTGCGATCTTCGGAGTCTGACTTGCCGCACGACGAGCAGAAGGGCGACGCGAACGGGCCGCTCGACATCCTGCCCGCGGCCGCCCGCCTGGCGGCGTCGGCCTGGTTGCACGCGGCTGAGCGGAGCCTGGGCGCGTCGCTTCACCTCGGCTCCCGGATCGCGCGCGCCGCGCGTGGCGGCCGAGAGCCGGCCGCCCCGTCCCAATCTCGCCCCGCGACGGACAGGACCAGGCCGCGGGCCAAGCGCTCCACCGCGACCCGGGATGCGCTCAGGGATCGGGGTGCGGAGCTTCTGGCATGGTCAGCCGACGTCACCGACGCCGAGGACCTCCATCCCGCGTACGCACGGATCCTGGAGAACCTCGCGCCCGACGAGGCGCGCATCCTCCGACTGCTTGCGACGCACGGCCCGCAGCCGGCGGTCGACGTGCGGCGGGGGCTGCCGCTGGTTTCGGAGCTCGTCGCGCCCGGTCTCAGCATGATCGGCAGCGAGGCCGCCTGCCGCCATCCGGACCGAGTGCCCGCGTACCTGGACAACCTGAACCGCCTGGGGTTGATCTGGTTCTCGCGCGAGACCCTTCGCGACGTCAACCGCTATCAGGTGCTCGAGGCCCAGCCGGAGGCGGTCGCGTCGATGCGCGAGGCGGGGCGAACCTCGCGCACCGTGCGCCGCAGCATCCACCTGACTCCGTTCGGCTCCGACTTCTGTGACGTCTGCCTCCCGCTCCCATGAACACCCGAGGCTCCATCCATGCCCGGACTCCGGTGCGCATCCGGCGCCGCGGCAGGGCTGGGCAACACCGTCTACACGTCGATCCACCCGAACTCAGGCCCGCGAGCGGCAGCAAATCAACCTATGCGGTGGAAAATCGGCCGCTCGCCGCTGGAAGCGAGGGCCCGCGGTGCGACCTGGAGGTCAGGCACGCACTCGGTAACCCCTCCGGGCATCCCCTCAATGCCCAGACCGGTGGTCGTTTCAAAACTCCGTGAGGAGGGCCGGCGCGGCTAGGCGAGCTCGACGCGCTCGATGACCTGAGGTTCCACGGGGCGGTCGCCGGCCCCCGTGGGAGTGGCCTCGATCGCGTCGACGGCGTCCATCCCGTCGCTCACCTCACCGAAGACCGTGTGCTTGCCGTCAAGCCACGGGGCCTCGGCGGTGGTGACGATGAAGAACTGCGAGCCGTTGGTGTTCGGCCCCGCGTTGGCCATCGCCAGCGCCCCGCGGACGATCTTGTGGTCGTTGAACTCGTCCTCGAACGTGTAGCCCGGGCCGCCGGTACCGGTGCCCTCCGGGCACCCTCCCTGGATCATGAAGTCCTTGATCACCCGGTGGAAGACCAGGCCGTCATAGAACCCGTCCTCGGAGAGCTTGCGGAAGTTCTGGGCCGTCTTCGGTGCGTCCTCGTCGAAGAGCTCGACCGTGATCGGCCCCGCGTTCGTATGAATTACGACCTGCGACACGATCGGCCACTCTAGACGCTCTGCCCGAGACGGGGCGTTCGCACAACCGGAACACGGACCGGTCACCCGTGGCAGACTTGCTATACACAAAAGCGTTCGCAGGGACGCGCAGTCGTTCATCACGAGCAGGAACGCTCGCCTCCGATACTCCAGCGCTGGAGCGATGCTCGACGAAGGATCTTCGACAAACCCGGTTCCCGTGTTCGTCGCCGATGGGCGACGCCGCCATCACGCCGTACGCCTGCTGGGCGCCACGCTCGGCCTGCTCCTGGCCGGGTGGCTCGCGGCGCTCGCGATGGGCATCGTCGGGTTCGCGCCCCTGCCGGCGCTTCCGCTGCCGGCTGGCGGGTCGTCCAGCCCCGCCCCGGTGACTCACCCCGATGCGGCGGCAAAATCGCCCGGAGCGCGACGTGTGGCCGAGCCGGCGCTCCGGACCGCCCACGCGCCCACGGGCGCCCTGAAGCGATCCGGCGCATCGTCGCCGAGCGCGGAGCCGGGGTCGCAAACGGCCACCGGCACGTCCGCCTCGTCCACGTCCGCCTCGTCCGGTGGGGCGGGCGCCGGCTCGAATACCTCGCCCACGGGCTCCACCGTCCCGCCGAGCGGCACCGGGGCCGGGTCTGAGAGCCCGCCCAGCGGCACCGGCGGGGGATGGCAGTCGAACTCCGGCAGTGAGCCGGTGTGGACCCCACCTGAGACCGGGACGAAGGGCGCCGACCCGCCGCGCGGCAGGTCATCGAGCGCTCCCGGATCCACCATCTCTGCGACCGCGCCCGGCCAGGCGAACAAGCCCTCCGGCTGAAGCCGGGCGGGGACGCGATTCCCGTGATCCGACGAAGCGAAGCCGGGCGGCAGATCGGGCGCCGAATCGAGAGGCCACCGGCCCACTGGTCGCTGCTCGTGCTCTTCATGCTTGGGCTCGCGCTGCTGCTCGCCGCCGAGGGGCTCTCGACGGCGAGCACCGGCCAGAGCGCGACGGCTTCCGGCGATGACGCTCACCCGGCGCTGCACGGATCCGCCGCGATCTGGACGTCGAATGGGAAGCGCCTCGTGCCGAGCGAAGCTGCGGTGGGCAGGCGCGTGTCGCTGACGTTCGACGACGGGCCAGACCCGACTTGGACTCCCAGGATCGCGGCCGCGCTCAGGCGGCTGGGGGTCCCGGCCACGTTCTTCGAGGTCGGAGAGGACGTCGTGCGGCACCCGGCCTTGGTGGGCGACCTGGCGCGGGACGGCTTCGAGCTGGGCGACCATACCTTCAACCACGTCAACCTGCAGACGATCCCGGAGTGGCAGCGCCACCTCCAGCTCTCCACGACGGACACGGCGATCACCGGGGCCACCGGCGTTCGCCCGCGGTTCTTCCGGCCGCCATATTCAGGCGGGCCGCAGTCGATCTCTGACCAGGAGGAGGCTGCGATCACCTCCACCGTCGGCCCCGGGCAGCTGATCGCCCTGACCAACTACGACTCGGAGGACTGGCAGCGTCCCGGGGTCGGGCAGATCCTGAAGAACGCGACCCCGCCGGCGCATCGCGGTGGAGTGATCCTCCTGCACGATGGCGGCGGTGACCGCTCGCAGACGCTCGCCGCGGTGAAGCGCCTCGTCCCCCGCCTCGAGCGACGCGGTTTTCGCTTCGTTCCACTCTCGAAGCTGGCCGGCATCAGCCGCGCGCAGGCGCAGCCAGCGGCCTCGACGTCGGAGCATGTTCAGGGGCAGCTTCTCCTCGGCTCACTCGCTGTGGCCCGCTGGACGACCGAGCTGCTCTGGATCCTTCTGATCCCCATCGCGATCCTCGCCGTCCTGCGCGCGATCGCCGTCTCGGCGTTCGCGCGCCATCACGTCAGGAACTGGCGCCGGCGCTCCCCCCGGTCATTCGCCCCGCCGGTCTCCATCGTCGTCCCGGCCTACAACGAGGCGGTCGGCATCGAGAGGGCGGTTCGATCGCTGGCGGGGGGCGACTATCCCTCCCACGAGGTCGTGGTCGTCGACGACGGATCCGACGACGGGACCGCCGACCTCGTCGAGCGCATGGGCCTGGAGAGCGTCCGGGTGATTCGCCAGGCGAATGCCGGCAAGGCCGCGGCCCTCAACGCGGGCTTGGGGGCGGCCTCGGGCGAGATCGTGGTCACGGTCGACGCGGACACGGTGTTCGAGCCCGAAACGCTTCGCCGGCTCGTGGAGCCCTTCGCCGATTCGGAGGTCGGTGCCGCAGCCGGAAACACGAAGGTTGGGAACCGGCGCGGGTTGCTGGGCGTATGGCAGCACATCGACTACGTGACTGGCTTCAACCTGGACCGGCGGCTGTATGACGTGCTGCGCTGCATGCCCACGGTGCCCGGTGCCGTCGGCGCCTTTCGCCGCCGGGCGATCGACGAGGCCGGCGGCTTCTCGAGCGCCACGCTGGCCGAGGACACGGATCTCACCATCGCGATCGGCCGGGCCGGATGGCGGGTGGTCTACGTCGAGGACGCCCGCGGGTGGACCGAGACGCCGGCCACGCTCTCCGGGCTCTGGCGCCAGCGATATCGCTGGTCCTACGGGACCATGCAGGCGGTCTGGAAGCACCGGGCGTCCGTGCGGAGGCGCGAGCGGGGGAAGGTGGGACGGCGAGGGATTCCCTACCTGATGCTGTTTCAGATCGCCCTGCCTTTCCTGGCTCCGCTGATGGACGCGTTCGCGATCTACGGCGTGATCTTCCTCGACCCCCTCCCGGTCCTCGCCTACTGGGGCGCCTTCAACGCGCTCCAGCTGGCCCTGGGCGCCTACGCGTTTCGCCTCGATTCGGAGTCGCCGCGGGCGCTGTGGGCGATGCCCCTCCAGCAGTTCGTCTACCGCCAGCTCATGTACCTGGTGGTCGTGCAGTCGGCGATCAGCGCCGTGCGCGGAGTCCGCCTCCGCTGGCAGCACGTCGAGCGGACCGGCGAGATCGAGCTCGCGCATTAGCGCACGTCCGGGCGGTCACACGACCTTCACGCCAATCGCCCCACCGTGATGGCCCGGTCCCTATGCTGCCGCCATGATCGACGGCCAGGGTTGCGCGTGACGCGTCGCGGCCAGGGAATCCTCGTCGCGCTCGCGGTCATCATGGGCATCGCGCTGGTCGCGGGCGGGGTGGTCGTCCTGGCCAGTTCGAGCTCCCCCGTGCAGCCGGCTCCCAACATGATCAAGGGTGGCGCAAAGGCCAACCGGCTGATCGGGACCGACGGCCCGGACAAGATCAGCGGGCGCGGCGGCGCCGACGAGATCAAGGGGCGCGGCGGCGACGACGTGCTCAAGGGCGGCAAGGGAGGCGACGTGATCGGCGGCGGCAAGGGCTTCGACCGCATCATGGGCGGACCAGGAAACGACCGCATCAACGCTCGCGACGGGCGCCCCGACGAGATCGACTGCGGCGCCGGCAAGGACTTCGCGAAGGTCGACCGTCACGAGGACGGCGTGTTCGACTGCGAGACGGTGCGCGGCCCCAGGGGGCCGAATTGACCGATCGCGAGCGAGGCGCGCCGGAGGCGGCCGCCCAGGAGGAGCGGTCCGACGAGGGCATCGGGCGCCGGGAGTTCCTGGCCCGCACCGCCGGGCTCGCGGGGCTCGCCGGGCTGGCGACCGTGCTGCCCGCGGAGACGCTGATCTCGGAGGCGGCGAAGGTCCAGGCTCAGCACGCGTTCCCGTCGGCCCGCGACATCCCCATCGACACCTTCGTGGTGTGCATGATGGAGAATCGCTCGTTCGACCATTACCTGGGGTGGTTTCCCGGCGCCGACGGCAAGAACAAGGGCCTCCACTACCCGGACGAGCAGGGCAGGCAGCACGCGACCCATCCGCTGGCGCCCGACTTCCAGGGCTGCGGCTTCGCGGACCCCGACCACAGCTTCGAGGGCGGGCGGGTCGAGTACAACCACGGCAAGCTCGACGGCTTCTACATCGCCAACGACGCCTACGCGATCGGCTACTACGAGAAGCCCGACCTCCCGTTCCTGCCGGCGGTCGCCAAGGAGTTCACCCTGTATGACCGGTACTTCGCGTCGCTCCTCGGCCCGACCTACCCGAACCGCTACTACATGTGGTCGGCACAGTCGGGAGGCCAGACGACCAACGACATCCCGTCCGGCTCGCTGGGCAACAACTGGGAGACGATCTTCGACCGGGCCCAGGCGGCCGGGCTCAGCGTCGGCTACTACGCCTCCGACCTCCCGTTCGCGGCGCTGTTCGGAAAGCGCGCGGTCCCGTGGATCCGGCACGTCGCGGACTTCTACGCCGATGCCGAGAGGGGCAACCTGCCCAATATCGCCTTCGTGGATCCGCCGTTCAACGCCGAGGACCAGGGCCTCTCGGGCGACGAGCACCCCCACGGCGACATCCGCTACGGCCAGACCTTCATGTCCGAGATCACACACGCCTTCCTCACCTCACCCCAGTTCCGGCGCGGCGCCATGTTCATCAACTACGACGAGTGGGGAGGGTTCTTCGACCACGTGGCTCCGAGGTTTGTCCCCGATGCCCGCCAGAGCAAGAAACTGTCGAAGACCTTCGGCATCACCGGCTTCCGGGTTCCCGGAGTCGCCGTCTCTCCGTACGCGAGGCGCGGTTACGTGAGTCACGCGACCGTGACGCACGAGTCAATCCTCAAACTGATCTCGTACCGGTTCGGGCTCGGCTTCCTCAACAAGCGCCACCGCTACGCGTCGCAGATCGGCCGCACCTTCGACTTCGCCCACCCGAACTTCGACGTGCCCGACCTGCCGCGGCCGGTCTTCCCGCCGGGGGCCCCATGCGTAGGCGCGGCGCCGCTGGAGTCCAAGGGCGAGAAGCGCGAGGGGCCGGCGATCGACTCACCGGAGTTTCGCGACTACCTCGACCGCCTCGGGGTGAAGTGGGAGCCCGCGACCCCTGGGCGGATCTTCCCCGACCCGGGTAGGTTCGGGACGGTGTCGGTGACCGCGGGGAGGAACGGCCGGGTGTGATCCGCCGGGCCTCCGTCCTGTTCGCGCTCATCGTCGCGCTGCTGGCGAGCGCCCCCGCTCAAGCTGCCGCGAAGGTGCCGCACGTGAGCCACGTGTTCATCGTCGTCCTCGAGAACCAGAACGCCTCGACGACCTTTGGCAAGTACAGCAAGGCTCCGTACCTGGCGAAGACCCTGAAGCGCAAGGGGGCCTTCGTGCCGAACTACTACGCGACCGGGCACTTCAGCAACGACAACTACATCGCCATGGTCAGCGGCCAGTCACCGAACGTCCAGAACCAGGCGGATTGCCAGTTCTTCAACGACGTGATCCCCGGGACGCCGATGAGCGACGGACAGGTGTTCGGCACGGGCTGCGTCTATCCGCCCGGCGTCGAGATGATCGGCAACCAGCTCGGCCACGCGGGCTACCAGTGGAAGGGCTATATGGAGGACATGAACGCCAACGCGCCCAAGGGCCAGCAGTCGCCATGCCGCCATCCGGCGGTCGGACAGCGCGACCCGTGGCAGAGCGCGACGCCCACGGACGAGTACGCGACTCGCCACGACCCGTTCGTGTACTTCCACTCGCTGATCGACTTCGAGAGGACCTGCCGCCAGCACGACGTCGGCTACTCCCACCTGCGCCGGGACCTGAGGCACCGGCGGACGACTCCCGCCTACTCATTCATCGTTCCCGGCCTGTGCCACGACGGCCACGACGCCCCGTGCGCGAACGGGGAGCCCGGCGGGCTCGTCTCCGCCAACCGCTGGCTGCGCAAGAAGATGCCGAGGATCCTTCGCTCCCCGGGCTTCAAGCACCGCGGCCTTCTGATCGTGACCTTCGACGAGGCCGAGTCCACCGGACCGGAGGGGGATTCGCGCTCATGCTGCTACGAGCAGCCCGGGCCCAGCATCGTGCCTCCGAGCACCCCGGGCTTCGTGACGCCCGGCCCGGGCGGCGGGCGGATCGGGGCCGTGATGGTCTCGCCGTGCATCAAGCCCAGGACTGTCAGCAACAAGAACTACAACCACTACTCGCTCCTCCGCTCGGTGGAGAGCAACTTCGATCTGCCGTATCTGGGCTACGCGGGCCAGGCCGGCCTGCGCCCGTTCGGCTCCGACATCTTTACGCGACCCGGCTGCTGAGCCTGGATCCACCGATCCAACCGGCGTTTCGACTCTGAGCGACATCCGTCCGCGGCTGCACGGCACCCTCCGTGCCGTGTTGCGCATGTCACTAGATTGGTGGTCTGACCACTCGCGCTGACCACGACGAGCAGGTGCAGTTGGACCTGTCAAGCGATGCGACCAACGTCGCGGTCGCCAGGAATGCACTCGCGGTGCTTGCCCGGCGGGTCGGGGCCCACGTGGACGACGTGAAGATTGCCGTGAGCGAGGCGGTCGGGAACGCCGTCGTACACGCGTACCGCGGCGGCGAGACCGGAACGATCCGGGTCACGGGCCGGCACAAGCGCGGCCGCCTGGTGGTCACCGTCGCTGATGACGGCATCGGGATGACCCCCAACCCCGGCAACCCAGGCCTCCGGGTGGGTATTCCCCTGATCACCAAGCTCTGCGACGACGTCCGCTTCACCTCGTCCGATCAGGGGACCGTCGTATCGATGAGCTTCGCCACCGGCGTCGCGGGGGGTGGGTGATGACCAGCCAGACCCCGGTCATGAGCAACACCCGGCTCGCGTCGATCATCGAGACGTCCGACGACGCGATCCTCACCAAGGACGCCGAGGGGACGATCACGAGCTGGAACCCCGGGGCCGAGCGCCTGTACGGGTGGAGCGCCGAAGAGGCCATCGGGCAGAAGATCTCGATTCTGATTCCCGAGGACCGCGCCGGCGAGGAGTGGCGGATCCTGGAGCAGGTGCTCGCCGGTGAGAAGGTCGACCACTATGAGAGCGATCGCGTCCACCGCTCGGGCCGCCGTGTGCGGGTCTCGCTCAGCGTCTCGCCCCTGCACGACGAGTCCGGTGCGATCGTCGGCGCGTCGATCATCGCCCGGGACATCACCGCGCAGCACCGTTCGAGGGACTTCGCGGCCAGACTTCACAGGCTGACCGTCGCGTTCGCCGGCGAGATCACGCGCGAGGGTGCCGTGAGGGCGCTTCTTGACCAATCGGTGGCCGGCCTCGGTGCCGACGCGGGCGCCGTTGGACTGATCAACGACGCCGGCGACCAGATCGAGCTCGCCGGGAGCGTCGGGTACAGCTCTTCCGGGATCCGGGCCTGGCAGCAATTTCCGCTTGATGCCGACGTTCCGATGAGCATCGCCGTCCGAACGGGGGAGCCAGTCTGGACCGAGTCCGCCCGCAAGCTCCGCGATCGGTACTCGGGCCTGAGCGAGGCGAACATCCTGTTCTCGTCGCTCGCCGTGATCCCACTCGTGATCGAAAGCCGGACGTTCGGCGCGATAGCGCTGAGCTTCAGCACCCCCCGCATGTTCGATGAGGAGGAGAGGACGTTCCTGCTCACCGCCGCGCAGCACGCGGCCCAGACCTTCGATCATGCCCGCGTCTACGAGGATCAGCGGCGGGCGGCGGAGCGGCTCTCCTTCCTGGCGGCGGCGAGTGAGCTGCTGTCCGGCTCCCTGGATCCCGACACCACGCTGCAGAACCTCGCCAACATGGCGAGTCGTGAGCTCGGTGACTGGTGCGCGATCGACCTCGCCGACGAGGAGGTCGGACTGCGGAACGTCGCCACCGCCCACGTCGACCCCGAGCACGTGGGGCTGGCGACCGAGCTTCGAGAGCGCTATCCAGTCGATCCCGATGCCCCGACAGGGGCGCCCAACGTGATCCGGACCGGCAAGTCGGAGCTGTATGAGGAGATCTCGGACCAGCTGCTCGTCGAGGCCGCCGTCGACGAGGAGCATCTCAAGCGGATGCGGGAGATCGGGCTGGTCTCGGGCATGGTCGTTCCGCTCGCCGCGCGCGGTCGGGTGCTCGGGGCGATCACGTTCGTGTCGTCCAAGCCGGAGCGCCATTTCAACCAGGCGGACCTCGAGCTGGCCGAGGACCTCGCGCGGCGGGCGGGCCTGGCGATCGACAACGCCATGCTTTTCCGGCACGAGCACGAAGCGGCGGTCACCCTCCAGCGTTCGCTTCTGCCCGAGTCACTGCCCAAGCTGCCCGGCGTGCAGTTCGCGGCCCGTTACCTGCCCGCCGCTCCGGGTCTCGAGGTCGGCGGCGATTGGTACGACGTCACGGTGCTCGGTGAAGGCCGGGCCGCGATGACCATCGGGGACATCGCGGGGCGCGGGATCACGGCCGCCGCGGTCATGGGGCACGTGGCGGGGGTGGTGCGCGCGTTCGTGCTCGACGGGGAGCCGCCCGACGAGGTGATGCAGCGCGCCAACCTGGTGATGCGCCAGGCGGCGCAACCGCAGATGGCGACGGCGGTGCAATTGGAGCTCGACGTCGAGTCGGGCCACCTGGACTACGTGCGCGCGGGGCACCCGCCGGCCCTGCTCCGGCTTCCCGACGGAACGGTCGAGAGGCTGGCCGGCGAGGGCACCCAGCCGCTCGGCGTCTTCGACGATCTGGATTGCCGGACCCACCGCGTGGACTTCCCGCCGGGAGGCCTCCTGCTCCTGTACACCGACGGCCTGATCGAGCGCACCGACCGCGACTTCGACGAGGAGCTGGAGAACCTGGGCCAGGCTCTCGCTCAGGGCCCCGCCGACGCCGAGGGTTGCCTGCGCTCGCTGGCGGAGCGCTTCAGCCCCGAGACGATCCCCGACGATGTCGCGATGCTCGCGGTCTCACGCAGCTAACCGGCGCCCCCGCGTCCTCGCGAAGCCGGCAGCTAATACCCCTCTGCGGTGGAAATCGCCCGCTCGTACGGTCGAGCGTCGGCCGTAAGCGGACAAACCACAGTCTCGGCCGCGACGAGGCCGGCAACTGGGGCATCGAGCGGGGCGCGAGCGTCCCGCCGCTCAAGAGAACCGGCGCGCGCGGGGCCCTGCCTCTGGACAATGAGCCGCCGCGGATGATGAGGAGGAGGAAGTACCTGATCGGGCTGGTCGCGCTGGCCGGCACGCTGGCCCTGACCGTGCCGGCACTCGCCGCGGTGCCCTACGCGCGCCTCGGCGCGGACACCGGGGACTACACCGACCTCTATCTCAACCCCGGCGAGGCGCCGGGCGACCTGGGCGGCGACGGCAACACCTTCAAGTTCGCCGCCACGGGGGACCCGAGCAACGGCCCGCACATCAACTCGAACCCCTTCGAGAACTTCGGCGTCCGCGGGGCCCGGATCGACGACGCGAGTCCAAGCGTGAACACCGCGTGGATGACCACGACCGGACGGCCCGACGTGTCGATCGCGGTCCTCGACTCGGGCATCAAGTGGAACGACGCCGGCGCCATGAGCGACCTGCGGCGCAAAGTTCGCCTCAACCCCGGCGAGCTGCCGGTCCCGCGCCACGACTCGACGACGGCGATCTCGGACCCCGGCTCGAACGACTGCTCCGCCTACACGGCACGACGCGACGCGAACGGCGACGGTGTCTTCAACATCGACGACTACGCGTGCGACAGCCGCGTCGCGCACGTGCTGCAGACCGACCAACGCCGAGCCGGCCCCTCGGGGGTGCTGACGCCCGAGGACCTCATCATCGCCTTCTCCAACGGGATCGACTCCGACCACAACGGCTTCGTCGACGACATCGCGGGTTGGGACTTCCTCGACGACGACAACGATCCCTTCGACGACGTCCAGTACGGTCACGGGACCGGTGAGGCGAGCGATTCGAGCTCGGAGGCCGACAACGCGGGCCAGGCTGGTGCATGCCCCAACTGCATGGTCTTGCCGCTGCGGGTCGGCGACAGCTTCGTGGCCGACGTCGACAACTTCGCGCAGGCGACTCTGTACGCGACCGACAACGGCATCGACGTCGTGCAGGAGGCACTCGGCACGCTGAACAACTCGAGCCTCGCGCGCCGGGCCGTCGACTACGCGTACCGGCACGGCGTCACGGTTATCGCCTCCGCCGCGGACGAGGCCGCGCAACACAACAACTGGCCATCGTCGCTGCCGCACGTGATCCTCGTCAACTCGGTCACCACGGGGGCCGCCCCGACGCCCGACCAGTCGTACCTGTCCTTCAACGGCTGCACCAACTTCAACGCCAAGGTCACGCTGGCGATCCCGTCCACCAGCTGCTCGTCCAACGCGACGGGACTCGCGGCGGGGATGGCCGGGCTCGTCTACTCGGCAGCGCTGGACGCCAGAGCCAAGGGCGCCCTGTCCAACCACCCGAGCGGTGCCGGGTGCCGGCGAAGCGATGGGAGCCCGTGCGTGATCACGCCGAACGAGGTGCGGCAGGTGATGGCCTCCGGCTCGATCGACAACGTGCCGCAGGCCGAGGACGTCAACTTCGCCTCCGCCTCGGGCGGGCCGGAACCCTCCTGCTCGCCGGTGCCGGCGCCGGGTTGCACGGACCCGGGTGGGCCCGGCGGATCCCTCCAGGGCCAGGTCAGCGCCAATCGCCAGATCCCGATTGGCCCGCCGGCGCTGTTCGAGAGCTATCCGGCGCGTAGGGGCTTCGATCAGTTCTACGGGTACGGCCGCGTGAACATGAACCGGGCCCTGAAGGCCGTGCTCTCCGACCCGAGCTCGCCCGGCCCCTCGCGACTTCCCCCCGAGGCCGAGATCACCTCGCCACGGTGGTACCAGCAGGTGGACCCGTCGAACCCGAACGTGCAGGTGAGCGGCGACGTCTACGCGCGGGAGCGCTCCTACACGTGCGAGGTCCTGGTCGCCCCCGGCGAGTACCCCAACAACGCCCGCACGACGGATTCGGAGCCGGGCGACTTCCGGCCGCTCGGCGACGGCTGGTGCAATGGCACCACTCCTCACACGGGCTACCGCTCCGGCGTGCTCGGCACGATCTCGGTCGCGCAGCTCGAGAGCCGGTTCCCGCCGGGGACCAGGTTCACCGGCCCGGAGCCACAGGCCAATCCCGCCAACGACAACGGCCGCCCGAATGCCGCACCGGACGCGTTCACCGTCGAGGTCGTCGTTCACTCGACCCAGGGCGGCCATGACCTGACCGGGCAGGACCGCCGGTCGGCCTACCTCGAGCGCGACGGCAGCATGCTGGCCGGCTTCCCGAAGGCGATCACGCGGGGGGCGATCACAGCGGGAACGCCCACCGGTGACGGCGAGTCCTCGCCGGTGCTCGCCGACCTGAACGGCGACAACCGCAACGAGCTGGTCGTCGCCGGCAGCGACGGCTTCGTCCACGCGATCGAGCGAAACGGATCGGAGCTGCCGGGCTGGCCCGTCCGCGCAGCGCCGCCGCCGCTTCATACCGGTGAGCGGGCGTTCGCGACCGGGGCGGTCTCAAGGGATGTCGGCGCGCCGATCCTCGGGTCGGTCGCCGTGGCCGACACCAACGGCGACGGCGTTCCCGAGGTATTCGCCGACGACATGGACGGCCGGGTGTACGGCTGGGATGCGACCGGCCACCGTTTCTTCCTGGCGCGCTCGAACCCGGCGTTCTCGGGCAAGCCGCTCCAGCCCTTCGTCGAGCCCCGATACCAGCCGGGCCAGTCCAAGTTCCACCGCACTCAGCACGGCTTCATCTCATCCCCGGTGCTCGCCGACCTGAACGGCGACGGGAGCATGGAGGTGATCGCCGCTGGGATGGACCGCCACCTCTACGCGTGGCACCGCAACGGGAAACCGGTGGCCGGGTTCCCCGTGCTGGTGGTGGACCCGTCCAAGGTCTCCTCGGTGGACCCGCAGACGCACCAGGTGACGTTCAAGGCGGACTCAGGCTCCTATCAGCAGGGCGCGATCGTCGACACGCCAGCGGTGGGAGACCTCAACGGAGACGGGAAGCCCGAGATCGTCGTCGGGACGAACGAGGAGTACGCCGCCGCAAACGACGGCGGCTGGAACGCAGCGCCGGCCAACAGCGCGTCGTTCAGCCTCCTGGACCAGATCGGCCAGGGAATCGATGCCTTCAAGAGCGCGTGCGACGCCCTGGGCGGCGCGGCGATCTGCGACAACATCCCGGACGTCCCGCTGAAGCCCGCGAACTCTCGCGTCTACGCGATCCAGCCGGACGGCGCAGGTCACGCCGGCGGGCCGTTCCTGCCCGGGTGGCCCGCGAAGCCGGCGATCGTCGATGCCGAGTTGCTTCCCGTGGTGGGCGAGGGGGTCACGGGCTACCCCGTCATCGGGAACGTCAGCTGCGGGAGCGGCAATGGGCCGAAGGTCGGCGCGATGTCCAACAACGGCCTTGCGTACGTCTTCGGTCCGAACGGCCGGTCGTGCTACGGGCGGACCGGCGGCGCCGACATCCCGCTCCAGACCGACGGCTACGGGGGCCAGCCGGACCATCCGCTGGTCCCCGCGGTCGGCTCGCCCGCCTTCGCGAACCTCGACGGCACCGGACTCTCGTTCGTCGCTCCCGCGGCCGGCCTGGGCAGGGCGCTTGATGTCGCCTTCCCCGACTACCAGCCGACCGGGCAGGACTTTCTCGCCGCCTGGAGCGTCACCGGCGGAGGCCAGCTGCGGCCGAACTTCCCGCAGCCGGTCAACGATCTCCAGTTCCTCACCGGCCCGTCGGTGGCAGACCTCGACGGGCGCACGGGCCAGGAGATCGTGGAGGGGAGCGCGAGCATGGACCTGAACGCGTTCGGCCCGGCAGGCAACGAGCTCAGCGGCTGGCCCAAGCTCACCGGCGACTGGACGGTCGCCAACCCGACGATCGGGACGCTCGGGACGCTCGACACCGCTTCGGCGGCACGCAAGGTCGTGATCTCCGAGACGCGCTCCGGATACATCGACGCCTACCGGACTGCCGCCCCCGCGTGCTCCCCGTCCGCGTGGCCGCGCTTCCACCACGACAACGCGAACTCGGGGGACTACGGCCGCGACGCGACCCTGCCCGGGGTTCCGTACGGCGCCAGGCGCGCCGGGACCAGGCTCACCTTCAAGGCGCCCGGCGACGACCTGCTCTGCGGCAAGGTCGCGCGCTACCGCGTGGTCACCTCCTCGAAGCCGATCACGGCAGCGAATTTCGCCGGCGCGCGGTCCCTCCCCGGGGCTCCGGCACCGAGGGCGGCCGGCGCCTCGCAGACCTACACGATCCCGGGCGGAGCCGAGCGCTATCTCGCGATCCGCGCGGTCGACGACCAGCGCAACGTCGGACGGCCGCTCGTGATCGACCTCGGCGCTAGGCGGTCAGCCAGCGCTTCGGGTTTTCGACCATCATCGTCTCGAGTTGCTCGTCGGTCATCCCGGCCTCGCGCAGCGTCGGGATCACCTGATCGTGCACGAGCGTCATGCTCCAGTCCCTCGCCGCCCCCGACTCCATCAGCTGCTTCCCAACCTCCGGCGGATACCAGTCAAGCGTCGCGCAGTAGTCCTGGGACAGGAACATGCGATCGGCGTAGCCGCGCTCCAAGAGCGCCGTGACGGTGGCGTTCCGGCGGTCGATGGGCAGGAAGATCTCGAGCCCGTAGCGGTCCATCCCGATGTAGACCCCCTTATCGAGCAGCCGCTCGATGTAGTCGAGGTCGTCGGTGTCGCCGGTGTGCGCCATTTGCACGCGTGAGAGCTCGACGCCCTCCTCCTCGAAGATCTCGACCTGGCGCGGACCGGTCTCCGAGGCCGGGCGGGTGTGGGCCATGATCGGAGCCCCGGTCCGGACGCTCGCGCGCGCGACGGCACGGTGGACCTTCTCGATGTTCGGGGTCACCCCGGGCTCGTCGGCGGCGCACTTCAGGAAGGCGGCCTTTATGTCGGTGCCCTGGATGCCGCGCTCGATGTCGTGGACGAAGAGGTCCGCCATCGCGTCCTCGTCCCGGAACATGAAGTAGTGGGGCAGGTAGTCGTATGTGTAGATGCCGGTGCAGGGGACGACCTGAAGCCCGGTCTCCTCGGCCACGCGGCGCGAGAATCTCACGTCCCGGCCGCCGAACATCGCCGTGGGCTCACCGATCGTCTTGACGCCGCGCTCGACCGCCGCGCTCGCCGCCTCGACGGCCGCCCGGTAGGCGCCGTCCTCGTCGACGCTCTCCGGCGGCTCGCTTTCCTTCACCGTGCCGGCGTGCGGCCACTCGGCCAGCACCGCCTCGTCGCGGAAGATCAGGTGCTCGTGGATGAGCGTGGTGCGGAGCTCGTCGGCGTCGATCGCCCCGGTCACCGTCTCAACGGTCATAACTTACGGCGGCTTCGCCGCCTGACGGCACCAGCCAGACTCGTCACTAACGCTTCTCGCTCACACACCCGCCGTACTCTATGCGCCGTGCCGCGAAGCTGGATCGTCGCGATGACCATCCTCGTCATCTGCCTTGTGGCGTCGATCGTGATCGCCCTCGTCCACCTGATCTAGGGCCGGCTCAAAACCCGGTACAGCCCTGAGCGGCGTAACGCCGCGTGGGTCGGGGTAGGATTGCCCGCAGTCCACGCGCCGCGAAGGGGGATGGCTTGTTCGATCGCATAGTGGTTGGAACCGACGGCTCAAACACCGCCGGCGAGGCTGTCCGCCAGGCGATCGAGCTGGCGAGGCTCTCTGGGGGAAAGCTCGCGATCGTCGCGGCGTTCGAGCCTGTCCCGCAGACGAGGGTGCGCGAGGAGAAGGCGGAGCTGCCGGGCGACGTCGCCTACGCCGTCGGTCCGCGCGAGGACGTGAACGTGATCCTCGACGCGGCCGTGGGAGACGCCAAGCATGCCGGTGTCGAAGTGGAGCCCTACCCGCGCGAGGGCGACCCCGCCGACGCGATCCTCGATGTGGCAGAGGAGAGCGATGCCGACCTCATCGTGGTCGGCAACAAGGGCATGACCGGGGCCAAGCGGTTCCTGCTCGGCAGCGTGCCCAACAAGGTCTCCCACCACGCCCCCTGCGGCGTGTACATCGTCCGCACGACCTAGCCTCTGGGCCTTCAGCTGCCGCAGGGCGTGGCCGGGCTGATCGCCTTCGAGGCGTTGAGCAATCCGTAGCCGTAGACGTCGTCCCGGCCCGGGGCTCCTCGGTCCGTCGCGGTCCTCTTGAGCCGCCGCGCGACCCGCCGGGGCCTTGGGTGCTTGCCACAGATGCGCGAGGAGACCACCGTCGCCGCGACCCCGCTCGCGTGGGCGGCGGACATCGAGGTTCCCTCCATGCCGATGATCCCGAACTTCCGGAAGTCGCCGTGCTTCGCGGCTCTCGGAAGAAGGCTGTACTGGCGGATCTCGTACCCCGGCGCGCTCGGCCGGCAGCGGACATCGGCGGTCGCCCCCGGCGTCTTGTCGACGCCGCCCCCTGGAGCCACCAGATCCAGGTCGGGGCCGTAGTTCGAGTAGTCCGCGGCGCACCCACGGTAGGTCGAGCCGCCGACCGCGATCACGCCCTTGGCGGCGGCCGGGTAGGAGACGCGCGACATGTCGTGGTTTCCGGCGGCCCCGACGACCGTCACACCCTTGTGGATGGCGTGCTGGATCGCGTGGCACAGGGCGACGATCTGCTCGCAGTGCTTGACGTCGGGCTTGAAATTCAGGCTCAGGTTGATCACGTCGGCGCCGTGCGCAGTCGCGAAGTCGATCCCTTTCGCGACGTCACTTCCCTTGCCGACCTCGTGGTGGTTGAGCACGCGGATCGGCATCACCTTGGCGCGGTAGGCGATGCCCGTGAGGCCGAGCGCGTTGTTGGTGGCCTGCGCAATCGTGCTCGTGACATGAGTGCCGTGACCCTCGCGGTCGAGCGGCAGTCGATCGCCATCCACGAAGTCCTTGGGGTGGACGAAGCGCTTGGTCTTCGGCAGGTCGGGGTCGCGACGGAAGCGATGACGCTTGTTCCTGTATGCGACACCCGTGTCCAGGACGGCGACCGTGACGGCCTTGCCGCCTGGATGGCCGTCCGCGATCAGGCGCTGCCAACTGCTCGGCATGCCGATGCCGCCGGCGACGCTGAAGTGGGACAGGAAGTTCCACTGGTCCCGATCCCAGTGTCCGCGCCCGCCCGGCCCCGGATCATTGGGCCAGAACGTGGCCGCATGGACGAGGTAGTCGGGGTGCGCGTAGCTCACCGCCGGGTCGCTCCGCAGCTCGGAAAGCGTGCGGGCCACGGAAGTGCCGGCGGGGACGTTCACCCGCTGCTCGCCGGCCTCGCCGGCATAGTGGACCAGGACCTCGTCGGAGGCGACCGAGCGCGGCGTGACCGCGGCGCGGGCGTGCGTCGCCGCGGCGGCCGGCAGGCCGGCCGCGAAGCCAAGGAACGCGAGTAGGAGGACCGTGCCTGCCCCGCTCGCCCTCCGCGAGGACAGGACCGAAGACGTCACCATGGCGTGGATAGCTTGTAACAAGGCTCCGGGGTGGAAGTTGCCCGATACTTCTGCCCGAATCTTGGACGCGCACGCATTTGAGAGCGCCGATGCCGATCTGATGCGCCTGGCCCTCGGCGAGGCCCGGCGGGCGGCGACGCACGGCGACGTGCCGATCGGGGCCGTGGTCGCGCGCGACGGCGAGGTCCTGGCGTCCGCGGGCAACGAGCGCGAGCTGCGGGCGGATCCGACGGCGCACGCGGAGGTCCTGGCCCTTCGCGCGGCCGCCGAGGGGCTCGGCGGCTGGCGCATCACAGAGGCGACGATCTACGTGACTCTCGAACCGTGTGCGATGTGCGCGGGCGCGATCGTCCTCGCCCGCGTCTCCCGAGTCGTCTATGGGGCCGCTGATCCGAAGGCCGGCGCGGCCGGCAGTGTCCTGGACGTGCTGGGGGAGACCCGCCTGAACCACCGCCCGCGGGTGGACGCGGGCCTGCTGGCAGACGAGTCGGCCGCCCTGCTCTCGTCCTTCTTCGTCGACAGGCGCTAGCTGTTCCCGATGGTTGCCTTCAGCCGGTCCGAGTAGCGAACCGGGTATGGGGTCGCCCCGCCCGTCCCGGCGCGCCGCAGCTCCTCGGGTAGCGAGGCGAGCTGGGCGGTGGCGCGCTCGCGGATCCGGTCCAGGGACTCGGAGCTCGAGACGTCACCGGCGCGCATCGCGGGTCGCAGCAGCGGCTCGCCGTCGAGCTCTTCGTCTGCCGCTGCGATCACGTCACCGGCGATCGCATCGCCCGCGCGAGTCCTGAAGACCTGCTTGGGGCCGGGCATGGTGGCCTTGTCCGCGGACCGCTTCCACACGCCGTGCCACTCACCGTCTCGCCGGTTCGCGACGAGCTTGTAGACGCCGTTCACCACCGGCGAGTCGCGGCTCGTGCCGAGGTCGGTGCCCACGCCCCACAGGTCGATCGGGGCGCCGGCCGCCACGAGGTCGCCGATCCGCCCCTCGTGCAGGTCGCCGCTCGCGGCGATGCTGGTGCCCTCCATCCCCGACTCGTCGAGCAGCTCCCGCGCCGCCCTGGACAGCGTGAGCAGATCGCCCGAGTCGAGGCGGATGCCCTCCAGCTCGACGCCGGCTTCGCGGGCGGCGGCGATCGCGTTGCGCACGCCCTGGAGCGTGTCGTAGGTGTCCACCAGAAGCACGGTCCCGGTGGGGAAGCTCTCGACGAAGCAGCGGAACGCCTCTTCCTCATTCTCGAAGGCCAGCACGTAGGAGTGGGCCATCGTTCCCACGGGCCGCAGGCCGTAGCGCATCGCGGCGGCGACATTCGACGTCCCGCCGCAGCCGGCGACGGCAGCGGACCGCGCGACCTTCATCGCCGCATCGACACCGTGATCGCGGCGCGGGGAGAAGTCGACGACGCGGTCGCCGGCACCCGGAGTCCCTCCGCCCGCAGCCAGGATGATCCGCGCCGCCTTGGTCGCGATCATGGTCTGGAAGTTGATCTGGTTGAGCAGGACCGTCTCGATCAGCTGGGCCTCGATCAACGGTGCCGTGACGCGGAGGAGCGGCTCGTTCGCGAACGTCACCGTCCCCTCGGGGATCGCCTCGATGTCGCCGGTGAACCGGAACTCGGCGAGATAGCCCAGGAACTCCTCCTCGAACAGGTTCAGCGAGCGCAGATACGCGAGCTCTCGCTCGCCGTAGCGGAGCTCCCGCACGAGCTCGAGGGTGGGGCCGAGCCCTGCGGCCAGGAGCCAGTCGCGCCCCGGCGGCAACCGCCGCGGGAAGAGCTCGAAGACAGCATCGTCATTGAGCCCGCGGGCCAGATAGCTGGCGGACATCGTGAGCTCGTACAGGTCGACCAGCAGCGCGGCGCCGGCGGCGTCGAGGAGCCCCGGGTCGTTCGAGTCCTCGTTCGAGTCCATTCCCTATTCCTACCGGGAACAACTTGCGGCGGCTTCGCGCCTGACGAACAAACCCTTAACGGCGCCAGCCAGGTTCGGGGCTAAGCCCCTCAGCAACATCTCTGCTGCGTCGACAAAGTCGCCGCACCCGCTTAGAGCATGGGCCATCCCTGGCCCTCTCCGCCGCGCGAGGGGGGCGCGCGGCGAGAGCGGGGTCGTGGCCGCGGTACTGCCGCCGCGGCGCCTACGCCCCGATGTGCGCGCTCAGTAGTGCGAGCAGCGCGGCGATTGCGACGATCGATCCCACCAGGCCGCCGGCTACCCAGCCGGCGATCTCAGCGCTTCGACCGACCCCGCGCGGCTCGACCAGATTGAGCAGTCGCTCTGTCATCGAGAACCTCTCTTCCTCGCGGCCTACGGGGTTAGCTGTCGGGCTCGCGCTGAAAGAGCGGCGCTACGGAGTCAGTTCCGATTCGCCCCCGGACCCGGATCGGGTCCCCTTTGGTTCCCCCGCTCCCCTCGTCTGGGACGAGGGGACTCGGCAGGTGTTCTCTTCGCCGGGCACCCTAACCGGTCGCGCTGACTCCTGCATCGTGTCTTTCGCTACGTTCGCTGCCGCGCCCGGTGAGGCTGTAAGGTCGCCATGGTGGGGATGCAGGGTAAGGAGGCCGCACAGAGGACGCTCGCGGGTTGGTGGTCGACCGCCGCCCTCGGAGGGCTGCTCGCGGCGCTCGGCGCCCTCGCGATCTCGCCAGCGGCATCAGCCGGCAGCGAGAGGACCAAGATCGTGGTCCATTCCGGCGACGGCCTGCGGACCGTTCACTCCGGCCTGTTCGGCGTGAACCACCGCTATCCGTACGACGGGTTTGGGATGTGGGACCCCTCGATCGACGACGTGTACCCGCGTTTCGACCACCGCTTCTCAGCTGCTCGCTTCACCGCGATGCGCTTCCCGGGAGGCTCGGTCGCCAACACCTACCACTGGAAACGGGCCATTGGCCCGCCGTCGCAACGCGGGCTCAACGTGCACGGCCACACCGGGGAGCCGCTGACGAACGGGTTCGGCCCGGACGAGTTCGGCTCGTTCGTGAGCAGCCGGGGGATTCAGGCGATGATGCTGGCCAACTTCGCGACCGGGACCGCCCAGGAGGCGGCGGACTGGGTGGAGTACATGAACGCTCCCGCCGGCACCAATCCCAACGGTGGGGTGGCGTGGGCGAACTTGCGGGCGCAGAACGGACATCCCGCGCCCTACCACGTGCAGAACTGGGAGATCGGCAACGAGCTCTACCAGCCCGGGCAGTCGTTCTGGATGGGCAGGGGCTCGCTCGCGAGGCGCACCAAGAAGTACATATTCGGCGGCTCCACGACGTTCAAGGACCAGCGTGTGGGCACGCCGTCGGATCACACGGCATCGGCCGCGGTCAGCGACGGCTCGACCGACCAGAACTTTCAGGTGTGGTACCCGCCGATGCATCCCGACAGACCGGTAAAGATCACGGTCGACGAGGAGCGGTGGCAGCCGGTCCGTGACCTGTCGAGCGCCGGGGCGCACGACAAGGTGTATGAGCTCGACCCGGCGAACGGGACGATCGCCTTCGGGAACGGGGTGCACGGCGCCATCCCGCCGCCGGACAGCGTGGTCCGGGCGAGCTACAGGTCTGGTCCGCATGACGGCTTCGTCGACTACTACCGGGAGATGAAGGCGGCCGATCCCACGATCCGGGTCGGCAGTTCCTTCTGGAACGGTGAGTTCCTCTCGATGATGGGCACCAAGCACCCGTACGACTTCGTGGTCAAGCACCTGTACAGCCACCTGCCGCCGAAGGGCCATCACACCGTGAAGCAGTTCCATGACGGGATCATGTCGATCGCGGGCAAGCGCGCCAACGAGGTGATCCCCCTCCGGCACGCGATCAGGCGCCACGCCGGGGCCCGAGGCAAGTCGGTCGGCATCGTCGTGTCCGAGTACGGGATGTCGTTCGGCCATCGCAAGGGCCCGACTCGGAACTACCTCGGCTCCATGGACCAGGCCATCTACAGCTCGCTCGAGCTCCAGCGCTGGATGCAGCTTGGAGTTCCCCTCGCCGGCAAGCAGGCCCTGATGTACTTCAAGCGGCAGGGTGCCCCGCGCGGTGCCGCGTCCCTGGGCCCCCCGGAGCAGGCCCTTATCGGCCCGAAGCCGAGGTTCATCATGAGCGCGACCGCACGCGCATACCGGCTACTCACGCCGAACGCCGGCAACGAGGTGGTCCGGAGCGGGATCGGCGGGAATCCATCGCGCCACATCTACACGGGCAAGGACCTGAAGATGCTGAGCGCGGTCGCCACCAAGACGTCGGACGGCGCGGTGTACCTGACGATCGTCAACAAGGCCCGCACATGGCGCGTCCCGGCCACCGTCACGGTCCTCGGCGAGCCGATCCAATCGGCGGTCGTCAAGGAGCTGGTGGGGCCGAGCTACCTCTCGCACAACAGTTACCACCACCCGAACCGCGTCTCGATCCGGACCCACAAGCAGTGGGTGAACGCGAACACGATGAAGCTGAAGGTCCCGGCACACTCGGTGATCACGCTGAACCTGCGGCCCTAAGCCTAAGACGCTCTGACCCAACTCACCGCGTGCCGGTGGATGCGGCGGCAGGCGGCGCTCGACGGCGCGGAACACCTACGTCATCGGGCGCAAACAGGCCTGGCATTCCCCAGAGGAGCTCCAGGGAGCTGTCAAGCGCTCCAAGGAGATCGCCGACAGCGAATTGGTGGGCGAGGTCCGCTGGATGAGGACGGGCGGCGGCTGGCACGGTTGCCGCCCGCCGCCCGGTTTCCTACGCGAGGCGGCGGCCCAGCGCGTAGCCGGCCGCCGCCGCCGCGATCCCGCCGATTACGGATGCGAGCACGTAAAAGAGAGCCTTGCCGGGTTCGCCGGCGTCGCTATCAAGGACGACCTGTACCGAGAAGGTGGAGAACGTCGTGAAGCCCCCGAGGAATCCGACCCCGAGGGCCTCGCGCAAATCCCGAGAGAACCAGTCCTCCGCGACAAGCAGGCCGAGGAGGAACGAGCCCACGATGTTGATTCCCACGGTCGACCAGATCAGGGCCTCCGAATGGAGGGTCATCCGCGAGATTCCGTATCGCGAGAGAACGCCCAGTGCTCCACCGGCTCCGACGAGCAGCGTCGTCATGTTCAGGCTCCTTTCTCCTAGGAGCCATCAGCCGAACTGGCGGTTGAAGGCGAGCTCCATCGCCCGGACGCGGATCGTGCCCGGCGGGAACTATACGGTGCCTGGTCGCGTCGTCGCGCGGCGGGACCGCCGACGATCCTTGGGCGCGCCCCTTGGGTACCCGCTATTGGGACGCGGCAGCTTTCCACGTGACCGTGTGCGACAACGGCGTGAGCGTGAGTTGGAATCGTTGCCGCGGGTCGGTGGAACAGCACGTTGACGAGGTTCGCTCCACTCTCCGTGCCGCACGGATCAACATCCCGATCTGGATCACCGGCGCCATTCCGTGCAGCGAGGGCAACGAGAAGCGGTCCAACGGCCATACCGACTACAAGTGCACAGCCAGGGCGCAGGCAACCGACGTCCGGGCCATCCTCAGAGGCCTCCAATTCCACGCCTGCGCGGACGTATACCGACCGGTGATGCACATCGACTGGTTCCGGGTCGTGGACCCGGACAACGGCAAGCAGTTCTCCGGAATCGGGTTCATGCGCAGCCGAAGCGGCGCTCCATACGTTCCGCCTTACGTGAAGAAGGCGCCGTACAGGGCCATGGCTGCCAGCTCCAACCTCTCCTGCGTGAGGCGGTGAGTTCGCCCGAGACGCCGAGCGAGTCGATCAACAGCCGACGGCGTCACGAAGGGATCGGCATGCCATTGCCATTCGCCGCTGTGAGAGCGCTGTGACGCGACGTCGGAAAGCTGCGCGGCGGATTGTGTGAATGTTGTCGAAGTTGACGACGCATTCGGTGGGCACGCCATCCTCCTCTGGGGTCAGTGCAAGCTCGGAGACAAGCTCACGTTGCGTCCTCGTGAGCGCCGCTACGACGATCGCTCCGATCCGGTCCGCGACGGGATCGCGTGTCAGCACGAGAACCGGCCTGTTCCCTCCAGGCGTGGCGGCGAACCAAATCTCACCTCGCTGCATCGATCCAGTCCGCCCAATCCTCCGCTGGGCCCCAGTCGGCGACCTCCTCGAGCGACATCTCCGCTTCGCTGAGGGGCGCGCGCTCTGCCGCCACCGCGTCGCCTTCGGCCCGAAGGCGAACTAGCTCGCGGTGCAGGGCGTCGCGAAGAAGCTCGGACCGGTCTACGCCCAGCGCCTCAACCCAGCGCTCCAGCTCCTCCGCCTCGGTTTCCGGGATCCGGAAGCTCAACATCGTCATACGCCTAACCTTAACACGTATGACAGAGCGGCACGCTCGCCTTGTTCGTCTTGCAGCGGAGAGGGTGGGATTCGAACCCACGAGGCGGTTTGACCCGCCCACGCGATTTCCAGTCGCGCACCTTAAGCCGCTCGGTCACCTCTCCGGGCGGGGTGACGATAGCGCCGGAAACGGGCTCAGGCGAGCGCCGGAGCCTCGGGCAAGCGCGCCAGCGCCTCCTCCATCTCGGCCTCGGAGAACTCGAGGTCCTCGAGCTCTCCGGAGTGGTAGGCGTCGTAGGCGGCCATGTCGAAATGGCCGTGGCCGGAGAGGTTGACGAGGATCACGCGCTCCTCGCCCGACCGCTTTGCCTCCTCCGCCTCGTCGAACACGACCCGGAGCGCGTGGGCCGCTTCGGGCGCGGGGATGATGCCCTCAGCGTGGGCGAACCGGACCGCAGCCTCGAACGCTGCGGTCTGGCGGATCGCCTGAGCCTCCACCATGCCCTCCTTGACGAGGCCGCAGAGGCTGGGCGCGTCACCGTGGTAGCGCAGGCCGCCGGCGTGAACGGGCGGAGGGACGAAGTCGTGCCCGAGCGTGTACATCGGGATCAGCGGCGTGAGCCCGACCGTGTCGCCGAAGTCGTACCGGTACGCGCCGCGGGTTAGGGTGGGGCACGCAGCGGGCTCGGCGGCGACGAAGCGGGTGCCGCCGCCGTCGCGCAGGCGCCTGCGGATCAGCGGATAGGCGAGGCCGGCGAAGTTCGACCCGCCGCCGACGCAGCCGATCACGACGTCCGGGTACTCGCCAGCCTGCTCGAGCTGGTCGATGGCCTCCTGGCCGATGACCGTCTGGTGGAGCAGCACGTGGTTGAGCACCGAGCCGAGTGAGTAGTTGGTGTCGTCGGCCTTGGCGGCGGTTTCGACGGCCTCCGAGATCGCGATCCCCAGGCTCCCGGTCTCGTGCTCGGCCTGGGCGCGGCCCGCGTCGGTGAGGTCGGAGGGGCTGCGATGAACTGTCGCGCCCCAGGTCTCGATCATCGCTCGGCGGTAGGGCTTCTGGTCGTAGCTGATGCCGACCATCCAGACCTCGCACTCCATGTCGAAAAGCCCGCAGGCGAGGGCGAGCGCCGAGCCCCACTGGCCGGCGCCGGTCTCCGTGGCCAGCCTTCGGACCCCCTCCTGCTTGTTGTAGTAGGCCTGCGCGACCGCCGTGTTCGGCTTGTGCGAGCCGGCGGGCGAGACACCCTCGTACTTGTAGTAGATGTGCGCGGGGGTGTCGAGCTCGCGCTCGAGGCGAAGGGCGCGGTAGAGCGGCGTGGGTCGCCACAGCTTGTAGACCTCGCGAACCTCCTCGGGGATCTCGATGTCGGGCTCCGTCGAGACCTCCTGCTGGATCAGGCCCATCGGGAAGATCGGCGCGAGGTCCTCGGGCCCGAGTGGCTCCTTGGTCCCCGGATGAAGCGGCGGCGACGGGGTTCCCGGCAGGTCCGGCAACAGGTTCACCCAGTGCGTGGGGATGCCGCTCTCGGGTAGCAGGTATTTGACCGGTTGGCCCACCGTGGTGCGATTCTATGCGCACCGCGTGGGCCGACCGCAGGACGCAACGTCACCTATCCAGGAGGCACCAGATGGAGACTCGGACTGTCGGCCAGCTTCCCCAGCAGGCCAAGTCGATCCTCGACAAGAAGACGTTCGGCCACCTGGCAACGCTGATGCCGGACGGCTCGCCGCAGGTCACCCCGGTGTGGGTCGACTACGAGGGCGACTTCGTCGTCGTCAACACCGCCGAGGGGCGGGCGAAGCCGCGGAACTTGCGAAATGATCCTCGCGTGGCGCTCTCGGCGACCGATCCCGACGACCCCTACGACGCCGTGATCGTTCGCGGCCGGGTTGTGGAGATGACCCATGAGGACGCCGACGAGCACATCGACGCGATGGCGAAGAAGTACTTGGACCAGGACAAGTACCCGTTCCGCCAGGATGGGGAGCAGCGGGTGAAGGTGTTCATCCAGCCGGAATCCGTGAAGGGCGCCAACGAGTGACGAACGGCGACGACACCTGGAACGTCTATCTCTCCGGGGAGATCCACTCCGACTGGCGCGAGCGCATCGCCGACGGCGTGCGTGAGGCCGGTCTCCAGGTCGAGCTGCTCGCGCCCGTGACCGACCACTCGGCGTCCGACGATGTCGGTGCGAGCATCCTGGGCGAGGAGGACGAGCAGTTCTGGCGGGACCACAAAGGCGCCGGGGTCAACGCGGTGCGAACGCAGACGCTCCTGCGGCGGGCCGACGTGGTGGTCGTCCGCTTCGGCGACAAGTACCGGCAGTGGAACGCCGCCTTCGAGGCTGGATACGCGGCGGCGCTGGGCAAGCCGCTCGTCACCCTCCACGACGCCGAGCTCACCCACGCGCTGAAGGAGGTCGACCGCGCCGCAATGGCGGTCGCCGATTCTCCCGAGCAGGTGGTCGAGATACTCCGCTACGCGATCGCCTCCTGATGGGCTACCGCGGCCCAAGCATCTTCACGATCATCTACGTCGCGATCGGCGTGATCGTCGCCTCGAATCACCCAACAGATGTTCAGGTATCTGACGCTACGACAGCTATAATGGCTGAACGCCCTGCACAGAGGCAGTCAACACTGCAGTTTGGTCTGCGGTGACGCGCCCGGACCGTGAACATTAGCTTTATGGCTGTGTAAAACGCAGTCTTGCAGGGAAATCAGTCATTTAAAGCAGAGGCATGGTATGGAAGACAACGAACAGGAACAGCAAATCCCCAGTTTCTTTAACAATGAACCGTCGGATCTTATTAAGGAACATCGGGAAAACTACCTGATGGTTAATGCGATTTCAAAACGGGTGCGGCAGTTGCAGCTCGGTGAACGCGCGCTTGCGTTGCCTGCAGACGGTTCCCGTGATCCTGTTTATGTTGCCCAGGCGGAATTCCTGAATGACAAGTTATCTGTGACTCCGCGTAAAGTGGGACTCCATTTTTTGGACGAGGATGAAGACGTGGAATCGCCTGACCTGGATGCGCTGCTTGGAATGGACGATGATGAGACATCGTTCGATGCAGCGGGAGACGAAGACTAGCTTTTTCTGTATCTGAACGTAGTGGTCAGTCATCGCCAATTTTGGCGATAAAAGCTGGCTACGCGTCCGGTATGTCTTCGATGTTTTGGTTTAATGGCAGTGGGCTGCTCGGGTAATGGAGCGGTATTTGTCGGCTGATCACCATGTTTGATGGCACGAACATTTGCATATTACTCTTGAACCCATCTTCCGGAGCGTAAACTTTTTTTCTTAATATGTCGCGAACTCTAAGGTTTTTGCAGATATCAGATCCTGCATCTCGATTCCAGTCTGGCCAGTGGCCGTCTCGCCTTGCCCCGGGAAAAGCGTGATCGGATAAATCACGAATACAAGCTCCGCGCTCTTGGTCGTTCCATAAGTTTGGCGATTGAGGCAGAAGTTGACGTTATTCTTATTCCCGGAGATGCATGGGATGATGAATCGGTTGAACTGTCCACTGCCGCACAATTCTTCGATCTGCTGGCAAAGGCTGCCCCCATTCCGGTAATCATTGCACCCGGGAACCACGATCCTTACCATGTGCTGAGCGATCACAATTCGGCCTACTACCAGGATCGGGGGCTGGGCGGTCTCATCCACCAAACGTTCATATTTTCACCAGTGCCCAGATGCAGACTATCAAAGTGCCAACGCTTCCCGGGGTTACGTTCACAGGTTGCTGCTTTACCGGGGGCTGCTGGCGCCGCGAGCGGATTCTTGCTGACGTAAATGCTCCTGACGGTGACGATTTGCATGTACTGCTTCTCCACGGAAGCCAGGATGATGGCTTTGCGCCAGACCCTGAAGCACTGGCGACGGCACCGTTTTCGGCAGCGGAGCTGCTGGATTGCAGATTTGATTATGCGGCCCTGGGGCACTACCACCGATACAGCGATATCCGCGACAGCGGTGGGAGAATCCGCGCGCATGGTGGCATACCTGTCGCACGTGGACTTGACGAGACTGGTGATCATTTCATCATTTTTGGTGAAATCGAACAAGGCGGCGTGCGGCCTGATCCGGCCTGATGACCGAGTACATCGACGTACGCCATGTCAAAAAGCTGGCCGTGGAGGTTGATCGGTCCGTCCTCAGCGCAAGCGAGCTTGAGACAAGAATATCAGCTGCCTTGCGCGAAGCTGGTACAACGGTTGACGATATTGTGTATGTGGCCTTGCGTGGCTACACGCATCCTGATATTGACTCGTTTATTGTGGATGCCGACTTGCGCGCTGCCAATGTTTCCACCTGGTAATTGACCAGGAGGAACTTACTCCGGATTACGATGACCTGGAAAGCAGCGATGAAACAGGTAAGCACGTGGAGGGGCGCTTCAATCAACGAATGGTTCAGCTGTTGCACGAAGCTGGCGACGATAGCCAGCAGCAACGGCTTGTAAAGCTTGCCCGCAGTATCGGACTTGATGCGCTGAGAGGCCGGGAGGTGAAGCTGGCGAATGTTTATTAAGCGGGTTTCCCTGCAGGACTTCGGACGCTTGGCAGGTACCATTGAGTTTGAAGAAAACAAGTGCAACGTGATCTGCCAGCAGAATGAGTATGGCAAAACAACCATCATGGACGCCGTTCTGTATACGCTGTACAATTTTCCCACCACGGGCTTTTCACGTGATACGCTAAAGCCTAAAGATCGTTACCGACCATGGAATGGTGCCGGTCGGTCACAAAATGGGTTTGTGGTGGAACTGGAACTGCACGACGTGGCAGACCGGAACTACCTCCTTCGCGCAGATTTTGGACGTCAACAGCCGTTTACATTGCTACGATGCCGATACGCATCAGCCAATTGCGCTGGATGGCATGACCTTTGGCCAGCGTTATTTGCGTATGCCGCTATCAAGCTTTACCCAGTGCTTTTTTCTGCGACAGGATGAAAAGGGCGGCAGTGGGAAAAGCCAGCTTGTGAGCGTGATCGAAGAGGCTGCAGCTAGTAACCGGCGTGAAACCCCAAGTAACGTCACTGAGGCCATCGAACGTCTTGCAGCCCCACGCTGGTCTGACCCGGCAGTTGCTCCGGAACCTCTGCTCCTGAAGAACTTGATCAAACGTCTGGAGGAGCGCCGGGACGAGTTGCGTCAGCGCCACAACGCGCTCCAAAGGGATCTGGACAGGCACCGGCACGAAATTGAGGCGTCGGATGAACTGGACGAGGAAATCAACTCGCTGAATCAGCAAATTACCCGTTGGAAATATCAGCTTTTGATGGCTCGCCAGCAGGAAAAACAGACACTTGTGGACCGTTACAGGGAAAGCCGTGAGGCAAGCGCAGATTGTGCGCGTCTGTTGCAGGAACTAGAGCCATACGAAGAATTTGATCCCTGCCAGACGATCTAAGATCATGAACCTGCAGAGCGACTGGAAGCTGGCTCAGCAGCTATATGAAGAAGCTCGGCATAATTTGGAAATGAACAGCGAGCCACAACTCAAAGCTTTGGAAGAAGAACTCGGCGGGTATCCGGAGACAGCCGCAAAACTGGCAGCCGTCGGATCTGGAAGATTTGCGAAGCTGCCGCACGGTGATCCGGGACCGCCAGGCTCAGTTTGACCAGGTCTCAGAGCGAGAGCCTGCAGCAACTTGAAGGTTCGCTTCGTGAGCAGGGGATAGTGCCCCTGGAAAGGCTTGCCGATTTGCATGAAGCGGAGAACACGCTCTCCAATGCCGATCGTGAAATCTTGTTTGAGCACGGGGAAGCTCGGGGGGAGGCGCAGACTGCGCTTGCAACCATAGAGAAAGCTTCTTTGGATGCCCGTGAGCAGGCCCTTCAGGCGAAAAGCCGACGCTCCTATTTTGGTAACATGGGCACAGGCTTGCTGGTTGTCGTCATTGGTTTAATGGTGACGGGAATTGTCCTTCTGATAACCGGAATCAGCTTCTTCGGTTGGGTCTGCCTGATTGCTGCTGTGTTCATTGGAATTGTCGCAGTGGCATTTGTCAGCGCCATGCGGGCGCGTGTGTCCGAGCAGGAGCTGAATCCTGCCATACAAGCCGAGATGGAACTGGCAGGTCAGGCGCGGCAGATTCGGGAACAACTGGATGCTATTGAACAGGAGTACCAGGCAACGCTTGAACGGCTGAAAATGGATCCTTCCCAGGTTCAGGAACTTCGAGAAATCAGCCATTGGCATCAGACAGGCAGCAGCACCCTGGTTGTCTGCGCATAACGCTGTGGAGCGACTTTCTGCCGAGCTGGCCGAGGCGCAAAAGAAGGCGCGGGCATCGTCACGCTTGTTGATCCCAGTTTAGAACCATCTGCGCTGGACGAGCAGCGTTTAGCTTCGGCTGTCACCAAGGTGGAAAAATATTTTAACCTGAAGAAAGACGCAGGAACTCTCCGCGAGAGTACCGATAGATCTCGCGCAGAAGCTGAACGGCTCAAAACGGATTTTGAAACCAAGGAAGCGGCACTCAGCGAACTGGTTCAATGTGAGAAGACTCGAGAAATTTCAGGAGTTGAAGAAAAGGCCCAGGCCTACCTGGATGGTTGCGAAAAAGCTTTGCAGCTGCAAAACATTGCGCCAGGAACATGGCGCGCTGCAGGGCATGACGGAGCAGGAAGTCGCAGGTTTACAGGAAGACCTAAGCAAGTTGTGCGGGGAAATAGAAGTAATGCGTGTTGATGTGCCTGCGGATTTGGTGGTCGAACTGCCGGAGGGAGTTCGCGCCGAAGACGTGGAGCGTCGGCTTTCGCAGGCCCGCCTCGACCTGCATAACCTGAAAGAGCGACGAAATTGCGGATTTCGCGAAGCAGAACAGGCAGTCAATGACTGGCGCACCAAAGGTCCTGATATTGAAGCGGAACTTGCGCAGGGTGTCGGATAGCCTGAACCGGGCAGTGGAGTTTGGTCAGGCCTGTGAGCTTGCACGCGCGGAACTATCGGACATTGCTGCGCAGGTATATACCCAGTGGGCCACTGCCCTGAATGAACGGGTAAATTGCGTGCTGCCGATGCTGAATGATCGGTATACGGAAGTGGGCCTTAGTCCGGAACTTGACCTGAGTGTGTACAGCCGCGAGGCGGTATGGCGGCTGGAGTCGCGAGAAGTGCAACACCTCAGAAAAGGCGCCCGTGACCAGCTTTTGCTGGCGATGCGTATTGCCATTGCAGAGTACCTGTCTGCCCATGTTGGCAATTTGCCGCTGGTTCTTGATGAGCCCTTTGCCCATTGGGATGACCAGCGCTTCGTGGAAGGAATGCAATTCCTCACAAGACTTTCCTCGTCTCACCAAGTGCTGTTGCCTATCATGCCACGGCTGGCGTTACGATCAACTGAAAGAAACAGCTCCGGAAGTGCTGGAACGTACGCATTTTTGTGAACTGAAAACCGACTAGTTCTTCAGGGAGAGGCAAAATGATCCGTTTTACCGCCACACTAGCCGCCATCGCTATGGCTGCTTTCTGCCAAGCGAGGGAGGTACCTCTTGCTACTCTTGACCTTGACGTAATGACGCAAGGGCACGGGAAACCGGGGATCAACAAGTCTGTCACTGGTAAGGCTTTGTCGGTAGGGGGGCGCACCTTTGAAACTGGCGTCGGCACCCATGCCTCAAGCCGGCTTTACCTTCAGTTGGACGGCAAGGCACAAACATTTCAGGCAATGGTCGGCGTGGATGACGGTAGCTGAATAAACCACAATATGCATCCATTGAGTTTCAAGTGTTTGCCGATGGTCTGAAAGTTTATGATTCAGGAGTCATGCGCAAGGGAATGGATCCCAAAAGTGTCAACGTGGAGCGGCCGGTGTAAACACCCTTTTGTTAAAAGTCTCCGATGCAGGGGATGGAAAGCAGTTTGATCATGCTGATTGGGCAGAAGCAAAAATCGTTACCTCCGGCGCCCCGCCGGTAGCCGTGCTTCATCCGCCCGAGGCAAAAGTGATTCTTACGCCGAAGCCGGGGCCGCAGCCGCACCTCAACAACCCCGCTGTCTATGGCTGCCGGTCCGGGTCACCCGTTCCTTTACCGGATTCCGGCGACTGGCTCAAGGCCCATGACCTTTTCCGTGGATAAGCTACCAGAGGGGTTGCAGCTTGATGAAAATAGCGGGATTATAAGCGGCACGGCGCCCCCTGCGGGTGACTACCCGTTGACGCTGCATGCCAAGAACAATGATGGCAGGAGTAGCAAGACGTTCACAGTCAAAAGTGGAAGCCGGCTGGCACTAACGCCGTATATGGGCTGGAATGACTGGTATGCCTATTATGAAAAAATCTCTGACAAGAAGGTTCGTGCTGCTGCCGATTCCATGGTAGACAATGGCATGGCGAACTATGGTTACAGCTACGTGTCCATAGATGACTGTTGGATGCGGAAGCCGAATTCTGATGATCCTGCACTATCTGGTGACACAAGGACGACAGAAGGAATGATACTCCCCAACGATCATTTTCCGGATATGGCGGCCCTGACAGAGTACATCCACGCCAAGGGGTTGAAAGCTGGAATCTACACTTCGCCGGGGCCTCTGACCTGTCAGTCTTACGCAGGCGCCCTGGACTTTGAGGCGGAGGATGCACGGCAATTTGCTTATTGGAATTTTGACCTGTTGAAGTATGACTGGTGCTCGTACAACAGGGAAGTGGGAGCGGATCCGAATCTTGCTGAGCTGAAACGGCCTTACGCATTGATGGGGTCATTGGTAGAAAAACAGGATAGAGACATCATCTTTAATCTCTGCCAGTATGGCCGTGGCGATGTTTGGCGCTGGGGGAAGGATGTCGGCGGGCAGTCGTGGCGAACCTCGGGTGATTTGGGATTTGCGTTAAACGACTTTATGTCGGTTGCCCGGAAGAACGTGGAACACCGCGCCTGGAACGGACCGGGCAGTTGGAATGACCCAGATTACCTGATGATCGGCTTTATTGGCGACAGGCGTACCCGCAAATCCGCAAAACTTGAGCTAATTCCCTCGCCACTCTCTCCCACTGAGCAGTATTCGTTCATGTCAATATGGTGCCTTATGGCATCTCCCCTCATGTATAGCGGCGACATCACCAACCTTGATGATTTCACGTTAAACATTTTGTGTAACAGCGAGGTGATCGAAGTGGACCAGGATGCTGCCGGCCAGTGTGCGGCATTAGCCAACCTTGGCGATGATACTTTTATGCTTGTGAAGAGTATGGCCTATGGAAGCAAGACGGTCGGCTTGTGTAACGAAGGCGAATCAACCAGCACCCTTGCGGCAAAATGGGGAGCATTGGGTGTTACGGGGCATCAGCGTGTGCGCGACCTGTGGAGACAAAAGGATGTTGGCGTTTACGATCAACAGTTTGAGGCGGTAGTGCCGCCCCACGGCGTCAAGCTTGTGCGCCTGTGGCAGCAGCCAGATTCTGCAAAGTGACATTGCACTGTTGCTGACCACGCATCAGCAAGCCGACGATCTTACCAGTTGAGGAACCTCACCTGGCTAATGTCGATTCGCTGTTCTCTACTGAAATCGTTGGGAGAAGTTGCGTAGATGACCAGGGTTGTGCCTGCTTTTTCAGGCACCAGTACCAGCATGAGGTTTTGGCCGTCCCTTGAAAACTCTCCCGCCTGGTAAGTCTTTCGGTTCATATGGCTTCTCCGGTTCCACTTTTCTTCGGCCATGGCTTTGAAGGTTGCTTCCGCGTCCAGATCACCCGGGTCACGTGCGATGCGTATTTCCACCCCTTTGTGGTCTTTGAGCATGATCATCTCATCGCTCTCTTCACTGGCGCCGGTCCATCCCGCTGGCGCCGTCACAGCCAGACCGAGAGACTTACTTACGATACGTTCTCCTGTGCTGGTTGTTGGATTGTCGGAAGCCTGCGTTGGAGCCGTTGTGGGGTTCGGGCTCGCCGCCGTGGGCTGTGGAGTTGGCGGAGCTGCTGTTGGTGCAGGAGCCTGCGGGCCCGCGGCAACGCGGTTCGTCGGCGCGGGTCTGGGGCTGGCGACTGCTGCCGGCGCCGGCAGTGCTGCCATTTGCAGGTCAGATATTAGCAGTTTGTTCAGGCTGTCGTCGTCCAGCTTTTTAAAGAGCATCCT
>CAWHJT010000015.1:0-24087 GCA_963829735.1 uncultured Actinomycetes bacterium
GGCCTCGAGCCGGGCGGCGGGACGAACCTGTTCGCCGGGCCGCTGTCCTCGATGGTGCAGGGGATCCCGCGCGCGGCGTCGACCTGCTGGTGGCTCGTCGACCGCCAGGACCTCTTCCAGGTCGAGCTGTTCGAGTTCCGCAGCCCGCTCGTCCGCGAGCTTCCGCCCGACTGGCGGCCATGCGACATCGGCTACACGACGGTCGGTTCTGGGTCGACGACCTGGACGCGGCGATCGAGCGGGCAAGCGAGGCCGGGAGCAGCCGCTGACCGAGCCGATCGGCGAGCGCGGCGAGCGCCGCGTCTGCCTGCGCGATCCCGACGGCGTGCTCGTGGAGCTGATGGAGGACGATCCGCGATCGGATGCAGCCCCGCGAGCGGCCGCGGCCGGAAATCGGCGCGGTGGCGCGGGCGGTGACGCTCTCCGTCCCCGATCTGGAGCGCTCGCGCCGGTTCTTCGCGGACGTCCTCGGCCTGCCGGTGGCGGAGGGCCTCGAGCTCCACCGCCCCGAGCACGAGGCGCTCTGGGGCCTCGAGGGGCGAAGCGCGAGCGGCTCTGCCTGTGGGCGGACGACTTCCTGGTCGAGCTCGTCTCGTACTCGGACCCACCGGGGCCCCTGGCCCGAGGGCTACCGGATCAGCGACCTGGGGCTGCTCAACATCGCGTTCGGCTTCCGCGAGCGCGCCGACTTCGATGCGGCTTGCCGGCGGTGCGCCGAGGCCGGGGTGGAGGGCAACGGCCCGCCCCTTCACCTGGGCGCGTGGTCGGTGATCTACGTCAACGACGACCAGGGGTTCAGCGTCGAGCTCCTGCACGTCGAGCCCTGGTACGAGGGCCAGATGGGGTTCCGGCCTCGGTCCACGCCGCGCCTCGCGCCCTTCGCCGGCGGCACGCCGGCACGCCGCCTGCGGCCGTCACGGAAATTCGGCAAGGCGATCATCACCGGCGCGGCCGGAGGCATCGGCACCGAGCTGGCGCGACTGGCGGCGGAGGACGGCACCTCGCTCGTGCTGATGGACCGGGAGGGGGCGGGGCTTTCCAGCTCGCCGGCGAGCTCGGAGGCCGGGCAGACGTCGCCACGGTCGAGGTCGACTTCACTGATCTCGAGGCGGTTGACGCCGCGGTCGCCGCGCTCGTCGAAGCCCACCCGGACGTCGACCTCCTCATCGCCGGTGCGGGTCTCGATCGCGCCGCAGTCGCTCCTGGCGTTCGACTGGCGCCAGGCCCAGGACGACTTCAAGGTCAACACGCTCGCCAACCTGGTGCTGCTCTCGCACCTCGTGCCGGCGATGGCTGACGGGGCGCGGGCACGTGACGGCGATCGCGAGCCTGGCCGGGCTCTGGGGCTGCCCTATGAGGCCGCCTACAGCGGCAGCAAGGCGGCGCTCGCGACGATCGCCGATTCGGCTCGAGCCGAGCTGGAGCCACGGGGGATCACGTTCACGGCGGTGTTCCCCGGGTTCGTCGATACGCCGATGTTCAGGGCGAACGCCTTCAAGCACACGTACTCGCTGACCCCCCGCGACGCCGCCGAGCGGATCTACGTGGCGACGCTGCAAACGCCGCGAGCGCCTCGGCTTTCCCGCGATCGAGTACGCCAGGGCCCGGCTCGCGTCGCTGCTCCCGGCGCGGATCCGCGACCCGCTGACCCGCAACGCGATGAACCCGCCGCCGCATCTGACCGGCAGCGGATAGAGTCGCGGCCATGAGCGAGGATCTCGCGCGGCTGGATGCCACCGCCCAGGCGGAGCTGGTTCGAAACGGCGAGGCGAGCCCGCTCGAGCTGGTCGATGCCGCCATCGAGCGGATCGAGGCATCGAACGGCGAGCTCAACGCGGTCATCCACAAGCTGTACGACGAGGGCCGCGAGGCGGCGGCCGGCGAGCTTCCGGACGGCCCCTTCAGGGGCGTGCCGTTCCTGCTCAAGGACCTGGGCGCGGCGTTCGCCGGCCAGCCGCTCCACATGGGCATGCAGTTCCTGAAGGACGCGGACTTCCGCTCGCCCGTCGACACCTATCTCGCCGAGCGCTTCAGCAGGCCGGCTTCGTCACGATCGGCAAGACGAACACGCCGGAGCTCGGGATCCTGCCGACGACCGAGCCCAAGGCCTACGGGCCCAGCCGCAACCCGTGGGACGTCACCCGCTCCACCGGCGGCTCGAGCGGCGGCTCGGCGGCGGCCGTCGCGTCGGGCATGGTGCCGGTCGCGCACGCCAACGACGGCGGCGGCTCGATCCGCATCCCGGCGAGCGAGTGCGGCCTGGTCGGGCTCAAGCCCACGCGGCAGCGGATCTCGGAGGGCCCGATCATCGGCGACAACATGTCCGGCCTCACGGTCGAGCTGGTGGTCTCGAGGTCGGTGCGCGACACGGCCGCGATCCTCGAGGCGGTCCACGGGCCCGCGCCGGGCGATCCGTACGTCGCCCCGCCGCCCTCGCGGCCGTACACGGAGGAGCTCGGTGCCGATCCCGGGAAGCTGCGGATCGGGCTGCTCACCGAGCCGCTCCTGGACGGCGCCGAGCCGAACGCAGGTGGTCGCCGAGGCCGCCCGCGACGCCGCACGGCTCCTCGAGTCGCTCGGACACTCGGTCGAGGAGAGCCACCCGACGGGCTTCGAGGAGTTCGACCTGCGTCGACACGTTCCTCACCCGGTGGATGGCCGGGCAGGCGGCGACGCTCGATCAGCTCGGGATCGTCGTCGGCCGGGAGATCGGCCCCGACGACGTCGAGCCGCTCACCTGGGCGCTGGCCGCGGAGGGCAGGCGCCGGACGGCCGCCCAGTACATCACCGCGGTGGGCCAGCACCAGCTCGATCTCGCGGATGATCGCCGGCTGGTTCGAGTCAGGGTTCGACCTGCTGTTGACGCCGACGCTCGGCGAGCCGCCACCGCCGCTCGGCAGCTTCGACGACTCGGGCGACGACCCGGTCGAGGCCCTGATGAGGGGCGCGCAGACGGCCGCATTCACCGCGACCTTCAACGTGACCGGGCAGCCGGCCATCTCGCTGCCGCTCCACTGGAGCGAGGACGGCCTGCCGATCGGCGTCCAGCTGGTGGCGGGCTTCGGCGAGGAGGACCTGCTCCTGCGGGTCGCCGCCCAGCTCGAGGAGGCCCGGCCCTGGGCGGACCGGGTTCCCACGGCCGTCGCAGCCTGAGCACCTTCGCACCACGCGGACTTGCCGCTTACCATGAAGGCGCGCTGGGTACCCTTCGCGAGAGCATGGCGACGATCTCTGGAGTGATCACGGCGATGGTGACGCCGTTCGACGCGGACGGTGCGCTTGACCTTGCCGCCGCGCGCCGGCTCGCCCGCCATCTGGTCGAGAACGGCTCGCACGGGCTCGTCATCGCCGGCACGACGGGGGAGTCCCCGACGCTCTCCGACGACGAGAAGCTGCGGCTCCTCGAGGCGGTGCTCGACGGAGGTCGGCGACGAGGCGACGATCGTCTGCGGCACCGGCTCCAACGACACGCGCCACTCGGCCCACCTCACGCAGGAGGCATGCCGCGTGGGTGCCCACGCCGTGCTGGTGGTGACGCCGTACTACAACAAGCCGAACCGGGCCGGGCTTCGGGCCCACTTCTCGACGGTCGCCGAGGCGGCGGGCGAGACCCCGATGATCCTCTACAACATCCCCTCGCGCTCGGTCATCAACCTGCCGCCCGAGTTCATGGCCGAGCTGGCGAGCGAGATCGACAACGTGGTCGGCGTCAAGCAGGCCAACGACGACGAGCTCGGCCCGATCGAGGGGCTCGACGTCCTGGCCGGCAACGACGGGATCTTCCTGCGGTGCCTGGAGATCGGCGGGACCGGCGGCATCCTGGTCAGCTCCCATCTCGTCGGCCCCGAGATGCGGGCGCTCTACGACGCGGCGACCTCGGGCGACCTGGACCGGGCGCGGGAGATCCACGAGAGCCTGGTGCCGATCTACGACGCCACCGTCGTGACGGCGAACCCGATCCCGGTGAAGGCGGCGCTCCAGATGCTGGGCGTCGTCGAGGACAACATGCGGCTGCCGATGGTCCCGGCGAGCGAGGACGAGCGGGCGGCGATCAGAGCGGCGCTGGAACAGCACGGACTCCTGGTCGCGGGCGGCGCCGGCTAGTGCGACGTAACTCTCGGCGGGGAACCGTCGCGTGACGGCCGTCCGCATCCTGCCGCTCGGCGGCCTGGGCGAGATCGGCAAGAACATGACCGTCGTCGAGTACGGCGACGAGATCGTGGTCGTCGACACCGGGCTCATGTTCCCGACCAGCGAGATGCTCGGGATCGACCTCGTCCTTGCCCGACTTCTCCTATCTGCGCGGCCGCGCCGAGGACATCCAGGCGATCGTCCTGACCCACGGCCACGAGGACCACGTGGGCGCGCTGCCGTTCGTCCTGCGCGAGATCTTCGAGTCGGACGCGAACCGCATGCCCCCGATCTACGGCGGCGCGCTGACCATTGGGCTCGTGCGCTCCAAGCTCGAGGAGCACAAGATCCGCGACGCGCCGCTCGAGGTCCTGGAGCCGGCGACGCCGACGGCGCTGGGCTCCTTCGAGCTCGAGCTCGTTCACATGGCGCACTCGATCCCCGACTCGTGCGGCGTGGTCCTGCGCACCGAGCCTCGGCCCGATCCTGATCACGGGCGACTACAAGTTCGACCAGACCCCCGTCGACGGCAATCCGGCCGACGTGTCACGGCTCGCCGCCCTGGGGGCCGAGGGCCTGCTGTGCCTGTGCGGAGACTCGACCAACGCCGACCGGCCGGGGATCGCGCCGTCGGAGTCGAGCGTGGGGCCTGCGTTGCTGGACCTGTTCGCGCGCTGTCAGGGGCGGATCATCGTCACCTCGTTCGCGTCCAACGTCCACCGGGTCCAGCAGGTGATCGACGCTGCGGCGCAGCTCGACCGCAAGGTGGCGCTCGTGGGGCGCTCGATGCGCAAGAACTTCAACATCGCCAGGAACCTCGGGATCGCGGAGGCGCCGGACGGGATGCTCATCCCCGCGCGCGAGATCGAGTCGTTTCCGGATCACAAGGTCGTCGCGATCTCCACCGGCAGCCAGGGCGAACCGCTCTCCGCCCTTCGGCGCATGGCACACGCCGATCACCCGGACGTCGAGCTCCACTCCGGCGACACCGTGATCTTCTCGGCGACCCCGATCCCGGGGAACGAGCGCTCGGTCAACGAGACGATCGACCGGATCTTCGAGATCGGCGCGCAGGTGGTGACCGCGTCCGACGCGCCGATTCACGCGTCGGGACATGGCTGGCAGGAAGAGCTCAAGCTGATGCTCAATCTCACGCGACCGCGCTACGTAATGCCGTTCCACGGCGACCACAAGCGCCTGCGCCTCCACGCGCAGCTCGCCGAGTCGGTCGGGATCGACCCCGACCGGATCTTCAAGTCCCGCAACGGGGGCGTCCTGGAGATCGACGAGTCCGGCGCCCGCCTCGGCACGGAGATCTCGGCCGGGATGATCTTCGTCGACGGGGTCGACATCGGGGACCCCGACGACGTCGCGCTTCGCGACCGCCGGGCGCTCTCGGCGGACGGCGTGTTCATCGTGGTCGCGACGGTCTCCTCCGACGACGGGGCCCAGGTGGCGCCGCCCGAGATCATCTTCCGCGGCGTCCCGTTCGTGGACGAGGACGACGGGCTCGTCGAGGAGCTCCGCGACGTGGTCGCGCGCTCGCTGTCCGACGCGGCGCGCCACGAGGAGCGCGAGCCGAGCCTGCTCCAGGAGGACCTGCACGACGACATCGCCGCGTTCGTGTACGAGCGCCTGCGGCGGCGGCCGATGGTCCTTCCGGTGATCGTCGAGGTTTGAGTTTGAGGGGCAGGGGCAGGGCGTGGGCCGGCTGCGAGCGTGCCCGTAGTCGCGCTGGTGGTCCTTGCGTTGGGGGTGGCGCCCGCTGCGGCGGCCCCGCCGAGCGTCTCGCATGAGCTGGGCGCGGCCGCGGCACCCCGCGCGGAGCTCGGCTCCGTGAGCCACACGACGCTTCCGGGCGGCGCCGTCGTCCATCGCTTCCAGCAGCGCGTCGGTGGCCTGCAGGTGCTCGGGTCGCAGGCGGTCGTGAACGAAGCGCCGGGTGCCGCGCCGCGGCTCGTCGCGGATTCCACCAAGCCTTCGATCACGGCACCGGCGCCGGCCACCGTGAGCCGCGAGCGGGCGATCGACATCGCCTCGGCGCGAGTCGGCGTGACCCGGCTGCGGGCGGCGATCTCGGCCGACCTCGCGATCGAGCCGGGGGAGGGGGGAACGGTCGTCTGGCACGTCCTCATCCCATCGGCGCAACCGCTCGGCGATTTCGAGGTCCTGGTGGACGCCGGCACGGGCCGGGTGATCTCAAGCCACAACCTGATCGAGCGCTTCCAGACGGGTCACGCCAAGCTCTATGACCCGAACCCGGTCGTGGAGCACCACGGCGCGAAGGGCCTGCGCAGGGACCACCACGACAAGGACACGCGCCTGTTGCGAAAGCTCCGGCGGAGGGTCTCGCTGCCGAACATCAACGACGCCCAGGACTGCCTGCGGGGCCGCTGGGTGCACGCGCTGCGGGGCAAGAAGAACAAGGAGACCTGCAAGGCCAGCCTCCGCTGGGACAAGGTCACCCGGTCCGACAGCCGCTTCGAGGCCCTGATGGTCTACTTCCAGATCAACCGCTCCCAGGCCTACGTCCAGTCGCTCGGGTTCTCGGACTCGAACCCGACGGCCAATGGCATCGACGACCGGGCCCAGCGTGCGATCGCCGACGCATTCAAGCGCGACAACTCGTTCTACTCGCCCGCCACGCGAGCCATCGTGTACGGGTCCGGCGGCGTGGACGACGCGGAGGACGGTGACGTGATCCTGCACGAGTACGGTCACGCCCTGCAGGACTCGGCGTCGCCCTCCTTCGGGCACAGCACCGGCTTTCAGCCGGGAGCGCTCGCCGAGGGCTCCTCGGACTACTGGGCGGCCGCGATGTCGGCGCTCGTTCCCCATACGTCCAACGAGGACGACGTGTGCATCTTCGACTGGGACGCGACGACCTACGGCAGGTTCTACCCCAGGGTTCCGGGCGAGCGCTCAGGCCGGCGGTGCGGGCGGCGTGCAGACGTCAGCAGGACCCTTCGAAAGGCGGAGCAGGGCGGCTGCGGGAGCGACGTCCACTGCGTGGGCCAGGTGTGGTCTACGGCGCTGTGGAACCTCCGGAGGGAGTTCGTCCGGCGTAGACCCGGCCACCGGCGGCAGGCAGATGGACCAGATCTACCTGGCATCGCAATTCCTCTACACCGGGACGGAGCGGTTCCGGGGCGCCGCGAAGGCGCTTCTCTGCGCCGACGAGGACCTCCACCCGCGGGGCGCCGCCGGCGACTGCAAGGGCGCCGACTACGGGGTCATCCGCCAGGAGATGCGGGCGCGCGGCATCATCCGATAGGCCGCGCCCCAGCGTCCGACATCCATCCCTGACAAGGCGGGAGTTCGTCCCCGAAAAGACTGACCCGCCGGCGTCAGGGAGGGGGAACACCGGCGGGTCGCTTGGCTCAGACTGGCCAACGTTCACCCGTTGAGGTGGTGTCGGGGGGTGTCCCCAACGGGTGGGTTGTCTCGTCCGCGCGGAAAAGTAATTCGCGGGCATAAACGGCTCTTAAACGTTTATGCCTGCGTTTCCTAAGAATCCCTTGCGCCTATTGGTGCTAGCTCAGGCAGTCGGCAGGGTCACGGTGAATCGGGCCCCACCGGTGGGAGAGTGGCCCGCCTCGACGTCGCCGCCATGCGACGTCGCTACCGCCATGACGATCGCCAGGCCAAGGCCGGTGCCCGAGTCGGCGGCGACGTCCGCCGGTCCGGACCCGCGGACGAAGCGCGAGAAGATCTGGCTCTCCATGCCCGCGGGGATGCCCGGGCCATCGTCGGAGACCTCGAGGACCGCGTCGCCGTTCCGGCGCTCGACTGCCACCTTGATCTCGGTCCCGTCCGGGGTGTGCCGCAGCCCGTTGTCAAGCAGGTTGACCGCAAGCCGGTGGAGCTCGTCCTCGTTCGCCTGCACCGGCACGGGGCCGGCCTCGCTGATCGTCAGGCGGTGACCGTCCGCCACCGGCCGGACCTCGGCCAGGGCCGCGGACGCGACCTCGGCGAGGTCGACCTCGTGGCGAACACCGGTCCTGCCCGCATCGGCCCGCGCTAGGAGCAACAGGTCTGACACGAGGCGGCTCATCCGCTTCGAGGAGCGCAGCGCGGACCCCACGGCCTCCTGCTCGTCGTCCGTTCCGGACTGCGAGGCGAGCCGCTCCTGGAGGAGCTCGAGGTTGGCGAGGATGCTGGTCAGCGGCGTGCGCAGCTCGTGCGACGCGTCGGCGACGAACTCCCGCTGCAGCTGCATCATCTGCTCGGTCTCCGACCGGGCAGCGTCGAGTTGTCGCAGCATCTGGTCCAGCGTCCTGGCGAGCTCACCGACCTCGTCGTCGCGCTCGGGCTCGGGGATGCGCTGCGACGGGTCCCGCGTGGTGGCGATCGACCGTGCCGTGTTCGTCAGCGTGGCGATCGGGCGCATGGCGCGGCCGGCGATCGCGATGCCGGCGAGAGTTGCGAGGGCCGTCCCGCCGAGCACACCCACGGCGAGGAAGAGCCACAGGCGGTTGATGGTGGAGTCGAGGTTGTCCGTCGGGCGCGCGTACTGGACATACAACGGGCGTTGACTACCGACCGTGGCAGCGATTGGCGCGGAGGCCACCGCGACGTTGCCGGACTGATGGACGCCGGACGTCGGCGCGCCGAGACCCGATGCACCCAACGGGGCGAGCACGCTTCCGGTCTGGTCGACGACGCGGAGCTCAGTGTTTGGTGGCGGCGCGATCTCGCGAAGAGCGTGCGTGAAGTCGATCCTCTGCTGGCCGCTGTAGACGTTGTAGCCGAACCGGGCCTGGTCCCCGAGTTGCGTCGCATAGCGCGACAGGTCGTCGTTGAAGTCGGTGTGCAGGCGGCTTGACGTGAGCCGCCCGACGACGAGGGCGAAGATCACCAGGATCAGGAAGGTGAGGACCGCCGAGACGGCGGCCAGGCGCCAGCGGACCGGCCAGCGCTTCGGCGTCACCGCCGCGGAGAGTCGCTCAAGCCTCTTCATCGCGGGGCGCCCTCATGACGTACCCGGCGCCGCGCTTGGTGTGCAGGATTCGCGGCTCGCCCCCCGCCTCGAGCTTGCGTCGCACGTTTGAGATGAAGACGTCGATGGTGTTCGTCATCGCCATGGGGTCGTAGCCCCAGACCTCCTCCAGCAGGCGCTCGCGGGAGATGACGAGGCGCTCGTTGCGCATGAGGTACTCGAGCAGCTCGAACTCGCGGTTGGTGAGCTCGATTGCCCGGTCGCCCCGGTAGACCTCGCGGGTGTCGGGGTTGAGCCGCAGGTCGGCCACGGTGAGCGACGCCGTGCCGCGTGGGGGGCGGCGGCGCATCAGGGCCCGCATGCGGGCGAGGAGCTCCTTGCGCTCGAACGGCTTCACGAGGTAGTCGTCGGCGCCCGAGTCCAGCCCGACGACGCGGTCGTCGGTCTGGGTGCGGGCCGTGAGGATCAGGATCGAGACGTCGCCCGAATCGCGAAGGCGCCGGCATACCTCGACCCCGTCCAGCTTCGGCAGCCCGAGGTCGAGGATGACGAGATCGGGGACGAAGTCCTCGGCGACCTCGAGCGCCGCCACGCCGTCGCCCGCCGAGCGGACCTCGTGGCCCTCCTGGCGCAGGGTGCGGCGCAGGACGTCTGCGATCTCGGCGTCGTCCTCGACCACGAGCACGCGGCCGGTTGTGATCTCCGTATCGACCATTCCCAAGACAGATTAGCCCTGGCGTGGCCACATACCGGCAGGTTTTATGGCCCCTTTATGGCGAACCGTCCCGATGCCCGTGTATGAGAGGGGACGCCTCGCAGGCGTCGAACCTGCCCACACATGCTGTTGACGCGCAAGCGCCGGTCTACGGGGCGCGGGAGCCAGAGGGCTCGGCCGCGCACGCGTTCGCGTGCGCCCGCAAAGAAGGCGCGCAAGAGCCCGCGAGAGGTGGTCGCCGGGCTTGAGCAGCGGCACCTGGACCTGATCGGCCTCGGGCTGATCGCGATCGCGGTCTATCTCGGGTGCGTGCTCTACGTGGGCTGGGACGGTGGGCCTGTCGGCGATTCCCTCAAGAAGGCGCTCACCGACGCGACGGGCCGGGTGGCGTACCTCGTGCCGATCGCGGTGGCGGTCTGGGGGGCGGGGCTGATGATGCGGCCGATGATCAAGGCGCCCGGCGCGTTCAACGCGGGCGCGATCCTGATCGTCGCCTCCCTGCTCCTGGCCTTCGCGGCCGAGACCGCCGGCCTCGGGCCTTCGCATCCGGCCAGGCACGGGTACTTCCACCAGCCGTTCTACTCCGTCCACGGCGGCGTGCTCGGCGAGGCCTTCTACTGGGCGGCGACGTCGCTGTTCCACCGGCTGGGAGCTCAGATCCTCGCCGTCCTGATGTTCGTGAGCGGGCTGCTCCTGATCACGCAGACCACCGTGTCGAGCCTGATGAAGGGCGCCGGCAGGGTGGCGAGAACGGCGGGCACCGGAACCCGCGAGCTCGCCAAGACGGTCCGGATGAACAGCGGCCAGGGCGGCTTCGGGGACTTCGACGCCGATGGTCGCGACATCGCGATCACGCGAGCGGGGCAGACCGAGCCACTGGCGACGGCCGCGCTGTCCGATCCCGAGAGCGAGGCCGAGACCGCGCGCTTCGCCGACGATGACGAGACGGCTTGGGATGCGGAGGAGCCGGAAGCCCCCGGCCGGCAGTTCGCCTACGAGGACACGGCGCCGCCTGCCGGCGACGAGCCGGATGAGGACGCGGAGGCCGAGGACGACGCGGAGAGCCCTGGCCCCGGGCTGACCCCGATGGGCAACAAGCGCTCGGGCGTGACCGAGTCGGACGAGATCGACTACAAGCTGCCGCCGCCCAAGCTCCTGCAGGCGGGCAAGAGCGACCCGGGGCCCGACATGCGCGACCGCGAGGCGACCGCGCAGTCGCTGCTCGAGGCGCTGCGGCACTTCGGCGTGGAGGCGCGGCTGCTTGGTGTGGTCAGTGGCCCCCATGTGAGCCGCTACGAGCTGCAGCTCGCGCCCGGAACGAAGGTCTCCAAGGTCGCTCAGCTCCGCGACGACCTGGCGTACGCGCTGGCCTCGACCGATATCCGCATCCTGGCGCCGATCCCCGGCAAGAAGGCCGTGGGCGTGGAGGTGCCGAACCAGCGGCGACGGCTCGTGCGCTTGGGCGACATCTACGACGGCCGCCCCAAGGGCTCCTCGCCACTCGCCGTGTGGCTCGGCAAGGACGTCTCCGGCCAGGCGGTGTGGACCGACCTCGCGCTGATGCCCCACGCCCTGGTGGCGGGCACGACCGGCTCCGGAAAGTCCGGGTCCATCAACTCGATGCTGTGCTCGGTGCTGCTGCATGCGTCGCCGAACGAGGCCCGCCTGGTGCTGGTCGATCCGAAGCGGGTGGAGCTCAACCACTACGAGCAGCTGCCGCACCTTCTGACCCCCGTGGTCACGAACCCCCGCATGGCTGCGAACGTGCTCGCGAACCTGATCGGCGAGATGGAGAGCCGCTACTCGGTGATGGGCGAAGCGCGCACCCGCAACCTGGCCGAGCTCAACCGCGTCCGGGTCAAGGCGGGGGAGGCGCCGCTGCCGCACATCCTCTGCGTGATCGACGAACTGGCCGACCTGATGATGGTCGCCCCGGCGGAGGTCGAGGACTCGATCATCCGGCTCGCTCAGAAGTCTCGAGCGGTGGGAATCCACCTGGTGCTTGCGACGCAGCGGCCGTCCACTGACGTCATCACCGGCACAATCAAGGTGAACATCCCGGCGCGCATCGCCTTCTCGGTTGCATCGCAGATCGACTCGCGGGTGATCCTGGACCAGGGGGGCGCCGAGACGCTCCTCGGACAGGGCGACATGCTCTTCCGGCCCGTCGGCACGTCGCGGCTCCAGCGGCTTCAGGGCGCGTTCGTGACCGAGGACGAGATCGCAAAGATCAGCGCCCATTGGGCGCGCCAGGGGGAGCCGGAGTTCGATCCCGCCCTGCTGGAAGCGCACGAGGAGGCCGGGGACGAGCGCGAGGGCGACCTCTCGCCCGACAACGACGACCTGCTCGACGAGGCAGCCCGCATCGTCGTTCAGAGCCAGACGGCATCCGTGTCGATGCTCCAGCGCCGCCTGCGGGTGGGTTACACCCGAGCCGGGCGGCTGATCGACATGCTGGAGCGCCGCGGAATCATCTCCGGGTATGAGGGGTCGAAGCCACGGCAGGTCCTGGTGACCGAGGGCGAGCTGTCGCGTGTGCTGGCCCGCCATGGAGCCGGGGGCGACGACGATTCGACCGAGGGAGACGAGGGCCCGGTCGACGGCGCCGAGCAGACTGAGCGCGAGTCCCTGGGCTCATCGCTGGACTGAGCCGGCCGCCCCTCGTCAACGCGCCGGCACTGCGGCGGCGAGAATATGCGCGGCCATGGTGACCAGGCACGAAGGAGAGGGCCTGCCGATCGGCGAGGTCCTGAAGCGCAGTCGCGACCGGCTGAAGCTCGACATCGGCAGGATCGAGCGCGACACGAAGGTGCGGGCGAAGTACCTGCGCGCACTCGAGAACGAGGAGTGGGACGTCCTTCCGGGCCCCACCTACGTCAAGGGCTATCTCCGCACCTACGCGACCTACCTCGGGCTTGATGCGGACGCCCTCGTCGACGAGTACCGCCGGGCAGTTGAGCGCTCGCCGGCGAGTGAGCAGCCCCATCTCTTCTCGGAGCCACTGCTCGAGCGCCGTCGCAGGCCCGTGCCGCCGCGGCGCCGCGCCTGGGGACAGGCCCTCGCCGTGATCGGCATCCTCGCGGTCGCGGTCATCGCCGTCATCGCGCTGGTCCGTATCGATCCCCTGAACTGGTTCAGCAGCGGCGGCGCCACGGCCCACCATCACAGGGGCAAGCAGCAGCGTCAGCATCACGGCTCACAGGGGCACAAGCACGGCAACGGGGGAGGGGGCTCCACATCGGGAGGCCACGCCGTCTCGCTGGCGCTGATCACGCACGACGAGATGGTCGTGTGCCTCCGTCCGGGCCACGGTCGCCCGCTGATCGACGCCCAGACGCTCATCGCCGGCTCGAAGCAGGGGCCGTTCTCGCCGCCTTCTGAGAACTACCGCCTCGACCTCATCTCGGGCGGCTCGGCGACCGTGGTCCTTGGCGGCAAGCCCCAGCGCGTCCAGTCCAGGAAGCCGGCGAGCTTCGCCATCGACGCAGGCGGGATCAGGTCCATCCCGTACCAGGGGAAGAAGTGCCCGTAGGCGAGGGAATAGTCCGCGGCGGCGTCGTGGTCACCGGGACCGAGGTGCTGACCGGCCGGATCACCGATCGCAACGGCCCCTGGATCGCCGAGCGGCTCGGCGAGCTCGGGGTCGAGGTCTCGCACATCGTGTGCGTCGGCGATCGCAAGCCGGACCTGGAGGGCGCGCTGCGGTTCCTGACCGATCTGGGCGTCGAGCTGATCGTGACCAGCGGCGGGCTCGGCCCCACGGCGGACGACCTCACCGCCGAGGTCGTCGCCGATTTCGCCGGGCGCAAGCTCGTCCTCGACACGGAGATGGAGGAGCGGATCGCGGAGATCCTCGCCGCCTTCGCCCGGCGTCTCCGCTTCGACGCCGAGGCCCTGCGCGAGGCGAACCGCAAGCAGGCGATGGTGCCCGAGGGAGCCACGCCGCTCGACCCGGCGGGCACCGCCCCGGGACTGGTGGTTCCGACCAGCGGCCCGACGATCGTCGTGCTCCCTGGGCCGCCGAGGGAGCTCCAGTCGATGTGGCCCGCGGCGCTCGAGACCGTCGACGTGCACCGAGTGCTCGACCGGGCCACGCCCTATCGAACCGAGACCATGCGCATCTTCGGCATCCCGGAGTCCGAGCTGGCGAAGAGCCTGCGCGAGATCGAGCAGGAGGTCGACCTCGCGCCCCTGGAGATCACGACGTGCCTGCGGCGCGCGGAGCTCGAGATCGACGTCCGCTACCGAGAGGGCGCCGAGCCCGTGGCGCAGCGGTTGATGGACGGGCTGGCCGAGCGCCATTCGCGGTACGTGTTCAGCAGGGACGGGTCCACGATCGATCAGCAGATCGCCGGGCTGCTCGCCGGAACGCGAATCGGGCTGGCCGAGTCCTGCACGGCCGGCCTGCTGGCTGCGCGTCTGACTGAGATCCCTGGCTCCTCGGACTATGTCGCGGGCGGGGTCGTCGCCTACTCGAACGAGGCGAAGGTGGAGCTTCTCGGCGTGCCCGCGGAGCTGATCGAGCGCCAGGGCGCGGTGTCCGCGAGAGGTTGCCGAGGCGATGGCCCGACGGCGCGCTCGCGAGGTTCGAAGCCGAGCTCGGCATCGGCGTAACGGGGATCGCCGGACCGGGCGGCGGGACTGAGGAGAAGCCGGTCGGCTATGTGTGTATCTGCGTCAAGCGGTCCGACGGCGAGATGATCGCCCGCGACGTGGCCCTACCCGGCGACCGGGCGGAGATCCGCGACCGCTCGACGACCCTGGCCATGCACCTGCTGCGCCGCCTGCTTTTGGGCGAGGACTTCCCGCTCTGAGGCAGCCGGTTTCACCAGCGAAGGGTGACCACGCTCTGCGTATCCGGTTCCGTCAGGGCACTCCGCCTCGGGCACCGCAACCCACAGGGTCGCTCGGTGGGCGAGCGGCAGGAAATCCACCTATACGGTGGAAATCGGCCGCTCGGCGCTGGAAGCGAGACAGGCGGTGCGGGTTGGACGCGGGACCGTCCGAACGGCCATGGATCGTCGCTTCGCAGTCGGGATGCCGGCGCCCTCCCTTCGGTGCCGGGGGACTCAGGCGTCAACCGGAGCGAACCGGATACGCGCTCACCACGCATATGGGGTCAATCCAACTCGCGATCGTCAGTGGCCCGCGCCGTCAGAGAGCCACTCACGCGTGCGCTCGATGACGAGGTCCGGCTTTTCGTTGACGATGAAGTGGCCCGAGTCGGGCACGAGCTCGACCCGCATGTCGTCGGCAAACGGCTCGTAGCCGGGCAAGAGCTTCGCGCTGATGTAGCGATCGCGAGCGCCGAAGAGGAGGAGTGTGGGCACCGTGAGCCGCTCATGGCGCCAGTGGCCGCTGACTACCTCTCGCACGGCGCGCTGGTAGTAGCGGTAGAGCTTGACGATCGCGTCCGCCCGCTCCGGCTCCCGGAAGCTGTCCACGTAGAGACCGAGCTCTTGCTCGGTGAACGGGGTCCCGACGTTGCCGTTGCCGAGGATGCGGCGGGCGATCCACGGCCGCTCGAGAACCAGGCGGCCAAGCCCGGGGGTGGCGATCACCCAGGTGTACCAGCTTCTCCATAGCTCGAGGAGGACCCCAGGCGACAGGGGTGACCACGGGTGCGGCGCGTTGCACACCACCATCCGATCGACGCGCTCGGGGTGCAGGATTCCCAGGAGGAGCGCCGTCCAGCCGCCCCAGTCGTGGCCGACGACGTGCGCTCGGGCGAGCTCGAGCGCGTCGAGCAGCGCCACCTGGTCGGCGGCGAACGTCTCGCCGTCGTAGCCGTGGCCCGGCGCCTCGGTCCAGCCGAAGCCCCGCAGGTCGGGCGCCAGGAGGCGGTACTCGCCGCCGAGGGCGGCCATCACCCGCCGCCACATGTACCAGTGCTGGGGCCAGCCGTGGAGGAGCAGGACCGGGGGCGCGTCCGCGGGCCCCGCCTCGGCGAGGTGGATGCGGATCCCGTTCGCCTCGACGAAACGGTGCTCGACTCCCTCGACCGCGGGTATTTCGTCTGGCATGCGGCGCAATCTATTTGCGATCCAGTGACATTGGGTGAGTCGACACGACCTACGGTGAGGGGCAGATGGCGAAGGATCGGCTGAAGAGCCCGCGGGCGCGCCTGTTCGTGGCGCTCGATCTGCCCGACCGCGTCCGCATGGGCCTCGAGGCCTGGCAGGCGCGGGCGGTGAGCGACCCGGCGCTGCGCCCGGTGAATCCCGCGGCCCTCCACGTCACGCTGTGCTTCTTGAGCTATCACCCGGAGCGAGCCATCGAGAGCATCGCGTCCGTGGTCACGGGGGTGGAGCCGCGGCGGGTCGAGATCCGGTTCGAGGCCGATCCGGTTCCGGTGCCGTCGAAGCGCCCGCGGCTGTTCGCGGTGGAGGGCGTGAGCCCGGCCGCCTCGGCGCTCCAGGCCGAGCTCTCCGATCGGCTGGTGGAGGCGCGCTTCTACAAGACCGAGAAGCGCGAGTTCTGGACCCACGTGACCGTAGCCCGGGTGCGCTCCGAGCGGGGATCTCGCGCTCGGGGCAGACGCGGGAAGCCCATGCGGGTCTCCTCAGCGCCGGAGGCGCTCCCCGCCGAGCTCACACAGCCGTTCGAAGCCCCTCGATTGGCGCTTTATCGCTCGTATCTGCGGCCTTCCGGCGCCGAGTACGTCCGACTGGCCGAGTTGAATCTGACGCTCGCAGAAGAAAGGTGATGAAGAGATGGCACAGGAAAAGAAGGCGAACTTGAAGGCTGCGGACAAGGCCGCAGAGAAGGAGGCGAAGGCGAAGGACGCGGCGCTACAGGCGGCCAAGACCCAGATCGAGCGCGAGTTCGGGCAGGGCTCGCTGATGCGGCTGGGCGACCAGGACGCGATCCAGGTCGAGGCGATTCCAACCGGAGCGCTCTCCCTGGACCTCGCGCTCGGAGTCGGAGGAGTGCCGCGAGGGCGGATCGTCGAGATCTTCGGCCCCGAGTCGTCGGGGAAGACGACGCTCGTTTACCACATCATTGCCGAGGCCCAGGTACGCGGCGGGATCTGCGCGTTCGTCGACACCGAGCACGCGATCGATCCCATCTACGCCCGCCGGATCGGCGTGGACGTGGACGAGCTGTTGGTCTCCCAGCCCGACTACGGCGAACAGGCGCTCGAGATCGTGGACGTGCTGGTCCGCTCCGGCGCCGTCGACCTGGTCGCGATCGACTCGGTTGCGGCGCTCACGCCCCGGGTGGAGCTCGAGGGCCAGATGGGGGAGACCCAGGTCGGCCTGCAGGCGCGCCTGATGTCGCAGGCGCTCCGCAAGCTGACCGGCAACCTCAGTCGCGCCAACACGATCTGCGTTTTCACCAACCAGATCCGCGAGAAGATCGGCGTCAGCTTCGGCTCGCCCGAGACCCAGCCCGGCGGTCGTGCGCTCAAGTTCTATTCCTCGCAGCGCCTGGACATCCGCCGAATCGAGACCCTCAAGGAGGGCACCGAGGCCGTCGGCAACCGGGTTCGGGTGAAGGTCGTCAAGAACAAGGTCGCGGCGCCCTTCAAGCAGGCCGAGTTCGACATCGAGTACGGCGTGGGGATCTCGAACGAGGGCTGCCTGCTCGATCTGGCGCTGGAGCATGACCTGGTCCAGAAGTCGGGCTCGTTCTTCTCCTATGGAGAGCTGAGGCTTGGTCAGGGGCGCAACAACACGAAGCAGTTCCTGGCCGAGAATCCCGAGACCGCCGGCGAGATCCAGGCGAAGCTGTTCGAGATCCTCGAGATCGAGCGGCCGGCAAGCCCCGCCTCGACCCCGGCGGAGCCGACCCCGATCGAGGATGCGTCGGGCGAGGGCAAGGCCGAGGAGGAGCGGAAGGCCGCGTAGCGCGCGGCGGGGGAGTGCCGATGGCGGAGACGGACGCTTTCGAGGCCGCGCTCGGCGCGCTCGACCGCAAGGAGCGAACGGCCCACGAGCTGGCTCTGTGGCTGAAGGGCCGCGGGTTCGGCGTGGACGAGATCGAGGCGGCCCTGGGGCGCCTGTTCGAGACCGGTGTCGCGGACGACGAGCGATTCGCTCGCAGCTACGCCGAGGACAAGCGCGAGCTGTCGGGCTGGGGCCCGGAGCGGATTCGCGAGGCGCTGCTGGCGCGCGGCGTCACGATCGACACGATCGAGGCGGTCCTGGCGGTCGATTCGCACGGCGACCAGCTCGCCCGCGCCCGGGAGATCCTCATCCGGCGGGCTCGGCCACTGGACGACAACGCGGATCGCCGGCGGGCGGTCGACTACCTCGCTCGGCGCGGCTACGACTACGAGACCGCATACGAGGCGGTGCGGAGCGCGTCCGGCGGGCCCGGCGCTTAGGGCCCGAGCGACGACCGCACTGGAGGCCGGCCCGTTGCCCGACCGGGCACCCTGAAGCCAGCATTGAGGGGGTTATCGGCGCTATAGCCCCGTTGGTGCATATCCGGTTGGCTCAGGCTGACCGACGCGATTGGCACCAAACGTCAATCACCACCATTCCGACCGTGACGGGCTCGTTCCCGACGGCTCGCATGCGTGGCCTGACCTCCGAGTCGCACCGCGGGCCTCGCTTCCGGCGGCGAGTGGCAGATAATCGACCGTATAAGTGCATTCGCTGCCGCTCGCCGACCGAACCACGTGGCCCGGATGACGAGCGGCAGATAATGAACCGTATAGGTGGGTGGTCTCAAGTCACCGCCGCACCACCCGAGAGAGTCAGCCCCGCCAGGGGCTGACGAAATCGAGGAGGTGCATAGTGAAGAGGGGACGCAAGGGCCTCACCCAGGCCCAGCAGGATCGGATCTGGAGCGCGAGGGCCGAGGGGCTGAGCGAGCCGAAGATCGCCAGGCGGCTCGGCCTCACCCGCTCGCAGGTGAACCACTACCTGACCGCATGCGGGGGCATCCGCCCCCGCCGCCCGCGTCGCCGCTCACCGCGCTGCCTGACGCTCGCCGAGCGCGAGGAGATCTCGCGCGGGATCGCCCGCGGCGATTCCTATCACCGGATCGCCCGCCGGCTGCGGCGCTCCCACACCACGATCTCGCGCGAGGTCGACCGCTGCGGCGGCCGGCGCCGCTACCGCGCCCACTTCGCCGACGAGGAGGCCTGGCGCCGGGCCCGGCGGCCGAAGCGGGGAAAGCTCGAGCGCTGCCCCGAGCTCGCCCGGATCGTGGTCGAGCGCCTGCGCCAAGACCACTCCCCGCAGCAGATCGCGGGCTGGCTTCGCCTCCGCTACCCCGACAATGAGGGGATGCGGGTATCGCACGAGACCATCTATCGCTCGCTTTACGTGCAGTCGCGGGGGTCGCTCAGGCGCGAGCTCACCCGGCATCTGCGCAGCGCTCGCAAGAAGCGCCTGCCTCGCTCCCAAAGTCGCCGCGGCCAGGGCCAGGGCAAGATCCGCGACATGGTTCCGATCTCCGCGCGCCCGCCGGAGGTCGAAGACCGGGCCGTCCCCGGCCACTGGGAGGGCGACCTGCTGATGGGGACGAAGACGAACGCGATCGCCACCTTGGTCGAGCGCTCCACCCGCTACTGCCAGCTGGTGGCGCTGCCCGATGGCTTCGGCGCCGACCAGGTCAAGGCGGCGCTCGCCCGAAGCGTCGAAACCCTGCCCTCCCAGCTGCGCCGCTCGCTCACCTGGGACCAGGGCCTGGAGATGGCCGAGCACGCCCGGTTCACGGTTGACAGCGGCGTCGAGGTCTACTTCTGCGATCCCAAGAGCCCCTGGCAGCGGGGATCGAACGAGAACACCAACGGCCTCCTTCGCCAGTACTTCCGAAGGGCCGAAGCCTCGCGGGGGTGAGCCAGAAGGAGCTCGACCGAATTGCCGCGCGGCTCAACGGGCGCCCGCGGCAGACCTGGGCTGGATGACCCCAGCGCAGAAGCTCGACGAGCTGCTCGTCGAGGCCGACTCCGAGCGCTGATCTCGCTCGGCCTACGGCCTTCGCTCGACAGCGCTCGGATCTCGATGAGACGATTACAAACGTCAGGGGTGGTGCATTGACCCGTTGAGGTCAAGTGGATTTGCTGCCGCTCGCGGGCTTGAGTTCTGATCGGCTCTGGCGGCCGAGGCGGGTGCCTGACGGAACCGGATACGCACGGGCCCCATTAACCCGGCCAACGTGATCAGCGCTGCCCCCTGGGTGCTGCCGTTTGGTGACCGGGGGGTCAGGCTTGCCAGATCCGCCGCGCAGGACTACGATGCCTGAAGCGACCGATGGTCGCGTGATGACGCGAATGACCAGCTATTTCAAGCTTTTGACGACTACCGAGCGAATGAGACTTCAGCCGCAACCAGACATGGGGAGGCTTCGCACCTAGAGCGTCCGCCCTCGGGGCGATAGCGGGCATGCGTTTCTCGCGCGCCGCCGGTCGAGGATGCGCCCTCCGCGCGTCCGACCGATAGGCAACCAGGTCGGCCGTACGTACGGCCGAGGGAAGGTGGCGATGGAGATACGCGCGCTGTTGCAACCCTGGCGGCGGCAGGCGCCCTCCGGCGACGATGGCGGCGAGCGGACCGCGGGGAGGGGTGCCGGCGACGAGCTGCAGGCTCGCCGCGCCGAGATCGCGCGCATGGAGGAGCGCGCCCTGCGGGAGGCCGAGTCCCTGGAGGTCCAGCGAGCCGACCTCGAGCGGCGGCTCCAGGCGATCGAGGACCGCGAGCGAAACGTGGAGCAGCAGTCCGAGGAGCTCAAGCGCGCCAAGCGCGTCCAGAGGCGCGAGCTGGAGCGGATCTCGGGCCTGAGTGCGGCGCAGGCCAAGCAGATCCTGGTGGCGGACATCGAGCAGGAGGCGCGCCACCAGGCGGCGCTGCGGCTGCAGGAGATCGAGCGGGAGACGCGACACGAGGCGGAGCGGCGGGCCCGGAACATCCTGTCCGTCGCCATGCAGCGGCTCGCGGCCCAGCACGCCGCGCGACAACACGACCCGGCTCGTGGAGCTGCCCAGCGACGAGATGAAGGGGCAGGATCATCGGCCGGGACGGGCGCAACATCCGGGCGCTGGAGAAGCTCACCGGCGTCGACGTGATCATCGACGAGACGCCGTCGGCGGTGATGCTGTCGAGCTTCGACGGCGTCAGGCGCGAGATCGCCCGCATCACGCTGGAGCGCCTGATCGCCGACGGCCGCATCCATCCGGCGCTGATCGAGGAGACCTACGAGCAGGCGAAGGCGCAGATCGACGAGCGGATCGTCGAGGAGGGGGAGCGGGCGATGCTCGAGGCACGGGTGCACGGGCTCGACCCCGAGCTCGTGAAGCTGCTCGGCAAGCTCAAGTTCCGCACGAGCTACGGCCAGAACGTGCTCGACCACCTGATCGAGTGCTCCGAGCTCGCCGGGCTGATCGCCGCCGAGCTCGGCGCATCGGTCGAGACGGCGCGCCGCGCGGCCCTGCTCCACGACATCGGCAAGGCGGTGAGCCACGAGATCGAGGGCCCGCACGCCCAGGTCGGCGCGCGCATCGCGCAGCGCCACGGCGAGCCGGAGGCCGTCACCCACGCGATGGAGGCCCACCACAACGAGGTCGAGCCGCGAACGGTCGAGGCCGTGATCGTGCAGACGGCGGATTCGCTGTCCGGCGCGCGGCCCGGGGCCCGCGGGGACTCGCTCGAGGAGTACGTCGAGCGGCTGCGCGAGCTCGAGGAGATCGCCATGCGCCAGGAGGGCGTCGAGCGGGTCTACGCGATGCGCGCCGGACGCGAGATCCGGGTCATCGTCGACCCCGGGCAAGGTGGACGACGAGCGCGCCGCGCTGATCTCCCACGAGATCGCCGCGGCCATCGAGCGGGAGCTCGAGTACCCCGGCCAGGTGAAGATCACGGTGATCCGCGAGAGCCGGGCGACGGCCTATGCGAGCTGAGCCGGACGCACACGACGGGGCGACCGCTTAGGATTCCCCGCCGCATGGACAAGACTCTCTTCTTCGTCTTCGGAATCGCCCTGGTCGTCTCGGCTGTCGGGATCGCCGTCATCGGCCTGCGATTCGAGAACTTCCCGCCAACAGGGGTGTCCTCGCGGGCGTGGTCGATGTACTTCGTCGCGCTCGTGGGCGCGACCGCCGTCTTCGCGGTGCTGAACGCGCGCGACGAGCAGCACCAGCAGCGAGGCCGAGGCCGCCGCCGCGACGAGCACCACGACCGCCGCGCCGTCCGGAGGGCCGGTGCAGCTCGCCGCGGACCCGAGCACGATCGCCTACACGACGACCTCCCTGCAGGCGAAGGCCGGGAACGTGACGATCGACTTCAACAACCCCAACCAGGCGATCCCGCACGACGTCTGCGTCCAGAGACTCGAGCGGCCAGAGCCTCGGCTGCTCCAAGCAGGTGACCGGGCGCGAAGACCACCCTCGACCTCAAGAACCTGAAGCCCGGCAGCTACACCTTCTTCTGCAGCGTCGACTCGCACGAGCAGGCCGGGATGAAGGGCACCCTGACGGTCCATTAGACCGGCTCGGGCGTTCGCTCGGGCCGCTAAATCCGACCCATGAACAGCACATGCAGTGCCGGCGCCTTGCACCGGCTAGCACATGCCCGCGTACCACGTCACCACGTTCGGGTGCCAGATGAACGAGCACGACTCCGAGCGCATGAAGGGCATGCTCGAGTCGCTGGGCTACGAGGAGGCCGAGGGCCGGTCGGACGCCGACCTGATCCTCTTCAACACGTGCTCGATCCGCGAGTCCGCGGACAACCGGTTCATCGCCCACCTCGGCGAGGCCAAGCGGCTGAAGTCCGAGGACCCGGAGCGGGTGGTGGGCGTCGGCGGCTGCTGGGCGCAGTCGGTCAAGGACGAGGTGTTCGAGCGGTTTCCGTTCGTCGACGTCGCCTTCGGCCCGGGGCAGATCCACAGGCTGGCCGAGTTCCTGACGCAGGACTCGCTGACGGCGCAGGGCTACTTCGACTTCGAGGACTTCTCGGGCCACCTGCCCGCCAAGCGCGAGCGCGAGTTCCAGGCCTGGGTGCAGATCTCGGTGGGCTGCAACTGCGCTGCTCCTACTGCATCGTCCCCCAGACCCGCGGGCGCGAGGTGAGCCGCGACCCGGGCGAGCTGATCGCGGAGGTCGAGGCGCTCGCCGCCGACGGCGTGCGCGAGGTGACGCTGCTCGGCCAGAACGTCAACAGCTACGGGCGCGACCTGCCGAAGGCCAGCCGGATCACGTTTGCGGAGCTCCTGGGGCGCGTCGACGCGATCGACGGGATCGAGCGGATCCGCTACACGAGCCCGCACCCGAAGGACATCCGCGAGGACGTGATCCGCGCGCACGCGGAGCTTCCCGCGCTCTGCCCGCACATCCATCTGCCGCTCCAGTCGGGCTCCAGCCGGATCCTCAAGGCGATGCGCCGCACCTACAACCGCGAGCGCTACCTGGACCGGGTCGCGCAGATCCGCGAGCACGTCCCCGACTGCGCGCTGACGACCGACATCATCGTCGGCTTCCCGGGCGAGACCGAGGAGGACTTCGCGCGAGACGCTGGAGGTGGTCGATGCGGTCGGCTACGACGGCGCCTTCACGTTCGTCTTCTCGCCGCGGCGCGGCACCGAGGCCGCCGAGCATGCCCGATCAGCTCCCGCATCCGGTGAAGCGCGAGCGGATGGAGCGCCTGGTCGAGCTGGTCCAGCGCCGCGCTCGCGAGCGGGCGCAGCGCTTCGTGGGCCGGACCCTCGACGTCCTGGTGGAGGGGCCGAGCCGCAACGACCCGAGCCGGCTTCGCGGCCGCAGCCCCCACAACAAGACGGTCAACTTCGACGGCACCGCCGAGCCGGGGAGCTGGTCGAGGTCGAGATCACGGGCGCGACCTCGACGACGCTGGCGGGCCACGAGCGGCTGCTGAGTCGAGTCGACTGACGGTCCCGATTCGACCGGGCCCTACGGGCAGTCCGAGCCCGCGCATCTCCGGGCTCGCCGTATCTTGCGGTCGAGCTTCGGTCGATCGGAGTTGTCGGCGTGTAGCTGCCAGGGATCGCGGCGGAGGTCGTAGTACTCGGTGAAGTCGTTGCTCCAGCGGATGTACTCGCGGTGCTGCGTTTGGTAGGCCCACCAGGGGGGGATCGAAACCACGGTCTGTTTGTCCCTCCAGCAGGAGCCATCGTCGCGATGAGGGCTTCAGCAGCGAACGCCCGTCCACGGGGTAGTGCGGACGAATGCCGCTGGCGTCGTAGATCGTCGGTGCGATGTCGATGTTCGCGGCCAGCCGTCGGTCGACGGTGCCTCGGTGAATATGCCCAGGCCAGCGAGCGAAGAAGGGAACCTGCACGGACTCCGGATACGGCATGCCCTTGCCGAGAGGCCGTGTTCGCCCCATGCGAAGCC
>CAWHJT010000016.1:0-30570 GCA_963829735.1 uncultured Actinomycetes bacterium
CGCGCAGTGAGGACTCCTAGCGCGTGGCGGACGACGGGCACACGCTCGAGGCCGAGGTGCTGACGCCCGAGGGCGAGGTGTTCAGCGGCGAGCTGCGGCAGCTCTCGACGCGCACCACCGTCGGGGAGGTCGGGATTTTGGCCCGCCACGCTCCGATGGTCGCCCGGCTGGTACCGGCCGAGCTTCGCCTGCATCCGCCCGGCGGAGAGGTGCAGCGGTACGCGCAGGGCGAGGGCTGGCTCGAGGTGTTCGCCAACCGGGCACGGGTGCTGATCGCCGAGGCGATTCCGCCAGATCAGCTCGACGCGGGCGAGTTGAAGGAGCGCCTCGATGAGGCCGAGCAGCGCCTGAGCGACGCGGAGGAGGGCTCAGCGGCCGAGGAGCTCGCCGAGCGCGAGAAGGCGCGGGTGCAGGCCTTCCTGGACATCGCCGAGGGCGGCTCGTCGTAGCCTCTGGGCGTGTGGAAGCCCGCGCGCTGACCGAGGAGCTCATCGCTTACGACACCTCCACCGAGGAGGGCATCAAGCTCTGCGCGGGGTTCGTCAAGGGCTGGCTGGACGCGCGCGACATCTCGGCCGAGCAGATGGGTGTCCGAGGCCTGCCCGTCACCGTCGCCGAGGTCGGTCCTCCGGACGGCAAGCCGGTGCTGCTGCTTCACGGCCACCTCGACGTCGTACCCGGGAGGCAGGAGCAGTTCATACCCCGCATCGACGGCGACCGCCTCTACGGGCGCGGCGCCTACGATATGAAGGGCGCCCTCGCCTGCCTGCTCCTGGCTCTCGCCGACCTGCGGTCGCAGGACCAGGTGCGGGTGCGGCTGGGCATCGTCCCGGACGAGGAGTCCGAGGAGGAGACGGACCGGGGCGGTGATCGCCTCGTCGAGGCTGGGTTCATCGGCGATTTCGCGATCACGGGCGAGCCGACCGATCTCCACGTGGGCGTGGCCGCCAAGGGGGTTCTCGCGATGCGCCTCCTGGTCAGCGGCCGTGCGGCGCACGGCGCGACGCCCTGGCTCGGCGAGAACGCGATTCTGCGTGCGTACGAGGTGTTCCGCGAGCTCGAGTCGCTACCGTTTGCGGGCCAAAGCTCGGAGCTCTTCGACCGGCCGTCGATCAACCTCGGCCGGATCCTGGGCGGCGATGCTCTGAACAAGGTTCCCGATTCCTGTGTCATCGATGTCGACGTGCGCTACCTGCCCGAGCAGGACCCCGGCGAGATACTCGCGCAGGTTCGCGGAGTCGAGGGGACGCGCGTGATCTCGACCTTCTCCCGCCCGCCCGCCGAGGTCGACCCCGAGTCGCCCTACGTCCTCGCCCTCCGGGATGCCGCCGGGGCCGAAGGCGACGGCACCTCGCGCGGCATCGTCGGCCGCGACGGGGCCTCGGACGCGGTCTCGTTCCTGCGGGCGGGCGTCCCAGCCGTGGAATACGGGCCGATCGGCGGCGGGCACCACGGGCCCGAAGAGTGGGTCTCGGTGCCGTCGCTCGAGAGGTACCGGCGCTCGATCGTTGAATTCGTCAAGACCCTCCCCGGGATCGCCCGATGACCGATCACGACGAGAAGTCCCCGCGCGAGCCCGACGAGGCCGCGGAGACCCCCGAGTCGGAGGACGCGCCGGCCGCGGCGACCTGGGCCGGCCGCCAGCGGAGCTCGTCCGAGGACGCCGGTGAGCACGCCCAGCTCTCCGACGAGGCCGGTGGGGAGCCTGAGGACGAAGAGGCTCAGGACGAGCCAGAGGACGCCGACACCGAGGAGGAGGGAGGATCCGACACCGAGGAGCGGATCGCCCAGGACACGGTCGAGGCGGACACTCTCTCGCTCGGCGATCGTGAGGCCGCCCGCGAGGCGGCGCTCGCCGGGCTACGGGCCAGGGCGGCCGAGAACAAGGCCAAGCACGGAACCGGCGCGATCACCTCGCCGCCGCCCAAGACGCCGCCACCCGCCGCCGCACCGGCGGAGGCGGACGGCAAAGGCGAGCAACCGCCGTCCGAGCCGCAAGCCGTGGCGGCGGTCGCGGCGGCCGAGGACGAGGGGCCGCCTCGGCGCCGCGGCATCTGGGCGCGGTTCGCCGTGGGGTCGCTGCTGATCATCGTCGCGATGGCAACGGCCACCGCGCTGAGCCTGTTCTTCTTCCTCAACGGCGTCCTGCACGGCTTCCACGGCTTCCAGGGAGTCGAGAACGAGCTGGCCGTCGCCAACCCGGGCGCGCCGCAGACGATCCTCGTCCTGGGATCCGACAAGCGGCCGGGCGAGGCGGGGAAGGAGTTCGGTGCCCGGTCGGATACGACGATCCTCGTGCGGATCGCGTCGGATCAGATCACCGTGCTGTCGATCCCACGCGACCTGAAGGTGAACATTCCAGGCCATGGGATCGACAAGTTCAACGCCGCGTACAGCATCGGCGGCGCCGGGCTGACGGTGAAGACCGTGAAGCAGCTGACGGGGGTCCAGGACATCAACCATGTCGTGAACGTCGACTTCACCGGATTCGCGGACGCGGTCAACTCGATCGGCTGCGTCTACGTCGACGTCGATCAGCACTACTACCACTCGAATGTCGGCCTGGCGCCCTCAGAGCAGTACGCCGAGATCGACATCCCGGCCGGCTACCAGAGGATGTGCGGGTACAACGCGCTCCAGTACGTCCGCTACCGCCACGACGACAACGACCTCGTGCGCTCGGCCCGCCAGCAGGAGTTCCTGCGCGAGATGCGGCAGGAGCTGCCGGCGGGCCAGATCCTCAACGACTACGACGAGCTCAAGTCGATTCTCCAGAAGTACGTCACGCTGGACATCCAGAAACCGGGGGATCTGATCGCCCTCGCGCAGCTGGTCGTGGCCGCCAACGGCGCCCCGGTGGTCCAGGTGCACTTCCCCGCGAATCTCGGCGGCCCGACCGCGACGTACGTGACCTACTCCAAGCCGGCCCTCAGGGCGGCGGTCGCGAAGTTCGAGGGACAGACGCCTACGACGATCCCGGGGACGTCGACGACGACCTCCAGCTCGAAGGGCAAATCGGGTGGCGGGCCTGCGGGCGGATCCGGGTCCGGAGGGTCCTCGGGCACGCGGGCGCCCCCGGCCCCGACGCTGATCGACGCCTCCAGCTCGGGCCAGCAGGTCGCGGCGCAGCTGGCGAACGCGAAAGCCAAAGACGGCAAGCCGCTGGTGAACTTTCCGATCTACTACCCGACCAAGCTGATCCCGGGCTCGACGATTTCCTCCCGACTTGACGCCCGGCCAGTCTCGCGCGTTCCCGATCGACGGCCCGGGCAACGACGTCTACCACGGGTACAAGTTCGTGGTCTCGGTGCCGACCGACGGCTACACGGGGTACTACGGGATGTCGGGCACGGACTGGCAGGACCCGCCGATCCTCGACCACCCGGACGAGACCAGGACGATCGACGGCACCGACTACCAGCTCTCGTGGGACGGCCCGCAACTGCGGCTGATCGGGTGGAAGACCGACCACGGCTCGTACTGGATCGACAACACGCTGCTGAACGTGCTGACGCCCGGTCAGATGTTTGCCATCGCAGAGTCGATGCAGAAGTACACCGGCTAGTGACATCAACCAACGAACGACAGATCGGCGTGATCGGTGTGGGCTGGGTCGGCCTCGTCACTGCCGCGTGCTTCGCGGAGATGGGGCACGAGGTGGTCGCGATGGACATCAACGCGGAGAAGATCCGGTCGCTGGGCCGGCGCCAGTCACCGATTCACGAGCCTGGGATCGACGAGCTTCTGGAGCGGAACGCCGACCGGCTGATTTTCACGACTGCCATGGAGGACGTGCTGCAGTCCGCGCGGCTCCTGTTCTGCTGCGTGGACACCCCACCCACCTACTCGGGCGATGCCGACCTGTCGCGGGTTCAGGCCGTCGTCTCGCAGCTCGCCGATGACGGCGACCACGCGCTGGTCATGAAGAGCACGGTGCCTTCGGGGACCGGCCGCGCGATCCGCCGCGACGCACCGGACATCGCGTACGTCTCGTGCCCGGAGTTCCTGAAGGAGGGAACCGCAGTCGACGACTTCCTGCACCCGGACCGCGTCGTGATCGGAGCCGACGCCGGGGCGGAGTGGGCGGCCGACGAGATCGAGGCCGTCTACCGCCCGCTCGGCGGCGAGATGGTGCGGACCGACGTCGCGTCGGCCGAGATGATCAAGCTCGCCGCGAACGCCTTCCTGGCGACCAAGATCTCCTTCATCAACGAGATCGCCAACGTCTGCGAGGAGGTCGGCGCCGACGTCACGGAGGTGGCGCGCGGCATGGGCCTCGACAAGCGAATCGGGCCATCGTTCCTGCGGGCGGGTGTCGGCTACGGGGGGAGCTGTCTTGTGGGCGATGAGACCGTGCTCGCACGATCCAACGGTGAGAGCACCTTGATCACGCTTCGCGCGCTCTTCGAACGGCTGGAGCCATACGGCGATGTGCAGCGGACTGACGACGGGACAGACGTGATTCGGATCGAGGATCTGGAGCTGCTCTCGTGGCGGCCAAACTCCGACCGTCCTGAGTACGTTCGGGTCGAGGCCCTCACACGCCGGCGGTTCCAGGGCGACCTCTGCGAGGTGCGGACGAAGATGGGGCGCCGAGTCCGTTGCACGCCTGATCACCCGTTTGTCGTCGCCGACGCGGACGGTCGGAGCATCGGGGTCAGGCCCGCAGATCAGCTCACGTCGACGGATTGGCTACCAATCGCGCAGGGAGCCCCATCCGGTGGCTTCGACACGGAGGATTCGATGAGCCTCGAGAGCTCTCGTGTCCACGCCGGTGTCGTCGCGAACGAGGTGATCGTCCGGCCGTCATCGAGCGAGGTGGCTCGCCTTCGGGCGTTGCCGGTCGCGCAGCGGCGGCGGGCGCTCGCGGGCCATCATCGCGGCCACGTCCAGAGGTTTCATGACATTGCCCGTGCCGGAGCATTGAGATTGCCGGAGGCCAAGCGGCTCGGACTCTCCCTCACGGACTCAACCGCCGGTACCGCGAGGAACGGGACATACGTCCCGGCGGCGATCACCGCGGATGAGCGGTTCTGGCGAGTGATGGGTCTCTACATCGCGGAGGGACACTGTTCGCGTGATGGGCAGCGACAGCGCCTCCAATGGTCGTTCCATCCCTCGCGAGAGATGCACCTCGTCGAGGAGGTGGCGTCCTACTGGCGCGATCAAGGTGTCAAGGCCACAGTGCGCACGATGTCAACGACGACATGCGTCACGATCTCCTCACGGCTTCTGGCCGGCTGGTGGTGCGGGTGCCTCGGCCTGGGACGCAACTGCTACGAGCAGCGAATCCCCGACCTGGTCTGGGGGCAATCGCTGGATGCGAAGCGAGCCCTGCTCGCCGGGCTCTGGTTGGGTGACGGCTCGTGGTCGTTCGTGAATGCTGGGCCGAGCGTCATCCTCGAGTACGGCACAGCAAGCCGCGAGCTTGCTGACGGCATTCTCCGGCTCCTCGCCGAGTTCCAGGTCCTGGCCTCACTTCGCGTAGGCCGGACCGGTAAATCCACGTGTGACGCGTACTGGATCAGGATCTCGGGCGCCGATCAGGTCGAGTCGATGCTCGAACTCGTGGATCAGGGAGACCGCCCGGCGATCCGCGAGTCGATCGACCGCCTGGCAAAGCGGATCGCGCCCACCGGATATCGGCGCCGATCAGACGCAGCATGGACGCGCGTGACCGAGGTCCGGAGGCAGTCCTTCGATGGAGAGGTGTTCAGCGCCGAGGTGCCCGAGACGGAGACGTTCGTCACGACTGGCTCGCTCGTCGTGCATAACTGCTTCCCCAAGGACGTTTCGGCCCTCAAGCAACTAGCCGGCAACACCGGCTACCACTTCCAGCTCTTGACGGCCGTCATCGAGGTCAACGAGCTCCAGAAGCGGCGGGTGATCGGGAAGCTGCAGAAGCACCTGGGCTCGCTCGCCGGAAGGACGATCGCGCTGCTCGGCCTGGCCTTCAAGCCGGACACCGACGACATGCGCGAGGCATCGAGCCTCGTGCTCGCGGCCCGGCTCCAGGGCGAGGGCGCGAAGGTTCGCGGGTACGACCCGGTCGCCGAGCGCCGGGCCACCGAGCTCCTGCCCACGGTCGAGCTGTTCGCGTCGGCCGAGCAGGCGCTCGAGGGCGCCGACGCGGCCGTGATCGTGACCGAGTGGCCGGAGTTCGCCGAGCTTGACTGGGAGTCGCTGCGCGACCGGATGGCCAATCCGCTCGTCGTGGATGGCCGCAACTTCCTGGATGCTCGCCGCCTCAGGAATGCGGGTTTCGCCTACGAGGGCATCGGGCTCGCGAACGGCGACCCTGAGGCCGAACGCACCGCGGAGTCGGCCGAGGCCAGCTCGCGCTGATGCAGGCACTCATCCTGGCCGGGGGCGAGGGCACCCGCCTGCGCCCGTTGACCCTGACGATTCCCAAGCCGGCGATCCAGCTCGTGGACCGCCCGTTCCTGCGCTACATGCTCGACTGGCTGGCGCGGCATGGGGTCGACGACGTAGTCATCGCCTCGGGCTTCGGGGCGCAAGCGCTCAGGGGAGCGCTGGGAGGCGGAAGCCGGAGAAGGTCCCTCCATCTCCTACGTCCAGGAGTCCGAGCCGCTGGGGACCGGCGGGCCGCTGCGCCTGGCCGCCGACGAGGGGATCCTGGACGATCGGCTCTGTGTCCTGAACGGCGACATCCTCACCGACCTCGACCTTGGCGCGCTGATGCGCGCCCACGCGGATAGCGGCGCCGTCGCCACGCTCGCGCTCTACCCGGTGGACGACCCGAGCGCCTACGGCCTCGTGCGCACGGCGGCCAGCGGAGAGGTGGCCGAGTTCGTCGAGAAGCCGGATCCGGATCAGATCGACGCCAACGAGATCTCTGCCGGCGCGTACGTCCTCGAGCGCGAGGTGCTGGACCTCATTCCCGCGGGCCGGATGGTGTCGATCGAGCGTGAGGTGTTTCCGCGCCTGGTGGGCCATGGGTTATACGGTCACGCCCTTGACGGCTACTGGATGGACATCGGGACTCCTGAGCGCTACCTCCAGGCGAGCTGGGACATCCTCGAGGGCCGGGTTCGCACGGAGTTGGCGGACCGCCTCCAGGGTGCCGGCCCATGGATGGATGCGGACGTGACGATCAGCGCGCAGGCATCCGTGGGCCCCAGGGCGGTGATCGCCGCCGGCGCGGAGGTGGGCGACGGCGCCGTCGTGTCGAGCTCGGTGGTCATGGCCGGATCGCGGATCGGCCCTGGGGCCGTTGTTTCCGAATCGATCCTCGCTCCGCGCGTCCAGATCGGCGAAGGAGCGCGCCTCGGGCCGGACGTCGTGGTCGGCGAGGGGGCCCGGGTGGAGGACGGGGCGGAGCTCGGTGGGGGAGCCAGGCTGGCCCCGGGGGAGCTCGTCTCGTGACGGGCAACGACCACTCGAACCTGCTTGACGATGTCCTCGCGCTTCCGGACCACCTGAGCGACGCGCTTTGGCGCGTCGAGTCGGCGAGGATCGAGCCCTTCGATGCTCTGGGCGGGCTCGTGGTGTGCGGGATGGGCGGCTCCGCGATCGGCGGCGACCTCGCGGCCGTCGCCTTCGGCAACCGCCTGAGCAGGCCGCTGACGACCGAGCGCGGCTACGAGCTCCCCTTCGCCATGCTTCCCGACCGCGCCGTGCTGTGCTCGAGCTACTCCGGCGACACCGAGGAGACGATCGCCTGCTACGACGCCGCGGAGGCCCTCGGCGCGAGGAGGATCGTAGCCACGACCGGCGGCCGGCTGGCCGGGGCCGCGCGGGCCGACGCCGTGCCTGTGATCGGCCTGCCCGCCGGGCTTCAGCCGCGGGCTGCGGTCGGCTACCTGTTCACGGCGGCCGCCGAGGTCGCCGCCCTCACCGGGGCGGCGCCGGGGCTCCGCACCGAGATCGACAGCGCCGGGGCGCATCTGAGGGAGGCGGCGCCGACCCTCACCAAGCGCGCCGAGGAGCTCGCCGGACGCCTGGAGGGCTCGATTCCGGTGATCTACGGCGCCGATCTCACGGTGCCGGTGGCGCTGCGCTGGAAGACCCAGGTCAACGAGAACGCGAAGCTCCCGGCGTTCACGGGGGCGCTGCCGGAGGCCGACCACAACGAGCTCGAGGGCTGGGACGGCGCCGCTCAGCAGGCCGGGCGGATGAGCGCGATCTTCCTGGAGGACCGCGATCAGCATCCGCGCGTGCGGCAGCGGTTCGAGCTGACCGCGGCCATGGTCGAGCCGGCGGCCCACTACGTCACCCGCGTCGAGACCGAGGGCGAGAGCCGCACCGAGAGGCTGCTGTGGGCTGTGATGCTGGGGGACCTGCTATCGCTCCGGCTCGCTGAGGAGCGCGGGGTGGACCCATCGCCCATCCAGATGATCGACCGGCTCAAGGACGAGCTCGGTCGGCCCTAGCCGAGCCGTGCCGGGTGAGAAGCCGGTCGGTTAGGTTGGCCGTGGCTTGGGCGAGCACGACACCGAGAAGCGACCCGGCGATCACGTCGCCGGGATAGTGAACGCCGGTGTGGATGCGGGAATAGGCCACCACGGTGCCCATGCCGTACAGCGGGACAGCCGCGAGGTGGGAGACGTGCGCCACACCGGTCGCGAACGCGAAGGCCGCGGCCGAGTGGCCCGACGGGAACGAGTGCGAGATCGGCATGCGAACGTGACGGTCGGCCGGTACCTCGTGGGCCATGCGGTCGGGCCGGCCGCGCCCGCGGAGCGGCTTGACGACGACGTTGACCACCGTGGCTGTCGCGGCCACCGAGCCCAGCCCGAACTTCGCAGCGCGCCTCCCTGTTCGGCCGCCGGCAACGGCCAAGACGACGGCCGCCGCGATCGAGAGCTTCGAATAGTCGGCGGCGCTGGTGACGCGCCTCATGACACGGTCGAGGGTCGGTGTGGGCGTGCGGGCGATCGCGGCATAGACGGCGACGTCCAGCCGCTCAACCTCCTCGTGAATCTGCGAGAGGCTCACGGTCGGAGAATCTCATGAGTCGCCCTCGGCTGGCGGCCATCACGGCGATCGTCCTCTCGGCGGCGACCGCCGTGCTCGTGATCCTCGTCGGATCCGGAACTTCCCGCACGGAGTGTGGGTGGTCCTTTGCCTGCTCGTCGGGGTCGCCGCGATCTGGTTCGCGCTGGTTCGGCGGGACGCGGCGCGCGCGGCCGGTCTCACGGTCGCCGCACTCGGGCTGGCGGGGGCCATCGCGCTGGTGGCGACGCAGGATCGACTCATCGAGGACGCGGTGGTTCTCGCGGCCGCGGCCCTCTCGCTCGGCGCGGCGCGTGCCGCGTTCGTCGTCCACGTGTCGCTGCCGCCGGCCCCAGCTCCGAGACGGCCTGTCCTCTTCTACAACCCGAGATCGGGGGGAGGCAAGGCCGAGCGTTTCCAGCTCGCTGAGGAGGCGCGGGCCCGCGACATCGAGCCCGTCGAGCTCGGTCGCGACGATGACCTCGAGACGCTCGTCCGCAACGCCGTGGCTCGAGGCGCGGACGCCCTGGCGATGGCGGGGGGCGACGGCTCGCAGGCGGTCGTCGCCTCGATCGCGGCTGAGCTGGACCTCCCGTACGCGTGCATTCCGGCCGGAACGCGCAACCACTTCGCGCTCGATCTGGGGGTCGATCGACAGGACGTCGTCGGTGCCCTGGACGCGTTCGTTGACGGCGGCGAGCGGCGCGTGGACCTCGCCGAGGTCAACGGGCGCGTGTTCGTGAACAACGTCTCGCTGGGTCTCTACGCGGAGGCCGTGCAGCGCTCCGAATACCGCGACGCCAAGCTGCGGACCCTGCTCGACGCCATGCCCGACTCCCTCGGCCCTGACGCGGCTACGTCCGACCTCGTCTGGCGCGGTCCGGAGGGAGCCGAGCGCAGCTCCGGCGTGGCGATGCTCGTTTCCAACAACACCTATCGGCTGGTTGCCGCCATCGGCTCCGGCACCAGGCCGAGGCTGGATGCGGGCAAGCTGGGGATCGCGGTGCTCGAGGCCCCGCCGGAGAAGGGGGCCTCCGCCCGGGAGCGCGCCCGCCCCCCGATGCAGCAATGGTCATCCCCGGAGTTCGAGGTCCAGTCGGCCGGGCCGGTTCCCGCCGGTATCGACGGAGAGGCCGCGAAGCTGGACCCGCCGCTGCGATTTCGCATGCTCCCCGGCGCGCTCAGGGTCAGAATCGCGAGGCAGCACCCCGGCGCTTCGCCATCCGTGGGAGTTCCCGAGGGCGTTTGGGCGGGGATGGGTGAGCTGGGGCGCATCGCCGCGGGCCGCTGAGCACCCGGTGAGAACGCGCCCCGCGTGTTCGCGCTTAGCACTTTCCGCCAGAGGTCAGTCGTCGATGCCGGGGGGCCGGCGCGCCCGCTTGCGCTCGGACGCTCGCCGCTTCGACTCGAGCCGCTTCTCCCGGGCTGCCTTCGACGGCCTGGTCGCACGGCGCCGCCTGGGCACCACCAGTCCCGCCGCGAGCTTCTCGCGCAGCCGCTCGAGCGCCAGCTCGCGGTTTCGCGCCTGGCTGCGGGCGTCCTGGGCGACGGCGCTCACCCGATCGCCGTATCGCGCCCGCAGCCGCTCCCGCTGGCCGTCGCTGAGCGAGGCCGCCTCATCCACGTCGTAAACGGCCTCGACGCGCGAGGCGGTCACGTTCGCGTGCTGGCCTCCGGGGCCGGAAGAGCGGCTCGTGCGCAGCGCGACCTCGGCGAGCGGCACGGCGAGCTCGGGGTTGACGACCATCGGATCCTCCACGGGACCAACTTAGCCACGGCGCCGTGACGGCGCGGCCCGTATCCTTCCCCACCTCGTTCACGACGAAAGGACCGGATGGCAACCGCCGAGAAGAGCTACGACATCGCGGACATCGCGCTCGCTGACGAGGGCCAGCGGCGCATCGAGTGGGCCGACCGGCACATGCCCGTGCTGCAGTCGATCCGGGAGCGCTTCGAGGAGGAGAAGCCGCTCGACGGAGTCACCCTTGGCTGTTGCCTCCACGTGACCACCGAGACCGCGAACCTGGCCCGCACGCTCGCGGCCGGCGGGGCGAACGTGGCGCTCTGCGCGTCGAACCCGCTGTCCACCCAGGACGACGTCGCGGCGGCGCTGGTCGACCGCTACGGCACCGACGTCTACGCGATCAACGCGGAGGACAACGACAGCTACTACCGGCACATCCACGCGATCGTGGACAAAGGCCCCCAGATCACGATGGACGACGGCGCCGACGTCGTCGGGGTGCTCCACGGCGAGCGCTCCGACCAGCTGGAGGGCGTCCTCGGGGGCACCGAGGAGACCACCACCGGCGTGATCCGGCTCCAGGCGCTCGAGCGCGAGGGCAAGCTCGGTTACCCGATCATCGCGGTGAACGACGCGAAGACCAAGCACTTCTTCGACAACCGCTACGGCACCGGTCAGTCCACGCTTGACGGGGTCATCCGCGCGACCAACGTGCTGATCGCCGGCCTGAAGGTCGTCGTGATCGGCTACGGCTGGTGCGGCCGCGGGGTTGCGATGCGGGCGAAGGGCCACGGCGCCCACGTAATCGTCTGCGAGGTCGACCCGCTGCGGGCGCTCGAGGCGCTCATGGATGGGTATGAGGTCATGCCCGCGGTCGAGGCGGCGAAGGTAGGCGATGTCTTCATCTCGGTCACCGGCGACCGCGACGCGATCTCCGGCGACATGTTCAACGTCATGAAGTCGGGTGCGATCGTCTGCAACTCCGGCCACTTCGACGTCGAAGTCAACAAGGAGGAGCTCGACGCGATCACCGAGGAGAAGTTCAAGGCCCGCCCGTTCGTGGAGGGACACCGCACCAAGGACGGGCGCGAGATCTTCCTCCTCGCCGACGGCCGGCTCGTGAACCTCGCCGCAGCTGAGGGGCACCCTGCCGCGGTCATGGACATGAGCTTCGCGAACCAGGCGCTCGCGGCCGAGCACGTGGTCAAGGACCACAACTACCTCGAGAAGAAGGTCTACCCGGTCCCCGATGAGATCGATCGCGAGATCGCACGGCTGAAGCTGGCCTCACGCGGCGTCGAGATCGACTCGCTGACGGAGAAGCAGCAGCAGTACCTGGCGAGCTGGGACCAGGGCACCTAGCCCCGATGAAGGCCATGGTGATGGCGGCGGGCCTGGGGACCCGCCTGCGCCCGCTCACCTACGAGGTCCCCAAGCCGATGGTGCCGGTCGTCAACCGACCGATCATGGAGCACATCCTCAGGCTGCTGCCGCGACGTGGGTTCAGCGATGTGATCGCCAACCTCCACTGGTTCCCGGACACGATTCGCAAGCGGTTCGGCGACGGGTCCGAGCTCGGCATCGAGCTCACCTACAGCTACGAGGATGAGTTGATGGGGACCGCCGGCGGGGTGCGAAACGTCTCGTCGTTCTTCGGCGACGAGCCGTTCCTGGTGATGGCCGCCGACGCACTCACCGACATCGATCTCGCCGCGCTCGCGGCCGCGCACAGCGAGAACGGCGGCATCGCGACGCTCGCCGTCAAGCAGGTCCCGAACGTCAGTGAGTTCGGGGTGGTGATCACGGACGCGGACGGGCGGATCCAGGGATTCCAGGAGAAGCCCGACCCGGCCGAGGCCCTCTCAGACCTTGCCAGCTGCATGATCTACATCCTCGAGCCGGAGATCTTCGACTACTTCCCCGACGAGCACTCGGTTGACTTCGCCCTCGACGTCTTCCCGGCGCTGCTGTCCAACGACGTGCCGGTTCACGTCCACAAGATCGACTCCTACTGGAACGATGTCGGCTCCCTCCCCGAGTACATCCAGGGCAACATGGACGTGCTGGAGGGTGCCGTGGACGTGGAGGGCGCGGGAGCGCTCCTCCACACCGTCGGCGGCGGCGACGCGGAGGAGGCGGGCGAGCCGGGGATCGACGGGCCGGTCCTGGTGGGAGAGGGGTGCGACCTCGATCCCGGCGTCCGCCTTGACGGGCCGGTCGTGATCGGCGACGGCTCCGCCGTCGGCCCCGGCGCGTTCGTCAAGCACTCGGTCGTGCTCCCCGGCGCACAGGTGCCGGCCGGCGCTATCGTCGCGGGTGCGATCTACGGGCGAGCGGGCACGCTCGGCTGAGTGAAGATGGCCGCGACACGCACGCCTAGCGTCGAGCTCCTCTGGTGGGAGGGCTGTCCGAACACCGGTGAGGCGCTCGCGATCCTCCGAGCGGAGATGGCGTCCCTCGGCCTCGACACCGAAGCGATCGAGGTACGCGAGGTCTCCACCGATGCCGATGCCGAGCGCGAGCAGTTCGTCGGCTCTCCGACGATCCGCGTCGACGGGCGCGACGTCCAGCCCGTGCCGGACGAGCCCATCGGCCTGAGCTGCCGGGTCTATCGCCTGGCGGACGGGCGGATCTCACCGCTGCCGGCTCGCGAGGAGGTGCGCCAAACTCTGCGCGACGCGATGCGAGGAGGCGACTGATGGCTCAGACAACCGCGACGAAGGTCGGCCAGCCAGCACCGGAGCTCGAGCTTCCGGATACCCAGGGCACCGTCCACACGCTGCCCATGCCCGGGGAGGCGCCGGCCACCGTGGTCGTGTGGACCTGCAACCACTGCCCCTACGCGCTCGCCTGGCACGATCGGATCGTCCAGGCGGCCCGCGATTACGAGCGCCGCGGCGTGCGCTTTCTGGCCGTCAACTCCAACGACGCTGCGCGCTACCCGCACGACTCGCTTGACGCAATGCGCGAGCGCGTGGAGGCCGAGAGCTGGCCGTTCCCGTACCTCCACGACGATAGCCAGGACGCGGCCAGGGCATGGGCTGCCCAGGTGACCCCGCACCTCTACGTGCTGGACGCCGACCTGAGGGTCCGCTACGAGGGCGCCGCCGACGCCGACCACATGGAGCCCGCCGAGAACGCCGCGTGGCTCCGCGACGCCCTCGACGCGGTACTCGCCGGCACCGATCCGCCGCGCGCGGCCACCGACCCGGTCGGGTGCTCGATCAAGTGGAAGCAATGATTCGATGACCGGCCGCAGGCGTCTCGTCCGGGTGCCCGCCTCCTCGGCCAACCTGGGTCCCGGCTACGACGTCCTCGCCGCCGCTCTTGACATCAACCTCGAGCTCGAGGTGTCCGAGTCAGGCGCGTTCGAGCTGGACGCCGGGGGCGAGGGGCTGCCCACCGACCGCGACAACCTCTGCGTGCGCGCCTTCGAGCGGCTGCACACGGCGGACGGCCTGCGCTTCGAGATCCGCAGCGACATCCCGGTGGCGCGCGGCCTCGGCTCCAGCGCGGCAGCGATCGTGGCGGGGCTGCTTGCCGCGGACCACCTCTACGAGCTCGGTCTCGATCCGCCGGACATCTACCGCCACGCGGTCGAGCTCGAGGGCCATCCGGATAACGTTGCCGCCGCGCTCTTCGGCGGATTCGCCGTCTGCGCCCCGGATGCACTCCCCACCCGGCTGGAGCCTCCCCAGGGCGTGGAGGGGGTGCTCGCGATCCCCTCCGAGGAGGTCAGCACCGAGGCCGCCCGCACCGCGCTGCCGGCGGAGGTCCCGATTGCCGACGCGGTCGCCAACATCGCGGCCGCCTCCCACCTGGTGCTGGGAGTCGAGCGATCGGACCTGACGCTGATCTCGCGCGGGCTCGCCGATCGCCTTCACCAGCAGCGTCGCGCGGCGGTCTATCCGCGTTCGATCGAGCTGCTGTCGCTCACCGCCGACGTAGGGGCGATCGGGGCCACCGTCTCCGGCGCCGGCCCCGCGGTCCTCTACTGGTGCTTTTGGCAGGACACGGGCAAGGTCTCAGAGGCGCTGGGCGAGCGGGCGGGCGACGTCGAAGTCCGCCGCGCCCGCTTCACGCCCCTTGGCGCTGACGTGCCCGAGCTGTAGAGCTCTAGGAGTCCCAGCGCGCGGTCAGGTGATAGATGATCGTGACGTCGAGGAGGATGAGCAGGAAGGCCCACAGCGGGGCGAGGGGGAACCAGACGATCTGCGAGATCGCGTTCACAGCCACGAAGAAGACCGCGATCCATCGAGCCGTCGGGCTGCCCGTAAACAGCGCCATGCCCGTCAGGGCCATGATCGATCCGAGGATGAGGTGGACCCATCCCCACGTCGTGATGTCGGCGATGATCGCTCCGTGCCCTCCGACGACGATCACCTGATCGTTGAGGATCCCGGCGAGCCCCCACAGGGCATCGATCGAGCCGACGATGACAAGCACCATGCCGGCGAAGACCGTCCAGCCGGTGGGTTGCCGCTCCTGGACTCCACTTTCCATTTGACCCGTCCTTTCCTAGCTTGTGCGTGTACGCACATTCGCCAGGCCTGAGACGTTCCCTGCCGGAGGGATGTGGGCTTGCGACGTCAGTCGTTGTGGACGACGACCACGGGGCACGCGGCGTGCTTGAGGACCGCCGAGGACGTGCTGCCCTCGAGCCGCGCGCGAAGACCCGTGAGGCCCCGTGAGCCGACGACGATCGCGGCGACCGACTGCTTGTCGGCCACCTCGACCAGCGCCTCCGCCACGCTCACGCGATCGGCGACGACGAGCGCCTCGCAGTCCAGGCCCGCGGCGTTGGCGAGCTTCGCTCCCTCCGCCGCGGTGCGGCGGGCGTGGACCTGCAGCTCGTCCTCGAGCTCCTGCGCCCCCTGGATGTCCATCGGGATCGGCGAGAGCTCCGGGCCCGTCGGCTCGAGGTCGGACATGGCGTAGGCCAGGCCCGGCTCCCACACCGTGACCACGTGGGCCGACCGCCCGGCGAAGAGCTCGGCCGCCGCGCTGATCGCCTGCTTGGCGGCATCGGAGCCGTCGTAGGCGATCAACACGGGCGAGGCCTGGACGTTCACGGAGGCAACGCTAGCCGCTCACAGCCGGGCGTGCGGTTTCAGCTCGAGGCCGGTCTCGGTCAGCCAGCGCCTGAGCTCGTCGTGCATCGCACGCACGCCCACGATCGGCTCCTCGGGCGCGCTCCATGAGGCCGGCACGAGGGCGAACGGCCGCATCTGCCAGCCCCCCAATCCGCCGTGCGAGCCCATGAACTCCTCGAACGGCGCGACCTCGTTCGCCTCGGCGTCATACAGGCAGTTGACGAGGATGTCCGGGCAGTGCCTGAAGCCGTCGGTGCGGCGGAGGTGGGCGGCGGCATTGGGCCCGAAGTCCCGCAGGGGATCCTCTCCCGTCACCCGGTCGTCCGCCAGGCGGCGGCTGCCCTTGGCGCCGAGCACTACCGCGCCCTCGCCGTCGGCGCGGACCATCACGAACCCGATCCCGGGATGTTCGACGAGCGCGCTGAGCAGGCGCGGGTGCAGGGCCTCGATCTCGCCGATCGTGAGCCGGTGCTGCTGCTCGGGAAGCGAGATCAGCCCGAGCCCGCCCGATGCCAGGACGACGGCGGCGTGGTCCGAGGCGTCTGCGTGCGAGCCCTCAACGGCGTTCCGGTTGGGCCCGAGGACCACGTCGCCGTCGACCAGGCGGTCGCGGGTCGCCCGGGCAAGCATCTTCGCGCCGGGTCCGGCCTCGTCGCGCGCATCCGTGAGCGCGCCGCCGAGCGAGCTCAGGCCCTCGTCGGGCGCCGGCGGCGCGTAGATCTTGCCTCCGGTGAGCGCCCCGCGTACCACCTCCTCCAGCTCGACGCCGTAACGCTGGCGAAACGGGCGGCCCTGGGCCTGTCCGTGGTCGGACAACACGACCAGGTGATACGGGCGCGGTGCCTGCGCGATGGCCCGCTCCAGCCGGGCCAGCTGGGCATCGTGCTGCCTGAGCACCGCGAAGGCGTCAGGCTCCTCGATGCCGGAATGGTGGGCGACCTCGTCGTAGCCGACGAAGGTCGAATAGACGACGGGAACGCCCTCGACGATGTCGCCGAGCAGCGTGGCGAGGTTGAGGTCACGCATGACGACGGTGATCGAGGCGCGGATCAGGGGGTAGAGGCCGCCGCGGTCGATGTGCTCTGAGCCATGCTTTCGCTGGCGCCGGGCGGCCCGCAGCTCTCCGAGCACGTCCCACAGCGAGAGCGCGATCGTGCGCGTGAACCCGTAGGGATCGGCGAAGTAGGCGAAGTACTCCCGCGCGCTGGCGCGCTTGCGGTCGCGCAGCACGCTCATCGTCGCCGAGCAGTGAGGCGCGTCCCCGGAGAACATGTTCCCGCGGCTCGCCCCGCCCCTCGCGAGCAGGCCGCCGCCGTCCGAATGGCGCCGCTCGAGCTCGATGGCGTCTTTGCCGTGGTTGGACACCATCGTCCTCCCGCTCTCCTTCTCGTACCAGCGGAAGGCGGGCATGTCGTCGTTGCTGCCGAGGAGAAGGCCCGCCTGGCTCGCGCCGGTCTGCGAGGAGAGGTCGCACTCCCACGGGATCACGTGGTGCGAGCCCTCCTCGAGCCACCGGGCCATCGTCGGCGCGTATCCCTCGCTCAACGCCCGCGCGAGCACGGGTTCCGACAGCCCGTCGATCTCGAACATGATCACGCCGGGGACGTCGGTGCCCTCTCCCCTAGAGACCCGGCGCGCGCGCTTGCGGACCAGGCGGAGCTGGCGCGCGTCGTCGTCGAAGCCGAGGGCCGGCGCCAGGACCAGGAGGCACACCGAGAGGACGAACGCCAGGAGGACAGCGCCGAAGAAGGACGGCGCAGAGCCGTCGACGATGCTGATCGAGACCGAGACCAGCGCCGCGTTCATGACCAGCGAGCCGAGACCGAAGGTGAGGACGGTCAGCGGCAGAAGCAGCCGGATCAGTAACGGCCAAAGCAGCGCGTGGAGGATCGCGATCAGCGCGGTCGTGAGCAGCACGGCGCCGAAGCTGGGCACGTCGATGCCGGGCAGCAGCCCGGCCATCCCCCAGAAGACCAGGGCGATCAGCAGCCAGAGCAGGAGGGCGCGCGCCGCCTTCCCGATCCCACGCCTGATCCGGTGCGAGCTGCCCATCAGTCCTCCAGCGATGTCTCGGAGCCGGGCTCCAGGACCCTCACCTCGACCTCCGGCGCCAGCGAGCGCGCCAGGCGGGCGAACTCATGCGGCGGCCGGGCCAGCGGCCCGGGCCGCAGTCGCCGGACGCCGGCCGGGTAGAACGTCCCCCAGTGGATCGGGACCGCCAGCCGAGGCCGCAGGAGTGCCGCTGCTCGCGCCGCCTTCTCGGGGTCGAGGTGACCCTCCCCGACGGACGGTCCCCAGCCCCAGACGGGGAGCAGCGCGATGTCGACGGGCCCGATGTCGGACATCTCGTCGAAGAGGTCCGTGTCGCCCGCGAAATAGACGGTGCGGCCGTCGCCGCTGATCAGATATCCGAGCGGCTCGATCCCGCTTCCCCATCGGCCGCGGTGACCGTCATGCTCGGCCGCTACCCCGGTGATCTCCACGTCGCCGACCGAGACGGTCTCGCCGCGCCCGACCTCCACGATCGGGTGAGGCCCCGCCCTCTCCACCCATCGCGAAGCGCCTCGCGGGACCACGAGCGGAGTCTTCGACGGGACCCGCCGCAGGGAGGGCACGTCCAGGTGGTCGCGGTGCAGGTGCGAGATCAGGACGACGTCGGGGACCTTGGGCAGCCCGGGCGGCGGTTGGGGTCCCTGGCGCCGGAGGGGTCCGAGTCCGCCCCGCAGCATGGGGTCCGTGAGGACCGAGGTCCCCTCGAGCCGAATCAGGGTCGTGGCGTGGCCGATGTAGGTCAGGCGGTCCACCCGGTGGTCTATCTTGACTCGGCACGCAGTCAATCGCTACAAGGAGGTTCGCGATGCCGGTCGCAGATTTCACGCTCGGGGATGCGCTGCTCACGGTCCTCGAGATTTTCTTGTTCGTCATCTACTTCTGGATCCTGATCACGATCTTCGGCGATCTCTTCCGCGACCATCAGATGTCCGGATGGGGGAAAGCAGGCTGGATCTTCGTCCTCTTCTTCGTCCCGTTCCTCGGGATGCTCATCTACCTGATCGCTCGAGGCGAGGGCATGCGGGAGCGCGCGGTCAAGGAGCAGGCTGACATGCGGCGGCACATGGACGAGTACGTCCGCGAGACCGCCGGGAGTGGCTCCTCGGTCGACGAGCTGGCGAAGCTAAGCGACCTCAAGGACAGGGGCGCGATCACCCCAGAGGAGTTCGACCAGGCCAAGGCCAAGCTGCTCGCTTGAGCTAAGCGGTCGGGTGTCCTGTGACGGCCGCTTCTGGGTGCCCTGGGTCTGCCGCCGGCGCCGGGTCGAGCCGGCGTGACAGCCACAGGCCGGCGAGCGCGGAACCGCCCGCGAGCGCAACGGTGTTGAGGTAAGCCGATCGCGGCATCTCGTCGCGCGCGAGCACGCAGGAGAGGAGGTCGATCGCATCCGCAACGGCGCAGGCCTCAAGCCATCCGCGGACCGGGACTCCGCGGTCCAGAGCGATGACGACGCCCAGGCCGAGCACCAGGTCGCGGCCGCCGAGCATTCGAACGAGGGCCTTCATGCCCGTTCCGGAGCCGTCGCGTCCGAACAGCGCACGTCCGGCCACCCCCGGTACCGCGAGCGCCACTGCCCCGATAGCGATCCTCCCTCGCGCCAGCCCGGTCGCAACGTCCCTCGCGTCCATGGTGCGATCGTAGACGAAGCGATATCAACGCACCCGAGCCCGCGCGCCATCCGCTTCCAGAACCTATGCTGGCGCGGGATGGACCTCGAGACCCGCCTGACGGAGCTCTACAACGACTTGGGTGACCAGCGGGGCGAGCTGAAGGACAGCGGCGCCCTCGGCAAGGTTTTCAACGGCCTGCTCGACGAGGTCAAGGAGCAGCACGGTGACGACCCGGTCATCGCCGAGATCGGGAAGATCGGCTTCAACTTCAGCGGCCACACGGCGACCAGCGCGGAGTCGATGCGCACGGTCGTCGGTCAGATGCGAACCGTCGTCCGCGGCGACTAGCGCGGCCCGAGTGCCAGCGGCGACCCCGCGCGATCGTTCAGCCTTCGAGGGTCGGATTCACCCCCACATACGCGACTGAGGTGCGGATCGCCGTGTGTCACAGCAGCCCCAGCTGGCGCAGGATCGAGACGCTGTCCGAGTAGACGTCCTTGCGCTTGACGAGGCCGTCCTCGAACGGGATCACGTCGAGGCCATCCCAGATGATCTTCTTGCCGGTCGGCTCGGCGACGAGGTCGCCGCGGCGCATCTCGTTCGCGTGGGTGGCCTCCGCGGTCCACTCCTGGACGACGAGGCCGTCACGCACGTACAGACGCCGGGTCGAGAAAGCGATGTCGGGCCAGGTCTCGAAGATCGCTCCGATGTGCTCGCGGACCGCCTCGCCCTCGGCGCTCTCGGCCGCCGTGTGGTTGCAGAACACCATGTCGGGAGCGTGCATCGACATGATCGCGTCTAGGTCGTGGCCGTTCCAGGCCTCGTTGTAGGTGGCGATCGCCGCCTCCAGCTCGGCTGGGTCGTCGGCGCTCATGCCCTCGAGTACGTGCCCGCGGGCACGACCTCGGCGCTGAGCTCGTCGAGCGGCTCGAGGAGGTCCTGCTTGCCGAGGCGGCGGAGGATCTCGCTGGCCAGCGAGAGGTAGTCGGAGCCGCGATCCGGGCGGTAGGCGAGGATCGGCACCGCCCGCTCGGCCGACTCCGCGTAGGCGATCGACTGGCGGATCACGGTGCGGAAGAGCTTGTCGCCGAAGCGCTCGCGCAGCGCCTCGAGCGTCTGGCGGGCGTGCCTCGTGCGCATGTTCGCGATGTTCAGGCAGACGCCGAGCAGCTCGAGCTGCGGGTTCAGGCTGTCGTGGGCGAGGTCGAGAACCTGGACCGCCTGCTCCATCCCCTGGAGCGAGAAGTACTGCGCCTCGGTCGAGAGGATCGCGTGGGTCGAGGCGACGAGCGCGTTGACCGTCAGCAGGCCGAGCGTCGGCGGGCAATCGATGAGGATCAGCTCCCGGTCGCGCTTCAGGTCCATGAGCGCGTTCCGCAGGGTGACCTCGCGGCCGATCTTGCCCGAGAGCGACAGCTCGGCCTCGGAGAGCTGCAGGTTCGCCGGGATCACGCGGCCGTGCACGGCGTCGGCAGCGCGGACCTGGCCCATCAGCACGTCGCTGAGCGTGGGGTGGGCGCTCGGGTCGGTGTCGAAGTAGTCGGAGAGGTTGCCCTGCGGGTCCGCGTCGATCGCGAGCACGTCCAGGCCCAGCCGCTCGAAGACGTCAGAGAGCGAGCGCACCATGGTCGTCTTCCCGGTGCCGCCCTTCTGGGAGAGGACCGCGATCGTCGCCGACATACGGCGGAATATATGTCCTACCCGTCCGTATACTTCCCCGACCCTTTGTCCCCGTCGCGCGCCCGCTCGAAGAAGGCGCGGAACCCGGGAGGTTTCGGTTGTCAAGCTCTTCCAGTCGCTTCTCGCCCGAGAAGGCGTATCGCCCGCGCGTCTCGCCGCCGAGCGTCGAGGACCGCGACGCGTGTGCGATCTACGCGTCCGTGCGCAAGGACGCCACGCCGGCCCGCGAGCCGGTCGAGCTGGCACTGGCGAACCTCCAGAAGATGATGCACCGCGCCGGGAACGTCGACGGCGAGGGCGACGGCTGCGGGGTCCTGGTCGACATCCCGCGCAAGCTGTGGTCCGAGGAGGTGCGCGCCGGCGGCCACAACCCCGCGCTGGCCCTCGACGAGGCCTTCGCCGTCGCCCACGTCTTCTTCGATCGCTCCTCCGACGCCGAGGCGGCCCTCCACGACGCCCGCGAGATCCTCAGCCGCGGCGGCTTCCGCATCCTCGCGGAGCGCCTTGGCAACGTCGACTCCCACGCGCTCGGCGCGACCGCCCGCGAGGAGGAGCCCCATTTCTGGCAGGTGGGCGGCCTGCTCCCGGACACAAAGCGGCGCCACCGCATCTGCTTCGACCTCATGCTCGCCCTGGAGGAGGAGCTCGGCTGCCACGTCGCCTCGTTCTCGGCCTCCACGTGCGTCTACAAGGTGATGGGCGCGCCGAGCGTGCTCGGCGCGTACTACCCGGACCTTCGCGACGAGCGGTTCGAGACGATCGGGTGCTTCGGGCACAACCGGTACTCCACGAACACCTGGCCCTCGTTCAAGCGCGTCCAGCCGTTCACGGTCCTCGGGCACAACGGTGAGATCAACACGATCGAGCAGCTGCGCCAGGAGGCGCGGATGCTCGGGATCCGGATCCAACCCGGCAACTCCGACTCCCAGGACCTGAGCCGCGTCGTCGACCACCTGGTCCGGGTCGATGGCATGTCGCTCGCCGAGGCCATGGAGACGGTCGTGCCGCCGATCGTCAACGAGATCCGCTCGCTGCCCGAGGACCTCCAACCGTTCTACATGTACCTGCGCGAGACGTTCGGGCCGTTCGCCCAGGGCCCCGTCGCGCTGATCGCGCGCCACGACGACGAGTGCGTGTTCTCCGCCGACGCGCTCGGCCTGCGCCCGCTGTGGAAGATGGAGACGCCGCAGGACTACATCTTCAGCTCCGAGCCCGGCGTCGTCGGCTGCGACGACATGGTCTCCGAGCCGGAGCCCCTCGCCCCGGGCGAGAAGTACATGGTCACCATCGACCGCGAGCGGCGCGCCTCCAAACTCCACGAGCACTGGCAGATGCAGCGGGCCGTCGCCGAGCGCTGGCTCGCGCGCACCGGGGCCTCCGATCTCCCCGCGTGGGACCGCGCGCTCGAGACCGGTGGGCCGCTCGAGGGCACGGAGATTCCCGGCTACACGGCCGCCGGCCCGTCGGAGCCGGTGAAGGTGGAGGACCGGATCCTCGCCGGCTTCGGGTGGCAGCGCGACGACGTCAAGCTCTGCCAGCAGATGGCGTCCAACGGCGCCGAGCCCATCGGCTCGCTCGGCTACGACGGGCCGCTCGCCGCCCTCTCGCCCGAGCGCCAGAACCTGGCCGACTACTTCAAGGAGACCGTCGCCGTGGTGACCAACCCGGCGATCGACCGCGAGCGCGAGATCGAGCACTTCTCGACGCGGGCCGTGTTCGGCCGCCGGCCGTCGCTGCACTCCCCGGGCGCGGACACGGGGGCGATCGAGACCTCGTTCCCGGTGATCCTCGGCGGCCACCACGACCTCGCGCCGCTCGGCGACTCCACGTACCGCAGGATCGCCCGCGAGCACCAGACGTACCTCCTGGAGGACCTGTGGGAGGAGTTCCGCGACCGCGCTGCGGCGATCGACATCGCGCTGCTCGAGTCGGAGACCACGCACGGCGCCATCGAGCGCATCAAGCAGGAGGCGGTCAAGTGCGTCCGCCAGGGCGCCGAGCTCCTCGTGCTCACCGACCGCACCGTCTTCGACGGCGAGCGCCGCTACCTCGACCCGCACCTGGCGACCTCGGCCATCGACCAGGCGCTGAAGCAGCTCCGCTTCGGCGAGACCGGCGAGGAGAACCTGCGCCGGCGCTGCTCGATCGTGCTGCGCTCGGCGGCGATCCGCAACGTCCACGACGTCGTCATGGCGCTCGGCCTGGGCGCCAACGGCGTCTGCCCGTACGTGATGATCGAGGTGATCTGCGTCGAGGACTACGACACGGATGTCTCCAACCTCTGCGCCGCGCTGCGCAAGGGGATCGAGAAGGTGATCTCGACGATCGGGATCCACGAGGTCCGCGGCTACGCGCGCCAGTTCTCCTCGATCGGCATCAAGCCGGAGCTCGCCGAGATCTTGCAGACCGAGACCTACGCCGCGTCGGAGAAGGGCGGGGTGGGCTACTCCAACCTCGACGAGGACACCGACGAGCGCTTTGGGATCCTCACCGGGGACGCGAACGCGAAGCCGGCGAAGACGTTCCGCTTCTACCCGAAGGTCTACAAGGCCGCGATCGCCGCGGCCAACGGGACCTCCGACTACGACGAGTACTCGGAGAAGGTCCGTGGGCTCGAGTCCGAGAGCCCGATCTCGATGCGCCACATCATGGCCCTGAAGTCCGATCGCGATCCCATCGACCCGGACTCCGTGGACACGTCGGTGGGGCACCACGACTATCCGATCGTGATCTCGTCGATGAGCTTCGGATCGCAGTCCGAGCCCGCCTTCCGCGCGTATGCGGAGGCCGCGAAGGCGATCAACATCCTGTGCATCAACGGCGAGGGCGGGGAGATCCAGGACATGTACGGCCACTACCGCAAGTGGCGCGGGCAGCAGGTCGCCTCCGGCCGCTTCGGCGTCTCGGCCGAGATGCTGAACTCCTCCTACGTCGCCGAGATCAAGATCGGCCAGGGCGCCAAGCCCGGCGAGGGAGGCCACCTGCCCGGCCGCAAGGTCTCCGAGAAGGTGGCCCAGGCGCGGAACGCGTCGCCCGGCACCGACCTGATCTCGCCGTCGAACAACCACGATCTGTACTCGATCGAGGACCTCGCGGAGCTGATCGACGAGCTCAAGACCGTGAACCCGGACGTCCGGGTCTCGGTGAAGGTCCCGGTGGTCCCGAACGTCGGCACGATCGGCCTGGGTATCGCGAAGGCGGGCGCCGACATCATCACGCTGTCCGGCTTCGAGGGCGGCACCGGCGCCGCCCGCCAGCACGCGCTGCGCCACGTGGGCCTGCCCTCGGACATCGGCACGCGTGCCGTGCACCGGGCGCTGATGGAGGCCGGGATCCGCAACCGGGTCGAGATCTGGGCGGACGGCGGCTACCGCCACGCCTACGACGTCGTGAAGCTCCACTGCATGGGGGCCAACCGTGTGGCCTTCGGCACCCTGGCGATGGTCTCCCTCGGCTGCACCATCTGCCGCGGCTGCCAGCTCGATACCTGCCACGTCGGCATCGCGACGCAGATCGAGACCGTCGAGCAGGCGCAGGAGCACGGGCTGAAGAAGTTCACCCCGCAGCACGTGGACTCCGCGGCCGAGAGCTGCGCGCGCTTCTTTTCAGAGATGGGCGAGGAGGTCAAGCGGGTCGTGGCCTCGCTCGGGTACGAGCGGGCGCAGGACCTGGTCGGCCGCTACGACCTGCTGGAGCAGATCTCCCACGCCTCCGAGCTCGACCTCGCCGAGCTGATCACGCCGCTGGAGGAGTTCCTGGATCTCGAGCCGATCGACATGCCGGTCGCCGAGGAGGAGCTCGTCGCCGCCGAGGCGCGCGCCGAGGCGGGCCTGGTCCGCGCCAGGCCGATCCGCATGGCGCCGAAGGAGGTTTCCACTCAGCTCGCTGGGCTCGCCGGGAAGGTGTTCGAGGGGGGGCCGGTGCACGAGGAGTACCCGCGCGCGCTCGACGCCCACGACCGCGTGCTGGGCACGGAGCTCGCCGGCGCGATCTCCCGCGCCCGGATCTACGAGTCGGCGCCAGCCGGCGACGCCGCCGACGTGCTCGCCGAGCTCGACTTCAACGGCGGGTCCGTGGCCGGCCAGGGCCTCGGGGCCTTCAATGCCTGGGGCGTCGTGATCCGGGTCGAGGGCGGCGCCCAGGACGGCGTCGCCAAGACCATGCTCGGCGGGACCGTCTCGATCATGAAGGGCAAGAACACCGAGGGGCGCCGCGTCAACGGCTCCGTTGGCAAGTCGTTCGCCTACGGCGCTCAGCGCGGGCGGCTCTTCGTGCAGGGCTCGGCCGACTCGCGCTTCTGCATCCGCCTCTCGGGCGCGGACGTCGTGCTCGGCGGCGAGCCGGCGGAGCCGCTCGACGACTCCCGCGGCTGCATCGTCGACCGCGCCAACGCCAAGGGATTCGCCTTCGAGTACATGACCTCGGGCCGCGCCGTGGTTCTGGGCGACATCGGCCCGTGGGCGTGCGCGGGCATGACCGGGGGCCGCGTCTACGTGCGCGTCAACCCCGACTGGAACCTCGACGCCGACGCCATCCGCCGCCGCCTGGGCGAGGGGGCGAAGGTCGAGCTCGCGGAGCTCGACGACGAGGGCGTCCTGGACATCGAGGAGCTGCTCGGCCACTACGCCGACGAGCTGCGCGCTACCGACCAGGCGCCGGAGGCGAAGCGCGTCGCGGCCCTCGCCTCGTCCGCGCAGGACAGCTTCCTGATGATCCTGCCGCACAAGGTTCAGGCGGACCCGAACATCTCCACTGAATAGGCGCGCGGCCGCCAGGCGTTACTGCTAACGCCTTCCTCATGGTTTGCTAACCTGCCGCGCTGACTGACCTGCTGAAGCACCCGCCACATACACGCGGGTAGCGGGGGACCCAAGTCGCATCGGGGCGAATCGCGGCCGGACAGCCGCGTAGCGCCAGCTCTTCGGCGCGAGCCCGTCAGCTAACCCCGTAAGCAACGAAAGAGCTTGATGTTGAACCTGTCACGGGGCGCGGTAGCGCCCAAACTCAAGATCGTTCTGGCCCTGATGGCCGTCACGGCGCTGATCGGCGCGACCGCGGTCGCGATGAGCTCGTCCGCCGTGGCGTCGAGCGGAGGTACCGGCGTGACCAGCGGCGGCGACTCCAAGAGCGGCGGCAGCAAGTACAAGCGGCTGTGGAGGAAGACCTCCCGCCACAACAAGCACTGGGCGAACAAGACGGCCGAGTGCGAGTCGGGCAAGGACCCGAACGCGATCGGCGGCGGCGGCACGTACCGAGGCGCCTTCCAGTTCATGAAGTCGAGCTGGCATCACGCCCCGAAGACGCCGGGCGGCGACCCGATCGATTACGGGTACAAGACCCAGGCCGTCGTGGCGGTCGCGCTCAAGAAGCGCGAGGGCACCAAGCCCTGGCCGGTCTGCGGCTAGCCGCGTTCTAACCTCACATATGTGAGGGAAGCCCTCGGACCGCCCCTTCGCGCGGCAGCGCTCACCGCGCTGATCGTCGGGCTGATCGTGCTGCTCATCAACCCGCCGTCGCTGGGCGGGTTGGACGATCTGATGGTCCTGATCGTCGGCGCCGTCGCGCTCGTCCTCGTCACCGCCTGGCTGACGGTGGCGATGATCGGCAGGGAGATGCCGGAGCCGGAGTTCCAGCGGCTCGTCCACCGCAGCGAGGCGCTGGCGGCGTTGCCGCCGCCCGACCATCCGCCGAGCGAGTTCGACGAGCTCGTCATGGAGGCGCTCGACGACCTGCCCGAGCCCTTCCGCGAGCTGCTCGACCACACGCCGGTGATCGTCTCCAGCCGCGGCCACGAGGAGCACGCCTACGGCCAGTACATCGGCGGAACGATCGCCCGGGACAGCTATCCGGACCGCATCGTGATCTACCAGGACACCCTCCAGCGGGACTTCGGGCACGACCCGGACCTGCTGCGGGCGCAGGTCGAGCGCACGGTGCGCCACGAGCTCGCCCATCACCTCGGCTGGGACGAGCCGCGGCGTGCGCGGCCTGGGGCTCTGATCCGCGGTCAGGCCCGCTTGCGCAGCAGCTTGCCGAGGCGGCGCATCGCCTTGCCGTTCGCGCGCCGCATGAACGCCCGCATCAGCGGCGCGGTCATGCGCTCGTTCCGCGGTGCCTCCAGCCATGCGAGCTCGAACGCGATCCGCGTGCCGCCATCGGGGAGGTCGGTCGAGCGTATAGGTGCCGCGCGTACGCCGCTTGCCGCCGGCGCTGAGGGATTCCTCGACGATGCGACGCGGAGGATCGGCCTCGATCACCTCGATATGGACGTTCTCGTTCGACCCTGGCGCCCGGACCCTGGCACGGGCCTTCGCGCCCACGCCCGCCCGCGGTCCTTGGAAGTCCCATTTGTCCAGCATGTGGTCGGTGAACGCCTCGTGGTTGGCGAGCACGTCGAGGAACTCGTAGACGTCCTCCCGCGAGGGTTGGGCACGTCGACGCTGACGGTGACCGGCTTCAAGCGCGGCTCATTCTCCCAATCCGCTCCCTTTTGGGACGATCTGGGCCGTGCCCGCCGACGGAAGGCGTCCAAGCATCGACGTCGGCGAGATCCTGGCCGATCGCGCCGGCGACGCGATGGACCTCCACGGTCGCTTCCTCAACCGCCAGATGGTGCGGGTGCTGAAGACGATCGGCTTCGATCGCGACTGGGTGGCGGGGGAGGGGTCCTACCTGATCGACTCGAAGGGGGACCGCTATCTGGACCTCCTGTCGGGTTACGGCGTGTTCGCGCTCGGGCGTAACCCGCCGGCGGTGCGGGAGCAGCTCGAGCGCGTGCTCGAGGCCGGGACGCCGAGCCTTCCGCAGCTCGGCGTGACGGTGCTCCCTGGCGTGCTCGCGGAGGAGCTCCTCCGCCGCGCCCCGCGATCGGTGGGGACGGTGCTGCTCACGAACTCCGGCGCGGAGTCGGTCGAGGGGGCGATCAAGATGGCGCGTGCGGCGACGGGACGGCCGCGCATCCTCTACTGCGACCACGGCTTCCACGGCCTGACCATGGGCGCGCTGTCGGTGAACGGGAATCCCGAGTTCCGGGAGCGCTACGGCCCGTTCCTGCCCGGCTGCGACCCGGTCCCGTTCGGCGATCTCGACGCGCTGCGGCGCGAGCTGGCGCAGGGCGACGTGGCCGCCTTCCTCGTCGAGCCGGTTCAGGGGAAGGGCGTCGTGATCCCGCCCGCCGACTACCTCCCCGAGGCGCAGGAGCTCTGCCGCCGCCATGGGACCGTCTTCTGCGTCGACGAGGTGCAGACCGGCCTCGGGCGAACCGGGCGGTTCCTCGCCCTCGAGCACTGGGGCCTCGAGCCGGACATGATCCTGGTCTCCAAGGCGCTGTCGGGCGGCTACGTGCCGATCGGGGCGATTCTCAGCTCCCGCGACGTCTTCGACCGCGTCTTCGACTCGATGGAGCGCTCCGTCGCCCACGGCTCGACCTTCGGCCAGAACGACCTCGCCGCCGCGGCCGGCGCTCGCGACCCTGTCGGAGATCGACGACGCGGGCCTCGTGGAGAGGGCACGGGCGCAGGGCGAGCGGCTGATGGAGCTCACGCGGCCGCTGGTCGAGCGCCATGAGGTCGTGAGAGAGGTCCGGGGCCTCGGCCTCATGTGGGCGATCGAGCTGGGGCCGCCGAGCGGCGGCACCGCCAGGCGCATCTGGGACTCGATCGAGCGCCGGCAGGCGGGGCTGGCGGCGCAGCTACTCGTCGTGCCCCTGTTCCGCGACCATCACATCCTCACCCAGGTCGCGGGCCACAGCATGAACGTGGTCAAGGCGCTCCCGCCGCTGGTGATCGCCGACGAGGACGTCGACGCGATTCGCCGCGGCCGTCGATGAGACCGTGGGCCGCTTCGAGTCGCTCGGTCGCTCGATGGCCCGCCTGACGCTTGGGCATGGCCTGGCGCGGCCTGCGCGGCGGCCGGCCCGCGCGGGGGTCTCGCCGCCGGCGGAGACCGCCTAGGCCCGGCGGACGGAAGACACGCGGCGCTTGAGCTCAGCCTTAGGACCTGCTTCCACACTTGAGCAATGGAAGTTCTCGAGATCATCTCGCTGGTGGCCATCCTCATCGCCGCCTTCATCGTCGGTGGCATCTGGACGGCCACGGTGGTTCACTGGCTGCGGAGCACCGATCCGCTCTCGTAGGGCCGAGAATCAGCCCCGCGGGGGAAGGAGATCCTCAAACCAGGGCAGGACGTCGGGCTCGGCGGCCTGGACGATCCCGCCGTGGTCGACTCCCGGATACACCTGGTAGCGCACGTCGTCCCCGGACTTCTGGAGCTGATCGTTGAGCTCGTCGGTGAAGATCGGGAACACCGTCGTGTCAGCGCTTCCCTGTGCGAGGAAGATCGGCGCCCCCGTCACCACGTCCGGGTTCTCCCCCTGGAGGACCTTGTAGAGAGGCTGCAGGTTCGCGTTCCCGCGGAGCAGCTTCGCGGGCGCGATGCCGGCGAACCGGTTCGAGGTCCCGAGGCTCGGCAGGCAGACCTGGTTGACCAGCGGGTAGAGACCGCGTGCGGGGGTCCTCAGCAGTTGCCACGGATTCACGTCCGCGGACGCCGTCGACGCTCCCTGTGTGATGAGCACCGCGAACGCCGAGAGTGCGCTCGGCGTCGACAGGCTGGGTAGGAGCAGCGCCTGCTCGTACAGGTGGGAGGCGGGGGCGTAGGAGGCGGTCCCGCGAAGCTTCAGGTCCGGGGTCCAGGAATTCGCCTCAGCCGCCGCGAACAGAGCCGCCTGTCCCCCCTGTGAGTGGCCGGCGATCAGGAACCGCTTGCCGACACTCGGGTCGAGATCCCGCGCGGCGCGGATGATGTCCAGCACGCTGCGGCCCTCGGACTCCCCGATCAGGTAGGGGTGGACGCCAGGCGTGCCCAGTCCTTGATAGTCGGTTCGCATGACCGCGTAGCCCGCGGCAAGCCAGGCGTTCAGCTCCGAGTTCGTGTAGTCGACGTAGGGGGCGGTGATCGTGCCGGGGCGGACCCGGGACGGGGCGCACATGTCGGCGGTCCCGGTGGTTCCGTGGGCATAGGTGATCACTGGCCAGCCCCCGCGGGGAGGCTTGCCCTTGGGGATGCTGACGGCCCCGGAGACGACGTCGGTCTTGCCCTGCGGCGTCTTCGACTTGTAGAGGACGAGCTTGGTCGAGGAGGCCTGGTCCAGAGGCATCAACAGATGGGCCGGGCGCGTCCAGACCAAGGTGCCGTGGGGTCCCTTGGGAAGCTTGTGGGGCGGCTGGTAGAAGGCGGCGCCGCGCGGGCCGCGCGTCACCTTCGCGCCTGCGGCCGGCACCATCGCCAGCGCGGCGAGTGCCACGGCAGCGAGGCTGCTCACTACGATCGCGGACCGAAGACGGCGACGCCCCTGGTCCTGACTGGCGATTGCGCGGGCCATCCCTGGCATGGCACATCCTTCCGTGGATCGATTTCGCCGACCCGCGGAACATAC
>CAWHJT010000017.1:0-244409 GCA_963829735.1 uncultured Actinomycetes bacterium
GGATGTCACAGGATTGATCCGATTGAGCACTATCTAGACAGATGGACCAGCTGCGACCTGCGCAAGCACTGCGACGCTCGGCAAGCGACCCGGAAGCTTTCGTGGAGTTTTACGACCACCACGCCGAGGGCGTGCTCGCCTACCACGCACGCCACGCTTACGACGCCGAGGTGGCCCTCGATCTGATGTCGGAGACCTTCGCGCAGGCCTACATGTCCCGCATGCGGTTTCGCGGCACAACCGACGCCGAAGCTGCCGGCTGGTTGTATCGCATTGCTCAGCGACAACTCTCGCGCTACTTCAAGCGGGGCCAGGCCCAGCGCAAGGCAATGGAGCGCCTCGGCATCGAACCGCCTCTCCTCGATGATGAGCAGCAGGCGCGAATCGAGGAGCTTGCTGGCGTCCCACGACTACGCAACACGCTGCGGGCTCAGCTTGAGCACCTCTCGGCCGGCAGCCGTCAGGCACTACAGCTCAGGGTGGTCAGGAAGAGTTTCCCCTATTCAGAGGTTGCCAAGCGACTTGACATCTCTGAACAGGCGGCACGAGCACGTGTTTCTCGTGCCCTTAGGTCGCTTGCCGCCGCCTTGGATCCCAGCCCCTACGCCGAGGAGAACCAGCATGACCGATACGTCTGATCTTCCTGCCCTACAGGCCCTTCGCCATCAGTTCGAGCGGGTGGCCCAAGCGGAGCCCAGGCGCGCAGCGCGGCGCCGTCCGCGCCGAGTGGTGATCGCGGTTACGGCGATGATCGTGCTCGCTGTGCCGGCCGGCTTTGCCATCGCCCAGATGACGGACAACGATGCGGTCCCTGCGAGCGATTGCCCCGATGCGAATGCAGCGTTGCGACAGGCTGGGCGAACCGTGCCGGACCAGTACGGAACCGGGATGCCCGACACCCGAACAGATTCACAGGTACCTCGACCAGCCGCTACGCACTCCACCGCCGCCGCCCCCAATATTGCGGCAGGCCGAGAAGGAGGGCCGGATATACGAGGGCCAAGACCCATCGACGTATCCGCCGGACGTCAAGCAGGCGATCAACCAGTGGAGGGCGAACCACCCCGGGGGCGGATAGCCGCCGTTTCATATTGCCATGTAGCGCTCGGAGCCGCTGAGGAGCTCCCGAGTGCTTCCCTATACGTCCGCGGACGCCGAGGAGACGGGTCTCCTCGACGTCCAGCGCGTTGAGCCGCCTTCAGTAAGCCTGGCAGCTGAGGTACGTGTCGTGGTTGTCGACGTTGCAGGTGTCTACGTCGTCGCCTCCATCGACGTGATCGGCATACCCGTCGTTGGCGTAGAGATCATCCTGGCCTTGTCCACCGTCCATCGTGTCTTGGTCCTGACCTCCGTGAATGGTGTCTCCGCCGGCGTCGCCATGGACGTAGTCGTTGCCATTGTCGCCGTACACGTTGTCGCCGCCGTCGCCTCCGCTGACATCGTCGTCACCGTTGTTTCCCTCGGCGTGTCCGTCGTCGCCTTGCTCGGATGGGCTGTCACCCCAGGCGTCACCGTAGACCGTGTCCGACTTGTTCGCCATCCAGACGTTGTCAACGTGCTCGTGGCCGAGGTCGATCTGCATGAATCCGTCGGTGTAATGGACGTCACGTGTATGGCCGAAGACGCCGGTGGCGGCACCCAGCATGACTGCAAGGGCGATCATCAGCACCTTCGACGGACGAGTCGCTTTGTTGAGCTTGGCTCTCACTTGCCGGCCCCCCTCCTTGGTGTTAGCGATGTCCTGCTCGACCTGAGCGACCTCGGCATCCGTTAGCGGACGCGCGTCGTCTCCCACCCCGGTCATCCACCGATTCGTCTCCTCGCCGAGCTGACCCGTCTGGCGTGCCTGTTCAAGCGCCGCCTGATCCTTGGCCGCCTGCTCTTCCTGAGACTTTCGCTGGGTGATGACCTCTTGGACCCTCGCCATCGTTGGGCAACTCTCGTCGCCATAGACGTCGAACTCGAACCCGGCAGACCTGAGTGCGGCAGTCTGATCGGGACAGGCGTCCGCGGCGAGTTGCGCCGGCGCGGTCTCATCCTGTGCGCCGGCAATGGCGTAGGCGCCGAAGCAGCCGCCGCCCAAAACGCCGACGAACAGCGCAAGTTTGCGAACCATCTTTCCCCTCCCTGGGCATTCGCCCACGGTATATGTGTGAGTCCGCTCGGACTGTTTCCCCGTACTCACCCCGAGCGGATCGACTGTAAGCAGCGAACTATCAAGGAGATCAGCAAAGTCAAGCGCCGTCGAACGTTCGTCCATTCCACACTCCTATTCGCTAAGTCACGAACCGGGCGATCGGGGCTGTTGGCCGCACTGCTAGCTGCCACGCAGTTGCGCCGTCTCGGTTGCAAGTAACGAGGCCGGCGTCCCCGGGGCCGTTGACCGACGCTGGGCGATTCGCCTTCACCGGATTGCCTCCTGCCGGCGATGCCCCAACCACATACGCCCACGGCTCCTCTGTGCGCCTTCTCGGGCACGCTGCGGTCTTGGACGAATCCCTGGGACCTCCCGGCAGGCTGTGCCGACGAGAGGTGCACAAAGCAGACGGAGGCCGCGCTCGCCTGGCCCTGCTCTCGACACGGCCAGCGTCGCCGCGGCCTGCAACCGGTTTGCGACCGGTCAACGGCCTGGACTGCAACCGGTTTGCGACCGGTTTCTGGCGGAGCGCCCGTCGCCAGGCGTGATCAGTTCGGCTCTCTGCGGGCGAGTGCGCGCCTGTGCGTGCTTCCGGAACCAGCGGAGAGGGTGGGATTCGAACCCACGAGGCGGTTTGACCCGCCCACGCGATTTCCAGTCGCGCACCTTAAGCCGCTCGGTCACCTCTCCGGGCGGGGTGACGATAGCGCCGGAAACGGGCGGTCAGGCTATCGACGGCGTGTCGGGGAGGCGCTCGAGCGCGTTCTCCATGTCCCTCGGAGAACTCGAGGTCGTCAGCTCGCCGCGGTGGTAGGCGTCGTAGGCGGACATGTCGAAGTGGCCGTGGCCGCAGAGGTTGAAGAGGATCACGCGCTCCTCCCCGGCCTCGCTTCGCCGCCTCGCGCCTCGTCGATCGTCGCGCGGATCGCGTGTGCCGGCTCGGGCGCCGGAAGGATGCCCTCGGCGCCGGCGAACTGCACCGCTGCCGCGAAGGCGCTCGGTCTGCGGCACCGCCGGCGCCTCGACCAGGCCCTCCTTGACGAGGCCGCACGAGCGGCGAGTCGCCGTGGTAGCGCAGGCCGCCGGCATGGAGCGGCGGCGGCACGAAGTCGTGGCCGAGCGTGTACATCGGCATCAGCGGCGTCATCCCGACCGTGTCGCCGAAGTCGTAGCGGTACTCGCCGCGGGTCAGGGTCGGGCAGGCGGCCGGCTCGACCGCGAGGAAGCGGGTGTCGCCGCCCTCGCGGAGCTTGCGGCGCAGGAAGCGGAAAGGCGATGCCGGCGAAGTTCGACCCGCCGCCGACGCAGCCGATCACGACGTCCGGGTACTCGCCGGCCATCTCGAGCTGCTCGATGGCCTCCTGGCCGATCACCGTCTGGTGCAGGCAGCACGTGGTTGAGCACCGAGCCGAGCGAGTAGTTGGTGTCGTCGGGCCGGCGGCGATCTCGATCGCCTCGGAGATCGCGATGCCGAGGCTGCCGGTCGGGTGCTCGGCCTGCGCGCGGCCCGGCGTCGGTGAGGTCGGACGGGCTGCGATGGACGGTCGCGCCCCAGGTCTCGATCATCGCCCGGCGGTAGGGCTTCTGGTCGTAGCTGACTCCGACCATGAAGACCTCGCACTCGAGCCCGAAGAGCTTGCAGGCGAGCGCCAGCGCGAGCCCCACTGGCCGGCGCCGGTCTCGGTGGCCAGCTTGTCGGATCCCCGCCTCGCGGTTGTAGTAGGCCTGCGGGACCGCGGTGTTCGGCTTGTGGGAGCCGGCCGGCGAGACGCCCTCGTACTTGTAGTAGATGTGCGCCGGGGTATCGAGCGCGTTCTCCAGCCGTCGCGCGCGGAACAGCGGCGTCGGCCGCCACAGCGAGTAGATCTCGCGGACCTCCTCAGGGATCTCGATCTCGGGGTCCGCCGAGACCTCCTGCTCGATCAGCGCCATCGGGAAGATCGGCGCGAGGTCGTCGGGCCCGACCGGCTCCTTCGTCGCCGGGTTCAGCGGCGGCACGGGGCTCCCGGAAGGTCCGGCATGAGGTTGACCCAATGCGTCGGGATGCCGCTCTCGGGTAGCAGGTATTTGACCGGTTGGCCCACCGTGGTGCGATTCTATGCGCACCGCGTGGGCCGACCGCAGGACGCAACGTCACCTATCCAGGAGGCACCAGATGGAGACTCGGACTGTCGGCCAGCTTCCCCAGCAGGCCAAGTCGATCCTCGACAAGAAGACGTTCGGCCACCTGGCAACGCTGATGCCGGACGGCTCGCCGCAGGTCACCCCGGTGTGGGTCGACTACGAGGGCGACTTCGTCGTCGTCAACACCGCCGAGGGGCGGGCGAAGCCGCGGAACTTGCGAAATGATCCTCGCGTGGCGCTCTCGGCGACCGATCCCGACGACCCCTACGACGCCGTGATCGTTCGCGGCCGGGTTGTGGAGATGACCCATGAGGACGCCGACGAGCACATCGACGCGATGGCGAAGAAGTACTTGGACCAGGACAAGTACCCGTTCCGCCAGGATGGGGAGCAGCGGGTGAAGGTGTTCATCCAGCCGGAATCCGTGAAGGGCGCCAACGAGTGACGAACGGCGACGACACCTGGAACGTCTATCTCTCCGGGGAGATCCACTCCGACTGGCGCGAGCGCATCGCCGACGGCGTGCGTGAGGCCGGTCTCCAGGTCGAGCTGCTCGCGCCCGTGACCGACCACTCGGCGTCCGACGATGTCGGTGCGAGCATCCTGGGCGAGGAGGACGAGCAGTTCTGGCGGGACCACAAAGGCGCCGGGGTCAACGCGGTGCGAACGCAGACGCTCCTGCGGCGGGCCGACGTGGTGGTCGTCCGCTTCGGCGACAAGTACCGGCAGTGGAACGCCGCCTTCGAGGCTGGATACGCGGCGGCGCTGGGCAAGCCGCTCGTCACCCTCCACGACGCCGAGCTCACCCACGCGCTGAAGGAGGTCGACCGCGCCGCAATGGCGGTCGCCGATTCTCCCGAGCAGGTGGTCGAGATACTCCGCTACGCGATCGCCTCCTGATGGGCTACCGCGGCCCAAGCATCTTCACGATCATCTACGTCGCGATCGGCGTGATCGTCGCCTCGAATCACCATTACTTCGCGAGCCTGCACACCGCGAAGCTGATCGCGGAAATGGTGCTCGCGGTGATCCTCTGGCCGCTCCTCCTGTTCGGCGTCGACTTCCGCTTCTAAGCGGCCTGCCGGTAGCCTTGCCCTGGCATCTGGAGGGGTGGCAGAGTGGTTGAATGCGGCGGTCTCGAAAACCGTTATGGGCCGTTTTGGTCCATCGAGGGTTCGAATCCCTCCCCCTCCGCTCGAGAGCGCGAACCGGCTTAGTTTCCCCTCAGAACCGCCGGTAGGAGCGCTTTCGAAGGACGAAGCCGTGCTCGTCCTTGTTCTCGCATCGCAGCCCATGGCCGTGATGACACTTGACGCCGGCGCGCTTCCAGCTCCGGCCCCGATGCAGCCTCGGCCCCACTTTGCATCGCTGTCGAAACGGGCAGTCCCCGCGTTCGCTGAGCCGAGCGCGGCCGTGCGGCCCGAGCTGGATGAAGCCGTCCTGAGAGCTCGCCGGGAGTACTGGCGAAAAGCAGCCCATCGCACGCTTACCGATGGTGACCCCACAGTTCGCATCACCGGACCTGAACGTCGACGTGTGGATCGCGCCCCTGGCCGAGGTTGCGACGCCGACCGCGACCAGCACCACCACTGTGAAGATCGCCCGAGCCTTCACGCGCCCCCCAAACCCTAGTCCGCCCAACAGCGCCGGGCGCCGGTCCGAGGCCCGCCCGCCAATCTAGCCCTGGCTTTGGCCCTTCGCTCGCATCCAGGTCGGCTCACGAGCCCGGTGTCCTGCGCGTTCAGTGCGATTCAGGCGATGGGTTTCTGCGTCGATGGCCACCCGCGACGGACAGCCGGCCCGTTCGCTACCCTCCCCGCTCGAGCACTGGAACAAGCCGAGTCCTCGTCCCGTAGCGGCGAGGAGCGGGGGATCCAATTCCGGGGCTAACTCGCCCGACTTCGGGCGGGGGCGCAGGCTCCTTTAGCGCCAGCCCGTCAGCTAACCCCGCAGGCCGACGAAGGAGACCGATTCATGCTCCCCAACCTTTTTCGCATACCGCGCCCGCGACTTGCCGGCGCCATGGCCATCGCCTGTGTGGCCGCGCTCGCCCTCGCCAGCCCCAGCGCGCTCGCCAGCAGCGGCGGCACGGGAACTTCCGACACCTCGCCGACGGTCAAGGGCCACAAGGCCAAGCTCGTCCACGGCAAGGCGGTCGCCCCGAAGTCGGCGCCGCGCCGGGTGAAGCAGGTCATCGCGGCAGCAAATGACATCGCCAAGGGCAAGGGCTACTGCAGCGGCGGCGGGTACTCGAGCTGGAAGTCGCCCTGCTACGACTGCTCGAGCGCGGTCAGCTACGCGCTCCACGGCGGGCACCTGATCAAGCACGCCAAGCCACCGAGCGGCCTCAAGACCTGGGGTAAGCCCCGGAAGGGCTCGTGGATCACGGTCTACGCCAACTCGAGCCACGCCTTCATGAAGGTCGCGGGCCTGCGGTTCGACACCGCGGACACCAAGGGCGCCGGCCCCGGCTGGGCCAAGGGCATGGGCTGGGAGCGGACCCAGTCGCACGTGAAGCGCCACAAGGGCGCGCTCTGAGCCGCGCCGTAAGAGGGGGCCGGCTGGCCCGGTAGCCGAGGTCCTACTTGGACCCGTGGCTCGGCACCGGCACCTGTGCTGAGACCCCGGCACCGCACGACTTCTGTCCGTTGGTCTTAATCGTCATCCCCATGCCGGGGCAGCCCCGCTTGAGAGCCGCATCCGCATTGACCAGCCCGTCCGGGCCCAGAACCTCGGACCCTCGCCCGGGCCCGGCGCCCGCCCGACGTAGAAGATCCACCGCGCGTTCGGGAACGCGTTGAACGCGTACCGGCGAAGCGCGACGTCGTTGGCGGACGGCCCGTGGACGTGAGGCAGGTCGTTGAACGCGATGTCGATGCGGTTTCCGGCGCCGTGGTAGTGCTTCGGGAGCGGCGGGACTCGCTTGAGGCCCATGTAGTGCCCGACCTGATCCGGCGGCGCGGGGGTCAGACGAACCTTACCCTTGATCGGGCCCGCCCTCAGCTCGCGGTTGATCCTTCTCGCGCCCGCCTCGGTTCCCGATACGTGCAGGACGACCCAGGCGCCCTCGGTCGGGGGGAAGGTGGCCTTGGGGAACGGCTTCAGCCCGAAGTCTCCGCAGCTCCCATTGCCGCTCTGGATCGCTTCGCCGTACTGGGCGAACAGGCCGCCGAATCCGATCAGCTGGCCGAGGCCGATGTCGTTGGACTCGGGGGTATCGTCCGGGCTCCGCGGCCGGACGGGTACGAGCACCTTCAAGGCATTCCTCGGATCGTCGATCGAGTCCGCCGCCAGGCGCACCGTCGACTTGCTGAACGGGGTGCCCACCTCCTGCGCGCTCACCCTGCCGGTGCGATGCGGCACGGTCAGGTCGAATTGATCCTCCGCGCCGTGCCTGTTGGCGCGGTTGTATGGGTGAGAGATCGGCATGTCGACGCCGTAGCCGAACTTGTTCGCCCCGGCCTCGCACTGAATCCCAACTTCGACATAGCCGGCCCAGGTACCAACGGCCTTTGGCGCGCCAGGCACTGACCGCACCCGAACGCGGTCGATCCCCGCGTCGGCGAGCTCTCTGGTTCATCTGCGAGTCGGGAGCGGTCGGATTCGTCAGCCTGAGCGTCACGTATCTCGGCGTCTTCTCGATCGCCAGTGCCGGGGCGGGGCCCGAGGTGGAGCCGCCGAGGGTGAGCGCGAGGACCGCACCCAGGCCGAGGATGAGGATCACCGCAGCGGCCGCGATCCTGGGTCGGGTGATCCGGCCGCCCGCCGGCCGCTTGCCGGCCGACAGCATCTCCGTGGACCGCGACCGAACGGCCTCTCGCTCGCCCGGCGACTGCCGCCGCGTCCGCGTCCGCAGCCGGGTCCTCGCCGCGAAGCCGCTTCAGAAGCTCGTCGTTTTCGAAGTGGTCGCTCGATTGCGCTTCCTGAAATCCCTCCCTGGGCTGGGGCCCATTCGGGCCCTCGTCTGGTTCATGTCCGGCCTCCGCCAGACGTTTCGCGAGCTCGGATCTAGCCCGGTGCAATCGCACGCGAAAGGCCGCCGGGGAGCATCCGGGCGCCGCGGCGGCGTCGGCCGCGCTGAGCCCGTCCCAGGCGACCAGCCGCAGCACCTCGCGCTGGGAGTCGCTCAAGTTGGCGAAGGCGCCTTCCGATCTCACTGCGCTCGGCCAGGATCTCGGCCGGATCTCGTCCCAGGTCCGTGCGATTTGCCGCGAGTCGATTGAACAGCCACGTGCGCCGCTTCGACGAGCGCCGGTGATTCGCGATCACCTTGTGGCAGATGCCGAAAAGCCATGGAAGCGCCTTCTCGGGCATCTGATCGCGCCGTCGCCACGCGACGGCGAACGTCTCGGCGAGCACGTCCTCGACGCCCGCGCGGCTCTCGACGCGCCGCACGGCGTACCCGGCGGAGCGGGGGGTAGTGCGCCTCGAACAGGGCATCGAACCCCCGCTCGTCGACGCCGGACCGGTCCTCCCGTTCCATCAACTGATCATGTCCGGATCCCGCGAAACGTTACGACGGACGGATCCAGCTCGCCTATTCGGCCACCGGCGAAGTCGGCCGGAAGAGGTTAGGATCGGCTCGAGCTAGCGGAGGAGAGGTTCCAATGTATGCACGTGCGGTCAGGTTCACTGGTGTCACCCCCGAGCAGGTCAACGCCGTGGTCAGCAGGGTCGAGGAGTCGCGACGGCCCTCCGCCCGGAGTCGAGTCGAGCTCGATGAAGCTGCTCCACGACGCGGAGCAGGGAACGGCGATCTTCATCGGATTCTTCGAGAGCGAGCAGCAGATGCGCGATGCGGCGGCGGTGCTCGAGCAGATGGACGCCTCCGATACTCCGGGGACGCGAGCGTCGGTCGACCAGTGCGAGGTGAAGGTCGAGCGGAGCGCCGGGTAGAGGACCGCTACGCCGCGGTGCGCTCCGGCTCGCGGCTCGAGTGTGAAGCGAGCATCACCGGGTCCGCGGCGAGATCGTTCGCGCTGCGGCGCGGCACCCAGAGCGCGAAGCCAAGCGCTGCCGCCAGGGCGATCAGGCACATCAGGAACGAGAGCGTGAAGCCGGTCGAGGTGGGGATGCCTCCGGCGCCGAGGTTGTTGGCGAGGAGCGTGGCCGCGAGCTGACCGCCGAAGGCGCCGCCGAGCGTCCGCGTGACGGCGTTCATCCCCGTGGCGACGCCGGTCTGCGCCTGGGCGACGTTCTGAACGATGAGGTTCGGCATCGCGGCGAAGGAGAGGCCGATGCCGATGCCGAGCAGGCCCGCGGCGACGTAGATGTCCAGCTCGGAGCCCGAGTTGGTGGCGAGCAGCGCGTAGCAGGCGACGCTGAACAGCAACCCCCGATGAGCGATCCGCGCGAGCCGATCCGGCGCTCCAGCATCCCCGCCATCTGACCCACGATGACGATCGCGATCGTCGTCGGCAGCAGGAACAGCCCGGCAACCGTCACCGAGGCGCCGAAGCCGTACCCGGTGCTGCGTCGGCTCCTGGACGAACTCCGGCAGGAGGATGAACGACGAGTACATGCCGATCCCGATCAGGAAGGCGACCGTGTTGGTCGTCCAGACGCCTCGGATCGCCATCATCCGCATGTCGACCAGCGGCTCGCGCGAGCGCAGCTCCTCGCGAATCCACGCTCCGATCACCAGGGCGCCGATGGCGAGCAGGCCCGAGCGTCTTCGGCGAGCCCCAGCCCCAGGTGCTGGTCTCGGTGATCGCCAGCAGGACGCCGGAGATGCCGAGCGTCATCAGCGCCGCGGCACGGTAGTTGATCTCGGCCGGCGTCTTGACCGGCGACTCGGGGATGTAGCGCCAGGTCAGGAAGGCGGTGAGCGAGATAATCGCGAGCGGGAACCAGAAGAGCCAGTGGTAGGAGAGGTTTTGCGTGACGATGCCGGCGAAGACGACGCCCGCGCCGCCGCCGATGCCAAGCAGGGAGGAGACCAGGCCGATCGCGCCCGGCACGCGCTCGTTCGGGAACTCGTCTCGGATGATCGAGAAGGCAAGCGGGAAGATCCCGCCGCCGGCGCCCTGGATCACGCGGCCGAGGAGCATCAGCCACAGCGACGTGGCGACCGCCGAGATCAGCGTCCCGATGGCGAGCATCACCAGGACGATTCCGAGCAACCGTTCCTTGCCGTACATGTCGCCGAGCCGGCCGAGGATGGGAGTGGAGACCGAGGCGCTGAGGAGGAAGGCGGTGAGCACCCAGGCGACGGCGCTCTCGGAGGTGTGCAGCGAGGCCTGAATCTGCGGCAGGGCGGGAACGACGAGCGACTGCAGGAGCGCGTACGAGATCCCGCCGAGCGACAGGACGGTGAGGATGATGCGGGGGCTCGGCGTGGCGGCTCGTCGCAAGATCGTGTGACCTTAGCAAATGATTGGTTGCCACCAAGGGTTCGTCCATGGTAACTTTGTGACGTGGCAAAGGAAGTCGGACAGAGCGCCCCTCCGGGCATCGCCAAGCAGTGGCCGACGCTTCTGATGATCAAGCTCGGTCGGATCACGATGCATCGCTTCGCGGAGGCGCTGGAGCCGTTCGGGGTTCGCCCGCGCCACGTCGCGGCGCTGATCGAGCTTCGCGATCGGGGCGAGCTGACTCAGCAGACGCTGTGCGGGCGGCTCCACCTCGACCCCACGAACCTGGTCACGATCCTCAATGACCTCGAGGAACGGGGCTACGCGACGCGGCGCCGCGACCCCGAGGACCGCCGCCGGCACCTCGTGGAGGTCTCGAAGAAGGGGATCGCCGTGATCGACAAGGTCTCGGAGGTCATGGACGGGGTGGAGGAGGACCTGCTGGACGGCCTCGATCCCGCCGAGCGGCGGGAGCTCGACGGCATCCTCACCTCGATCTGGGAGCGAAGCGGCGGTTATGAGGCCTGGTCGCAGGTCGCGGACGAGCCGGCGGAAGAGGTCGCGTAGCGTCAAGCGCTACCTCGACGTCCTCGCTGAGTCGGGGTGCGCGCCGGGAAGCTCGAAGCGCTCGATCAGCCCGGCGTCGAGGAAGGACGTGATCTCAGCGATCCGATCGCCGCGCAGGCTCAGCACGGTGATGCCGTGGGCGAGGAACTTCTCGGCGTCCCGGTCCCACATGTAGTGGCCGAAGGCGAGCTGTCCGTTCGCCCGCGTCGAAATCATGCGGAACCGATCCTCGATCGAAAGCGGCCACCCGCGCAGGAAGGCCGCGACCTCATCGCGCCCCCGGTACCAGTTCGTCAGCGGCGGCATGTCCATCATGGCGTCCTCGGTGAGCATCGCGGCGACCGCGTCCACGTCGCTGCGCTCCCAGGCGTCGACGAATCGCTCGACGATGTCGCGGGTGCCGTCGTCGCCGAGCGCGCGCATCGTGGCCTGCTGGGTCTTGTCCGGGAGGTGCTCGTCGATCGTCTTGTGCGCGCGCTGTAGGGCGCTGTACACCGCTTCCGTGGCTGGACTCGAGCATGTCGGCGACCTCTCCCGCCGAGAAGCCGAGCACGTCCCGCAGGATCAGCACCCCCCGCTGGCGGGCCGGCAGATGCTGGAGCGAGGCGATGAACGCAAGCTCGACCGCCTCGCGCTGCTCGTAGCGAGCCTCAGGTGCCGTCGGGAGGTCGTCGAGTCCGAGCGCTTCGTCGGGATAGGGGTCGACCCAGACCGATTCGAGCAGTGGCTCGGACGGGCCGTCGTGGGGATCGGCGGCGGGGCCATAGTCGACGGGCAGCACGCGCGCCGCCCGCCGCTCGATGAGCTTCAGGCACGCGTTGGTGGCGATCGCGTAGAGCCAGGAGCGCAGCGAGCTGCGGCCCTCGAATCCGGGCAGCCCCCGCCAGGCGCGCAGAAGGGTCTCCTGGAGCGCATCCTCGGCGTCCGGCACCGAACCGAGCATCCGGTAGCAGTGCGCCTGGAGCTCGCCCCGATATTCCTCGACCAGGCGCCCGAAGGCGCCTTCGTCGCCTGAGCGCGCCGCGACGAGCAGTTGCTGGGCGTTCATGCGTCGTCCACCTCAGACGCAGCTTGCACCTTTGGATGCCAGAACGCGATCTCGCCCCCCGCTGGCGTCGCGACCACGCTCCGCCATCCGGCCGGGCCCTCCCGGGGGGTCAGGAGAACCGACGCTCCGAGCTTTCGGGCGTGCTCGGTCGCACCGTCGACGTCGGCGACCTCGACGTAGGGCAGCCAGCGTGCGCGCGGGATGCCGCACTCCACGATCCCGCCACCGACGCCCGCCCCGAGCGCCAGCGCGAGATAGGAGCCGGCACCGGTCTCGATCCGCTCCGGGTGCCATCCGCAGAGCGTCTCGTAGAGTCCGCTGGCGCCGGGCAGGTCGACGGTGTGGAGCTCGAGGTGTACGACCGGGTTGCAGGCGGACGACGTCATTCGGCCGGCTCGTCGAAGAGTCGGTACGACCCGACTTGGTCCAGACCGGTGACCACCGGCGGCTCGTCGCAGCGGTCCTCGATATCGCGCTGGAACTCCTTGAACGCCTCCACGTCGATCAGGGGGCTGCGGTCGCCGTCGCTCGATGCCAGGTGCACGAAGCTCACACCATCGTCGAGCTTGAAGGTCGCGTAGCGCAGACCCTCCGGCTGCGAGCTGTGCAGCTCGTCGTAGACGGCGCGCACCAGGCGCTCGTTCTCCTCGACGCGATCGGGCTTGACCTTGTAGCGAACAGTTACCTGTCTCATGACGTGACCTCCTTGGTTCTTCTCATGCTTCCTCTGCCTCGAGCGCGGGCACGGCGCCCATCGGCGCGGTCGCGGCGCTGGTACGGCGGCGCGGTAGCGCCAGGGCGGCAATCGCCCCTGCAAGCGCCAGCCCCGCGGAGACGAAGATCGCGGGTCCGAACCCGTCCGTGAACGCCTGCGCCGACGCGTAGCTGCCCGCGGTGGCGAAGACCGCGACGGAAACCGCGATGCCGAACACCCCTCCGAGCTCGCGCATCATGCTGTTGACGCCGGCCGCCTTGCCGACCGCCTCCATCGCGACGGAGCCCACCACGGAGTTCTGCGCGGACGGGATCGCCATCGAGACGCCAACGCCGGCGACGATGAACGGGGCGAGCATCTGCGAATAGGCGAGGTCGGGCCCGGCGATCGCAGCCAGCCATGCGGTTCCGGCGGCCTGGAGCGACAGGCCGGAGACCATCAACGGCCGTTCGCCGATCCGATCCGCGAGGGCGCCGGCAATCGGGGCGACGGTCATGAAGGTCGCGGTCCACGGCATCAGCCGCAGCCCCGCGCCAAGCGCGTCGTAGCCAAGCCCGGTCTGGAGAAGCTGGGCGTAGAAGAACACCGCGGTGAAAAGCGACGCAAACGTGAAGAACATCGCCGCGTTGCCGGCGGCGAACGCGCGCGATCGGAAGAACCGCATCGGCAGCATCGGCGCGGGGGCGCGCAGCTCCCAGGCGACGAACGCGGCAATCAGTGCCGCCCCGGCCGCGAGGGCGCCGACGACCTCGACGCTGCCCCAGCCGGCCTGGTTTCCCCGAACGAGGCCCCAGACGATTCCTAACGCGCCGGCCGTGACCAGCGCCAGCCCGCGGATGTCGAGGGCCGTCTTGGGCCCGAAGCTCTCGCGCATGCGCGTCAGCACGAGCGGGATCGCCAGCATCCCGATGGGGACGTTCAGCCAGAAGATCCACTCCCAGTCGATCCCCTGCACGACGGCGCCACCGATGAGGGGGCCGCTCGCAACCGACAGGCCGGTGATCGCGCTGAAGATTCCGATCGCGGCGCCCCGCCGCTCCGGCGGGAACGCGGCGCTGAGGAGCGCCAGGCCGAGCGGCATGATGAGCGCTGCGCCCGCGCCCTGCACCGCCCGCGCGGCTATGAGCCAACCGATGTCGGGCGCCAGCGCGCACACCGCCGAGGCGGCGGCGAACACGGCGAGGCCGGTCGCGTAGAAGTTGCGCCTCCCGTAGCGGTCACCGAGTGCCGCGGCCGTGATCAGCAGCACGGCAAAGCTCAGGTTGTAGGCGTTGACCGTCCACTCGAGCTGCTCGACCGAGGCCCCGAGGTCCACCCTGATCGTGCTGAGCGCCGTCGACACGACGAGCGTGTCCAGCGCCGCCATCAGGGAGCCGATCGCGGTCAGCACGATCACCCATCGCGTCGTCGCGTTCGTGCTCATCTGAGCCAATCTCGAATTCATGTCCGCCTCCCTCGCGGGTGGGTCTGTGGATGTCGCCGACCGAAATCCGGCCGCTCATCAATTGAGATCCCTTCGCACCCCGCAATCCATCGCTCGCCCCGAGATCCTCTGCGCCGTCGATCGAAGGAGGCGCCGCCGCCAGAGCCTCCGCCGTTATCCCAATCGTCACATGGAGAGTTGCGTCGTCATCCGATGTGTGCAATCGTTAACGCACGATGCCGTCGCACGAGCGTTGTCGTCGGGATCTGTTAGCAAACCTGAGGAGGACGGAGCCTCTCGAGCGGGGCGATGATGGCCCCGGAGGTAGTCGTGTCACATGTCGCTGATGAAGTGCCCGCATTGCGGGGCTCAGAACTTCACGATGGAGGGGTGGGAGGACCTCGACCACTGCTCGTCCTGCGGCAACCCGCTGGTGGAGCCGATTCGGGGTCCGCTTGAAGCCTTGGCCCCGGCGCCCCGCCGCGGCAGCGGCGCAGGCGCTCGTCACCGGGGAAGCAAGGGCCCAAACGCGCGAAAACCCCGCCGCGCCTAGCGCGGCGGGGTTATCCGCGACTGCCTGAGATCTCGTTCGCCTACGGCTTGGCGATGAAATTCAGGGTCTTCGAGGTGGCGAAGCCGGCCTTCGTGTTCGACCCGTTCCCGAACTGGCTCACCTGCCAGATCTTGTTCGCGGTAGAGGGATCCGGCGTCGCCGCCGCGTAGTCGCCCCAGCGGCACGGCCTCGCGGGGGACTGGCTGCAGTCGAATCCGCCGAGTGGCTTCGTTCCGTTGAACACTGCCACCTGCCCGGATTGCGCGTTAGTCCCGACCTTGGAGACCATCTTGATCGACGGGAACGTGGTCGACGAACTCGTGTTGAAGTTCATCACCATCGCATTCCCGCCGCTCTTCGTGGTCCCCCTGACCAGTCGGTTCGGGGCGATGGCACCGTTGAACTCGAACAGCGACGGGCTCGTGACCGTGCCCTTCTGGATCACGCTATGGGTCGCTGGATTGAGCTCGTACCAGCGCACCTGGGTGCCGGCTCCGCCCTTGACCGTGTGCTGGGTCCAGATCGCGAACTTGCCCCCGTGTGCTGGATCGATCCCGGCCTGCGCCTGCGTGTTGCGCGTGTCCGAGGTGTCGATCCGGAAGCTCGTTCCCTTCTCCGGCGCGGAGGGCGGGATCGCGAAGCTCGGAACGCTCGCCGACGTCGGCGTGGTGTTGATGATCGGAGCTCCCGTGGTGCCGTTGCGGGTGATCTTGTAGAACTCGAGCTTCGTGCCCGGCGTCGTCTGCGGCAGGGCGACGGCCCAGCCGGTGGCGTTGGTGTCGATCTCGCTCGCCGGGACGGGCGTGAACCCGTTCCCGAACGACTTGTCGGCGAACTTGTGCGACGACGCCCAGGACGCGCATGTGTCGCTCGCCTTCGGCTTCGACGAGGCGAAGATGTTCGAACCGACGTAGCTACCACCCGGGTTGAACAGGTTCGTCCCGACGATCACGAAGTCCCGGCTGTCGCCGAGCTTCGGGAAATCGGCGAACGTGGTGCCCGAGCTCACGAAGAAGTGACACCAATCGGCGGCCGAGGAGGGGTTCGCCGTCTTGCTGAACCCGTAGGCGACGAAGTTATGCGCGGGGTCCACCACGTCGTCGGCGGCGTAATAGAACCGATTGGTCGTCGCATCCCACGTGATCTGCGGATCGAAGACGTCCTCGCTGGACCCGACGCCGGCGAGGCTGTTGAGCGTGCCGGTGTTCGTCGGGATGTTCCCCGTCTTGCGGTAGATCGCGTACCTCGCGTTGACCAGCTCGATGTAGCGGCCGGTTCCGACAGCGCTGGTCTCGTCGGGAGGCGCGCTGTTGGGATCGTTGATCCCCGCCCAGCTCCGAATCTTCGCCGGTGCCAAGGGCCCGCCGGACGCGGGGGACGCCAGCGCCTGCGTAGCGGCCGAGCGCCGATCCGCGCGCGCCTTCTGGCGCTCGAAGCGAGCTCGGTTCCGGGGGAGATATCCGTACCTCTTGGCGTACCTCGCGGCTGGGCTCAGAGTGCCGGGATTCTGGACGTCGGCGGCACGACGGTGTTGCGCCTGCGTCTGGACCTTGTTCGAGAAGCCTGGTCGCGCCGATGCCATGCCCGGCGCAACCACGATCACGAATGCCGCCGCGGTCAGTGCCGCAGCTCCCACGATCGCGGCCCGGCGCCCCGACCACGGCGAAAACCTTGTCGAACCCATGCGGATCTCCATGCGGATCTGTCTCCCAGTCTCATGAGGGACTGGAGCGCGAGCGCGTCGCTCGCGAAAACGACCCATCGCGGAAGCCAATCCCTCGGCTTGCACCCAGGCTTATATCCGCACGGACACCGCAGGTCAATCCGCCGAACGGCTACTTCTGTATCCCCCGATTGGGGGAGGGTCGATCCGGGAGTCGAGGGTCGATCCTGGTTTCTGTCGCGCAAAGGCAAGTCGCGCAAAGGCAAGCTTCGTGGGAAGCCTGCGGGCCCTGCGCTGCCATCACGCCCACGCGACGTTCTTCCTGGTCGGGCAGCTGATCCCGGGACGGGAGGCCCTGTTGCGCCGCGCGGTCCGAGAAGGCAACGAGCTGGGCAACCACTCCACGTCTCGCACTTCGCTCCCAGCTACGACGACATTCGGGAGACCAGCAGGCTGATCAGGGAGGTCACCGGGTCGCCGCCGTGCCTGTTTCGACCGCCGAGCAGCGACACGAACGACACCCCGCTGCGAGACGTCCACAGGCTTGGCCCGTCACTGACGAAGCGAACGCCGTGCGGGCGACCTCCCATCAGCGGCGAAGCCCCGCCCGCGACAGCGGGCGGGGCTTCGGGAACTGGTCTGGACTTCGCCGCCTACGGCTTGGCGACGAAGTGCCACGTCCGGGAGGTTGCGAGTCCCCCGGTGCCGCTGCCCGAGCCGGCCCCGAACTGGCTCACGTTCCAGATGCGGTTGGCCGTGGACGGGTCCGGAGTCGCCGCGGCGTAGTCGCCCCAGCGGCACGAACCTGTGTCCTTCACCCTCGAGCAGTCGAAGCCCGAGAGCGTGGTCCCGGTCTTGACCGCGATCTGCCCGGACTGGGCCCCGCTGCCGATCTTCGACACCATCTTGATCGCCGGGAAGGTGGCGGCCGACGATGTGTTGAAGTTCATCAACATCGCGTTGCCGCCCTTCTTGGTCGTGCCGTTGACCTGACGGTTGGGCGAGATGGCGCCGTTGAACTCGAACAGCGAGCTGTTCGTGGCCGTGCCCTTCTGGAACAAGGCGTTGGCCGCCGGGTTGATCTCGTACCAGCGTACCTGGGCGCCGGCGCCGCCCTTGGTCGTGTGCTGCGTCCAGATGGCGAACTTGCCGTTACGCCCGGAGTCGACGGCCGCCACCGCCTGCGTGGGCCGCGAGTCGTTGGAATCGATCTTGTTGTTCGATCCCTTCTGCGGCACGTCGGCGGGAACCGTATAGCTCGGAACGGTCAACTGCGTCGCGTTCGCCTGGATCACGGGGAGCCCGTTCGAGGCCCTTGTGACCTTGAACAGCCCGAGCTTCGTCGCGGGTAGGTTCCCGGACCTTGACACCGCCCAACCGGTCGAGTTCGTATCGATCTCGTTCGCCGGGACCGGCGTGAACGCGGGATTGCTGTTGGTCATCCTGAGCACTGTCTGCTCGCCGGACTTGAACGTGGAGGCACCCGGGCACGTGCTCCCAGCCGGCGGCTTGGAGATCGCCAACAGATCCGAGCCGATGAAGCTGCCGCTCGAGCTGAATCGGTTGGAGCCGATGATCGCGAAGAACCGGCTGTCGCCGAGCTTCGGATAGTCGTAGAACACCGGGCCGGTAGGCACCTGGTACTTGCACCAGTCAGCTGCGCTCGAGGGCGATGCCGTCTTCGAGAACCCGAATGCGATTCGGTTATCCGTATCGCTGACGACGCGGTCCGCCGCGAAGTAGAACCGATTGGTGTCGGGATCCCAGATGATCTGCGGATCGAAGACCGAGTCCGAGGTAGCGGCGCCCACGAGCGCGTCCAGCGAATTCTGCGAGATCGGCGCGTTGCTCGTCTTGTTGTAGATCGCATACCGGCTGTTCACAAGCTGGATGTAGCGGGTGGTGCCCACCGCGCTGGTCTCGTCCGGCGGGGCGTGGGTGGGTTCGTTGATCCCTTGCCAGGACCTGCCGGAGATGATCGAGGGGGCGAACGGCGCCTTCAGGGGCTCCGTGAGGGCCCGACGCGCATCGGCCAGGCGCGCCGCCCGGGCCTTCTGGCGCCTGTACTGAGCCTCGTGAGGGACCAGGTAGCCGCGGTGTAGAGCGCGCCTTGCCGCGGTGTTGAGGGTCCCCCGGTTCGGGTCCTGCTTGGCGGCCTTGCGCCCTGCCGCGGCGCTCTGGATCCGCGGCTGATCTGCTCCGGCCGAAGCGAGGCTCGGGGCAACCCCCATGACGAGCGCCGTGCCCGCGAGGGATGCGAGCGCGATGAGCCGCACCCGCCTTGGGGATCTGGGGTTAGGGATCGTCTGGGTCATGTCTCTCCCGGTCTCGTGAAGGAGATGGGTTCGAGGACACCCGTGGCGTCCCGGCCGCCCTACTCGATCGTGAGCGCCCAAACCCCCTCGAGTTGCATACCGCTTATAGCCGCCGGAGTCACCGGCGGTCAATCCGCCGAACGGCTACTTCGGCATCCCCCGATTGGGGGAGAGTCGATCATCCGATCGTTTCTCGCCGCCCGCCGCCTCGGCGGCCGCGAGCGCCTCCGGATCGTAGAGATGGCACTGAAGGCGGGACCCGTCCGCGTGAACATCGCGGGGCTCCAGCCCCTCGTGGAAGCGGACCGAGACCGCAGAGCCCTCGACCTCGACGGTTGCGACGCCCTTCCAGAAGGGGTCGTCCGGGGCGTCGGCTCGCAGCCGCTCGATGATCCCGACCACCTCCGGAGGCGTATGGCCGGCGGCCGGCTCGATCCGAGCGCTCGTCGCCGGGACGTCCAGCGCGTCCAGGCTCCCGATCACCTCGCGCTCGGCACGGTACTCGGGTTCCGGCATCCGCGTCCACCGCGCCTCGAGCAGGGTCCGCAGATCCCGGCTCTCCCAGCCGCACACCTCGAACGCGCGCGGGCAGCGGGGGTGGAACGAGCACCCGAGCGGCGGCGTGACCGCGTCGGGCACCTCGCCACGAGGGAGGTTGCGCGCCACGGTCCGTGTGGGATCCGGCTCCGGGATGGCGCGCAGCAGCGAGACCGTGTACGGGTGCTTGGGGTCGTCGTAGATCTCGGCGGCGGGACCGATCTCGACGATCTTGCCCAGGTACATGATCGCGATGCGGTCGCAGAAGAACTTGGCCGTCGCGAGGTCGTGGGTGATGTAGACGTAGGTGAGATCGAGCTCCCGCTTGAGGTCGATCATCAGCTCGAGGATCTTCGCCCGCACGCTCATGTCGAGCATGGACACCGGCTCGTCCGCGATCAGTATGTCCGGGCCGAGGATGATCGCCCGCGCCAGGACGGCCCGCTGCTTCTGCCCGCCCGAGAGGTCGGTCGGGTACTTGCTCATGTACTGCTCGGCGGGGTGCAGGCCGACCCGCTCGAGGGCCTCGACCACGCGGCTCTGCACCTGCTCCCGGTCCTGCGCGACCCCGTGGATACGGAGGGGATGGCCGACGGACTCGCCGATCGTCATCGCCGGGTTGAGCGAGGCGTGCGGATCCTGGAAGACGATCTGGAGCTGGCGGCGAAGTGGGCGAAACGCGGCTTCGCTGAGGCCGGTGATCTCCCGCCCCTCGAGCTTGATCGAGCCCTCGGTGGCGGCGGCCAGGCCGAGGAGCGTGCGGCCCAGCGTGGTCTTGCCCGATCCCGACTCGCCGACCACGCCGAGCACCTCGCCGCGGCGCAGCGAGAAGCTCACGCCGTCCACGGCCTTCACCGAGCCGGCCGCACGCCCGCGCATCCGGTCCATGAAGCTGCCCCGGAGCGCGAATCGCGTTCGCAGGTCCTTGACCTCGAGGAGCGGTGTCGCCGATCGGCCTCGGGCCGGCGCTCGCGGCGCTGCTCGTGGCCGCGTCCATTGGTGGTACCACTAGGCCTCCTCCGCCACGGCGATCTCGCTCCGCTCGAGCGGGCGCTCGGCGCCGGGCGGTAGCTCGTCCTCGGGGCCGTGCAGCCAGCACTCGGTCACGTGCCCGTCGGCCACCTGGACCTGGATCGGGTCCTTCGTCGAGCAGACCCGCATCGCGTTCGGGCAGCGCGGGTGGAACCGGCACGCGGGCGGCGGGTCGATCAGGCTCGGTGGCGCCCCGGGGATGTACTTGAGGTCAGTCGTGCCCAGCGAGATGATCGAGTCGAGGAGCGCTCGCGTATAGGGGTGCGCGGGGTCGGCGAAGACCTCGCGAGCGCCGCCCTGCTCGACGATCCGGCCCGCGTACATGACCGCGACCCGGTCGCAGGCCTCGGCGACGATGCCGAGGTTGTGCGTGATCAGCAGGAGTGCCGTGTCGAAGTTGCGGCGCAGGTCCGCCAGGATCTCGAGGATCTGCCCCTCGACGATCACGTCGAGCGCGGTCGTGGGCTCGTCGGCCACGAGCGCCTTCGGGTTCAGCACGAGGGCGAGGGCGATCATGATCCGCTGCCGCATCCCGCCCGAGAACTCGTGCGGGTACTGCTTGAAGCGGGTGGGCGGGATGCCCATCGCGCCCAGGGCGTCGAGCGACCGCCGGCGCATCTCCTTCTCCTTGAGGTCCGGCTCGTGCGCCGAGAGCGTCTCGATGAAGTGGTTCTCGATCGTCATCAGGGGGTCGAGCCGGGTCATCGGCTCCTGGAAGATCAGCCCGAGCTCCGGCCCGCGCATGGCGCGGATCTCCTTTGGCGGTCGCGGTGACGAGATTGCGATCGCGATACCGGATCTCGCCGGCCGTCGCGGCCCCCTCCGGCAGGAGCCCGAGGATCGTCCTGCCGAGCGTGGACTTGCCGCAGCCCGACTCGCCGACGAGGCCCAGCGTCTCGCCGGAGCGGATCTCGAACGAGACCCCGTCGACCGCGCGGACCGGGTCGCCCTCGGTTCCGTACCAGGCCCGGAGGTTTCGAACGTCGAGGACGACGTCGCTCATCGCTCGCCCTCCGCTGGCTCGGCCGGGATCTCGGGCTTGCGGACCCTTCGGTAGCGGATCAGCGGGTTGAGGATGTCGTTGAGCCCCTCGCCGACCAGCGTGAAGCCGGTCACGAGGAGGACGATGGCGAGGCCCGGGAACAGCCCCGTCCACCAGATCCCGGCGCCCGCGTCCGAGATCGCCCGCTGCACGTCGTAGCCCCACTCCGCGGCCTGGGTCGGCTGGATGCCGTAGCCGAGGAAGCCCGAGCGCCGCGAGGGTGAGGATCGCGTCGGCGGCGTTGAGCGTCGCGACGACCGGGACGTTCTGGATCACGTTGAAGAACACGTAGCGCCCGATGATCGTCCTGCGTTTGGCGCCGAGCGCCCGCGCCGCCTCGACGTAGGGCTCCTCCCGGACGCTGATCACGTGGTTTCTGCACCACCCGGAAGTACTGGGGTATGTAGACGATCGTGATCGCCAACGCCGCGGTGATGATCCCCTGGCCGAGCTTGTCCGAGAGCAGGAACGCGATCACGATCGCGAGCAGGAGGTAGGGGAAGGCGAACAGCGCGTCCATCACCAGGACGAGCCCGCGGTCGAGCTTGCCGCCGACGTACCCGGAGAGCAGGCCGAGCGGCACCCCGATCGAGAGCGAGAAGAAGACCGCGACGATGACCACCTCGATCTCGGTCCGCGCCCCCCAGATCACCCGCGACAGGACGTCGGTCGACTGCACGGTGGTGCCGAAGAGGTGGGCGCCGGACGGCGCCGCCTGCTTCGGGAAGTCGACCCCGCCCGAGGAGGATTGGGCGAAGCCGTAGGGCGCGATCAGGGGCGCGAAGATCGCCAGGATCAGGAAGAGCAGGACGATCGCGATGCCGCTGTAGAGGATCCACTTCGGGACGCCCCGGGCGGTGCGGATCTGGCGCGATCAGGCGCCGGATGCCGGCCGCGCGCTCGGACTTGATCTCCGCCTCGGGCGACTGCGGGGCAGCGCTGCCGGGGATCTCGCCGATGGAGCTCACGAGTACCTCACCCTCGGGTCGATGAAGGCGTTGACCAGGTCGATCAGCACCGACACGGCGACGACCGCGAGCGCGAAGACGGTGATGATCCCCTGCACCGCGATGTAGTCGCGCTCATTCAGGTAGCGCACCAGCTGGGAGCCGATCCCCGGCCAGTTGAAGGTCTCCTCCGTGAGGATCGCGCCGCCGAGGAGCAGCGCGAGCTGGAGCCCGGCTACGGTGATCACCGGCACGAGGGCGTTCCGGAACGCGTGATGGATCACGACGCGCCGCTCGCTCACTCCCCGCGCCCGGGCGGCCTCGACGTAGTCGCCCTTCATCGTCTGCATGAGGTTCACGCGCACGAGGCGGATGAGCACGCCGCTGGTCACCAGGCCGAGCGTCACCGCCGGCAGGATCAGGTGCAGGAAGCAGTCCCAGAAGGCGTTGAAGTCGCCGTTGATCAGCGTGTCGATCAGGAAGAGGTGGGTGTGCTGCGAGAGCGTGGCGGTGACCTCCGGGCTCGCGCGCCCGGAGACGGGTAACCAGCCCAGGAGGTCGGCGAAGACGAGCTGGGCCAGGAAGCCCAGGAAGAACACGGGCGCCGCGTAGATGACGATCCCGAACATTCGCCCGCCGAAGTCCACCGGGCGTGTCGCGCCATCGGCCCGCGACCAGCCCGATGGACACCCCGACGACGACGGCGACGAAGAACGCGGCGACCGTGAGCTCGAGCGTCGCCGCCCCGTTGTCGGTGATGATCGTGGTGACCGGGGTGTGGTCGGTGAGCGAGTCCCCGAGGTTCAGCGTGAACGCGTCCTTCAGGTAGTCCACGTACTGGGTCAGGATCGGCCGGTCGTAGCCCGCGCGATGCTCCCGGGCCTGGATCTGCGCCTGCGGGACGTGCCCCCCGAGCGCCGCCTGAATCGGGTTGCCGGGCGCCACCCGCATCAGCAGGAACACCATCGTCAGCAGGATCAGGACCGTCGGCACCGCCAGCGCGATCCGCGTGAGGAGGTAGGTGCGGAGCGAGTTCTCGTGGGTGCGCGTCACCGGCCCCCCTCACCTACCCGGGGCAGCGCGCCGCACGCCTCCTCGGCCGAGGAGGCGCGGGCGGCAAGCCCCATCTCGCTGCGGGTCAGCCCTTCGAGATCAGCCAGTAGCGGAAGATGAACGATGGATCGAAGGTCAACTCGATCCCGTGGATGTCGTCCTGGGCGGCGGCCACCTGCTTCCCCTGCCAGATCGGGATCGTCGGCGCGTCCTTGGCGCCGATGTCCTGGATCTGGGAGAAGGCCTTGGCCCGCTCGGAGTCACTCGTGCTCGCCTTCTCCTGCGCGAGCAGCTTCTCCATCTCCGGGTTCGAGTAGTGGTCGTTCAGGAAGCTGTCCTTCGAGTAGAAGGAAGCCGTGTAGTCATCCGCGTCCGGGTAATCCGGGAACCACCCGAGCTGGTAGATCGGGTACTTGTCCGTGAACGCCGCGGTCGAGTACTGGTTCCACTCGGTCGACTTCAGCGTCACGTTGAAGAGGCCGCTGTCGTCGAGCTGGCTCTTGATCTCGGCGTACTCGTCGGCCGAGACGGGCCCGTAGTGGGACGGCGTGTACCAGATCTCCATGGGCACGGGGGTCTTGACGCCGGCCTGCTGGAGGACCTGCTTGGCCTTGGCGACGTCCGGGCTGGCCCCGTACTGGCTCTCGAACGGCTTCGTCGCGTACTTCAGGCCCTGCGGGACCATCGAGTAGAGCGGCTCGACGGTTCCGTCGTAGACCTTGCTCGCGATCGCCTGACGGTCGACCGTGTAGGCGACGGCCTGGCGGATCGCCAGCTTCTGCGCCGCGTTCGCACCCGGCTGGAGGTTCTCGTTGAACACGAGGTACCGGATCTCGATCCCGTTGCCGGAGACGATCTGGACGCCGGACTGGTTCTTCAGCGAGTTGAGGTCGGTCGGGGACAGGCTCCGGTACGCGATGTTGACCTCACCCTGCTTGAGGGCAAGCGCCAGGTCGGACGAGGTCTTGTAGTACTGGATGATGACCTTGTCGTTCTTGGCCGGGTCGCTGCCGGTGTAGCTGTCGCTCTTGGTCAGCACCGTTTGCGTGCCGGGGTCGTAGCTTGAGAGCGCGTAGCGGCCGGAGCCGATCACATTGGTCGACTTCTGCAGCTTGTCGGCCGGATAGCTGTCCGGGACGATCGCCGCGGAGCCCGTCGTGAGGATGAAGGGCCAGGTCGCGTCCGGCGCCTTCAGGTGGAAGATGACCGTGTCCGGCCCCTTGGCTTCGACGCTCTTCATGTTGGCGAGGAGCGAGGAGCCGCCGTTCGGATCCGCGATCTTCACGTTGCGCTCGAATGAGAACACGACGTCCTTGGACGTCAGCGGGGTGCCGTCGGAGAACTTGAGGTCGGACTTGAGCGTGCACTCGTAGGTCTGGTTCGAGTTGTCCGTGTAGTCGCACTTCTGCGCCGCCTCGGGCACGGGCGTCGACTGGCCCGCCGGGATGGTCATCAGGTTCTGGTAGATCGCGTAGATGACGTCGTACGACGGCAGGTCGTAGGCGCCGGCGGGGTCGTAGGAGACCGGCTCGTCGGTCGTCCCACGGATGATCACTCCACCGCTGCCGCCGCTCGACCCGCAGCCGGCGACCGCCGCCGCCAGCACGGCGATCAGCGCCGCAGCGATTCCCATCCGTCGCACGTGACTCATCCAGCACCTCCCCCGCAGGGCCGAGCGCCGCCGCCTTGGGCGGGTACGCACCCCACGAATTGAAGCCTTCCCAATAGTCCTCTCCATCCCGGGTGCCGCGGCGCTGCCCCGCGTCACGGCCACCCGTTGCCTGGAGCCTATATCAGCGTGCATGGGAGCGGGGCATTAAGGGCGCTGCCCTACCTGCCCGACCCGCTCCGCATCCGCCGCAGGGCCGTGAACAGGACGGGCACGGCGAGGACGGCGAGCACGATCGCGGCGAGCCACCTGCCCTCGGCGAGCAGGAACGCCGCCGTGAACACGAGGACGATGAGGAGCGTGAGCGTCATCGGGCCCTCGGGCGTGCGGGCCTACTCGCGCGGTCAGGCCGGCTGCCGGAGGCCCGGGACCGCCTCGGCGACAGCCTCCGGATGCTCGCGGTGGAGCGGGTGATGGCAGGCGGCCAGATGGCCGTTGCCGTAGTCGATGAGCTGCGGCTCATCCCGCGAGCAGATCTCGGTGGCATACGGGCAGCGCGTGTGGAATCTGCACGCGGCCGGCGGGTTGGCCGGGCTCGGGATGTCGCCCTCGAGCACGATCTGCTCCCGCTCGGCGTTCGCCCTCGGGTCGGGGATCGGGAGGGCCGAAAGCAGCGAGAGCGTGTACGGATGGATCGGGTTCGCGTAGACCTCCTCGGCCGGGCCGAGCTCGACGATCTTGCCGAGGTACATGACCGCGATCCGGTCGGAGACGTGGCGGATGACGCCGAGGTCGTGCGCGACGAAGATGTAGGTGAGCTTGAACTCGTCCTGGAGGTCCTCGAGCAGGTTGATGATCTGCGCCTGGATCGACACGTCCAGGGCCGAGACCGGCTCGTCGGCGATGACCAGCTTCGGACGCAGCGCGAGCGCCCGGGCGATTCCGATCCGCTGCCGCTGGCCGCCGGAGAACTCGTGCGGGAAGCGGTTGTAGTGCTCGGGGCCGAGGCCGACCGTTTCGAGCAGCTCGTTCACCTGGCGCTTGAGGGACTCGCCCGAGGCAAGCCCGTGGATCCGGAGGGGCATGCCGACGATCTGCCCGACGCGCTGGCGCGGGTTGAGCGACGCGTACGGGTCCTGGAAGATCATCTGCATCTCGCGGCGCAGCGGCCGCATCTGGGCGACCCGCTTGCCGACCAGCTCCTCGCCCTCGAATCGCACCGACCCCGAGGTCGGCGGGATCAGCTGCAGGATCGTGCGGCAGAGGGTCGACTTGCCCGAGCCCGACTCGCCGACGAGGCCCAGGGTCTCGCCCTCCTTCACGGTGAGGTCGACGCCGTCCACCGCGCGAACCGCGCCAACCTGGCGGTCGATGACGACGCCGGACTTGATCGGGAAGTGCTTGATCAGATCGCGGACCTCGAGCAGGCCGCCCTCGGCGCCCGCGCCGTCCCTGGCCGGCGCGCCGTCGGTGGTTTGGGGGGCGTCGGTCACGCCGCCGGTACCTCGAGCCCGATCTGATCGCCCTGGATCACGCGGAGCGTCCGCTTCTTCTCGGTCGGCAGCCAGCAGCGGTCGAGGTGCCCCGGCACGCCGCTGCGGGGATCCAGCGCCGGAGTCTGCTTGCACTTGTCGAACTCGTGCGGGCAGCGCGGCCGGAAGTGGCATCCCTGCGGCGGCGCGAGCAGCGACGGCGGCTGCCCCTGGATCTGTGACAGGCGCTCGACGCGCGGACGGTCCGGCCGCGCCAGGGAACCGAGCAGCCCCCACGTATACGGGTGCTGCGGGTCGTAGAAGATCTCGTCCCGGGTGCCGGCCTCGACGATGCGCCCGGCGTACATCACGTTGATGTAGTCGGCGGTGTCCGCGACGACGCCCAGGTCGTGCGTGATCAGGATCACCGCCATGCCGAGCCGGTCCTGGAGCTCCTGGATCAGGCGGATGATCTGCGCCTGGATCGTCACGTCGAGCGCGGTGGTGGGCTCGTCGGCGATCAGGATGCGCGGGTCGTTGATCAGCGCCATCGCGATCATCACCCGCTGGCGCATCCCTCCCGAGAACTCGTGCGGGTAGTCGCCGAGCCGCCTGCGGGCATCGGGAATCCCCACCAGGTCGCAGCAGCTCCTCCGCGCGGTCCTGCGCCGTCCTTCTTCGACATGTCCTTGTGCGCCTGGATGGCCTCGACCAGCTGGTTGCCGATCTTGTAGAAGGGATGGAGCGAGGTGAGCGGGTCCTGGAAGATCATCGCGATGTCCTGGCCCCGCACCGCCTGCATCTCCTCGGACGACGCCTCGTTGAGGTCCTTGCCGTCCAGGAGGATCCGTCCCTCGATCTCGGTGTTCACGGACTCGGGTCAGGCCGAGGATCGTCATGTTCGCGACGCTCTTGCCGCATCCGGACTCGCCGACGATGCCCGAGCGTCTGCCCCTTCTCGACCGAGAACGAGGCGCCGTCGACGGCCTTGACGACGCCGTCCTCGGTATGGAAGTGGACCTTCAGGTCCTGGATCTCTAGAAGCGCCACGCCGAGCCTCCTACTGGTACCGCACTCGCGGATCGAGATAGGCGTACGCGATATCGACGATCAGGTTGAAGGTGACGATGAAGAACGCCCCGAACAGCACGATCCCCTGGATCACGGGCAGGTCGGACCGGTTGATCGCGACGACGATCTCCCGGCCCACGCCGGGAATGTTGAAGACGGACTCCGTGAGGATCGCGTTGCCGGCGAGCAGCAGCCCCACGTCGAGGCCGAGCAGGGTGACGATCGGCGTGATCGCGCTGCGAACTCCGTGCTTCATGATCACGCTGCCCTCCGACACGCCCTTCGCCCGGGCCGTGCGTATGTAGTCCTCCGACATGACGTCGATCATGCTCGAGCGTAAGTACCTCGCGTAGATCGCCGCCGTCGCAGCGGCCAGGACTAACCAGGGTAAGAAGAGGGCCCAGCATTTCTGCCAGAAGGTGTCGGCGTCCAGGTAGCTGCCGATGCCGGGGAAGATCTGGATGAGGCCAACGTCGCTTGCGAACAGGTAGAGGGCCACCAGCCCGAGCCAGAAGACGGGCGCGGAGATGAAGGCGAGCGAGGTGACCATCGTCGTGCGGTCGAGCGCCGAGCGCCGCTTGATCGCCGAGATGATCCCGACCGGGAGGCCCATCAGGAGCCAGAAGACCACGGCCCCGGCCACGAGCAGAGCCGTCGCCGGAAGCCGCTCGAAGATGATCGTCTTCACCGGCGTGTTCGACTGGAAGCTGTTGCCGAAGTTGAGCGGGCCGGTGCCCCCGTGCTGGCTGGCGCCGAACCAGTCGAACGGCGTGAACACCTGGGTCATGTAGCGCAGGAACTGCTCCCAGATCGGGTCGCTCAGGCCGAGCTGCTCGCGGATCTGGGCGATCAGCCGGGGGTTCGCCTGCCGGCCGGCGCGCAGCTTGGCCGGGTCGGCGTTCGGGAAGACGTAGAAGATGAGGAAGATGACCGCGCTGACGAGGAAGAGCAGCAATATGCCCCAGAGCACCCGGCGGACTATGTAGCGAAGCATCTCTTTTCAGTCTCCGAAGAGGGCCCCGCCGCCCATCCCGGGCGGCGGGGCCTCTCCGTTTGCCGTCAAATGACCGTCCTGGTCCGTCCTCCCTACGGGTTGGTCAGGGACGTGTAGGACAGATCCCATTCGCCGTTGAACAGGTTGGCCACGCCGTTGACGTCCGTGGACCGGACGAGGACGTCGTTGTCCCAGACCCATGGCACTGCCGGAGCCTGCGCCATGATCTGATCGTCGATCTGCCCCCAGGTCTGGGCCCGCTGCTTCTCGTCCGTGATCGTCACGGCGTCTGCGATCGCCTTGTTGATCTTCGGATCGTTCAGCTGCGGCCAGTTGGAGTTGTTCGACGGGTTGATGCTGTCCCCGCTGAACGGGACCTGGAGGATGGACTGCGGATCATTGAAGTCCTTGATCCATCCAACGTTCGGGCAGACCTGCGGTTGGTTCGACGGAACCGAGCAGAACTTCGTGTACATGATGTCGTGAGCGACCGGCTGGAAGTTCACCTGGAACCCCAGCTGCTCGAGCTGGTGCTGGAACACCGTCGCGGTGTCCTTGCCAGGCGGAGCGTCGTCGCCGACCATCGTGACGTTGCACACGGAGCCCGTCGCACTTTCCGCTCTTGAACCCGGCCTTCTGCATGTACGACTTGGCCAGGCTCGCGTCCCCGTTCGGGTTCTTGACGAAGTCGAGGTTGGGACCCTGCAGGCCACCAGCCTCGTCGAACCCCGGGATCAGCGGCGGGATGAAGTGCGTCGCCACCGGCCCGAACAGCTCGCCGCCGCGGGTGTTCCGCAGCGCCGTGCGGTCCGAGTTGGCGATCACTGCCTTCCGGACGTTGAGCGCATGCTCCGCCGACAGGCCGTTGCCGGGCCCGAAGGGCGGCTTCGTCATGTTCAGCGCGATGTAGCGGTTGCCGCCTGACGGGACCGCGACCATCTGGTCCTTGTTGTACTTCGATCCCGTGGCGACCTGCTGCACGATCGTCTTCGACGGCGGGAAGTCGCCGCTGATCTGATCGTTGCCCGAGAGGATCTTCTGCGAAGCCGACGTCGGATCGCTGAAGCCCTCCTGGATCGTGATGCCGTCCAGGTACGCCGGACGGAAGTCGCCCTCCTTCGAGCCGGTCCAGTTCGGGTTGCGAACCAGATCGATCTCCTTGCCCGGCTGGTAGCCCGTGAGCTTGCCGGTGCAGCTGGAGTTCTGCGCCTTCGCGGTGTGCGTCGAGGAGTCGACCTTGACGTTGCAGTCGTTCTGGACCATGTACGGCCCGGTGAACGTCACGTACTGGCCGTACGTGGACGGGCTCTGGGCGTCGTACTTCTTCGCGTACTCCTCGGGCACGGGCGCGCTCACCGGGAGCGACAGCGCCTGGATCACGGGCACGGACGAGGAGCGCGTCAGCTTGATGACGAGCGTGTGGTCGTCGGGCGTCGTGATCCCCGAGATGTTCGGCGCCGTGGTCTTGTCGTTCTTGACCGCCTGCTCGGCCTGCTCGAACCCGACGAGTCGGCGAGGTAGGCGGGCGTGTAGCCGTTCGGCACGCCCGGCAGCAGCGATCGCTCGATCGCGTACTTGACGTCGGCAGCCTTCACCTCGCGATCGACCGGCGGGCTGTAGCGGACGCCGCTCCTGATCGTGAAGGTGATCGTCTTGCCGCCGTCGGTGACCTTCGGCTGACCGTCAGCGAGGTCAGGCACCGGCTGGGTGGCGTTCGGGGGCCAGCCCATCAGGGCGCGCTGGGTCGCCAGCGTCGAGCGAGTAGGTGACCTGGTAGTACGCGGCGCCGGGGTCCATGTAGTCGACGTCCCCCTCGTTCAGCTCGCGTCAGCGGTGCCGCCCTTCTGGGCGTTGTCGGGCGCCGCCGTCGGAGCCTTGAAGTCCGACGGGATGCCCGACGCTCTCACTGCCGCTGCGCTGGTACTGCTGCTGCTCCCGCACGCCGACAGTACGCCGGCGAGCGCGAAGAGAAGCAGCGCAGGCAACACCAGCCTGAGCCTCGTCAATCGCATCTTCCGTTCCTTTCGGTTGGGATGAGGTTGTGCATTTACTAGTCGATCAAGTCTTCTTGGCCCGCGGGTTCAGCGCGTCCTGCATCGCATCGCCCACCAGGTTGAAGGCGAGCACCGTGAACAGGAGCGCGAGCCCCGGGAACAGCATGTACCACCAGTAGGTGTTGAAGTCGGGCGTCGCGTCGGAGATCATCTGGCCCCAGCTGGCCTGGTTGGTGACGCCCACGCCGAGGTAGGAGAGGGCGGCCTCGTAGAGGATCACCTGGGGGACCAGGATCGAGGCGTAGACGATGATCGGCGCCGTCAGGTTGGGCAGGAGCTCCCGGAAGATGATCCTCGCGTGGCCCGCTCCGGATGCCCGGGCCGACTCGATGAACTCCTTCTCGCGGAGGGACAGCGTCTGGCCGCGGACGATCCGGGCGATGTAGGTCCAGCTGGTCACGGCGATCACGAAGATGACGACTCCGATCCCCGGCTTGATCGCCGGCACCGGGATCGCGAACAGGCCGAAGGCGAGCAGGATCAGAGACACGATTCCGAGGCCCACGGCGGCCACGTCAAGGCCTCGCCGCACGGACCAGCATGACGGCCACGACGGCGAGGAGGGCCAGCGACGACGATCACGAGGATCGGTGACTGGAGCTCGATGTGGCCGCCGAAGCACCCCGCGCTCGTGCCACCCGTGCCGCTCGAGAAGGTGCAGGCGGCCGCGAGGCCGATCGCCAGCATCAGATACGGGATCGCGAGGAGGACGTCGACGGCTCGCGAGATCACGGTGTCGGTCCAGCCGCGGAAGTAGCCGGCCAGGAGGCCCGCGATGACGCCCGAGCAGGGTCGCGAGGAAGGTCGCCACGAAGGCGACGACGAGCGAGACGCGGGCGCCGTAGACCACCCGGCTGAAGACGTCGCGGCCGAGCCCGTCGACTCCGAAGATGTGGGCGCTCGAGGGGCCGGTGGCGGTGGCGAAGGTGGAGTTGAGCGCGCTCTGGTCCTCGACGTTCGGGCCCGGGCGCGCCGACGGCCTTGACGATCAGGGGGGCGAAGATGGCGACCAGGACGAGGAGAAAGAGGAAGACGAGGGAGGCCATCGCGAGCTTGTCCTCGCGAAAGCGCCGCCAGAAGAGCTGCCAGGGGGATCTGGCGGCGATCTTCGTCGGGTCTATCTCTGTGAGCTCAGCCGATCCACCGACCGCGCCTGGTGCGCCCCGGAACTCGCTCGACTCCGGAAAGTCGTGAGCCTCCAACCGCTACCTGCTCTCTATTGCATCCAGCCGTGTAAGCCGCATCCTCTGCTACCCCCGCGCAGGCCATCCATCCGGCCATGCACGCGTCCGCACACTATATGCCGCTGCGAGCACCGGCCACCCGCCTTCCCCCGGCTGCCAGATCGCGACCATCGAACGCCCTCACCGCCTCGCGCTCGCCGCGCTCGCCGCGGCGCGCCTCGAGACCGCCAGCGCGAGGGCCTTCCCGGGCGCGAAGGCCAGTGCGGACCCACCCGGCGCCCTACCCAGGGCCACGTACCCGCCGTCAACCTCCCACAGCCGTCCGCTGGTCACCTGGCTCGCCAGCAGCCCGAGGGTCAGGTAGGCGGGGACTCCGACCGCGAACTGGTCGGAGTCGGAGCGATGGCGCCACCGGAAGGCGATGACGCCCACCCTGCCGGTGTCGCATCGCTCGTCGCAGCCGCGCGCACGCCAGACCGTGAAGCGGCCTCCGTCCCAGCCGGACGCGCCGATGGACGCCTGGGTGCCCCACGTTCCCGCCAGCAGAATCGTGAGCGCACGCTCCTCACCGGCGATGCCTCCCCCAACGGGGCGCCAGCGCCCGCGCAGGAGCGGGGCCACCCCGAGGTTCACGGGCTGCACCCGGAGCTGGCGTCCTCCGGCGCCCGGCCACGTCCTGGGGTGCAGGATCTCGTCCGTTCTCCGGGGCGGATTGCGGATGGCGCGATCGACGAGCCGGTACCCGTTCGCCTGGTGGTGGAGATGGCTGACGAACAGGCCGCCGTGGACGTAGTCGAAGATCGCCTGCGAGCTGACCGCGTACGGCGAATGCTGAGAGTCGATTATCCCCTGCGTCGTCGCGATTCGCTGGGCGACCGGCACGTTGTCGTCGAGATAGCGGTGCCGGTAGAGGTTCTGGATGAACGTCGCGGTTCCCTCGGTCACGGCGCGGCGAACCTCCGCCGCCTCCGTTGGCGCCGTGAGCCTCGCCGAGCTGCAGGTTGAAGTGCTGGTCCTCGAGCGCGTGCGTCATCTCGTGGGCAAGGGTCGTGTCGAGCTGCATGCGGGTGTAGATCCGCGCCGGAACGATGACGATGCGGTGGCGCGGATAGTCGTACGCGCCGCCGATCCGGTCGAGGCCGCTCGTCCTCGCGTCGGGCCCCAACCCGGACTCGCGGGGTAGGAGCCCCGCGAGCTGATCGAGGTCGATGCTTGCCCGCTGCAGCTGGTGGTTTGCGCGAGCGCGCGAGGGGTGCTGAAGCGCTCGCGCACGGACGTGGCGCGCAAGGTTCCGGCCCAGTCTCGCCAGGCGGTCCTCGCCCATGACGACCACGCGGGGAACGCGGTCGAAGCGCAGCCCCCGCAGCCTCTCCACGCGACGCGCGATCTGCTCGTAGATCGGCTTCAGGTTCGCCTCGACCTGGGCGGGCGTGCCCCGGAGGATCTGGAGCGGGGGCCGCGTGCGCGCATGCCCGCTCCCGCCGACCGCGGCCAGCATCACGATCGCGCCGGCCGCGGCTAGCACCGCCCCCGCGGCGACGGCCCGCCTGCGCCGGCGGCGCCGGCGCGGCGATGCGCGGCTGTGGCCCGGAGTGCCGAGCGTGATCGACTCCTTCCCCCAGTCAGGGTAGACCCTGAACGCGGCCGGCCCGAGGAGGGGCCTATGCTGCGGCGCCGTGCGTGCGGTGACCTTCCAAGCGGCCGGCGATGTGCGAGTGGAGGAGCGTCCGGACCCCGAGCCCCAGGTGGCGGACGACGCGGTCGTCCGCGTGGAGGCGACCGGGATCTGCGGCTCCGATCTCCACATCTACCACGGCCGGGTCGCGATCGAGCCGGGATTCGTGATCGGGCACGAGTACGTCGGCACGGTCGTCGCGGCAGGTGACGCCGTCGCACAGGTCAGCGTCGGCGACCGCGTGCTGGGGACCTACTGCACGGCCTGCGGGGCCTGCTTCTTCTGTCGCCGCGGCGAATACCACAAGTGCGACAGCGGGCGGGTGTTCGGTCACGGCGCCACGCTCGGATCGCTCCAGGGGGCGCAGGCGGACATGGTTCTCGTCCCGAACGCGAACCTGACTCTGCGCCGCGTCCCCGAGGGCCTGTCCAACGACGTCGCCCTGTTCGCGGGCGACGTGGCCGGGACGGGCTATCACGCGATCTGCGGCGACGCCGCGCGCCCGGAGCCGCTCGAGCCCGGGGCTAGCGTCGCGGTGCTCGGTCTCGGCCCGGTCGGCCTGTGCGCCGTCCAGCTGGCGAAGGCGTCAGGGGCCGCGGCGGTGATCGCCGTCGATACCGTCGAGGACCGGCTGAAGATGGCCCAGTTGTTCGGCGCTACCGCGGTCCACCTCACCGAGGACGACCCGCGAGCCCGAGTCAAGGAGCTCACGGAGGGCCGCGGCGTCGACCTATCGGTTGACGCGGTCGGCCAACCCGACGCCCTCGACCTGGCATGCCGGCTGGCCCGCAAGGCGGGCACCGTCTCGGTGATCGGCGTGTATGCGGAGCGCGCGGAGGTGCACATGGGCGTTGTCTGGATCAAGGCGCTGCGGTGGCGCACCGGACACGCAAACGTGATCGGCCACCTGGACCGAGTGCTGTCGATGCTCTCGTCGGGCGTCATCGACCCAGGCCCGCTCGTCACCCATCACATGTCGCTCGAGGAGGCACCGGAGGCCTACGCGGTCTACGACCGCCGCGAGGCCTTGAAGATCGTCCTGACGCCGTAGGGCTCGGGCGGGATCGGGGCGGCGCCGGGCGGGTGCGGGTGCGGCCACGCCCGCAGGTGCGGCGACGCCGCGCCCTCTACAACAGCCCCGGCGCGAGCGAGCCGCCGGCGTTCGATGGGCAATGAGGGCGGCGGTTGCGGCAGGTGTTCTGGGGGTGCTCGACTTTCCGTGCATTATTTGCACGGAAAGTCAAGCCCCCCACCCCCCGGCGATGGCAAGGGTGACCGAGTTTTGCCTTCGTACCGAACCTCGAGCACCCCCCTTCTGGCGGCGTTGATGGCAAGAGTCGGCCACCCCCTCCGGGATGTACCGAGATGCGCGGCAAGGCGCAAGAAACGCTCGCGCGACCGTGACCGTTCCCCTCACTGTCCTTGGGGCGCCGGCGGTGGCGATCGGCCGCGGGGGCTAGTCCCCCAGCGCGCTCAGCTCCGCGAACTCGTCCTCGGCCAGGCGCAGCGAGGCAGCCGCGACGTTGTCTTCGAGGTGATCGACCGAGGACGTGCCAGGGATCGGGAGCATCACCGGTGAGCGGGCGAGGAGCCACGCGAGCGCGACCTGGAACTGCGTGGCGTCGTGGGCCTCGGCAATGCGTCTGAGCGCACCGGTGGCCTCCAGGCCCCCGGCCGCGAGCGGAAACCAGGGAATGAACGCGATCCCGTCGTTCTCGCACGCCTCGAGCGCGGGCTCGGCCGTCCGGTCGCCGATGCTGTAGCGGTTCTGGACCGACACGATCGGCACGATCTCGCGCGCCTGGGCGAGCTGGTTCGTGTCCACGTTGGACAGGCCGACCAGGCCGACCTTGCCCTCGTCCCGCAGCTCCGCGAGCGTGCCCACCGACTCCTCCAGCGGCACCTCCGGGTCCACCGCGTGGAGCTGGTAGACGTCGATGCGCTCGACCCGGAGCCGCCTCAGGCTGCCCTCGCATGCCTCACGCAGGTGCTCGGGGCGGCCGTCTCGCTCCCACTGGCTCGGTCCCGACCGGGTCAGGCCGCCCTTCGTCGCGATGACGAGGCCGCCCGGGTAAGGGTGAAGCGCCTCGGCGATCAGCTCCTCGCTCACCTCCGGCCCGTATGAGTCGGCCGTGTCGATGAAGTTGACGCCCAGCCCGACGGCCCGGCGCAGCACGGCGATCGCGGCGTCGTGGTCCTTCGGCGGGCCCCAGATGCCGTCTCCCGTGATGCGCATCGCGCCGAACCCCAGGCGCCGCACCTGGGTGTCGCCGCCCAGCCCGACGGTGCCCGCCGCTGCTGCGTCCGTCGTCTCGATCGCTGCCATGGCCCAGAAGCTACCCGCGCCTCAGAGCCGCGAAACCCGGCGGGGTACGGCCGCGCCTCAGGCGCCCGGTTCCGAACCAGCCGCGCCCATTCCGAGTGGGGGGAGAGCTCCGCGTTGACGATCGGGATGAAGTCGAGAGCTTGAAGGCGGAAGGGGCCCCGCTCAGCGGGTCATCACGTACGGGCCGCAGGGGGTGCTTCCGTCAACGTCGGTCACGGTCGATCCGTCGGCCTTCTTGTAGGCGACCGTGAGGCTCCTGCCGGTGACGCTCACATCCGCGTAGCTCGGCTGCGACCCCTGCGCGCAGTACATGCCGACGCCCTGCTGGGGCGGGGGCTTGAAGAAGACCTGCGACAGGAGCTTGCCGTTACCCGCCCTGCCGGTGGTGTCGTCGATCTCGCCCCAGAACGGGTTGGTCGCCACGGGGCCGATGATGAAGTCGTTGTACGGGGTATCGGCGGGATTCGCGGGGGCGTTCGACGGCGCCACGTCCCCGTCCAGGGTCCGGAGCCGGACGACGTTCGCGAACGCCGCGTGGGTGTCCGTGGTCAGGAAGACGAGGTCCTGAACGTGCGCGTCCTCGAGGGCCTTCAAGAGCTTCACCCGCTCGTACGCGTAGCCCTCCCAGCGGTCGTACGGAAGCCCATAGAACTGCTGGATCGGCGTCTCGTTCATGACCACCTTCCAGCGCGCGTTTGAGCTCTCCACATCGTCGAGGAAGCGCTTGTACTGCGCCGTGCCCAGCATGGTCCGCTGCGGGCTGTCGATCTTGTCCTTGCACTGCTGCGACACCGGCTGCTTCAGCGACGGGATGAGCGCACTGAACAGCTTGCGCTTGCTGTCGGGAGCGGTGGGCGCCAGATCGGCCTGGCCCGGCGTATCCGGGTTGTCGCAGACCCCGTTGGCCGATGCCTTGGCGCTGCGGAACGACCGCTCATCGAGGAAGAAGAGCTCCAGGTTCTTGCCCCACCGGACCGACCGGTAGAGGCCGGCCTGCTTCGTGTAGTGAACCGGCTCGTAGTCCCGGAAGGCCTTGACGCCGGCGTTGTAGAGCTTGCGGCCATCCTCGGGGATCGAGAAGTCGTTGATGAACTCGTGGTCGTCCCAGTGGTTGTACATCCCGGTCGACTTGCGGGCCATCCGCATGTTCCGCATCCGGAGCTTCTTGCGGTACATGGCCCACTTCTGCTGCACCGTGAGCGCCGGCCTCTTCGACCAACCGGGCACCTCCGGGTCGGAGTAGATGGTGTCCCCGAAGTCGATGTTGAAGTCGTTGTTCTCCTGGGCGATCGTCTTCCAGGCGCGCCATTGGCCCCAGAAGGGCTTGCCCTGCCCCGGCTTCGAGACCGCGGTCTCGTCGCCGGTGTAGGCGAAATGGATCGTCTTCGGGTCGCGCGGGCTGGGTGCCGTCTCGAACCGGCCCTTGCCGCTGCATGTGTGCTTGCCGACGACGCAGAAGCGGTAGTGATAGGTCCGGTTCGGATTGAGCCCGCGGATCTTCGTCTGGACCGTGCGGTCGGTGGAGTTCGTCGCCTTGAGCTTCTTGCGCTTGACGACGTGCTTGAACTTGTCGTCGGTCGCCACCAGCGCGCGGACCGAGAGCTTCCGCGAGGTGCGCGCCCAGACGACGGCCGAGTGGTCGGTGACCTCACCTGCCGTCCGTCCGCTCTTGAAGTACTTGATGCCGAAGGCCGTGGCGGGAACCAGGGCGCAGAGGACCGCCGCGACGCCCAGCCCGACGAGGTACCACCTTCCCCTTCCCACGGATCCGATCCTAACCGGATCCGGGGGCCGGTGGGCTCGATTTCTCGACCGCGAGCGACGATGAGATGATGCGCTCGCCGGTCGGCCCCAGGCCGCGGAACCGGACCGAGCCCCGAGCGAACAGGAGGTCAGCAATGGCGACAGAAGACCACATCGGACGAGCGGCCGGACGGAGGCGGCTCCGACGGGCCCCGGCTGACGTCCTCGTCATCTTCGGGATCACAGGCGACCTCGCGAAGGTGATGACCTTTCACTCGCTCTACCGGCTGGAGGCGCGAGGACTGCTCGACTGCCCGATCGTCGGCGTGGCGGTGGACGACTGGACGGTGGACGACCTGCGCGAGCGACGCCCGCGAGTCGATCGAGGCAACCGGGCGAGAAGATGGACGACGAGGTCTTCAAGCGCTTCGCGGATCGCCTGTCCTACGTCTCGGGCGACTTCACGGACGCCGCGACCTACCGCGACGTCGCGAAGGCGATGGGCAAGGCGAAGACGCCGGTCTTCTACCTCGAGATCCCGCCGTCGCTCTTCGGCGCGGTGATCGAGCAGCTTTCTGCGGACGCGACCTGACCAAGTCCGCGCGCGTCGTCGTCGAGAAGCCGTTCGGCCACGACCTGGAGTCGGCGCGGGCGCTGGCCGACGAGATCCACGCCTACATCGACGAGTCGCAGCTCTACCGGATCGATCACTTCCTCGGAAAGATGGGGCTGATCGAGATCCTCTTCCTGCGGTTCGCGAACACGATGTTCGAGCCGGTGTGGAACCGCAACTACGTCTCCTCGGTCCAGATCACGATGGCCGAGGACTTCGGGGTCGCCGACCGCGGGCACTTCTACGACCCCGTCGGAGCGCTCCGCGACGTGGTCGTCAACCACCTGATGCAGGTGCTGGCCGCGGCCGCGATGGAGCCGCCTACCGGCGGCGACCCCTCGATCCTCAAGGACTCGATCGCCTCGGTCCTTCGCGCGATGCCCGATGCCGACCCCAAGCACTACGTGCGGGGCCAGTACGCCGGCTACCGCGACGTCGAGGGGGTGGCGAAGGACTCGACGACCGAGACGTTCACGGCGCTGCGCCTCGAGATCGAGAACTGGCGGTGGTCGGGCGTGCCCTTCTTCATCCGCGCCGGCAAGGAGCTCCCGGTCCATCAGACCGAGCTGCGCATCGTCTTCCACCACCCGCCGAGGCTGGGGTTCTTCCCCAAGGGCACGCGTCGCCCGGAGCCGGACCAGATCGTGGTCAAGCTGGACCCGGGCACCGGTATCCGGGTGAAGGTCGACGCGCAGCGCGCCGAACGCGCCGAAGCCGGAGGCGATCCACCTGGACATGGAGTTCGCCGAGGAGGGCGGCGAGGGCCCGACCCCGTACGAGGTCCTGCTGCACGCCGCGATGATCGGCCAGAGCGCGCGCTTCACCCGCCAGGACAGCGTCGAGCAGAGCTGGCGCATCCTCCAGCCGCTGCTCGACTCGCCGCCGCCGGTCCACACCTACGAGACGGGCACCTGGGGCCCGAAGGAGGCCGACGAGGTCGTGGCCGGGCACGGGACATGGCACGGGCCGTGGCTGTCTGAATGAGCCCGGGCGGGAGCGCAGAGCGCGGCGGCGCCGTCGCCGTTCACGCCGATCGCCGACTACGCGTTCATCTCGAACTGCCACACCGGCGCCCTGATCGCGCCGGACGGCGCGGTCGACTGGCTCTGCGTGCCGCGCTTCGACTCGCCCAGCGTCTTCGGGACCCTGCTCGACCGCCAGGCCGGCAACTTCCGGCTGGGGCCGTTCGGCATCAACGTCCCGAGTGCCCGGATCTACGAGCCGGGCACCAACATCCTCAGCACCACCTGGCGGACGCCCACGGGGTGGATCGTCGTCCGCGACGCGCTGACCATGGGGCCCGCACGACGGGGACGACCAGGTGACGCCGCACACGCGGCCGCCGGTGGACGACGACGGCGAGCACATGCTGGTGCGCGCCGTCCTGTGCGTCAGCGGCACCGTCGAGGTCGAGCTGGTCTGCGAGCCGGTCTTCGACTACGGGCGCACCCCCGCGGAGTGGTCGCTCATCGACCGCCACACGGCCGACGCAACCGGCGCCGGAACCACGATCCGGCTTCGCACCGACATGGCGCTCGGCGTCGAGGGGGACTGGGTCCGGGCGCGCCACGACCTCACCGAGGGCGAGCAGGTCTACTGCTCGCTGTCCTGGGCGGAGGAGCTGGCCTCCCCGAAGGACGTCGACGACGCGAACGGGCGGCTGGCGACGACGACCCGCTTCTGGCGAGACTGGATGGGGCGCGCGCGGATCCCTGACCACCGTTTCCGCGAGACCATCCAGCGCTCCGCGCTCACGATCAAGGGGCTCACCTACATGCCCACCGGGGCGACCGTGGCGGCGCTGACGACATCGCTCCCTGAGACGCCGGGCGGTGAGCGCAACTGGGACTACCGGTTCACGTGGATGCGCGACGCGACCTTCACGCTGCAGGCCCTGCACATCCTGGGCCTCGACTGGGAGGCCGAGGAGTTCATGCAGTTCGTCGCCGACCTCGAGCACAACGACGACGGCGCGCTCCAGATCATGTACGGGATCGACGGCCGCCGCGACCTCACGGAGACGACGCGCGACGACCTCTCCGGGTACGCGGGCGCGGAGCCGGTCCGAGTTGGCAACGGCGCCTTCGACCAGCACCAGAACGACGTCTTCGGGGCCGTGCTGGACTCGATCCTCCAGCACACCCAACGCTCCGAACGGCTGCCGCGGCGGCTCTGGCCGATCGTGGAGTCGCAGGCCGAGTGCGCGACAAGGATCTGGAAGCAGCCGGACCAGGGGATCTGGGAGGCCCGCGGCGACCCGCAACACTACGTGTCGTCGAAGCTGATGTGTTGGGTGGCGCTCGACCGCGCCTCCAAGCTCGCGGGCATCCGCGACGACCCGAAGCGCAGGGACGAGTGGGGCGCGACCGCGGAGGAGATCCGCGCGGACATCCTGGAGAACGGGCTGAAGGACGGGGTCCTGCGCCAGCACTACGGGACCGACGCCCTCGACGCCTCGACCCTGCTGGCAGCCATCTTCGGCTTCCTGCCGGGGGACGACGAGCGCCTGCGAAAGTCGGTCGAGGCGATCGCGGACAACCTCACCGAGCACGGGTTCGTCCTCCGGTACGTGACCGACGAGACCGACGACGGCCTCTCCGGCAAGGAGGGCACGTTCATCATCTGCTCCTTCTGGCTCGTCTCGGCGCTGGCCATCATCGGCGCACGTCAGCGGGCCACGGACCTGATGGAGCGCCTGATGCGGGTCGCGTCCCCGCTGGGCCTCTACGCGGAGGAGTTCGACGCGGACACGGGGCGGCACCTGGGGAACTTCCCGCAGGCCTTCTCGCACCTGGCCCTGATCGAGGCGGCGGAGCGCCTGATCCTCGCCGAGGAGTCCGGCGAGCCGTCCGAGCTGGAGGTCAGGACAGCCTAGGAAGCCGAGGGCGCCTTGTCATCGGCGGGCAGATCCTGCTCGTCCGCCGCCAGGCGCATGAGGAACGGCTGACCGCCGGCCTCCGCGATCGCGACCCTGGCGATGGCCTGCTGCGTGGTGAGCGTCCGCTCGCTTCGTCCCTTGCCGATGAAGGCGAGCGCCCACTGCGTGACCGTGATGAACCGGTTCTTGAACCCGGTCATGAACACCAAATGCACGAAGAGCCACATCAACCAGCCCGCGAATCCAGCCACCCGGATCCCCTTGAAGCTGACGACCGCCCGGAAGCGCGAGATCGTCGCCATGCTCCCGAGGTCGCGGTAGCGAAACGGCTTCGACTCCTCGCCGCCTCGAAGACGGCGCTTGACTGTCATCGACGCGTGGATCCCCTGCTGCATCGCCACCTCGGCGACGCCGGGCAGGTGGTCCAGGGTCATCATGTCGCCGATCGCGAACACCTCGGGGTGCCCGGGGAGCGTGCAGTCGGGGAGCATCGGTATCCGCCCCGCCCGGTCGCACTCGACGCCGCACTGCGTCGGCCAGCATCTTCGCCAGCGGTGACGCCTGGACCCCGGCGGCCCAGACCTTGGTCTGCGCGTTGACGCGCGTCACCTCGCCGTTGGCCCCCTTCACCTCGACGCCATGGCGGTCGACCTTGGTGACGATGCTCTGCGTCTGGATCTCCACGCCCTGGCGCTCGAGCTCCTTCGCCCCCTTGGCCGACAGGTTCTCGCCGAATCCCGCGAGGATCTCCTTGCCGCCGTCGAACAACCTCACCTTGGCGCTGGTCGGGTCGATGTTCTTGAAGTCCATCGGCAGTACGCGGTGCGCCAGCTCCGCGATCTGGCCGGCGATCTCGACGCCGGTGGGCCCCCCGCCGACGACCACGAAGCTGAGCCAGGCCTGCCGTCGCTCGGGGTCCGTGGCGAGAGCAGCCATCTCGAACGCCCCGAGGATGCGCGCCCGAAGCTCGAGCGCGTCGTCGATCGTCTTCATCCCGGGCGCCCAGCGAGAGAACTCGTCGTGGCCGAAGTACGACTGCCCGGCGCCGGCGGCGACGATCAGGCTGTCGTACGGGATCTCGAACCGCATCCCGTCGGCGCCGAGGGCCGAGACGATGCGCCCTTCGAGGTCGAACCCCACGACCTGCGCGAGCTCGACCCGCGTGTTTCGCTGCCGCCGCAGGACGTTTCGAATCGGCGGCGCGATCTGGCCCTCGGAGAGAATGCCGGTAGCGACCTGGTACAGCAGTGGCTGGAACAGGTGGTGGTTGACCTTGTCGACAAGGGTCACCTCGACCGGGGCCCGCTTCAGCAGCCGGGCGGCGAACAGACCTCCGAAGCCGCCGCCGACGATGACCACGCGATGGCGTCCGGAGGCCCCCGCCTCCGTCGCTTGGGACTCTTCTGCCACCGCTCCTACCCTAGTTCGCTGCGAACGCCTGCCGTCGTTCGAGCGCCGGGCCGGTCCAATACGATGCGCTCGTGATCGGTGAGCACCGGGGGCCATCTCGCTAGGCGGCCACCTGCCCGATCTCCTCGCGGTCTCCTCGCAGCTGGCTCCGGCGCGGAGCCAGATGGCGTTCACGCTGGGGTTCCACATCGTCCTGGCCTCGATGGGGGTGGCCTTCCCGGCGATGATGCTGATCGCCAACTACCGCGGCCTGCGCCACAACGACGAGGATGCCCTCCGGCTGGCCGAGCGGTGGTCGAAGGTCGCGGCGGTGCTCTTCGCTGTCGGTGCGGTCACCGGCACCGTGCTCTCGTTCGAGTTCGGGCTCCTGTGGCCGGAGTTCATGGCCCGCTTCGGCGACGTGTTCGGGATCCTGTTCGCGATCGAGGGGATCTTCTTCTTCACCGAGGCGATCTTCCTCGCGATCTACATCTACGGCTGGAAACGCCTGTCCGGCTGGGCTCACTTCTGGACTGGCGTGCCCGTTGTGGTCGCGGGCATCGGCGGTGCGTATTCGGTCGTCGCCGTCAACTCCTGGATGAACCGGCCTGGCGGCTTCACGCTCGGAGCCGACGGCTCGGTCAAGTCGATCGACCTGGTGAAGGTGATCTTCAACGGCGGGGTCCCGTACCAGGTGCCCCACATGATCCTGGCGGCGTACATCGTCGCCGGCTTCCTGATCGCGTCCGTGTACGCGGCCGGGATGCTCCGCGGGCGGCGCGACCGCCACCATCGCCTCGGGCTCCTGATCCCGCTGACGGTCGGTCTGATCGCGGCGCCGATTCAGTTCGCCGTCGGCGACACCGCCGCCCGGGCGATCGCCGACGACCAGCCGATCAAGTTCGCGGCGATGGAGTGCAATCACAAGACCCAGACGCATGTGACCGAGTACATCTTCGGGATCTGCACCGCGGACGGGGTGAAGGGCGGCATCGGCATTCCCGGCTTCGACTCCTTCCTGGTCGGGTTCAGCACCGATACCAAGGTGACCGGGCTCGACTCCGTGCCGGCGAACGAGCGCCCGCCCTTCAACACGCTCCTTCACTGGTGCTTCGACATCATGGTCGGCATCTGCACCGCGATGATCGCCCTGGGCGCGTGGCTCGCCTGGGCGTGGTGGCGGCGTCGCGACATCCCGCAGACGCGCTGGTTCCTGCGGGCTGTCGCGATCTCCGGCGTCGCCGCGATCGTGGCCCTCGAATGCGGCTGGATCGTCACCGAGGTCGGCCGCCAGCCCTGGATCGTCCAGGGGTTCATGCGGACCAAGGAGGCCGTCACCGGTGCGAGCGGAGTGTGGGTGACGTTCTCGGTGACCCTCGCGATCTACGCCGTGCTGGGCGTCGCGTCCGTGCTGATCCTTCGGACGATGAGCAGGCGCTGGCGAAGCGCCGACCAGCGTGAGGTCGAGGTTCCCTATGGCCCGAGCGAGCCGGCACCCCCCACGGCGGAGGGCTCCTCATGAGCACCGCCGACGCTGTGGCGGGAGTGCTGTGGATCGGCGCGACGCTCTACGCCGTGTTCGGCGGCGCGGACTTCGGCGCCGGGTTCTGGGGGCTCTTCGCCGGCGCCGGCGAGCGCGGCCGCCGCGCCCGCGCGCTGGTGGACTGGGCCATCGGCCCGGTCTGGGAGGCGAACCACGTCTGGCTGATCTTCGTGCTCGTCGTGTTGTGGACCGGGTTCGCGGTCGCATTCGAGTCCGTGATGTCGACGCTCTTCATCCCGCTCAGCCTTGCGGCGCTCGGCATCGTCCTCCGGGGCTCGGGCTTCGCCTTCCACAAGCAGGCGGCGCGATCCTCGTACCGCCTCTTCGCCGAGCGGCTCTTCGGCGTCTCCTCGCTGCTCACTCCGTTCTTCATGGGGACGGTGGTCGGCGCGATCGCCTCCGGCCGGGTACCGGTGGGCAACGCCGCCGGCGATCCGGTCACGAGCTGGCTGAACGGGGTCTCGATCCTCACCGGGGCGCTGTTCGTCGCCACCTCCGCGTACCTCGCGGCGGTCTTCCTGGTGAGCGATGCCCGCCGCGCGCGAGACCCCGACCTCGAGGAGTACTTCGCGAGGCGGGCGCTCGGGGCTGCGATCGCGGCCGGGGCGCTGGCGATCGCGGGGCTCTTCGTCTACCGCGCCGACGCGCGGTACATCTATGACGGCCTCACGGGCGACGCCCTGCCGCTGGTGATCCTCTCGGCGGTGTGCGGCGCCGGGGTGCTGTTCTTGCTGTGGCGGGGTCATCGCCGCGGGGCGCGGCCCCTGGCGGTCGGCGCGGTCGTGGCTGTGGTCTGGGGCTGGGGCGTCGCCCAACACCCGTATCTCCTGCCCAAGTCACTCACGATCTCGGAGGGTGCCGGCAACAACTCGACCATGGAGGCGATCCTGATCGTGTTCGTGGCGGCGGTCCTGATCGTGATTCCCTCGCTCGCCTTCCTCTACACACTCAGCCAGCGCAGCATCGTCGAGGCCGAGCCGCCACCCCCCAGCGCCGAAGCTTCAAGCCCCAAGCCGTGATGATCGACGAGCGGGCCATCGACGGGTTCGAGGCCATCACGCTTTCGGCGCCGGATCACGAGATCGAGGCGACCTTCGTCCCCGCGGCCGGGATGGTGGGCTGCTCGCTCACACATAGGGGCGCCGAGCTGCTGGGGCAGCGGGGCGGGCTGGCGCGGTACGTCGCCAGTCGCTCCACGATGGGCATTCCCCTGCTCCATCCGTGGGCAAACCGGCTCGGAGCCCGGCGGTTCGAGGTCGCAGGCCTCCAGGTCGACATCGATGCCGCGGAGCCGCCGGCGGGCACCGACCCCAACGGGCTCCCCATCCACGGCCTTCTCTCCGCTGCACCTGCCTGGGCCGTAAGCGACCGCGAGCCAACGGACGATGGCGGAACGCTCACGGCGCTCTGCGACTTTGCCGCGCAGGAGGGCCTTCTGCGCGCGTTCCCGTTCCCACACGAGATCGAGATCGGCGTGGACCTCGCTGGCTCGGTGCTCACGATCGCGACCACCGTGAAGGCCACCGGGGAGGTCCGGGTCCCGATCTCCTTCGGCTTCCACCCGTACTTCCGAGTTCCCGGCGCCGACCGCACTGCGTGGGAGGTCGAGATCCCGGTCCGCGAGCGCCTGCTCCTCGACGACCGGATGCTTCCGACGGGGGATCGGGAGGCCGTGGAGGTCGAGTCCGGCCCGCTCGGGACGAGGACCTTCGACGATGCCTACACCGCCCCGCTGCCGGGCGAGCGCTTCGCCGTGGCCGGCGGCGGCACGCGGATCGAGGTCGCGTTCGACTCCGGGTACCCGTACGCGCAGGTCTACGCGCCGGCCGATGACGACGTGATCGCCCTCGAGCCGATGACCGCTCCCACCAACTCGCTCGTCACCGGCGGGTCGCAGCTGCAGCTCACGAGCCCCGGGGAGACCTACCGCGCGTCCTTCTCGGTGACGGTGCTCGAGGACTGAGCCCTCAATTGCGGGTCGCGGTCGTCGGGCACGTGGAGTGGATGGAGCTGGCGGTCGTCGAGAGCGTCCCGATCGCCGGTGAGATCGTGCACGCCCTGGAATCGAACGAGGAGCCGGGCGGGGGCGGAGCCGTGGCCGCCGTGCAGCTCGCCCGGCTTGCAGGCGAGTGCCTCTTCGTGACCGCGCTGGGCGATGACGAGCTCGGGCATCGGGCCAAGCGCGAGCTCGAGCGGCACGGGGTGCGGGTGGAGGCGGCGTGGCGGGCCGAGCCGCAGCGCCGCGCCTTCGTCCACGTGGACGCGAGCGCCGAACGCACGATCACGGTCATCGGCGACCGGATGGGCCCGCGGGGCGAGGACGACCTGCCGTGGCGTGAGCTCGAGGGCGCGGACGCCGTCTACTTCACGGCGGGCGACGCGGCGGCCGTTCGCCGGGCGAGGCAAGCCCGGACGCTCGTGGCAACCGTCCGCGCGATCGATGCTCTCGCCGCCGCGGGCGTGGAGCTCGACATGCTGGTTGCGAGCGCCAACGACGCTGGAGAGCGTTACGTGACCGGGGGCATCCAGCCGTCGCCGCGACTCATCGCCCGGACCGACGGCGCCTCCGGCGGCTCGCTCGAGGAGGCCGACGGGACGACGGCTCATTGGCAGGCCGCTCCGCTGCCCGGGCCGCCGCTCGACACCTACGGCGCGGGCGACTGCTTCGCCGCCGGGCTCACGTACGGGCTCGCTGACGGGCGCCCGCCCGCCCAGGCTCTAACGCTGGGTGCCCGCTGCGGGGCCGCGTGCGTGGCCGGTCGCGGGCCGTACGGGCGTCAGCTCTCCGACCCGGATTGAGCGTCAGATACATATGAGATCGTTGCGCCGTCCGCGAACGTCAACCGAGGGGGAGACATGGACCCAGTCAGAGCGCGACAGGGGAAGCTCGTCGCCGGGATCGGGGGCCTGGCCTTGTTCGGCTTCCTGTTCCTGCCGTGGTTCGGCGAGGCGGGGGCGAACCTCACCGGTTGGGGGGGACAGACGACCATGGACGTCTACCTGTTGATCACCGCGATGGTGGCCGTGGCTGCTGCGCTTCCCAATACCCGCGCCCTGCTCGTCCCGGGGGTGACGATGTCGGGCGCCGCCGCCCTGCTCGGAGGCGTCGCCACCGTGCTCCTGATCTGGCTCGCGTTCATCGACTTCCCGCCGGGAGCCGACCGCAAGATAGGGGTCTACCTCGCGCTGCTCGCCGCGATCGTGATCACCATCGGTGGCTTTATGACGGCCCAGGGAGGGCCGGGCTCGGTTAGGGCGCGGACTTGAGCGCGGCCGTGGCCTGGTTGGCCGCCTCCTGACAGGCCTTCAGGGCCGTATTGCGCGCGGCTCCCTCGGGCTGGTTCGACGCCTGCGTCGTGCACTGCTCGAACGCGTCGCGGGCCCGCGCGCACGCCTGCTGGCCGGCAGACTCGGCGGCGGTCCCCTTGACCGCGTCGAGGCACGCGTTGTAGACGTCGGTCGGCGTTGCCTGACCCGATGCGGAGGTCGTAGTCCCGGTCACGGTCGCGGAGCCGTTCGGCCCGCTGACCGTTCCGGTCACGGCTCCCGTGCTGCTACTGCTGCTTCCGCCGCATCCCGCGATGAGCCCCGCCGCTACGAGTGCGAGGCCGGCGAGCAGCCACTGGCAATTCCTCATTACTGAATCCCCCAATCGGATTGTCAGGTCGACGACTCGCGCGATCCTATCCGCGACCGCAGGGCCTGCCGCGGAAATTTAGGTTCGCGCTGAACAGACGTCCGCCGCGTCAGGCCCAGCCGTATTCGTCGCGCGCGTCGAGCTTGCGCCAGAAGGTGACGTCCGGTTCGCTCGTGACGCCGGCCGCTCCCATGATCGGCTCGATCTGAGGCTGCTGCTCGGCGAAGAACGCCTGGAAGCTCTCTGGGTCGGGCCACTCGTCGGCGACCAGGATCTTGTCGTCGTCCGACCCGTAGAACCGGTGTGCGATCAGGCCGTGGCCCTTCGCCGCCTCGACGACTCCCTGCATGTGCTCCTCGTTCTGCGCCGAACTCTTCTGACTAGCAGCTCTCGGAGTAGGCGGGCTCGCCCTCCGCCTGCTCGGCGGGCACCCCTGCGGCCTCGGCCGCGCGCTCCTCGGACTGCAGCACGGTGATCCCGATCACGAACGCCGCCGCGACGAGGATCGCCCCGATCAGGAACGCGAGGTGGTAACCGCTGGTCAGCGCGGCCGCGGTCGACTGGCCCTCCGCGATCAGGTTGTTGGTGCGGGTGGCGGACAGGGTCGCCAGCACCGCGAGCCCCAGCGCGCCTCCGACCTGAGCCGTGGTGTTGACCAGCCCGGAGGCGAGCCCGGCGTCCTGTTGCGTGGCGCCCGACATCGCGAGCGTCATCAGTGAGGGGAACGAGACGCCGATCCCGATTCCCAGCAGGACCAGCGGCGGCAGGACGTTCGCGACGTAGCTGCCGTCCACGGGCGCCTGCGTGAACAGGGCAAGGCCGACCGCGATCAGCACCAGGCCGCTGAGCAGGGCCCTTCTCGCGCCGAACCGGGTGATGAGCGGCTCCGTGTACTTGAAGGAGAGCGTTCCCATGATCAGCGTGGTGGGGAGGAACGCGAGCCCGATCTCGAGCGGGTCGTAGCCCAGGACCTTCTCGAGGTAGAGCGATCCGAGGAAGAACAGGCCGAACATCCCGGCCACCATCAGCGCCTGGATGACGTTGGCCCCTGAGACATTTCGCGAGCGGAAGAGCCGCAGCGGGATCAGCGGATTGCGGAACCTCGACTCCCAGCCCACGAAGGCGACGAGCAGCGCGGCCGATCCGGCTCCCAGGAGCAGGGTCGTGCTGGACCCCCAACCCTGCTCGGCCGCCGGCTTGACGATCGTGTAGACGCCCAGCATGAGCGAGGTGGTGATCAGCACCGCTCCCGGGACGTCCGTCCCGCCGCCGAAGCCGATGCCCCTGTCCCGCTCGAGCAGGCGCATCGCGGCAAGCCCGGTGAAGATCGCGATCGGGACGTTGATGAAGAAGATCCAGTGCCAGTTGATCGACTGGGTCAGGACGCCGCCCGCCAGCAGGCCGACGGAGCCGCCGGCTGAGGCGACGAACCCGTAGACGCCGATCGCCTTCGCCTGCTCGCGTGGCTCGGGGAACATCACGACGATCATCCCCAGGATCACCGCTGACGTCATCGCGCCGCCGATCCCCTGGATGAAGCGGCCGATGACGAGCATCTCCTGGCTCTGCGCGATGCCGCAGAACAGGGACGCGAGGGTGAACAGGGTCAGGCCCGCCATGAAGATGTTCTTCCGGCCGAGGATGTCGCCGAAGCGCCCGGCGAGCAGGAGCAGGCCACCGAAGGTGATCAGGTAGGCGTTGACCACCCACGCGAGGCTCGACTGCGAGAAGCCCAGGTCGTTCTGGATCGAGGGCAGCGCGACGTTCACGACGGTGACGTCGAGGACGATCATGAGCATTCCGACGCACAGCACGTACAGCGCCATCCAGCGCCGGTCTCCGGCTCGCCGCCGATTCGTGCTGTCCGTTCATGAGCGCCTGCTCAGCCATCCGTTTGCCTCCTTCGCGGTCGCCATTTCCGGTTGAGACCGGCAGGCGCCGCCGAATTCATCGGTCCTGCTTACTTCGACTGCCAGAAGGCGATCTCGCCGCCCGCCGGGGCTGCGACAACGCTTCGCCACCCGGCCGGCCCCTCGCGGGGTTCCAGCAACACGCCCGCACCCAGGTCGCGAGCCCGTTCCGTGGCGCCGGAGATCTCGGCGACCTCGACGTAGGGTAGCCACAGGGGTCGACGCGTCTCGCACTCCACGACGCCGCCCCCGAGGCCGTTTCCCATCTCGAGTGCGAGGTACGACCCGCAGTCGGCATCGATCCGCTCCGCGCGCCACCCGCACAGGTGCGCATAGAACTCGCAGGCGGCGGTCAGGTCGCCAGTGTGAAGCTCCAGATGGACGACGGGATTGCTCTCTCTTCGCAGCATGCCCTGTCACTTAGACCGGAGCGCGGGCACGAAACTAATCGGGGCCGATGAGCTTTGACGCGTTCCCGCTGTCTAATCTGCGAGAGGGATGGCCTCATACGAGACAAGCTCGCCGGCGGAGGAGCGCGAGCTCCTCGCGGCGGCCCGCGAGGGAGACGAGGGCGCGTTCCAGCGCCTCGTCGATCCCTACCGGGGCGAGCTCCACGCGCACTGCTACCGGATGCTCGGCTCGGTCCACGACGCCGAGGACGCCCTCCAGGAGACGCTGCTCCGCGCGTGGAAGGGACTGGCGAAGTTCGAGGGACGTAGCTCGCTTCGCTCGTGGCTCTACCGCATCGCGACCAACGCCTCGCTCACGATGCTCGAGAAGCGGCCGAAGCGCGTCCTGCCAATCGATTACGGCCCGGCGGCCGACCCCCACGAGGGCCCGGGCGATCCGCTGGTGGAGTCGGTCTGGGTCGAGCCCTACGCGGACGAGCGGTTCGGGGTGGAGGACGGGCTGGCGGGCCCCGAGGCCCGGTACGAGTTGCGCGAGAGCGTCGAGCTGGCGTTCGTCGCCGCGCTCCAGCACCTCCCCCCCAACCAGCGTGCCGTCCTGATCCTCCGCGAGGTCCTCGGTTTCTCGGCCAAGGAGGCGGCCGAGACGCTGGACACAACCACGGCCTCGGTGAACAGCGCGCTTCAACGGGCACGTGCCGCAGTGGACGACCGCCTGCCCGAGCAGACCCAGCAGGAAACCGCGCGCGCCCTCGGGGACGACGGAGTTCGCGAGGTCGTCGACGCCTACGTCGACGCATGGCAGCGCGGCGACGTGCAGGCGGTGGTCGGGATGCTCACCGAGGACGCGGCGTTCTCGATGCCCCCGATGTCGACCTGGTACGGCGGCCGCGAGGAGATCAGCGAGTGGCTCACCCGCTCGCCCCTGTCCGGCGATTGGGACTGGAAGCCGCTACCGGTTCGTGCCAACGGCCAGCCCGCCCTCGCCTTCTACAGCTGGGACCCGGACTCCGACGCCTACCTGCCGTTCGCGCTCAACATCCTCACGCTTCGCGGTCGCCAGATCAGCGACGTGACCGCGTTCATCGTCCGTTCGATCGAGAACCCCGACCGGGAGTCGATGGCCCGAATGCCGGAGCAGCCGACCGACGAGAGCCGCCTGCAGGCGGCTTTCGAGAACTTCGACCTGCCAGAAAAATTGCGGCGGCATAGCCGCCGCCTCTCGAATTCCGAAGGAGTCCCCATGTGCCGCAACATCCGCACCCTCTACAACTACGAGCCCGCCGGCGACCGAGGAGGAGATCCGCGCCGCCTCGCTTCAGTACGTCCGCAAGATCAGCGGCTTCAGCAAGCCCTCACAGGCGAACGCCGAGGCGTTCGAGGAGGCCGTCGACGAGGTCGCCCGGGTCTCGGCTGAGCTGCTCGATCGGCTGGTGACGTCCGCGCCGCCGAAGGACCGCGAGGTCGAGGCGGCGAAGGCGAGAGCCCGCGCGGCCGAGCGCTTCGCGACCGCCTAAGGACGCTCACCGCGGCTCGGACTCGGGCTCCACTGCCTTCGCGTGCGGCGCCCCAGCCCCAGCGGTCGGGGTGCTCGACCAGGTCCAGGAGCTCGAGGTCGAGCCCTGAGCCCAGATGGATCACGTTGGCGACGCGCTCGGCGATCCATTCGTTGTCGCCCGATCCCTCGTAGCTCGGGCGCCAGTTCTGCGCGTCCTCCCAGAGGACCGTCTGCAGGCGTGTGAGCCGCACCTGGAGCCGGACGAACCGGGTGATGACCCGCGGGAGATCAGTCTCGAGCAGGATCGGCGCCCATCGGCCGAGCGTTGCGCGCGCCTCGTCGGCGAGCCCCGAGACCAGCTCGTGGAGCGACCGGCGACCCGCATCATCAGTGGTCGCCGCGAGCGCCAATTCCCGGACCGTCCTCTCACCCTCCGGCGAGCGGACGAGGTCGCGCAGCTCGTTGAGCGTCAGCGATTCGCGCTTGCCGACGCCCGTCGGACTGCGCGAGCATCACCCAGGTGTGCCGTGCGATCTCACCCAGCTCGACCAGCCCGTAGTCGGACAGCAGGCGCCACTCCCGGCGAGCCCGCGCGGTGAGGAACTCGTTGACGACGGCGACGCCGACGACCAGCACCAGAACGTCGGCGATCACCGAGGTGGCCATCGCGTTCGGTCCCAAAAGCCGGTGAAGACGAAGTCCGACACCGAGACGAGGCGAGCGCGATCATGGAAACGATCGCGCTGGCCCGTGGTCAGCGTGGTGCTGGGCAGCCCCATCGCGCGGATCGTAATCGGCGCACTGGCGGCGCCCGAGCCGCTTGTGCGCTCTGCCACCTGTTAGCTTTGCCGATCGATGCCCGTCTCCGCAGGGAAGCGAGGGGTGCTGGGGAGCGCCGTTACGGCTCTTGTGCTTGCCGTGTCCGCATTCCTGCTGCTGGCTCGAGCGCGAGCGCCGCGAATCCGTACACGGCCGGCACCGCCTCGTACACCGCCCCCGCTGGGTCGAAGTGCCCGCCGATCAAGAACAAGCCCAATCAGACGCCCGCACGTCGACTACCACGGGCGTCCAGCACATCACCTACTGCGTGCCGGCCACCGTCAGCCCGGGGCAGAACGTCATCCGGCTCCACGCCACGAACCTTCTGCCGAAGCAGCCCGGCTACATCACGCGCTTCGACCCCGAGCTGGTCTACACCAACGGCACGGTGCCCCGGGTGGACGTGCTGCACCTCCATCACGCGGTCTGGGTCGTCAACGGCAACCCCCAGTTCGCGGTCGGTGAGGAGAAGACGATCGTCCAGGCACCGCGCGGGTTCGGCTGGCGAAGCCTGCCGACCGACAAGTGGTACCTCAACGACATGCTCCACGACCTCGTCGGCCAGCAGGCGCACGTCGACATCGTGTGGAGGATCGATTTCGTCCCGGACAGCTCACCCGCGGCCGCCAACATGCACACGATCCAGACCAAGTGGATGTCCGTCGCCGGGCCGCAGCCGAGGGTGGGCATCTCGAGCCAGATCTACCCCGTCTTCAACGCGCTCAAGGGGTGGGGCAAGAACGGCAAGTACAGGTTCCCCGATCAGGCCAAGGGCTCACAGCGCCAGCTGATCAGCCCGAATCAGACCTGGACGCCCAGTCACCCGGTGACGCTGATCGAGACCGCGGGCCATCTCCACCCCGGCGGCCTCAACACGACGCTCAGGGTCCGGCGCGGCGACCGGCGCAACACTCTCTTCACGTCGAAGGCCCACTACTACGAGCCGGCGGGCGAGGTCTCGTGGGACGTCGCAATGGGGGCAACGCCAAGGGACTGGCGGGTGAGAGTGCCCGCCGGAGACAAGTTGAGCGTCCACTCGACGTACGACACCAGTCGGGCGAGCTGGTACGAGGTGATGGGAATCATGCCTGTGGCCGTGTACAACGGCACGGACGTGGGCGGGGTGAGCGACTTCAGCAAGAACATCCCGCAGAACCAGCAGCCTGACACACAGTCACCTGTACGAGAACCGCCACCACGGCGGCGGGCCGACGGAGATGCCGGATGCGCTCAAGCTCCCGGACGGGCCGTTCATGACCGGCCGCCCGGTGAACATCCAGGGCTACCTGTACTCCCAGGGTGATCTGCATGCCTCCGGCGCCGCCGGACGACCGCCGGTGGTCCACCCGGGACAGCAGCTGACGTTCAAGAACCTGGACGACGCCACGACCCCCAGCACCTGGCACACGGTCACGGCCTGCAAGCAGCCGTGTAACCGCGACACCGGCATCGCCTACCCGATCGCCAACGGCTCGACGCAGTTCGACTCCGGGCAGCTCGGCACGAACGCTCCGTTCAGCGCGCCGGCCACTGGCAGCATCACCTGGAAGACGCCGAGCAACCTGCAGCCCGGCACCTACACGTACTTCTGCCGCGTCCACCCGTTCATGCGCGGCAGCTTCCGCGTCAAGAAGTAACCGTCCGCCGGGCGGCGATGACCGGCTTCCGCGTGCTCTACGCATCCGACGCCCACTGGCGGCCGTCGAACCAGATGGGCGTGCTCAATACCGTAACCCGACGGCCCGAAGGCCCTGCCCCCGGAGCTCGGCGGCTAGGGGCGGACCCCGCTCGCATGCAGGTGGGGTCACGATCCTCGTTCGAGACTGGAGTTTGTTTCCGTATGCGTGCCAAAGTCCAGGCTCGAGCCCTCGCCACGGGTCCGCCGAGGGGAGGCGGCTACTCGGTCAGAATCGTGTCCTCGTCGTAGTAGGGCGGCGACGAGCAGCTGAGCAGGACCAGGGGCTCGCTGCCGGAGTTCCGCAGCTTGTGCCGAGTGCCGGGCGGGATCACAACGGTCTCACCGGGTCGGACCGCGCTCTCCTCGTCGCCCAATCGCATCCGGCCCTCGCCCGAGAGGAAGTGGTAGATCTCCTCCGAGGCCCGGTGAAGGTGCTCCCTCGTCTCGCCTCCGGGCGGGATCCGGGCCTCCGCGAGCGACTGGTTCCGGGCGGTGTCCGGCGGCCTGGCGATCTCGCGAACCTCGGAGCCGTCGGGCGGGACGATCGGCTCGAGCTCGCTGGACCGGATGACCTTCACTGCTCCACTCCCAGCCCGTCCAGGAGCACCGTCCAGGCCTCGATGCTCGTGATCCGCAGCATCCCGTTCCGGTGCCAATTGTCCTGCGCGAGCCGCTCGCGCACCGCCTCCTCGGAGGGCGCATCGACGATCTGAAGCACGTCGCGGTCGCCCGCCAGCGGCCCGCCGAGCAGGATGAACCCGTCGTCGACGAGCGAATCCATGAACCGCGCGTGCTCCTCCCAACCTTCCTGCTCGCGCAGGCCCCGAGACCAATCCCAGGGACCGCCATGCTCGAGTCGAACCGCGAAAAGCACGTCATGCCCTCAGCGGATCACCGGTCGGAGTACACGGCGCGGAGTCAACGTGCTGCTGCTGCTCCAGCGTCGAGATGGCTCGCTCCATCTGGATAGGTTCGAGGCTTCCGGCCTGGCCCTCGAAGGGCCAGTCGAGAAATATGACGAGCAGCAGGCTCGCCGTCGCCAGGCGGCGACGGCCGCCACGGGGCCACGCTGCACCACGACGCTGCCCCTGGGGTCTCGCGAGCTCGCGCAGCGTCGCCTCGTTGTGGATGCTGCGGCGAACGACCAACATCACGGCGACGCTGGCCGCCACCCCCGCGACGACGATCGCGCCCATCAAGAACAGGTTCACCAGCCGGGCCCCACGCGGGCGGCATCATAAGACGCTCAGCCCGACGCCCATGCCGAGCAGGCGGCGGCCTCAGGGATCGACGAAGCAAGATGAGTGATGAACCCGGTCATGTTCCTGAGTCTCGATCGGCCCCCGCAGGCGATGGCCAGGGAATGACCGGCGACCTCGACGTCTCCTCCCACGTCACCCTGAAGGGCAACGGCGCCGGTCGGCTACAGCACCGCGCCGACCGGCGGCGGCGTGCACAGCGATACAGGGACCTCGACCAAGATCGCCGCTCCTGAGCAGTCGAGGGAACTTCCGCTGATAGCGCGGAACGGCTGCGAATAGGGGTCGCCCTGCGTCGTCACCCGGTGTCGCGAATCGGCCTCGCGATCCGCACTTGCACGAGGCGGAGAACCGGATAGAGTTTCGTCCAGGAACTGCGTCTCGCCCAAAAGCGGGAACACTGCGCTCCCCGCTAGGTGTCTTCAAGGAAGGCCAGATGAGTGCCCTGGAGGGCCGCAAGAAGGGCATAGCGTTGGCGATCGCGGCCGACCCCAGATCTCGCGTGAGCGTCGCCACTGGCACGGCGCGGGTTGACTCCAATGCGCTGGTGCAATCGGTGGTGCCGCGCGGGCGCGCGCGGCGCGCGCGGCGCGACTTCCTTGTCGACGCAACCATGCTCGGCCTGGCGTTCGCCACGGCCGTGGCTAGCGCGCACACAAGCGCAAAGGTGAGCGACGGGGGTCTATGGCTGGCTGCGCTTCCGGCGCTGACCCTGGCTCTGCTCGCCGTGAGGGGCACGTACCGACCTCGCGTCGGGGTGAGCTTCCTCGAGGAATTGCGGACCGTCGTTTTCGCGAGCGCTGCAGCGGCCATTACCGTCGGCTTTGCTCAGCTGTGCACAGGCGCCGACTCTCGTTCGGCATCTACAGCCGTCGTGGTCGAGTTGGCTCTCGTGATTGCATTCCTGATCGCGGGCAGGGCGGCGATCGGTCTACTCTCGAGAACCGGTGCGGGCGCCCCCACACTCATTGTCGGCGCCGACCAGGTTGGCTGTCTGCTCGCGCGTCGGCTCGTGGAGCGTCCGCGACTGGGCCTGCGACCAGTCGGCTTTATCGACGCGAATCCGCTGGCAGCCGGCCAGATCCACGGCTGTCCCGTGCTCGGGCCGCCGTCTCAGCTCGAGTCGCTGGCTCGCTCGCGGGGCGTCGAGCACGCAATTTTGAGCTTCTCGCCGGCCTCGCCGTCAGAGGAGCACGACATGCTGCGCCGCCTCGGACGGCTGGGCGTCTCGGTTTCTGTGGTCCCGCGCCTGTTCGACGACATGCCCGACCGGATCAGTGTCGCGCGGGTCGGCGGGCTTCCCCTGCTCAGTATCTACCCGTCGAGTCCCAGCGACTGGCGGTTCAAGATCAAGTACGCGGTGGAGCGAGCCCTCACGGTCGCGGGGACCCTGATCACGGCGCCAGTCATGCTCGCGATCGCGATCGCGATCGTGGGCACCATGGGAAGACCGGTCCTCTTCCGCCAGCGACGCGTCGGCCTCGACGGACGTGAGTTCGAGATGCTCAAGTTCCGGAGCATGGTCCGCGGCGCCGAGCGGGATCAGGCAAAGCTTCAGCGCTACAACGAATCCGACGGTCCCGTGTTCAAGATAAGAGAGGATCCACGCGTCACCCCGGTCGGTCGCTTCATTCGCAGGACGAGCCTAGATGAGCTGCCCCAGATCATCAACGTGCTGAAAGGCGACATGACCCTGATCGGCCCACGGCCGCCGCTGCCCTCGGAAGTCGCCATGTACAACGGCGAGCAGCGCCGGCGGCTGACGATCAAGCCCGGCATCACCGGGCTCTGGCAGGTGGCCGGCCGCAGTGACATCGACTTCGACGAGTTGGTGGAGCTGGACGTCTACTACATCCACAACAGGTCGTTGTGGATGGATCTGACGATTCTGCTCCGGACCGCGGGTGTGGTGCTGAGCGGGAGGGGAGCGTACTGATCGGTCCGCTGCCGCTCCGCCCAGGTCCTCGGGTTCGGCACGCGGCAGTGCCGTCACGAGACGAGATCCGATTGGACGATCGCTCGGAGGCACCTGGAGTGGATGCGGCGCCCCGTGAGCGGCCGCGCCTCGTGATCGCCCACGACTTCGCGGAGACATACGGTGGTGCCGAGCGAATCCTGGCGACAGCGGCCGCCAGTTTCCCCGACGCTCCGGTATGGGCCATCGCCGGGCGTCGCACCGTGGCGAGGCGCATGGGCGTCGTCGATCGGTTTCATACGTTGCTTCCCGACAGTGAAGTTCTCCTCCGCCATTACAGGGCCCTTGCGCCCATCTATCCAGCGCTCGTGACTCTTCGACGTCTGCCTGACGCGGACGTCTTGCTCACCTTCAGCTACGCATTCGCCCACGGATTTCGGACAGAGAACGATGCGCCACAAGTTTGCTACTGCCACAGCCCACTGCGATTCGCCTGGTCGATGACAGACGAGTACGCAGGACAGATAGGACGCGGGAGTGTGCGGGCCCGCATCATCGGAGGCATGGCAGGGGCCATGCGGGCGGTGGATCGTCGTGCGGCCGACCGCGTCGATTGCTACGTCGCGAACTCACAGTACGTCGCGGCTCAGATCGAACGAGCCTACGGACGCGACGCAGCAGTGATTAACCCCCCAGTCGATTGTCGGGTCTTCCGACCGTCGGTTGCGCCGGGTCATGATGGTTATTACCTGTTTTGCGGTCGGCTCGTAGAACCGTACAAGCAGCCGGGGATCGTGATCGACACCTTCCGAGGTCTACCTGACCGGCTACTCGTTGCTGGCGACGGCCCTGCCTACCGGAATCTCAAGGAGCGAGCGGGTTCCAACATCGAGTTCGTTGGCCACCTTGATGACGAAGACCTCGTGCAGTTAATGCAGCGATGTGCGGCGACCATCTTTCCAAGCGCAGACGACTTCGGGATGATTCCGCTGGAGACTATGGCTTGCGGTCGTCCAGTTCTCGCATTCGCGGGCGGTGGTGCGTTGGAGACCGTGGTCGGTGGCATGACGGGTGAGTTCTTCCGGGCGCAGACCTCCGAGTGCCTGCGGAATGCAGTGGAGGAGTTCGATCCGAACGCCTACGACCCGACAGCGATCCGCAGGCACGCGGAGCGATGGCACGTGGACCGCTTCCAGGAGGCCTTGTTCCAGCTCGTTGCCGATACCGCGCTCGCTCGCAGGCAATAGCTGGCTCCCACCTCCCTGGCTCGACTTAGAAGGCGGAATCTCGTTGTCAATCGGATGCAGTCGGATCGCCGCGTGAGTGCACGAACTGAGCAACCAAGCCCGCCAGTTCGGCTGACCGTTCCGCAGAAACGTTCACCACGTCGGCAGAAGGGCCTCATGGCCAACACGGGCGTGCTCTTTGGCGGCCGACTCGTGGCCGCGGCGCTCGGCTGGGCCGGGACGATCCTCATCGTCCGCAACCTCTCGCCCGACGGATGGGGCAAGTTCAGCTTCGTCTTCAGCTTCCTCGCGATCGTCTCCGTGGTGGGCGACGTCGTGAGCAACCGGATCGCGATCCACGGGCTGCTCAGGGAGGACGCCGACCGATTCGCTGGTTCCTATTTGGCCCTGCGCAGTCTCCTCGGCCTCCTTGCCTACTGCGTCGCCCTGGCGTTCGTAGTGCTCGCGGGCTACCCGTCCGTCGTGGTGCAGGCGACTGCAGTCGGCGGCATCGGGCTCCTGTTGGCGACTCCCTCTAATGCCTACGAGGCCGTTTACCAAGCGCATCTGCAGATGGATAGGGTCGCCCTCGCTGCCGCGCTTGGCCGGTTGGCGCAGTTCATCCTCACCGCTGTCCTGGCCATCGTCGGCTCAACGCTCGTGCTGTTCACCATCCCGGCTGTGCTCTGTGAGATCGTCGCGCTGTCGCTGAAGGTCAGGTGGCTGCGGCCCCTGCAGCGAATCCGGTACGTCGCCGAGGCGAAGCGGTGGCTGCCGATACTGCGCGAAGCCATTCCTCTGGCGATCGGCACGAGCCTGGCGGCCGTCTACTACAGCCTCGACACGGTGATGCTCTCGAAGCTCGATACGTACGGCGCTGTCGGTGCCTACGGGATCGCGTACAAGTTCGCGGGGATAGTTCAATTCGTGCCGTGGGCGATGGCGGCGCCCCTGGTGAGCATCCTGGTCCGCCACTGGTCTGGCAATCCACCCGCCTTCCGCGCAACGGTGCGCAGGGCCGGCACCGCTCTGTATCTGGTCGCAGTGCTCGTCCTGATGCTTTTTCTCATCTTTGCGACCCCCGCCATCGGCCTGCTGTACGGCCACGGTTATGAGGCGGCAGGCGATGCTACGCGCCTGGTGATCGCGGGTGAGTGCGTGGCGTTCTTTACGACCCTCGCGGTGATGGCGTTCGCGGCGATGAAGCGGAACGTTCTCTACGCGATCGCCGCGCTCTGCGGGCTAGTTGCCAACTTCGCGATGAACATAGCCCTGATACCGGCGTTCTCATATGAGGGCGCCGCGTGGGCGACGCTCGCGACCGAGCTCGTTGTGGCAGCCATCCTCTGGGGACGTCTGGCGACCAGGATCGGCTGCGGCCCGCTCCCGGTCGGGGTTGCCGTCAAAGGCGCCCTCGCAGGGACGGTTGCCGCCGCCGTCGGGCTCGGAACCTGGGCTGTGATGCCGTGGATACCCGCCGCTCTGCTTGCTCTCGCTGCGTACATTGCGCTCGTGCACTTCGGCCGCGTTCCCGGTGGGGAGGGTCTCGTCCGGTTCCTGCGCGACGATGAGCCTCTCGACCTGAGGAGTTAGCCGCCACGGGCGATGTCCGCGGGATTCGCCTCGATGAGGCGAACGAGCCTTGTCGGCCCGTCGTCGATCGCGGGCAGCAGGTGGCACAGTGCGTGTCGATCATGCGGCTCGCCTGCTTGCCGGTCCCACGGCTGCGACGTAGGCCGCCTCGTGCTCGTCGAGCCAGCGCTCGACGTCCGCGTGGCCATCCACGGTGGGCAGCGTCGCGACGAGCTCAGGCCACCGGTCCACGTCGCGGAGGCGCAGCGCAGCCTGCAGGAGCGCCCCCGGCGATTCGCCGAACATCATCACCCCCCCACGGCGCTCAGCCTCGATCAGGCCGCCACGATTGGTGGCGAGCACGGGCCGGCCGCCGCTCAGCCAGTCCGAAATGACGAACGGGCCGACGTCGTTGTAGACGGAGGGCACCAGCCCTATGTCGCAAGCGTCCATGAACGAAGCCAGGCTCTCTCCATGCAGCCATCCCTCGTAACGGATGTGCTCCGCCGCCTCCACCTCGCGGCGAAGGGGGCCGTCGCCGGCGACACGCACTCTGAATCCCTGCGCAGCAAGCGCCGGTGCCGCTGCGAGCAGGAGCCGGATGCCCTTGACCGGCGTCAGCATTCCCATGTAGCCGAGCGTCCTGGGAGGCGTTCGGACCGGCGTCGCCGGCGATCCGCGCAATGGCCTCAACGGAGGAGGGACGATGTGCTCCGGGATAGGCGGGAACAGTCCCCGGTGCATGCCAAGGATGTACTCGGACGGACCGAGTAGAGCGCGCACGGCTTGGCACCAGCGGGCAAGACGGCGCGTGCGGGCACCGCACAGGAGCCGGTGCGGAGTGCACGGTGAGCCGTCGCGCCGCACGAGTGTCGTCCGGGGGCAGAGCAGGTAGTGGTCATGAAACGTGTGGACGACCGGGATCCGCGCGCGACGTGCCACCTCCCAGATACCGGTACCGATGCCCGGCAGGTTGTTCGTGTGGACGAGCTCGGCGCGGAATTCTTCGATCAGGGCCGCTAGACGCGACCACGGCGCCGAGGCGATGTCGCCAACGTGGTTGCGCAGTCGGCGCACGGTGTCGTCTCTCCAGTCCTTCAGGTGAAGCACATGAGTCTCGACGCCCGGATCCCCTCGCTGCGGAAAGGCGCTCAGCACCCTGACCTCGTGCCCGCGGGCGCTCATCCCCGAGACCAGCTCGCGCACGTAGCGTTCCGCCCCACCAAAGGTCGGATCGGCTCCGTGCGCGCTGACCATCAGGATCCGCACTAGGGCTTCGCGCCTCCCACCCGGAGGAACAGCCGGCAGACGTCTCTTGCCGCCCCCTCCCAGGAGTACCGGAGTACCGTCTCCTGCCCGCGGCGACGAAGCTCGTCCCGAAGCACCTGGTCCGACGACAGGCGCCGCATGGCCTGTGACCAGGCGTCCCGGTCGTCGACCGGTAGCAAGAGTGCGCCGCCACCCGAGACCTCTCGCAACGCTGGGATGTCGCTCGCCAGGACCGGGCAGCCCCGCGCCATCGCCTCCAGCGCGGTGAAGCCGAAGCCCTCGTACCGGGATGGGAGCACGAGGAAGGATGCACCGCGATACAGGCGGTCCAGGTCGCTGTCCGAGACCTCCCGGCGAAGCTCGATGCGGCTGGACAGCGGCGACGCCTCGACCGTGCGACGGACTTCGTCGATCCGCCCACCGCAGCCGCCGACGAGGACCAGGCCTCCGTCAATTCCAGCCGCCTCGAACGCGCGGATGAGGAAGGGAACGTTCTTGTTGGCGGCGAAGTTGCCGACGTACAGCACGTACGGCGCGCCTCCTGTCGGAGGCGCGCCGCTCTCTGTGGTGACGAGGCCCGGTCCCGAGTGGATCACGTGGATCCGGTTGGCGTCGGCGTTGAACAGCCGCACCGCCTCGTCCCTGGCAAACCCGGAGACCGCGACCGCGGCGCTCGCATGGCGAATCGCCCACGGCTGGAGGAAGCGCTTGTGCGCCATTCGCACTCGCTCGAAGCGGTGTAGCACCCCGGCGTCGTGAATCGTGGCCACGAACGAGCGCCGGGGCGAAAGCACCGGCCCGGTGAGATCGAAGAAGTGCAGTAGGTCGGCACCGGAGCCGCGGGCGCCCACCTGCTCGGCGACGATTCGCCGAAGGCCGGCGTTAGCGTCTGCGAACGGCCCACGGACGAGTTCGACGGCGATCCGGTGAGCCCCGGCCTGGCGTGCGCCGCGCCGGGTGGTGAGAAGCCGAAGCGAGAGATCCGGGAACTCCGGCGACACGCAGTCGAGGGCGTTCGCGAGGGCGGCGGCATAGCGTGGGATGCCCGCCGGTCCGCCGGCGATCAAACCGACCAGGCAGACGCGAACCATGGGATCACCGATGCCTGACGATCACTCGCGTGCGGAATCGGGCTCGTCACGGGCCGCGGCGAGGGCGATGCCCGCTACGAACAGGCCGAGGAACGCCTCGGGAAAGCTGGTGAACGCAGAGCCGGTTAGAGAGGCGATCAGCACCACTGCGAGCAGGCCGAGCGCGACCCATCCCGCATCCCTGCGTTTTCGCGCCGCCTCCAGGCCCAGCGCCAGCAGTCGGCCATAGAGCGCCAGCAGCAACGCGAGCCCGGCGAGTCCCACGTCAGCGACCGTCGCCAGGTAGCCCGAGTCCACGGCCCGAGCTCCCGCCGGAGGCGTTGTGTTATCGCTCCGCGTCAGCCCATAGGTCGCCCGCTCTGCCGCGGTTCCGACCTCGCCGACCCCGCGACCCAAGATCCAGTCGGCCGGGTCGGGACCGAGCGCGGCGGTCCAGGCAGAGACGCGCCCGTTGAGGATCAGATTGGTGGATCCAGTCACGCCACTTGCGCTGCCCGAGCCTGAGATGGCGTAGGTGTTCGCCTCAGTCCCCGTCGAGTGCGCGAGTATCACGCCGCCGGCGACGAGCACTGCGATCGCGACCATCACCGCGGTGGTGACATTCCCCCAGCGCCAGAGAACCAGCCCAACCAGGCCGACGAGGAACAGAATCGAGATGCGGACGTACGAGACCCACATCCCTCCCAGCATGAGGAGAGAAGCACCCCAGGCGAGCGCCCCGCGCCGGAGCCAGAAGAACACGGCTGCGACGCCGAGCGCTAGCAACCCCGCATAGTCGAATGGCACGTCCGCGGTCCCGATGCTCCGCAGATGACCGTACGCAAATCGGACCTGCGTATTCCACTCGTAGCCCCAGCTGACAAGTTTGTAGGGCCCGACCATCTGCTGCAGGATCCCGTACGCGGCCGCGATAGAGCAGCTGATGATGAGCGCACCCATGGCGAATCGGAACGTCCGCCGCGGCCGGGGAAGGATGAGTCCCACCAGCAGGAGCAGCAGCGGCTCGCCGACGAGGCGGACGCCTTGAGCCCACGCGATCCCGTGGCTCCCGCCCGCGTTGATCAAGTAGAGGCCGAGAAGAAGCAGGACGAGGGTGAGAACCAAACGGTCCAGCCGCCGCCCCTCGAACAGATAGAGGATCAGGCCGGCAACCCCGGCAGCGATCACCACCAGATCCTTCATGGGGCCGATCTCCGGTGAGATGAACACCTTGAGCGGCGGGACGAACACGAACATCGCCACCGTCGCGGCGGCGGCGATGTGCGGGTAGGAGATGAAGCCGATGACGGCCGCGATGAAGAGGGCAACGATCAGCAGCAGACCGATGCTGATCTCCGCACCCGCCCGAACGGACAGGTAGGCGGTTGCGAGGATCGCCGCGCCGCCAAGCAGGACGAGGGCCAGATCGGCGCCTGTCAGCGGGGGCCGCAGGAGGCGCAAGGCCTAACCGCCTCGGTAGTAGGAGTACTCCCGCTCGGCCCGCACGTCGGTCATGACCGCTCCCGTGAGCTCAGCCGGCCACGTGCGTGCCTGCCGCCGCAGGGCGCGGAGGTTGCGCTGCGAGGCGCGGCCCTGGCGGACGACGACGAGGACCTGGTCGATCACCTTCGACAGCTCGGCCACCTCGACGGTCAGTAGAGCCGGCGGTGTGTCGATGATGACTAGGTCGGCCCGTGCGCGCATCTCGCGAACGAGGTCGCTCAGGCGCGACTGCTGGGGCACTTTGCGCGGCGGGATGACGCCACCCGACGGCAGCACGGACAGCGACCCGAGGGGTTGCTCCTGCCCATTCCCACCCGCCTCCCCCGCGGCGAAGCGGGCCGGCGCTGCGCCGTTCCGGGATGCCCTGGGGCGCTGGCCCTCGAGCGAAACTGACCACAGCGCGCTGTCGAGCGAAGCCGAGCCGGATATCACCTGGAGCGCACCGTCGGTGTTGCTCGGCAGCTCGAACAGCTCCGCGAGCGCGGGCTTGCGGAAATCGAGGTCGGCGACCAGCACTTTCGCTCCCCGCCGTGCCGCGGAGACCCCGAGATTGCCGGCCGTGGTCGTCTTTCCCTCGAGTGAGACGGCGCTCGTGACCGCGAGCACGACGCCCTCGCCACCCGACCGCGTTCGCGCAAGCTGCGCGGCGAGCAGCGCGTAGGCGTCGGCGTAAGCCGCCTCGTGACGACCGTAGGTGACCATCCGCGTGCTCCGGGGCAGGGGCCGGACGCTGGCGAGCACCGGAGCCGCGAGCAGATCCTCGACGTCGCCCTCCGAGCGGACTCGCGTGTCGATCGCCTCCCGCAGCGCCACGACCAGGAGGGCGACCACCAATCCGATCGCGAAGCCGAGCGAGGAGTCCCTCAGCGGAGCCGGACTGGTCTTGTCGGCGGTGCTGGCGCGCTGAATGAGCTCGGCGTCGCTCGAGTTGTCCTCGAGGACCTTGAGCCTGTTCAGCTCCGACTGGAGACTGGCTCGCTCCGGGCTGTCGGCGGGCAGAGTCGAGATCCGAGCCCGGAGCCCTTCGATCGCGTCTTGTGTTCGCGCGGTCGCGAGGTGCCCGCGGAACGCGATATACGCGCTCGCGACCGCGTTGACGATGCCAACCGCCGTCTCCGGGTGTGAGCTCGACGCGGTGAACGTGATGAGGTCGCTGTTCGGGTCACCGCTCGCGCTTGTGGCCGAGGTCAGCGTGTCACTTCCCCCGAACCTACCGTCGGTCCTCCGAGCCGCAACCGCGTAGATACGAGGCGCGCCGGCGATTGCCAGCGCCGTCTGCTGGACGCGCTGGGGATCGGTGAATGCGGGTTGTGTTTCGGTGATGATGCTCGACAGCGGAGTGGTCGAGATCAGGATGCGCGACTGTGCCTCGTATCGTGGGCCGCGAATCTGCTCGAAGACGTTCACCGCCACGATCCCGAGCACGATGAGGCCCAGAATCAGCGGAAGCGAGCGGCGCACCGCCGCCTTGAGCGCTTCTGCTCCCCCGGACGTCACGGGGTGATCAAATTGACGGCGCCAGCGACCGGAGTAGGCGGCATCACTCCCCGACCCCCCGAACGTGGGCTCCCTTCCATGACGCGGACAGTCTAAAGCGCCGGCGGGCCACGCCTGGCGCGGCTGGTTTCCAGTGAGCCCGGAGGGCGAGCGGTGTGAAGAAACCAGCCCTGGCGCCCGTCATGGACGATGGGCGCGGCTGGTTTCGAACCAGCGACCTCTCGCGTGTGAAATCTGTTCAGGCCTCAGCTGCGCTTTTTCACCCGCTTCAGCTTCAGCGACCAGTTGTCGCTTGCGTGCTGGCTCCCGCTGGTGAACTTCCACAGGACGTTGAAGCCCAACGGATCGGAACTGGTTATGGACGAGTCCGCGTTGAGCTTGACCGTGTCGCCCACCTTGGCGTTGTCGAGTTGCCTCATGCCGTTGCTGCTCCCGGCGGTCAACGCGAAGATCCCGTAGGTCGAATCGCTGGGACAACCGAACGGCGGGTCAAACAGGATGGGGCCGTCCAGCGCCGCGTCATCCCCCGATCGGGAGGCCGTGCCGCCATCTGTGGGAATGAGGCCGGACGGAAACGAGTCGACTCCCTTCAGGGTCGTAGCGCAGCTCTGGGGGGCGTGCCCGAAATGAACCGGCGGGGCACAACTGTCGTCGTACCCTGGACCGGGCTGGATTGCAACCTGCCCCTCCCACGCTGCCGAGACCTTGCCGCTGAGGCGGAGCTCGTGCCGGAAGTCGACGAAGGAGTACTTCCCACTGTATTTGAGCGGGGAGACCTGTCCCTTGTCGAAGGTCAGGTCGTAGTTGTAGTTCCCCTTGTCGCTGAACTTGTAGACGTAGCACGCATTGGCGGTGTCTTGCAGCTTGTAGTCAGCGAGGTAGTTGACCTGCTGGCTGAAATGCCCACCCAGCACCTTGAAGTCGCCGATCTTCTCTCCGGGCTTGAAGACCGAGGCGTCTGCCCCGCTGACGCTCACGACCCCGAAGATCACCACGGTCGCCGCGATTGCCAGGCTGCGCCATCCGATGCCCGACCGATGGTGCCGCGAGTCCCGAGGTTGAAACCGCGCATCCTGCTTGTGCCGTCCAGGCATCTCCGACCTCCCTCTCCGAGGGTTGGGCTAGGCGGAGGCCAAGCAGATCGGCAAGGGCAGAACGCGGCTGTCTAAGTCAGGCCGTTCAGCACCCGTCTAACGAATGACCCGACCAACGGTACTCCGATTCCGGCTGGCCGTTGCGAACCTCGCAAACGAGCCTTCCGGCTCGGACCTGCAAACCACGCTCACCGAGAAAACCGACCGAGTTGCGACAGGCACAGCCCGGGGGGCGCGTGGTGTGAAGAAACCAGCCCGGTCGCCCGTCATGGACGATGGGCGCGGCTGGTTTCGAACCAGCGACCTCTCGCGTGTGAAGCGAGCGCTCTCCCACTGAGCTACGCGCCCTGAAACGGGGCCTGATGATAGGCGGCGAGCGGATCACTGCAATCTGCGTCCACCCCTCGGGCGTGGATTGCGTTGACCCGGCTTCGGCGGGCTTGCGCTCCGTGCGAGGATGGCGGCGTGAAGGTCACGATGATGCTCGCGGACGCCGCTCAGGCCGTCGAGGGCAAGCTCTACATCCTGGGAGGTGGCTGGTCCGTCACCGGTCCCGAGCCGAGCGCGTCGGCGATCGCAGCGTACATCCAGGTCCCGTGGGACCGCACGAATGTCGAGCACCAGTTCCGGTTCGAGCTGATCGACAGCGACGGCCAGCCCGTCTCCGCGGAGACCCCGGAAGGGGAGGAGGAGCCGGTGACGATCGAGGGCGCCTTCGAGGTCGGGAGGCCGGTCGGCGTGCGGCCGGGGACACCGATCGACGTGCCGCTCGCGATCAACATCGGGCCGTTGATCCTGCCCCCGGGAGGCCGGTTCGAGTGGCGGCTGACGATCGACGGAGAGACGTCGGAGGACTGGCGGCTGGCATTCTCGACGCGTCCGGCCGGCTGACCAGCCAACCGTTTCGCCTGGTTCCTGCGCGGGAACAGGAACATGATGGCCGCGCGGGGCTTTCGGCACGAGGTGCTCTTCTATTCCGGAGAGGACTCCTTCCTGGCCCGAACCCTGCCGTTCATCCGCGAGGGCCTTGCGGCGGACGAGCCCGTGATGGTCGTGGTGAGCCCGGAGAAGATCGAGCTCCTCAGGAGCAGGCTCGGGGGATCCTCCGACGCCGTCACCTTCGCCGACATGCACGAGCTCGGCCGCAACCCAGCGCTGATGCTCCCCGCATGGGAGGACTTCATTGCCCGCCGTGCGGCCGGCGGACGCCCCGTTCGCGGCGTCGCGGAGCCCATCTGGCCGGAGCGCACTCATCCGGAGGTGGTCGAATGCGAGCATCACGAGGCGCTCGTCAATCTCGCCTTCGCGGACGGTCCCGCAGGGTGGCTCCTGTGCCCCTACGACGCCGCGACCCTGCGCCCCGGCACCCTGCGAGCAGCCGCCCGGACCCACCCGCTGATCGACGACCACGGAACGCGGTGCGAGTCGAACGCCTACCTCGAGCCCCAGGAAACCGGGGCCCCTTTCGACGGGTCGCTGCCGGATCCGCCGGGGGACGCTGAGGAGCTTCCGTTCGACTCGCCCGACGATCTCGAGACGGCGCGCCGGTTCGTGGTGGAGCGCGCCGCAGCCGACGCGCTCGGCACCATCCGCGCTGAGGGGCTGGTCCTCGCCGTCGACGAGCTGGTGACCAACTCGCTGCGCCACGGCGGCGGAAGCGGGGTTCTACGCGCCTGGCGCGAGGACGAGGACGTCGTGTGCGAGGTGGCCGACGCCGGGACCATCTCCGATCCCCTGGTTGGCCGGCTGCGCCCCTCCTTCGGCAAGCACGGCGGGCGCGGTCTGTGGATCGCAAACCACTTCTGCGACCTCCTTCAGATCCGCTCGTCGAGCGCGGGGACCAAGATCCGCGCACGGGTCGGACCCCTCGCGAGCCCGGCTGCCGCTTAGCCTCCGGTCGGCCGGCGGGCGCTGTCCTCTAGGATCTCTCGCGGACCGTGCTAGGCGGGGAGGTAGCGGTGCCCTGTCACCCGCAATCCGCTCTAGCGGGGCTGAACGCCCGTCCGAGGGTCGCAGCCTTCGGGGTCAGTACGTCGCGGGCGGCGCTGACGGCCAGGTCCCGCGCAATGCGCGCCCGCGAACCAGGTCAGATCCGGAAGGAAGCAGCCTTAAGCGGTAGCGAGCATGTGCCGCGGACCAGCCTGGCCCGAGCCAAACCGTGACGCAAGCGCCCGGGGACTGCTCTCGACGGCGGGCCGCACGGTCCTGCCTTGGTCCGCGACGACGACCCCGGGCCGCAGCGCATCAGCGATCCTCGGGCACGACCGGCGCCAGCTTCCCGACCTTCGGCGAGATGCCGCCGCTCGGGGCGCCGCCGCCGCCGACACCGGTGCCGCCGTTCGAGCCACTACCACCGCCCCGCCGCCCGAGCCACCCGACCCGGCGCCGGTGCCGCCATTGTGGCTGTGACGGTGCTTGCCGCCGCCGGACGGTCCTCCACCACCGCCGTCGCCGGAATTCGGGCACCTGCGCGTGTACACGACGCGCGCCGGATGCCCCGGCTCGCTCGGCGAGTGCGACCACGAGAGGTGGAGGTGGTTGCCGCGCCCGTGGCCGGCGTCGCCGTTCCAGCCCACCCAGCGCCACGGCATGATCGGCTCGTTCTGCTGCGGCTCGGCGAGGTGCGCGAGCTCACCGATCTCGTTCCAGCTGCCGCCCTTCGAGGCGAAGGGGACGATGTCGATCGCGAGGCCGATCGGATGCTCCCCGTTCTCTGCGTGCACCGGGTCGAGCGAGTAGCCGTCGGTGATGAAGATGTCGAACTTGCGCTTCATCCACCGAATGTCGGGGATCAGCCGCCGGTCGATCTTCTCGCCGGGGAACCCGGGGATGGGGACGAACTTGCCGCCGTTCACCGTCTTGCAGAGATGGCCGCCGATCTTCTGGCTGCGCATGCCGGTCGCGCTCGAGGCGGCGACGCAGAGCACGCCCAGGACGAGCACAAGTGACGCCCCGACCAGGCGCCCGCGGAGTCCGTTCCCCCAACCTGCCATTGGACCATTGAAGCGGCACAGGGGTGGCGATCTTGAAATAGTGCGACCAGATGATCGACGCCCCTGATCTTCAGGCCGTGACCCAGATCCAGCAGCAGGTCTGGTCGAAGGGCGACTTCGCCATGATCGGCGTCGCCGCGCAGATGGTTGCCGAGGAGCTGTGCGAGGCGGTCGACGTCCTTCCGGGGCAGCGCGTCCTCGACGTGGCGTGTGGCGCCGGCAATGGCGCGATCGCCGCCGCGAGGCGAGGGGCCGAGGCGGTCGGCCTCGACTACGTACCGGAGCTCCTTGAACGGGCTCGCGAGCGAGCCGCAGCCGAGCGTTTCGAGATCGAGTTCGTCGAGGGCGACGCTCAGGACCTGCCGTTCGACGACGGCTCGTTCGACGTCGTCATTTCGACCTTCGGCGCCATGTTCGCGCCCGATCAGGAGCAGACGGCCTCGGAGCTGCTGCGCGCCTGCTGCTCCGGCGGCAAGATCGGCATGGCGAACTGGCCGCCCCGCGGGCTGGTCGGCGGCGGGATGTTCAAGATCACGGCGGAGCATGCGCCGCCTCCGCCCGGGGTCCTGCCGCCAGTTCTGTGGGGCACGGAGGAGCGGCTGCGCGAGCTCTTCGGCGACGGGGTCTCCGAGCTCACGGTGGACCGGGAATTCTGGAACTTCCGCTACGAGTCACCGGAGGCCTGGCTGGAGTTCTTCAAGGCCTACTTCGGCCCCTTGATCATGGCGTTCGCGCGTGTGGGCGACGAGGGCGCGCCGGCGCTGGAGAAGGACCTGCTGGACTTCATGCGGGAGTCCAATCGAGCCGGCGACGCGGCGCTGGTCGCTCCGGCGGAGTACTCCCAGGTCGTCGCGGTCCGCGCCTGATCCGCGTTCGCGGAGCTAGCGAGATCGCCGCTCGGACCGACCCGGCGCCACAGCTAGACTCGACCGACCTTGGCTGAAGCCTCCCTCTACCGCCGCCACCGCCCACAGAGCTTCGACGAGGTGGTCGGCCAGGCGCACGTCGTGCGGACGCTGCGCAATGCCGTGGAGCAGGACCGTGTCCATCACGCCTACCTGTTCGTCGGCTCGCGGGGCACGGGCAAGACGTCGCTCGCGAAGATCCTCGCCCGATCGCTCAACTGCGTGAACGGGCCGACCGTGACGCCCTGCGGAGAGTGCGAGTCCTGCCGCACGATCGCGGCCGGGACGTCCCTCGACGTGATCGAGATGGACGCCGCGTCGAACCGCTCCGTCGACGACATCCGTGACCTCCGCGAGCGCGTCGGCTACGCGCCCGCCGCGGGCCGCTCCAAGGTGTACATCCTCGACGAGGCTCACATGCTCACCCGCGAGGCCTGGAACGCGTTCCTGAAGACGCTCGAGGAGCCGCCGCCCAACACGGTCTTCGTGCTCTGCACGACCGAGCCGCACAAGGTGATGCCGACCATCGTCGATCGGTGCCAGCGCTTCGACTTCCAGCGCCCGTCGCTGGAGCAGATCGCAGCGGTCCTGCGCCGCGTCGCTTCCGCAGAGTCGATCGAGATCGACGAGGGAGCGGTGGCGGCGATCGCCCGCTCCGCCCGCGGCAGCTTCCGCGACGGCCTTGGGACGCTCGACCAGCTGGTCGCCTACAGCGGCAAGCAGGTGGCCACGGACGACGTGCTCGCGGTGCTCGGGGTCGCGGAGTCGGAGCTGATCCTCGCGGCCGCCGACGCGATCGCCGCGGAGGACGGCAAGGCCGCGCTCGAGGTGAGCGAGCGCCTGGCGCGCTCGGGCCGCGACGTCACCCAGTTCGCGCGCGACGTCCTGGCGCATCTTCGCCAGCTGCTCGTCATCCGCACCGCCGGAGATGTTCCCGAGGCGTTCAGCGTCACGGCGGCCGACACCGAGCGCCTCCGCGCGCAGGCGGAGCAGCTCTCCGACCTGGCGCTGGTGCGCGCGATCGACGTCATCGCCGCCGCGCTCGCGGCGGTCAAGGAGGGGGATGAGCCGCGCATGACGATCGAGCTGGCCCTGCTTCGCGCCGCGCGGCCGCAGCTCGACCCCACCAAGCAGGCGCTGCTCCAGCGCCTCGAGCGACTTGAGCAGGGTCTCGGCGGGGCCCGGTCGCCTGAGCCTCGTCCTGAGGAGCTCGGCGATGTCCCGGAGGCTGAGGACGAACCTGCCGCGCGGGGCGATGCAGGGCCGGGTCGTGCGGCTGCGGCGGTGGTGGAGGAGACGGTGGACCTCGAGCGGGTCGTTTCGCTCTGGCCCGCCGTCGTCGATCGGGTTCGCGAGTCGGGGTCCGAGCTTCTGTCGACGCTCTTCGCCGCCGCCCGGCCCGTCGCGCTCGAGAGCGAGGGCTCCGGGGCGGCGCTCAAGGTGGGCTTTCCCCCGAGCGCGGCGTTCAACAAGCGAAAGGCCGAGGCGCAGGAGGCCCGCGAGCGGCTCGCCGACGCCGTGGAGACGATCGTCGGGGAGCGGCTCCGCCCCGTGTACGTGCTGCTCGACGCGGACGACGTCGTGGACATAGTCGGCGAGGCGAGCGAGCTGAGCGAGGAGGAGCTGATCGCGAGGCTCAAGGACGAGTTCGACGCCGAGGAGTTCGAGGAGACCGAGGACCGCGACGCCCAAGAGAAGGAGGCAGCCGGATGACGCGAGGAGGACCGGGGCCCGGAGGGCTCGACATGAACGCGATGATGAAGCAGGTCCAGCAGATGCAGGCCGAGATGATGGAGGCCCAGGAGAAGCTCAAGGACGAGGTCGTGGACACCAGCGCGGGCGGCGGGATGGTGAAGGCGAAGATGAGCGGCGACCTCCGCCTGCTGGAGATCACGATCGATCCGGAGGCCATCGATCCCGAGGAGGCCGACCTCCTTCAGGAAATGGTCCTGGCCGCGGTCAACGAGGCGATTCGCTCGGCGCAGGAGCTCGCCACCTCGAAGCTCGGCGGGATCGCCGGCGGTGGCGGCGGAGGCCTTGGAGGATTCGGGCCTTCCGGGCATGTAAGCGCCGCTCGCGGCGCTAGGTTCAGGGCATGCATCCGGGGCCAATTCAGCGCCTCATCACCGAGCTTTCGCGCCTGCCGGGCATCGGCCAGCGCACGGCTCAACGGCTCGCGTTCCACATCCTTCGATCCGACGACTCCGACGCCTTCGGCCTCGCCGATGCCATCCGGGAAGTGAAGGAGAAGGTGGGGCTCTGCGAGGTGTGCTTCAACCTCGCCGAGGGCGAGAGGTGCCGGATCTGCGAGGACGCCAGCCGCAGCCCGTCGCTGATCTGCGTGGTCGAGGAGCCCTCGGACGTGATCCCGATCGAGCGCACCGGCGAGTACCGCGGGCTCTACCACGTGCTCGGGGGCGCGCTGTCGCCGATCGACGGGATCGACCCCGAGGACCTGAAGATCGGCGAGCTCGTACGCCGCGTCGACGCCGGTGGGGTGGAGGAGCTGGTGATCGCCACCAACCCGACGACCACGGGCGAGGCAACGGCCCACCACATCGCCGATCTGCTCCGCGACCGGGTGACGATCACCCGGCTCGCCAGCGGCCTTCCGGTCGGAGCCGACCTCGAGCACGCCGACGAGGTCACCCTCGGCCGCGCCTTCGCCGGCCGGATGGCCCTCGACCGTTAGGCCCTTGAGGGCTTGGGCGGCGCTACTCGTAGTAACGGCGGGTCGGAGCGTCCGGGCCGGGTGCCGCGGGGCGGTCACGCCGGTACCAGCGGGATCGGTCCCGGGCAACGGTGAGCTCGTAGATCGCGCCGATCACGAACCCCACGATCCCCACGATCATGAGGATCAACCCGACCGTGTCGATCTCAATGCCCTTGACGTTCAGATTGGTCGCGTAGCGCAGGATCGCGCCAACCGCTATCAGAAATAGGGATCCACCAATGGTCATGTGGCGCAGTTACCCGCTTCGGGTGTCGAGAACCCCCTACCGCTCGATCTTGCGCGGCAGGAGGAAGGGATAGGCGCGCCGCCGCACCCGGCGCTGCCAGCCGCGGTCGAGTTGTCGGACGCGCAGCAACGTGGCCCAGAGGCGGGCGTCCGAGCGGTAGTAGCGGCGCACCTCATCACGGGTCATCGGCTCCTCGAGCCGGCGGTTCACGTGCTCGAGAAACGCGGGCAGCCACGCCTCGAGCCCCTGCTTGATCAGATTGCCGCAGAGGTCGAGGTAGACGCCGCGAAGCTTGCGGTAGCCGTCGAGGATCCGGGGCGCGAGCAGCCGCCTGATCGGCTCGCGAAGCAGCCAGGGCAGCGAGCGCACCAGCAGCGCGACGTCGAGCCGGGCCGTGCCGTCCGCCGTCCACAGCATGGGCGTCGTCACGTCGAGGTATTGAAGCCGTTCGCCTTCCCAGGTCCAGTTCGAGAGCTGCGCGTCGATTCCAACCCGCGGCGAGACGACGTTTGCCGCCGCGTCCACCACCTGCGCGACAAGCGGGTGGCCGTCGGCCGGGCTGGACTCTGCGAGCAGGTTCGGAGCCAAGGTGGACGCTGGGAGCACCGGCTGGACCGCATACCCCGCCACGGTTCCGTCGGCGCGCTCGACCGACCGCAGCGCGGAGTCGACCGGATCCACCCCGCCCGCCCGCAGCGCGTCGAGGTAGTCGTCGAAGGTCTGCCGGTACGGCGTGAACTGATCGCGGCGCGCGAAGACGGGGAGCCTCTTGCAGGCGTACCGGGGATCGCCCGGGGGCCAGGCGAGCACCAGGGACATCTCGCCGTAGCCGAGGATCGCGAGCTGGGATTCCTCGCCCGACGCGAGCGAGTCCTCGACGATGCGGTCGAGCTCTCGAAGCTCGGCGTCGGGAAGCGCTCCCGGGGCGGGCTTGTCGCGGGCTGCGGTGGCGGGGCCGGCGATTGGCTCGGCGGCGCCCGAGCCCCCGTCCCTCACGAAAGGGCCTCCCGGACCGTCGCGATTATCTGGTCCGCCTCCTCGTCGCTCACGATGAGAGGCGGCTTGAACTGGGTCACCGAGTGATCGTGCTCGGCGAAGACCGCGAACACGCCCGCCTCGATCAGGCGGGCCGAGGCCATCACGCCTCCTCCCTCCTCGGCGAACTTGAAGCCCATCGTCAGTCCCCGGCGCCGCAGCTCGAACGGCATGTCCGCGAACCCGGCCTCGAAGCGCTCGCCGAGGCTGCTCACCCGTTCCAGGAATCGGGGCTCGGAGACCACGTCCATCACAGCGCTCGCTGCCACACAGCCGATCTCGGCGCCGCCGAACGTGGACACGTAGGCGAACGGGTTCTCGTCGAAGAACGACTCGAGCCGTTCGCTCACCAGGGCCGCGCTCACCGGATAGAGCCCGCCGCCCAGCGCCTTGCCGGTGATCAGGGCATCGGGCACGACATCCTCCTGCTCCAAGTACCAGGTCGTCCCGGTGCGCCCGAGCCCGGTTTGCACCTCGTCGAGGATGAAGACGGCTCCTCGGTCGCGGGCGATCTCCGCGACCTCGCTGAGGTAGCCCGCGTCAGGTATCGGAAACCCCAGGGTCGCGGGAATCGCCTCGACGATCACCGCGGCGGTGTCCGGCCCGATCGCCGCGCCCATCGCCTCGAGGTCGTTGAAGGGAACGTGGACGAAGCCCGGCGGTGGCGGTCCGAACGGCTCATGCCATCGCGGATCGCTCGCGGCGAGTGCGAGCCCCGCGAGGCCGTGGTAGCCGCCGAGGGTCGCGACCACCTCGTGGCGGCCGGTATGGCCGCGGGCGAGCCTCAGCGCGAGGTCGATCGCCTCGCTCCCGGACGGGCTGAAGACCGCGTATGGGAGGCGCCCGCCCGTGCTCGCGGCAAGCTGGTCCGCCAGCCGCGCGCGCCACCCGCTGACCAGGTGGTGGTTGCCGACGTCGACGTGGTCGAGCGCCTCGCGCAGGGCGCCGACGACCCGCGGATGTCGGTGGCCGAGGTTGAACACGCCCCCGTTGCAGTGGCAGTTCCAGTACCAGCGCCCGGAGTAGGCGTCGCGGAATCGCGCTCCTTCGCGCTCGCCCACAACGATCTCGACCCCGAGCGCCTCGAGCGCACGAACCTTTCCGCGGCTGACGTGTGAGGCGAACGATGAGGCGGCTTCGGCGTAGCTCTCGTAGGGCTTGCTCCCCGTACCGGTCGAGGCATCCGTCGCTGCTTCCATTGGGCGCCCTCCTGTCGGTCTGGCCGTTGTCCTCGGAGGCAAACTAGCGCGTGCCCGATGCAAGCCTGGGGTCGGGGTCCTGCTCGCTGACGCCGATCCGCTCGTGCAGGCGCCGCAGCGGGCCGGGGGCCCACCAGTTCCACTTGCCGAGCAGCTCCATCAGCGACGGGACCAGCAGCGCGCGGATGATGCTCGCGTCGATCAGGACGGCCAGCGCGGTGCCGACGCCGTTCTCCTTGAGGAAGACGATCTGCGACGTCGCGAAGGCGCCGATCGCGACCGCGAACAGGAGCGCCGCGGCGGTCACGATCCGCCCGGTTCGCTCGAGGCCGAGCGCCACCGACTCGGAGTCCGAAGCGCCGTTGTCGCGCGCTTCCTTGATCCGGGACAGCAGGAACACCGCGTAGTCGGTCGAGAGGCCGAAGGCGACCGCGAAGATCAGGATCGGCATCGTCTGCTCGAGCGCGCCCTGGCTCGTGTAGCCGAGCGGGCCCTCGAGGTTGCCGTCCTGGAAGATCAGCACAAGGATCCCGAACACGGCACTCAGGTTGAGCGCGTTCATGATCAGCGACTTGATCGGCAGGATCACCGACCCCGTCATCAGGAACAGGATCAGGAGGGTCGTGACCACGACGATCGCCAGGGCGATCGGAGCGTATTGCTGGAGGCTCGATTGGAAGTCCACGAAGTGCGCGGCCGCGCCCGTGACCAGCACGGTTGCGCCGTGCGGCTCGGGAAGTTCGCGGATCGCCCGCACGGCGTCCTTGCTCTGAGAGGTCATGAAGGAGCTCTGCAGATATGGCGTCGATCTCGGTGACACCGCCCTTGAGGCGTCGCGGCTGCTCCACCGCGGCGATTCCCGGCTCGCGCTTCACCTCGGCGGCGAAGTGGTTCGCCTGCGCGGGGGTGGCGTCCTGGAGCACGAGCTGGACCGGGCTGTCGCGGAACGGGGGGAAGTCCGCGCGCATCACGTCGTCGACCTGGCGGGCGGTCGCGCTCTCCGGAAGCACCTGGGCGTCGACGGAGGTGAACTTGAGCGAGAGGAATGGGATCCCGAGCGCGATCAGGAAGGCAGCGCTGAGCGTGGCGATCGGGATCGGCCGCCTCATGACGAACCGGGAGAGCCGGTACCAGAAGCCGTTGCGGGCCGGCGCGGCGTCGCGCTCCGCGCGCCGCTGCAGGAAGCGCGGCGCAAGCGCGTTGACCCGTGGCCCGAGAATGCTGAGGATGGCGGGGAGGATCACCAGCGCCACGCCCGCCGCCAACAGTGCGACGAGCGAGCCGCCGATTCCCATCGAGTACAGGAACCGCTGCGGGAAGACGATCAGCGACGCGAGCGCTGCGGCAACGGTGAGTGAGGAGAACAGGACCGTGCGCCCTGCGGTTCGCATGGTCGCACGAAGCGCCTCCCAGCGCTCCGTGCGGCCGCCTGCTCCGTCCGAGTCGACTCCCCGCCTGGCGAGCTCCTCTCGGTAGCGGGAGACGATGAACAGGCTGTAGTCGATCGCCAGGCCGAGGCCGAGGCCGGTGGTCAGGTTGAGCGCGAAGATCGAGATCGAGCCGACCTCGCTCGCGATCCTCAGGATCAGGAAGGTGCCGACGATCGCCAGGCCGCCGACCAGCAGCGGGAGGAGCGAGGCGACCAGGCTGCGGAAGAACAGCAGCGAGAGTCCGAACAGCAACGGGAACGCGAGCAGCTCGGCCCGGCGCAGGTCGGACTCGGTCTGCTTGTTGACCTGCTCTTGGGCCAGCGCACCGCCGCCGACGGTGACGCCGGGCTTGGCGCCCAGCTGATCGGCGATGCCGGAGGCCGCATCCTGGCGGGCCTTGTCGTCGGTTGGGCGCAGGGCCACGGCGAGGTAGGTCGCATCGCGGTCGTGCGATACGAAGTCGCTCGAGCGCGTGTCGTAGTAGCCCGTGACGCGAGCCACGTCGCCGCGGGAGCGGAGCTGATGCTCGACCGCCTCCACACGGGACTTCGTCTGCGCGCTGGCCACGGGCGCGTCCTGGAACAGGACGATCACGTCGGTCGGCCGGTAACCGTGGTCGGTGAGCAGGTTGTCGGCCTTGACGCTGTCGGTGGCCGGGTCGTCGGCGCCGTACGGATCGAGGTGGGAGGCGACGCCACTGCCGAACCCCGCGGCGACGACGAAGAAGGCGACGGCGCCGAGCGCGACGGAGCGGCGACGGCGGTAGACGAATCGTGCGAGTGCGTCGAGCATCAGGCTGTCCTCCGGCTCTCGGCGTCCAGCCCCTTCTCCAGCTCACGCGTCGTGCGCTTGCACCATTCCGCCTGCCAGCGGTTGCACTCGATGCCGTACCGGAGCACCTCGTAGGCGAACCCGTCAGGCCGTCCCGCGGCCTCGATCTCCTCCAAGCGGGCGAGCAGCCGCTCATGGTCCCGGCGCTTGGCGTCCAGCGCCTGGATCGCGGCCTCGCTCCCGCCCGCCTCGGCGAAGAACAGCTTTAGCAACCCCTCGTCGCGGAGCTCGAACGTCTCCGCGTCGACTGCCAGCCATGACTTGAGCTCCCGCCGGCCGGCGGGGGTGAGGCGGTAAACGTTGCGCCGCCGCCCGCCCCGGGGCTGGGCCTTCCCCTCGATCAGGCCGGCGGCCGAGAGCCTGCGGAGCTCCGGATAGATCTGGCCGTAGCTCACCGCCCAGAAGAAGCGGGTGGACTTGTCGACGAGCGACTTGATCTCGTAGCCGCTCATCGGCCGCCAGCTCAGCATGCCGAGGATGACGTGGGCGGTGGCAGACAGCTCCATGTATCGGGCAGATATATCGCTCTGGTGGACACCCGTGTGTGCAGGCGGTCACAGAGGCAGCGAAAAACGGCGTCAATGAGGGAGGAGCCCGAGCCGACGGCGCCTGACAGCCGCCCCGCAACGACGATTGTCGAGTTGCGGCGATATATCCGCCGGAAGTCGACAATCGCCGGGCGAGCGCCGGGTCGAGTGAATCGGCGCCCGACAGGTGGGCGCGGATTCACTCGACCGCGGGGGCTCCGCCCTCACTGCCGTCGTCCGTATGTCCTTATCCTCAACCGGCCATGGCAACGGCGACCAGTGAGATCGTGGTGATGAAGTTCGGCGGGACCTCCGTTGCGGAGCCCGACGACATCCGGCGCGCGGCGGGACGGATCGTCGCCGCTCGCCAGGAGGGAAAGCGCGTGGTCGCGGTGCTCTCCGCTCGTGGGAAGACCACGGACGACCTGGTCAAAATGGCCCACGAGGTCTCCGATACGCCGGCGGCTCGCGAGATGGACATGCTGCTCTCGACCGGGGAGCGGATCTCGTGCGCGCTGTGCGCGATGGCAATTGGAGATCTCGGGCACAACGCGATCTCGCTGACCGGGTCCCAGGCAGGGATCGTCACCGACTCCTCGCACACCAAGGCCCGGATCCTCGATGTGCGGGCCGATCGCATCCGCGACGCGCTCGACGAGGACCGGATCGTCCTCGTCGCCGGGTTCCAGGGCGTGTCCGGCGACAGCCGGGACGTCACGACGCTCGGCCGCGGCGGCTCGGATACGACCGCGGTGGCGATCGCGGCCGCCCTGGGGGCGGAGGTCTGCCAGATCTACACGGACGTGCGCGGCGTGTTCAGCGCCGACCCGCGGATCGTCGAGAACGCACGGCTCCTGCCGTTCGTCTCCTTCGAGGAGATGCTCGAGATGGCGGCTTCCGGCGCGCGGGTGCTGCAGCTCCGGTCGGTCGAGTACGCCAGGAACCACAACATCCGCATGGAGTGCCGGAGCTCGTTCGAGGACGGCCCAGGTACTCTCGTCCTCTCGGAGCAGGACACCATGGAACGACCTTCAGTGACAGCCGTGACGCACGCGGAGGAGGCGCGGGTGACGCTCACCGGCCTTCGCGACGAGCCCGGGATCGCAGGCCGGGTCTTCGGCGCGCTCGCCGAGGCGAACGTGAACGTGGACATGATCATCCAGAACGAGCCGGTCTCGACCGGCGACCGGGCGGACCTCTCGTTCACGGTCGATGCCGACGACCTCGAGCCCGCCTCCGAGGCGCTTGGCGGGCTCGAGATCTCGCAGAGCCTGCAGACCGACGACCGCGTGGGCAAGGTCTCCGTGGTGGGCGCCGGCATGCGCAGCCATCCGGGCGTCGCGGCGACGGTCTTCCGGACCCTTGGCGAGAACGGGATCAACATCGAGATGATCGCCACCTCCCCGATCAAGATCTCGTGCGTGATCGCCGCCGATGACACCCCCCGGGCCGTCCGGGCGCTCCACGAGGCATTCGAGCTCGGCTCCGACGCCATCCGCCGGGAGGAGCCGACCGGAGCCGAGCACCGACCCCGCGTAACGCCCTAGCCATGGCCGGCGATGGCTACAGGGTCGGCGTGGTGGGCGCCACCGGCGCGGTGGGAACCACGATCCTCGAGGTGCTCGCCGAGCGCGGCTTTCCTGCGACCGAGGTGATCCCGTTCAGCTCCGAGCGCTCAGCGGGGACGAAGCTCTCCTACACCGGGCGTGAGATCGAGTGCCGTCCGCTTTCAGCGGACGCGATCAAGGGAATCGAGCTCGTGCTCTCCTCCGCCGGCGGCGCCGTCAGCGAGGAATGGGCTCCGCGGTTCGTCGACGCCGGAGCCGTTGTCGTGGACAACACGAGCTTCTGGCGCATGCACGACGACGTACCCCTCGTCGTGGCGGAGGTCAACCCCGAGGCGCTCGAGGGGCATCGCGGCATCGTGGCGAACCCCAACTGCTCGGCCATGCAGATGCTCGTGGCGCTCGGCCCGCTGCACCGCGCGGTCGGGCTCGAGCGCATCGTCGTCTCGACCTACCAGCCGGTGTCCGGCACCGGCCGGCGCGCGATGCACGAGCTCGAGGCACAGACGCACGCGCTGCTTCACGGCTCCGAGCCGCCGCCGGCCGAGGTCTACCCGCACCGGATCGCCTTCAACGTCCTGCCTCAGGTCGAGACGTTCAAGGGCGGCGACGACTACACGACGGAGGAGCGCAAGATGATGGCCGAGACACGAAAGATCCTCGGCGCGAGCGACGCCGAGCTCGGCATCTCGGCGACCTGCGTCCGCGTGCCCGTCCTGAAGGGCGAGTCGGAGTCGGTCAACGTCCAGACGCGCGAGCCGCTTTCCCCCGAGGACTGCCGGCGGCTGCTGGCGGCGGCCCCGGGCGTCCTGGTGGTCGATTCGCCGGGCGACGGCGTCTACCCGCTGGCCACCGAGGCCGACGGGTTAGACGTGGTGCTCGTGGGGCGCATCCGCCGCGACCCCTCCCACGAACGCACCCTCAACATGTGGATCGTCGGCGACAACCTGCGCAAGGGCGCGGCGACCAACGCCGTCCAGGTCGCCGAGCTCCTCCACGAGCGCGAGCTCGTGCGCGTGCCCGAAAGCGCGGGCATCGCTACCGCCTGACCTCGAGGCGGCCGCTCAGGCTGGCTCGGTCTGCGGCTGGCCCGCGCCCGCCGGAGTGGCCGGCGGACGGTCGGCGATGTGCGCTCCGGCCTGTCCGCGCCGCCGCGGACGCCAGACCTTGAGCCACTGGGCGGCGAAGTAGGAGCCCAGCACCAGCAGCAGCGCCAGGAGCTGCGCCACGAGGGTCTCGACCGTGGGGTACAGGGCGAGCCACGTCCCCATCCAGCCCGGGCAGTGGAGCCAGCACTGTTGATGACCGCGCTGGTCGCGCTCATGCGGTCGGCGGTCGGATCCGCCGGACCGGCGTCCGCCTGATTAGGGCGCCCTAATTAGGGGCCCACAGGCCGATTACGGCGGCTTCGCCGCCTGACGACACCTGCTGCTGCGGCGCCCAAGTCGCCGCCTAACACACCTGGCCCTCTACGATCGCGACCCTTGTTGGGCGCCTACGCATCCGTCGCGCTCGTATGCGCGGGCTCGCTCCTCGTCGGCCAGGCGATTCTCTTCCTCTGCGGCCGTCGCGACTTGACCTGGCTCTCCGGGCCCGTCGGCCTCGCCGCCCTGCTGGTGGCGAGCGGCCTGGCGATCAAGCTACCGGGACACGGCACCGCCGTGGCGGTCACGGTGGCCGCGATGCTCGCGGTCGCGGCCGCCGTCCTGGTCGTGCGCCGCGGGTCGATGGATGCGACGCCAGGCGGCGCGATCACCGCCGCGGCGATCGCGGGAGCGCTGGCACTGGTCGTCGCCTCGATCCCGTTCATCGCCAACGAGCGGATCGGGGTCCTCGGCGTCGGGCTCGTCAACGACGACATGGCCTACCACCTGCTGATCGCCGACTGGCTCAACACGCGGGTGGGCGACATGCCGGTCCTCATCCACGAGGGGTATCCAGTGGGCCCGCACGCGCTCGTCGCCGGGTTGAGTGAGGGCCTGGGGACGGGCCTGATCGAGGCGTTCGCGGGCCTCACCCTGGCGATTCCCCTGCTGACCGCCCTGGTGGCATTCGAGACGCTGCGGGCCGTGCGCCTGGCCGCCCGGCTGGTGGTCGCGGTGCTCGTCGCGATGCCTTACCTCGCGGCCGCGTATCTCGCGCAGGAGGCGTTCAAGGAGCCGATCATGGCGTTGCTCCTGCTCGCGTTCGCGCTGCTGCTGCCGCGGGTGACGTCGCCGAGCGAGCCTGGGATGGCGAGCGCGGGAGAAACCAGCCCCGGCGCCCGTCAGGAACGGGCGCGGCTGGTTTTGAGCCGCACCGTGCCGCTGGCGGTGATCGCCGCCGGGGCGACGTACACGTACAGCTTCCCCGGCCTGTTCTGGCTCGCGGCCGCAGTGGTGATCTACGCGGCGATCCTCGCGATCGCTCCGAGGTGGCGACCCCGCACGGCCGGCTCAGCGGGCGTCGTGACGGTCGCGGTCGGGATCGCCGCCGTCGCCGTGCTCACCGCCCCGGAGTGGGCGCGGATGATCGACTTCGGCGGCTTTCGCGCATTTCGTACCTCGAACCTGAGCGGTGGCCTGGGGAACCTGCGCCACCAGCTCTCGCCGCTCGAGGCGCTGGGCATATGGCCGACGAGCGAGTTCCGGCTGGCCGCTTCGGATTCGAGCCACCCGGTCGCCTTCTACGCGGGCGGGCTGATAGCGCTGGCGGCGCTGGCGGTCGGTCTCCCTCGCTGGGTGCGGCGCTACGGTCCGGCGGTCCCGGCTGCGCTGGGGGCGGCCGCCCTCGGCTACCTGGGCGCCCGCCTGTTCGGCACCGTCTACACGAGCGCCAAGGCGCTTGCCGTCGCGGCTCCGCTGGTCGCCCTCGTCGCCTTTGGCGGCCTGCTCTCCGGCGATCGTTCCACACGGCGCGGGTGGGTGATGCCGGCGCTCGCCGCGGTGCTCGCGGCCGGAATGGCGCTGTCCAGCTTCCTGGTCCTGCGGCAGGCGCCCGTCGGACCCACTGATCACGCGGACCAGCTTGCCGAGCTTCGCCCCCTGGTCCAGGGACAGAAGGTGCTCTTCCTCGGCCGCGACAACTTCGTCGCCTACGAGCTCCGCGGCGCGCGCCCCTTCACCGCGGTTCGGAACTACTACGACCCCCACTACGTCAAGCCCGACCTGCGCCTGAGGGATGTCTTCCGCAAATTCGACTTCGATTCGGTCACCCCGGCGAGCCTGAATCGCTTCGGGTACGCGATCACGACCCGGGCCGCCTACGCGAGCGGGCCACCGCCCGACTTCGAGCCTGTGGCCAAGACCGCGGACTTCGTGCTGTGGAAGCGCACCGCCCCCGTCGGGCCGCGACGGACGCTTGAGGAGGGGGACAACCCCGGCGTCCTATTCAAGTGCTCCTCTCGAGAGGCCACGAAGCCGCCCTCGAACGGCCGCGCCACGGTATTCGGCAGGCCCCCGGTGGTTGGCGGGACCTGGTCGCCGAGCTCGACGGTCGAGGGCGATGCGACGGTGACGCAGACGCTCGACCTTCCCCGGGGGCGCTGGGAAGTCTCTCTCCAATACGACGCGACCCAGCCGCTGCCGTGTCGGCACCGGGATTCGACGCGACGGTGCCGGCGAACCTCGACTACCGCGGCTCGGTGCCGTACTACCCGGTCGGCGAGCTGACGGTCAGGCGGCGCGGCCCGGTGCGCTTCAGCATCCAGGAGGACAGCCCGCCGACCCTCGGCCGCCTGCTGGGCACGAAGGCCGAGGCCCATCTGGGGGCGATCGCGGCGAGTCCGGCGGGTGCGGGCGGCCCGATCCCGGGAGAGGCCGAGCGTGTGGTGCCGCTCGACCACGCCTGCGGGCGGTACCTGGACTCGTTCGCACCGACCGGCGGCCGCTGAACCGAATATAAGCCCGGTCATGAACCTTGGATTCGGGGACGCGATCCTCGTACTGGGCGTGCTCCTCGCCATCGCCGCGGCGCTCTCGGGCGTCATGCGCGGCACCGTCCTCTCGATCTCGGTGCTGTCCGTCGCGCTCGGGATCGCGCTGGCGGAGACGGGCGCCGTATCGGTGACGGCGACCTCGCCGGGGATCGTCGACGTGATCGAGATCGCCCTGATCCTGACCCTCTTCTCCGACGGGCTGTTCGTCGAGCGGGAGCTGCTTCGCGTCCATTGGGGCCCGGTGACGCGGGCGATCGTGGTGGCGATGCCGATCACGCTCGGGATCCTGGCCCTGGTCGGGCACAGCGTGTTCTGGAGACCTGACCTGGGCGGAGGCGTTTCTGCTCGCGGCGGTGCTGACGCCGACCGACCCGGTCGTCACGTCGGCGGTCGTGACCGCTCAGCGTGTGCCGGCGCTGGTCCGGCACACGCTGAATCTGGAGTCCGGCCTCAACGACGGCCTGGCGCTTCCCTTCGTGCTGTTCTTCCTGGCACTGGCGCAGTCCGGCGGCGACGCGGGCAGCGAAGGGCTCAAGGTGCTGGGCGAGGCCGCCTTCGGAGGGGTCGTCGGCGTGGCGATCGGCGTCGTCGGCGGACGCTTGCACCACTACCTGCCGGGCGGCGGAATCACCCGGCGCTACGAGGGGATCTACGCGGTGGGGTTCGGGCTGGCGGCGTTCGGGCTCGCCGACGTGACGATCGGGAACGGCCTGATCGCGGCGTTCGTAGCCGGGATCTCGATGGGGGCGGTCGACCACGACATCCCGGACTCGTTCGTCGAGTTCGCGGAGAACGTCAGCGCCATCTCGCAGGTGATCACCTTCTTCATCTTCGGCGCACTGATCGTCGGAACCGGATACCACGGGGACATCTGGCAACTGGCGATCTTCGTGGTCGGAGCGCTGCTCGTGGCCAGGCCCGTCGCGATCCTGCTCTCCCTGATTCGCAGCCGGCTGCCAGGCGCGCAGAAGCTGTTCATCGCCTGGTTCGGCCCCAAGGGGGTCGCGTCGATGCTGTTCGCGCTCTTCGTCCTGAAGTCGACCGTGGGGGAGGGCGAGCTCATCTTCGAGATCGCAGCGTTCACGATCCTCTGCTCGATCGTGGCCCATGGCCTGACCGACACGGTGGGCGCGAGCTGGATCCAGCGCCAGATGCGGCGCCGCGAAGAAGACGAGGAACCCGGTCCGGCCGACGAGGTCCCGGGACAGATGCTCGGCTGAGCCCTAGTCGATCTGGCCGGCGAGGCGCTTGGCGAGCGTCTTCGCCTTGCTGCCGTCGGCAGGGGACAGCGTGAACAGCGCGACCTCTCTGCCGACGGCGAATACGACGATGTTGTACGTCTTCCCCTGGGCGGTGTCCTTCCCGATCCCGGCGATATCGCCCACGCCATCGAGGCGCTGGAGTCCGAGCTGCTCGATTTGTTTCTTCGCGTTCTTGCGCACCTGGTTGGCGCTCAGCTTCAGCGCCCGGATCAGGTTCAGGTCGACCTCACCGGAGTTGCCGGTGTAGAAGCAGATCCAGGTCTTGCTCTCACTGTCTTGGTCCTGGCGTTCGAACGGGAAGCTTCCGGAGCCGAGCAGCGTTTCGACATTCGCGTCCCGGAGCAGGTGGCACGCCCGGTTGTCGGGGGTTGGCGGCTGGCAGTGCCCCGCATCGGTGGTGGCGTGGACTGTGATCTTGCCCTTGATAATTCCCTTCTCCAGCCTGCCGTTCGTGAACGTGACCGGGAAATGCTTCCGACCCTGGGTGGTCATCGGCGGCCATTTCAGGTCGCCCGCCTCTCCCGGTCCGCTGACGCAGAACGTCACGGAATCTCCGTCGTCGAAACGTTCAGCCCGCTCCGGGGCGGTCGCGCCCCAGAAGTAGCCCATCTCAGGGGGCTCGAACTCGAGCTCCACCCTCTCGACGTTAGGGTCGAGCGTGAAGTCGAGGAACCGGGTATGCAGCCGGTCCGCTTCGGTTGTGATCACCTTCGTCCCCGGCTTCACGGTGATCTGCGACGCATTTGAGCCCGGTCGCAACTGCTTGCCGTAGAGGGGAGTCTCGCGGAGCCGATCGCCCCAGAATCTGGCGGCTTGTTCGCCCAGCGTCGTGCCGAAGCTTGCGAGCCGGGCGGCCAGGGCGTCGGTCGCGCCGCCGGCGTACTTCCCGATCACCGCTCGCTGGAGCGGCCACTCGGTCTTGCCGATGTAGCCGAAGAAGTCCAGGAACTGCACGAAGCGCGACATCGCGTACTTGTAGGTCTTCGGCGTGTCGGCATCCAGCGCGAAGTTCGGGTACTGCAGGCTGTTGTCCCACATCTCGACCTCGGGATAGCCCGTTCTCCCCTCCGACCAGGTGGCCGATGCCTCCTCCCACCAAGGGACCTTGACGATCCCGTTGGCGATCCCCCAGTAGGCGTACGCGTGGAAGAGCTCATGCGCCGCAATGCTGGCGACTTCGGCCGACGGGTGATCGGCGGCGACGACGATCGCGTTGACGTTGCGGTTGGAGCACGTCTGCGCGGCGATCCCCCGGTTTTGGTCCGAGTCGAAATCGCCGGGGGTGAGGAAGATCGGGATGCGCTTCGGATCGTTGCGCGGCTGCGAGTCCAACCCGGCGTGCAGGACCGGCGACACCTTGTGGTTCACCAGCGACGATTGGACTGCCTGCCCGAGCGTGGGTGATACGCCACCGAACAGATGCACCTCGAAGTTACCCGCAGCGCTCGGATTCGGTGGCGTCAGGACCTGCCCGGGCTTGCTTGTGTCGACGCACCTCTTCTGCTGGTCGTACGGCGCAAGCCCACCCGCGGGTGGATTGAAGTCTGTGGGCTCGGTCGGCGGGAAGTACGCGACCGTGAACTTGAGCTTCGACCGGCGGTGCTTGCACTTCTCCTTCGAGGGCGCGCCGTCCTCAAGGCCCCCGACGATCCGACTGCGGCACTTCCAGCGCCCCGAGGCCGGGATCTTGCACCTGCCCTGCCCGGCGTATGCCCCTGAGCAGGAATCTGGGAAGCGCTTCACCACGTTGCGGGCGGTCCCGCAATCGGTCCGCTTGCCCTTGACTTTGGCTGTGCCGCTGAGCTGGAAGAACCCATCGAGCGACGATGGGCCGTGGCAGGTCACGCGCTTCGTGTGATGGTGGCCGCCCGCGGACGCCCCGGCCGGCAGTGCTATCGACGCCGCCGCGAGCGCGAGCACGGCCCCCCAAGTCAGTTTTCGTGCGTTCACCTACTCCCCCGACGATTCCGAGGCGCGATCATAGTCCGGCCCCGCGCGCCACGCAAGATCACTCAAACAAGCGGCCACCGGGCCCATGCCCGCGTGGCGTGCCTGATCCTCACGGGCGCTAGGGAGGGACTAGCTTTCCTCGGCGAGCTTGGCGACGACGTCGCGGGCGGTCTCCTCGTCGATCTCGGTGTGGAGCACGTAGAGCCTCACGGCCTCCTCGGTGTGGCCGAGTAGCACGGCCGACTCGACCTCGGGCGGCGGCTTCGGCACCTCCGGTGTCGCCCGCTCCGGACTCCACGCGATCAGGCCGGGACTCCGCCGGCGAGCCGGTTCTCCACCCACTCGGTCGAGGCGATGTGCTTCGACATGCCGAGCTCCTTGGGCTCGAACCCCAGGGCGAGCGCGACGAGCTGCGGGAGGTGGAGCACCGCGAGCCCGAGCTCGCGGCCGGTGACCTTGGCGGCCTCCGGCTGTTGCATGTCGAGGTTGAGGTGGCAGAGCGGGCACGGCGTCACCAGGCAGTCGGCGCCGGCGTCGAGCGCGTCGGCGATGTGGGTGCCCGCCTGGCGCAGCGAGGTGTCGCGGTTCATCGTGATCACCGGGAAGCCGCAGCACTTGCGAGCGCCGTCGTAGTCGACCGGCGTTCCGCCGAGCGCCTCGATCACCCGTTCCAGGTAGAGGTCGCGGTCGGGGTGCTCCTCGTAGCCGATCCGGTGCTTGGGCCGGATCACGTAGCAGCCGTAGAAGGGGCCGACGCGGAGCTCGGTGAGCGGGCGGGTCACCTTCTCCTTCAGGCGGTCCAGGCCGTAGTCCTCCACCAGGACCCAGAGGAAGTTCTTGTTGTTCCAGCCGTCCCTGCCCTTCTCATAGGAGAGCCCCTCGTCCGCGAGCGCCTCGTTGATGTGCGCCCGGTAGGCGGAGTCGGCGTCCAGGCGCTGCTGGCACTCGGACTGCGCGCCCTGGCAGGTCGAGCAGATGTTCATCATCGCGAGCCCGGTGCTCTGGGCGAGGGCGAAGGTGCGCGCGTTGAGCGTGTCCGCCAGCTCCTGGTTGTGCTCGGCGATGACGCCGGCGCCGCAGCAGTTCGCGCGGTCGAGCTCGACCAGCTCGATGCCCAGCCGCTCGGCGACCAGCGCCATCGACCCGTGGAGCTCCGGGGTGAACCCGCGCGAGACGCAGCCGGGCCAGTAGGCGAGCTTCAGGTCGGCCATAACGCTCTCCCTCCTCGTCGGGTTCGGGCTCGACGTCGGCCTCCGGACCGGCTCGGCCGGCCGGCCGTCTCGCTGCCGCCCTCGGTCAGCTTGTCCATGTCCTGCACCGCCGCCGACCGCCGGCGAGGCTCGGCGATCCGGTGGCGCTCGTCCTCGGGCATGGGCCTCCTCCTCGCCGGTGATGTAGAGGTTGAGCTCCGTCGCGGTGCTCCTCGGAGTGCTCGTAGATGTTCTTGACGTGCTGCTGAGCGTCGCCGGGGAGCTTCGGATGGACGCCCGGGATCAGCTTCGAGAGCGAGCGCATCTTGCCGGTGCGGAGGCCGCGGATCGGCAGTCGGCAGCGAGCCGAGCAGGCCCTTGATCGCGCCCGAGGTGGGCATCAGCTTGCCCTTGACCCCCTGGGCGTAGGACTCCTGCAGGAGCAGCGACTCGTCCAGCGTGCCCTTGCTCTCGATGATCTTGGTGAAGGCGAGCTCGTGGCGGTGGCCGTTGTTGGCGTCGTCGATGCCGTGGTCGTCGCCGGCGCGACGGCGCAGCCGCATGATCTGGTCCATGGGCGCGACGTCCTTCGGGCACGCGTCGATGCACGAGAAGCAGTGCGTGCAGTCGTAGATGCCGTGTGGGTCCTGCGCGAGGTCGTAGAGCCTCTCCTTCGTCTGGGCGTCGCGCGGGTCGCCGACGAACCGGTACGCCTTGGCCAGCGCGGCCGGGCCGACGAACTCAGGGTCGGCCTCCATCGACAGGCAGGACGACACGCAGGCGCCGCACTGGATGCAGGCCATCGACTGCGTGATGTCGATCATCGACTCCGGGGGACGACGTACTCGCGCTCCGGCGGGTCGCCCTCCGGGAGGAGCCACGGGGTGACGCGCCGGATCTTCTCCCAGTGCGTGGACTCCATGTCGGTCACGAGGTCCTTGACCACCGGCATGTTCCCCATCGGTTCCACGACGATCGGCGCCGAGCCGTTGGCCGACCGCCGGTCCGCGTCCTCCTGGGCCTCGGAGATCTGGGTCTTGCAGGCGAGGCCGGACTGCCCGTTGATCTTCGTCCCGCAGGAACCGCAGATCGCCGCGCGGCACGAGCAGCGGACCACGAGCGTGCCGTCCTGGCGGTCGCGCACCTGGAGCAGGCCGTCGAGGACCGAGAGGTCGGGGTCGAGGTCGACCTTGAACTCCTGCCAGTAGGCGCCCTCGCCGGATTCCGGCTGGTAGCGGCGGACCTTCAGCGTGTACTCAGGCATCCCGCAAGCACCCTAGTAGGTCCGCTCCATCGGCTGCCACTGCGTGATCGTCACCGGGGAATAGCTCACCTCGGGCCCGTCTTCGCTGCGCGTGAGGTCGATGTGCTTGAGCCACTCCTCGTCGTTTCGCTCCGGGTAAGTCGGTGCGGTACTGGGCGCCGCGGCTCTCGGTGCGGTGCAGCGCCCCGACGCAGGTGCACTCGGCCTGGTCGAGCATGAAGCCCAGCTCGATCGCGCCCAGCACGTCCTGGTTGAAGACCGTCCCGCGGTCGTCGATGTACGCGTTCGGGTACTCCTCCTGCAGGGCCTTCACGCGCTCGAGGGCGGTCTGGATGCCCTCGGCGTCGCGGAACACGGCGACGAAGCGGTCCATGGTGTCCCCGAGCTCCTTGCGAAGCACGGAGACCCGGCGGCCCTTGCCGTGGTCGCGGCCGATGAGCTCGGAGATCTCCCGCTCGGAGTCGCGCAGAGCACCGACTCGGAGGCCTGCCGGCGTCCACCTGCTTGGCGCGGGCCGCGGCGTGCTCGCCGGAGCGGCGACCGAAGATGAGCGTGTCGAGGAGCGAGTTGGCGCCCAGGCGGTTGCCGCCGTGCACCGACACGCAGGCGACCTCGCCCGCCGCGTAGAGGCCGGGGATGGTGGTGGCGCCATGGACGTCCGTCTTGACGCCGCCCATCGTGTAGTGGTTGCCGGGCTTGATGCGGATCGGCTCGCGGGTGATGTCCACGCCCGGCGAAGTCGCGGCCGACCAGCACGATCTCCCGCAGCGCCTCGTGGATCCGCTTGCGGGGCACGACCGTGATGTCGAGCGCGACGGTGCCGTCGTCGAAGCCGCGCCCCTCGTTGATCTCGGTCTGCTCGGCGCGCGAGACGACGTCGCGCGACGCGAGCTCCATCTTGTTCGGCGCGTAGCGCTCCATGAACCGCTCGCCCTGCGCGTTCAGCAGGTGGGCGCCCTCGCCGCGGGCGCCCTCGGTGATCAGGAAGCCCTTCTTGGCGAGCGTCGTCGGGTGGTACTGGATCATCTCCATGTCCATCAGCGGCGCGCCCACGCGGTAGGCCATGCCGATGCCGTCGCCGGTGCAGATCAGGGCGTTCGTCGTCGGCTGCCAGATCTGCCCGTTGCCGCCGCTCGCAAGGATCACGTTCTTGGCCTCGAACAGCTCCATCGAGCCGTCCGCCACGTTGCGCAGCACGGCGCCGGAGCAGCGCCCCTCGTCGTCGAGCACGAGGCCGGTCGTGAAGTACTCCTCGTAGCGCGAGATCAGCTCGGAGTACTTCATGAGCTGCTCGTAGAGGACGTGCATGATCGCCTGGCCTGTGATGTCGGCCACGTAGTAGGTGCGCGCCTGCGAGGCGCCGCCGAAGGCGCGCGTGCCGAGCTTTCCCTCCTCGTTGCGGTGGAAGGTCACGCCAAGGTGCTCGAGGTGCAGGATCTCGTCCGGCGCCTCGCGGCACATGATCTCGATCGCGTCCTGGTCGCCGAGGTAGTCGGAGCCCTTGACCGTGTCGAAGGCGTGGGACTCCCAGCTGTCGCCCTCCTGGAGCGCCGCGTTGATCCCGCCCTGGGCGGCGTTCGAGTGCGAGCGGACTGGGTGGACCTTCGACACGATGCCGACGGACACCCCCTCCCCGGCGGCGGCCAGCGCCGCGCGCTGCCCTGCTAGCCCGGCGCCGATTACCAGTACGTCGTGCTTGGGCATTTCGACGCGCGATCCTATTGATTGGCCTGCGCGTCAGGCACGGTGGCGCGGAGGCGTCGCTCTCGCCCCTAGCTCGACAATCGTCAGCGATGGATCGAATCCGGCGCCAATGTCGCCGGAATCGATCTCTATGAAGGAGGGCCGAAAGCGACCTCAGTCGCTGCCCCATTGCCCCGTCGTTCGGCCTGAGGCGAGTCCGGAGTGACTACACCGCCGGCGACCCGCCCGGCGGGCCGCTGACCCCGCCCGAGATGGCGCGTCGAAGGGCCCGGCCGACCTGGTCTGCGGTGATGACCCCGCGCAGGTGGCCGTCCTCGTCAACGGCCATCAGGGCTCCGAGGCGCCGGAGGGCGTCGTTGCCCAGCAGCGACTCGAGGGGCGCGTCGTCGCGCACGCGCAGGGTTCCGGTCGAGTCAGCCTCGAAGACGTCCTTGACCGTGGACCGTGTCCGGCTCACCTCGGGGACCGCGTCGGCGGCGCCGCGCTCGATCAGGCCCAGGAAGCGCTGCGCCGGGTCGACGACGGGGAACCACGGCCAGCGGTAGCGCAGGAAGAACTCGTCCAGCGCGCGCTCGACGCTCGCGTTCTCAGGGATCGCGACCGGCTCGTCGTCCATCACGTCCGCGACGCTGATGCCCTCGATCCGGCTCGTGAACTCGGTCTGCATGACCGCTCCGCGGGCAGACTGGAGCAGGATGAAGCCGACCAGTCCCAGCCAGATCCCGTCGATCACCCGGCCGCTGACGACCGCGAGGAGGCCAATCGCGATGAAGAGGTAGGAGAAGCCCTGGCCGAGGCGCGCCGCGCCGCGGGTCGCGCGGTTGCGGTCGCCCGTGAACTTCCAGGCGATCGAGCGCGCGATCCTTCCGCCGTCGAGCGGGAAGGCCGGGAATCAGGTTGAAGCCCAGGATCAGGATGTTGATGCTGGCGAGCCAGGCGACGAGCGCCAGGATCCCGGAGGTGTGCGCCTGGTGCTCGACCCTCATCGCCTGCCAGAAGTCGTGGCTGCCCGTCGCTCCGATCCCCGCGGCGATGCATGCGAGGGCGATGACGAGGGTGACCAGCGGCCCGGCGATGGCGATCTTGAACTCGGTCCCGGGCGAGTCGGAGTCCCTGGTCATCCGAGCGACGCCGCCGAACATCCAGAGGGTGATGTCCGAGATCCCGATTCCCGCGTCGGATCGCGACGAATGCGTGCCCAAGCTCGTGCAGCAGGATCGAGCCGAAGAACGCCAGGGCGCTCGCGACCGCGAGCGCGTAGGGACCGATGGCGCCGTCGGGGGCGTCGAGGATCGAACGGTAGAACCCCGACAGCCAGAAGATGATCAGGAACAGGACGAAGAACCACGAGTAGTCGATCCCGATCCGGATGCCGCGGATACGAAAGAGCGTCACTGCGCCACGTGCGGGCATGAATCCATCTTAGGCCGAGCGCCCCGCTGGTACTCGGCCTTACCGCGGAGGAATGCAGGTGTCAGACTGCCGCCCGAATGCCCCAGGCCACGCAGCCATTCACCGAGGCGGCCCCGCATCTCGACGAGCGGTGGCTCCGCGACCTGGTCGAGACGCTGTGCTCGATCCACCGGCCGACCGCCTCGCAGGGGGAGCGGCGCGCCGCCGAGTGGCTGCTCGCCAAGCTGCGTGAGTACGGCGCTCGGGGCGAGATCGAGCTCGACAAGGCGCACGGCACCTTCTGGTGGCCGCTCGGCCTCGCGGCGGGCGCCGGGATCCTTGCGGGAATCGCGACGCTTCGGGGCCGGCGGCTCCTTGGCGCCGCCCTCGCCGTTGCCATCGGAGCGACGGCGCTGGACGACCTGCCGCCCGGCCAGCGCCGCTTCCGCAGGCTGCTCCCGCAGAAGACTGCGACCACCGTCGTCACGGAGACGGGCCCGGCCGACGCGGAGCGCACGATCGTCCTGGTCGCCCACCACGACGCGGCCCACGCCGGGCCTCATCTACCACCCGGCGATCCCCGAGCTGGTCTTCGGCCGCGTCCCGTGGCTGATCGAGCGCACCGACACGAGCCCGCCCCTGATGGCCCCGGTGGTGGCGATCCCAGCGCTCATCGCTTCCGGCGCCGTCAGCGGGAATCGCGCGCTGGTCAAGGCCGGCGTCGCGCTCGGCGCGGTCTCGGCGGCCGTGCTCGCGGACATCGGCTCGCCGCGAGACGGTCACCGGCGCCAACGACAACGCCACCGGCGTCGCGCTGCTCGTGGCGATGGCGCGGGCGCTGGCCGAGCGCCCGACCGAGAACGTGCGCGTGATGCTCGTCTCGACCTCGGAGGAGGCTCTCTGCGAGGGCATGCAGGCCTTTGCCCGGCGCCACTTCGCAGAGCTCCCCCAAGAGAGCACCTTCTTCCTCTCCGTCGACACGCTGGGCTCGCCGCACCTGCTGGTGCTGCGGGGGGAGGGGATGATCCGGATGCGCGAGTACCCGCTCGCGGTCGCTGGAGCTCCTCGACGGCCTCGCCGATGAGCTCGGGATCGACCTGTTCCCCAACCTGCGTCTGCGGAACGCGACCGATGGGATCTTCCCGCTCGCCGCCGGGTACGAGTGCGCGTCACTGTGCTCGTGCACGGACCTCAAGCAGCCCGCGAACTACCACTGGCCCACCGACGTTCCCGAGAACGTCGACTACGGGACGGTCACCGAAGGCATCAGACTGACCGAGTCCCTGGTCCGTCGCCTGGACGAGCGCTGGCTCTAGCGCGGCGCCCTGGACCCGCCGGCGCTCAGGCAGCGACGGAGTGGCGCTCGATGATGCGGCCGAAGTCGGTGCCGGCCGGAAGCGTCCCGAATGCCAGGCCCGCGTCTCCGTCGAGGCGGGAAGCGCAGAAGGCGTCGGCGACGGCCGGGTCGCCGTAGCGGACGACGAGCGACCCCTGTAGCGCGAGCGCCATCCGCTCGACCAGGTTCCGTGCGCGGGCTTCGAGTGTCTCGGGGTCCGAGGCAAGGTCGTCGCGCAGCTTTCGCCCGAACTCGTCGAGCCGGCGGTCGGCGACGGCACCCTCGCCGACCTCGGCGGCGAACGCCTCAACCGCGGTCGGGTTGCGGGCCATCGCGCGCAGGACGTCGAGGCATTGGACGTTGCCCGAGCCCTCCCAGATCGAGGCGAGGGGGCTCTCGCGATAAAGCCGTGGCATGCCCGATTCCTCGACGTAGCCGTTGCCGCCGAAGCACTCGAGCGCCTCGACCGCATGCGACGGCGCGCGCTTGCAGGTCCAGTACTTCGCGACCGGCGTCGCGAGCCGGCGGAGCTCACGGGCGGCCTCGTCCCCGGCGTGCGACTCGTCGAAGGCACGGGCCAGCCGCATGGCGGTGATCGTCGCTGCCTCGGACTCGATCGCGAGGTCGGCGAGCACGTTGCGCATCAGGGGCTGGTCGACGAGGAGCTTGCCGAATGTGGCGCGTTCGGAGCAGTGGTTGATGGCCATCGCGGTGCCCCAGCGGTAGCCCGCGCTGCTGCCGATCACGCAGTCGAGCCGGGTGTGGTTGACCATCTCGATGATGGTCGGGACGCCGCGGCCCTCCTCACCGACCAGGCGGGCCCAGGCGCCGCGGAACTCGACCTCGCTGGACGCGTTGGAGCGATTGCCGAGCTTGTCCTTCAGCCGTTGGATGTGGAAGGCATTGCGCTCCCCCTCGGGCGTGAAGCGGGGGAGCAGGAAGCAGGAGAGCCCGCCATCGGCCTGGGCGAGGACCAGGAACGCGTCGCACATGGGAGCCGAGCAGAACCACTTGTGGCCGGTGATCTCGTACTCGGCCGCGGGGCCGCCCCCGTTCAGGGGCCGCGCGACCGTCGTGTTGGCGCGGACGTCGGAGCCGCCCTGCTTCTCGGTCATCGCCATCCCGCACAGCGCGCCCTTCTTGTCGGGCGCCGGGACCAGCCGGTCGCCGTCGTAGGAGAGCGAGAGGAAGCGGTCCTCCCACTCGCCGGCGAGCTCCGGCTGCGCTCGCAGCGCGGGAATGACCGAATAGGTCATCGAGATCGGGCAGCCCACACCTGCCTCCACCTGGGAGAGCTGGATGAACTTGGCCGCCCTCGCGACGTGAGCGCCGGGCCGGGGCTCGCGCCAGGGGGAGGCGTGGAGCCCGTAGCCCACTCCCACGCGCATCAGCTCATGCCATGCGGGGTGGAACTCGACCTCGTCGATCCGGTTGCCGAAGCGGTCGTGCGTGCGGAGCTTCGGCGGGTTCTCGTTCGCCGCGACGCCCTGGGCGATGACGTCGGGGCGGCCGCAGATGGCGCCGAGCTCCCGCGCCTCGTCCTCCGCCCACTCGGCGCCCTCGCGCCGGACGGCCTCCCTCAACACCCGGTCGGACTCGAACGGGTTGTACGGGGCCAGCGGGGTGGACTGGTTGAGGACCTCGTGCGTTGTCCTCGCTGTGCCCCGATCCGGGCGGCGCTCGGCGGTGGCCATGGGTCGATTGTAAGCGCCGCCGCGATAGCTTCCCCGTCCCCCGGGAAGAGGGGAAGCGCACATGGCGAAGATCAAGGTCGAAAACCCGATCGTCGAGCTCGACGGCGACGAGATGACCCGGATCATCTGGGCGTTCATCAAGGAGCAGCTGATCCTGCCCTACCTGGACGTCGAGCTCGCCTACTTCGATCTCGGGATCTACAGCCGCGACGCGACCGACGACCAGATCACCGTCGACGCGGCCAACGCGATCAAGGAGCACGGGGTCGGCGTCAAGTGCGCGACGATCACGCCGGACGAGGCGCGGGTCGAGGAGTTCGGCCTGAAGCGCATGTACCGCTCGCCCAACGGGACGATCCGCAACATCCTCGGCGGGGTCATCTTCCGCGAGCCGATCGTGATCTCCAACATCCCGCGCCTGGTGCCCGGGTGGACGAAGCCGATCATCATCGGCCGCCACGCCTTCGGCGACCAGTACCGCGCAACCGACACCCGGATCCCCGGCGACGGCACGCTCACGCTGAGCTTTCAGCCCAACGATGGCGGTGAGCCGATGGAGCTGGAGGTGTTCGACTTCCCGGAGGGAGGGGGAGTCGCAATGGCGATGTACAACCTGGACGACTCGATCCGGGACTTCGCCCGTGCCTCGTTCCGCTACGGCCTCGACCGCGGCTTCCCGGTCTACATGTCGACCAAGAACACGATCCTCAAGACCTACGACGGGCGCTTCAAGGACCTGTTCCAGGAGGTGTTCGACGCCGAGTTCTCCGACGAGTTCGAGTCCGCCGGCCTCACCTACGAGCACCGGCTGATCGACGACATGGTCGCCGCGGCCCTCAAGTGGGAGGGCGGCTACGTGTGGGCGTGCAAGAACTACGACGGCGACGTGCAGTCGGACACGGTGGCCCAGGGCTTCGGCTCGCTCGGCCTGATGACGAGCGTGCTGATGACGTCCGACGGCAAGACCGTCGAGGCCGAGGCGGCCCACGGGACCGTCACCCGGCACTTCCGCCAGCACGAGCAGGGCAATCCCACCTCCACCAACCCGATCGCATCGATCTTCGCCTGGACCCGGGCGCTCGCGGCCCGTGGGCGGATGGACTCAACCCCGGAGGTCACCGAGTTCGCCGAGACGCTCGAGCGCGTGTGCGTGGAGACGGTCGAGAGCGGGAAGATGACCAAGGACCTCGCGCTCCTCGTCGGCGGCGACCAGGGCTTTCTGACGACCGAGGAGTTCCTCGCGGCGATCGACGAGAACCTCGAGAGCGCGATCGCCGAACAAGCTTGATGACGACCAGCGATTCAACCCACCAGGAGGCTTCGAAGTGAGCGATTCCCCCGTCAAGGTCACCGTCACCGGCGCCGCCGGCCAGATCGGCTACGCGTTGCTGCCGCGCATCGCGAGCGGCCAGCTCCTCGGCCCCGAGACCGCCGTCGAGCTGCGGCTGCTCGAGATCACACCCGCTATGCAGGCCCTCGAGGGCGTCGTGATGGAGCTGGACGACAGCGCCTTCCCGCTACTCGAGTCGGTTGAGACCTCGGACGACCCCAACGTCGCGTTCGACGGCGCCAACGTCGCGCTGCTGGTCGGCGCCCGCCCGCGAACCAAGGGCATGGAGCGAGCCGACCTGCTCGAGGCCAACGGCGGCATCTTCAAGCCGCAGGGCCAGGCGATCAACGATCACGCGGCCGACGATGTGAAGGTCCTGGTCGTGGGCAACCCCGCCAATACCAACTGCCTGATCGCGATGTCGCATGCCCCCGACGTCCCACGGGAGCGGTTCACGTCGATGATGCGACTCGACCACAACCGCGCCAAGGCCCAGCTGGCGAGGAAGGTCGGCGCCCACGCGCGTGACGTCCGGCGGATGACCGTCTGGGGCAACCACTCGACTACGCAGTACCCCGACATCAGCCACGCGCTGGTCGGCGACCGGCCCGCAACGGAGCTGGTGACGGATCGGGAGTGGATCGAGAACGACTTCATCCCCACGGTCGCGAAGCGCGGCGCGGCGATCATCGAGGCGCGCGGCGCCTCGAGTGCGAAGTCCGCGGCGAGCGCCGCCATCGACCACGTCCACGACTGGGTGCTCGGCACCGCAGAGGGCGACTGGGTCTCGATGGGGATCCCGTCCGACGGCTCCTACGGGATCGGGGAGGGCGTGATCTGCGGGTTCCCGTGCACGTGCTCCGGGGGCGAGTGGCAGATCGTCCAGGACCTCGAGATCGACGACTTCTCTCGCGAGCGAATCGACGCGTCGGTCGAGGAGCTCAAGAGTGAGCGCGACGCGGTGAAGGGCCTGGACCTGCTCTAACCCCTGGGCCGTCCTTTCCAGAACCACCTTCACCGGCCCGCGGTCACCCAGTTGAGCGGGCCGGTGTTGCGTCAGGAAGCGGTGTACTTGCGGCCCGACTTCTTGACCTTGCCTTCCTTCTGCAGGTCGCCGAGCACTCGGTACATGTAGTTCGGCTGGATCTTCATCTTCCCGGCGATCTCCGAAGCGGTGATGCCGGGGCTCGCCTTGATGAGCCGAACGGCCTGGTCCGCGCGGGTGCCGCCGCGGCGGCGGCGGGTGCGGGTGGCGGCCGCCTTCGTGGTGGATCCGCGGGGACGGCCCGGACCGCGGCGCCCCTGGCGACCATCCGTCAGGTTCGCAAGGGCCCGCTGCAGGCTGGCCAGCTCACCCTCGAGCTCGCTGATCCGTTCCTTCAGTAGCGCCGCCGCCTGGTCGACGGCCCTCGAGACTGATGCCATGACAAATCCTTTCGCTGGGAAGGAGGCTTACGTGGGTGGGCGCGGGAGTGTGACAGTTACCCCGCGCATATGCCCTTCGGTGAAGTGTGTCAGTAACGCCGCTTGCGCGGAAGCGTCCTGAACACCACATCCCACAGCGGTGAGGAGACACCGTAGCCGTACCGGTGGTCCTGGAAGTGGTGACGCATGTGCTGCTCGCGAATACGCTTACCCAGCTTCGTCCTCGGCTTGTGATGGTGCACGTGGTAGTGGGTGTAGTCATACGCGAGGTAGCCGAGAATGAACCCCGAGAAGATCGGATATGCGGCCGGGGTTCCGAAGATCAGGGTGTAGACGAACAGGAACAGCGCCGCCAGCGGCACGCTGACCGCCGGGGGCATCACGAGCCGCATCCGGTCGTTGGGATGGTCGTGATGGATGCCGTGGATGACGAAGTGGAGGCGGCTGCCGATCGGATGGTCCGGCTCCCAGTGGAAGACGAGCCGGTGGAGCCAGTACTCGGTCAGCGTCCAGATGAGGAGGCCGAGCGCGACGAAGCCGATCAGCGCGAGCGGCCCGTAGCCGCCGTCGGCTCCGAGCCAGATGCCCGCTCCAACCACTGGAACGAAGATGAGCGCCGGCACCGACGGGTGGATCCTCGAGAAGAAGTCGAGGAACCGGTTCTCGAACAGTGGCGGTGAGGCGCTCAGCTCAGTGGATCGCTCCGGTGCCATCGGTGCCCGATTTTACCGGCGCGCCCCCCGGGCATCCGTGCTGGGGGGCTGTGCGTCCCCGGTAACCGCTTCCACCCTCCCGGCCGCGACCGCGGCTCCCTGTTTCCGCAAAGGCCGTGAAACGCGGCTCGGGCCGATTTCAAAAAAGGCGGCGATTTGCGCAAATGCGCCCTGCGCGGTTCACCACCCGGTGACATGATCGCCGCACTGGAGAGGACACGGGCGATCTCGGAGTGGCAATGGGAGCAACTGGGGCAAACGGAACGGCAATGCAGATGGCGGACGCGATCGGCGTCGCGCGGCGTCGCGCGAGCAAGCGGCGCAAGGGCCGTCCAAGCTGCGTCGACTGCTTCTTTCACTGCCAGATGCTTTGCGCCCTCGATCTGGATGAGCCCTGCTCGACCTTCCGGCCGAACACCGAGGACGGCCTGGTCCCGCCGCGGCAGCCGGCGCTTCTGCTGCGTCACGCTCCGGACGAGAGCGCTGCCCAAGCGGCCTGAGCGAGGCGCCACTCCCTGGATATGATCGGCCCGATGGCTGACCTGGTGGAGAGCCTCAAGGGCGTGCCCCTCTTCGCGGCCGTTGGTGACAAGGCGCTCGGGCGTCTCGCGAAGGTAATGCGCGAGAGCCGCTTCAACGAGGGCGACGCGATCACCACCGAGGGCCGCAGCGGCGTCGGCTTCTTCCTGATCGAGGACGGCAACGCGACCGTGAGCCTGCGCGGCGAGATCGTTCGCACGCTCGGGCCAGGCGACCACTTCGGTGAGATCGCCCTGATCGACCAGGGCCCGCGTTCGGCGACGGTCACCGCGACCACCGACCTTCGCTGTCGCGGCATGGCGGCGTGGGAGTTCAGATCGTTCGTCCAGGAGCACCCGGAGGTCGCGTGGCCGCTGCTCGAGACACTGGCCTCGCGGCTGCGCGATGCGGAGGAGCGCGGCGCCTAGCTGAGCCGCTCAGTCGGTCGGGAGCGTCGCTCCCAGCGTTTCGAAGCTCCTCTTGGCCCGGTCCCGATCGTCCCCGCCCAAGAGCCAGCCCGTTCGGGCGGCCTGGTAGGGGCACTCGACCTCAACAAACAACGAGAGCGCCTCGCGGAGCAGGTCCGCGTCGTCGTCCCGTAGGCCGCGGGCTCTCATCAGCACCCCCCTTGCGTAACGGTGGTCCCCGATGGCGGCTTCCGCCTCGCCGATCGCCTCCGAGCCGCGAGCGTCCCCCGCCCGAACCAGCGCCTCCGCCCGCGTTGCTGCGTAGACAGCCCGCCACCAGAAATTGGTGGCGGGCACCTCGGTAACCCGTTCCGCGGCATCGCGGAGGCAGCCTCGGTGGAGATCGACCTCGGATTCGAGCAGCAGCACTCCTGACACCTGTCCGCTGACCGAGGGAGCCACGCTCTCAGCGAACCGGAACCAGTCGTGGCCGCGGCCTCGTCCCCCCGGTAGCCGTAGATCGCGCCCGCGCACGCGAGCGCTGCCGCAAGCGCCGCGATCGTCGGCCGGTCGGCGGCCGCCCACGCGTCGCGCAGCTCGTGAGCCATCTCGGTGGCGCTGTCCCAGTTGCCGAGGAAGAACGCGGGCAGCAATCCGCGCGCCCACGCCGAGTAGACGGCGCCAACCGAGAGATCCAGGTCCCGAGCCTGGGTGGCGTATTCGGCCGCCTTTCGGTAGTCGCCGGTGGCGACGAGCGACTCGATCATCATGTGAAGCGAGTCGCTGCGCTCGGGTCCCAGCTGAAGCCCGCCGTGCGCCCCGTCCAGCAGCTCGATCCGCTCGTGCGTCGCTGCTGAACCGCGTCGCCGTAGCGGCCCTCGCTCCAGGCGACCGCGGTGGCAGCGTCGAGCGCGCTCGAAAGGATCGCCACGTCATCGGTCTGGCGCGCCAGCTCCAGTCCCGGCGCGGGCGGGTTCGGCCATCTTCTCGTCCTCGCCGTAGCGCCAGGCGATCCAGCCCTCGTCGAGTACCAGCCGTGCGCGGGTCACCAGGTCGTCCTCGGACACCAGCTCCCGTCCTCGTGCCAGCATCGCCTCGATCTCGTCCCTCGGCAGCAGGCCCGTCAACCCACCCATTCGTGCGACGACCTCCACGACTCGCGCGTAGGTGCTCGCCGCCTGGCGCGGTCGCGCCCACCTTCTCGGAGACGGACGGCGGATTCGCGGAGCAGGCGCAGCGTCTCGTCGCCGCGCCAGCGGTGGAGCGCCAACTCGGCGGCGAACTTCAGGGCATCGGCGCGGTCCTCGGACGCGCTCGCGAGCTTGGCCGCTTGCTCGAAGAGCTCCTGCGCGCGGGCCGACGCGCCGCGGCGCGCGGCGACACGCGGCTGCCTCGAGGCTCGCGAGGCGAGCGGCGTCGCGAGTGGGCATCGGTGGAGGCGAGCTCCGCTGCCTGGACCCGGTGGTAGGCGACGAGCTCGGCGAGCTCCGGATAGCGCTCGCCCGCGCGGCGCAGGATGCCATCAGCCGCTCGCTCGTGGAGCAGCGCGCGTTCGGCTCGCGGCAACGCCGCATACGCAACGTCGCGGATCAGGTGGTGGCGGAAGCCGAACCGTCCGGGCCCGATCGCCAGCCGCTCCTGCACGAGCGCCTTCTGGGCGAGATCGGCGAGTGCGGGTCCCGACGGCGCCCCGAGCAGGTCGTCGAGGGCTTCCTCGAGGAAGTTCGGTCCGAGCACCGCAGCGTGCTGAAGCGTGCGCTTCTCGCTGCGGCGGGAGAAGGTCGAGCCGCGCTGCGATCGCAGCCTGGACGGTGTCGGGGAGGTGGTCGGCGGGCGCCGGGCGCCCTTCGACGATCGCCTGCGCCACCTCCTCGGCGAAGAACGGATTGCCCCCGGATGCCTGGGCGACGCGCCCCGCGAGCGCGCGGTTCTCGTCGGGCAAGAGCGCGACCGCCAGCTCGTCGGCGGCCTCGGCCGTCAGCGGGCGAAGCTCGATCTGGGTGACGTTGCGCGCCGAGCGCCCGAAGTCCGGCCGGCGCTCGAGGAGCTCCGGGCGGCTCGTGCACAGGACCATCAGCGGGACGTCGTCGAGGCGGAAGACGACCTCCTCCACGAGATCGAGCAGGCCGTCGTCGGCCCAGTGCGCGTCATCGATCCCGATCACCAGCGGCCGCTCTCCCGCCAGCAGGGCAACGAGGCGCCGCCACGCACGTTTCAGCTCGTCCTCGACGTCGCCGTCGCTGCGCCTCGCCGCCGAGCGCCGTGGCGAGCCAGTGGGCGAGCTCGTCGGCGTCATCCGCGCCGAGGTTCGCGAGCCGCTCGCCGAGCGCGTCGTGGACGCTCGCAACGGAGTCCTCGGCGCCCGCTCCGGCAGCGGCGCGCAGGATCTCGCCGAGCGCCCAGAACGCGATCCCGCGGCCGTACGGCGGATTTCTCCCGAGGAGGGTCTCCGGGGCCGGATTGGCCGTCGCCAGCCGCTCGGTGAGCTCGCTCGCGAGGCGGGTCTTGCCCGACCCCGGCGTCGCCGGTGATCGTCACCAGCTCGGGCGCCCGGTCACGGGTGGCACGGCGGTAGACGAGCTCGAGCAGCGCCATGTCGTCTTCGCGGCCGACGAAGGGGACGCTGGTCCCCATCCGCTCAGTTCCGCCGGACTCCGCGCGCCAGGTACGCAGCGGCTCCGGGAAGCCCTTGGCCTCGGACGGCGTCGCGCCTCGTGGACCTCGGAGGCCCGGCAGGCCCGCGCGGCGCGCTCGCCGACCAGGACCTCGCCGGGCGCGGCCGCCTGCTGGAGCCGCGCCGCGGCGTTGACGGCCTCACCGGTGACGGACAGGTCGTCGCCACGGTCCAGGGCGAGGACCTCGCCGGTCTCGATCCCGACCCGAACCGCGAGGCCCTGATCCATGGCCGCGACCCGCTCGGTCAGGGCGAGCGCCGCGGCGACCGCGCGATCCGGGTCGTCCGTGTGGATGCGCGGAACCCCGAACACCGCCAGGACCGCGTCGCCGACGTACTTCTCGACCGTTCCGCCGTGCTCCTCGAGGGTCGAGCGCGCGACCTCGAAGAAGGGCGCCAGGCGCCCGCGAAGCTCCTCTGGGTCGAGGTCCGACGCCATCTCGGTCGAGCCGACGAGGTCGGCGAAGACCATCGTCGCGAGCTTTCGCTCGGCGCCGGCAAGCTCCCCGAGAGGCGACCCGCACGAGGGGCAGAACCGCGCGTCGTCACCCGCCGAAGCACCGCAACGAGCACAGGTCTGAGCCATGCCTTGACGATACCCACGCCCTTGGCGTCACGGTCGTCGAGCTTGCAGCCGGGTCGACGCGCGGTCGCGAGCGAGGGCCGCGACTAGAGTTGCCTTGGATTATGCGGATCACGGTGCTGGGCAAGTCCCCCTCGTGGCAGGACGCCGGGGGTGCCTGCAGCGGCTATCTGGTGGAGGACGGCGAGACGACGCTGCTGCTCGATTGCGGCAACGGCGTGTTCGGGAAGCTGCGGGAGCACGTCGACTACACCGACGTCGACGCGATCCTGATCTCCCATCTGCACGCCGACCACATCCTCGACCTCGTGCCGTACTCGTACGCGCTCACCTACGCGCCGCGCCAGCAGCCCGTGCCGGTCGGCGGCTATCCCGGGACCGACAACCCGGCCCGCCCGCGGCTGATCGCGCCGGGCGGGGCCATCGAGACCTTTCACCGGCTCGTCGGCTCCTGGGGCAACGAGGACCTGATCGACAGGGCCTTCGCGCTCGAGGAGTACGACCCGGCGTCGACGGTCGAGGTCGGGACGCTCCGGGCTCGCTTCAAGGAGGTTCCGCACTTCACGACCACCTACGCGATCGACTTCAGCTCGACCGACGGCGACGGCCGCTTCACCTACGGCGCCGACTGCCGTCCCGGCGACGAGCTCGTCGAGATCGCGCGGGACACGGATCTGCTGCTCGTCGAAGCGACGCTGCCCCGCCCGGAGCGCGATGGCGATCGCGGCCACATGACCCCGGCCGAGGCCGGGGAGCACGCGCGCCGGGCCGGCGCCAAGCGCGTGGTCCTGACCCACATCTCCGACGAGCTCGACGCGGACTGGGCCCGGGACGAGGGCTCGGAGGCCTTCGGCGGGCCCGCTGGAGGTCGCGCGAGAGGGCGCCACCTACGAGGTGTAGGGGCCGCGGCCCGTGCCCCGGCTGCCTGCCGGCGGCCAGGGCGCGCTAGCTAAGGTAGGTCCGTGGCACGCGACCGGGACCTGCTGGTCAATTTCGAGCGCATGCGGCGCGAGATGGACGAGCTCTTCGGGAGCGTCTGGGGCGCGGGCGGTCCGCTCTCGCAGGCGCCCCCAGACCGGCTTCTCGCCTCGCGTGGACGTCTACTACTGCGGTGAGAGAGCGCGGATGACGAGCGTATGAGAGACCAGCCCGGGCGCCGGTCCGGAACGGGGGCGGCTGGTCTCGAATCCCCGAAGGCGATCGTCAAGGTCGAGCTCGCGGGCGTGAGCCTCGACAGCATCGGCCTCGAGGTGGTGGGCCGCGACCTCGTGATCAGCGGCGAGCGGCCGATTCAGGAGACCGAGGGCCGGGTATACCAGCAGGTCGAGATCCAGGCCGGGCCGTTCCGGCGCGTCGTCGAGCTGAACGCGGACCCGGTCGCCGAGGAGGCGAGGGCCACCTACGACGACGGGATCCTCCGCGTCGAGCTGCCGCTGCGGGCGCGCGCCGCCACGAGCCGCAGCGTCCCGATCGAGACCGGCGAGTAGCGATGGAGCGCGGGGGGGACATCCCGGGCTTAGGCGCGGAGGAGGACGGCGGTCCCAGCATCGAGGTCGTCGAGGGCGCGGACATCGAGCAGGCGATCCGCGAGCGCTCAGGACCAGCCGGTGCCGGGCGTGCTCCCGGTGCTCCCCCTCCAGGAGATGGTGCCGTTCCCGGACACGCTGACGCCCCTGGCGGTCGGGCGCGAGCGCTCGATGCGGCTCGTGAACGAGGTCCTCTCCGGCGAGCGGATGCTCGCGATGGTCGCGTCGAAGAACCCGGAGGCCGAGGAGCCGGGGCCCGACGAGCTCTACGACGTGGGCGTCGCCGGCGTCGTCGCGCGGATGCTGAAGGTGCCCGACGGGACCATCCGGATCCTGGTCCAGGGCACCGAGCGCGTGCGGCTGACCGACTACGTCGCCGAGGAGCCCTACCTCATCGCCCGCATCGAGCCCATGCCGGACGTCGTGGAGCCGTCCGCGGAGCTCGAGGCGCTCACCCACAACGTCCAGCGCACCTTCGCCGAGATCATCGAGCAGATCCCGTACCTGCCGGAGGAGCTCCAGCTCGCGGTCGCGAATCTGGACGACCCGTCGGCGCTCGCCCACCTGATCGCGGGTGCGCTGCGGATCTCGACCGAGGAGAAGCAGGAGCTGCTGGAGCAGGTCGACGTGGGCAAGCGGCTTCGCCGGCTGTCGGAGATCCTCGCCCGCGAGCTCGAGGTCGTCCAGCTCGGGACCAAGATCCAGTCGCAGGTCCAGTCCGAGATCGACAAGGGGCAGCGCGAGTTCTACCTGCGCGAGCAGCTCAAGGCGATCCAGCAGGAGCTGGGCGAGGGCGACGAGCAGCAGGCCGAGATCAACGAGCTGCGCGAGCGCATCGAGGGGGCCAAGCTCCCCGAGGCCGCCCGCAAGCAGGCGGACCGCGAGCTCGGCCGGCTCGAGCGCCTGCCCCCGGCGGCCGCCGAGCACGGAGTCATCCGGACCTACCTCGAATGGCTGGTCGAGCTTCCCTGGGCCAACGAGACGGAGGACAACCTGGACCTCGCCCACGCGCGCGAGGTCCTCGACGCCGACCACTACGACCTCGAGCGCGTCAAGGACCGGATCCTGGAGTACTTGGCCGTACGAAGGCTGAACCCGAACTCTCCTGGGCCGATTCTCTGCTTCGTCGGGCCGCCGGGGGTGGGGAAGACGAGCCTCGGCCGCTCGATCGCCAAGGCACTTGGCCGCGAGTTCGAGCGGATCTCGGTCGGCGGCGTCCGCGACGAGGCCGAGATCCGCGGCCACCGCCGCACCTACATCGGCGCGCTGCCCGGGCGTGATCATCCGCGCGCTGCGCGACGCGGGAACCCGCAACCCAGTGTTCATGATCGACGAGATCGACAAGATGGGCGCGGACTTCCGGGGCGATCCGGCGAGCGCGATGCTCGAGGTGCTGGACCCCGCCCAGAACCAGTCGTTCCGCGATCACTACCTGGACCTCGAATTCGACCTCTCGGACGTGATGTTCATCGCGACCGGGAACACGCTGGACACCGTCCCGATCCCCCTCCAGGACCGCATGGAGGTGATCCAGCTCGCCGGCTACACGGCGGACGAGAAGCTCCACATCGCGAAGCGCTACCTCGTGCCGCGCCAGATCGCAGCGAACGGCCTGTCGCGCGGCCAGATCTCGTTCTCCGACGCCGGGACTCAAGGCCGTCATCGACGAGTACACCCGCGAGGCCGGCGTTCGCAACCTCGAGCGGGAGATCGGGAGCATCTGCCGCAAGGTCGCCCGGCAGATCGCCGAGGGGGAGGCGAAGGGCAAGGTCTCGATCTCCGCCAAGCGCGCGCGGGAGCTGCTGGGCAAGCGCCGGTTCTTCGCCGAGCAGCGCCGGCGCACCAGGGTCCCGGGAGTGGCCACCGGGCTCGCCTGGACGCCGGTCGGCGGCGAGGTCCTGTTCGTGGAGGCGAGCGCGATGCCGGGGGACGGCAAGCTCACCATCACCGGCCAGATCGGCGAGGTCATGCGCGAGTCCGCGCAGGCCGCCCTCTCGTGGGTGCGCGGGCACCTGGAGCAAGCTCCCCACCGAAGTGCCGGAGGACTGGTTCGCCGCCCACGACATCCACGTCCACGTTCCCGCCGGCGCCGTGCCCAAGGACGGCCCGTCAGCGGGCGTGGCGATGGCGGTGGCGCTGGTCTCGCTCGTGACCGGAAAGCCGGTGTCCTCCGACGTCGCGATGACGGGCGAGGTGACGCTCACCGGCCAGGTGCTGCCGATCGGCGGGCTCAAGGAGAAGGCGCTGGCCGCCCAGCGGGCGGGCATCAAGCGGGTGCTGGTGCCGGCCCGAAACGAGGGCGACGTCGACGAGATCCCCGAGCACCAGCGCGAGGGCCTCGAGTTCATCTACTGCGAGACGATCGAGGACGCCCTGGTCGCCGCGTTCTGAGACCGACCGCGCGGTAACCGCCATATTTCCGGGTATATGCTGCGCTGACGAGCCAAGCGGACGAGGGAGTTTTTTGAATGGCAGCAAGCACCAGGGCTGAGAAGGCGCGCCAGGCGGCGCAGCAGGCGGGATCCAACCCGTACGTGCGCCGCTTCATCGAGGACCCGGAGCTGCGCGACAGCGTCAAGGAGGCTTTCGACGCGGCACGGCACGCGTATTCGCGCATGTCGAACGGCAAGGGCCCCTACCGGGCGCTGACCGAGGACAAGAAGGTCCAGCGGGATCTCCGCACTGCTGCCGAGAACATCAAGGACGCGTCGGAGCGGCTTCAGGGCAAGCGCAAGAAGCGCCACCCGTTCCGCAAGCTGCTGCTGATCGGCATCGTGGCCGCCGTGCTCGCGATCGCCCTGAACGAGGACCTCCGCAAGGCCGTTCTCGACCGGCTCTTCGGCGCCGAGGAGGAGTTCGAGTACACGTCGCAGACGACGGCCGCTCCGGAGCCCGCCGCCACCGAGTAGCGACCGCTTTCTGCCAGCAGTCCCGCGGGCACAATCCACCGGCTCGACTGGCCTGGACAGATACACTCGCGCACCTGTGTTCGACGTTTCGTCGAGCAGGGTACGAGAGATGCCATCCGAAGTCAGCACCGCGGCTGAGACTCAGCCTGAAGAGCGCCTGAGCGGCGACAAGGTGCAGCGCATCGTCGATGCGATGCGCACCTGCATCGCGCAGCGCGGGATCACGGGGGCAACCTTCGAGCACGTTTCGCGGGAGGCCGGCGTCAGCCGCGGGCTCCTTCACTACTACTTCGGCACCAAGGAACGGCTGTTGATCGAGGTGCTGCGCAGCGACGCCGAGGTGCGCATCGGAGCCCTCGACGAGCCGCTCGAGGCGGCGCAGACGGCGGATCAGGTCCTCGACGTCTTCGTCACGGGGGCGGAGGAGATCCTGCAGAGCGACCCGGGCTTCTACGTCCTCATCTTCGAGCTGTTCACGGCCGGCCGCCAGAACGCGGAGATCCGCGCCGAGCTCGCGCAGGTGTACGAGGGGTCGAGGCGGCACGTGGCCGAGGTCCTGCGCCGCAAGGAGTCCGAGGGCGTCCTCTCGCTGCGCTTCGATGCGGAGACCTGCGTGACGTTCATGTTCGGCGCCGCCGACGGCGCCGCGCTGCAGCGCCTCACCGATCCGGACCGCGACTACTCCGCGCTGCTCCAGCTCGAGCGGGGAATGCTCGAGTACCTGCTCGTCGCCGAGTAGACGACACCCGGCGCGCGCGGAAGGGCGGCGCCGTACCCTGCTCGTTACGGGTCGCTATGAGCGACACTCGCCGGACAAGCGATCGGTCAAGCGGCTTCAAGTCGGTGAAGCAAGTCGGCTTGGCGGTATCGATCGGCTTCCCGCTCGTGGTGATCGGCGTGCTGACGCTCGTGATCTTCCTCTTCTCGTGGGTCGGCACCGCCACCGCGCTCTGGATCATCGCGGGCGTCGTGCTCGGGTTGGGACTCCTGGGCGCGGCCTCCCGCCGCGTCATCTGAGCTGAGCGCCCGCCCTCGGCGAGCTCGGCTCAGTGCGGCAGGATCTTGGACCTCGAGACCGGCGTCGCCTTGTTGCCTGCCCTGTCGGTGGCGTTGAGAGTCGCCGTCACGGCCAGGCTGCTCTGGTTCTTGAGCTTGTTCTTCGCCGTCGCGGTCAGGTTCATCGTCATCCTCTTGGTCGCCGCGGCCGCGAAGGCGAGCGTGCCGGTCCCGATCGTCCGCGGGATGCCCAACTGCTGCGCTTTGGTAGCCGTGATCTGAAGCGTGCCCTTCTCGTTCCCCGCCTCGCTGAGGTGGGAGCTGATCTTGAAGCCGTTGGCGATCGTCGAGCGGACCGTCTGTCCGGGCACGATCGTCGCGCTGCCGATCACCGGCTTGGTCACGTCAGACGGCTTGCCGTAGATCGCCACCTCGCTCAGGTCCATGAAGTTCCGGCCGGCGTTGGAGCTCGGGTTCTGGTTCGAGAGCATCGTCACCCTCAGGAACTTCACCTTCTTCGGCTTGCTCGTCGGCGTCACGTTGTTCATCTCATGAGCCTGTGCGGCGGAGAAGGTGGTGTTGGCGACCGTCGTGAACGTCGTCCCGTTGGGCGAGGTCTCGATCTTCAGTCCCTTGGTCGACGCCGTGTCGTCATCGCCGCAGGTCGCGCCCGGGTCCACCGCGAGACCGGACAGGTCGATCGCCTTCGGCAGCCGCACCGTCGCGGACTTCTGGCCGCCGGGGCCGTTCGACGGATCCTGCGGACTGATGCTGGTGCTGCCCCAGCCGGAGACCTGCGAGAGGTCGAACCCGCCCTTGGGGCCACAGCCGAAGCTCGAGTAGTCCGGCGGGCTGAACTTGGTAACCACGGCGCCGAGGCCCGTGTCCGCCCAGTCGCGGCGAATCGTGAAGTTGCGGGTCTGAGTCCCGGCGTTGACGACGATGCTCTGCTGCGTGACAGGGGTGTATCCCGCCTTCGACACCGTCAAAGACGGATACGAGTTGTGCGGCGGGATGTTGGTCATCGCGTACTGACCGGCGGCATTCGTGGTCGCCACGAGATCCCCGGTCCCCTTGATCGCCACCCGGGCGCCGACGACCGGCTTCAGCGTGTTGCCGTCGAGGACCTTCCCGGTCAGGGTTCCGCACTGGATCGCCGAGCAGTTCGGGGGGGTGCTGAAGTTCTCGGTCGGCGTGGTGTCGTTCGGCCCGTCGTCAGATGCGAAGTAACCCATGCCCCGGTTGGCGAACACGCTCCACAGGGTGTTGAGGTCAGCGCCTCCCCTGGAGGCCTTGTCCGCCTGCAGGATCGCGTTTCGCATGTCGAGCATGCTCGGGGTGGCGGGTGAGAGCTCCATCCCCTGGGTGATGATCCTCTCCGCCACGTTGTTGCCGAGTGCTTGGCGGATCTGCCACAGCGTCTGACCCCAGATCTCGCCGTCGGCGTGGACCTCGGGCTGGCCGATGATCTTGCCCATGTCGCCCAGGGTGTAGCCGCCGGGTCCCGTGCTGCTACCGCCGGGGCAAGCGCCGCCCGAGTCGGTGCCGTTCGCCGGGCAGTCCATGGGCTCGCTGCGCAGCGGGATCGTCGTGCCGCCACCGACGAAGAAGCCGACCTGGACGTCGCCCGGGGTGGAGGTGTCGACGTCGTAGCCCTTCTGCATCAGGTAGTCCATCGCGTACCAGTCGCTCCACGCCTCGCCCATCGAGCCGGACTGGAAGGCGCCGAGCCCCGGGACGCCGTTGGGCTGGGTGACGAGGCGACTCGAGAGGCCGTGGGTGTACTCGTGGTAGATCACGGACGCGTCGTCACCGCCGTTGGCGTCCGGAGCCCCGAAGTTGAGCCCGTAGGCGGGGAACAGGTACATCTGCATCCGCGGCGGGATCCCGTCCTGCTGTGTCGCCATGTTCGCGTTGACCTGGTGGTGACCGTCCGGGAAGCCGCCCCCGGGCGCGGTGTTCGCCCCGTCGTCGACCTGGGCCTGGACGGCGTCGCCGCCGTCGGCCTGGAAGTTCCCGGCCGCGGGCGTGAACCCGATGTCCGAGTCATTCATCAGGAAGTTGTGGAAGTTGTTGACGTAGTAGTAGACCTGGGTTGCGTTCTGCTTCAGGTTCGTCTGCCAGCTGTTCGCGACGCCCGAATCCCAGGTGCACTTCCAGTTCGGATCGCAGTTCGCGAAGAAGCCTCCGAACGGCCCCGAGCCGGAGCCGTCGTCCAGCGCCGCGGGGTAGTTCCAGTTGAGCCCCGATGACGACGGGATCTCCGCGGTGGACGGCACGCTCCCGCCGGGCACCACGATGTTGTCGTTGACGTCGGCGTAGGCGTGGGCGTTGTTGCCCGAAAGCCTGCTCCCGCTGTTGTCCACCGGGAAGGACTGTGTCCCCTGGGTCCCGATGTCCGCGTTGCTCGAGCCGCCCGGGATCGGGAAGATGTTGCTCGGGTAGTACTGCCACGCCTGTCCAGTCGCGGTGCTGTCGAAGTCGACCTGGTTCTGGCGGTGCAGCACCTTGCCGGTCTGGGCGTCGACGACGTCGATGTAGGTGCCGGTTGAGGTCGCGTTGGCGTTCACCTGCCAGGCGAGCCGGCCGCCACTCGCCGTGGGGAAGATCACGAGGCTGGCGCGATTGCCCCGGCTGAACGTCGTCAGCTCCTCCGCACCATTGCCGGACCGGTTCACCCTGCCGGGAGACGCGCTGTCGGCGTTCCCGTTGCGAAGCGCGGCGCTGACGGCCTGCCCGGCGTCGATGCTCGGAGCCGTCGTGCGCACGCCGGTGTTGGGCGCCGGGCCGTCGACGACATTGATCAGCTGGCCGTGCCTTGTGATGTTGGCCTTCAGGCCCGCGCCGAATACGGGGATGCCGCCGACAGTCTGGACGAAGCTCAGGTGGTGGTTCCCGGAGGAATCGGCGAATTGGCTGAACGGCCGCAGTGAACCGACTGCGGCCGAGCTGATGCCGAACGCCGCGTGATGGGTGCGGATGTAATCGAGCGCGATTTGCCTCGCGGGATGATCGCTCGGGCCGGTGAGGAATCCGTCGAGGCGGCCGAGCGAGCGCACCGCCCCCGTCGCCGGATCGGTCTCCAGCACGGCCCCCGACCCAAGGGAGCTACGGAGCTTCGCCTGAGCGGCGACCGTACGGGCGGGCGTCGTCGCGACTTCCGCTCGGCGAACGTCGAAGTTGGGCAGCCCCTGGTGCGCGGCCTTCGCCGAGCTCGAGATGACGCTGTTGATCGGCTGGTTCCGCTCAGACGCCCCGGACGCGGCGCTCGTCGCGCCGACGAGTCCCGTGACCGCCGTCGCCGCCACGGCAATTAGAAGCCGCGCTCGGCGCGGACGACCCCAATCCATTACCAGTTGCCTCCCGGTTGAAGCTTGACCCTGCGAATTTCATCACTGGTTTCGGCAGATTCGCCGGAATGCTTTAACGGGCGGAGAGTCTGCCTGCTGACGGGTTTCGAAACTCAGCCGGCGCGCGGGAAGATCCGCTGCATCCGCCACAGCGTGCGCAGCGAGCCGCGGGGCCGAAGCCTCCGCCGCAGCATCGCTCGCCGCGGGTCCTCGCCGCGGACTGACATGTCGATCCAGTCGGCCCACCTGGTCTCGAGGGTCAGGTCCGGCTTGGGCGCCTCGCCCTGGACCGCCTCGGAGTTCCCGTTGTCGATCCGCAGGTACCAGGGCGCCGCGTCCTCGAAGCGCCACTGGATGACGGTCGGGGTGCCGTTGACCGCCTCGCCGTGCGCGGAGCGGGCGATGATGTCGAACAGCAGCTGCTGCACCTCGGGCGAGGAGTCCGGGTTGGGCACCGGCTCGCCGGCGGCGCCCGCCCGCATCAGCGTGATCGCGCGCTTCGCGCGCTCCTCGTGTGGCATGGACAGGTCGAACGGGTAGACGTCGGACGGCATCTCCTCGATCGGATATCCGGCGGCCTTCCACTTCGCCTCGACCGAGCGCATCCCGAACGCGTAGATGTCCTCGAGCTCGAAGCCGTAGCAGCGCGTGTAGTCCAGGTCCCAGCCCGGCGGGACGAACACCGCCATCGAGTAGCGCATGACCTCGCGCAGGATCTCGACGACCGCCGCCTTGCACTCATCCGACTCGCGGAAGCACTCGGAGAGCGTCTTCACGCCGAAGCCGATGTGGCGCTGCTCGTCGCGCGAGACGTTGTGCATGCCCTCGGCTGAAGCCGGGCATCGTCCCCGCCTTGGTGAAGAAGTCCTCGATGAAGTGCTGCCCGGGCTGCGCCAGGGTCGCCTCGACGACCATGTGGTACAGCGCGATGGCCTGGGCGAACTTCGGCAGCGAGCGGTCGCGGCGAAGCTCCTCGCCCATCCGGTCGAGGCGGTCGAAGACGTTGCGGTAGCCCCAGCCGAGCTGCGGCTCCGTGTAGGCCAGGGTCGAGCCGATCGTGTCGCCGGCGCCGATCACCTCCTTGAAGAAGCGATGGAAGAAGATCGAGTGGCGCGCCTCGTCGACCTGCTGGGTAGCGAGGAAGTACTTCTGCTCCTCCTTGGGCGCGGCGTCGATATAGGGCGAGAGGTTGTCGGTGACCGAGTCCTCGCCGTAGAAGAACATCGAGTACGTCCACAGCGCGGACTTCCGCTGGATCTCGCTGAGACCCTCCCAGCCCTTGCGGTCCTCGGAGAAGTCGATGTCGTACGCCTTCCAGTTGCCCTCCTCCCAGCGCCGGTACAGATCCTCGTAGCTGATCGCCTGGGTCTGGCCCCCGTCCCTCTTCGCCCTCTTCGCGGTCGCAGTCGCCATTCTCGCCCCTCGTCGCTAGCCGGATCGTTGCACCATTCGGTGTAATCGTTGAGACTAGTACGCGCGTGCCGCGATGCGCCAGTCATCTGTGACGGACGTCACGTTCGGTCTCGGGCCCCCGCTTCTCGTTGGGGAGACGTGGGCGCGAGCGGTCTCAAATCCACCCATGAGGTGGAAAATCCGCCCGTCGCACCGAATCCCGGGACCCGGGCGCGCGACCCGAGACTTGCCGTGCTTCCTCGGTGCGCAAACCGGTGACCGCTTTCAACCCAAAGATATGCGTGAGGGCCCGAGCTAATCTCGCCGGAAGCTTGAGCGATGCGCAGAGCGACACCTCGGTCGACGAGCGCCTTGACGCGCTCTATCGCGAGCATCCGAGCGAATTTGTGGCCGGCCGCAACCGGTTGGCGAAGGACGTCCGTGGCGCGGGCGATCGCGAGGAGGCGGATCGCATCAAGGCGCTGCGGCGGCCGAGTGTGACGGCCTGGCTGATCAACGGCGCCGCGCTCTCTGAGCCGACGCTGCTGGAGGAGTTCGCCGAGGCGAGTCGCACGCTCGGTGAGGCGCAGGGCCGCGCACTCGAAGGAGGGGAGGGGGCCGTGGCCGAGTGGCGCGCCGCGGCGGCCCGCGAGCGGGAGGCGAGCGGCGCCGTCCTTGAGGCCGCCAGGGCGCTGGCGCTTGGCGCGGGCCACACGGTCAGCCCGGGTGCCTTCGAGGCCGCCGGTGAAACGCTCGCGGCTGCGGCCGGGGATCCCAAGCTGCGCGAGCGCGTGATGCGCGGCCGGCTTGAGCGCGAGCAGTCTGCGCCCACCCTCGGGCTCCCGGAGACTCTCCCGCCCCGGCGCGCAGGTGCGGGCTCTGCGAGGCGGCGCGAGGCGACGCTTGCGCGGCACGAGGTCGAACGCCTCAGCGACGAGCTCGACGACGCCGCCGCGCGCGAGGAGCGCCTTCGCGAGAGCGTCCAGCGAACCACCGAGACGCTGCGTCAGGAGAAGGCGCTATTGGCCGACGCCAAGCGCGAGGCCGCCGGCCTGAGACGCCGGCTGAAGGCCGCCGAGCGCCGGACCAAGGGCTGATGTCGCTACATGATCACGCTCAGCTCGGTCCCGCGCCGTCGACGGCATCGGGCCGCATCGCCGGGCGCAGATTGGCGATCCCGCGAGCGCCACGAAAGCCAGCACCAGGAACGCATCCTCGCCCTTGCCCGCGGCCGGACAGCAGGCCGACCGACGACAGCGAGACCGAGAACTCATGGGTGAGCTGCGCGACAGCGGGGCCGACGTTGCCGCCGTTCCACGCGGTCCCCGCCGCGAGCAGGAAGATCGCGACGGTTGGCCTGGTCCGCACCGATCCTCAGCCGAGCTTGGGTGAGCTCCAGGGCTCCGCGACCTTCGCCGCGAGCCGGTCGGCAAGGCCCTCGGCCGGGACCCGCTCCTGCTCGAGCGTGTCGCGGTCGCGCAGCGTCACCGTGCCGTCCTGCATCGTCTCGCCGTCGACCGTGATCCCCCACGGGGTCCCGATCTCGTCCTGGCGGCGGTAGCGCTTGCCGATCGAGCCGCCCTCGTCGTACTCCGCCGGGACCGTGGCGCGGACCTCCTCGTAGATCTCTCGCGCGCGCTCCGGCATGCCCTCCTTCGACACCAGCGGGAGCACGGCCACCTTCACCGGCGCGAGCCGGGGGTGGAGGCGGAGGAGGGTGCGCTGGCGGCCCTCCACCTCCTCGGTGTCGTAGGCGTCGACGATGAAGGCCAGCATCGCGCGGTCGACGCCAGCGGCGGGCTCGATCACGTGGGGGACGTATGCCTCGCCCTTCTCCTGGTCGAAGTACTCGAGCTTCTCGGCGGAAGCGTTGGCGTGCTGGGTCAGGTCGAAGTCGCCGCGGTTCGCGATTCCCTCGAGCTCCGACCAGCCCATGGGGAACAGGTACTCGACGTCGGAGGTCGCCGAGGAGTAGTGCGAGAGCTCGTCAGCGTCGTGCCGCCGCAGCTTCAGGTTCGCCGACCGGATGCCAAGGTCGGTGTACCAGCGCATTCGCGCGTCCATCCAGTACCGATGCCACTTCGGCGCCTCGTCCGGCGGGACGAAGTACTCCATCTCCATCTGCTCGAACTCGCGCGTCCGGAAGATGAAGTTGCCGGTCGTGATCTCGTTGCGGAAGGACTTGCCGATCTGCGCGATGCCGAACGGCGGCTTCTTGCGGGCGAACTGGAGCACGTTCTTGAAGTTGATGAAGATCCCCTGCGCCGTCTCTGGGCGCAGGTAGGCGACCGACGCCGTGTCCTTCACCGGCCCGACATTGGTCTCGAACATCAGGTTGAACTCGCGCGCGTCGGTCAGGTCGCACTCGGAGAACTCGCCGGGGTGCTTGGACGGCTTGCGGCCGCACTGGGCGTCCTCGAGCTTGTCCGCCCGGAAGCGAAGCCCGCAGGTGCGGCAGTCGACCAGCGGATCGGTGAACCCCTCGAGGTGGCCCGACGCCTCCCATACGCGTGGGTGCTGGAGGATCGCCGAGTCGAGCGCCACGATGTCGTCGCGCTCGCGGACCATCGTCCGCCACCACTCGTCCTTGACGTTGTTGCGAAGCAGGACGCCATAGTGGCCGTAGTCGTACGTGGAGCCCACGCCGCCGTAGATCTCCGACGACGGGAAGATGAAGCCGCGCCGCTTGCACAGCGCGACGATCTCGTCGAGGGTGACCTCTGGGACGCCTTTTTCAGCCTGGGCGGCCATCTGCGGCGCCGAGGCTACTGGCTCGCCCTGCCGCAGTCGGGCGGCGAGCGGAGCGCGTTGGCGCGGTTTAACGCAGGTTCAGCTCTTCCCGCCGAATGCCGATGCAATATATGCGGCAGGGAGCGGTATGCGTCAACTCATCACAACCCCGATCCGGGCGGGCCGCCACCTCGCCGTCTGGCTTGTGTGGCAGTCAACCGGGGTCACGCTCGTCAGCGGCGACTGACCCCGGCGGCCAACCCGACTGGCGCTCCTGAGCGGAGAGTGCCAGCGTCCGCCATGGCCCTTGGCATACTTGCCGCAATGCCGATCTACGAGTATCGCTGCCTCAACGGCCATGAGTTCGAGGTCTTCCAGTCGATGTCCGACAACCCCGTAGCCGTGTGCCAGGAGTGCGGCGCGCCCGTCGAGCGGGTCTTCCGCCCGGTGGCGGTGCACTTCAAGGGCTCGGGCTTCTACACCACCGACTACGCCCGCAAGACAAAGGCAGCGTCGAGCGACGGCACCGAGGACTCGTCGGGTTCGAAGTCCGAGTCGAAGTCGTCCGACAAGGACAAGAAGCCGGCCGCGACGTCATCGGGCAAGGACGACTGACCCCGGCCGCGCCCACTGGCTGTCGACGCTATTCAGTACTTGTCGTGGTGCCGGATCCACAGCGGCTCCGTGGCGCTCTCGTCCCGACCCTTCGGGGTTCGGTCCAGCAGGCCGTAGTAGGGCATCGCGAACTCGAGGCCACGGGCAGTCGAGACGTAGGTCCGGTGCACCGCCCCGTCCGCCAGCGCGTAGACGCTGAGCCCCGGCCCTTCGGCGACGTACCCGGCGATGTCAGTCCTGCAAATGTCCGCGTTCTGCTCGACGGTGGCCGGGATGTCGCCCTCGAGGAACGGCTTCAGCTCCTCCTCCGTGTGGAGGAATCCGATGTCGCGATTGAAGTCGCTGCCGCCGCTCGAGACCCAGTCGATGTCCCAGCCCATCCGGTCCCTGAAGGCGAGGAGCTTCTTGAGCGGCCCGCGCGACGCGAGCATCAGCTTGGTGTCCCTGGCCTTGAGGTGAGGGACCTGGGGGGCGAGGGTGTCTGTGATCGAGGAGCAGACCGGGCAGCCGACCTCGTAGGTCGGGCCGAACATGAAGTGGTAGATGAGCAGCTGCGAGCTGCCGTCGAAGAGGTCGGCGAGGGTCTTCTCACCGTCCGCGGTCTCGAACCGGTAGTCCTTCTCGACCGCGACCCACGGCAGCTCGCGCCTCTTTTGAGCCAGCTCGTCGCCGCGGCGGACCAGCTTCTTCTCCTCAGCCAACAGCTCGTCGCGCTCCGCCTGCCACTCCTCCTGGGTGCCGATCCTGTGCTCGGTCATCAACGTGCCTCCTTCTACGCGGTTTCGTACTCGTCGTGTCGGTGCCACCACGATGCGACGGCGCCTTCCTCGTTACGACCGAGCGGCGCCACGTCCAGGTACCTGAAGGTCCCCATGAACTGCTCGACTCCACGGTCGTAGATGGAGTAGGTGTGGTGCACGGCTCCGTCTGTGATCGCGAAGACACTCATCCCCTCACGCTGTGGCAAGGGCTGGTCGACATGGCGGAAGTTGTACTCGCCGCCGTTGTGTTGCTGCTCCTCCGTGAAGGCGGCGCCGAAGTCGTACTTGAAATCGCTGCCGAGGGATGAGACCCAGGGGAATCGCCAGCCCATGCGCTCCTTGTAGGCGTTCAGCTCCTCGAGCGGGCCGATAGATTCCGCCACCAGAGTCACGTCGTGGCCGTTCAGGTGCGGGCGCACGCCGTCGAAGTGATCGGCGACGAACGAGCAGCCCGTGCAGCCGGGGTTCTCCTCGTCGACGCGGAAGCCGAAGCCGAACATGAAGTGGTAGACGAGGAGCTGCGAGCGACCGTCGAACAGCTCGGCGAGCGTCTTCTTGCCGTCGTCGGTCTCGAAGACGTAGTCCCTCTCGATCGGGACCCAGGGCAGCTCCCGGCGCTTGCGCGCCAGCTCGTCGCCCCGGCGCATGTGCTCCTTTTCGGCATCCAGAAGCTCTCGCCGCTCCGCGTGCCACTCCTCGTGCGTGCCGATCCTGTGCTCCGCGATCAACGTGCCTCCTTTCGTCGGGTCACGGGGGCCGCTATATAGTTAGCACAATGGCTAACGATGCGTTCAGGGCCCTCGCGCACCCGCTTCGGCGCGACATCGTGGAGCGGCTCAGCGGTGGGGTGGCGACCGTAGGTGAGGTGACCCGGGACTTCGGCGTCTCCAAGCCGACCGTCTCACGGCACGTGAAGATGCTGGAGGAGGCAGGGGTGGTCACCCGCGTGGTCGACGGCCGGACGCACCGCCTCGCACTGCGGCCGGAGGCGCTCGCCGAGGCCTCGGATTGGATAGAAAGCCAGCGAGAGCGCTGGGAGCGCCTCTTCGATGTCGTCGGTGAGTACCTGGAGGAGCGGAAGGAGCGACGGTGACCGAGGACTCCGGCTACGTGGTGCGGATCGAGCGAACCTTCGCCGCTTCGGCCGAGGACGTCTTCGACGCCTGGACCAGCCCCGAGGTCATGCGGCGCTGGCTCCACTGCGAACACGACTGGGTGACCCCGGAGGCCGAGGTGGATCTGCGGGTGGGCGGCAAGGTGCGAGTGGTGATGCGCCAGCCCGACGGCAAGGAGGCCGAGATGCAGGGCGAGTACACGCTGATCGAGCGGCCGCACCGCCTGGTGATGACCTGGACCTTCTACGACGATCCGTCGAACGAGCAGCTGATCGAGCTCTCCTTCTCGGAGTCCGAGAGCGGAACCAGGGTCCGGCTGGTCAACAGCGGCATCTCGACCGACGGTCGCCGCGACGCCCAGGACTGGGGATGGAAGGGGTGCCTCGACCAGCTCGAGCGGGCGCTGGCCGGCGCCTAGCTCGGCGGTGAGCAGGCCGGCTTGTGTGGCGGCGCTGAGCCGAGGAACTTCTTCACCGCCCGGTCGCACTCAGACGGCGCGATGATCAGGTTGCCGGCCGCGGTCGTGCTCGTCGGCTTGAGCACGTCGCTTCCGTTGCTGAAGCCGATCGCCGCCGCGAACACGAGCTGGGGCATGGTCCAGGCGCCCATGCTCGACACCATCACCTGCGGCGCATCCCAGGCGATGAACGGGCCCTTCGCGACGTTGTAGGGGAAGCGGAGCGGGTCCGTGAGCCGGTCCTTGACGCCGTTGAGGATCAGCTGCTGGAACTCGGCGCGCTCGATATCGGTGCCGGTGAACTGGCCCGAGCCGCACGTGTTCTCCCGCGTGCGTGCCAGTGTGATTGCCTGGAAGCCGTTGAGCGTGTGCTCGCCCTTGTTCAGGTTGAGCTTGAAGGCGCCGCCGGAGACGCTCGAGCAGACCTTGTCGGGGAGGTTGACCTTGACGCCGCCGATCGTGTCGATGAATCGCCGGAAGCCGTCGAAGTCGACGATCGCGACCTGGTCGACGTTGATGCCCAGGAACTTCTCGATCGTGCGGACCGTCAGCTTGGCCCCGCCCGTGGCATAGGCCGAGTTGATCTTGTTCTCGGCCTGGCCCGGGATCTGGGCGAGGGTGTCCCGTGGGATCGAGAGCTTGCGGAAGTCGCCGCCGCCCGCCCGCACCAGCATCAGGGTGTCCGACCGGTAGGGGCCATGCTTGCAGGTGCGCCCGTTCGCCTTGCCGCTCTCGACGGTCTTGAGGCAGCTCTTCGACTCGGCCTCGTCAGCGCCCGCGAACTCGCCCGAGCGGATGTCGGTGCCGATGACGAGGATCGTCTGCGGGCTCCCGGCCAGGAACGGGTTGCCATGGAGCGTGTTGCCCATGTCAGAGAGCTTTCCCTTCTGGATCTGCGAGGAGATCTCGAACGCCAGGAAGCTCAGGACGATCCAAACCAGCGCGAAGACACCCGTCCACCGCAGGACGCGGCGCCAGAGGGGAAGTGCCGTGATGGGGCGTCGCGGCCGTTCCTCCTTGCCCTCGCCACGGCCCCCCTTGGGCCGTCCCTTCTCCCTGACCTTCGACAGATCGGGCGAGCGCAGCCTGCTGAAGAGGCCAGGGCGCGACCTGTAGACCTTGTAATCCGGGCGCTCGTCGTCGCCCCGCCTCTCGTCGGCCATCGGCTATCAATACTGACGAATGGCCTCCCGGGAACGACGCGTGCGCTTGTGACAGTCGAAGCAATCGGCGTGGACCTCGGCGGAACGAAGATGTTGGTCGGGGCCGTCGATGCCGCTCGCAGCGTGGCCTACCGGTCGACCGCACCGAGCATGGGACTGAGCCAGGATGAGCTCCTCTCCACGCTCGAGCGGGAGCTTCGGGCAGCGATGGAGGCCCGCCCCGAAGCCGGCGCAGTCGGTCTCGGGATCCCGTGCACAATCGACCGCCGCCGCGGGGTCGCCGTGATGGCGGTGAATCTCCAGCTCGCCGACGTCCCGATCCGCGACCTGATGAGTGAGCGCTTGGGCCTGCCGGTGGCGATCGACAACGACGCCAACGCGGCCGTCCTGGCCGAGCACCGCTTCGGCGCCGCGCGGGGCGCTACGAACGTCGTGATGCTCACGATCGGCACCGGAATCGGCGGGGGACTCGTGATCGACGGGGACGTGTACCGCGGCTCGGCCGGCGCGGGCGCCGAGCTGGGGCACGTCGTGGTCGAAGCGGACGGTCCTCCGTGCCAGGGAAACTGCCCCAACCACGGCTGCATCGAGGTGTTCGCCTCGGGGACCGCGATCGCGCGCGAGGGCCTCGTCGCGGCGGAGGAGGAGCCGGACTCGGCGCTCGGCCGCACGCTTGCCGCAGGCGTGGAGCTGGACGGCAAGGAGGTGACCGAGGCGGCGCTCGAGGGCGACCCGGTCGCGATCCGGGTGTTCGAGAAGGTGGGGAGGTGCCTGGGCGTGGCCTTCGCAAGCTTCGCCAACATCTTCGACCCGGATGTGATCGTGATGGGGGGTGGGGTGATTGCGGCGGGGGACCTTCTACTGGCCCCGGCGCGCGCTGAGCTCGCTGTGAGGGCGCTTCCGCCGATGAACGAGACCCCCGTCGCCGCCGCTGAGTTCGGTCCTGACGCGGGCATGGTGGGCGCGGCGACGATGGCGATGCTCGAGCTCGAGGGGCGGGAGTCCTGATGGCCGGCCGGCTGACCGTCTGCCCGACGCCGATCGGCAACCTGGAGGACCTCAGCCCGCGCGCCCGCAGGGCGCTCGGCGAGGCGCACCTCGTCGCCTGCGAGGACACCCGCCGCGCCGGCCTGCTGTTCGAGCGCCTGGACATTCCGCGCCCGCGGCTCGTCTCCTATCACGAGGGAAACGAGTCCGAGCGGGCGGTGCAGCTCGCCCAGCAGGTGGAGCGCGGCGCCACGATCACCCTGATCAGCGAGGCGGGCACGCCCGTGATCTCCGACCCAGGGTTCCGCCTGGTCCGTGCCTGTCTCGAGCGTGACCTCGACGTCGAGGTCCTGCCCGGCCCCTCCGCGGTGACGACTGCGCTCGTGGCCTCGGGGCTGCCTGTGGACCGGTGGCGCTTCGAGGGGTTTCTGCCGCGCCGCGCGGGCGAGCTGGAGCGCGTGCTGCGCTCCGCCGAGACCGTGGTCGCGTTCGAGTCGCCCAGGCGGCTCCCGCAGTCCCTGGCCGCGCTGGCCGCGCTGGCGCCCAACCGCCCGGCCGCGGTGTGCCGCGAGCTGACCAAGCTCCACGAGGAGGTGGCCCGCGCCACGCTCGGAGAGCTGGCTCGCCGCTTTCGCGACGGACGTCAAGGGGGAGATCGTGCTGGTCATCGCGCCCGCTCGCTCCGACGGTGCGGAGGGACCGGACCTCGCCTTCGCGGTCGACGCATTGCGGCGCCTCGTGCAGTCAGGCGCACGGCCCCGCGCGGCCGCCTCGGTCGTGGGGGCGCTCACGGGCACGCGCCCGAACGATCTCTATCGCGCCCTAACGGGGCGCGACCCTCGCGAATAGACGCCGAGGGAGCGCTTCAGCCGGGCCGTTCGGCGGCCGATACGTGTCGTGCAGGCACAAGGTCGTTTTTGACCGGTTCCGAATAGAAGTAGGATGCGCCCAGAGGAGATCGCGTTCGTGCCGGGGCAGGCGTCCCCGGCTCGGGAAGGAAAGGACGTTCCCGCCGGGATGAGCCGGACGCTCGCAGCATCAAGTACAGGAGGAGGGGGCACCCCGCCCCGAACAGGTGGCGCCTGAGGACCATCCTGTGAAGGTGAGCCGCCGAGGGTGGATTTCCCGGGCGGCGGCCGGCGGGGCGCTCTTCGTCGGCCTCGTGCTCGTGCTCGTAATCCTGTTCGGCGGGAGCTCCGGCCGCACCTATCACCTGATCTTCGAAGACGGCGGCCAGCTGGTCAGCGGCAATCAGGTGCTCGTGGCGGGCCAGGAGATCGGCACCGTCAACAGCATCACCTTGACGGACGATCGAAACGCCGACGTCTCGATCTCGGTCGACGAGCCCCTCCACGAGGGGACCACCGCCGTGATCCGAGCCACGTCGCTCTCGGGGATCGCGAACCGCTACGTCTCCATCACGCCCGGCCCCAACAACGAGCCGATGCTCCCCGACGACGCGACGATCGAACGCGGCAACACGACGTCGATCGTCGACCTCGACCAGCTCTTCGACACCTTCCGGCCGCAGACGCGCAAGGCGCTCTCGAACGTGATCAAGGGCCAGGCGCAGCTGTATACGGGCCACACCGAGGGTGCGCGCCGCAGCTACAAGTACTTCGAGCCCGCTCTCTCCACCGGGCGCCAGCTCCTCGACCAGGTCACGCGCGACCAGCGGACGTTCACGCAGTTCCTTGTCACCGGATCGAAGGCGCTCGGCGCGATCGCCGACCGCAAGCAGGAGCTCTCAGCGCTGACCTCAAACGCCAACCAGGCTCTCGGCGCAGTGGCCCAGGAGAACACGTCGCTGGACCGCGTGCTTGTGGCGCTGCCGCCCACGCTCCGCCAGGCGAACACGACCTTCGTGAACCTCCGGGCGACTCTCGACGACCTGACCCCGCTGGTCAACGAGGCCAAGCCGGCGACGAAGCACCTGACGCCGTTCCTCCGCAACCTGCGCCAGGTCTCCGAACGCGGTGTGCCGGTGATCCACAACTTGAGCCAAGCCATCAACAGGCCGGGGCCGAACAACGACATCACCGAGTCGCTCCGGGCACAGCCCCGGGCGACCAGGGCCGCCGACAAGACCGTCCCGAACGCGATCGAGGGCCTGAACGCGTCCCAGCCGGTGATCACGTTCGCCAGGCCCTACTCGCCTGACCTCTTCTCGTGGATCGCCAAGTTCGACCAGGACGCGTCGTACTACGACTCCAACGGGCACTACGTGCGAGTCTCCACCGCCGAGTCCAATCCGTTCACCTACTGCACCGCCGGCGACACGAATCCCGTTTGCGCCGGTCACGCACCGGGTTCACTCGAGCCGATCCCGCTCAGCCAGCAGTTCAGCGACCTCCAGTTCGGCAACTTCACACGCTGCCCGGGCGGCGCGACCCAGCCGATCCCGAACTCCAACCCGTTCCTCGACGGCGGCAACCTCAACGGCAAGTGTGATCCCTCCGACGTCCCGCCCGGCCCATGAGACGGATCATCGCCACAGCAGCGCTGCTCGCCGTCATCACCCTGGCGTTCTTCGCCCAGGGCTCGGGCGGGTCGGGCGGGAGCTACGTGGTCCGCGGCATCTTCGACAACGGCGCCTTCCTCGTGAACGGCGAGGACGTCCGCATCGCCGGGGCCAAGGTGGGAAGCGTCTCCTCGGTCGACGTGACGATGCCCGGCGAGTGGGCCAACCGCGACGAGAGCGCGGATCCGGGCAAGGCGGTCGTCGTCATGGACATCACCGACACGGGGTTCCAGGACTTCCGCCAGGACGCCTCCTGCGTCATCCGCCCGGCCTCCCTGCTAGGCGAGAAGTACGTCGATTGCCAGCCGACACAGGCCCACGCTCCCGGCACGCAGCCGCCACCGCCGCTCAAGGTCATTCCCTCCGGGCAGCCGGGCGCGGGAGAGCGCTTCCTGCCGCTCCAGAACAACGGCAAGGAGGTCGACATCGACCTCGTCAACAACATCATGCGAGAGCCGTTCGCCGACCGGTTCCGACTGATCCTCAACGACCTCGGCGCGGGCCTGGCGGCCCGCGGGAAGGACCTCGAGGCGATCGTCAAGCGCGCCGACCCGGCCCTGCGGCAGACCGACCGGATCCTCCGGCAACTCGCGCAGCAGAACCACGAGCTCGCACGGCTCGCAAAGGACTCCGACCAAGTGCTGGCACCGCTGGCCCGCGAGCGCGCGAAGGTCGCCGGCTTCATCCACAACGCGAACACGGCCGGTGAGGCGACCGCCGAGCGCAGCGCCGCCCTCGAGGCCGGCTTCGAGAAGTTCCCGGCGGCACTCCAGGCACTGCGGCGCCAGATGGTGCAGCTCCAGCACTTCGCCAACCAGGCCGCCCCGACGTTTGCGGACTTCGCCCACGCGGCGCCCAACCTCACGCGCTCCACCGAGGCGCTCGGGCCGTTCGCTCACGCCTCCACTCCGGCGCTGTTGACGCTCGGCAAGGCCGCCGCAGAGGCGAAGCAGCCTCTCGTCAACTCCGATCCGACGCTGGTGAAGATCCGCAACCTCGCGCAGGCGGCGCCCGGGGGAGCCAATGCCCTGCACAAGCTCCTGCAGACCCTCAGGGTCACCGGCGGCAACGAGGATCTGATGAAGCTCCTCTACTTCACGAACGGGGGCATCAACGGCTTCGACAAGTTCGGGCATTTCCTGCGCGCCGACCTCCAGATCACGCCGTCGTGCACCACCCTGAACCCGAGTCCCGGGAACCTGGGGTGCAAGGCCCAGTGGGGCCAGACGCAGGGCAAGGCCGTCAGGGCGGCACAGGCGAACGCCACCGTTCCGAACGTCCCGAGCGCCTCGAACGGCGGGACGCCGGCCGGCTTGACCGGCGTGCCGAAGGACGCCCAGGGAGACCTCGCGGGTGCCTCGGCGAGCAATGCCGGCTCGCATAAGAGCAAGAAGCCGCACGCGCCGTCCTTGAGCGCGACCAGGGACCTCCTCAACACGATCATCGGCAAGCCCAGCCACGTCCAGAGCGGCGGAACCCCCTCGGGTACCTACACGACGCCGAGCCAGGGGCAGGCACCGTGAGGCGCGGCGGAGTCGGAGCCATCGCCTCGAGCCCGGTCATGGTCGGCGCGGTCACGACCCTGATCGTGATCCTCGCCGTCTTCCTCGCCTACAACGCCAACAACGGGCTGCCCTTCGTGCCGAGCTACCGGATCTCGGTGCAGGTCCCGAATGCCGAGACGCTGGTTCCCGGCAACGACGTCCGGATCGGCGGTGTCCGCGTCGGGTTCGTCGAGGACGTGGTGCCCGTCCAGCACAAGGACGGCCGGGTGACGGCGAAGGCCGACCTGAAGCTCGACAAGAACGTCGACCCGATTCCGGTGGGCTCCACCGTCGTCGTCCGCGCCCGCTCCGCACTCGGCCTCAAGTACCTGGAGATCAACCGCACCCACGACCCCCACGGCTATCCGGAGGGCTCCACGCTGCCACTCAAGGCGGCCAACCCGCACCCCGTCGAGTACGACCAGGTGCTCGGCATGTTCAACACGCCCACCCGGACCGCGATCCGCCAGAACCTGGTCGAGTTCGGTGCCGTGCTCGCCGGCCGGGGCCCGCAGATCAACGCAGCGATCGGGCAGCTGCGGCCGCTGCTGCGCCGGCTCGAGCCGGTGGCGAAGAACCTCGCCTCGAAGCAGACCGGGCTTGCGCGCTTCTTCCGGGAGGCCGGCAACGCCGCCGCGGAGGTCGCCCCCGTCGCACAAACGCAGGCCCACATGTTCGTCGCGCTCGACCAGACGTTCGGGGCTCTCGCGTCCGTCGCCCGCCCGTTCATCCAGGACACAATCACCGAGACGCCGCCGACCCTCGACACGCTCATCAACACGTCGCCGCGGATCAGCACCTTCCTGAAGCACAACGCGGCGCTGTTCGCCGATCTCCGTCCGGGCGTCCACGTCCTCGACAAGACCTCGCCCGAGATCGCATCGGCGCTCGAGACCGGCGCTCGAGTCCTGCCGGGGGTACCGTCGCTCAACGCCCAGCTCGGGCCGACGGCGAAGACACTCGAAAAGTTCGCGACCGACCCCAACGTGCAGGGCGGAATCTCCCGAGCGACGCAGACGGCGAACATCCTGACGCCGACCCTTCGCTTCATCGGGCCGGCGCAGTCGACCTGCAACTACGCGACCCTGCTGCTTCGGAACGCGCAGCAGCTCTTCAGCGTCGGTGACGGCACGGCAACCGGCCAGCGGTTCCTGGTGATGTCGAGCCCTGGCGGGCCCAACAACGAGTCGGCCCCGGCGTCCCATCCCGCCAACAAGGTTGGAAACGAGACCAACCTGGCCGGGTTCCCCACCGCGAACTTCCTCCACTCGAATCCCTATCCGAACACCGCCTCTCCCGGGCAGAACCCGCTCGAGTGCGAGGCCGGCAATGAGCCCTACATCGACAAGCAGGTCGTGATCGGCAACACCCCCGGCAACCAGGGCTTCATCACCGAGCACCAGACCGATCGGCAGAAGCAGGGACCATGAGCATCTTCCGTCGAGAGCGGCGCGGCCCCGTCCGCTACAAGCCCTGGGAGGAGGCTCCCGACCCGCGGATCTTCGGGCGCAGCTATCGCGGGCCCAGCGCGGCGAAGATCGGCCTGTTCATCTTGATCCTCTTCGCGATCGCGTCGTATCTGGCGTTCACGAAGAAGATCCCGTTCACGAGCCCGGGCTACGAGCTCCATGCAACCTTCCAGAACGCGACCACGCTGAAGCCGAAGTCGCCGGTGCGGATCGCGGGCGTCAACGTGGGTGAGGTCACCGACGTCACCTCGCACGGGAACACGGCCGAGGTCACGTTCTCGGTCGACGACGAGGGCCTGCCCATCCACAAGGACGCCACCGTGACGATCCGGCCTCGGCTGTTCCTCGAGGGCAACTTCTTCGTCGACCTGCGGCCCGGGAGCCCGAACGCACCGGATCTGTCGAGCGGCGGGGACATCCCGGTCAGCCAGACCGCGACGGCCGTGCAGCTCGACCAGGTCCTGACCTCGCTGCAGAAGAGCAATCGCACCGACCTGAAGCAGGCGCTTCACGGCTACGGCAGCGCGCTCACCCACAAGCCCACACCGGCCGAGGACAAGACCCAGTCGCCCTCGGTCCACGGCCTGACTGCCGGACAGGCCCTCAACAAGACCTTCAAGTACGGCGGCAAGGCCGGGCGCACCTCGTCGATCGTGAACGAGGCGCTCCTGGGCGAGAAGTCCCACGACCTCTCGAACCTCATCCGCGGCCAGCGGAACGTGTTCAGGGAGCTCGCATCCGACCAGGGCGCGCTCAAGGGCTTCATCACCAACTTCAACACGACGGCGGCTGCGCTCGCCTCGGAGTCGACGAACCTGTCGGCGACCATCCACGAGCTCGCTCCGACCCTGGAGCAGGCGCAGCCGACGCTTCGCCACGTCGACCAGTCGCTGCCGCCATTCCGCTCGCTGGCGATCCAGCTCGAGCCCGGCATCCGTCAGCTGCCCGAGACGGTTCGGACCGGCACGCCCTGGCTGGTCCAGGTCAAGAGGCTCCTGAGGAAGGACGAGCTGGGGAACGACGCGCGCTATCTGGCGCAGGCAGCCCCCGGATTGGCCCAGACGACGGTCGCGGCGCCCGCCCTCTTCCACCAGACGGACCTGCTCAGCAGGTGCACGTCGCACAACCTGATCCCCGCGGGCAACACCGTGCTTCAGGATTCTGGATCCGGCTACAACTTCACCACCGGGCAGCCGAACTACCGCGAGCTCTTCTATTCGACGGTGCAGCTCGCCGGTGAGAGCCAGCTCTTCGACGGCAACGGCTCCTTCGTGCGGTTCCAGGCGGGAGGCGGTCCGAAGCTCACGAAGATGGCGAATCCGGGCGGCGGCTTTGGAAACGAGACCTACTGGGCGCACAACATCTCGTCCCCCATCGGCACGAGGCCGCAGCTGACCGGCAAGAACCCCCCACCGTTCCGCCAGGACGTCCCCTGTTACAAGAACGCCGTGCCGGACCTGAACGGCCCGCTGGCCGCCCAGGGCCCACCCGACCCGCAGGCGGTCCCATGAAGCGCGCGATCCGAGAGCACCTCCGCGACTTCGTAGCGATCGGCGTGCTGGCCGTCCTCGCGGTCGTCACGACCGGTGCGATCCTGGTCAGGCAGCAGGCCAACTTCCCGTCATGGGTCCCGATCGTGGGTCAGAGCCACTTCGAGCTCAAGGCCGAGTTCAGCTCGGCGCAGGCCGTGACGCCGGGTCAGGGGCAGACGGTGGACCTCTCGGGGGTCAAGATCGGAAGCGTGCAGGGCGTGAACCTCGAGAACGGGGTCGCCGTGGTGACCATGAACATCGACCCCAAGTACGCGCCGCTCATCCACACCGACGCGTCGCTCCTGCTTCGCCCGCGCACCGGCCTGCAGGACATGACGATCGAGATCGACCCGGGCCAGAAGGGGCAGGAGGTGCAGGAGGGCTCGACCGTTCCCCTCGCCAACTCGGAGCCGAACGTCAACGCGGACCAGATCCTCGCGAGCCTCGACGGCGACACGCAGTCGTTCCTGCAGCTTCTCCTCCAGGGCGGTGCCCAGGGCCTCTACGGCCACTCCGAGCAGCTCTCCGCCGGGCTGCGGCGCCTCGAGCCGACGGTCCGCGACATCGCCCGCATCAACGGCGCGCTGGTGAAGCGGCGGCAGAACCTGCGCCGCGTGATCACCAACCTCGGCAAGCTGAGCACGGCGCTCGGCCATCGCGACACGCAGCTGGCGCGCTTCGTCCGCTCCTCCAACACCGTGCTCGGCTCCTTCGCCAAGGAGCAGAACGCGATTCGCGCGACGCTTCAGGAGTTCCCGCCGACGCTGCAGCAGACGCAGAGCACCCTCACGAGCGCCAACCGGTTCGCGCAGATCCTCGGGCCTGCATCGCGCAAGCTGATCCCCTCGGCGCAGGCGCTTGCCCCGGCGCTGCGGCAGGTTCGCCCGCTGTTCCGTGAGACCACCATCCCGATCAAGAACCAGATTCGGCCGTTCGCCCGTGCCTCGCAGAAGCCGCTCAAGCACATCAGCCAGGCGTCGCAGCCGCTGGCAACCACCACGACCTCCCTCACCAAGGGGTTCAACGATCTGAACCTCCTGTTCAACGCGCTCGCCTACAACCCGCCGGGCGCCGCCGACGAGGGCTACCTGTTCTGGGCGTCCTGGCTCAACCACAACACGAACGCGGTCTTCTTCACCCAGGACGCCGGCGGCCCGCTGAGGCACGGGCTGGTTCAGCTCTCGTGCAACACGGCGGGCACCGCCGAGGCGATCGCCGCCAGCGACCCGTTCCTCAAGACGCTGCAGGAGCTGTCACGAGTGCCGCTCCAGAAGGAGATCCAGGACAACGGAGGCTGTTCGTAGTGGAGACACGCCCGCCGACAGTCACCCGCATCCTGATCGCCCTCGGCTTCGCGCTGTCGTGCTTCGGTCTCGCCCTGTTCCTGTGGATCGCGTTCGGCGGTCCGCTTCCGCTGAAGCCCGAGGGTTACCGCCTCACGGTCCCGTTCACCGAGGCGACGCAGCTCGCCGCCGAGTCGGACGTGCGGATCTCGGGCGTCTCCGTCGGGAAGGTCAAGTCGATTGAGCTCTCGAACAAGGGGGATTACGCGGACGCGGTGATCGAGCTCGACAGCGCGTACGCGCCGATCCCCGACAACACCCGCGCCATCCTGCGCTCGAAGACGCTCCTCGGCGAGACCTACGTCGAGCTCACGCCGGGGTCGAAGAGCGCGCCGTCACTGCCGGAGGGAGGCAGCCTGCCGCCCGCGCAGGTCGCGAGCTCGGTGCAGCTCGACGAGGTCTTCCGCACCTTCGGCAAACAGACGCGCCAGAACTTCAAGGCCTGGATGCAGGGCTCGGCCGCTGCGCTCAAGGGGCGCGGAGCCGACTTCGGCCAAGCGCTCGCGGAGCTGGAGCCGTTCTCGGAGTCGGCGAACCGCGCGCTCCGCATCCTGGATACGCAGCAGCACGCCGTGCGCGAGCTGGTCCGCAGCGGCGGTGACGTGTTCCAGGCGCTGTCGGAGCGCAAGGGGCAGCTCCGCAGCCTGATCCAAAACTCCGACCGTGTCTTCTCGACAACCGCCCAGCGCAATCAGGACCTGGCCGACACGTTCAGGATCCTGCCGACGTTCCAGCGCGAGACGCGGCTGACGCTTCAGCGGCTCAACACCTTCGCGATCGACGCCGACCCGCTGGTCCAGCAATTGCGTCCATCCGTCAAGCAGCTCAGCCCCACCTTCGAGGCTGTCGGCAAGGCGGCGCCCGACCTCCAGCGGTTCTTCCAGGGCCTGAAGGGGACCATCGCCGCGTCGCACAAGGGGTTCCCCGCCCTCAGGAGGCTGCTTAGCAACGACCTCACCCCGCTGCTGTCCCGGCTCGGCGGCAACTTCCAGGGGCACTCCCCGTGGCTGGCCGAGCTCAACCCGATCCTCAAGGTGGCGCAGAAGTACAGGCACGAGGTCACGGGGTTCCTGGGGAACATCGCCGCTGCCACGAACTTCGGTTTGTCCGCGCCTGAGGCGGGCGGCAACTTCGTCAAGGTGCTCCGCACGACGAGTCCCCTGAACCCGCAGAGCATGGCCGCCTTCCCGCAGCGGCTGACGATGGAGCGAGCCAATCCGTATTTCAAGCCGCTCGGCTACAACAACCTGAAGCACGGCCTCGAGAGCTTCGCGAACACGCCATGCTCGGCCGGCATCACTGGCAAGCTGGATCCGAACTCGCCGAACGACCCGAACTTCTACGACCGCTTCAACGGCACGACCGCCGAGAAGAAGGCGGCGGCGGCGGACCTCTTCAACCGGATCAAGACCTACGGGTTCAGCGGGGGTCTCAGCAGTGCCCAGGCGCTGCATCCGGGATGCGACAAGCAGGGCAACTTCAAGTCGATCGGGGCATTCCGGGAGTTCACGCCGTACCTCCACGTGCGCCGCGAGCCGTAGTCGCGCCGGCGCCCACCGCCGCGGTCGGCTACGCTGGGCGGAGCCGCACGCATACGCAGACAGAGCGCGGGCGGGGAGTCGATCGCGGAGGAGGCGATCTCATGCGCATCAGGAGGCGTAGCGCCATCATCTTTGCCCTCGTGGCGGGCGGGGCGCTCATCGTGGCGGCTGTCGCGATGGCCACCACCTCGACGTTCACCTTCAGCTTCAGTCCCAGCAAGGTCCCGAAGAAGACCTTCAAGGCGGGGGCGCTGAGCTCGAACCTGGTCACGAGCTACACGAAGCCCGGGAACAACATTCCGGGTGGTGCCGTGGAGCGGACCCAGCTGTATCTGGACAAGAACTGGAAGATCAACCCGAAGGCGGCGGCCAAGTGCTCGGCGAAGCAGCTGTCGGGCAAGACCATGAAGCAGGCGATGGCAGCGTGCAAGAAGGCCAAGGTCGGCTCCGGCACCGCGACGGCGAGCGCTAACGGCGCGTTCACGATCAGGGGCTGCGTGCTGCTGTTCAATGGCAAGCCGAAGGGTGGCAAGCCCACTCTGCAGGTGTTCACGCGTGTGCAGGCGTCAAACCCGAGCAACATCACGTGCGCGAACCCCGCGAGTAACAAGCAGGGCAACGCGACGATCCTGCTCACCGGTGTGCTCAAAGGCGCGAGTTCGCCCTACGGGAAGGTCCTCGACGTCAACCACATCACGCAGTCGGCAGCATTCCCGCTCGAGGTCTTCAAGACGAAGATCAAGAAGGGGCACTACTTCAGCGCCAGGTGCAAGGCGGCCAACAAGACCTGGAACATGAAGGTCGTCTGGACTTACAACAACGGCGCGAAGCGGACCGTGAAGAGGACCCAGCCGTGCAAGGTGGGTTCGTGACGGGCGCGCCGTAACACGTTGGACTCGGCTGGCCGACCAGAACCAACTGGCCGGCCAGCCGAGACATACCCCTGGTCATGTCGCTAACTCTGGTCTAAGGTTCGGTCGCGGTGCGGGCCCGCTGCAATCTGGCCCGCGTGAGGAAAGAGACCTCGGCGCGGATCGAGACCGCGTCGAACGGCTGGAAAGGAGGCCGAGTCAAATGCGGATCAGGACGCGCTACGCCGTCCTCATCGCCGTAGGGGGGGTCGCCGGGGTGGCGATCGTCGGTGTCGCCCTCGCGGCGACGACGTCGAATTTCACCTTTCACGCGAGCCCGAGTACGGCGCCCAAGAACACCTACCAGGCCGGGTCGCTGTACACCGACCTTGAGACCCACTACGCGAATCCGGGAAACAACATCCCGGGCGGAGCGGTGGAGAGGACCCGGATCTACCTCGACAAGTACTTCAAGGTGACTCCGTCCGCAGCCGGGAAGTGCGCGTCGAACCAGCTCGCGGGCAAGACCATGAAGCAGGCCATGGCGGCCTGCGGCAACGCGCTCGTGGGTAGGGGAGCGGCCAAGGCTACGGCCAACGGCCTGTTCACGATCAACGGTTGCGTGCTGCTGTTCAACGGCCGGCCCCAGAACGGCCTTCCGACGTTGAAGGTGTTCACCCGGGTGCAGGCGGCGAACCCGAGCAGGATCACCTGCACGAAGCCGGCGACCAACAGGCAGGGCAACGCGACCGTCCTGCTCAACGGGGTCTACAGGCCCACGACGGGCACCTACCACAAGATCCTCGACGTCAACCACATCACCCAGGCGGCATCGTTCCCACTGACCTCGTACAAGACGACGGTCAAGCATGGGAACTACGCGAGTGCGAGGTGCGGAGCGGCCGATCACCTGTGGCACATGAAGGTGGTCTGGACGTACAACAACCACAAGTCGAGCAGCGTCTCGAGGACGCAGAGGTGCACGGTCGGCTAGCAACGAGCTGGTGATGGGCCCGTCGAGCCCCACGCTGGAGAGAGGGGCGGCAACTGCCGCCCCTCTCGCGCTCTCGGAGTCTGTTTGGGGAGGAGCGCGGGGCTTGGGCCCCGGCGATCCAGGCGGAGCCTGGTACCGTTCAACGGCTTCCGGTCGATGATTTCGCGGATGGTCTGAAACTAAAGGCGGTCGGCGGGGTTACCGGTCTCGGAATATGTGTCTACGGCGCGGATGGAGAGCCGCGCCGGTAAACCTCTCAAGGAGGCCGAATTGATGCGCAACAGGAGGCGGTTTGCCGTCATCACCGCTCTGGCGGCGGCTGGGGCCCTAGCTGTCGCGGGCGTCGCCATAGCAGCGACGACGTCGACGTTCAGCTTCAAGTTCAGTCCGAGCACGGTGCCGAAGAAGACCTTCAAGGCGGGCTCACTGTTCACCGACCTGGAGACTCACTACACGAACCCCGGTAACAACATTCCGGGTGGCGCCGTGGAGCGAACCCAGATCTTCTTGGACAAGAACTTCAAGATCAATACGAACGCTGCTGCGAAGTGCTCATCGAACCAGCTCGCGGGCAAGACCATGAAGCAGGCGATGGCGGCTTGTAGCAAGGCTCTCGTTGGCAAGGGCACCGCCACAGCGACGGCGAATGGTCTGTTCGAGATCCACGGTTGCGTGCTGCTGTTCAACGGCCAGCCCCAGAACGGCCTTCCGACGTTGAAGGTGTTCACCCGGGTGCAGGCGGCGAACCCGAGCAGGATCACCTGCACGAACCCGGCGACAAACGGCCAGGGCAACGCAACCGTCCTGCTCAATGGGGTGCTCAAGAACGCGAGCTCGCCGTACGGCAAGGTGCTGGACGTCAACCACATCACGCAGGCCGCGTCGTTCCCGCTCGAGGTCTTCAAGACCACGATCAAGAAGGGGAACTACATCAGCGCGCGGTGCGCCGCTGCCGACAAGACGTGGCGCATGAAGACCAAGTGGACGTACAACAACAACAAGTCGTTCACGCAGGCGAGGACCCAGAGGTGCGCGATCGGCTAACGACGATCTAGCACCGGCTCTCCGAGCCAAGCACTGCCGAGAGGGCGGCCTTCGGGCCGCCCTCTCGCATTCTGGCCGATCCGTAGCTTCCACTGATGAAGAGCAGGGTTCGCACGGATGACGCAGGGCCTCAGGTCCGATGATCCTCAACGGGTAGAGGCGATCCCGGACCCGAGGAGGGACCATGAAGCTTGCAAACCCGAGAACCAGCTGGAGAGGACGCGCTTTCATCGCCGTCGCCCTGGCCGGAGTCTTGGCGCTCGCGGGCGTCGCGCTCGCGGCGACGAACGCGCATTCGACGTTCACGTTCAAGCTCAATCCGAGCACGCTGCCGAAGACGACTTACAAGTCGGCGTCCTTGTTGTCGAACCTGGTGACCGGCTACGCGGAGCCGGGGAACGACCATGTAACGGCGCGGTCGAGCGGACCAGATCTATCTGGACAAGAACTGGAAGATCAACCCGAAGGCCGCGCCGAAGTGCGTCGCCAGCCAAGCTCGCGGGCCAGACCATGAAGCGGCGCGATGGGCATCTGCGAGAAGTCGCTCGTCGGAACGGGCATCGCGACGGCGAATGCCAACGGCTCGTTCATCATCAACGGCTGCGTGCTGCTGTTCAACGGCCCGACGCAGAGCGGCAAGCCGACCCTGCACGTGTTCACCCGCGTGCAGGTCTCCGAATCCCAGCCACGATCAGCTGCACGAATCCGGCGACCGAACAGCCAGGGCAACGCCACGGTCCTGCTCACAGGGCGTGCTCAAGAACGCCACGCGCACCCTACGGCAAGGTCCTCGACGTCGAACCACATCACCCAGGCGGCGGCGTTCCCACTCGAGATCTTCAAGACGACGATCCACAAGGGGAACTACCTCACCGCCCGGTGCAATGCCACCGATAAGACGTGGCGCATGCAGAGCACCTGGACCTACAACAGCGGAGGCAAGGTCACGGTCAAGAAGACCCAGCCCTGCACGGTCGGCTGACCACCGCCTAGCGCCCGGCTGTGGGAGCCGAGCACTGATCGAGAGGGGCGGCCTTCGGGCCGCCCCTCTCGCGTTCTGATGCGGATTTCCGCCGCACGGGCCGGGTAGGTTCCCAGCGACATGGCTTCCGCACGACGCGGTCTCGCGGCGCTGCTCGTCCTCGCCCTTGCGCTGGTCTGGAGCAGGGTGCGCGGAGCGGTGGGAGCTCGATCGACGACTCCGAGATCATCTCGGCGCTCAACCTGAAGAAGGCGTCGAGCGGCTACGAGATGAACGGCGATCCGTTCTGCCGGATCGACGAGCTCCTCAACAACGTCGACGAGGTCAGGAGCGCCGAGCACAAGAAGGGGACCAACTTCGTGATCGCGGCTCCAAAGGGGGAGGCCGGAGTGGTGGCGCATCCGCCGTTTGCGCCCGCCTGCAAGCGCCAGGCCCAGGCCGGGCTGAAGAAGCTCGTCAAGCCCCCGAAGAACAAGCAGTAGGAGTCATCGGCCGCCAGGTGTGTTGGGCGGCGACTTCGTCGCCGCAGCAGCAGGTCGGCGCGGCGCAAGAGATTAGGCTTAGCGTCGTGGCCACTAAGCGCGAGCCACGGCTTGTCTCACTCGGGTACGGGAGATTCGCCCGCGCCGACCGCATTTACGCGCTGATTCCCGCTCGGGCCGGACGAGCGCGGCGAGGGCCGGCGCACCTACGTGCACGTGGAGGGTCTATCGGAGCCGCTCGTCGCCTCCCGCTCCGAGAAGGCGATCCTCGCCGACGTCGAGGCGGCGCTGACCGAGGCGGCCGGGATTCCGCGAAGCCGCCGGACGGCCAAGGGTCAGGAGACGCCTGCTCTAGGCCGAGGACGCCGGTCCTCGCCTTCGGAAACCGGCGGATCAGCGCCGGAAGCAGTGGCATCAGCCGGCGAACGGCCAGCTGTGATCCGGCGAGGGCGCGCTCGCGGGCCGGGCCCCACGCAAGGCCCAGGTCCGTTCTCAGCCCGGTCGGGCAGCGTGCCGACGGTCACCATGCGCAGCAGCTCCACCGCGGGCCAGGCCAGCGGCGTGAGGTCCGGGCGCAGGACCGCGTCGGCGACGTCGCGCGTCGTCTCGGTCACCCGCAGGCCGCCGTCCAGCATCGAATCCCAGTACCGGCGAAACGCCTCGTAGTCGGCCGGCATCGCCTCCCGGGGGATCGAGTAGGCCTCGCCGAGCGTCTTCATCTCGTCGTAGTAGCGCTCGAGCTCGTCGGGGGTGAGACGCTCCACGTAGCGCGTGTAGATCGCGAGCGAGGTGTCGATCAGGGTCGCGTGCACCCAGAGCAGGAGCTCGGGGTCGAGCGCTCGGTAGGGCCCGCCGCGGTCGTCGGTGCCGGCCACGCGCTCATGCACTCTGTCGCAGTCGCGCCGAGGCGGCCTTCGAGGTCTCGTCGTCGCCGAAGACGATGCTCAGCGTCGTGTCCAGGGTCCGGTAGAGGCGGCGCCACGGATCGGTGCGGTAGTTCGAGAACTCGGCGACGCCGGCGGCCACGCCCGGGTGGGCGACCTGGAGGAGGAGGGCTCGGCCCCCGCCGAGGAGGAGCACGGCTTCGCCGTTGACGCGCCACGTGAGCGATCCCGGGCCGAACACGGCCACCTCGATTGTGGCCCTCGGCCGGCGTCCAGTTTTGACCGCAGAGCGGTGGACTGCGATACCTTGATTGCGCTTGGCGGGCAAGGCGAGCTTCAAGGCAAGGGGCGTGATCGCGGCGGTGGTGACCGTCGCGGTCCTGGTCGGCGTGGGCGCTCGCGACCACTCCGGTGCGCAGGCCGCCGCGTCAGCGGCGCCGCCCAACTTCCTGCTCGTCCTCGTCGACGATCAGGCTCAAAACACCTTCAAGCCAGAGTTCATGCCGACGACGTTTCGCGATGTCGTGAAACACGGAACCTCGTTCAAGAACGGCCTCGCGGCGCCACCGCTCTGCTGTCCGGACCGGGCGGGGATCCTCACCGGGCAGTACCCGCACAACCACGGCGTCTTCTCCAACCACACCGGCTACGCCGAGCTTCGCGATCCCCAGGACACGCTGGCCGTCTGGCTGCACGACGCCGGCTATGCGACGGGCATGTTCGGCAAGTTCATGAACCACTACAGCCACGTGGCGGGCAAGGGGCCCGCGCCGGGCTTCGAGCGGTGGTTCGCGTTCTTGGACGCCAGCGCCGACTACTACGACTACGAGGTCAGCAACGACGGCCACATCCGCTCCTACGGGCACCGGCGCGCCGACTACTCGACCGACGTCGTCACCCGGAAGGCGAAGAAGTTCGTCCGGCAGAGCGCGGACGAGAGCCGGCCCTTCTTCGCCTGGGTCGGCTATCACGCGCCGCACGTCGATCCCATAACCAGCGGCCCCTGCGAGGGCAAGAACCCGTTGCCGCCGGGCAGGGCGGCCTACAAGCGGTTCGCGGGAGTCAAGCTGCCGCGCCCGGCATCGTTCAACGAGCGGCAGATCGGGGACAAACCGCGTCCCGTGCGCTCACTCCCCCCGCTCAGCCGGGGGGCCATCCGGCAGCAGCAGGTGCACTGGCGGTGCACCCTCGCCGCCATGTCCGAGGTCGACCGCTCTGTGGGTGGGCTGATGGGGGAGCTCCGCCGTGACCGGCAGCTGGGGCGGACGATCGTCGTCTACGTGTCCGACAACGGCTTCTTCTTCGGGGAGCACCGGATTCGCACCGGGAAGGCGTATCCGTACGAACCGGCCCTGAACGTGCCATTCGCGATGCGAGTCCCGCCGCGATACACCGCCACCAAGCCGCCCGGCTCCACGCGCGCCGTTGTCTCGAACCAGGACATCGCGCCGACGCTGCTCGATTACGCCAACGCGAACGGCGCAGACGCTCAACCGTGTGCTGCCCCGGGAGACTGCCGCCGCATTGACGGGCGCGCCCTGCAGCCGCTGCTGGGCGGTCCGGGCTCGTGGCCGCGTGACCGCGGGGTCCTCGCGGAGATCGACACGCTTCGGCGGGCGAAGGGCGACTCCGAGTGCCAGTGCGCCTACCACGCGATCCGCACGCGGCACTTCCTCTACTCGGAGCCCTTCCAGGGCGAGGGGGAGCTGTACGACCTGCGGCGCGATCCCGACGAGCTTCGAAACCGGATCCGCTCGCGAAAGTACGCCGAGCGGCGCCGCCATCTGGCGGCTCGGCTGCATCGGCTCCAGCGCTGCTCCGGCGTCGAGGGACGCGACCCGCCGGTCTCCGCGCCGTTCTGCGAATAAGCCCTCTCGGCGATGGCATCTATGCTGGCCGTTCCGCCATGAGCTACTACGTCACGACGCCCATCTACTACGTGAACGCGGAGCCGCACCTCGGCCACGCGTACTCGTCGATCGCCGCCGACATCCTCGCCCGGCACATGCGCCAGCGCGGCGAGGACGTCTTCTTCCTCACCGGGACCGACGAGCACGGGGAGCCGGTGGCGCAGGCCGCCGAGAAGCTCGGGATCGAGCCGCGCGAGCTGGTGGACCGAAACGCTCCCAAGTTCAAGGAGCTCCTGCCGAAGATCGAGGTCTCCAACGACTTCTTCATCCGCACGAGCGACCCTCAGCACGAGGCGAAGGTCCAGGAGATCGTCCAGCTCGTCTACGACAACGGCTACGTCTACCAGGGGACGTACGAGGGGTGGTACTGCCCGAAGTGCGCCGACTTCAAGACCGAGCTCGAGATCGGGCCCGGGCATACCTGCCTGATCCACAACATCCCGCTCGACCGCGAGCGCGAGGAGAACTGGTTCTTCAAGCTCTCCGCCTTCCAGGAGCAGCTCGAGCGCCTGTACGCGCGAGCGCCCCGACTTCGTGCGACCCAAGGCCCGCTACAACGAGGCGCTCTCGTTCATCCAGGGCGGGCTCGAGGACGTGTCGCTTTCGCGGGCGAAGCTGACCTGGGGCGTCAGCGTGCCGTGGGACCCCGAGCAGGTGATGTACGTGTGGTTCGACGCGCTGCTCAACTACGTGACGGCGCTGACCTACGCGCGCGAGGGCGAGGACCTGACCGAGCGCTACTGGCCCGCCTTCCACATCATCGGCAAGGACATCCTCAAGTTCCACGCGCGTCTATTGGCCGGCCTTCCTGATGGCCGCCGGCTACGAGGTGCCGAAGGGCATATTCATCCACGGCTTCCTGCTGATGGAGGGGCAGAAGATGTCCAAGTCGCTCGGCAACGTCCTCGACCCGTTCGAGGTGATCGAGCGCTTCGGCGCCGACACGCTCCGGTTCTACTGCTTCCGCGAGGTTTCCTTCGGTCGGGACGGCTCGGTGTCCGCGGCCGGCTTCGAGGCCCGGTACGACTCCGAGCTCGCCAACGAGTACGGCAACCTCGCGAGCCGCAGCCTGGCGATGATCCACCGGTACCGCGACGGGCGCGTTCCCGAGGCCGCGATCGATCCGGAGCTCTCGGGTGGAGGCGACGGCCTGGCCGGCCTCGAGAGCCAGGTGTGTGAGCTGCTCGACCGCGCCGAGCTGAGCCAGGCGCTCGAGGAGATCTGGAAGCGGGTGCGGCGCCTCAACCGCTACGTCGAGGAGACGCGTCCCGTGGGAGCTCGCCAAGGACGAGGCGGCAGCAGGGACCCGGTCGTCCGCGGACGCGAAGCAGGGCAGGCGACCGGCTTGATCCAGTTCTCTACAACCTGGCCGAGGGCATTCGCGTGACGACGCTCCTCCTCACCGCCTACATGCCGGAGACCGGCGACCGGCTGCTGGACGCGCTCGGCGTCGAGGGTCGGGAGATCCAGGCGTTCGGCACGCACGGAGGCGGCCAGAGCGTCGAGAAGCTGCCGCCCCTCTTCCCGAGAATCGAAGCCGCGGCCGCTTAGCTCTAAGCGCCGTACGGACGCCCTCCTAGACTGCGGCCGTGGTCGATACGCACGCGCATCTCGGCGTCTGCGAGCCCGCTGACGGCGAGCTCGTGGCTGCCGCGCGGCGCACCGGCGTGCGGCGGATCCTCACGGTTGGCCTCGACGAGACCTCCAACCGGGAGGCGATCGTGGCCGCCGACGGAGCATGAGGAAGTGTTCGCCGCGGTCGGGCGCCACCCCAACTCCGCCACCGGGTTCGACGGCGCCGCGGCGGCCGACATCGAGGAGCTCGCCGCCGACGAGCGGGTGCGCGCGATTGGGGAGACCGGCCTCGATTACTACCGCGACTCGGCATCGCCCGATGACCAGCACGTCGCGTTCATCGCGCAGATCGGGATCGCGCGCCGCACCGGGTTGCCGCTCGTGATCCATCTGCGCGACCAGCCGGGAACCGGCGACGCGCTCGGCGACACATTCGCGACGCTGGCCGGGAGCGCCGACGGGCGTGACCGTGATCCTCCACTGCTGCTCGGTGCCGCTCCAGGTCGGATCGGCGAGGCGATCGAGCGCGGGCTGGTACTGCTCGTTCGCCGGCAACGTCACCTATCCGCGAGCGGATGAGGTGCGCGAGACGGCCCGGTTGGTCCCGGATGAGCTGCTCTTGGCGGAGACCGACTCGCCGTTCCTGGCGCCGCAGTCGGTTCGCGGAAAGCCGAACCAGCCCGCCAACGTGGTCGAGGTGGGCGAGCTGCTGGCCGCCGAGCGAGGCGTGTCCTACACGGAGCTCGAGCAGACCGTCGAGGCGAACGCACAGCGAATCTTCCGATGGTGAACACGGCAGAAAGATCACCCGCCAGCGGCGGAGGCGAAGCCGAGCACGGTGGCGGAATGAGATGGTGAGGCTCGGGCAGAACTTCCTCGCGGACCCGAACCTCCTCGATGCGATCGTCCGCGACGCCGAGCTCGAGCCGGACGACGTGGCGCTCGAGATCGGGGGCGGGGAGGGCGTTCTGACCGAGCGGATCGCGGAGCGGGTAGCGCACGTGCACGTGGTCGAGCTGGACGGGCAGCTCGCCGGCGGGCTCGACGAGCTTGCCGAGCGTGCAGGAAACGTCTCGGTCGTGCGGGGCGACGCCATGCGCGTCGATCTGGGGGCGCTGGATCCCGCGCCGACGACCGTGCCGTCGAACCTTCCCTACTCGGTGGCGACGGCGGTGGTGCTGCGTACGATCGCCGAGCTTCCGAGCGTGGAGAGGTGGACGGTGATGCTCCAGCGAGAGATTGCCGACCGCCTTCGGGCCGTGCCGGGAACGCCCGCCTACGGCTCGCCGAGCGTCCTCGTCCAGCTGGCCTGCGAGGTCGAGCTCATGCGGACGGTCAACCGGGCGGTGTTTCGCCCCCGGCCCCGTGTGGACTCGGCGCTCGTGCGGCTGCGGCGGGTCGGCCCGGCGGCAGCGCCGGGCGTGGCGCGGCTTGTGCGCGACTCCTTCGCCCACCGGCGAAAGCCGCTTGCGAGCTCGCTGGAGCTGGCCGGCGGGCCGTCGCGGCCGGAGGCGCGGGCCGCGCTCGAGCGACTCGGGCTCGAGCCGGACGCGCGAGCCGAGCGGCTGGAGCCTGGCGAGTTCGCCGTGCTCGCCGCCGAGCTGGGGGTGGCTTGACGCTTCGGGCTCCCGCCAAGCTGAATCTGTGCCTGTACCTCGGCCGACCTCGCGGCGACGGGCTGCACGAGCTGCGCTCGCTGTTCTGCCCCCTGACGCTCTCGGATCGGATCGTGGTGAGCGACGCGGCGCGGGATGAGGTCGTCTGCCCAGATGTCGAGGCACCGAATCTGGCCGAGGTCGCGCTCGCCGCCCTGCGCGCTCGCGGGTGGTCGCGCCCGCCGCTGCGGATCGAGATCGAGAAGCGGATTCCGGTGGCCGCGGGCCTCGGCGGCGGTAGCGCCGACGCCGCGGCGGTGTTGCGGCTGGCCGGCGATGAGGTTGACGGTTTGCCGGAGCTCGCGGCCAAGCTGGGTGCGGACGTCCCCTCGCAGCTCGATCCGGCGCTCGCTCTAGTCGGGGGCGCGGGCGAGGTCGTTGAGCCGCTCGAGCCGCCGCGTCACTTTGGAGTGGTCCTGATCGCCGCAGAGGACGGGCTCTCCACCGCGGACGTGTACACCGAGGCGGACCGGCTCGGGCTCGGCCGCGACCCGGACGAGCTCGATTCGATCGCCGCCCAGCTACGCAGTGCGGCCGGGCGGGGGGCATCGCCGCTCGACTACCGCGAGCTCCTGGTGAACGACCTCGCGCACGCGGCGCTGTCGCTTCGGCCGGCGATCGGCGGCGCGCTCGCCGCGCTCACGGACGCAGGGGCCGAGGTCACGCTGGTGACGGGATCGGGGCCGACGGCGTTCGGGATCTTCGAGGACATCGCCGCGGCCGACGCCGCGGCTGGGCAGCTCGCGCCGCGGTTCGCCGGGGCGATCGTTGCGGGACCGGACCCGGAGCGATGAAGTTGGGCGGAGACAGCAGCCGCAGGGAGCGGCTGATCCAGCTCGCGGTGATCGTGGTGGTCGTCGCCGGCATCGATCGCGTTCAGCCAGTTCGCGCCGAACATCAGCCTTCAGAACACGCTGAACGACGTCGCGAGCAAGGTGGGCAAGCTGACCTACCTGTTCGTAGGCGTCGCGGCGTTCATCGAGACCGCGGCGTTCGTCGGGCTCGTGCTGCCGGGGGAGACGGTCGTGATCCTCGGCGGTGCCGTCGCCGGGCAGGGGGAGACGTCGGTCATCCTCACGATCGGGATCGTCTGGGTCTGCGCGGCCGCCGGCGACTCGGTCAGCTTCCTGCTCGGCCGGAGGCTGGGCCGCGGCTTCATCCTCCGCAACGGTCCGCGGGTCCGGATCACGCACGAGCGCTTCGCGCGCGTCGAGGACTACTTCTCGCGCCACGGCGGCAAGACGATCCTGATCGGGCGCTTCATCGGGCTCGTGCGGGCGCTCGCGCCGTTCGTGGCCGGCAGCTCGGCGATGCGGTATACGAACTTCCTGCCGTACAGCGTCCTCGGTACCGGGCTGTGGTCGGCCGGATACGTGCTGATCGGGTACTTCGCCTCGCGAAGCCTTGACGCCGCCGCGCACGCGGCCGGGCAGGGGACGCTGTTCTTCGGGATCGCCGTCGTCGCGATCGTCGCGATCGTGTGGGCCGTCCGGTTCCTGCGCGATCCCGCGAATCGTGCGCCGGCTGGTCGCGGGCATGGAGCGAGCGCCCTCTCCTTCGGCCCTTGGTGGCGCTCGGGCGCAGGGTCCAGCCGCAGGCGCGGTTCGTACTCGAGCGGATCACCCCCGGCGGGCTCGGGCTCGAGTTCACGACGCTGGTGGCGGTGCTGGCGGTGTCGGTGTACATCGTGGTCGCCTACACGTCGACGATCTCGGCTCACCCGGGGCCAACCCCGGGGGACCAGACGGCGCTGGACTTCATGGACAAGCTGCAGGTGGCGTGGCTCGTCTCAGCTGGCGAAGGTGGTGACGGCGCTCGGATCGTCGGCCGTGGTCATACCGCTCGCCGCGATCGCGCTTCGGCTTCCTCGCGTGGGAGCGGCGGTGGCAGGAGGCGGCGGTGCTCGCGGTCGCGATGGTGATCATCTACATCGGGGTCGCGGAGCTGAAGGGGCTGACCGATCGGCCGCGCCCGCCCGATCCGCTGGCGGGCAGCAGCGGCTCCGGGCTTCCCGAGCGGTCACGCCGCCCACTCGATGCTCTATCCGTGGCTGGCGTTGACGCTGGTGATCCGATTGCGCCCCGGCATCGTCGGCGGCACCGCCCTGCTGGTGACCGGCTTCGCGATCGCGGCGGTCGTCGGGCTCTCGCGCGTCTACCTGCAGGTGCATTACTTGAGCGACGTCACGAGCGGTTGGGCGCTGGGCGCGGCCGCCTTCTCCCTGTGCGCGGCCGTCGCTCTCTTGGCCACGCACCTCCGCAACAACTCTGCTCGCGCCAGCCCGGCGCGAGTGAGGCCCCGCGGCCACTTGAGGAGGGCGATTCCGGTCGCCATCACCCGGTTGCGGCACAATTGTGCCCTTGACGCTGGACGTTGGGATCGGCACCGAGTACTTCCTGTTCGGCGGGGCGGGCGTCATTACCCTGCTCGCGTTCGCGGCGCTGATCCTGGTCCCGGCGATCGGCGCCTACGGCCGCACGTGGGAGAAGGCGACGGCCGTGCTGCTCTCCGTGTTCGTGCTGGTCGTCCTGGTCTTGGTGGGCGTCGCGATCGGCGTGCTGATCGTCTACTACTGGCCGCAAATTACGCAGGCGCTTCCCGGAGTTTGAGGCTTCACCTCGCGCCGGTCGGGGTGCCCGTGACTACCATGCTCCGGTGAGCCCGGAGCAAGCTGAACGCAAAGCGCCTGCAAAGGGAGACACCGAGAGCCTCCTGGAAGAGCTCTCGACGGCAATCGAGTCGGGCGCCGGCCTGCCGGCTGTGACGCGAGCCGCCGCGCAGGCGCTGGGGGCCAGCGTGGCGCTGATCGACCGCTCGAGCGCGGTGCTCGGCGTGGCCGCCTCATCCCAGGCGGAGGAGAAGAAGCTGCTCTCCGGCGCCGACGACGTGGAGCGCGCGGAGCTTCGAGTCGCCGACGCCGCCGTGGGCGAGCTTCGCTTCCGCTGGCGCGGGGACGCGGCGTCGCCGGTGGTCGCCCGCATGGTGTCGACGCTCCTCGCGCTCGAGGTCGAGCGCTCGCGCTCCCCGGAGTGGGCGAGCGACGAGGCGGCCGCGGCGTTCGTTCGGGCGCTACTCGGGCGCCAGGTCACCGATCGAGGGGACATCGTCGCCCGGGCGGCGGAGCTGGGGGCGGCGGTCGAGCGCGGCGCGGGCGTGATCGTGGCGCGCGCGGTGCCGCTCACGGCGCAGGCCGGCGACTGGCGCGGGCGGGTGCTGACGGTGGCCCTGCGGGCCGTGAGGTCGGTCGGGCCCGGCTCCGTCGGGGCGCTGGGCGAGGGCGAGACGGCCGAGGTCGTGGCGATCGTGCCGGCCGGCGAGGACGGGCAGGTGGCGCGCGCGGCGCAGGCGCTCGAGCGGGAGTTGGGCGCTGCGCTGTCGGGTTTCGGCATCACGGTGGCGCACAGCCGCTGGACCGAGGATCCTGTCGACCTCTACCGGGCGGGCAAGGAGGCCGAGCTCGCGGCCAACGTGGCCGAGGCGGAGGGCCGCACGACGCTGGCGTTCGAGGACACGGGCGCCTACCGGCTGCTGCTGCCGGCGATGAGCGAGGATCCGGGGGAGCTGGAGAGCTTCTACCAGGAGACGCTGGCCCCGCTCGCGGCCTATGACGAGCAGTACGAGACCGAGCTCACGAAGACGGTCGAGACCTATCTGGACAACGACGGCAACGTGGCGCAGACCGCGGCGAGCCTGTTCACGCACCGGCACACGGTCCGCTACCGGCTGGAGCGGGTGAAGGAGCTGACCGGCCACGACATCGGCTCGAGCGAGGGTAGGGAGAAGCTGAGCCTCGGCCTCAAGGCGATGCGGGTTCTGGGCATCGCGAGCGCCGCGGGTCCCGCCACCGAGCCGGGTGCGCAGGGTGGCCGGGTGCGGCCGCCCGCGGAGGACTGACCGGAGCGACCGCGATGTCCGGCGAGTGGATCGACGTCTCGGTGCCGGTTCGCTCGGGGATGGTCCACTGGCCGGGCGATCCCGAGGTCAGGCTGGAGCGCATTCAGAGCATCGCCTCGGGCGATGAGGCGAACCTGACCAGGGTCGAGATGAGCGCCCACACCGGGACGCACATGGACGCACCGCTTCACTTCTTCGACGACGACCCGGGAATCGAGGCGCTGCCGCTCGACATCGCGCTGGGGCCCGCGCGGGTGATCGCGATCGAGGGCGAGGAGCCGATCGACCGCGGCCAGCTCGAGGGGCTGGGGATCGAGGAGGGTGAGCGGGTCCTGTTTCGCACCCACAACTCCGATCATGCGTGGGCGGATCGTAAGTTCGACCGCGGGTTCGTGTACGTGTCGTTGGAGGCGGCGGAGTTCCTCGGCGAGGTGGGGATCGCGCTCGTCGGCGTGGACTACCTGTCGGTTGGCGCGTACCAGGGCGACGGGGCCGAGACGCACCGGGCGCTGCTCGGCGCGGGCGCGTGGGTGATCGAGGGCCTGGACCTGTCGGCGGTCGAGCCCGGCGACTACGAGCTCATCTGCCTGCCGATCAAGCTGGTGGGGAGCGACGGAGCTCCGGCGCGCGCACTGCTTCGGCCAGCCGGGGACTGAGGTCAGCCGTCCGTCTGGCTCACGCCGGCGGCCAGCTCGTCGAGCGGGACGTCCGTATCCGTGAGGCGGTCGCGGTCGATGCCGGCCTTCGAGCGGATCAGCTCCTGGATGTCGTCGATGACGTCCCAGACGTTCACGTTCATGCCCGCCCGTACGCGGCCGTCGCGGAGCCAGAAGGCGACGAACTCGCGGGCGTCGACGTCGCCGCGGAAGACGACCTCGTCCTCGCCCGTCGCGTAGCCCGCGTACTCCATGCCGACGTCGTACTGGTCGGAGAAGAAGTAGGGGACCTTGTCGTAGGGGGCGTCCCTGCCGAGCATGTTGCGCGCCGCCGCCGGGCCCTGGTTGAGGGCGTTCGCCCAGTGCTCGACCCGGATCCGCTCCTCGAAGAGCGGGTGGAACGCGTTGGCGATGTCGCCGGCGGCGTAGATCCCGGGGGCGCTGGTCTCCAGGCGCTCGCTGGTCGAGGACTCCGTTGTCGATCTCCAGTCCGGCGCCCTCGGCGAGCTTCGTGCGGGGTGCGACGCCCACGCCGACGACCACGAAGTCGGCGTCGATCGAGCGGCCGTCTCCCGTGCGCACCGCCTCGACGCTTCCGGAGCCCTCGAAGGACTCGAGCGCGGTGTCGGTGAGGAGGTCGACGCCGTGGTCGACGTGGATGTCGCGGTAGATGGCGCCGAGCTCGGGGCCGAGCACGCGCTCGAGCGGGAGCGAGGCCATCTCGAGGACGGTCACGTCGCAGCCCTTGGTGCGGGCCGAGGCGGCGACCTCGGCGCCGATCCAGCCGGCGCCGATCGTGACCAGCTTGCCGCCGGCCTCGATGCGCTCGGCGATCGCGTCGGAGTCGGCCGTGGTTCGCAGGTAGTGGATTCCGTCGAGGTCGGAGCCCGGCACGCTCAGGCGGCGGGGCTCGGCGCCCGTGGCGAGCAGGAGGCGGTCGTAGCCGATGCCGCTCGCCGCCCGCAAGCGCGACCTCGGATGAATCGGGGTCGATCGACTCGACCTCGGTGGAGGTGCGCAGGTCGATGTCGTTCTGCCTCGTAGAAGCCCTCGTCGTGGACGTAGGGCACCTCCGTCGGTCTCGCGGCGCAGGTAGTCCTTGGACAGCGGCGGGCGCTCGTAGGGGCGCTCGGCCTCGGCGCCGAGCAGGACGACCCGCCCGTCGAATCCCTCCTCGCGCAGGGTCTCGGCGGCCTTGGCGCCGGCGAGGCTGGCTCCAACGATCACGAAGGTCTGGTCCGTTGCCATCTGGGTCTCCTCTCGGATCAGGTTTGGCGCGCCGCGAGCGCGAGGAACTCCTGGCGGGTGCGGGGGTCGTCGCGGACGAGGCCGCGAAGGGCGGACGTGGCGGTGAGCGTGCCCGGCTTCTGAACGCCGCGCAGGGACATGCACATGTGCTCGGCCTCGATCACGACGCCGACGCCCTTGGGCTCCAGGTGCTCGTCGATCCAGGCGGCGATCTCGCTCGTCATGCGCTCCTGCACCTGAAGCCGGCGGGCGAAGAGATCGACGACGCGGCCGAGCTTGGACAGGCCGATGATCCGATCGCCCGGGCAGATAGCCGACGTGGGCGACGCCACCGAAGGGCAGCAGGTGGTGCTCGCACAGCGAGTTGAACTGGATCCCGCGGGCGATCACGAGCTCGTCGTAGCCCTCGTCGTTCGGGAAGGTCGTGGGGTTGAAGGGCTGGGGGCTGAGGAGCTCCGCGTAGGCCGCAGCTATGCGGCGCGGGGTGTCGCGCAGGCCGCTCGCGGTCGGGATCCTCGCCGAGGGCGATCAGGAGCTCGTGGGCGGCATCCTCGGCGCGCTCGAGGTCGATGCGCGTGCCGTCCTCGACGGCGTGGAGGAGGGCGGGGTTCATGCTGCCTCCAGCTGGAGGACGGCGCTGCAGGAGCGGCCGACCGGGTCGTGCTCGTGGCGGACGGCGTGCAGGCCACTGCCGGAGCCGTCGAGGATCCCGTCGACGACGGCGTCGACGAGCTTGCAGACGAGCGCCGGGCGTTCGGGGGAGATGAGCGGGCACGGGCAGCCGGTCAGATGGAGCCGGTTCCCATCTACGCGGGCGTCGAAACCGAGGCGGGCGAGGATTCGGACGAGCTCGTCGTGCGCTTCGCCGGGGCGGGCGTCCGCGACGGCCCTGCGGCCCCAGCGGGCGCCGAGCCGGCGGAGCGCACGCGGGTCCGGCTTGGTCGCCCCGAGGGCGGCGCCGAGGAGCTCGGCCATCGCCAGGAAGCCGTCGTCGGGGACCGTCCACGCCTCGCGGAGGGCATAGAGGGTGCGGGGGCGGCCCGGGGAGCCGGCGGGCCCAGGGCTGCGCTCGAGGAAGCCTTCGGTCTCGAGCGCGCTCAGGTGGGCGCGGGCCGTGTTCGGGTGGACGCCGGCCGCCGCCGCGAGCTCGTCGAGCGAGGCGGGGCCCCTCGACGCGAGCCGGCGGACGAGCCGGGCGCGGACGGGGTCGGCGACTGCATCGAGCATGGAAACCATTTCCTACAAAAAAGTGTAGGTAATCCGTCCGTGCGATGCGTTGCGGGTCTGCGAGCGGGGCAATGAGGGGGCGGCCCGGGCGGCCGCGTCGAGCCCGCATCAACGCAATCCGCGCCCGCCTGTCCGGGCATAGATTGCGGTGACCCGGCCTTAACGGTTTCGGACGTAGGGCTCCAAGCCCTCGATCGCCCGCTTGATGGACCAGTTGTGGTTCCAGCGGAAGACCGGTCGTAAGACCGGCGTGAGGATGCGGAGCAGCGGCCGGTCGGCGATCACGCGCCAGTCGAAGCGGATGTGGACCTTGCCGTCCCTCGGCGTGAGGGTCCAGACGCCCTTGCCGGTGAGATCGCCGACCACGTTGACCTCGAACTCGTTCGGCCGCTCGAGCCTGGTGATCTCCGAGCGGGTCTTCAGGTGGTAGGGGAGCCGCCCCTTGAACTCCTGCTCCGAGACGCAGCCGACGGCGGGCTCGCAGTCACCGTCGACCTGGATGTAGACGGGCCGCCACCACTCTGGGTAGGTGCGCGCGTCGGCGAGCGCGTCGAACACCGCCTCCTGCGGCGCGTCGACATCCCACTCGTCGATGAACACGTACTCGTCGGCCACCTGCCAACCCTACGTGGGTTCGGGGGCTTCGGATCACCCCGACGAGGAGCTCCGGGGGGAGGATTCCAACCTCCGCTGCCAGGACCAAAACCTGGAGTGCTAGCGCTACACCACCCCGGATAGGCGACCGAGTCTACGTCCTTGTTTCCGTCCGACCTGGCTACGAACATATGTTCGTGCCACGAGAACCTCGCTTCACCGAGCAGCAGCTCCGCGCGGCGATCGCGGCGAGCCGTTCCTGGGCCGAGACGCTCCGTCATCTGCGGTATCGGAGTGCGGGTGGGAACTGGCTGACACTCAAGAAGTACGCGGAGCGGTGGGGAATCTCGAGTGCTCACTTTGATCCTGGTGCGGTGCGAGCGGAGGCATTGCGAGGCGCGACCATCCCTCGACCCATCGAACAGATTCTCGTCACTGACTCCACCTACTCGAGAGGCCACGTGAAGCTTCGCCTGTTTGCGGAAGGGCTTAAGGAGCGACGCTGCGAGCTTTGCGGACAAGGCGAGGATTGGCGCGGTGGCCGAATGGCGCTGATTCTGGACCACATCAACGGAGTTCCGAATGACAACCGGCTTGAAAACCTCAGGATCGCCTGCCCCAACTGTGCGGCGACGTTTGACACTCATTGCGCGAGAAAGAACCGTCAGCGGAGGCAGCCTCGAGCGTGTCTGCGGTGCGGGACAGAGTTTCTGCCACGTCATCGCACGCAGCGCTACTGCTCGCGAAAGTGCGGATCGCGCTATGTCCGAACCCGACTCAGTGGAATCCCGAGGCCTGAAACCCGCAAGGTCGAGCGCCCCCCCTACGACCGGCTCCTCCGCGAGATCGAGGAGACCAGCTACCTCGCTGTGGGCCGCAAGTACGGCGTGTCAGACACCGCGATCCGCAAGTGGGTTCGCTGGTATGAGCGTGAGGCCGAGCGCCGGCGGATGAGGAGTGAGCTTGCAAACGGCTCCCAACTCGCGCTTCCGGATGCATAGGAGAGGCCGTGGCGCTTTACGATTCCGTAGGTGAGCGGCCCTACCGTCCTGATCATGGCCGCCGGCGAGGGGACTCGGATGCGCTCGTCGGTGCCGAAGATGCTGCATTCCGTCTGCGGGCGGCCGATGGTGGCCTGGCCGGTCCTCGCTGCGCGCGAGGCGGGGGCCGAGCGCGTGTGCGTGATCGTCTCTCCCGCGCGCGAGCTCTCGTCCGCGCTTCCCGAGGGCACCGAGACGGCCGTGCAGACGCAGTCCGACGGGACCGGCGGCGCCGTGCGGGCGGCCCTCGGCGCCATCGAGAGCGCGGAGACCGTGATCGTCATGAACGGCGACCACCCGCTGGTGACGGCCGAGGCACTCGAGGACGTGTTCCGAGTGCATACCGACTCCGGCGCCGCGGCGACGGTGGTGACCGTCGAGCGCGAGGACGCCGAGTCGCTCGGGCGCGTGGTCCGCGATTCCAACGGCGACTTCGAGCGCATCGTCGAGACCAAGTACCCGGAGGGGATCCCGCCCGAGATCCTCGCCATCCAGGAGGTCAACACGAACACCTTTGCCTTCGACGCCACAGCACTCGCCGACGCCCTCGGCCGGATCACGAACGACAACGCGGCCGGCGAGTACTACATCGGCGACGCGCTGCAGCTCATGCGCGACGACGGCCAGCGCGTGATCGTCCACAAAGTCGGCGACATCTCGGTGAACATCGGGGTCAACAACCGGGTCGAGCTGGCGACCGTGAATGAGATCGCCCGGCAGCGGATCAACGAGCGCCACATGCTCGACGGCGTGACGATCACCGACCCCGGCTCGACCTGGATCGACGCTGACGTGGAAATCGAGCCTGACTCCGTGATCGAGCCCGGCACGACGCTCCGCGGCCGCACGAAGATCGGCGGTTCCACCATCGTCGGCCCCCACACGACGATCATCGACTCGACCGTCGGCTCCCAGGTCGCGATCCCACACTCCTACGTGGTCGAGAGCCAGATCGGCGATGCCTGCAGCGTCGGTCCGTTCGCCTACCTGCGGCCAGGCACGGTCCTGGCCGAGGGCGCGAAGGCCGGCACCTTCGTCGAGCTCAAGAACTCGAAGATCGGGCGCGGGACGAAGGTTCCGCACCTGTCGTACATCGGGGACGCGGACGTCGGCGACGACACGAACCTCGGGGCGGCGACGATCACCGCCAATTACGACGGATTCCGCAAACACCGCACGAAGATCGGGCACGGCGTGCACACTTCCGTTGACACGACCCTGGTCGCTCCGGTAAGCATCGGCGACGGCGCCTACACTGGCGCCAACTCAGCGATTACCGAGGACGTGCCGCCGGGCGCCCTGGGGATCGCCAGGCCGAGACAAGAGAACATCGAGGGCTACGCGGACAAGAAGGCGCACGAGGAGACGGACGAAGGAGACACGGAGGACTCGTGACCACGCTCGAAGAACGCACGGACGAACGCACGAGCCCCCTCAGCTCGATCCCGCAGGAGTACACGAAGCGCCTGATGGTCTTCGGCGGGCGCGCGTCGATGGAGCTCGCGGCCAAGATCGCCACGAAGCTCGACGTCGATCTCGGCAAGGTGAAGCTCCAGACGTTCGCCGACGGCGAGGTCTACTGTCGCTACCAGGAGTCCATCCGCGGCGCGGACGTATTCCTCGTGCAGTCAACCGCGGCCAACGACGCCCACGGCATGACCCCCAACGACTCGCTCGTCGAGCTCCTCGCGATGATCGACGCCGCCCAGGGCGCCTCCGCCCACCGGATCATCGCCGTCATGCCCTGGTACGGCTATGCCCGCCAGGACAAGAAGTCAGAGCCGCGCGAGCCCATCTCCGCGCGGGTCGTCGCCAAGTGCCTGGAGGCAGTCGGCGTCGATCGCGTGCTCACCATGGACCTCCATTCCGGCCAGATCCAGGGGTTCTTCGAGGTCCCCGTCGATCACATGACCGCGATGCCCATGCTGACCCAGTGGTTCATGGATCAGGCGTTCAGCGAGGACCTCGTGATCGTCTCCCCGGATGCCGGCCGGGTCAAGGTGGCGCGCAACTTCGCCCGCAAGATCGGCGTGCACTGGGCGGTGATGGAGAAGGAGCGCCCGGCGCAGCAGGTCGCCGAGATCGGCTACGTCGTCGGCGACGTCCGCGGCAAGACCGCGGTGCTGGTCGACGACATGATCGACACCGCCGGAACCCTCTGCGCGGCGGCCACCACCGTGCGGGAGGAGGGTGCAGCCAGCGTCATCGCGACCGCCACGCACGGCGTCTTCTCCGGCCCCGCCTACGAGCGCCTCGCCTACGAGAACTCGCAGATCGAGCGGATCGTCGTCACCGACACGATCCCGCTCCGCCCGGGCGCGCCGGACAACATCACCGTGCTCCCGACCGCGCCGACGCTGGCCGACTCGATCCGCCGGATCTTCGCCGACGACTCCGTCAGCGAGATCTTCGCGGGCGAAAACCAGCTCTTCTAGCCCGCAGCCCACCTTCCTTGACGCCGCTGCTGTCGGAGATCGGGCTTCCCCTTGACCTGATCGGCGCCGCGATGCTGGCGTTCGGCCTCTTTCGACCGAGCAAGGCCAGCTACCCGGGCTGGGTGCGCTCGCCCTGGGAGGCGAGCCAGGACCAGGCGTTCGGCGTGGTCGGCTTCGCGTTCCTCGCCACCGGCTTCATCCTGCAAGCCCTGTCCAACCTCGGGGTCGGGAAGGTCCCGGAGACGCCCGCGGCGGACATCGCGCCGGTGATGGTGCTCTGCGCCGGCACGCTGCTCGCGTACCTGCTCTACGGCCTGGTCTACATCTGGCGCTTCCCGCGGGAGTACAGGAGGGCGCGGGAGGACGCGCCGCCGATCCAGCGCCGGCGCGAGGGCCTGCGGTTCTGGCTCTACGCCGAGAAGTAGCCGTCCTTGCCGGCTCGGCTCAGAAGATGATGCCGAGGAGTACGAGCGCGCCGAACATGGCTCCCAGGACGCCGATGACCCCGAGCAGCAGGAAGGCGGTCGACCTCCCCCAGCTGTTCCACCAACTCTGGTGGTATTGCCCTCGGTCCTCCTGACTCACCGTCCTCGAATCCTACGCCCCGCCCAGGCGCCCTCCCGGCTCAGACGCCGAAGTCGTCGATCTTCCACTCGCCCCGGACGAGGAACAGATGGAAGGTGGTCGACTGCGCGCCCTTGCCGCCCGGTGAGCTCAGGCTGGCGTCCACCACCGCCTGGTTGCCGCTGACCCGTACGTCGGCGACCTTGGTGATCCTGGTGGCGGCCAGCTGGTCGCCGAGAAAGGCCTTGAGGATCTCGTCGCAGCCCTTCAAACCCTCCCGCGCGGCGATGCTCCCGGCGCGCTGCTCGATGGCTCGCTGCTCCTGCTGGGTCAGCTGATCGCACGCCGTCTTGAAGTGCCGCTGCTGCGCCGCCGCGAAGAAGCCCTCGACCGCGTCCTGGGCCCGCTGAGCCTCGCTCGGCGGGTTGGAGAACGGACCCACGTCGGCGATCGCGAGGGCGGCGACGACGATCCCCGCCAGCAGGATGACTGCGGCGGTCCGGCGGCGGGCAGCCTCCGACAGATTGCCCATGAGCGGAAGCTAGTCCGCGCGGCCCGTTGATGACGCAGTCGGCCGCGGGTACCGGGCTCGGCACCTGGTGACCGCGACGGACACACCTGGCCGACTACCCTCCCCCGGCCGTGAAGCGCATCGGCCACAAGGGGGCGGATCTGATCCGGCCGGGGAACACGCTCGAGAGCTTCGAGGCGGCCGTCGGCGCGGGCGCCGAGATGATCGAGCTGGACGTCCTGCGGCCCAAGGCGGAGTTCCGCGACGGCGCCGACTGGCGCCGCGCCGCAGCCGGCGCCGCGGACGACGGCGCGCCGCCACTGCTCGTGGCCCACGACTGGGGCGACGCCGCACGGCGCAGCCCGTTGCGGTTCGACGAGGCCATGGATGCGTTCACCCGCCCACCGCTCGACCGCGTCGCGATCGACCTCGACCTGAAGATCGCCGGCCGCGAGAACGAGGTCGTCGACGCCCTTCGCGACCGGGGGCTGATCGACCGGGCCTCGATATCGACGATGGAGGTGTCGAGCCTCGCGGCGCTCAAGGAGCTCGGCGGAGGCGTCGTCACCGGTTGGACCCTCCCCAAGGTCACCCGCGACTGGAACTCGATGCCGTGGGCGCGGCCCCTCGTGGCCGGCGCGTTGATCTCGCTGCGGGCGCGGCTTCCCGGCGTCGTACGCCGGAGGGCTCCCGAGCTCGGCGTGAGGGCCATCTGGGCCTACGACCCCGTGGTGACCCAGCGCCTCGTGGACCAGTGCCACGAAGAGGGCCTCGAGCTGATCGCGTGGACCGTGGATGAGTTGCCGAGGATGCGGACGCTGGCGGCGCTGGGCGTCGACGGCATCTGCACCAACGACCCGCGCCTGTTCGACCGGCTCTGATCCGCGCCGGGTCCACCGATGTCCGGGATAGAGTCGGTTCGTGCCGTTCGGCGGATCCCAGCACGCGCACCTGAGGTCGGCGCTTCATCTGCACGCTCGCGCGAAGGAGGCGGGCGTCGCGCCATCCACCACCACCGCGGCCGGCGATCCCGACAAGATCGCCCCGGGCGCCGTGATGGCGCTGGTCGCGATGGGCCTCGGCGTGATCGTGATCGCGAACGACTTCACGGCGCTCAACGTCGCCCTGGTGCCGATCGAGCGCGACTTCAACGTCGACCTCGGGACCGCCCAGTGGGTAATCAACGCGTACTGCCTGGTGTTCGGCATGGCGATCGTCACCGGTGGTCGGCTGGCCGACCTGTTCGGCCGCCGGCGGGCGTTCTTCATCGGCTCGGCGCTGTTCGCCGGCTTCTCGCTGCTCGGGGGACTGGCGCCGAACGCGATCTTCCTGATCGCGATGCGGGTCGGGATGGGGATCGGCGGCGCGCTGATGTGGCCCGCCATCCTGGGGATGACCTACGCCGCGCTTCCGGAGTCGAAGGCCGGACTGGCCGGCGGCCTGATCCTGGGCGCGGCGGGGCTCGGAAACGTGATGGGGCCGCTACTCGGCGGCGTCCTGACCGACGAGCTCTCCTGGCGCTGGATCTTCTTCATCAACGTTCCGATCGCGATCATCGCGGTCGTCGTCACCTGGGTGAAGGTCCACCAGCCGCGCGCCGAGGTGGAGGACGAGCGGATCGACTACCCGGGGATCGCGACGCTCTCGACCGGGCCTGCTGCTCGTGCTTCTGGCGTTCGACCAGGCGGCGGACTGGGGGTTCGGCGACATCCGGCGTGATCGCGATGCTCGTCGTTGCGGCGCTGCTGCTCGTCTCGTTCACGTTCATCGAACCGCGGATGAAGAAGAGCGCCCTCATCCCGGGCGACGTCTTCCGAAACGACCGAATTCCGCAATGCGTGCATCGACCGTCACGCTGATGTCGGCGGTCTTCTTCGTGACCGTGCTCTACGGGCCACAGTTCATGGAGAAGATCCTGGGTTAGTCCGCGCTCAAGGCCGGCGTGGGCATGGCTGCCGATGCTCGGCACGTTCGCGATCACGTCGTTCATCGCCGGCCCGCTATATGGGCGCCTGGGGCCGAAGATCACCGATCACCGCCGGCGCCGTCGGCCTGACCGTCGGTCCGTTCCTCCTGTCGATGGTCGACGCCGGCTCCAGCTACAGCGCGCTCATCGCCGGCTTCGCGCTGACCGGGCATCGGCGCGGGGCTGTTCTATCCCTCGGTGACGACCGCCGGCGTCACGGCGCTCGACCCGTCGCGCACGAGCCTCGCCGGCGGTCTCGTCTACATGTGCCAGATCGCCGGCGGCGCAATCGGGGTCGCGATCACGACGACGATCTTCACGATCACCTCCGAGAACGACCTCGACTCCAAGGCGACCGCGGCGCTTCACGGCCACCAGCTGAGCGATCACCAGGTCGCGGTGCTTCACGGTCAGCTCGCCGGCACCGACGCGGCGGCCGACGCGCTGCATCAGCTTCCCGCAGTCGGCTCAGACCGTGATCACGCCGATCATCAAGGACTCGTTCGCCGTCGGGATCCAGGCGGGCTTCCGGTTCGTGGCCATCGCGGCGGTCCTCGGGTTCCTGATCTCGCTGCTTATTCGTGGGCGGACGGCTGCTGCCGCAGCGCACGTCGGCCGCCGAGCGCGCCGGCGCCTGAGGGCTGGCCGAACAGCCGGTTTTGACGGGTCCTCCGATCGGCTGATCTGCGTCCCTCCGATCGGATGAGCCGGAATTCATCCTCAAGAACCCCCGATCGGAGGATTGGATAAATCGACGCCCGCGCCGATCATGTCGGTGACCGGTCGGTAGCCAGGAGGGAGGCAGGGCCCTCCGGCTACTACTCGTCTTGTCGAGGGCCTTCATCCGGCAGGGACGTGTCTAGGCCTGTCCTGCAGGGGGAGGCAGGCCCTAGGCCGTGCCCGCCAGCCCCGGTACTCGCCGCTCGCCGCGCTCCTCGAAGTACGCCCACTCGAGCTCGCCCAGCTCGGTCGCCGGCGGGTCGCCGTAGATCCACTCGCGCGAGATGCGGTGCCAGTTGCGGCACGCGCGCAGCTGCGCGAGCACGGCCAGCACGCCGGTCTCCATCCGTCGGCCCATGAGCTCGTCGGCGGGCAGGTTCTCGCGGCGCATCAGGTCGTAGTACTCGGAGCGCGGGTCCGACGTGGACTCGATGACCTTCATCACGCGCTCGGGCGTGAGCTCGACGTCGCGGTCTTCCATGTACCAGCCGCCGACCGCCATCACGTGCTCCATCAGCCGCTCGGCGTCGAACTTTGACGGGTTCTTGACGAACCCGAGCTCGTGCAGCGCTTCGCGCAGCGCCTCGGGATCCCGCCTCGACGCCGCGTCGATGGCCCGCTGCTCGAGCTCGATCTGCTCGACGTCGAGCCGCTTGGTCATTCCGAAGTCAAGGAAGGCGACGCGCCCGTCGTCCATGAGGATGTAGTTGCCGGGGTGGGCGTCGGCGTTGAACATCTGCAGGTGGTAGATCGAGCCGAAGCAGAAGCGAAAGACGATCTCTCCGAAGCGGTTCTTCTCCTCCTGCGGGAGCTGCTTCACGTCCTCGAACCCCACGCCCTCGACGTACTCGGTCACCAGCACGCGCCGGCGTGAGAGGCGGGTGATGACGTCGGGCACGTGGATGAACGGGTGCCCGCGGTACGCACGGGCGAAGCTCCGGTGGCTCTGGGCCTCGTACTCGTAGTCGAGCTCCTCCATCACCCGCAGGCGAAGCTCCTGTGCGACCGCCTTCGCGTCGAGGCCCGGGGCGATCGCCCGCGCGAGGCGCATGATCATGCCGGCGTTCCGGAGGTCGGACTCGAGCGCCTCCGCGACGCCCGGGTACTGGATCTTCACCGCTACCGCACGGCCGTCGTGCAGCGTCGCGCGGTGCACCTGCCCGATCGAAGCCGCGGCGAACGCGTCCTCCTCGATGCTCTCGAAGATCTCGTCCAGAGGCTCGCCCAGATACTCCTCGTCGAGCACCTTGCCCACCTTGTCCCAGGGCATCGGCGGGAGCCGATGTCCGCAGCTGGGCGAGCTGCTCCTGGTAGAGCTCGGCGTACTCGGGCGGCAGGAACTCGGTGTCGATGAACGAGGCGAGCTGGCCGATCTTCATCGCCGCGCCCTTCATCTCGCCGAGAATCGATGCCATCTTCACCGCGGTCTCGAGATGCCTCCCCTCGAGCGCGCGCTCGGCTCCCTCGCTCCCACGAGCGACGTTGGCGGCCTTGGTCCCGGCGTACCTCGTCGCCTGGGTGCCCATCGCGGTCCCGAGCTTCGCCGAGCGGCGGATCCTGCCCTTGGGGATCTTGTCGTCCGCCATGCCCTCAGGGTAGGCGGTGGGGTGGTGCCCGCGGCGGGCGTGCTGGCGCGGGCTCGGCGACCCCCTCGGCGCTCACGGCGATGCGGGCGCGGGCTGGGCAATGGGGGAGGGCCACGACTGTGCCGGCGTCGCGTGTGAATCCTCGCGCCTTTCGTCACGCGCCGCGCCAGCGATGGTGCGATAACGGCGGTATAGGTGCCGTTTTTGCACCATCGTCGTGGGGAGTGCTCGTGGCGCCGGGGTGATCGACTTTCCGTGCTCTATTTGCACGCAAGTGCGTATCCGGTTCGCTCCATCCGGCCCCTCTCCTAGCTTCGTGGGGTCATGCGCCCCGCCTACCCTCCGACAATCTTGGAGTTCCAGGAGCGGTTCGCCACCGAGGATGCCTGCCGCGAGTACCTGTTCGCCTCGCGCTGGCCCGAGGGCTTCGTCTGCCCGCGCTGCGGCGGCGAGCGGGCCGGCGCCGAGACGCGTCGCCACCTCTGGGTCTGCACGGCGTGTGGCCACCAGACCTCGGTGACCGCCGGCACGGTCATGCACGGCACGCGCACCCCCTTGCGGCTGTGGTTTTGGGCCGCCTACCTGGTCGCCACCCACCACCCGGGGATCTCCGCCAAGCAGCTTCAGCGCCAGCTCGGCCTCTCCCGCTATGAGACCGCCTGGCTGATCCTGCAGAAGCTGCGCCGGGCGATGGTCGCCCCCGAGCGTGAGCCGCTGAGGGCCGAGGTCGAGGTCGATGAGTTCTTCCTCGGGGGCGTCGAGGAGGGCACGCACGGGGCACGCCAGCGCGGCGAGAAGGCGCTTTGCGGGGTCGCGATCGAGGTCCGGGGAGCCGGGTCGGGGCGCCTGCGCCTCGTGACCCTCACCGATGCCGCCAAGCCGACCCTGACCGCCTTCGTCAAGGCGACGACCGCCCCGGGCGCGATCGTCCGCACCGACGGCTGGAAGGGCTATACCGGCCTCACCGAGGCCGGCTACGACCATCGCCCCCGCAGCCAGCGGCAAGCGCCTGCGGGCTCGGAGCCTACCTGCCCCGCGCCAGCGCGATCTCGAACCTGAAGGCTGGATGCACGGCACCACGGGGCGTTGGCGATCCACCTGCAGGTCTACTCGACGAGTACGTCTTTCGCACAACCGCGCGCACGCGATGGCGGCGTTCAGACGTTGCTCGGACTCGGCGCGGCACGAGCCACGACTACACGAGATCGTGCGGCGCTGCCAGGGGGGGGGGGGGGGGGGGGGGGTCGCTGGCGTGCGGGGCGGCGGCGGGCGGGCGGAGAGCGTGCACTCTGGTCTGCAAGGCGTGTGGCAGAGTGGTGACGCGGGCGGTTGCGGCGGTGCGCTGCGGCGTGGGGGGGGGAAGGGGATCTCCGCGAGCGGCTTCAGCGCCAGCTCGGCCTCTCCCGCTATGAGACCGCCTGGCTGATCCTGCAGAAGCTGCGCCGGGCGATGGTCGCCCCCGAGCGTGAGCCGCTGAGGGCCGAGGTCGAGGTCGATGAGTTCTTCCTCGGGGGCGTCGAGGAGGGCACGCACGGGGCACGCCAGCGCGGCGAGAAGGCGCTTTGCGGGGTCGCGATCGAGGTCCGGGGAGCCGGGTCGGGGCGCCTGCGCCTCGTGACCCTCACCGATGCCGCCAAGCCGACCCTGACCGCCTTCGTCAAGGCGACGACCGCCCCGGGCGCGATCGTCCGCACCGACGGCTGGAAGGGCTATACCGGCCTCACCGAGGCCGGCTACGACCATCGCCCCCGCAGCCAGCGGCAAGCGCCTGCGGGCTCGGAGCCCTACCTGCCCCGCGCCCACCGCGCGATCTCGAACCTGAAGGCCTGGATGCACGGCACCCACCGGGGCGTTGGCGATCCCCACCTGCAGGTCTACCTCGACGAGTACGTCTTTCGCCACAACCGCCGCCGCACGCCGATGGCGGCGTTCCAGACGTTGCTCGGACTCGGCGCCCGGCACGAGCCCACGACCTACCACGAGATCGTGCGGCGGGCTGCCTAAGCCTCACTTGGAGTCAACCGGATACGCACTTGCACGCAAAGTCGAACACCCCCGACGGGGCTGCCCCTCAGTGCCCAATCCACGATCGCGCCCCCCGGAGACGCCCGGCGTCAGCGCCAGAACCGACCGCGTGGGGCTGCCAGAACCGACCGCGGCGCGACCTTCTCTATCCTCAACGCCGCATGGCTTCGGATCGCGCAACGCTCACCGTCTCCGACCGCACCGAGTTCGGGTCTCGCACGACCCGGCGGCTGCGGCGTGACGGGTTCGTCCCCGGCGTCGTCTACGGCGGCGGGAAGGACGCGCGCCACTTCCAGGTGCCCGAGCGCGAGGTCCGGACCGTCCTGCTGCACGGTGGGGCGTTGATCGACGTCAAATTCGACGGCTCCGGCGCGACCCCCGTGGTCGTCAAGGAGGAGCAGCGCGATCCGGTGCGCGGCTCCCTGCTGCATCTCGACCTGCTCGAGGTGAAGCTCGACGAGGCGATCCAGGCCGAGGTCACGATCGAGCTGCTGGGGACCGAGGAGGCGCCCGGCGTCAATGAGGGCGGCGTGCTCGAGCACGTGACCCACCAGATCACCATCGAGGCACTTCCGACCGCGATTCCCGAGAGCATCCCCGCCGACGTCTCCGGGATGTCGATCGGCGACACGCTTCAGCTCACCGGCGTCGTGCCGCCCGAGGGCGTCACCTTCGCCCTGGGCGAGGGCGTCGACCCCGACGAGGTGACGATCGCGACGCTGTCGCCGCCTCGCGTCGAGGAGGAGCCCGAGCCCGAGGTCGAGGAGGAGGCCGAGCTCGTCGGCGAGGAGGGCGAGGTGCCCGAGGGCGAGGAGGCCCCGGAGGGCGAGGCCCCGGCGGAGGGCGAGGCTGCCGCCGAGGGCGAAGACTCCGAAGGGGAGTAGCGCCCCCTGTCGCTGCTTGGCCGGCTGCGACGCGGCCGAGCCGCTCTGGACGCCGATGCATCCGGCGCCGACCAGCGGGTGCTCGTGGTCGGCCTCGGCAATCCCGGCTCCCGGTATGAGGGCAGCCGGCACAACATCGGCTTCGAGGTCGCAACCGCGCTGGAGCGCCGGTGGGACCTGGCGCGCCCGAAGGAGCGCTTCCGCGGCCTGATCGCCGAGGGGCGGGCCGGCGCCGGAGGCCCGCGAGTCGCCGTCCTTCGCCCGCAGACCTACATGAACGACTCCGGGACGTCGGCGGGACCCGCCCGGGGCTCCCTCAAGGTCCCGCTCGAGAACACGATCGTCGTCCACGACGAGATCGACCTCCCGTTCGGCGAGGTCCGTAGCCGGCTCGGGGGCGGGCTCGCCGGCCACAACGGGCTGAAGAGCATCTCGAAGGGTTTCGGGGGCCCCGACTTCTGGCGGGTCCGGGTCGGGGTTGGCCGCCCCGACTCGACCGACCCTGACGTCGTGGCGCGCTACGTGCTCTCGCGCTTCACCGAGGACGACGACGAGGTGATCGACGTGATCGAGCGCGCCGCCCGCGAGGCGGAGCGGCTGGTGCACGAAATTGCCGAGGAGGATTCGGACCCGCTCGGCGAGGTGATCGATTGAGCGAGCGAGCTGACCGACCTACGACGTCGACGACGCGCGGATCGCGCTGCTGCGGCTCGACCGCCCCGATGCGCGCAACGCCATGAACACCCAGATGCTCGAGGAGATGCTCGCGCACCTGGCGTCGGCGCGCGACGACGACTCGGTCCGAGTCCTGGTGCTGTCGTCGACGGATCACATGGGCCTCTCGGCGGGGGCGGACGTGCGCGAGGACCTCGACGCCGAGGCCCGCGTCCACCGCATGGAGCTGTTCGCGAGGCTCTACGACGACCTCACCGGCTTCCCGAAGCCGACGGTGGCGGCCTGCCACGGCGCGTGCGTAGGCGGCGGCGCGGAGGTCGCGGTCGCCTGCGACCTGCGAGTGGGCGGCTCGAACCTTCGCCTTCGCTTCCCCGGGGCGGCGCTGGGCGTCCCTGTCGGGCCGGCGCGCCTGGTCACCCTCTGCGGCCTGTCGGTCGCGAAGTACCTGCTGCTCACCGGCAAGGAGGTGGGTGCCGACGCTGGCGCTCCGCTGGGGGCTGGTCCACCGGGTGGCGCCCGCCGCCAGCACCGAGGAGGCCGCTCTGGAGCTCGCGGCGGGCGTCGCGCAGAACCCGCCCGAGGCCCGGCCACACTGAAGCGCATGCTCCACGAGTGGGACGACGTCGAGGGACGCTCCCGCGCGGAGGGGCAGGGCCAGGTGGAGTGGCAGCGCTCGGGCCCGGGCCTCCCCACCGGGAGTAGCTCCGCTCGGAGATCGCACGTGCCGCGCGCGCCTAACATCGATCGGGCGATGAGCCTTCGACCACTGCTCGACATCGCGGCCGACGACGAGCGCTTCGGCGCGCTCACCGATGCCGTGCGCGGCGGCTGGTGGGGCGGACGTCCACATGTCCGTGGCGATCCGGCCCTACCTGCTCGCCGCGCTGGTGTCGTCCGCCGAGGGGCTGGCCGACCGCCCGGCGCTGATCGTCGCGCCCGACGACATCGCCGCCCGCGACCTGGCGCGCGACCTGGCCGCCTACCTGGCGCCGCGGCGGGTGCGCTACTACCCGTCGCGCGGGACCGGGTACGCCTCCCATCTCGCGCCCCCGCCGCACCTGGTCGGCCTTCGCATCGCGGCCCTCGACTCCCTCGGCGAGGACGGCGCGGTAGTCGTCGCGAGCGCGCGCCGCTCTGGCCGAGGCCGTTCCGGACGCCTCGCTGCGGCCCGCCGGGCTGACGCTTCGCGTGGGAGACGAGGTCGACCTCGGCGAGGTGGGAGACCGGCTCGTCGAGGCGGGATACGAGCGGATCGACCAGGTGGAGGAGCGCGGCCAGTTCGCCATTCGCGGCGACATCCTGGACGTCTTCGGCGCCACCGAGGACCGCGCGGCGCGCCTGGAGCTGTTCGGCGACGAGATCGAGCAGATCCGGTGGTTCTCGACCTTCACCCAGCGCTCGCTCGGCGACGCGGAGGCGATCGAGCTGGCCCCGGCCGCGGAGCTCGGCTCCGAGTACCGAGAGCTCGCCGACCTGGCCCTGTCCGAGGAGGAGGACGAGCGCCCGGACCTGGCGGAGCTCCTACCGCTCGACAGCTTCCGCGCGCCGCTCGACGTGATCCCCGCAGAGACGGCGGTCCTGGTCGCGGCGGCGGGCGAGATGGAGGCCGCGCTCCGCGACCAGTGGGAGGACGCCACCGCCGCGATGCACTCGAGCGACGCGAGCCGCCTCTACGTGGACGTCACGGAGGCGCTCAACGAGCGCGCTGCGGTGAGGATCTCCGACTCCGACGCGGGACAGGAGCTCTCGTTCCGCGCCCAGGCGCCGAGCTCTGCGGCGCGGAGCATCGGCGAGGCCGAGAAGCAGCTCGAGAAGGAGCTCCGGTCCGGCTACCGCGTCATCGTCGCCTTCGAGCACCGGGGCGAGGCGGAGCGCGCCCGCTACAACCTCCAGCGCCTGGAGGCCGCGTTCCTGGACGGCGCGCCGCCGCCGGACGAGCGAGCCCTGCTCTTCGCCGAGGCCGCATTGTCGGACGGCTTCGTCTCGCCGGAGCTGAAGCTCGCGGTGATCCCGTTCCGGCGGCTGGTCCACCGGCGGCGCGCTGCAGCCCCGGCGCCGGCCCGCGGGCGGCTGGCGGCGTTCACCGATCTCCGCGTCGGCGACCACGTGGTCCACGAGGACCACGGGATCGCCCGCTTCGCGGGCTTCGAGACCAAGACGGTCGGCGGAATCACACGGGACTACCTGGAGCTCGAGTACCGCGGCTCGGACCGCGTCTTCGCGCCCACGGACCAGCTGGCGAAGATCACCCGGTACGTCGGCACCGGAGGGGCGCCTCCGCAGCTGTCGGCGCTGGGCTCGAAGCGGTGGGAGGGCCTCAAGGCGCGGGCGCGGCGGGCGGCACGCGAGCTGGCGGGCGAGCTGCTGAACCTGTACGCGGAGCGCCGCACCCGGACGGGCCACGAGTTCCCGCCCGACGGGGAATGGCAGATGGAGCTGGAGCGTGCCTTCCCGTACCGCGAGACGACCGACCAGCTCGAGGCGATCGAGGCGGTCAAGGCGGACATGGAGGCGGCGCGGCCCATGGACCGCCTGATCTGCGGCGACGTGGGGTACGGCAAGACAGAGGTGGCCCTGCGCGCCGCGCACAAGGCGATCTCCGACGGCAAGCAGGTGATGATGCTCGTGCCGACGACGATCCTCGCGCAGCAGCACCTGGGCACGTTCAGGGAACGGCTGGCGGAGTTCCCGATCGAGGTCGAGATGGTCTCGCGCCTTCGCAAGCCGGCCGAGGTCCGCCAGACCCTGTCTCGCTTCGCCGACGGCAAGGTGGACCTGCTGCTCGGCACCCACCGGCTGCTCTCGCGAGACGTCCGCGCTCGCGAGCTCGGCCTGCTGATCGTGGACGAGGAGCAGCGCTTCGGCGTGCGCCAGAAGGAGCTCCTGCGCCAGCTGAAGCTGAAGGTGGACGTGCTCTCGCTCTCCGCCACACCGATCCCCAGGACGCTGCAGATGAGCCTGGCGGGCCTTCGCGACATCTCGGTGATCGAGACCCCGCCGGAGGGCCGCCGGCCGATCCGCACCTACGTCGGCCCCTACGACGAGGAGCTCGTCCGCCGGGCGATCGAGCGCGAGAAGGAGCGCGACGGCCAGGCCTTCTTCCTCCACAACCGCATCGACACCCTGCACGAGAGCGCGGAGCGGCTGCGGGCGCTGTGCCCCGGCGTGCGCTTCGCGGAGGCCCACGGGCAGATGGACGAGACCGAGCTCGAGACCACGATGCTGGACTTCCTGCGCGGCGAGGCCGACTGCCTGGTCGCGACGACGATCATCGAGTCGGGCCTCGACATCCCGCAGGCCAACACGCTGATCGTCGAGCGCGCGGACGAGCTGGGCCTCGCGCAGGCGTACCAGATCAGGGGCCGGGTCGGGCGCTCGCGCGAGCGCGCCTACGCGTACCTGCACTACCCGTCAGAGCGATGCCCTGAGCCCCGAGGCGGGCGCCCGGCTCGCGACCCTCTCGGATTACACCGAGCTCGGGTCCGGCTTCGCGATCGCGATGCGAGACCTGGAGCTGCGCGGCGCCGGCAACCTGCTCGGCGACGAGCAGTCGGGCCACGTCGCGGCCGTCGGGTTCGAACTCTATGTCTCGCTGCTCGACGACGCGGTCGAGGAGCTCCGCGCCGCCGACGGGGCGGGCCGCGCGGAGGCCGCGGTGCGCCTTGACGTTGACGTCGACGCGTACCTCCCCGCCGACTACATCCCGTTCGAGGCCGCGAAGATCGACCTGCACAGGCGTGTCTCCGGCGCGGGCGACGTGGGAGAGCTGCGGGCGCTCCGCGACGAGCTCCGCGACCGGTTCGGGCCGGTGCCGGAGCCGGTGGAGAACCTGATGGAGCTTCAGCGCGCTCGGATCGAGCTGGGCGCGCTGGGCGCCCGCACGGTCGAGTTCCGGGGCGGTCGCCTCTCGGTCACGCCGCTCGAGATGGACGCGGCCGCCGTCGGCCGCTTGCGCGAGGGCGTGCCCGAGGCCATGTACGAATCGCGCGTCAAGACTCTCTCTGTACGGGTTCCGGACGAGCCCGCGGCGCGCCTCGCCGCGGTTCTGCGGCTCGCGGAGGCCGTGCGCGGCGCGGCGGCGGAGCCCGTCGCCGCGTAAGGAACGTGGGTTGACTTAAGGCTGCATTAGCCGCTGCCGCTATTCTCCCGGCCTCTTGCGCGTGCGTAGGGACAGGAGGATCGTCGTCGCGGCCGTGTTCGCGGGCCTGTTCGTGATCCTCTTCGTCTGGGTTGGAGTTGCCGTGGGGATCGGGAATCCCAGTGTCCCCTCCGGCGACGTCGCCCTGATCCAGGATGCGCCCGACGGCAACATCTCGACCGAGGACTTCAACGCCGCGCTGAAGCAGACCGCGCTCGGGCAGGGCATCAAGGTGCCGAAGCCGTCCGATCCCCAGTACGCGACGCTCCGTGATGCCGCGCTGTCGAACATGATCACGCAGCGCTGGGTTGCGGGGGAGGCCTCCGAGCGCGGGATCACCGCCTCCGACACCGACATCCAGAACTTCATCAAGCAGAACATCGGTCCCAAGCCGTCGGATTTCCAGAAGGCCGCCAAGCAGGCCGGTTTCACCCCTGCCCAGGCCAGGGACCAGGTGAGGTTGATCGTGCTATCGCAGAACCTCCAGAAGGAGGTCGTCGGAACCACCCCGCCGAGCGTCCCCCAGGAGACGGTTCAGAACTTCTATGACGCCAACAAGGCCCAGTTCACGCAGCCCGAGACGAGGGACGTGCGCGAGATCGTCAACAAGGACAAGGGCCAGATCGAACAGGCCAAGGCCGCCCTGGAGAAGGACGACTCGGCCTCGAGCTGGAAGGCCGTGGCCTCGAAGTTCTCGACCGACAAGGCGACGAAGAGCAACGGCGGCCTCCGCAAGGGTGTCGCCCAGGGCCAGAGCGAGCCGGCCCTCGACCAGCAGATCTTCGCGGCGCCGACCGGCCAGCTCGTGGGGCCGTTCAAGGGACAGGCCGGCTACTACGTGATCGAGGTCGACAACGTCACCCCCGCGTCGGTCACGCCGCTGTCGAAGGTCGAGGCCCAGATCAAGCAGCAGCTGGCGCAGGGCCTGCAGCAGGAGAAGGTGAGCCAGGTCCAGGCGAGCATCACCGCCAAGTGGACGGCCCGGACCTTCTGTGCCGACGGCTACGTGGTGCAGCAGTGCTCGAACTTCACGCCGCCCTCCACGCAGAGCAAGGGCGCGCCTCCGGTGCTCTCGAGCGGCGCGGTCAACCCCGGCCAGGCGGCCACCTTCCCGGGCCAAGCGCCCGCGGCCCTGCCGCAGGGCCCGCAGTTCCCCGCCGCCAAGCAGCAGCCCTCCGCGATCGGCCCCAGCGGCGCTCCGACGCTGCCGCCCGGCACCGCGCCGCCGCCCGGCACCGCGCCGCCGTCCGGCGCGCCCCCGTCGGGAGCGGCGCCCTCAGGCACCGCGCCGCCGCCGTCCGGCGGCTGATCCGGCCGCGCGCATGAGCGAGGCGCCCAGGCGTCCCGTCGCAGACGGCGACGTGGCTGCCGCGCTGCTGCGGCTGGACGAGATCACCCGCCGGCTGCGGCGCGAGTGCCCGTGGGACCGCGAGCAGGATGAGCGCTCGATCGTCCCGCACACGGTCGAGGAGGCCTACGAGCTGGCCGACGCGGCCGCCGACGGGGACGACGAGAAGCTCCTGGACGAGCTGGGAGACGTGCTGTTTCAGGTCCACTTCCTCGCGCTGTTGCTGGAGGAGCGCGACGCCGGGAGCCTGTCCGAAGTCGCCGAGTCGATGATCCAGAAGCTCATCCGCCGCCACCCGCACGTCTTCGGCGAAACGGAGGCGAAAACCGCGGGCGAGGTGCTTCGCAACTGGGACCGGATCAAGCGCGAGGAGGAGGGCAGGGGCGCCGACGACCCGTTCGCCGACGTGCCGGAGAACCTGCCCGCCCTGCTCTACGCGCGCAAGATGCAGCGCCGGGCGGCGTCGGCCGGGCTCGCCGGCGAGGAAGCCCAGGAGCGACTCGCGGACCCGGAGGCGCGCGACGCCGCCGAGCGCCGGATCGGCGACGCCCTGTTCAGCCTGGTGGACGAGGCCCGGCGTCTGCGCGTCGACCCCGAGCTGGCGCTGCGGGCGGCCGCGGGGCGATTTCCGCGACGAGTTGAGCTAGTCGCGGTCCGGCCCAGCGACAGTCCATAGACTTCCGCGCCCGTGCCGACCATCGAGCGCATCCACGCCCGCCAGATCCTTGACTCGCGGGGCAACCCCACGGTCGAGGTCGAGGTCACTCTGGACACCGGCGCCACCGGGCGCGCGGCGGTTCCCTCCGGGGCCTCGACCGGCGAGTTCGAGGCGACAGAGTTGCGCGACGGAGGCGATCAGTGGGGCGGCAAGGGCGTCTCGCGCGCCGTGGGGAACGTCAACGACGAGATCGCACGCGCGCTGACGGGCGCGCGCGCCACCGAGCAGGGGGCGATCGACCGCACGCTGATCGACCTCGATGGCACGCCCAACAAGTCGCGGCTGGGGGCGAACGCGATCCTCGGCGTCTCGCTGGCGGTGGCGAAGGCGGCCGCGGCGGAGGCGGGTGAGCCGCTGTATCTCTTCCTCGGCGGGACCGCCGAGACCACGCTCCCGGTGCCGATGATGAACGTGCTGAACGGTGGCGCGCACGCCGACAACAAGGTCGACTTCCAGGAGTTCATGGTGGTTCCGGCGGGCGCACCGACCTTCGCCGACGCGCTGCGGATGGGCGCCGAGATCTTCCACTCGTTGAAGGGGGTGCTCAAGTCCCGCGGGCTCGGAACCACCGTGGGCGACGAAGGCGGGTTCGCTCCCGATCTGGGCTCGAACGAGGAGGCCCTCGAGATCCTGATGATCGGGATCGAAACAGCCGGGTACGAGGCCGGGCACCGACGCCTTCATCGCCCTCGATCCCGCGACCAGCGAGCTGTATGAGGGCGGCGCCTACGTCCTCGAGCACGAGGGGCGCTCCCTGTCGCCTGAGGAGCTGACCGACTACTGGGCGGGGATCTGCGACCGCTACCCGGTGGTGTCGATCGAGGACGGCATGGACGAGGAGGACTGGGACGGCTGGAAGATGCTCACGGAGCGGCTCGGTGATCGGGTCCAGCTCGTGGGCGACGACCTGTTCGTGACCAACGCCGAGCGCCTCGCGCGCGGCATCGAGCTGGGGGTCGGCAACTCGGTGCTGGTCAAGCTCAACCAGATCGGAACCCTGACGGAGACGCTCGAGACCATCGCGATCGCCCGCGACGCCGGGTACACGACGGTTATCTCCCACCGCTCGGGCGAGACCGAGGACACCACGATCGCCGACATCGCCGTTGCCACGGGCGCCGGGCAGATCAAGACCGGGGCGCCGTCACGCTCGGACCGCGTCGCGAAATACAACCAGCTGCTGCGGATCTCGGAGGAGCTGGGCTCCAGGGCCGTGTATCCGGGGATCGACGCCTTCGCCGGCAGGTAGAACGCTCCGGCCGCCGAACCATGAAGCGTGAGCGCTCGCGCGTACCGCGTATCACCGCGCCGCCAGGGCGGCCGGCGGACCCGGATCCACTGGGACCGGCTCGGCCGCATCGCGCTCGTGTTGGTGTTCTTCGCGATCCTCTTCTCCTACATCAGCCCGGCGATGAACTTCTTCGACGCCTGGCGGGGCTCGCACAGCACCGACGCACAGCTCCAGTCGCTGCAGCAGGAGCACAAGCGCCTCGCCGCGAAGGCTGCCGCGCTGAAGGACCCGAACGCCGAGGCCGAGGAGGTGCGCAGGATGGGCATGGTCGCGGAGGGCGAGCGCTCCTTCGTGGTCAAGAACCTGCCGCGCGCGCCGCACTCCCACTAGCCGCCTCGCGGTCGGCGTCCCCATGAGCGCGGCGCTCGCCTTCGTCATGGCGCCGGCAAGCGAGCGGTTCCTGGGCGCCGGCGACTACCTGATCGGCACGATCGAGCTGCTGGCTCTGGCGGCCTCGCTCGCGTTCGGCGCCCACCGGGTACGGGCCCTGCTGCTGCCCGGCTGGTCGGGGGCGCCCGCGCGACTCGCCGAGATCGTGCTGGGCGCCACCGCCCTCGTATGGGTCAGCGAGATCCTCGGGACCTTCGGCTGGTTCACCGAGTTCGCGGTTCTGGCCTCCACGATCGTGGTCGGCGTGGGCTCCGGGCTGGTCGCGACGAGGCTTGAGACCGGGCGCACTCCCAAGCCCTCCGAGGCATCAGCCCGACCGCAGATCTGGAGCGTCGCCGCAGCGGTGGCGGTGCTCGCCGTGGCGGTACTCGCGGCGGTGTGGGTGATCCCCACCCTGAGCACGCTTGCCTCCGGCTTCGATCGGACCGACACCCTCTGGTACCACCTGCCGCTCGCGGCGAAGTTCGTGCAGACGGGCTACCTGGGGCACATCTACTTCTTCGACCCGATCTTCCTCGCCTCGTTCTACCCGGCGAACTCCGAGGTGATCCACGCGGTCCCGATGCTGTTCTTCAGCCGCGACATCGTCTCGCCGGTCGTCAACCTCGGCTGGCTGGGGATGGCGCTCCTGTCCGCGTACTGCATCGGCCGCCCGTACGGCCTCGGCCCGCAGGCGCTGATCGGCTCGTCGATCGCGCTGGGCTCGCAATCCCTCGTCGAGTTCCAGGCGGGCGAGGCCTTGAACGACATCACCGGTTTGGCGTTCGTCCTCGCCGCTGTGGCGCTCCTGGTCAACGGTTACGCCGCGGCCACGGCCGGGCGTCCGGGCCCGCACGACCGGCCCCCGGCCACGCTGGTAACCGGTCGCGCGATCGCGCCCGCGGCGCTCGCGGTCGCCGGGATCGCGGCGGGGTTCGCGGCCGGCGTCAAGCTTTCATTTCTCGCACCTGTCGCCGCGTTGACGGTAGCGGTGATCGTGATCGCCGCCCGCCACACCAGGTTGCGGGCAACGTTGGCATTTGGGATCCCGATGCTGGCCGCGGGCGGGTACTGGTACCTGCGCAACCTGGTGGCGGTGGGCAATCCGATCCCGTACATCGGGTCCGTCGGGCCGATCTCGCTGCCCGCGCCCGTGCGGGACTTTCAGCTGCGGCCCGACTATCGCGGTCGTCCACTATTGGCACGACACGAGCGTGTGGACCAACTGGTTCGCGCCGGGGCTCCACGAGTCGTTCGGAACGCTGTGGCCGGCGACGCTCATCGGGATGCTCGTGGTCGCCGTCTACGCGATCTGGCGCGGCGGGGAGCCGATCCTGCGCGCGCTCGGAGCGTTCGTGCTCGTCACCGCGCTTGCCTACGTGTTCACCCCTTTGACGGCCGCGGGGCCTGCGGGGAACCCCATCGCCTTCACCTGGAACGTGCGCTATCTCGCGCCGGCGATCGCGGTCGGCCTGGCGATCCTCCCGTGCCTGCCGATCGCCCGGGCCACCGCGCGGCGGCGAGCCGCGGTTCTCGCCGCGATGAGCATCGTCCTCGCGTTCACGGTGGGCTCCCTGGTCCAGTGGCACCAGGGGCACGTCAAGGGGGCCGTCGCCGCGGGAGTGCTCGTGGGGCTGGGGGCAGGTGCGATCGCGCTCGCCCAACAGCGCGGCTGGATCGCGTCCTCACGAGCGTGGATGAGGCTTGCCGTCGCCGTTGGCGTGGCGGCCGTCGTCGTCGCGGGTGGGTACGTCGCCCAGCGCCACTACCTGAAGAACCGGTTCGAGGAGGCCGGGCAGTCTCAGGACCTCACCGAGGCGCTGCGATGGGCCAACGACACTCGGGATGCCCGGATCGCGGTCGGCGGGATCCGCGGGGTCTTCACCCAGTATCCGTTCTACGGCACCGACCTCTCCAACGAGGTCCAGTGGCTTGGCGTGCGTGGACCCCACGACGCCTACAACCGGATCGGGGATTGCCGGCAGTGGCGCGAGGCGATCAACGCCGGGCACTACACGCACGTCGTCACCACCTTCGACCCCTATCTGCCCGGGACGATGCGGAACTCGCCGGAGGGCCGCTGGACGGAGTCCGATCCGAACGCGCGCGTTGTGGTGCGGCAGGGCCCCGTCCGGGTGTTCGAGATCACCGGCCCGCTCGACCCCGCCGGGTGCAAGGGGCAGAAACCCCTGAGCCAGGCGCAGCTTCATCGAGTGCCCGGCCTCAACTCGACGCTCAAGACCAACAACTGATGGATAGAGGGCAGGCTTAGGGAAGGGGCAATACGCTGCCGCGATGCTCGGCGTCTACGCCTCGGCAGCAGCGATCCTCATCGCCTCCCTCGTGCTCGGCAGGGCCCTCCTGCACGTCGTCGGGCTGAGCGTTCACACGTGGCTGGGAGGGGTCGTCGGCTTCGCGGTCCTGACGATCGCCTGCCCGCTGCTGATCCGTCTTCCCGGGCGCGGCGTCACGCTCGCCGTCCTCCTGGGGCTGGTCACGATCGGCGGCATGCTGTATCTCTGGCGGGAGGACCGCGGGGGAAGGCTGCTCGCGCGGCGCACGCCGCAAGCGAATCCCGCGGCTGGAGACCCGCCGGGGATGACCCCGCCCGGCGAGGGCCGTCCGCAATCCACCTGGGCGCTCGGCGTGCTCGTCGCGCTGATCATCCTGCTCGCGGCGTCGCTCCCGTTCGCCTTCAACGAGCGGAACGGCGTCCTGGGCGAGGGCATCTACACGAACGACCAGGCGGCGCAGCTCTTCTGGACCGACTGGCTGCAGGACGGTGTCGGCCCGGAGCCCAACGCGGTGCGATTCGGGTATCCGACCGGGCCGCAGTCGGTCGCGGCGACGGTCGCCGAGGCGACCAACACCAGCCTGCTCGACTCGTTCAACGGACTGCTGCTCGCGATCCCGATCCTGACCGGGCTCACGGCGCTGGGGGTGATGGGGGCGCTGTCGCCGCCGAGGAGAGTGATCGCGGCATCGCTGACCGCGCTTCCGTTCCTCGCGGCCTCGTTCCTGGCGCAGAGCGCCTTCAAGGAGACGGCGATGGCGCTGCTCGTGCTCGCGTTCGCGGTGACCCTCCGCGACCTGGCGTTCCTCAACCGCAACCCGGACTACGGAGGCGGTTCGCACCCGCGGCGGGCGCTGATCGTCGTCCTGATCCTGCTGACGGTCGCCAGCGTCTTCGTCTACAGCATCCCCGGATTGGTGTGGTTCGCGCTCGCGCTGCCGATCTGGCTCGTGCTCGAGCTCGCCACCGGCGGCCTGCGGATCGACCTCGACGCAGCGCGCGCACACGATGCGACGCCACCGCCGGGCGCTGATCATCGGCGGAGTGCTCGTGCTCGCCGTCGCCGCGTTCTCGGCGTCGCAGCTCTCCGGCTTCGTCGGCAAGGTCGGCATGGTGCAGGCTTCGGCTGGCCGGCTGAGCTCGCCGGTATTCCCGGGGGAGGCGCTCGGGATCTGGCCCGAGGGCGACTTCCGGGTCGTGCGGGGCGACGTCACCGGTGCCTACCCGGCCGTGGCCCTGGCGCTGCTGGCAGCGGCGATCGCGGCGTTCGCCGCCTTCCGGCGCCGCGACTGGGGGCTGGTCGCGATGGGCGCGAGCACGGTCATCGTCTACATCGGCGCCCGCCTGTTCGCCTCGATCTACGTCGAGGCGAAGGCGCTGGCGGTGATGTCCCCCCTTGTGGTGATGGCGATTCTGGTGGCGCTGTTCTCGCCGAACTGGGTGCCCGACGGCGTCCGCGTGCCCATGGCCGGCGGCACGCGTGACGGGCCGCCGAGGAACGGGCGGCTGCCGGCCGCCCCGCATGACGGTGGCCCGCTACGTGCTGGGCGGCGTGGTGGCGCTCGCGCTCGCGGCGTCCACCTTCCTCGCGCTCCGTGCCGCGCCCGTGGGCTTCGACCAGCGGGGCGCCGAGCTCGAGCACCTGTCGGGCCTGATCCCGAACCAGTCGGTCGTGTACCTCGGCGTCGACCGCTTCTCCGGCTACTGGCTGCGCGGCACGCTGATGAAGAGCCCGGGTGGCTACGTGCCCTCCGAGATCAAGGCGCGGCCGAAGAAGACGTGGGACCAGGGGCTGCCCATGGACTTCGACACGCTCCCGCCGAACCGGCTCGACGAGTTCAACTACGCGATCACGACCCGCGCCGGGTACCAGAGCACGCGCCCGCCGAACTTCAAGCCGGTGGCGCGAACCCCATCGTTCATCCTCTGGAAGCGCACCGGGCCGACCCCGCCGTACCAGATCATCGACAAGCCCGGTGCCCCCGGCCGTGTCCTCGTCTGTCCCGACGGGCCCGAGCCACGGCCTTGCGAAGCCATGGAGGCGAGGCGGTCGGTGCTGACCCGTCCGATCGTGCGGAACTGGGATCAGTGGAGGCCGAGCTGGAACTTCGACGCCCCCGGGGACCGCCACGGTCCGCATGCGCCTGCCGCGCGGCCGCTGGAAGCTCTCGCTCTCCTACGACAGCCAGGTCCCACTCGTGGTCTCGGCCGGCGACGGGGAGTTCACGCTGCCGCCGTCGCTCGACGGGATGTACCTGTCCGAGCAGGGCCGGGGCTCCTTCTGGCGGGCGGGGACCGTTCGCTCGAACGGCGGGCCGGTGCAGATCAAGGTGACCGCGGAGGAGCCGAGCTCGTTCCAGGACTTCGCCGGCGTGCGCCGGCAGGTGTGGCTCGGATCGGTGGCCGCGACTCGCGGCGGCCCACAGACGGTGGCACTGCACCAATCCTGCGCGCGCTACGTCGACCACTACATCGTTCACGGCCCGAGCCGCGCCAGGCGGGCGTCGAAGAAGACCTCCTCGGCCAGCTGAGCCGCTTAACTAAGGCCCTGCCCGTGTCCGCGAACCAACCCCTCCAGCTGCCTACCGATCGTGCGCGAACGACGACGGCCGGCCGGTGGCCAAGCCGCCGCCGGTCGTGTTCGTCGGCGGGACCGGGCGCAGCGGCACACACGTGCTCGCGAAGCTCCTCGGCAAGCACGACAAGCTGGCCCTCGTCCCGGTGGAGGTGCGCTTCCACGTCGAGGAGTCCGGGTTTCCCGGGCTCTTGTCGGGCAGCGTCTCGAAGGACCGGTTCCTGCGGCGCCTGCGCGGCTTCTGGTGGCGCGGCTTTCAGACGCGGCGAATGCGGGGCCTTTACCGGTTCGTGCCGGAGGACCGGTTCGAAGCCGCAGTGGAGGCATTCGAGACAGCGTTCGACGGCGACCCGGAGGCGGCGTGCCGCCGGCTGTTCTACGACCTCCTCGCCGTGCGCCGGGAGCGCGCCGGCGCCGACGGCCTGATCGAGCAGAGCTGCGACACGGTGGCCCAGGGCAAGACGCTCGCCAGGCTCTTCCCGGAGGCCAAGTTCATTCACGCCGTCCGCGACGGCCGCGACGCGTCGGCCTCGCGGGTGGGGCAGACGCACGGGCTCGTCTATCCGCGGACCCGGCGGCAGGGACTCGACTGGTGGGAGCAGCGCATCCGGGACATCGATGCCGGCGCGCGCGAGATCCCGCGGGACCGGCTGTTGACGGTCAGCCTCGACGAGCTCCTGGTGCTCGGCCGCCACCGCGGCCTGCGGCCGATCTGCCGCTTTATGCGGATTTACCCTCAGCGGAAGATGAAGAGGTTCTTCATGCGCAAGATGACGCCCGAGCTGGCGCACTCCGAACGCTGGCGCGCGGGCCTGAGCGACCGGCGCGCAGCGGAGCTCCAGCGGGCCTACGAGGAGATCGTCGCCGGCCTCGAGGCGGACGGCATCGCCTGCGCGCCGCTCCTGCGCCGCACGCTCGAGCGCTCGCAGGGGGCCAGCCCCGACGACGGCGAGATCACGGCGTTCCTGGCGGGCGACGGGAGCCCGCTCCAGGTGCCCAAGTGAGCGACGCAGCCACGCTCGTCTTCGTCGGGGGGACCGGGCGCAGCGGGACGACGGTGACGGCCGAGCTCCTGGGCCGGCACTCGCGATTCTGCGACGTGCCGATCGAGTGCCGGTTCCACTGCAACCCGAGCGGGCTCGCGGACGTGGTCGCGGGCCGCGCGACCGCCGAGCAATTCGTCCGCAAGCTCCGGACCTACTGGTGGCATCGGGTGCGGACCGGCTCTCGCGTCATCGTGCCCGCGGGTCTCGCCGGGACGGGCGCGCTTCGGCGCCTTCCTCCTCAGGCGACGGCTCGGGCTCGGCCACGAGGACCCGAGAGTGCGCGGCCTGCACCAGATCATCGACCGCGACCGCTTCGAGGAGGCGGTCGCGAGGTTCGAACGGACCCACGATGACGACCTGCTGGAGGCGTCTCGCCGCCTCTTCTACGACCTGCTCGAGCCGGTGCGCGAGCGCTCGGGCAAGCCGGCGCTGGTGGAGATGAGCACCTTCACGATCGCCGCCGCCCCGGAGCTGGCGCGGATCTTCCCGGAGGCGCGATTCGTCCACAGCGTCCGCGACGGGCGCGACTCGGGCGCCTCGAAGACACTGCTTCGCGAGAAGGAGCACCATCCCACCGACGCGATCTCGGGCGTCGACTTCTGGGCCGATCGCCTGCGCCGCGCGGACCTGGGCGTCAAGGGGCTGCCGGCCTTCCGAGCGGGAGCGGCTTCACCTCATCAGCTTGGACGAGCTCGTGTGGTCCGATCGCGAGGGCGCGTACGCCGGGCTGCTGGAGTTCCTGGGGATCGGCGACGAGCCCGCGATGCGGGAGTTCTTCGAAGCGTCGATGACGGCGGAGGCGGCGAACCGCGGCCGGTGGCGTGAGGGGCTCGACGCCGATCAGCAGCGAGAGGTGACGGCGCACTATGAGGCGACGCTCGCGAGGCTGGAGCTCGAGGACTACCACTGCGCCCCGCTTCTTCGCCGCACGTTCGAGCTCACGCTTGCCCCCAGCGCGTGACGCCGTGACCGAGCGGCGGGCGATCATCTTCGTCGGCGGGACCCCCTACAGCGGCGCTGAGGTGGTTGCGGAGCTGCTCGGGGAGCATCCGGACGTCGCCCTGTCCGCTCCCGTTCGCTTCCACAGCGACCCGTGGGGGATTCCCGCCCTGCTCGGTGGGCGCGTCGGGCTCGGCGACTTCTGTGACGAGCTCCGGGCAGGCGACACCGCCGAGCGCGTCGGGCCGGAGGCGTTGGACGCGGCGATCGCAACGTTTGGCGATTCCTACGACGGCGACCCGCTGGAGGCCAGCAGGGCCCTGTTCTGGGCTTTGGTGGACGGCGAGGGGGCCGCGACGCTCGTGGAGGCGAGCCCCGGGAACCTGCTGGAGGCGCACACGCTGGCGCGGCTCGTGCCCGACTCCAGCTTCGTCCACGTGGTACGCGACGGCCGCGATGTCGCAACGGCGGCTGCCGAGGCGAAGGCTGCCCCACCTCGCCTCGCTGCGGCGCTCGGGTGGTGGGCCGATCGGCTGCGCGACGTCGAGCGCGGAATCAGGGGGGAGGAGGACGGCGCCCGCTACGCGATACCGGACGCGCGGTTGACCACACTCGTCCTGGACGAGCTGGCGTCGGACGGCGGCGGGACCGCGTACGACGGTCTGCTCGACCGTCTTCGCCTGGACCGCGGGCGGTGGACCCGGTCGAGCGCCGAGCCGCCGCTCGACCGTTCGGCGATCGGGCGTGGGCGCTGGCGCAAGTATGCGCGGGGTCCGGGCTCCTGGCTGTTCTCTCGGCGTTATTCGCGCGCCCTGGGCGAGCTCGCCGAAGAGGGAAATCATGCGGCGGGCCCGCTCCAGGCGGCCTACGCGAGGCTGGGCTGATGCCGTCGCGCCGCCGAGTCATGTTCGTGTCGTCGAACGGCACCGGCCTCGGCCATCTGACGCGCTCGATGGCGATCGCCAGGCGCCTCGATCGAGACACGGAGTCGCTGTTCGTGACGCTGTCGCGGGCCGCCCCGGTGGTGCGCGAGATGGGGTTCCCGGTCGAGTACATGGCGTCCCACGGCAGCCCCGCCGCGGGAAGCGACCTGCGCTGGTCGCGGCGCATGACCGCCCGCCTTCGCGCCGCGATCTCGGAGGCCGCGCCCGACCTCCTCGTCTTCGACGGCGATCCTGCCCTACGACCCGCTGCTGGCCGCGATGAAGCGGGTGCCGGCCACCGTCTGGTGCCGTCGCGGCCTGTGGCAGGCGGGGGCGAGCACGGCTCCGCTCACCCGCAGCCGGCCTCTTCGACGCGATCCTCGAGCCCGGGAGACTTCGCGGCGTCCGCCGACGCAGGCCCGACGAGCTCGCGGCGCGACGAGGTCGCACGAGGTCCCGCCGATCGTGTTCTGTGACGACGCCGAGCTCCTGCCGCGCGCCGAGGCGGAGCGCGAGCTGGGCCTGGAGCCCGGCAGGCCGACGATCCTCGTGCAGCTCGGCCAGGGCCCAGAAGTCGCGGCCGCGACGGCCCGCTGCCTGCGCACCCTGGCGGGCGCCGACGGCATCCAGGTCGCGGCCGCCTCCTCGGCGATCGCGGGCCTCCTGGACGTCCCCGAGGGCATCGTCCACCTGGGCTCGACCTATCCGATGAGCCGCTACTACGCGGCCTTCGACGGGGCGGTGTCGGCGGTGGGTTACAACGCGTTCCACGAGATGGTGCGGTTTGGCGTGCCGGCGCTGTTCGTCCCGATGCGGCGCGAGACCGACGATCAGGCGGCACGAGCGCGGTACGCCGCCGGCGTGGGCGTGGGGCTCGCGGTGGACGGTCCGCGCGATGAGCGGATCGAAGCTCGCCTCGGCGAGCTCCTCGACGCGGATCGTCGCAAGGCGATGAGGGAGAGGCTTCGGGAGCTGCGCCCTGAAAACGGGGCAGCCGAAAGCCGCCGGCTGGCTGCAGCATCTTGCCGAGGGTGTCGAGGGGCGGGGCGAAAAGACTTACGAGCAGGGATTGCGAGGCGGCTTTAGCCCCCGACCCAGGGATGGTGAAGGGTCTTCTCGACCCGCCCCTCGACACCCGACCCGCCGGCGCTCGCCAGCCCGAGCCTGGGTATTCGTGCGCACGATCCCGAAGACGGTCGGCCGCCTGGTCAAGCAGACGCTCACGCTGCCGCGCCCGACCACGATCGTCCTCGCCCTAGGTGCCGACGAAGCCGCGATCCGGGACGCGCTGAACCGCGCCGCCGAAGCGCCCGAGCGTGTCCTGCTGGTGACCGACTCGCTGGCGATCGGCGAGGTCTGGCGGGCCGGCACGGGCGTCGAGTACGTGCCGGCCGCGGGCGAGCGCCAGGCGGAGCTCGCGGGTACGGAGTACGCCGCGTTCAGGCGCCGGCGCCTGGGCCTGATCCTGGCCGGCAGGCCGCGCTTCAGGCACGCGCTGGCCGTGGGTGACGTCCCGCCGGATCTCGTGGACGCCGCGACGGCGCCGCCGCGCCGCCGAGCGCGCCTGCTGCTCTAGACCGAAAGCGCACAAGCGGGCATTCCGCCCGCCGGGAACCGGGGGCGCCGCTAGTACCCTCCGAGTGCAATGGAGTCCTCCACGGGCACCATGGCGTCGCCTGACGCGACTCCCACCGCCGCCCTCCCCGATGCCGCCGCCGAGCCGACTTCCGCGGCCCGCTCGGGGCCCGGTGCGCTGCCCAATTTGATCGTCATCGGCGCGCAGAAATGCGGAACGAGCGGGCTTCATTACTACCTGAGCCTGCATCCGGAGATCTCGGTGTCGACGCCCAAGGAGCTCAACTTCTTCATCGCCGAGCGCAACTGGCCGCGCGGGGTGGACTGGTACCGCAGCCACTTCGACCCGAACGCCAAGGTGCGCAGCGAGGCCTCGCCCAACTACACGGCGTACCCGCAGCACCTCGAGGTCCCCGAGCGGATGCATTCGGTGTTGACCGACGCGAAGCTCCTGTATATGGTGCGCGATCCCCTAGACCGGATCGCCGCCCACTGGGTGCACAACTACGCAAAACGGCGGGAGAAGGGCGATCTGCCGGACCACCCTCATGCATCCGAATACGTCCTACCTGGCTCGGAGCCACTACTACGCTCAGCTGCAGCGATTTCTGCGCCTGTATCCGCGCGAGCACGTGCTCGTGATCGAGCAGGAGCAGCTCCGCAACCAGCGCAACGAGACCCTCCGCCGGGTCTTCGAGTTCGTGGGCGTCGACCCCGGCTTCTCCCATCCCGGCTTCGCTACGCAGAGGCACCGCACGTCGCGCAAGCGGCGCGGCACGCCGATCACCAGGGTGCTCGACCGGATCGATCGCAGGCGCGGGACCGTTTCCGCGCGCCGATTCCGGGCACTCGCCGGCGCGGTCTTCCCGGTCGGTCGATCGATCGAGGTCCCGGACGTGCGTGAGGCGCTTCCCGCCGAGACCCTGCGATCCCTTCGCGACGATGCCACCAAGCTTCGCGACCTGACCGGGCTCGACCTGTCGGCCTGGTCGATCTGGAACGACTGATGTCGAAGGACAGGACACCAGAGGAGAAGCGCCGCAGAAGGCAGGCCCGCGCTGCGAAGAGCCAGGCGCTCAAGCCCGAGAAGCACGAGCACAGTCATCCCGGCGGGACCGCGGCAGCGATCGGCACCCACCTCGCGAAGTTCTCGAGCTTTCAGGGCGTCTCCCTGCTGCTCACCAACATCCTGCACTACTCCTCGCTGATCGTGGTGGCCAGGTTCCTGGGCCCCGGAGCGCTCGGCTCCTATTCGCTCCTGTTCTTTCTGACGGGTCTGGTCACGCAGATCATCCACATCGTCTCGAAGCCGGGAACGATGATGCGGACCTTCGGGATCTCCGACGACGACGCCGATGACATCGAGGAGGACAAGGAGTCTGACGAGGGCGGCTCCCGTCCTACCTACACCCTGGGTGTCGGCCTGGCCTGGACGCTGCTTCTCTCGGCGGCGATCATCATCCCGGTCACGATCTTCCGGACCCCGATCGCCGGGTTCCTTCTGCACGACTCGAGCCAGGGCACGGTGGTCATGTTCGCGACGATCACCGGCGCCGTGTGGGCGATCTTCAAGCTCGCCGAAATGGTGATCTGGTTCGAAGGCCGCGCGCTGACCTTCGCCCTGATCGACGCGGCCCGCCCCGCGTTCAACATCACCGCGATCATCGTGATCCTCGCGATGGGCGCCGGCGTGAAGGGGGCCATCATCGGTCAGACGATCGGCACCGTCACAGCGACCGCCGTGTGCGTGGCGCTGATCTGGGGCAGCTTCCAGAAGGTCTTCTCGTTCACCGAGCTGGCGGAGATCCTGAAGCGCGGCGCCATCCGCATTCCGATCGCGACGTCGCTTTGGGTCACTCAGAACTCCGACTCGTTCATCCTCTCCCGATTCCTGGACCACAAGTCGATCGGGCTCTACAACCTCGCATCGCGGACAGGGTTCATGGTGGCGTTTCTGCCCCAGGGCTTCCGGATGGCGTTGCGGCCCATCCGCAAGACGGCCACCTACGAGGCCTTCCGCCGCGAATACGGGATCGCCGTCGCGCAGGGGCAGATGCTCGCCTACTTTTACCTGGTCACGCTCACGGCGATTCTCGCCATGGTCCTGGGCGGCGAGATCCTGATCGTCGTCGGCGGCGCGAAGTTCGCGTCGGTCGCCCCGCTGGTTCCGCTCACCGCCGCCGCGATGACCATGCCGGCTCTGTTCCGATCGATCGCGATGGCGGGGACCTACAACAACCGGCGCAAGATCTTCGTGAGCTCGGCGATCTTCTGCGGGGTCGCCTACGTGCTGCTAGCCGTCGGATTCCTCAGCTTCACCAACTGGGGGATCTACTCGCCGCCCGCGGCGATGATCTGCGCTTTCATGATCCCGTCAGGCTTGATGTTCGGCCTCTCGCAGTTCGGCAAGACGCCGATTCAGTTCCCATACCTCCTCATGCTCGAGGCCACGCTTGTCGCGACGGCGCTGGCCGTCGCGTACCACTTCGCGCATCCCAGCGGCGAGCTCATCCAGCTTCCGGTCATCGCCGCCGTGATGATCCTGTGGTTCTGCCTGCTCTTCCTGCTCAGGATCATCCCCGCTCATCACTGGGACCCAATCCGGCACATCTTGCGCTCGGCGCTTGGTCGCAGGTCTGCACTCAAGTTCAATAAGCGCGCTGGACTGCGCTCGCTCGATCGCGGTGGACGCAAAGCGCTCCGCGAGGCCGTGATCGATCATCTTCCGGACCAGACACTCGTCCCGGCATACATCGAGGAGACCGCGGAGAGCGACGGTGAGGGCCTGAGTTGGATGGTCCATCCGGATGCCGAGGGGGCCCGGCTCGTTGGGCTCTTACGCCGGACCGGCAGCGAGGGCGGGGTCGTGATCGACAACGAGGGCGAGTTCGACGCCGGGATCTCTCTGTTCCTGTTCTCGGATCAGCCCGTCGCGGTCAGGCTGCAGCGGATGCGGCAGCTGTTGGCCAACGGCGTCGATCCGAATGAGCTCCGGACGCTCGAGGATCTCCGCAACGATCTTGCACGCGGTGGCGATGGGGTCTGGAAGGCGGGCCCCGGTGGGGGGAACGGGCGCGCCAAGAACGAGAAGCGCGGCGGCGGGAAGAAAAAGGTCGGCGCCCCTAAACGCGCTTGACGACGATTCGGTCGGGCTCGATCGTCACCTCGACCTTGCGGTGCCCGGCCCAGTGCTCGCTGTAGACAGGGTCGTCGGCGACCGACGGGTCGAGCCAGAGGCCGTAGCCGTCGGTTTCGCCGTGGTCGAAGGTGGCCTGCATCGAGCGCCCGCCGGGCGCTCGCCGCCTCCGCCGCCCCGCCCGCGTCGCCGCCGGCGCCGCCGCCGGCGGCCTGAGCCTCGCGCTTCGCCCGCAGACTTCTCTTCGCCGGTCCTCCTCGGCCTCCGTCTCGCCTTCGTCCTCGGTCGGCCTCCTCCTCGGCCGCCTCACTCAGCGCCTCGATCTCGGCCTCGATCTCGTCGCGGAGCTCGACCTCGCCGGTGTCCTCGTCCTCGGCGGAGAGCTCGTGCCGGCGGCGGAACTCGCGCAGCTCGGACGCGGAGACGTCCAGCTGGTGCGCGATCCAGGCGTCGGTGCGCCCCTGGCGGACCCAGGCGCGGATCTGGTTGAGCTGTGAGCGGAGCGGCTTCTTGGCCATATGTACGGCTCCCTGCGGCCGCGTGATGCTAACGGACGGCCGCGTGACGGTTGTGGGTGGCGCTGCGCCTTCCGAGTGGTTACTCTGGTTCCGGATGGCGGCCGGACGGCCGAAAGCTCGAATGGAGGCGAGATGCTCGTCCTGACAAGAAAGACGAATCAGAGCATCATGATCGGGGATGACGTCGAGGTTTCGGTGCTCGCCGTGTCGAGGGACAAGATTCGACTCGGCATCACCGCGCCGCGCGACATCCCGGTGTTCCGTAAAGAGGTCTACATCTCGATCAAGGAAGAGGAGATGTCGGAGGATCAGGGAGCGAGCAAGCACGTCGACAAGGCGCTCGGCGACCTGTCGACCACCGACTAGCGCTGCCTCTCCAGGGCAGGGCTGCTGAACGAGGCGTATCGGGGCGGGGCTAGCGGATCGCTAGCCCATCAACCAAGCCAGCGTCTCGAACATCACGACGGTCACGACCACGACCGTGATCGTGAGCGCAACGACCAGGACGCTGAAGGCGACCTTGCCGTGCTGCTCGGTTCGCTGGATGCGCCGCGCGCGCGAGCGATTGACGGCGCGCTGGCGAAGCTGATGCCGTCGACGCCGCTCGAGCGCGGCTTCCTGTTCGAACGCCAGCTCGAACTGGGAGATGCTTTCGTTCATCCTCATTGGGATCGATCCAGGAAGAGCGTTGGTGCCAGTGCGTCGCGTTGAGCCAATCCCCGCGACGCGCAGGAAATTAGCAGACCGATCCGGAGCGAACAGCGGTTCGCCCAGTGCCGATCGCTACTAGCGGCTTTTTAGCGTTCGATCAGGAGTCGCTCACCGGTTTGCGTGTTGGACGGGCAATGAGGGGAGCGCCCGGGCCAAGATTTCACTCGAGTGAGTGATTGACCACCGTATGCGTGGTGAACTCCACGCTCGATGCTCAGCACGCTCCCCAGAGGCCCCGTCCGGCCCGTGCCGCCCTCGCTGCCAGCCGTTGGAACTCGGCGGCGTGCGAGGTGTTGGGAGCGATCTCGAGGGTGCGCGCGTAGCCGCCGCGAACGAGCTCCGCGTTGACAAACCGCCCGCCGACGTACACGTACGCGAGCAGCCGCCCGTAGACGTCCCGCGCCTCGCGGTCGAAGACCAGCCGCACCGTCCGGCCCTCGACCAGCCGGTGGTTCTCGTCGCTGGCGTTCGGCCCGAAGCACTGCACGGGCGTGTCTGGCTTGACCGTCTCGGGCGTGTCGACGCCGATGTAGCGCACGTACTCGTCCTGACCGTCGATCGAGGCGACGATCGTGTCGCCGTCGACGACGCGAACGACCGGGGCGCGGACGGAGCGCTCGGCCGGCGCCTGGGTGCTCTCGCCTGAGCCGCCGCCGTCGACCCACGAGTGAACGAGCAGCCAGGCTCCAAGGACAAGTAGGAGCAACAGCCCCGATGCCGGGCGTGCGTCGCATGCCAACAGACAACCCCACGCCGTCGGACGCCCGCCCCGACTGGCGCCGGCGACACGGGCTCTCGGCGCTTTGGCGCTTTATCGGTCATATCCGCGAGAAAAGCGCCAAAACCGCGACCGCGCTCAGCGGGGTGTCCGGCGTGGGTCGAGGAAGGCTGAGGAGCAGGGATTGCGACGGTCAGCGAAGCGCCGACCCAGGGACGGGGAGGGCCTTCCTCGGTGCACGCCGGGCGGCCCACCGCCCGCCCGGGAGCCCGCTATCGCCCGGCGACTGCTGCCTCGGAGTCCTCGTAGACCCTTACGAAGCGCAGGTAGTTCTCGCCGATCTGGCGGGCCGCCTCGTCGCGCTCGACCGAGCCGTCGAGGAAGGCCTGGAGCGGATCGCCCCAGATCGAGCGACCTATGGCGAAGCCGATGAAGCCCTCCACGGGCGCCGCCTGGCTGAGCCAGTGGTCCACCTTCTCGTCGCTCGCGCCGCGGCCGAGGACGACGCAGGTGACGTCGTCACGGCCGCCGGCGCGGGTTTGCTCGGCGAGCATCTCGGCGTCGGAGCGCTCATCGACTCCCTCGATCTTCCAGATGTCGACCTCGATGCCGGCGTCCTGGATGTCCTGGATCGCCCGGCGCATCAGCTCCGGCCGCAGCTCGGCGTCGTAGCGGTCGCTGTCGCCATCCACGCGAGCCAGCTGGTCATCGGTGGCGGGGACGAGCAGCTCGAAGAGGAACTTGCGGTCGTGCTGGTGAAGCCAGTCGGAGAGGCGCTTCAGCCGGTCGAGCTGGCGACGGTTCATGTCGGTATCCGGGTCGTCCGGGTTGTAGCGGACGAGCACCTTGGAGAAGTCGGGGTCGAACTCTTCGATGTGGGCGCCGAACTCGTCGCCGTACTCGAAATCGAACTCGTTCTGGCCGCTCTTCTCGACCGGCATCGCCAGCTTGAGGCCGCGCTGCTTGGCCTCGCCGGGGATGTCCGTGGGCGCGCCGAATTGCTCGTCCACCAGGGCGCCGGTCGAGCCGGCGTCGGCGCCCTCGTCGAGCGCCGTGCACGAGCCCCTCGAAGACCAGGTGCTTGGCGTCCGAGATCCTTCGCACGTCCTCCTCGGTGGGCTCGCCCTCCAGGCCAAACCACTTCTTCTGGAAGGAGCCGCGGTGGTCGAACGCGAGGATGAATAGCTTGTCGCCGTAGCCAGAGTTCATGAGGATTCCTCCACATCCCCGGGTTTGCCGGGGGCCGGGCACGGATAATAACCGCGCGCCCTGTGGGCGCCCGGCGGCTGCGGCCGCAGATCCATGCTCGACCACAGCTTCAACGGCCCGCCGTTCACCATCGGCATCGAGGAGGAGCTGATGCTCCTCGATGCGGAGGATCTGAGCCTCGCTCAGGAGATCGAGGCGGTCCTGGAGAGGGTTCCCGACCGATCGCGAGGGCCAGGTGAAGCCCGAGTTGATGCAGTCCGTGCTCGAGATTGCGACCAAGCCGTGCCAGAGCGTGGCGGAGGCCGGCGACGAGCTCCGGCAGCTGCGCCGCATGATGGCCGGGATCGTGGAGGAGCTGGGGCTCCAGTTCGCGGCCTCCGGCACGCATCCCGTTCGCCCTGTGGGAGGACCAGAAGATCGTCGAGCGACCCCGCTACGAGGAGCTGATCGACGAGCTGGGCTTCATCGCCCGCCAGGAGCTGATCTTCGGCACCCACGTCCACGTGGCGATCGACGGCCCGGACCGCGCGATCTACGTCGCCGACGGCATCCGCCTCTTCCTGCCGCTGCTCCTCGCGCTCTCGGCCAACTCGCCCTTCTGGCGCGGGCGACCTCACCGGGATGATGTCCACGCGCACGCCCGTCTTCCGCGCCTTCCCGCGCGCCGGCGTGCCGCCGCACTACGGCACCTGGGAGATCTACTCCAACCGCGTCGAGCAGATGATGCGCGGCGGCGCGATCGACGACTACACCTACCTCTGGTGGGACGTCCGCCCGCACCCCAACCTGGGCACGGTCGAGACGCGGATCTTCGACCAGCAGACGACGCTCGAGCACACGATCGCGCTGGCGGCGCTCACGATCTCGCTCGCGCACCGCTTCAGCGCCCTCTATGACGCCGAGGAGCCGCTGGTCGGGTTTCCGACGGAGCTGATCGACGACAACAAGGTCCGCGCCGCCCTCCGCGGCATGGACGGCACCCTGATCGACTTCCGCCGCGGCGAGCAGCTGCCGGCCGAGCGGATGGCCACCGCGCTGGTCGAGGAGCTCGCCGCCGACGCCTCCGAGCTCGGCTGCGAGGCGGAGCTGGAGCTGATCGACGACCTCCTCGGGGCGCAGAGCGGCGCCCATCGCCAGCTCCGCCACTGGGAGCGCCACCGCGACCTCTCGAAGCTCGTCGCCGAGATGATCGCCGACACCCGCGCCTAGCCACCCCACCGTCGGGGCTATTCTGAGGTTGTGGCCGAGACGGAGCTGAGCGTCGTCTGCAAGAGCTGCGGTTCGGAGGTGAGCCCGTACGTCACCGAGTGCCCGTACTGCGGCACCCGGCTGCGCAAGCGGGCGCCGAAGCTGGAGCGGCGGGGCGACGGCCTGGAGGCGCAGGAGAGCCGGCGCGATCGCCGCCGTCGCAAGGCGGCCGAGCGGCGGGAGCGCAAGGAGCGCCTGCGGCGCCTGTCGCTCACCGTCGAGCGCCCCTACGTGACCATGGCGCTCATCCTGGTCCCGGCCGCCCTGCTCGTCGTGGCGCGGGGCGCGGACATCCCCCTTCGCGACCTGGGCCTCGTCGTCGGGACGCCGGTCACCGCCAACCCGTGGTGGCACTACCTGGTCTCGCCCTTCCTCTACAACGACATCGGGTACCTGTTCGCGATCGGGGTGGCGATGGTCCTGTTCGTGCCCGGCCTGGAGCGCCGCCTCGGCGCGATCCCGACCGCGATCCTGCTGGTGGCCGCGGGCGCCCTCGGAGCGCTGGCGGCTCCGGGGCTGGACGACGCGTTCGGTGACGGGCTGACGCTCGCCGCCGGCGGCAACGGCATCGCGCTCGCCGCGCGTGGGCGCCTCGTTCATGGTCCGGCGCGCCGACGCGCGGGAGGACCCCACCGAGGAGCTCGACATGATCCCGATCGTCGTGGCGGCGATCGTGTTGCTGCTGCTGCCGCTCGTGAACGACTACGCGAACGAGTGGTCGGGCATCATCGGCGGCCTCGTCGGGCTCGCGGCCGGGTTCTCGGCCACCCTCGGTCGCCGCTAGTGGTGCCACTGAATGCCTGACAAGTACCTAACGCTCACGCCCGAGCTCTACGCGTACGTGGTCCAGCACGGCGCGCGCGAGGACGACGTCCTTCGGCGCCTGCGGGCGGAGACCGAGGAGCTCGGCGACATCGCGATCATGCAGATCTCGCCGGAGCAGGGGGCTTTCATGGCGGTGCTCGTGAAGGCGATGGCGGCCGGCCGGGCGCTCGAGCTGGGCACCTTCACCGGCTACTCGGCGATCTGCATCGCCAGGGCGCTCGGCGAGGGCGGGCAGCTGGTCACCTGCGACCTGAACGGCGACTGGACCAAGGTCGCGCGCCGCTACTTCGACGAGGCCGGGGTGGAGCGACCGCATCGACCTGCGCCTCGGTCCGGCCCTCGAGACGCTCCGGCGGCTGCCCGACGACGAGCCCTTCGACTTCGCCTTCATCGACGCCGACAAGAGCGAGTACCCCGACTACTACGAGGAGTGCCTGCGGCTGCTCCGCCCGGGCGGCCTGATCATGCTCGACAACGTTCTGCGGGGCGGCGAGGTGTTGAACGGCGCCGACGACGATCCGCGCACGGTCGCCACGCGCGAGGTGAACGAGCGCGCGATCGCCGACGAGCGGGTCGACGTCGCGATGCTCGGCGTCTCCGACGGGATCACGCTGGCGCTCAAGCGCTAGCGGGCTGGGGGCCGACGCGATGGACCGCGACGCAGCGATCGAACACCACCGCGGGGCGCTCATGTCGTTATCCGCCTGGTCGGCTCGCGGCGCTGGGAGACTCGCGCGTGCTCGAGCGCGACGGCGTCGATGGCATCGGTCGTCCCCGCGATCCCGGACCGCTCGATCGTGAACTCGGTCGCCTACCGGGACGCCGATTCGCTGGCGGCGGCGCTGGACGAGCTCGCTGCCGAGTACGACGAGGCCGGCGTCGAGGCCTGGACCGTCTGGGTCCCGGAGGACGACCGCGACGCGGCGCGCTGCTCGAGGCCGCCGGCCACAGGCTGGACGCCACGCCCACCGCGATGATCGCCGACCTGAGCAAGCTGCCGGAGCTGGATGCCGACGAGCCTCGACTGGGGCGTGGGCGCCGAAGCCGCCCGATCGTCGGCCGGATCAACGACCTCGCGTACGGCTGGCCCGAGGGAGACGTTCGTCCCCGCGATGGACCGGTTTGGGACGATCGATGGCGCTGCGCCTGTACGAGGCCCGCGTCGACGGCGAGCCGGTCTGCGTGCTCGGCACCTATGACAACGGCGAGGACTGCGAGCTCTACTTCGTGGCCACCCTGCCGGACCACCGCGGCAAGGGCCTGGCGCGCCGCCTTGATGCATCGCGCGCTGATCGACGCCCGCGACCGCGGCCTCGACGGTGTCGAGCCTGCAGGCGACGAAGTCGGGCTACCCGATCTACGAGCGCCTGGGCTACGAGCCGATCTGCACACTCGAGATGTGGGAGCGCCGCGACGTAGCAGGCGGCGGGACACCCAGGCATGCACCGAGGAAGGCCCTCCCCGTCCCTGGGTCGGGGGCTTAGCTGACGTCGCAATCCCTGCTCCTCAGCCTTCCTCGGCCCACGCCGCGGTGGCCCCGACCTCCAGCCCCGCCGGTATATGTTGCCGGGCGATGGCGGTGGATCAGGCGCGGCTGGATCGGCGATCGATGCGCTCTCGGACCGCGAGCGGTTCCGTGAGGCGGAGTCGGTGGTGCGCCGCGGCCGCACCCAAGCTCCACCGGATCCTCGCGGACGCCCTCAGGAGGGCGGCTGGTTCGGCGAGGCGCACGAGGCGGAGGTCCGCAAGGCCGCCACGGCCGAGACCGACGAGGAGCGGCTGACCGCCATGCGCACGCTGCTCGCCGAGGAGGCGCGGATGGGAATGATGGTTGGGGTCGCCGTCGGCTGGGCACTGGCCGAGGAGCTGAGTGAGACGACCATCGAGGAGGAAGGCTGAGACGTGACCGACATCCGCTTTCTGGGCCAGTCGTGCTTCGAGCTCTCGGGCGGGGACGCGCGCGTGGTTGTCGACCCGTTCCTGGCCCCGAACAATCCGGTCGCGACAGTCTCGGCGGACGACCTCGACGCGACCCACGTGCTCGTCACCCACGGGCATGCGGACCACCTCGCCGATGCGGTGGCGGTGGCGGCGAAGAACGACGCGCCGACCGTCGCGATCGTGGAGCTCGCGAACTGGCTGGGAGGGCAGGGCGTGGCCAACACCGTGGATCCGAGCCTCGGCGGCACGGTCGAGTTCGACTGGGGCTGGGCGAGGATGGTGCAGGCGTTCCACACGAACACGGCCCCCGACGGGACCGCGGTCGGCCAGGCAGCCGGATACGTCATCAGCATCGGGGGGACCACGATCTACCACGCCGGCGACACATGCCTGTTCGGCGACATGAAGCTGATCGCCGAGCGCACGCCGCCCGACGTCGCCATGCTGCCGATCGGCGGCCACTACACGATGGACCGCCACGACGCCGCCACCGCCGCCGGCCTGATCGGGGCGCCGACGGTGATCCCGATGCACTACAACACCTTCCCACCGATCAAGGCCGACGCCGAGGCGTTCAAGTCCGACGTCGAGTCGAAGACGTCATCGACCGTGGTGATCCTCCAGCCGGGGGACACCCACACCGTTTGACCCAGGAGGAGTGAAGAGATGCCAGACGTCGAGTTCGCGGCCAATGGAGGCACTGCGACGGGATACCTCGCGGAGCCCGAGGACACCGGCCCGGGGCTGATCGTCCTGCAGGAATGGTGGGGCCTCGACGATCACATTCGCGGCGTCTGCAACCGCTTCGCCGCCGAGGGCTTCGTGGCCCTGGCGCCCGACCTGTTCCACGGCGAGACGACCGACCAGCCCGACGAGGCCCAGCAGAAGATGATGGCGCTGAACATGGACGAGGCCGAGAAGGAGATGCGCGGCGCGGTCGACTACGTCCTGGAGCACCCGAAGTGCAACGGCAACGTCGGCTCGGTCGGCTTCTGCCTCGGCGGCGGCCTATCCGTCTGGGCCGCGACCGCCAACGAGCAGATCGGCGCGGTGGTGAGCTTCTACTACGTCATGCCGCACGGCAAGCCGGACTTCTCGAAGATCAACGCGCCGGTGCTCGGGCACTTCGGCACCAGCGACGATTTCATCTCCGTCGACGACGCGAAGTCGCTCGAGGCCGAGCTGCAGCAGGCCGGGGTGGAGGCCGCGTTCGAGTTCTACGAGGGCGCGGGCCACGCGTTCTTCGCCGACCACGACCGGCTTGGCACCTACCACCCGGAGCACTCGAATGCGGCCTGGGGCAAGACGGTCGACTTCTTCCACAAGCACCTGAGCCGAAACGGGAACCCGAGCCAGAACGGCAACTGACTCACGAAATCCTGGCCAGCCAGCCAGTTCAGGGTGTAGGCTGTCGTGTCCATGGAAGCCAGGACGGAGCCAGAGTCGGCAGAGGCCAGGACGGCCCGAACCCTCAGCGAGATCGCCCGCCAGGAGGGGTTCGAGGAGACCTCGGATCCGGCGCTCCAGGAGTCGGCCGACCGCGGTCAGGCGAAGCTCCTCGACTACGGCCAGCTGTACGAGCTGTGGGAGCGCCAGCAGTGGGCGACCCAGGACCTCGACTTCAGCCAGGACCGCATCGACTGGCACGAGCGCATCTCCGCGGAGGAGCGCTTCCAGCGCATGTACGGGCTGTCGGGATTCTTCATCGGCGAGCAACGCGTCACCGACGAGCTGGGTCCGATCATGCGCGCCTGCCCCAAGGAGGAGCAGCGCATCTTCCTCTCCACCCAGATCGCCGATGAAGCCCGGCACGTCCGTTTCTTCGACCGCTTCTACAGCGAGGTCGGCGTCTACGAGGGCACCGAGAACCTCGCCGACCGGCTGCGGGCGACGGAGGAGAACCTGAACGAGTCGTTCGGCCAGCTCTTCGACGACCTGCTGCACAACCGGGTCGATCGCCTCGCCGCCGAGCCCGAGGACACCGTGGCCCTGGTGGAGGCGGTGACGCTCTACCACATGATCATCGAGGGGGCCCTGGCTCTCACCGGCCAGCACTTCATCATCGAGTACAACACCGAGCAGAACACGCTGCCGGCGTTCGTCGAGGGCTTCAACAACGTCGCCCGTGACGAGCACCGTCACATCGCGTTCGGCGTCCGCTTCCTCACCGACATGGCGAACGAGGACACCAAGTACCGGGACGCCATCCAGCGCATGATGGCCGAGGCGCTCCCGATCGCCGACGGCGTCCTCGACCCGCCGTGGGCCGAGGAGGACGACCTCGAGCTGTTCGGCGTCTCACGCGAAGAGACGCATGCCTTCGCCGCCCAGTGCCTCACCCGCCGGCTGAAGGTGATCGGTCTGGCCTGAGGACCTAAGCGGACTAGCTGGTGGGCGGCGTGTAGGTGTCCGTGCCGCCGGACGGCGCGCTGCCGCTATCCGGCGGGGGAACCGAGGTCGGGCGGCGGGCTGCCGGTCGTCGGGCTCGGATCGACCGGTGGGTCGGGGATCACCGGCGGATTGGGGTCCGTGCCGGGATCGGTTGAGCTTCCGCCCGCCGTCGGATCGCCGCTGCTGGAGCCGGTCGTCGTGGTCGGGTCGGTTCCGGTGCCAGTGGGGTCGGTGGTCGTGGTCGTGGTCGTGTCCGCGGGTGTCGAGTCGGCGGGCGGTGCCGTCGCGGTGGTCGCGGTGGTGTCCGTCGTGGGGGCCGGGTCGGTGGCCGGAGGAGCCGCAGCGGGCGTGGTTACTGCGACCGGCGGGGCCGTCGGGGCGGCGACGGCCGCTGTGTGGGCGCGCCCGTGCTCGACCGACCACTGCCCGGTCTGGGGGACGGCCGCCGGATTGGGAGGCGCCTGCGCTCGGTGTTTGGTTCATGCGGTTGGCGCCGACAGCGCCCGCGGTGATGAGTACCGCGGTCGCCACGCCGACGGCGGCCTTGGCCCCCACCACGCCACCGACGGTCCCCAGTGCGCCGCCGACCGAAATCCCCGTGCCGCCCGCGGCCGCCGCGGCGCCACCCACCGAGCCGGCGACGCCGCCAACGGATCCCGCGGCCCCCACGGATCCGGCCGCGCCGGCGCCCGCCGCGCCGGCCCCTCCCGCGCCGGCGCCTCCCCCAGCGGCGCCGCCGGTCGCCCCGGCGGACCCCGCCGTCCCGCTCGCCGAGCCTGCGGTGCCTCCGCCGCTCCCGGCGAGCTTGGACGCGAAGAATTTCCCGACAACGGCGAACAGCCCGAGCGGCGCCAGCCCGGCGAGCGACCTGGACGTGGATCGCAGCTGCCCGCGGAAGCGCTTGCACGACGGACAATCCTTGACGTGCCGCCGGGCCGCCCCCGAGACCTTGGCGACCCCCTCGGCCGCCTCGGCGAGCTCGAGCCGGACGTCGTCGCAGGCCAGGACCCGTGCCTCGCTGGCCTCCGCGAGCGCCATGCGCGCGCGAACGAGCAGCGACTTGACCGCCGCGAGCGAGACGCCCATCGTCTGCGCGATCTCGGTGTAGGTCAGCCCGTCGATCTCGCGGAGCACGAGGGCGGTGCGCTGCGTCTCGGGCAGGTCCTGGACGTCGGCGACGATCGTCCGCAGCGCCTCCCGGCGCTGAACGCGCTCGAAGGTGGTGGCGCCGTTCGCGTACGGATGGACGTCCATCGAGTCCTGCCCTTCCGCCGACGGCTTCCGGAGGAAGTTCAGGCAGCGGTTCCGCGCGATCCGGTAGAGCCACGGACGGGCGGTGATGGGCCGCTCGTCGGCCAGCATCGCGGAATGGGCCGCGACGAAGACGTCCTGAAGCAGATCCTCGGCGTCCGGGCTCAACCCGACCATGTGGCGGCAGAAGCTCAGGAGCCGTGCCTGGTAGCGGTCGAACAGGACCTCGAACGCGCGGTCGTGGCCGTCGCGGATCAGAGCGACGAGCTTCTCGTCGCTCTGCAGGCGAAGCAGCGGCGAACGCCGCGCAAGCAGGCCGCTATGGCCGGCGGTTGTAAGGGCGGAGGCCTCCATAACCCCTGTGCTCCTGAACACGCTACAGCCCAAAGAGTTGCTGTCAAGGCATCCCCACCAATATGGCAGCGGGAATACGTTCGCGGGCGATGACGTAGTGCCCGGGGCGGGACTCGAACCCGCAAGCCCTCTCGGGCGGCGGCTTTTAAGGCCGCCTGGCTTCACCCATTTGCCAACCCGGGCGCGGTCTTGGCTGTGGCGGGATCGTAACCCCGGCCGGGAGCGGCCCCCTAGGCCTCCCGGACCAGTCGCAGGTTGAAGGCCGGCGTGCCCAGAGAGCCCATGAGCCGCACCCATAACGCCACGTACAGCTCCGCTCCCCGCGCCGCCGAGATGTCGCCCAGATCGATGATGTCCCCGGACAGCCACCCGAAAGTCTCCAGCAACTCGATCACGGCACCCTTCGCGGCGTCGTCATTACCGCACACGAACACGTTGGTCGACTCGTCGAGCGACCCCGGAGCGACCATCAGCGACGCGTTCATCGTGTTAAGTGCTTTGACGACCCTCGCCTCCGGAAACGCCGCCTGAATCCGCTCGCCCAGGCTGTCGTCCACGGACACGCCGATTACCGGCGGCCCCCCGTCCCCGAAGTCGAGCGCGTTCGACACGTCGATCAACACCTTGCCGGCCAGGTTCTCCGCCCCGGCCATCCCCAGCGCATCCAGCGAGACCTTCCCGCCGGTCGCGTTGATCAACAGTTCCCCGAACTCCGCCGCGTCGGCAAACGCCCCCTCGCTCGCACCGTCGCCGGCCTCCCGCGCCCACCCGACGGCATTCTCGTTCCCAGCCTGCCGCGACCCCATCCGAACCTCATGCCCGAGCTCGACGAGCTTGCCCCCCAGAGTCCGCCCGACGATCCCGGTCCCAAGCACACCAATCCGCATGGAGTCACCCTAGCGATCGCCCCTTTCATACCCGCGACCATTTCGTCACACCTAGCGCGCCATTCTTGCTCGGACAGGGCGTACAACTGCCTCCGAATGGCTCTCCAGTTGTACGCACATATGCCATGACAACTGGAGAGCGTGTTACCGGTGGATCGCTGCGCGGACCGAAGCCGATCTCCGAAGTCACCGTCCGTGAGTTGACGCGGGCAACGAGCAGGCAGGTGAATCGGGCGTCGACCGGGGAAAGGCTGATCGTCACTCGAAACGGCCAGCCTGTGGCCGTGATCCTCGGGATCGACGACGCTGTTGACTGGCTTGTTGCGTCCGCGGACGAGTTCGTGCGCCTGCGGATCGCGGCCAGGGATGAGCTCGACAGAGAGTGAGCCGCCTTCGCGTGCACGTGGGGGCGGCTGCGCTACAGCGGGCGCGTGCGCTCCCGCGGCACCGAGCCGGTCGGCTGCGGCGTGCGATCAGGCAGGCCTCAGTTCTCGGCGGGACGGATCGCTTGTTCTTGATCCGCACTCACTCCGATGTCGCTGCGTGCGAGCATCTGCACGATCGCGGTGTTCTCCTCGTCTACGACATTCGGTCGAGGGAGGAGCTCCGAGGCTTGCTCGTCGGCAGTGAGATTCAGGCGGCGGTCCGCCGGCGGGCCATGACCCGGCTCGCGCATTCGCGGCTCTATTGAGCTCGCTAGAGCTGGACCCAGACGGTCTTGGTCTCTAGATAGGCGTCCAGGTTGACGTGGCCCTTCTCGCGGCCGATGCCCGAGGCCTTGTAGCCGCCGAACGGGGCTGCCGGGTCGCCGCCGCCCCAGGTGTTGACGTAGATGTTGCCCGCCTCGAGCATCGAGGCGAGCTTGTGGGCGTTGGAGACGTCGCGGGTCCAAAGGCCGGCGGCCAGTCCGTATTCGGTGTCGTTGGCGCGGCGGGCGACCTCCTCGAGGTCGTCGAAGGGCATCGCCACGAGGACCGGGCCGAAGATCTCCTCGCGGGCGATGCGCATCTCGTCGTCGACGCCGACGAAGAGGGTCGGGTTGACGAAGTAGCCGCTGCCGTTGCCGTCCGGTGAGCTGCCCGCGGCGATCTCGGCGCCCTCCTCGACTCCAGAGTCGATGTAGCCCTTGACGCGATCGAACTGCTCCTGGGAGACGAGCGGGCCCAGCTGGGTCTCGGGGTCGAGGCCGGGACCCACCTTCGCCTCGCGCGCGTAGGCGGCCAGACGGTCCGTCACCTCGTCGAAGAGGTCGCGCTGCACGAAGAGGCGCGAGCCCGCGTTGCATGCCTGGCCAGAGTTGAAGTAGATGCCCTCGTATGAGCCCTTGATCGCGCGGTCCAGGTCGGCGTCGGGGAGGATGATGTTCGGGCTCTTGCCGCCGAGCTCGAGCGTGACCCGCTTCAGCGAGCGGCCGCACTTGGCGCCGATCTCTCGGCCCACCTCGGTCGAGCCCGTGAACGCGACCTTGTCGACGCCGGGCTCGTCGACGAGGGCCGCGCCGGTGCCGCCGTCGCCGGTGAGGACGTTGAGCGTGCCCTCGGGGAAGCCCGCCTCGAGCGCGAGCTCGCCGAGCCGCAGGGCGGTGAGGGGGGTCTGCTCGGCGGGCTTCAGGACGATCGGGCAGCCGGCCGCGAGGGCCGGAGCCACCTTCCACATCGCCATCAGCAGCGGGAAGTTCCACGGCACGATCTGGGCGCAGACGCCGACCGGCTCGCGGACCGTGTAGCAGAGGACATCGCGGGCGGAGACCGGGATCGTCTCGCCCTCGATCTTCGTCGGCCAGCCGGCGTAGTAGCGCAGGTGGTTGACGGTGGCCGCCATGTCGCCCTTGGCCGCGGCCAGCGGCTTGCCGTTGTCGAGCGACTCGAGCTCGGCGAGCTCGGCGCCGTTGGTCTTGATGAGCTCGGCGAGCCCGTACATCAGCCCCGAGCGCTTGGCGGCGTTCACCTTGCGCAGCGGACCCTCGAGCGCCTCGCGCGCTCCCTGGGCGGCCTGTGCCGCATCCTCGGCACCCCCGAGCGCGACCTCGCAGATCACGTCGCCCGTCGCCGGGTCGATCGTCGCGAAGGTTCGCCCGTCGGCAGCGTCGACCTGCTCACCTCCGATCAGGAGGCGCTTGGGCCCCGAGCCGACGAACTCGCGCGCGGCGGAGGAGAGGGACTCGGCGGTGGCGGTGGCCATCACCGGGATCGTAGTAGCGACCGGTGGGCGAGGTCAGTTCAGGGTGCCGCCATGGGGACGAACGAGCTGTGGATCAACGCGGCGCCGTCGGCCGCGTCACGCGATGCGTTGGCCTCGACGGTCGTGGCGAGGTAATACCGATAGGGCCCCGCGACGCGAAGCGTCACCTGGTAGGTCGGAGCGCCGGGCTTTGGGCGCGGCGCGAGCGTCACGATCGTCCGGGCGGCAGTGGGCGCCGGCGCGCGTCCGGTGATCTCGGCGCTGCCCGCCGCCTGGCGAAGCTGGGCGAGCGACTGCGACTCGAACTTGGAAAAGGTCAGGCCGGGGTCCCGCGTGACCCACAGCGTGGCGCTGGCGCCGTCGGCGGAGGCCTGGAACGTGGCGCCGTTCCGGGGCTCGGTCTGGGCCCACCCGTGCGGGAGGGCCAGCGTGTAGCTGGCGCCCTTGACCAGCTGGTCGCCTCCGCCCGAGCCCTGGATCAGGATGAGCGCCACGATCACCGCCGCCGCGGCGACCGGAATGCTGAGGTATTTCCAGACGCGGCTGCCGGTGCTCTCGCGGGGCTCGACGACGCCGGCGTCATCGACGCTGTCGCACTCGAACGGCTGGTGGCACGAGTCGCAGACGACGCGGCGAACCGCCCGAGCCGGCAGCGCGGGAGGCACGCGGACGCGCGTCGATTTGCCGCAGGCGTCGTGGCGTGCCCGGACGAGCCGCGCGGGCTCGCCGGCCACGGGCTCGGGAAAGCCCCCGTTGCTCTCACGTCCCACCTCCATAGGATCGGACCCGAAAGACGGTACTTGAGCGCGTGGCCCCGCATCGGGCGCTGGCTGGCACAATCCCCGCATGGCGCTGCCGGCGCTGTCCCGTCTGTATCGCCGGCTTGGCCGGTCCTATCCGTACGTCTTTCTCACGATCGAGCTGCAGAGCGCGTTCGTGATCACGGCGGCGACCCTCGGCCTCTTCACGTTCTATTACAACGCGTCGAGCGACGACTACCTGAAGGTGATCGCGGTCGCCCTGGTTCTCACGGGTACCGCCGTCGCGATCACGCTCGTTCGCACGTTCCCGCTGATGCGCCCGATCCGGGACTGGATCGGCGGCGCCCGCGATCCCGACAGCACCAACAGGGCGTGGGCCGCGGCGGTCGCCCTGCCGCTCAACCTCATCCGCCACGACCTCTGGGTCCCGGTGGGGATCGCGATCGCGCCGACCTGCGCCTGGGCGGTCTATGTGCTCGGCCTCTCGTGGCCTGCCTTCCTTCCGCTCTTCGCCGGGTCGATGGTCGCGCTGGGGTACTCGGCGATCCTCCATTACCTGATCCTCGAGGCCGGGATGCGGCCGGTCCTCATCGACATCCACGCCAGCGAGGACACGCCGCGGCTGCGGACCCCGATCGCGGCGATTCCGCTGCGGGTGCGGCTGATGACCGCGCTGCCGCTGATCAACCTGATCACCGGCCTCGTGGTCGCGGCCCTGACCTCGTCGGGCGGCGGCGGGGCGGCGCTCGGCGCCGACGTGCTGATCGCGGTGGCGGTGGCGACGACGATCTCGCTGGAGCTCACCGTGCTGTTCGCGAAGTCGATCCTCCGCCCGATCGCCGACCTCCAGCGCGCGACCGAGGCGATCAGCCAGGGTCGCTATGACGTCGCGGTGCCGGTGACGACCGGCGACGAGCTGGGCGAGCTCGCGGTGTCGTTCAACCAGATGGCCCAGGGGCTCAACGAGCGCGAGCGGCTCCGTGAGGCGTTCGGCACCTACCTGGACAAGTCGGTGGCCGAGTACATCCTGAGCGAGGGCTTCAGCGAGGAGGGGGTGGAGGTCGAGGTCTCGATCCTGTTCTGCGACGTCCGGGACTTCACTTCCTTCGCCGCCGGCGCCGACGCGAAGGACGTGGTGATGCAGCTGAACGCGCTCTTCGCCGTGGTGGTGCCGATCATCAACCGGCACGGCGGGCACGTGGACAAGTTCGTCGGCGACGGCCTGCTGGCCATGTTCGGCGCCCCGGAGCCGTTCGGTGACCACGCCGACCGCGCGGTCCGCGCCGCCTGCGAGATGGCGAGGGTCGTCAACGCCGAAGACGAGCCGGGCTTCCGCATCGGCGTCGGCGTCAACACCGGCCGGGTGGTCGCCGGCTCGATCGGCGGTGCGGGCCGGCTGAACTTCAGCGTCATCGGCGACGCGGTCAACATCGCCGCCCGGGTGGAGGCGGCCACTCGCGACCTCGACGCGAACGTCCTGATCACCGAGGCGACGGCGCGGGAGCTCTCGAGCGACCTCGAGGTCGACCGAATGCGGGGAGCACGAGCTGAAGGGCCTGCCCGAGCCGCTCCGCCTCTTCGCCCCGCGGGTGCGCGACGCCGTCGGCGTGCAGCCCGGCGAGGAGCCGCTGGGCGCGATGGACGGAGACGGCAGGCGCGGCGAGCTGGGCGAGGCCAGACGCGCCGGCGGCGTGGCTCCGCTGTAGTCTCGCGGCCCGTGGCGACGACGGAGGAGAGCGCCGAGCGAGCCGGCGGCGAGGCAGGCGGGGCGGTCCACGGCGGGCGGCTGGTGGCCCGCGCGCTCGCCTCGCGCGGGGTCGGCCACCTGTTCACCCTCTCGGGCGGCCACCTGTTCTCGATCTACGACGGCTGCAAGGCCGAGGGGATCGAGGTGGTCGACACGCGCCACGAGGCCTCGGCGGCCTGGGCGGCCGAGGGCTTCGCCAAGGCCACGCGGCAGGCCGGCGTTGCGGCGCTCACCGCCGGCCCCGGAGTGACCAACGGCATGAGCCCCCTGGCGGGCGCGCAGCAGAATCGCTCGCCGCTGGTGGTGCTGGGCGGTCGCGCTCCCGAGATGCGGTGGGGGTCGGGCTCGCTCCAGGAGATCGATCACCTGCCGTTCGTCTCGCCGCTGACCAAGTCGGCGCGGACGGTCAAGGACACCGCGGACATTCCCGCGATGACGGCCGCCGCGATCGACGAGGCGCTCGCACAGCCCAGCGGGCCGACGTTCGTGGACTACCCGCTGGACGTCGTCTTCCAGGAGGCGGAGGCCGAGGTGCCCGAGGCGGTCGAGCGATCGGCCGCTGACGCGGCCGATCGCTCCGAGGAGGCCGCAGCCATCCTGGCGAGCGCCGAGCGCCCGGCGATCATGGCCGGCACCGGCCTCTACTGGGCGCGGGGGGAGGAGGAGCTTCGCGCGCTGGCCGAGGCGCTCGAGATCCCCGTCTTCCTCAACGGCATGGGCCGCGGCTGCCTGCCCGCCGACCACGAGCTCTGCTTCTCCAGGGCTCGCGGCCAGGGGCTGAAGGAGGCCGACGTCGCCCTCGTCGTCGGCGTGCCGCTCGACTTCCGGCTCGGCTTCGGCGGCTCGTTCGGCGAGGAGACCCGGATCGTCTCGCTGGACGCCGAGCCGAGCAAGCTCGCCGCGACGCGCCAGCCGGAGATCGAGCTCGTCGGCGACATCGCCGCGACGCTCGCCGCCCTGCGCGAGGCGGCCGCGTCCCCCGAGGGCGAACGCGGCCGCAGCGCCAATCCCTGGCTCGCCGCGCTTCGCAGAAACGGAGTCTGAGAAGCGCGAGTCTGAGGTCAGCGATCTCACAGACGATCGGGCACCCCTGCACCCCGTCCGAATCTACGCCGAGCTCAACGATTTCCTCGACCGCGACGCGATCGTGATCGGCGACGGCGGCGACTTCGTCTCCTACGCCGGCCGCTTCATCCAGACGTACGAGCCGGGCGCATGGATGGACCCCGGCCCGTACGGCTGCCTCGGCGCCGGCCCGGGCCAGGCGATCGGCGCGGCGAAGGCCCGGCCGGGCCGCCAGATCTGCCTGCTGCTGGGGGACGGGGCCTTCGGGTTCAGCGGCCTCGAGTTCGACACGATGGCCCGCCACGGCCTCCCCGTCGTCGGCATCATCGGCAACAACGGCATCTGGGCCCTCGAGCACCACCCGATGAAGTTCCTCTACGGCTACTCGATGGCGGCGGAGCTCCGCCCGGCAACGAGCTACGACCAGATCGCGGAGGCGCTCGGGCTGCCACTCGGAGCTCGTCACCGAGCCCGGCGAGCTGCGGCCGGCCCTGGAGCGCGCGTTCGGCGCGGGCGGACCGGCGCTGGTGAACGTCCTCACCGACCCCGAGGTCGTCTACCCGCGCAAGGCCGTCCTGGCCTGAGCGATAGCCGGTCTGGCTGGCTGACCAACTCTCAAGCCCCGTTGAACCGGCGCAAGGTCGTCCGCGCGCCGTCAACCTTTCGTTTCTCGCTCACCCGCCTGGGTATTGACCTGACACCGGCTGCCGCTCCGGCTCACCACGGACGGCTCGCCACGGAAGGAATTGGAGAGAGTGCGAAGGAGGCATCTGCTCTGCGTTGGACTGGCCGTCGCGGCAGCGGCTACCGCCGCGGGTGCCGTGAACGCGCAGGCGGGCGGGCATCGTGGGCGGGGCCACCGGGACCGTCAAGGACACGACGGGAAGCGTCAAGGACACCGTCGGCAACACGGTGAAGGACACCACCGGCACGGTCAAGGACACCACCGGAACCGTCAAGGACACGGTGGGCAACACCGTCGGGACCGTCACCGGCGGCGGCAGCAGCGGCGGCGGGAGCTCGGGCTCCTCCGGCTCCACGGGCACGACGACCACGACGACCACGACGACCACGACGTGCACCGGCGGCTCCACCGGCACCACGGGGACGTCGACCGGCACCGGCGGATCGACCTCGTCGAGCGGCGGCGCCGCGGGCCCCGGCGGCCGCCGGGCAACGCGGCGGCAACGCTCGCGGCGGCGGCGGCAGGGCCGCAACGGCGGGACCGCGATGCCGCGACACCCGATGGCGATTCCTCACGCTCCCGAGCAGACGCCCAACGGGGTGCCTACGAAGTTCAACCCGAGCTTGAGTGTTGCGACCCCGAACCCGTCCCCGTTCGGGACGCCGAGCTTCATGATCGGCCAGTTCGAGATCCCGCCGTTCCTCCTTCCGATCTACCAGGCCTGCGGCACCCAGTACGGGATCCCGTGGCAGGTGCTCGCCTCGATCAACAAGATCGAGACGGCCTTCGGCACGAACCTCAACGTCTCGACCGCGGGCGCCGAGGGGTGGATGCAGTTCATGCCGGCGACGTGGAAGACGTGGGGCATCGACGCCAACGGCGACGGCCGCGCCGACCCCTACAACCCCGTCGACGCGATCTGCTCCGCCGCGCGCTACCTGCAGGCGTCCGGCGGTGAGCACGAACCTGCGCCAGGCGATCTTCGCCTACAACCACGCCTCCTGGTACGTGGACGAGGTCCTCACCACAGCGCAGCAGTACGGCAAGCTCCCCGACGACCTGGTCGGCTCCCTCACCGGGCTCACCGCCGGCGACCGGTTCCCGATCGCCGCGAAGTCCCGCTACGCCGAGCCGGCCCCCTCACCGATTCCCGGCGCGAAGGGCGGGGTCACCGGCCCGGCGCCGAGCAAGGCGGTCACGAGCTTCGGTCGTGGGACCGTTCACCTGAACTCCGGGGTGAACATGGCGGTGGGGCAGGAGCCGCAGATCAGGGAGGCCCTGTCGGCCCTCTCGGCCGAGATCGGCAAGCCGGTCTACGTCATCTCGGGCTACCGCACGCCGGCCCATTCGGTCGCGGTCGGCGGCTTCCCGGACGACCCGCACACGAAGGGCATCGCGGCGGACATCGGCGTCGGCTCCCCGACGCGCGATTCGGTCGCCTCCGTGACCGACGCCCAGCTTCGCAGGGTCGGCCTCTACCGCCCGTTCTCCGCGCCGGCGGAGATCAACCACGTCCAGTTGCTGAACGGGAAGGTCTCCACCGCGCTCTCACCGCTGGCCATCGACATCTACTCGCAGGAGGGCGCTCCGGTCGTCGCGGTGAATGACGGAACGGTCAAGCAGATCGGCCACACCAAGAAGCTCGGCAACTACATCGTCCTCCAGGACGACTACGGCAACAAGTTCATCTACACGCAGCTCGGCTCGATCCGGCCGGCGAAGAAGCAAGCCTCCAAGGGCCGCCACCACAGGCAGGGCACGGAAGCGAGCGGGCACGGCCAGTCCGACGCGAAGGCGAAGTCGACGGCCAAGCCGAAGATCTCGCGAACCCAGCCGAATCGCCGGCGCCTCTTCGCGCTCCCCGAGCGCCCGCACAACGTCGGCGCGGCCGCACTCTTCGGCCAGCTCCAGCCGAGCATGCTGATGGCGGGCGACGAGCCCCGCTCGAGCAGCGGGTCGCAGCCGCACCGCGCGACGGGAGCGCTCCACCGCGGGACGCGGGTCAGCGCCGGCACGCTCCTGGGCCGCGTGGGCAAGCCGGACAACGGCGCGCCGCATATCAACTTCGCGATCCAGCCCACCGGCATCGGCAAGGGGAGCATCGATCCGAAGCCGATCCTGGACGGCTGGCAGCTGCTGCACGAGACCTCCGTCTACAGCGCGGGCCAGAACCCGCTGAGCAAGGCTGCCAAGCCGAGCGACGCCATCGGCGACCTCCTCATGCCGTCGAGCGCGCTCGCCGATCGCGCCCTTTCGAGTCCCCGCCTCGAGATCTACCGGTGCGGGCGCTTGGACATCCGCCGCGGCACGATCGACCGCCGCGTCCTGGCGACGATGAACTTCCTCGCGGACAACGGCTTCCGGCTCGAGATCAGCTCGCTGCGGTGCGACCCGCACAGGCAGCACTCGTCGAAGGGCTCGGGCACGGCCTCGCAGGTCCAGACGGAGCACTCGAAGCGGCACCGCAATGGCGATCTCGAAGATCGACGGCCTTCCGGTCGCCGGTCACCAGGGGCCCGGCAGCGCCGCCGACGAGCTCATCAAGACCGTCCTCGGCCAGCAGGGGATCATGGAGCCGGACCAGGTGACCTCACACGAGGACCTGCCCGGGCCGGTGAGCTCGTCGGTTTCCGGCAAGCGTGGCGATCAGCGTCGATATCGGCTTCACGCCGCTGAAGTCGGCCTCCGGCTACCAGAGCCCGTTCCCGCACGCGATCAAGGGTCGCATCGACCAGGGTGTGGACTACGTCGGCACGGGCCCGATCAACGCGATCGGCAATGCGCGCATCCTGCGCGTCGGAGCTCCCGGATGGCCGAACGGCGGCGCGGGCCCGGCGGGGCAGGGGGTCCTCTACAAGTTGCTCGACGGCCCGCAAGCGGGCCAGATCATCTTCGTCTACGAGGGCGTTCGTCCCACGGTCAAGGCCGGCGACGAGGTGGTGGCCGGACAGCAGATCGCGACCTTCTATCCGGGCAGCTCGATCGAGATCGGCTTCGCGGATGCCTCCGGCGTGCCCCTGGCGCACGACCACTACAGCGAGGGCAAGGTGACCGGATGGGGCAGCCGGATGAACGCCTTCCTGTCGAGCGTCGGCGCCCCGGGCAAGCTCAGTCCGCAGTTCGCTCAGATGCTCCAGCCGCAGGAGTGGAGCCGCGTCATGCAGCAGCTGCAGCGCATCTCCAACCCGACCGTCCGCAAGGGCCCGGCGCGCTCCTCGAAGCGGTCGAACCCGCACGCCAGCGGCGCCAGCGGCGCCAGCGGCCCCAGCGGCGCGAGCGGCGCCAGCGGCCCGACCGGCCCGGGCAAGTAGCTTCAGCGCGCGGCGAGCGCGAACGGGCTGCCCTCGCTGTCGCGGCAGATCGCCCACCGCTCGCCCGGATGGATGACGGTGCCGCCGAGCTCGCGGATGCGCTCGAGCGTGGCGGGCAGGTCGGCGACCGTGAAGTACGGAAGGGAGGCCGTGTCGCCGGGGCCCGGCCCGCGCTCGTGGACTCCAAGGCGCAACCCGTCTGCCTCGGCTTCCCACCCGGCCCCCGCATCGTCTGACCGCTGCTCCAGGGCGACCCCGAGCACGTCGCGCCAGAACCGCAGCGCCCGATCGGGATCGTCTGCCGGGAACTCGATCAGCGGCGAGGGCATGGCACGAGTATGGCGAGCGAGCCGTCGGTCGGTTGCGGACCTCGTACCGTTTCCTGGCATGCCCGAGCTGCGGAACATCGCGATCATCTCCCACGTGGACCACGGGAAGACGACCCTGGTCGACGCGATGCTGCGCCAGGCGGGGACGTTCGCTGCGCACGAGCGCGTGGTCGAGCGGGTCATGGATTCCGGCGACCAGGAGCGCGAGCGCGGGATCACGATCCTCGCCAAGAACGCCTCCCTCAGGCTGCCCTCGCCCGACGGTGACGAGGTCAAGATCAACATCGTCGACACCCCCGGGCATGCCGACTTCGGCGGCGAGGTCGAACGCGGGCTCTCGATGGTCGACGGCGCCCTGCTCCTTGTCGACGCCTCCGAAGGGCCGCTTCCGCAGACGCGGTTCGTGCTGCGCAAAGCCCTCGAGCAGCGGCTGCCGCTGATTCTCGTTGTGAACAAGGCGGATCGCGCCGACGCCCGTCCGGCCACGGTCGTTGATGCCGTCTACGACCTGTTCCTCGACCTCGACGCCGCCGAGGATCAGATCGAGTTCCCGATCGTCTACGCCTCCGCCAAGGAGGGGTGGGCGACGCTCGACTCAGATGCGCCGGGCGGCGACCTGGGGCCGCTCTTCTCGACCCTGGTCGCGGAGATCCCGGCGCCAAGCGGCGACCCCGACGCGCCCCTCCAGGCGCGGGTCACGAACCTGGACGCCTCTCCCTATTACGGCCGGCTTGCCGTCTGCCGCGTTCACCGCGGGATGATCACGCGCAGCGCGGAGATCGCCTGGTGCCGGCGCGACGGCACGGTGGCGCGCGGGCGCATCGCGGCGCTGTACGTGACCGAGGGGCTCGAGCGGGTCGAGGTCGAGGCGGCCGGCGTCGGGGAGATCGTGGTCGTGGCAGGGATGGACGAGGTCACGATCGGCGAGACGATCGCCGCCCTCGACGGATCCGGAGGCGCTCCCGCTGCTAGCCGTGGACGAGCCCGCGCTCGCGATGACGATCGGCGTCAACACCTCGCCGCTCGCCGGAGCCTCGGGCGAAAAGCTGACCGGCCGCCAGCTCGAGGAGCGCTTGCACGACGAGCTCGTCGGCAACGTCTCGATTCAGCTTCGAGACACCGAGGCCGCCGACGCGTGGGAGGTGCAGGGCAGGGGAGAGCTGCAGCTCGCCGTGCTGGTGGAGACGATGCGGCGCGAGGGCTTCGAGCTGACCGTGGGCAAGCCGCAGGCCATGACCCGCGAGATCGACGGCGCCACGTGTGAGCCCGTCGAGCGACTCTCCGTCGACATACCCGAGGACTACATGGGCGTCGTCAACCAATTGCTTGCCCTGCGCAAGGGGCGCATGGACAACATGGTCAATCACGGCACCGGCTGGATCCGGCTGGACTATCTGGTTCCGGCCCGCGGCCTGATCGGCATTCGCAACGAGTTCCTCACCGAGACCCGCGGCACCGGCATCCTGCACTCGGTGTTCGAGGCCTACGAGCCGTGGCACGGGGAGATCACCACCCGTGCGACCGGGTCGCTGGTCGCCGACCGGCGCGGCACCACGGTGCCGTTCGCGCTCATGAACCTTCAGGACCGAGGCCAGCTCTTCGTCGGCCCGGGGGAGGAGGTCTACGAGGGCATGGTGATCGGCGAGAACGCCCGGGCCGAGGATCTGGACGTCAACCCGACCAAGGGGAAGCAGCTCACCAACATCCGCGCCGCCGGCTCCGACGAGGCCGTGCGCCTGGTCCCGCACCATCGCCTCTCACTGGACCAGGCACTGGAGTTCATCCGCGACGACGAGTGCGTGGAGGTGACTCCGGACGCCGTGCGGCTGCGCAAGGCGGTCCTGCCGGCAGTCGAGCGGGTGAAGCTCGCGCGGGCGGGGAAGCGGCGGGATTAGCGGCAGATCGCGGTGGCGCATCATGCGCAGTCGCCCGCCTGCGAAGGATGGTTCGGAACGCAGCTCCGGTGGTACGGTGGGCGCGTTGGGGTTGCAGTCTGTCCGCTCGCTGATCGCTAGCGCGTCGAAGCCGCGGATCGTTGTGGCGCTCCCAGGGTTGGCGTTCCTCGTCGCGTTGCTTCTCCCGTGCCCCGGAGCGGGTGCGCAAGCGGACTGGGTGAAGCTCCCTCGCTCCGAGATCGACGCGCTTAGTGAGCCCGCGGTCCTGAGGCTGGGGGACGGCTCGCTCGACGTCGCCTACCGGACGCCCGGACGAACGCCGGACACGCAGGCACTGGCGACGAGCCTCGTCAGCCCCATCGGCCGGGTCGTTCCCGGGCCGATGATCACGGGTGACTGGGTCTCGCTGAACGACCCGGCGCTTGTGTCCTCCCCGGACGGCAGGCTGCGTGCCTTCTGGGGTGGCATCCAGCGCACCGACGTGCCCGAGCCCAGCCTCGAAACGGCGACGGCGCCATCCGCCACCGGGCGCTGGACCTACCAGTTCGGTGGGGTCAACGTCGCTCAATGCGTCCTGGGGACCGCCTGCATCGACACAGACCTGGGGAAGCTCTTCTCCTATGCCGCCGATTCATCGGCGGTGCTCCTGGACGACGGCGTGCCCTTGGAGGCATGGGCCAGCACCCTCGGCGTGTTCGTCCACCGCGGAACCTCGCCCGGGGATGCTCGCCTGGACGACACTGGAACCGATTTCGGCCTCTCCGACGACGACCTGCTCGAGCGCAGCGCGAACTACCAAGCCGACCTTGGGTGCTGCGGCTACGACCCGCAGATCGCGCTCGACGGCACAAGTCACCTTCCGGTGATCGCCTGGTACTCGAACGCGGAGCGGCTCTCAGGAGTGCTGATGCAGGTGGTCGAGCCCGGTTCCGGCAACCCGAGTGCCGTCTCCTATCGGGTGCCTGGGACCCAGAGCGGAACCGGACCGCGGGCGCGGACGCCGCTGGCCGGCCGCCCGGGCCGCTCCGATCTCTTCACGGCGGCGACGGTCGGCGACAACGCGAGCAAGGTGGTCGAGCAGCGCTTCAGCATCGACGCCGCGCGCGAGCTCAAGCGCCAGCCGGAGCCGATCGTGATCTCTCGGGGCTCGGGCGAGGTCCGGAACGTGAATGTCGCGGCCGATCACAAGGGTCGCGTCTGGGTGGTCTGGACGCGCAGGGTGAACACCGGCATCAAGGTGTTCGCGGTGCGCTCCAATCGCCGCGTCTCGGGCTTCGGAAATCCCGTCTCCTTCAAGCCGCCGCCGCGCACGCAGGACTCGTTCGCGCTCGACGCCAGCGCAGATGGCGGCGGGCTCGATCTGTTCGGCACGTTCAGCACTGGCGCGACCGGTCAGGAGACGGGGATCTGGTACACGCGGGTCTCCGCTCAGAGCGGGAAGCGGCCGCAGGTGTCGCGAGGCGCGCCCACACGGCGTCGTTATCCAGCAACCGCCGGCGGCGCCGGCCCGAATCCTGCGCCAGCGCGCGCGCCGTCGCGAGGCTCGACCGCGGCTCCGACCCCGGGGGCGACCGCCGTCGACTACTCGCGGGAGCCGGGCGGGACGGTCCTGTCGATCACCGGCGGCGCCAACGCCGACGCGATCACGGTCTCGGCCTCTGGCAACACGATCACGATCAAAGACACGGGCGTCGGCGGGATTAAGACCGGCGATCCCGATTGCGCCCAGCGCAGCTCCATCACGGTGACGTGCCCGCTGGACCCGCCGAACGGCTCTCCGGTGCGGAAGGTCGATCTCGTTCTGGGCGACGGCGCAGATCGGTTCACGAATCGGAACCTCGACGCGTTCGTCGACGAGGTCGACGTGCACGCGACCGGCGTCAAGACGATCGCCTCCGGGCCCGGTCCCGATCAGCTGAGACTCGGATCGGCGAACGACGTCGTCAACACCGGCGGCGGCGCGGACTTCGTCGACGCCGGCCCCGGCCGTGACAGGGTCGCAACGGGCGGGGGCGACGACGACTACGCCAGCGATGCCGGAGCGGACCGCATCGATCTGGGCGCGGGCGACGACGTCGTCCGCGGCCGCGGGTTCGCCGATGGGCCGGACTCCCTGAATGCCGGAAGCGGGCCGGGCGATGCCATCGTCTTCAGCGGCGCCGTGCCGGTGGCGATGACGCTCGACGGCCGGGCCGACGACGGACACCCGGGCGAGGGCGACAACCTGGCGGGCTTCGAGCAGTTCACCGGGACGAACGGCCGCGACACGATCGTCGCCGACGGATCCGCCAACTTCATCCGCGGCCAGGGCGGACCCGATCGCATCTCAGCCGGTGGTGGCGCCGACGACATCGACCCGGGACGGGGTGATGACTCCGTCGACGCGGGCAGCGGAAACGACTTCGTCGACCAAAGCGCCACCGATGACGGCGCCGACCACGTCATCGGCGGCGCCGGCAACGACTTCGTCGATTACTGCTGCGGCAGTGCCCCCGTGAACATCGCCGAGGACGGGGCCGCCAACGATGGCCACCCCGGCGAGGGCGACTCGCTCACGGGGCTCGAGGGACTCGAGGGAGGTGACGGCGCGGACACGCTCACGGGTACCGACAGCACCGACGCCATCTACGGATTCGGCGGCGACGATACTCTTCGAGGGCTCGGCGGCGCGGATCAGCTGTTCGGCGGAGGCGGCGACGACGTCCTCGTCGGCGGCGACGGGCGGGACGCGCTGGATTGCGAGAAGGGCTATGACGCGATCCTCGCGGACCCCGCCGACCATCGCGCCTCCGGGTGCGAGCGCCTTGGGGCGAAGATCGCCTCCCGAAAGGCCCGCGTCACCCGGGGAAAGGCGCTCGTCAAGGTTTCCTGCCCGCGCAGCCAGGACTCACGATGCAAGGGGAAGGTGTTGCTCCGTCACAAGGGACACACGGCCCATGCGCGCTTTCGCATTCGGTCCGGAAAGGTGGCGAAGGTGCGCGTGCGACTCTCGAAGGCGTTGAGGAAGGCACTCAGGTCTCACCACGGCCGGATCCGCGTAAAGGCGCTCGCCGAGACAAAGCAGCTCGGAGGCCTGTCGGTTCGCGAGAAGCGGGTCACGCTGCGTTCGGATTCCTAATCCCGCACGCGCTCTGACAAGGCGAGGCACGCACATGGTCAACCATGGCACCGCGCGACCGGGTCGCTGGTCGCCGACCGGCGCGGCACCACGGTGCCGTTCGCGCTCATGAACCTTCAGGACCGAGGCCAGCTCTTCGTCGGCCCGGGGGAGGAGGTCTACGAGGGCATGGTGATCGGCGAGAACGCCCGGGCCGAGGATCTGGACGTCAACCCGACCAAGGGGAAGCAGCTCACCAACATCCGCGCCGCCGGCACCGACGAGGCCGTGCGCCTGGTCCCGCACCATCTGCCTCTCACTGGACCAGGCACTGGAGTTCATCCGCGACGACGAGTGCGTGGAGGTGACTCCGGACGCCGTGCGGCTGCGCAAGGCGGTCCTGCCGGCAGTCGAGCGGGTGAAGCTCGCGCGCGCCGGAAAGCGCCAGGCGCGGGCGATGAGCGAGAGTTGATTTCCTGCGCTTCCCGTCCTACTACAGGTCCTCGCGCACCTGCGTCAGGCGGAACGAGTTGCCCGACGGGTCGCGGAAGCCGGAGTCGATCCCGTACGGGCGCTCCTCCGGCTCCTCGGTGAACTCGACGCCGCGACCCCTGAGCTCCTCGTAGTCGGCCCGGACGTTGTCGGTGGCGAGGAAGACCGTCCCGGCGAAGCCCTTGGCCATCAGGTTCCGAACCTGCTCGGCCGTTTCGGCGTCCATCACCGGCGGCCCGGGGATCGCCATCAGCGTGATGGCGACGTCTTCCTGTCCGGGCGGTCCGACCGTCAGCCAGCGGAAGTCGCCCATCTCGGGGAGCGTCACATCCGAGCGGACCTCCATGCCGAGCTTCTTCGTGTAGAAGTCGAGCGCCTCGTCCTGGTCGGCGACCCAGACCTGCGCGTTGGCGATTCTCATCATCTGCGTCCTCCTATTCGAGACGGTTGCGGCGGCCACGCTAGTCGCGGGCTGAGCCGTTGGCTTCTCGAAACGTGCGGTTTCGCGGCCGCCCGTAGAAGCGCTGAATGCACATCGGGACCCGCGCCTGGCGGGACGCGGGCGGGAATGCGGCGCGGTATGCGGTGGGGGACATGCCGTAGGTCCGCGTGAAGCTGGTCGTGAACGAACCCAGACTCTGAAGCCCCACCGAGAAGCAGATGTCCGTGACCGACCGGTCGGTGTTCCGCAGCAGGGCGGCGGCGCGCTCCAGGCGCCGAGTCAGGAGATACGTGTGGGGTGGGTCGCCGAAGGCCCGGCGGAACTCGCGGCTGAAATGGGCGCGCGACAGGCCCGCGGCGCGCGCGAGGTCGTCGACGTCGAGTCGCTCGAAGTACCGGGCATCGGCCAGGTCCTTGGCTCGGAGCAGGTGCCGGGCGGTTGGTGCGTAGGCCATCGTCTCGTCATAGGGACCAGGGTGAGCCCGCGAAATGAGCGCTCACGAGCCGCGCGCACGCGAGATACTGATGTGGATGTCGCTGGAGAACGTGGAGGTGGTGCGTCACATCTACCGCGCCTGGATGAAGGACGGTTCGCCGGTGGCCTCGGGTCTCCTCGATCCCGAGATCGAATGGGTGAACTCACCCGATGCGGTGGAGCCGGGAACCCGGCGGGGGATCGACGCATTCGCCTCGGCGGTTGAGTCGGTGAGCGACACGTTCGAGGGCGCCCGGGTGGACATCGACGAGATGCTCGACGCCGGGGACAAGGTGGTGGTGCTCGCAACGCTGCACGGCCGCGGGCGCGGCAGCGGCGCCGACGTCGAGCGTCGGCAGGGCTACATCTGGACCCTCTTCGACGGAAAGGCGACGCGCTTCGAGTGGTTCAACTCGGCCGACGAGGCCCTCCGCGCCGCCGGGCTCCACTGCTAGGCCGCTAGAGCCGACTCGGCTGCTGGACGCAGTCGTCAATCACAGTCATGGAGGCGATGGTGTCCTGTCTCCTCCCGATGCCTCCGCTTGGTGGAGGGAGCACGAATCCCCTGCAATTGTGGCTGCAGGGGCCGGGTTGACCGTTGCCGGATTTAGCGGCGACGACTACCTTCGCCGCCTCACTTACGCCCATGTCGATCCCTAACCGCTCCTCGGTTGTTCTGGGCATTGCGGGACTCCTCGCTGCGGCGACGCTCATCGCGGTGCCGGCCGGCGCGCAGGCCGGCAGCCTGTCGTCGCGCCTGTCCGCCAAGCGGCATCAGCTGCAGACGGACCGCTCCCGCCAGGCGGTGCTCGCGCGCACGGTCGAGCGTGACTCGCGGCGCATCGACAATCTCTCGGCGGAGGTTGCGCGCCTCCAGGAGCAACAGGTTCAGGTACAGGCGCAGCTCGATCGCAAGCAGGCCCAGCTCCAGCGCGCGAGGGCAAAGCTCGAGCGGGTGAGGGCGCGCCTGCGCGCGGAGATGAAGGTGCTCAAGGACCGCTTGGTGGCCAACTACGAGGTCGACCGCCCCAGCACACTGCAGGTGATTCTGGACTCGCACGGCTTCAACCAGCTCACGTCCCGTTACGCGTACATCCAGGCGATTGAGCACCAGGACGCGAGCATCGTCGCGAGGGTGCGGAGGCTCCGCAACGAGGTACGGGCCACGGTCGATCGCATCCACGCCGCCCGCGACCGCTTGGCCGCCGAGCGCGCCGAGCTGATTCAGACCCAGAACCGGCTCAAGGTCCAGCAGCGGGCGCTCGCGGCCGCCCACGATCGAAAGCAGCGGCTGCTCGCGCGGGTGAAGGCAAACGGCGTACGGCTGCAGCGGGAGATCAGCGCGATCCAGTCGAAGATCGCCGCGGCACAGGCCGCCGCGCAAGCGGCCACCGGCAACGGCGCGATCCAGGCCGGGCCGGCACTCTCGGTCGAGCTCGGGCCGATTCCGCCCGGGCAGGCGATCTCGCCCTTCCCGGCCTCGGTGTCACTCGCCTGGGGTCGCACCGACCAGGGCGTCGACGGGACGACGACGCCCGGCGCGCCGCTGCTCGCGATGGGCTCGGGCACCGTGTCGGTCGGGCATGACCCGGGCGGGTTCGGCGACTCCTACCCGATCCTCCACACGTCCTTCGGCGACTTCTACTACGGCCACTGCGTCCCCGTCGTCGGCGACGGCGCCAGCGTCCACATCGGCGAGACGATCGCGACAGCGCACTTCGGCACCTGGGGTAACTCGACGACCCCGGGTGGGTTCGAGATCGGTACCTACCCGCCTGGGGACATGGCGGCGGGCGGCGCGATCCGCTCGTGGCTCATCGGCCTTCCCCGCCGCTGAGCGGCGTCGAGGGCCGCTACTCGACGGCGGCGAGCTGGCGCCGAGCGAGCTCCGGGACGGCGTCGGGCGCGTCCTCGCTCACCGCCTCCTCCAGGAGCTTGCGCAGCGCCTTCACCCGGGCGGCGCCGAACCGCTCGGCCCAGCGGTCCTCGATGTCGGCCAGGAGGCCGAACCCCACGCGCTGGGCCTCGACTCCGCGGTCGGTGAGGCAGATCAGCTTGGCCCGGCGGTCCTCCGGGTCGGGGATGCGCTCCACGTAGCCGAGTTCGACGAGGTCGTCGACGAGCTCGCCCACGGACTGCTTGGTCATCCCGGCGAGTTGGGCGAGCTCGGTGAGCCGCATGCCGTCGTCGCGAACGAAGCGAAAGACGCATCCGTGGGTGGGGCGGATGTCGGCGTAGCCCGCCTCCTCGAGGGCGTGCCTGAACTCGGCCAGCACCGCGTCTCGGTCGCGGCATCGAGGAGGCCCGAGGAGAGGGACCGGACGGTTTCCGGCGTCTTCGGTGTCTTCCGTGTGTGCGGTGTCACTCATGATTAGTCAGGGACATCTGATAAGTTGCCCTGAATATTAGATCAGGAAACCTTACAAGGCAACCTGACGATTGTACCCGACGTTCCGGAGGTGACGGACATGAATCGAAAGTGGTGGACCCTCGGGGTGGTGAGCGTTGCGACGTTCATGCTCCTCCTCGACATCACCGTTGTGAACACGGCGCTGCCCGCGATCCAGCGGGACCTCGGCGGCAGCTTCACGGATCTTCAATGGGTAATCGACGCCTACGCCCTGTCGCTGGCGGCCCTGGTGTTGACCGCCGGATCGCTGGCCGACCGGCTGGGGCGCCGCAGGGTGTTCGCGGTCGGGCTGGCGATCTTCTCCGCCGCCTCGCTCATGTGCGGGCTGGCTCCGGACCCGACCTTCCTGAACATCGCGCGCGCCATCCAGGGGATCGGCGGGGCGATCATGTTCGCCGTCTCGCTCGCCCTGGTCGCGCAGGAGTTCCCGGCCGGCCGTGAGCGCGGGATGGCGATGGGCATCTACGGCGCGACGATCGGCATCGCCGTCGCCATCGGTCCGCTGGTCGGCGGTCTCTTGACCGACGGGCTGGGCTGGGAGTCCGTCTTCCTGCTCAACGTTCCGATCGGAATCGCCGCCGTCGCGATCACCTTCTGGAAGGTCGCCGAGTCGCGCGATCCCAACGCGACCCGGGTGGACTGGGCCGGGCTCACCACGTTCTCGACCTCGCTGTTCCTGCTCGTGCTCGCGCTGGTGCGGGGCAACGACGAGGGCTGGGGCAGCCCGCTGATCGTCTCGCTGATCGCGAGCGCCGCGGTGCTCCTGATTGCGTTCGTCGTGATCGAGCGCCGGGTGTCGCAGCCGATGCTGCCGCTCGAGCTCTTCCGGCGGCGGGCGTTCACCGGCGTGCAGCTCGCCGCGTTCGCGGTCTCGGGCTCGATGTTCGCCCTGTTCCTCTATCTGACGCTGTACCTGCAGAACTTCCTGGGGTACTCGCCGATCGACGCGGGACTGCGCTACCTGCCGATCACCGTCGCGTCGTTCATCGTCGCGCCGATGGCCGGGATGGCGCTGGCCCGGATCAATGCCCGGTACCTGATGGCCGGTGGCCTCGCCCTGACCGGGGTCGGCCTGGCGCTGATGGCCGGCCTGCACATGGACTCCACCTGGACGGCGCTGCTCGCCGGGTTCGTCGTCAGCGGAGTCGGCGTCGGGCTCCTGAACCCGGTGATCGCCGACGTTGCCCTGAGCGTCGTGCCCAAGGAGCGAAGCGGCATGGCGGCCGGGATCAACGACACGTTCCGCCAGGTGGGCATCGCCGTCGGCATCGCCGCCTGGGGAGCGATCTTCCTGGGCGTCGGCTCCTCGAAGACGCAGGAGGTCGCCGGTGGAGCGGTCAGCGGCGGGCAGGCCCGCGGGCTGGTCGAGGCTGCATCCTCCGGGCAGCTCGGCCAGGCCCTGAACGGGGTCCCGCACGGGGCGCAGGGTGTCGTTCGCAACGCCGCCGAGCAGGGCTTCCTGCACGGCCTGAACGAGATCCTGATCCTGGGAGCCGCGCTGTCGTTCGCGGGCTCTCTGCTGGCGCTCTGGCTCGTGCGCGAGCGCGACATCGAGCGCGAGCCGGCCCCCGAGGGAGCCATCGAGGCGCAGCCGCAGGCCGCCCAGGCCTGAGGTCCGTCGGTCCGGGCGCCGCCGGTGATCCCCCGCCGGCGGCGCCGCCGTGTCCCGTCCGCGATGATTTCGCCGCGCCGCCGCGGTCTCAATCCCGACCGCTCGCTCAGAGGAGGCAGCTACATGGGAATCGTTCGCGTGAGCACGACACTGTCGCTGGACGGCTACATGGCCGGCCCGAACCACGAGATGGACTGGGTGTTCGAGTACGCGGGGGATGCACCGCCGGAGCTCGTCGACGAGCTCATCGACACGACCGGCGCGATCCTGGCGGGGCGCGGGAGCTACGACGTCGGCAGGAACTCCACCCGCAAGGAGACCAGCGGGCCATTCGGCGGCCGGTGGAGCGGGCCGCAGTTCGTGCTCACCCACGACCCACCCGACGACGAGGAGGACGAGTCGATCACCTTCCTCTCCGGCGACATCGGCGACGCGGTCGCGACCGCGCGGGAGGCCGCCGGTGAGAAGAACGTCCTCATCTTCGGGGCCAACGTCGCCGGCCGGTGCCTGGATGCGGGACTGGTCGACGACTACGTCCTCCTGCTCCTGCCGGTGATCCTCGGCGACGGGATCCCGCTGTTCGGAGGCGGGCGGGAGCGGGTCGACCTGGCGCCGATCGACATCTCGCGATCGGGCCAGGTCGTGACACTCCGCTACGGCGTGTCGGCGTAGCCGGCTGCCTACAGGCAGCCGTCGCCGTCGCTCGGGCCGCCCCGGTTGTCGGAGTCGTGGTCGCCCCGGTTGTGCTGCGGAATGCAGTGGGTGTGTGGACAGCATGGACCCTCCTTTCTTGGTGCTGACTCGGTGATCGCATCAGGTCTTGAAGGCCGAGATCGCGCGCTCGAGGGCCGGGCTCTGGCTGTGCCAGTCGGAAGGCGGCGCGGCGCCGACGACGACGGTGGTCGCATGGGTGCCGGCGACGATGCAGGCGATCTCGCGGTACTGGTGGCCGGAGGAGGACCGGTAGTCGTCGATGACGCATGAACCGTGGCCGCCCATGAACATCAAGTTGTCCGCGGCGGCGACGAGCTTGACGTTGGTGTCGCCCTCCTCCTGGTTGTGCTCGAGGCGGAAGGAGGACCAGCCGGCGAGCGTCTCATCGCCTTGCTGCGGCGTGGCGTTGAGGTAGCCGGCGATCCGCCCGCCATGCGGGCGGATCGCCGCGCTGCGGGTGCCGGGGTCGGAGACGATGGAGCGCCAGCTCGCGGGAAAGGCGAGCTGGGCCTTGCCGTTGGGCAGGGTGCTGACGTGCCAGGAGCCGGGAGGGGGGGCGCGATGGAGCCAGGCGAAGGCCTGCGGGTGCATCCGGACGGCGGCGCCGGCGGAGCTGCTGCTCACCTCCGCGCTGGTGGTGGAGCCGCAGGCAGCGAACGCCGCCGCACTCGCGATTGCGAGCACGGCGACGATCGCTCGGACCGATGCGACTAGATGTTGCCATCGCCGTCGCTTGGCCCGCCGTTGTTGTCGGCGTCGTGGTCACCACCGTTGTTCTGCGGGATCCCGGCTGTGGAGCTCGACGAGCTGGAGCTGCCGGAGCCCGATGCGGATGCCGCCGGTGCCGACGTCGGCATCGAGGAGCTGCTGCTCGACCCGCCGCCGCAACCGGCAGCGGCGAAGGACAGGGCAGCGACCACGGCAACGGTCGCAGCCAGCAGACGTGACTTGCGCATGACTTCGTTCCTATCTCGCGAGCGACACACCAGCGGGGTAGGGGCTGGTTGATCGCCCGTTGCGGTTGGTGTTGCCGCGTGGTACCGCGACGACACCGGCGCGGTTCATCCCCGCGTCTAAGGAGTTGCTAAGCGGGCTCCCCGGCCGGCGCTGCATCGGTTGCTTCGGTTCGCGGCCTCCGACTCGGCCACACGCTCACGGGCCCGACGAGGCTGATCAGCGCGGGCACCAGAAGGGCGCGCACGACCAGCGCGTCGATCAGCAGCCCGACCGCCATCCCGAAGGCGAGCTCGCGGAACGAGTCCAGCGGAATGAGTGCGGCGGCGGCGAATGATCCCGCGAGCACCACCCCGGCGGTGGTGATGGCGCGAGTGGAGCGGCCGCCCGCGACGACGATCGCCTCGCGCAGCGGCCGCACCCTGGCCTCGTGCCAGATCCGCCCCACGAGGAAGATGTTGTAGTCGGAGCCCATCGAGAGCAGCAGGACGGCGATGGTCAGCGGAACGAAGATCGAGATCCCCGAGTGGCCGAGGACCCCCTCGAAGAGGTAGGTCGTCAGCCCGAGGGCGGCAAGCAGGCCGAGGACGCTGGCGACCAGCAGGTAGACGGGGGCGACGAGCGCCCGGAGCAGCAGGGCGAGCATGCAGAAGATGACCGCGATCGCGATCGGGGTGACGCGCAGGAAATCGGAGTGCGTGGCGTTCGCCGTGTCGGCCGACAGAGCCGAGTCGCCCCCGACCAGGGGCTGGGCCCCGCTGAGCCCCGCCGCTGCCAAGAGCTCGGGCATGCGGCGGCGGATGGTCTGCGCCGCGGAGATCGCGCGAGCGCCCAGGGGATCGCTGTTGAACACGACCAGGTAACGAGCGGCGTCACCGCTCTTCGCCACATGACGCCCAGCGGCTTCCTGAGGGGATTGTCGGCGGGGCCGATCACCCCGGCGACGTTGGGTTGCCGGGAGAGGAGTCGCTCGAGTTTCGCCAGCGAGGCCTTCTCGTGGGCGACCCCGCTCCCCTCGACGACCACCGTGGTCGGGGCAACGATCCCCGGGCACGAAGGCCTCGCTCGCCTCGACGTAGCCCGCGGTTGACCGACGAGTCGGGAGGTAGGTTCGTCATCTGCGGGTTCGAGGTGTGGATGCGAAGAAGGCCGGTGGCCGCTCCCAGCAGCAGCGCGCAGCAAGCGGCCGCGACGAGCAGCGGATGACGCACGGCGAGCCGGACCGCACGCCCTCCGATTCCCGGCTTGTGCTCGGCGGCGCACTCCGTGCGACGCGGCCCGCTGCGGCCACAGCATCGCCCTGCCGAGGATGGCGAGTACCGAGGGGACGAAGGTCGCCGCGACCAGCATCGCGACCAGCACAGTGAGCGCGAGCGCCGGGCCCAGCCCGTGGAGGAAGCCGAGCTGCGCGAAGTAGAGCGAGCCGGTGGCGAGGGCGATCACGATGCCGGCGGTGACGACGACCGGGAGGAGCTCGCCGGTGGCACGCGCCGGGCGGCCGCGACCCGGTCCATCCCCTCCTCCTCGAGCATGGCCCGGAAGCGGGCCATGAAGAAGATCGAGTAGTCCGTGAGTACCCCGAACAGGAGGACCGTCATCACCGGGCGCACGTCGGCCGACACGCTCGAGCCCGGTGTTGCGCCGCCACCCATCCGACGAGGCGGGTGGAGACCAGCAGGCCGATCGCGCACCGCCGCCAGCGCGACCAGCGGCGGCAGCAGCGCCCGGAAGTGGAGCCCGACGATCACGAGCACCAGCACAACGGTCGCGATGTCGAGCCAGATCAGGTTGTGCGAGATCACGTTCCCCTGCTCGATCTGAGCGGGGATGGTGCCCGTGGCCTCGACCTGCGGCGCGGGCCCCTGCGCCCGGCGATGCGACGCCAGCTGCTCGGCGAGCACCGTCGTCTTCGTCGCCCCCAGGCTCGGCGGCGTGAACAGGTAGCTCAGGACCGCGGTCCCCTGCTCGGTGCGCGAAGGGGAGCACCGGCAGCGTGTTCGGGACCGGAAGCGCGCCGCGGAGCCGTTGAACGGAGGCGCGTGGCGCCGGGTGAGCTGCAGGTCTCGGCGGACGATCGTCTGCTGGTCCTTCGGCGTCAGGCCCGCCGGGTCGCGCTCGATGATCATCGTCCGGCTGCTCAGCGGGAAAGTCGAACTGGTTCAGCGACGCCTTCTCGGCGCGCAGGGCCTCGGAGTGCTCCGGCACGATTCCGCCGAGCTCGCCGCCGGCGCCCTCGCCGATGCCCGGCAGGTTGAGCGTCATGCAGGACCGCCGCGGCTATCCAGGCGACGATGATCGGATAGCGCAGGGGGACGATCAGCCGCGCGAAAGCACGGGGGACGAGGCGGATCGGTGCCAGGCCGCCGGCGCGTTGCGGTTGTTCGTCCCTGACGCTCAAGTCGCCTCCCTGCTCGTCTCTCAGGTCGCCTCGGTTGAGGGCTCCGGGAGTCGCTGATAGATCTCGAGTCGGTGGAGCTCGGCGCTGGCGAGGGCGGCGAACCGCCCCTGGTCCATGTCATCCCAGGGGTGCGCGCTCACGGCCATGATGTCCTCGTACGGCAAGCTTCTCCACGGCGCGCCGGGCGAGGAACTCCTGGTAGGTGGCATCGCCGCCATGAAGCGCCAGCGCCCGCTGCGCCACCCGCCTCTCGCGGACCCGCGTGATCCGGATCGGAAGGTAGAGGCCGATGATCGGAACCGACGGGATGATCGCGATCGCAATACCCAGGTAGATGCCGAGCCTGTCAGCCGCGTCCTGCCCCTGGGCACCGTTCACCTCGGCGCTCTGCCCGGCCGCCTGGACGCTCGACGAGGCGCCCGAGACGTCGCCAGGGATCAGTGGGATGTTGTTGATCAAGCCGCCCACCTGGCTCACCGCCGAGCCGGTCTGCGACACCGTCCCGCCGAGCTGCGCCACGTCGCGCGTGCTCTGCACGACGCCGATCGCGAGCGCGATCCAGAGCACGGCCCAGGCCACCATGAGCACGTCGGGCGCGGCGACCCGCGAGGTTGCCGGGATCCTGAGCACTCTCGTCCACATGGGACTCCTCCTCCGATCGTCGTTGCCGGCTGCGGATACGGCGATGTGCCGTCCTGCACATACCCGCTGGCAGGCTCGTGACGCCCGGGGGCGCTCAGCTCGGCATCGGTTCTAAGTAACGGAGAGGACCAGCTTGCCGCGGACATTGCATGACCTCCGGGCCTCCCATCTCATGGACCACGAGGGCGTGCATGGACCTCCTCGCTAATCGGCCAATCCGGCGGCCTCGAGGGCCTCTGCCTTGTCGAAGTACTCGACGGTGCGGGCCACCTTGCCGTCTCGCATGGTGATCACGTGGGCCAGCTCCATCTCCATGGGGACCCCGCTGGCTCCCCCGTGGCCCTTGAAGAGGACCCAGAGAAAGACCATGTCGCCGTTGCCCCTGGCCTCGAGCGGCTCCACAGTGAGATCGGGGTACGCGGAGACCCAGCTCGCAAACTGTTGCCGGATGGCGTCGATCCCCTTGTGGACGGCGGAATCGGGATCCTCACGGGCCGCGTGATACTGGCCGTCGGGATGCCAGAACCACAGCCCGGCCTCCTTATCGCCGGCGTTGAAGCGTGCGTACCCATCGAGTACGAACTTCACGTTGTCGTCGGACACCGTGAATCCATTATCTCGCCGGAAGGCGGGTGCCTATCGGTTGGTGCTCAGCCGGTCGAACTCCGCGTCGGTGAGCTCGATCTCGAGCGCGGCGAGGTTCTCCTTCAGGTGCTCCAGCGAAAGCGTGCCGGGTATCGGCGCGATCGTCGGTGAGCGCCGAAGCAGCCACGCCAGGCGGATCTGGCTGGAGGTCGCGCCATGGGCTTCCGCGATCTCGGCGACCGCCGGCGGGTCGTCGCCGCGCAGTGGGAAGTAGGGCACGAACACGATCCCCTCCGCGGCGCAGTAGTCGACCTCGTCGTCGTGCATTCGCTGGACGAGGCTGTACTCGTTCTGGACCGCCGCGATGGGCGCCACCGCACGCGCCCGGTCGATCTGCTCGACGGTGACGGCGGAGATCCCGATGTGCCGGATCCGCCCGGCCTCGCGGTACTCGTTCAGCAGGCCGCCACCGCGTCCTCGAGCGAGAGATCCGGGTGGACGCGGTGCTGGTAGTAGAGCTCGATCGTCTCGGTCTGAGGCGCTCGAAGCTCTCCTCGAGCTCGGCGCGCAGGCCCTCGACGCCGCCGCCCTCGTTGTAGCCGCCCTTGGTGGCGACGACGAGGTCGTCGGCGAGGTAGGGGGAGAGCGCCGCGCCGATCGTGCGCTCGCTCTCGCCGCCGGTGTAGAGGTGGGCGCAGTCGATGTGGTTGAGCGCGGTCTCGCTCGACCGCCGCCTTCAGGAACTCGCGGTTCTCGGGCGTGTCGGTGAGGCGGTTGGTGCCGAGGCCGATGCGGGTGAGCTGCCTGTCGCCGAGCTGGACGGTGGACGCCATGGCCCTTCTTCTACCCGTTTCTCGCCTCGGAAGGGCCAGCCGACTACCGCCGCCACGGCCGTCTCATCCTGATGCGCCCCGACTCGGCGTCGATCCGCGCGAAGCTTCGCCGCCGCGCACCGCAATAGAGGGAGGCCGAGCCGTCCTCATAGCCGGCGATCGCGATCCGGCAGCGCCGGTTCCAGGGCGGTCGCGCCGTCGCCGGATCGAAGTCGCGCGCGAGGCTGGGCCGAGTCGCCGTGGGAGCGCTCGTCGGGCCGCCTGCGACCTCGAAGATGGCCGCTCCCGCCGCCGCGGCCGTCAGGGCCAGGATCGCGACCCTCGCCCGCATGCGTAACGATCTCGTCGCCATGCATACGCCAACCCCGAGATGGCTGCTCGCGACCCTGGTGGCGGTTGCCACCGTGGGAGTTCTGGGGATGTGGAAGCGACTCCGGCGGCGGGGGCGGAGGATCCGGGCACGCCCGCGCATCGAGCCGGCACGGCATCGCCCCTGCTTCGGCACCTCATCACCCGCCGCGCCACAAGGAGGCACACCACGAGGCTGCGCCGCCGAAGCGGGCGCCCAGGCCCGCCTTCGCCTCGCTCTGCCCTCCGCGGCGGCGGACGCTCGCAGGCGTCTACCACCCGGAGCGCCTACAGGTCCGCGATCCCTGCCGCAGGGTCACGGGCGTTGTGCGCACGGTGAGGAGTGAGGAGGACGGCGACGTCCACCTCGGCATCGGGCTCGACGGGCCCTACCGCTCGATGCTGATGCCGAACAACAACTCGGAGCAGTCCGGCAACCTCGTCGTCGAGTTCATGCCGCGCGACCACGGCCAGCTGACGCAGCCGGGCATCGGTCAGCGGGTGACGATCATCGGCGCGTACGTCGACGACACCGAGCACAGCTGGGCCGAGATCCACCCCGTCTTTGGCTTCGCCGCGGCCGGTGGCCCTCTCCAGCGAAGCGGGCCGCAGTTCGGCGGCAGCCCGGCGTCGTCCCTCTCCGACGACGCCCTCGCCACCTGTCGGACGAACTCCGGTGCCCGCTGCGTCGGTTACGGCGGCGTCACCGCGGCACCGACTCCGGCAAAGCAGTCCAAGCCTTCGCCGAAGCCGTCCGGCGGCAACTGCGACCCCAACTACAGGGGCGCCTGTCTCGATCCGAGCGCCTCGGACTACGACTGCGCCGGCGGCGGGGGAGACGGGCCGAAGTTCGTCGGCCCGGTGAGGGTCGTGGGCACCGACCACTTCAATCTCGACAGCGACGGCGACGGGATCGGCTGCGAGTAGGCGGGCGCCGCCGGATTTCGAGGACTGCGGAACCGGCGCACGCGCCGAATCCGTTCTCTAGCTTCTTGTTCCGGTGCGGAGGTTCGAGGGATGGGTGGTCGTCGCGACGGCTGTGGCAATGCTCGCCGCGGCATCGGGCGCGTACGCGTTCGATCCCGCTAAAGAGGCCCAGAACTTCTCCAAGATCACCGAGCGCGAGCGCTACATCACGGCGACGCCGGAGTTCCAGACGCAGCTCCAGCAGCAGAACGTCAAGGACTCGGTCGAGTACCCGCGGATCATCGCCAACGACCCCGAGCGCAACTTCGCCGCCAACATCTGCTCGCACCGAAAGAACGAGTGCGCCGGGGACGTCCGCTTCTACGACTGGCAGAAGGACGGCTACGGGCTCAAGCATCCGGTGCTGTTCACGGCGCGCGACGGCGCGACGCTCTCGGGCACCGTGTGGGCGACGCGATCCGGCCCGCCGAAGCGCCCCGGCATCGTCATCACGACCGGCTCGGTGCAGGCGCCGGAGACCCTCTACTGGGGCCTCGCGGCGACGCTCGCCAAGCATGGCTACGTCGTCCTCACCTATGACGTCCAGGGCCAGGGCCGCTCGGATACGTTGGGCGAGAGCCCCGACGAGCAGGAGGGAGTCCCCGCGCAGCAGGGCCAGCCCTTCTACGACGGCACCGAGGACGCGCTCAACTTCTTCTTCTCGAACCCCAAGAAGCCGTACGAGCCGCAGAGGAGCTGCGGCAACGCCAACGGCGGCGCCGGCACGAGCCATGCGGCGAAGCAGAACCGTCGGGTGAAGGCGGGCTTCGACGCCGCCTACAACCCGTTCTGGAAGATGCTCGACCGCTCGCGGGTGGGGATCGCCGGCCACTCGCTTGGCGCCTCCGCGGTCTCCTACATCGGCCAGGTCGACCCGCGGGTGGACGCGATCGTCGCCTGGGACAACCTGAGCGCTCCGAGCAGCCACCCGGCGTGCCCGTCCGGCTCCTCTCCGCGGCCGGACAACCCGCCGATCACGAAGCCGGCACTGGGCATGTCGGCTGACTACTTCCTCGTGCCCCAGCCCTACACCTCCGACCCGGACCCCCAGGCCAAGAACCAGGGCTTCCTCGCCTACAGGAAGGCCGGCGTGGACTCGATGGAGGCGACGATCCGCGGCGGCACCCACTACGAGTTCTCGTTCCTGCCCGGCAACACGCTCCCGTACCCGTTCGGCACGGCCACCCTGCGCGGCATGGACATGGTCGCCTGGTACTCGACCGCCTGGTTCGACCGCTACGTCAAGTGCCAGGGCGCCGCGCGGTGCCAGCGGAGTGGCGACCGCCGCCTGCTGACCAACCGTTGGCAGCACGACTCCGAGGAGGGAGCTGTCGATCCCAACAACGACCCGAACATGTACTCGTTCTACTTCCGGTCGCGGTACGACTTCCGTGTCCCGGGCGAGGGCCGCGTGACCTGCGACGACATGCGCGCGGGCTGCCCCACCATGGGCCCCGACGGCCTGCCGCCCAACTACGACTACTTCAAGGACGCGACGACGCCGGACGGCCGGTGAGCCCTCAGGAGAGTGGCAGGCTGTAGCCGTTGAAGTACCAGAGTCCGGCCGTGTACCAGAGCGCGGCCACGAGGGTGACTACCGTCCCGCCCGCCACCGCCAGCTCCCAGCGCGGATAGCGCCCGGGCCGACTCGGGGTTCACGTCGAGAGAGTCCGGCGGCGGCTTGGGTAAGTTGACCGCCGTGACCCGGCTGATCGCATTGCTCTCGGCGCTCGCCGTGGCTGGCGCGGCGGCACTCGCGGCCACCACGGCGGGCGCCGCCGGCGGTCCGACGAGGACCTCGCAGCAGCTCAAGCGCGACGTCCTGACTGGTGCCGACATGTGGGCGCGGAAGCCGGGGATGATGGCGGCCGGCCTCGGGTTCACGAACATCATCGGTGTCCCCGGGGATGAGCGCAGATGACCTTGCGGCGAGCGAGCGCGCGGTGCGGGCGGCCGGCGGCGCCTGGGACCAGCTCACCTGCGCGGCGACGCCTGCCCTTGGCGACTACACGTCGGCCGCGTCGCCGTCTGGCGTCGCCTACTCCTACGGCTACCCGACCACCTACTCCGACGGCCTCCCCGTCGAGTTCAGCTGGCCGATCCTGCCGAGCACCCTGGACGCCGCTCCGTCTGGTCGGCCCGCACGGGCGCACCGTGAGCGCGGTCGGGATGTCGGCCGACGCGACGACGAGCCCGTACGCGAACGCGAACGCGCGTCCGCGCAAGCGCACCGGTCCGCACCTGGCGGCGGCGAAGCTCAGCCGGATGTCGACGAAGGGTGAGTCGGCGCCGCCGGCCTTCCAGGGCTTCCTGCCCAACGACGGCGTCGCGCTGTACGGCAAGGCGGCGAGCTTCCGCCTGCGCATCTACACGACCGGCGGCGTCTCGCCCGACGGCGTGCTCGGGGTGCACCCGGACGAATATGAGCGCTACTTCCGCATCGTCGCTCGCCGCAAGAGCGGCAAACGCGTCCCGGTCACCAGGGTGACGTACCGTCCCGGCGCCCGCCGCTGAATGCTGGCCGCGCCCCTTCCCGGCCGCTGGAAGCAGGTTGCGCGGTGGGTGGCGGTTGTCGTGGCGACCGCGGTGCTCGCGGTCGCGGGCGGACTGCTCGGTCTTCGGCTCGCGGGGCCCACCACGAGCGAGACGGCGCTGGGGGAGATCTCGGTGCGGGTCGATCCGGCCACCAACGGCCATGTGGATGCGTTTATCCCGATCGCCGATTGGGGCATCAGGGCCGACGCGTTCAGCGGGCCTGTCGTGCTGCACATCGAGCCTCGAAGCGTCGACCGGCAGGCGCTGATCCGTGTCGGAGCCGGCGACCGGGCGGTCCTCCGGCAGGCCGAGGTGGATGCTCGCTCCGCCGCGCGCCACGCGCTCGCGAGGGCGCTTCTCTGGGCGGTCCTGGGCGCCTTGGCGGCAGGAGTCGTCGCCGCCCTGGTCGTGCGCGGCGTGCGGCCGAACCAATCGCGGCTCGCCCTCCTGGCATGGCTGCTGGCGCCGCCGCTTTGGGCTGCGCTGCTCGGGTTCGCCTCCCTGCTTCGGACCGAGGACACGTTCACGCCAGCGGCCTTCGACAACCCCACCTTCTACGCTCGCGGCGCCGAGTTCACCCAGCTTCTGAGCGCCGCGGAGAACGCGCAGGAGGCCGGAGGCCGCTACAGCTCGTCGGTGCAGCGCGCCCTGGCCGGTTACGCCGCCCTGCTCAGGGGAGGATCGCGGCTCACGGCGACCGGCGAGCTGCGACCGGCGCTCCAAGTCTCCGATCTCCACGGAAACACGCTCGTCCTCGACCCGCTGCACAGGCTCGTCTCCGGCAGCCCCGTCTTCTTCGTCGGCGATTTCGGGCAGAGCGGGACCACGGCCGAGGCCGATGCCCTGATCCCGCAGATCAAGAGGCTGGGAAAGCGGGTGGTCGCGGTCTCCGGGAATCACGACTCCACCCTGTTCATGCGCAGGCTGGCCGGAGCGGGGGTGATGGTCCTGACCGGTCGCGGGCGGCTGCGGGGCAACGGCACCGTGCACGGGCCTCCCACGCGGACGGTTGCGGGACTCCGGATCGCCGGATACTCCGACCCGCTGGAGTGGCACGGCCGCGACCCGAACGATCCGCGCCGCGTGTACTCGTTCGGCGACCTGCCGAACGGGGAGCAGAGATATGCGCGGGCCCAGCGACTCATTCGCCGGTGGTACGAAGGGCTGCACCCCGTTCCGGGCGTCGTCCTCATCCACCAGAACGGTCTCGCGCAGTCGCTCGCCCGAGCTGTCCACGATGACCGCCCCGGCCGCTCCCTGCTCATTCTCACCGGGCACGATCATCAGCAGCACATCGATCGTTACGGCCGCGTGCTCGTCGTCGATGGCGGTACGGCCGGCGCCGGTGGCGCATTCGGCGCGGGCTCGCAGTCGGTCGGCGTGGCGGAGCTGCACATGCAGCGGGGGAAACCCCTTCCGCATGCCGTGGACCTGATCCAGGTCGAGCCCGTGTCAGGCGCTGCGAGCGCCGAGCGGGTGATCGCCGCCTCGGCGGAGGCGTGCGATCAGGACCGGGTTCTCTGCCACGGCGGGGATTGATCGCCGCTCATCCTCGGCTCCGGGGGCGATCGTAGGGACGCTCGCCCCCGAACCATGCGGAATCGCGGCGGGCCAGGGCCCGCCGCGATCCACGCCGTCGCCTCTAGACCTTGATGGTCTTGCTGAAGCCCTTCTTGCAGCTTGTAGTGCGAGTCGCCAAGGCGTAGAACTTGCCGTGCGCCTGCCCGGAGTTACCGGTGTCCCAGCTGCCTTCGTTGTCGGTGGTGTCCTTGAACATCTTCTTGTCGGTGCTCGGATCCTGCGAGTTGCCCCTCTGCTTGTAGACCTTGACCGTGCGGTTCCTCACGCACTTGGCCCTCGAGCTCTTGACCTTGCCCTGGAATCCGTCGCCGTTGTACTTGATGGTCACGGTGGTCGCCGCCTTGCCGCGGGCCCCCGCCGTGCTGGCCATTGCCACCGCTCCGCACAGCAATGCGATGACGACGGCAATCGAGAGCTTCTTCATGTCGCTCTGCTCCTTTGCGATAGGCAGCCGGGCCACACGCCGGGCTGCATCGGTAGACGCGAGCCTACATCCGGCCGCTCTCGGATTCGAACGTCCGGCCGGGGTGTAAGGGCGCTTACCGTGCCCCACGCAGTACCGCCACCGTAATTGACCCTTGACGGAAACCCGATCGAGAGGGAGGATCGCCGTAGTAGGACGCACAGCGGGCGCCCGGCGGAGGCGCGCCCGCGCGACGCAAGGAGGCGCCCATGCGCTACCGCCCGATCGACCACGATCCCGAGGATCCAAGGCTGGGCCGATTCATCCCGGACGACTGGGAGCACGTGGAGAAGTACGCGCTCACTGCGCTCCCGCCGGAAGAACGCCCCACCCAGTCGCCCGTCGTGATCGGCGTCAACTGGTACACGGAGTTCGACAGCCCGGAGGAGGACGCCGATTCCGGCGAGACCTTCATCGCTCGTGGTGGCGCCGCCTCCCTCACCAAGGTTCGGGGCGGCCATTGCGTCTGTCTCGAGCCCGGCGGCGACATGGCCGACCAGCCCGGGTGGAGGGAGTTCTACGACCAGGGTCACGAGGGCGCCTGCGTCGGCTTCGGCTGGTCGCGCTGCATGTCGCTCCTCAACAAGGCCGAGTACGCGGCCAGGTGGCTCTGGGACCGGGCGAAGGAGGCCGATCAGTGGCCGGAGACACAGCCGGGGGACGACAACGGGACCACCGTGCGCGCCGCCGGCGACGTGTTGCAGGGCAAGGGCCACGTGGTCTGGAGCGACGACGACGCCGACGACGACGCGACCGAGCGTGCCGGCTACACCGCCGACGTGGGCCAGGGGATCAGCGCGTTTCGCTGGGCCCAGAGCATCGACGAGGTCCACGCAGTCCTCGGCAACGCCCGCGCCGATGAGCTCGGGGCGGTGCCGGTCCTCAACTCCTGGGGCGACGGCTACCCGGAGCGGGTCTGGATGCCGGATGACGTGCTCGACCGTCTGATGAAGGAGGACGGCGAGATCGCGATACCAACGGATCGCTGAGTGCGCGAGACCGCCGAACAGAACAAGGTCTCGGTGAAGGCGTACGCCGGCACCACCGGCGTGCTCCTGGCGATGAACGTGCCCGCGGAGGGCCGCGACGACCTGCTCGGCTTCGCGCTTCACCGCGAGGGCGGCGACAAGCCTGCGCAGTGGCTCAACGGGATGATCGGCTTCCCCGGGGTTGAGCACAGGCCCGGGGAGCCGCTCTCGACCGAGCAGGCGCCGATTCAGAAGTTCCGCTGGTCGGACTACCGCGTCTACCCGGACACCACCTACAAGTACGAAGTTCATCCGGTGACGGGGAAACCCGAGTCGCCGCAGATCGAGGACGGGCCTGCGATCGAGGTGAGGACTGAGAGCGTTCGCCGCGGCGAGCACCGCGTCCTCTTCAACCGGGCGGCCGCCGCGAGCCAGGCGTTCTCGCGGAAGTTCCCGGACATCGACGCGGAGCTCGCGAAAGCCAAGGAGGAGGGCAAGCCGCAGGAGCTCCCGTCCGAGGCGCTCGCCTGGCTCTCGCGCGGCGTGCTCGAGCAGATCAACGGCTTCATCGCCCGCGCCGCCGACGCCACCTGGGCGCTCGACATCGCGATCTACGAGTACGAGCTCCCGGCGATCATCGACTCCGTCAAGGCGGCGCTCGACCGCGGCGCCGACGTGCGGATCGTCTTCCACGCGGCGCCGGGCGACTCACAGACCAAGGTGAACGAGGACAACCTCGCCGGATGGCCCGCCGACCGGATGCGCCCGCGCGTGACGTCGAGCATCTTCCACGACAAGTTCGCCGTCCTGAGCCGCGTTCGGGCGGACAAGCGCGATCCGGTCTCGGTGCTCTGCGGATCGACCAACTGGACCAGGAGCGGCGTCTACCTGCAGGCCAACGTCGTCCACATCGCCGAGAGCGCCGAGCTCGCCGGCAGGTACCTGACGCTGTTCGAGGTCCTGTTCGGCGGCGCGACCGTCCCGGAGACGAAGAAGTGGATCGACGACAACGACCCGCTACCCGAGGACCCGCCCGTCGTCGCGGGGTTCTCCCCGCGATCGGGCGAGAAGGACCTCGACTCCTTCGTCGCGACGATCGATCAGGCGAAGAGCGACGTCCTCTTCTGCACCGCGTTCGAGCTGAACGACCGGATCGAGAAGGCACTCCTCGGCGAGCCGCACGACGACGTGCTGCGGATCGGCCTGCAGAACCGCCCCAGCGAGATCACCGGCTACCACCGCGATCGCACCGCCGACTTCGTCGCCACCGCGTACCTGAAGGAGGGGCTGGAGGGCTTTCTGGCGGAGAAGACCAGACAGCCCAGCGGCATCCTCATCCACACGAAGCTGGTCGTCGTCAACTTCACCTCCGACGACCCGGTCGTGATCTCCGGTTCGCACAATCTCTCGGCCGCGGCGTCGGGGCACAACGACGAGAACTTCCTCGTCGTCCGCGGCGACACCGACGTCGCCGACTGCTACGGCGTGGAGGCCATGCGCCTCTATGACCACTACCGCTACCGCTGGGCGTTCGACTCCGACAACAAGGACCCGCGGCCGGACGACCCGTGCCCGGGGCGGCCGCCCAACACGCTCTGCCCTGACGGCCGCTGGACGAAGAACTACTTCGAGGCGGGAACGCTCGAGGCCGCCGACCGGGAGCGCTTTGGCGTCCCGGTTTCTTAGCGAGGGGCGAGCGATCCTCGATCACGAGCTGGATGTCGATGCAGCGGGAATCGCGCTGCTCGAGCGACACAAGCCGCTCCTCCGCTTCGACCCCCAATACGACTACCGCCTCCTCGCGGTCGAGTCGGCGGTCGAAAATCCCGGCAACGTTCTGCGCACCGACGACGGCGAGGTGCTCGCGCGCGTCAGCGGGGGGCCCGAGCTTTCGCTGCGAAGGCTGAGCGCGTATCCGCCCGGGACGGCGCCCAGCGGTGACGACTCGATCGCCTTCGCCCCGGATCTCCAAGGCGACGCTCGCCGGATGGAGTCCACCCCACGCTTCGCCGGGCGCATCTACGGCCGAGTCGCGGACGGCAGCGACGGCCGCACCTGGCTGCAGTACTGGTTCTGGCTGTACTACAACCCAAAGAACCTCTTCGGCTTCGGCAAGCACGAGGGGGACTGGGAGATGGTCCAGGTCGGGCTGGGGGCCGACGGCACGCCTGAGCTCCTGAGCTACGCGCAGCACAAGCGCGGCGATGCCCGCCAGTGGAGCTCGAGCGACATCTCGTTCGCGACGCCGGAGCGGCTGCGGCCGGTTGTCTACCTGGCGCAGGGCTCGCACGCGTCCTACTTCAAGCCGCGCACCTATCCGTTGCTGACCGGCCCGCTGGTCCTCGGAATCGATCATCCGCGCGGCGACGGCCCGATCTGCGATTACCCCCTCGAGGCGTTCGGGCGCTGGGCGCGGTGGCCCGGGCATTGGGGGAGCTCCGAGCGGGCGATCTTCAGCGAGGGGAAGGGGCCTCCCAGCCCCGCGCATCAGGGCAAGAAGTGGAGCGACCCGGCGGGCTGGCACCGGGGCCTCAAGGTGCAGCGGTTCCGCTATGTCATGGGATTGCTGATCTGGTTGCTGGGCCGGCTGACTTACCCTCGCCCGCCGGCGATCACCTACGCGGAGGCCGACCGGCGCCATGTCAGGATCGGCTGGAAGCTCGGCGGCTGGCGATCCGGAAGCCACCTCTACATCACGGTCAACGACGGGGAGCGCGTCGTCGCGAGCCGGATCATCAAGAACGCGGAACGCGATGGAGCGACGACCATCCTGCTGCCCGACGGCCAGCGGGCCGACGGGGTGATCGCGAGCGGCTTCAACTTCTTCCGCCAGCGAAGCGAGCTGGCCCGAGCCCGGATCGAGGAGGTCCCCGTCCCTCCCGTGGCGGACCTCCACGCGCACTATCCCATGCACCTCGTGCCGCCCGCGGCGCGCGGGCTTCGGGGACTCCTGTTCACCGACCTCGAAAACGCCCGCGTGCGTGATCGCCTGCGCGCTCTGCTGGTGGGACTCGCGAGCCGGTTCGGGAACTACCGGTCCGTCTGGTCCGGGCCAAGGGTGACGATCGGATCGCTGCGCGCCGGCGAGGTGCGGGTCGCGCTGTCGGTCCTCTACTCGTTCTTCGACGAGCTCGCGCTCGGCAAGCGCTACCCCGCATTCCCGGGTCCGGAATACATCGACGCCGTTTTGCGACAGGCCGATCTGGTGGAGCGCAACGTCGCCGAGCACCACTCGGACGAAGCGGTCGTGGCGCACGGCCCGGGCGAGCTCGACGATGCCATCGCCAACGAAAAGGTCGCCCTCGTCCATGTCGTGGAGGGCGGCTTCCATCTCGGCGCGACCGAGGAGGAGGTCACGAAGGCCGTGTCGCGGCTCGCGGAGCGGGGTGTCGCCTACGTCACGCTCGCCCACCTGGTGTGGCGCCACCTCGCGACCGACGCTCCCGCGATTCCCTTCCTCCCGGACTGGCTCTATCGCTGGCTGTTCCCACAGCCGAAGGAGGGGCTTTCGAACCTCGGCAAGGCCGCGGTGGAGGCGATGATGAGGCACCACGTGGTGATCGACCTCTCCCATATGAGCGAGCGGTCGGTCCAGGGCACGCTCTCGCTACTCGATGCCATCGACCCGCCGGCCACCACGCCCGTCATCGCCACCCACTCCGGCTTTCGCTTCGGCTCGCAGGAGTACATGCTCCGCGGGGAGACCATCGGGCGGATCGCGGATCGCGGCGGCGTCGTCGGTCTGATCATGGCCCAGCACCAGCTCTGCGACGGGCTCACCCGGACACGGGTCCGAAGCTTCGAGCGCTCCATCGAGGTGATCTGCGACCACATCGACCGCATCGCATCGGTCACGGGTAACCATGACCACATCGCGATCGGCTCCGACCTCGACGGCTTCATCAAGCCGACGATGGGGGGGATCGAGTCGATGGCCGACATGGCACGCCTGTCGCGCGAGCTGGAGCGCCGCTACGGCGAAGAGACCGCGCGCAAGATCTGCTTCGACAACGCGATGCGCGTGCTGCGGGCGGGATGGGGCGGCGGCGCCACGCCCGCCAAAGCACGGGCGCGGGCGACGGAGGCCGCCGGATCGCCGGTGCCGCGCGGGAGGCGGGGCGCGCCCCCGCAGCGGGTGTAGCCGGTGGTGTCGGCGATCCCCCATCCGGCCGAGGCGCGAACACCCGCCGACTGCCACGACGTGCCGAAACCGGATCCGAGAAGGCAGGAGGTTCGCCTCGCCATGGCGCTGAACGGTGGGGTCAGCCTCGCGGTCTGGATGGGCGGCTGCGCCGTCGAGCTCGATTGCGCGCGGCGCGCTCACTGGGGCGAGGACCAATCTCCCGACCCCGCGATGCGCGGCGCGACCCGGACCGTCTATAGCGCGCTTTGTGCGGCGTTCGGCCGCGAGCTCGTCATCGACATCATGAGCGGCGCCAGCGCCGGAGGCGTCAACGGGGGGCTGCTCGCGGCCGCGACGTTCTTCGGGCGCCGCCTCGATCCCGGGTACGTGCGGAAGCGCTGGCTCGAGCTCGGGGACTTCGCCGAGCTCCTTCATCCCTCCGCCGACCCGGCTCCACGGTCCCTGCTCCAAGGGCAGCACTTCGTCGATTCACTGCGAGCGGTTTTCGGCGACCTCGCGGCGGACCAGGCTCACGCCAGGAGCCTGGGTCTGGCGATCCCCGACTCGCAAGCGAGTGAGGCCCGAAGCACCACCCCGAATCTCGACGTGACGGTCACGGACGTCCGCGGCACCGAGCGCACCTACCGCGACAAGTGGCAGGAGATCTTCGCCGCCAGGGAGTACCGGCGCCGGTTCAGCTTCCGGCGCAAGGCGGACTTCACGCCCGAGAATCTGGCGGAGGCTGCGCGCTGCTCGGCGTCGTTCCCGGCCGCGTTCGAGCCTTACCTGCCGAACGCCGGTAGCTGGAGCCTCACCAACCGGCCCGGCCTCGAGTCCCTGGGTGAGGGCCCGCCCTGGACGATCGACGGAGGCCTGCTCGACAACGCGCCGATTCGCGCCGCCATCGACCTGATTCCGACTCGTCCCGCAAGTCGACAGGTCAAGCGATTCCTCGTCTACGTTAACCCGGAATCGCACGGCGCGCCCGAGCCCCGGGGCGGGGGAGTGGGGACGAACGCGGACGGCCGGACGCCGAGCGACGAGCCGGATCTCGCCAAGGTGGCCGGCTACGTCGTCAACCTGCCCCGAAAGCTGCCGTTCGTCGACCAGCTCGATGCGATCGGGGATGCCGTGCTGAAGTCGTCGCGGGTCGCGGACGGCGTGCTCGACCTTCTCGCCGCCCCGATCGAGACGCTCGATGCTGCGGCGAAGACGCTGTTTCCCGCCTATACCAGCCGGCGGAGGCTGAAGTCGCTCAGGGAGCTTCTGCGCGACCCCGCGGCCGCGGAGCGGGCCTATGACGATCTGAAGGCCACCGGGGTCGAGCTCCCCTGGATCCCGAAGACCCTCGAGTTGGGGGATCCGCCTCGCTGGGACTGGGGGCAGAGCACGGCGATCCGGCTCTGTCACTTCCTGCTCGACCTGATCCGGCTCGCGATCGCACAGCACCCCGACCGGCGGGAGGAGCTTCTCGGCGCCCGTGTCCGGCTCGACCAGCCGTTGACCGAGCTGCAGACCGCCTACGCCGGAAGCCAGAACGACGAGGACCTCATCAGCGAGCTGCTGGCTCCGGACCCCACCCTGGGTCGGGACGACCGGGTCGCCGGAGTCCGGGGTCTCGCGTCGGACAGCCAGGGTGGTCTCGAGGCCACCCGAACCGCCGTGTGCATCTTCGCGGACCTGCTCGACGATCTGGGCGGCGAGCTCACGCTCGAGCGGGAGGCCGGGGGTCCCGTTGAAGTCGGCGCCGCCGTGCTCGGCGGAGGGTGGGGGACGGATGAGGACTTCCGCGAGGCGCGCAAGCTCGAGCCGCGCAAGCGGGCCGCCCGCACGCTGAGTCCGCCGGAGCGACGGGCGCTTCGACGCCTCCTCTCGATCGAGGTGATCCGGCGCGCCTTCACGGCGGAGGAGGTCGTGGACAGCTCGCAGGAGCTCAACTTCGTCCAGATCACGCCCGATGCGCCCAGCCCGATCTTCTCCTCGAATCCGATCGACCAGCCTTTTGCCGTCTCCGCCGAGACCAAGCTGACCGGTATCCGCCTCGGGCACTTCGCCGGGTTCCTGAAGCGCTCGTGGCGGGCGAACGACTTCATGTGGGGCAGGCTGGACGCCGCGGCTCGGATCGTCGACCTCCTCGTCGACCGCGCACGAGCGGGCGAGCGGGGATACGAACAGGTGGCCGCGTGGCTCGTACGAGGCGTGCTGGGCAGGGAACCAACGCTCGAACAGCGTTGGCTCGTCGCGGAGCTTCTGCCGGATGCAGCTGGGGATGCGGCGGGCGGGTGCGGTCCTCCCGAGGCCAAGGAGCTGCGGCCGGCGCTATACGCCGCGCTCATCGCGGATCTGAGCGATCCATGCAAACAGGCGGAGCTCACGCGAACGGTCTGCACCCGCGCCGCCCAACTCGAAATTGTCAGGACCGAGCTTCCGGCGATCGCCGAGGCGACCCGCCAGGACGCCGCCGAGGGCAGCGCGACGAAGCCGATCGACTTCGGACAGGTACAGACGCCCAGCGGCGAGCTGCCCGCGGGCGTACTCCGGGACGCGATCGGCAGCGTTCGCGTGGGCGAGCCGCTCCCGGTGCGTCTCGGCCGCGACGACCCCGCCGAGACGACCAGCGACCTCACGGCGCGGATGGGTGCCCGCGCGGGCTTCGTCACGCTCGCGGCATTGCGGACGGCGAACCTCCCGGCGGCGCGGGCCCTCGACTTCCTCCGCCCGCTCCTGCTCGCGGTGACCGGGATGGCCGCGAAGGGATGGTTGCTCAGGATCCCGGTCGTGCTCGGTTTCTGGGCGGCGTCGATCTACATTGCGGCTCGCATCATTGGCACGTCGGGATCCGCTGACCTCGGTGCGCTCGAGTTCTCCGAGGCCCTGCTCGCGCTCGTGGCGGCTTTGAGCGTCATCGGTGTGGCGGTCCTGCCGTCCGTGCGCGGGCTACGGAGGAGGTGGCAGCCGGTCGCTCTCGCCGAGTTCCTCGCCGCCTTCCTGATCCTCGCCGTAGGAGGCGGAGCGGCGATCGTCGCCGCACTCGCCTTCGGAGGCCTGTCGCCGGGACAGCTGATCGTCGCGAACGGGTTCGACCCGCCTCCCGACTGGGTGCTCGGACCCGCGCTGGCGATCATCCTCGGGTTGCCCCTGGCTGCACCCGCCCTTCTCACATGGGCCGGGAGCTGGGTGACCGACCTCTCGAGGCATGTCGTGGGAGCAGCCGTGCTCTTGGGGCTCGTCTCGATCGTTATCGGCGTCTGGATGGGGCTGGACCTCGCCGACGCAATCGGCGCGGGCTCGTGGCGGACCGTCCCGTCGCTGGTCGCGCTGATCGGTCCGCCGCTCGTCTGCGTTGCCTACCTGCTTTGCCACCACGTCCGCGGCGTGGCGCCTGCCGCCGCGGAGCGATGACGGCGTCGGGAGACGACCAATCTGGGCGCAAGGGCCCCGATCTGGTCACCGTGCTGGCGGCGGTGGCGACGGCGATCGGGACCCTCGGTTGGGTCGCCTTCATCGGCGGTGCGATCCTCTGGATCAGCTTCTCCCGGGCGAACCTGCCCGCCGCGGAGGCCGTCGCGAGGGTCCCGACGGGGGTGATGGTCGCGACCGGCGCCGAGTTCGTCGTCTGGGCGGTGCTGGCGGCGCTGGTGACGGTCGTCGCCCTCTACGTCTTCGACGAGCCGCTCCAGCGCCTCATCACCGCATCGAGGGCAGGCCGGAGTCAGCCACTGCTCCGAGGTCTCCTGCCGGCGACGCTCGTGACGGGCACGGCGATCGCGTTCGCCTTCGCGGTCGACCTCGGCTACGGGCACGTGCCGTGGCCCGGCGGAGTCGTCGCGGTGTGCCTGGCGGCGGTGGGCGCGGGCGTCGTCGGGGCGCTGCTGTTCAGGAACACCGGGGCCAGGTTCGCGGTGATCGGCCTGTTTGCACTGGTCGCGATTCCCCTGGTGATGGCGATCGCCACCTATTACCGGGCTCAGGCGGCGCCTCGAGTGGAGCCGGTCGCGCTCCTTCGCGCCGACGGCACCCCGTTCGTCGGCTTCTTCATCTCCGAGACCGCCGATCGCGTCTACCTCGGGACCTTCGACGAGCAGGCGCCGGACCCGTGCGACCTGGCACCCGGACACGGTCTCTGCGCGGGCAAGGTCGAGGAGGTCACGGTGCCGGCGCGGCTCCTGTCGCTGCCGAGGAACGACGTCCAGAACCTGACCGTGGGCCCGCGGACGCCGCTCTACGCGGAGGACGCGCTGTCCGATCCCAGCCGGCCAAGGACGGCGAGGGAGTGGGCGGCCGGCGCCGCCCTGCGCCTGTGCGACGTGGCCAACTCGGCCAAGGAGAAGGCGGTGGCGAACGGCGCGGCGGGCAGCGGCGGGGTCACAGCCGACCCTGCCTGCGACCTGCTCCGACCAGGACGTCCAGCACCTGAGCCAGTTCGCGCAGCAGGAGCGTGATGCCGTGGAGGCGGCGGCGAGCGACTGACCCGCAGGCGCTCCCGCCTGGAGGACCGAGATACTGCACGCGGTGCCCGAGGGGAACGTCGAGATCGTCGAGCGGATCTACGACCGCTGGGGCCGGGGCGACTTCCAGACCACCGACGTGCTGGACGAGCATGCGCTCATGGTCGTGCGGCCCGAGTTCCCGGACACGGGGACCTATCTCGGTCACAAGGGGTTCGCCAAGTACACGCGCGGCTTCCTCGAGCCCTGGTCGAGCATCACGATCGAGGCCGAGGAGATCATCCCCGCGGGAGACAGCGTCGTCGTCGCCGTCCGCCAACACGGCGAGGGGGAGACGAGCGGCGCGGTCACCGAGTTCCGCTACTTCCACCTGTGGACATTTCGCGGGGGCAGGGCGATCCGCCTGGAGACGATCCGCGAGCGCGACGAAGCGCTCGAGGCGGCCGGGTTGACAGACGGCTAACGCCCGAGGCCGCGCAGGAACATCGCGGCCGCGCGGGGAACCGGCTCGAGGAGCTCGCGCGTCTCGTTCAGGCCGGCGCGGAGCTCCGCGTCGCCGAATTCGATCGGCAGCATCGAGTCCTGGAGCTCGGCGACGCGCCGATCCGCATCGGCGAGCGCAGCCGCCATCTTCTGGACGAGCTCCTTCACCCCCTGCGAGGCAGGGCCTGCCGAGGGAGGCGTGAAGGTGTCGCCGCCGACCCCGATGCGCTGGGCAAACTGCGCGTGCGTCCGCTGGCCGCGCCCATACGCGCGCTGCACGGGGCGGTAGAGGTCGGCCTCGAGGCGATCGGCGGCATCGACGGCCAGCTGCTCGAAGGCCTCGCTGAGGCAGGCGACGGCGAGCCCGAGCTGGTCGAGCGCCGCGGCCAGGTCGTCGAGGATCTGCTGGCGTGCCTCCGCGGTGGTGATGGCCATAGAAACGAGGTTATTCGCCGTAGCGAGCGAGATCACGATTCAGTGCGTATCCGGTCCCATCAGGCACTCCGTCTCCGCGCTCGATCTCGAGCACCAGGCCCTCCGAGCCCGCCGCCGGCTCCGCATCACGCGTCTCAGTCATGGCCCGTCGAAGGGCGCCGCGGCCGCTCAGTCGGGCGCGATGTTCTGGTTCAGGCTGAAGCGGTTCGTCGGGGTCGTACTTTCGCTTCAGCTGCTTGAGCCGCTCGTAGCGCTCGTCGCCGTAGGCCTCTCGCACCCGCTCGGAGCCCTCGTCCATGAGGAAGTTGACGTAGACGGTGTCCATGTGATGGGGGGCGAGCGCGGACCACAGGCCCCGCGCCCACTCGCGCTCCTCCTCGAAGCCCTCCGCCGACTCGGTCATCGCGGTGATGTTGAAGGTGTGCCCGGCCGCGCGACCGTTGAACGCGCTTCCGTCCTCGTCGCCCCGGGCGACGGCGCCGCCCATCTGCCAGATCGGGAAGCGCGGTCAGCGGGGAGGTGATCCGCATCGAGTGCTCGACGGTGACGTCGATCACCTCGTCGGAGAGCTCGGCGACGTCGCAGGAGCGCATGTAGTACCAGCGCCCCGGCGGGAACGACGGGTCGAACATCGCCTGATGCTCGAGGTAGGGCTTCGGCTGGCAGAGGTCGAGCACCGGGCGGCCGAACTCGCGTAGCGGCTTGACCACGCGCTCGCCGTCCTCGATCGGCCCCGCGTAGCAGCAGACGATGGCGACCACGAGCTCGCCGTGGAGCTCGGCGGGGACGAAGGGAAGCGGCGGCGCCTTGCGGTGGATGACGATCGTCATCAGCTCGTCGGGCGCCTCGGCGATCCAGTCGCGGTAGAAGCGCAGCACCTGCGGCGAGTCGGCCATCGGCCAGAAGATCGGCCCCGCGAGCACCTCGGGGCCGAGCGGGTTGAGGCGGAACTCGAACTCGGTGACGACGCCGAAGTTGCCGCCGCCGCCGCGGATTCCCCAGAAGAGGTCGGGGTTCTCCTCGGCCGACGCCCTCACCAGCTCGCCCTCGGCGGTCACCACCTCGGCCGAGAGCAGCTGATCGATGGTCAGCCCGTACTTTCGCATCACCCAGCCGATCCCGCCGCCCAGCGTCAGGCCGGCGAGCCCGGTGTGGGTGACGATCCCCGCAGGGACGACCATGCCCGCCTCCTGCGTGGCGCGCGTCGAGCTCGCCCAGCAGCGCGCCCGCCTGGACCGTGGCGGTGCGGGCATCCGGATCGACCCGGATCTCCTTCATCGGCGCCAGGTCGATGACGACGCCGTCGTCGCACACCGACTGCCCGGGAAAGCTGTGCCCGCCCGCGCGGACGGCGAGCGGCAGTCCGGTCCGCTCGGCGAAGCGCAGACCCGCGGTCACGTCGGCGACCCCGCCGCAGCGCGCGATCAGGGCGGGCCGGCGGTCGATCGAGCCGTTCCACACCGCGCGCCGCTCGTCGTAGCCCGGGTCCGCGGGCCCGACCAGCTCGCCCGCGAACGACGCGCCCAGCTCCCGCAGTGCGGTCCCGTCGATCTCGGCACCCGTACGAATCGCGTTCATCGCATCCGAGCGTCTCATCCACACCCGCGGCTGTCAAACGGGGCGAGCCCGGGCGAGTCGCGCCAGCGGCTCGCATTCCTCTGCACGCACGGGGCGAGCTGCGCCGCTCTGGGCGGCGGCGCTTCCCTCAGTCGGGCAGCAGGGCCAGCGCCTCGACGTGCTCGGGTCGGACGACGGAGAAGTGCCGGTGATCGAGCGTCGCGACCCGGTCGGTGCCGAGACGTTCGGCGAGCGCCACGATGCTCGCGTCCACGACCCCGAGCCCGAGGTCCTCGTATCGGGCCTGAAGCTCGCGGCAGCGGTGGAGGTCGCGATCGCTCGGATGCTCGATGCGATACGCGCCCTCCAGCACGTCCTCCAGAAAAACGAGCCACGCATTGGCGCTGAGGCGCTCCAGACACCAGTAGTCCAGCTCCGCAAGGACGAGGGTGGGGACGACGAGATCCTCACACGAGCCTCCTCGATCAGCTCCGCGCAGCGCCGATGATCGGGATCGTTCGCGTCGAGCGCCGCGAGCAGCGGACCGGTATCGAGGATCAGCGCCATCCGGGCGTGCTAAGCCGGCGGGCGGGCGACGGGCTTGGAGGTGAGCTCAGCCGCCGAGCGGCCATCCGTGGAGGTAGCCACCCCAGTGCGAGGGCGCCGCGAGCCGCGGATGGCGTCGGCCTTCTCCTCGACGGCCTCAGCCAGCACAGTGCTAAGCGAGACGCCGCGCCGCCGCGCCTCAGCCTCGAGCGTGGCGAGTGCGTGCTCCTCAGCAGATACGGTAGTCGTCCTCCTCTGCATCGTGATGCATGATGCTAGCCTCATCGCCGGCGTCGGGCCGCCCCGCGGGGCCGCGCTCTCGGGCCCGCTCGACGAACTCTTCCAGGTCGTACGTCTCGATCAGCTCCGAAACGGGCACGCGCGATCGCTCGATCTCGGTCAGCTCGTCGCGCCGACCCTCGGTCGCGAGCTCGGTCGCCCGCTCCAGTTGGTCGTAGCGCGCTAGGCGCTGGCGACGACCTCGCGCACCTCGACCTCGTCGACGGTGACGGCCTCGGGCGCCATCGACTGGATCCGCTCGGCAGCGGCGTTCGCGGCGTCCTCGGACTCGAAGGCGATCATCGAGAGCCCCTGGTCGGAGCCCTCCTTGCGCGTCCAGTAGCCGGCAACGAAGCCGGGCGCCTGCGACACGGCTGGGACGACGTCGTCCCTGAGCCCCTGGGTTGCGGCTTCGCGATCCTTCACGGTGACCCTCACGACGACTGCATGCATGCGCTCTCTCCTGTCCTTGGGATCGGGCCCCGACCGTACCACCGCGCAAGAGCGGCGTCGGAAGCGCGAACCTGCGCCCCGGTCAGTAGCTGAAGACCGTCGCGCCCTCGCCGATCCACTGCCAGAGCGGCGTCGCACCGCCGATCTGCGCGTGCTCGACGAGCGAGTCCTCGTCCAGCTTGCGCGAGTTGAAGCAGATCGGACACACCAGCATCCGCCCGCCGGCCTCCGCGAACTGCGCCGCCAGCTTGGGCAGCGGGGGACACCCGTCGCACGCCACGCCCTCGGCGATTCCGGGCAGCGCCAGGCGCACCGCCTCCTTGGTCAGGAAGATCGTCGCCTGCTTTCCCTCCGAGGCCGCGGCACCCGCGACCAGGAACGCGATCATCACGCGCTCGGGATCCTCGAGCCCCGTCGCCAGGTTGATCACGACCTTGCCGTTGCCGCTGCCGTTCTCGCTCGCGCCCATTTGCATCCTCCTTCTGGGTTGCCTTGGGGCGAGGATCGCGCGCTCGCGCCGGGTGCGCATCGGCGTTTCCGCCTATTTTTCGCGCGGCCCTACCGGTCTTCGACCAGGCCCAGCTCGCGCGCGGCCGCGGCGGCCTCCATGCGGTTGCCGGCGCCGAGCTTGGCGAGGATCCGCGAGACGTGGTGGTCCACGGTCCGCGGCGAGATCACCAGCTCGCGGGCGATGTCCGCGTTTCGAAGCGGCCGGGCCATCAGCGCGAGCACCTCGAGCTCGCGCGCGGTGAGGCCGGCGGGGTTCTCCTGCGCCGCCCGATAGGGGCCGCGCGGGATGTCGCGCGCCCCGGCGGCGCGCAGCCTCCGCGCGACGATCCGCGCCGCCGGCTCGGCGCCCAGCCGCGTGAGCTCCGCGTGGGCGCGCCGCAGATCCGCCTCGTCGTCGGATCCCGCGAGGGCGAGCGCCGCCTCGTACGGGCAGCCCAGATCGCTCCACAGCGCCGCCGCCTCCGCGTGGTCGCCGGCCAGCTCGGCGGCGGCGGGCGGCGAGACATCGCCACCCCTCACCGCCAACCCGGCGCGCCGCCGCCATACCTCCAGGTCGCCGAGGTGCCAGGGGTGTCGCCGCTCGGCCGCCAGCTCGGCGACCCCGGCCGTCGCCTCCTCGACCCCCTCGGTGTCGCCCCGCAGCCAGGCGGCCTCCGCGCGGGCCGCGGCGACCGGGCCCAGCCGCTGGAGCTCGCCGGTCGGCTGCGGCGAGCGCGAGCGCGTCGGCAAGGAGCGCCTCGCCGCGCTCGGCCTCGCCCCGGCGGACGGCGAGGAGCCCGCCGGCGACGCCGGCGACGATCCGCGTGGGCGGCGAGGCCTGCGGATGGGCGAGCACCTCCTCCACCTGCTCGGCGGCCGCGGCCCAGCGGCCGCTGTCGAGCGCAAGCCGCGCGCGCCAGGCCCGCAGGTAGAGGCCGTAGGAGGCGAGGTCGTGCTCGTCGCAGAAGGCGATGCCATCGGCGAGGTAGCGGTCGGCGAGGGCGAACTGCCGGCGCTCGAGCGCCTGCGAGGAGAGGTTGGCGTAGGCGCGCCCGACGTCGTCGTCCAGCCCGAGCGCCCGCGCGCGCCCGAGGCTCTCCTCGAGCTTCGCCCGGCCCTCGGCCTCCCGCCCGGCGAGCACCTCGGCCGTGCCGACGTTGGCGAGCGCGTGGACGACGATCTCCTCCGCGCCCAGCTCCGAGGCGAGGCGCAGCGCCCGCGTGCCCCACTCGATCGCCGCCGTGGTGTCGTAGGCGAGCATCCGCAGCTGGGCGAGGTTGGAGTAGGCGCGGGCGAGCGCCGCGTCCGCCGGCAGCTCCTCGAGCACCGCCACGGCCTCGAGCCCGGCGGCCTCCGCCTCCTCACCTCGCCCCCCGAACCACAGAAAGCGCGACAGCAGGCGCAGCCCGTCGCCCTCGCCGGCGCGATCGCCGGCGGCGCGCAGGAGCTCGACCGCCTCGCGCTGAGCGTCGATCGCGTCGGTGAGCCGGTCGGTCAGGTAGCGCTCGAACGCGTAGCGCGACAGGAGCGCCGCGCGCTCGGCGTCGGGCAGCGAGTCGGCGACCGACAGGGCGCGCCCGTACTGCTCGGCCGCCTCCCGGTGCGCGCCCAGCGCGGCCGACCGCTCACCGGCCGCCCGCGCGTGGCGCAGGAGCGCCGCCGCGTCCCCGGCGCCCGCGGCGTGGTGGGCAAGGCGCGCCGGCTCGGCGCCCGCCTCCTCCAACGCCGCCAGCACCTGCCGGTGAAGCGCCGCGCCGGCCTCCTCGCTCAGCGCGCCCTCGACCGCGAGCCGCGCCAGCTCGTGGCGAAACGACACCGCGCCGGCGCGGCGCTCCAGGACGCCGGCAGCGAGGCAGCGATCGAGCGCGTCGACGGGCGCGTCCGGGATCGCCTCCAGCAGCCACAGCTCCGCCCGCGGCGGCACCACCGAGACCAGGTCGATGAGCGCGCGAGCGTCGTCGTCGAGCTGGGCGACCCGCGCGAGCACGGCGTCGCGCGCGTTCGCGGGCAGCTCGCCCGGCGCCGAGGCGAGGAGCTCGGTGACGAAGAACGGGTTCCCGCGCGTCGTCTCGAACACGGCGTCCGCGTCGCGGCCTGCCTCGTCGGCGAGGGTGCGAACCGCCTCCGCCGACAGCGACTCGAGCGCGAGCCGCTCCACTCGCGGCGCCGTCGCCAGCAGGCCGAGCGCCGAGCGCAGCGAGTCCGCCGGGCCCGAGCCCTCGTCCCGGTAGGTACCGATGACGAGCGCGGGCGCGCGCTCGACGCGCCGCGCGAGGTAGACCAGCACGTCGAGCGTCCCGTCGTCGGCCCAGTGCAGGTCCTCGAGCACGACGATCGCCGGCCGCTCGCCCGCGAGGTCCTCCAGCAGCGCCCGCCCGACCTCATACGGCCGCCCGCCGCCGGCGATCGCCTCAGCGGCCGCGCCGTCGAGCTGCGCCGCGACCTCGACGACCGGCCCGAGCGGCGCCGGCGTCGCCAGCGGATCGCACACGCCCCACAGCACGAGCGGGCGGCCGCGCTCATCGCAAAAGCGGCGAACGAGCGTCGTCTTGCCGACCCCCGCCTCACCGCCGACGAGCGCCACGATGCCGTTCCCGGACCGCCCGACGTCCTCCAGCCACCCGCTGAGCGCCTCCGTCTCACGGTCGCGCTCCAGGAACGCCCGCTCCATGCCCGAAGCCTCTCACCGGGACCGGCGCGGCGCAACGGCACCCAGGCGCGATGATGCCGTGGTTTCGCCGATCGCTCCGCGTTAGGTCGACGGCTCTTCAGCAGCTCCCTCGGGCTCGATCGCGTAGGCGAGCAGGGTGTCGATCTCGATCAGCTCGAGCGCCCGCTCGTGCGTCGCGGCGAGCAGTACCCGCGGCGCGCAGCCCGCCTCGTGCGCTTCGAGCCAGCGCGCCGCGCATAGGCACCAGCGGTCGCCCGGCTCAAGGCCCGGAAAGCCGAGCTGCGGCATGGGCGTCGAGAGGTCGTTTCCGACCCGGCGGCTGAAGCCGAGGAACTCCTCGGTGAGGATCGCGCAGACGGTGTGGCTGCCGAGGTCCTCGGGCCCGGTCGCGCAGCAGCCGTCGCGGTAGAACCCGGTGAGCGGCTCGGCCGAGCACTCCAGGAGCTCTCCGCCGACGACGTTCCTGTCTGGCGCTCTTTCCACGGGCACCGGAAGCTAGACGGTGAGCACGATCTTGCCGCGCGCCCGTCCCGCCTGAAGCCGCTCGTGCGCGGCGGCGGCCTCGGCGAGGGGGAAGCCTCTCCTCGACCACGACCTGGAGCGCGCCCGCCTCGGCGAGGGCGGCCAGCGATTCGAGGCCCGCGGCATCGGGCTCCACCAGGAGGCCGGTCGCTCGCTTTCCCTGCTCGTCGGCTGCGGCGGCGACGGCATCGGTGACGCCCGCGGGGACCGCGATCAAGAGGCCACCCTCCCGCAGCGTCCTCAGCGAGCGCAGGCCGTAGTCGTCGCCGCCGACCAGGTCAACGACGACGTCGACGTCGGCGACCGCCTCGTCGAAGGGCCCGGCCGTGTAGTCGACCGGCTCATCGACACCGAGGTCGCGCAGGAAGTCGTGCTTCTCGGCGCGGGCGGTTCCGATCACATGGGCGCCGCGGGCCTTCGCGATCTGCACGGCCAGGTGGCCGACGCCGCCCGCGGCCGCGTGGATGAGGACGCGGTCGCCGTCCTGGACGCCGGCGGTGTCGACCAGGGCCTGCCACGCGGTGAGGCCCGCAAGCGGCAGGGCGCCCGCGGCCTCGTCGTCGAGGGCTTCGGGGGTGGGGGCGAAGTGGCGCGACGGCGCGGTGACGTACTCGGCGTAGGCGCGCGCCAGGCGAGGAAACCACGGCATGCCGAAGACGCGCTCGCCCGGCGCGAAACGAGTCACCCCGTAGCCGACCTCCTCGACGGTGCCGGCGACGTCCCACCCGAGGACGAGCGGCGGCTCGCCCATCAGGTCGGGTAGCCAGGGCTCCTCGCGGACCTTCCAGTCCACCGGATTGACTCCCGCCGCAGCGACTCGGACCAGGACCTCGGTCGGGGCCGGCTCCGGACGGGGGACCTCCCGCAGCTCGAGGACGCCGGGGCCGCCGTGCTCTCGCATCACGATCGCCTTCACGGGACCAGTATCCCGTGCGCGGCC